>JADJCX010000001.1 GCA_016703005.1 Flavobacteriales bacterium
TAGGATCTTGAGGTCATCCATGATGCCCACGCCACTGGCTTTCAACACGGCTTCTTTCCGTGTCCAGAAATCAAGGAATTGGCGCTTGCCATCGGCCGAGGAAGCGATCACCGCGATCTCCTCCGGTGTGAAGTAATGTTCGGCAACGCTCAAATGGTCCACACGGCGCGACATGGTTTCGATGTCCACACCGAGTTCTGAGTTGGCGATCCCGATGATAGGCATCCTTGGTATCGCTGGAAGTTGAAATGGACATCGTTGCCGCCCATCACCGGCTTACCGAATTCACCGCGTTGGAAGGTAATGGAGGCCGGAGTTCGGCCTGTTGCTTTGCCCAGCACCGCGCGCAAAAAACCGTGGCCGAGCACATAGCGCTCGCGATCGGGATCGTGAACGAAGCGTGCTGCACGGTCGCGTTCATGATCGTCGAGCATGCCCGACAAGTCGCTCAGCCTTGGTCGAAGCGCATCGAGGGTGGCAAAGTGCAGCGCAACCGTTCCCGGTTCCGGAGGTCCTTCCCGCGGACCAGCCTGGGGTTTGCCGATCGAGGTGCAGAGAAGCACCAAGCTGCGTTCCATGCTAAACAGCTTCCACGGCGCGCTTGCTCACCGCCAGATCGATGCAACTACCCAGTGCGGTGGCCAGGGTGCGCACATCGGGTTCCTTGATCATGCTGTAATGATCGCCGGGTACATGGCGCACATCTACGTTCTGGCTCCATTGAGCCCAACCCATGTGTTCCACACCGGTGCTGCCCAATGCCTTGAACACGGTTACCGGTCCATCATACGGACGCGCGGCATAGTTGCGGATAGCATTGTCGTAGGTATCGATGATGTAGAAGTGCCGCAGTTTCGGTGGCAGCAGTTTGCCGCGTCGTTGATAGTATCTCACTGCCCGGCGCATGATCGATCGGCGCAGCCCGTCCCACGGTTTTGCTTCCGTGGCCATCACTTTCAAGAACTCCAGCGGGTCGTAGGTGTCGAACAGTGCGAGCAATGCGATCTCCTCACCGCTCTTGCTCAGTTGCTGGGCCATTTCGAAGGCCACGATGCCGCCGAAACTGTACCCGCCCAACAGGTAGGGCCCGCGCGGTCGCACGGTGCGCAATTCATCAATGAAATGCGCGGCGATCTCGGATACGTTCTTGAACCGGATCGGCTTGCCGTCCTCTCCTTGGTGGAAGAAGGCATAGAACGGCTGGTCGTTGCCGAGATAGCGCGGTAGGAAGTGGTTGGCTTCGTCGCCATGCACGCAGAAGAAAGGGATGGCGTTGCCGTTCGGCTGTATGGCACTGAGGTTCGTCCATGTCGCACTCGCGCTGCCGTCCTGTAACAGTTTCGCCATGCCCGCGATGGTGGGCGCTTGGAAGAGCGTTTTAATGCAAGGCTCTTTCCGTGCTGTTGTTCCACCTGCGCCAACAACTGGATACCGATGAGCGAGTGGCCGCCGAGATCGAAGAAGTTGTCATGCACGCCTATGTCCTCCACGCCCAGCAACTGGGACCAGATACCGGCAAGCATGCGCTCGAGATGGTCACGTGGTGCAACGTGCCGTGCGCGCATGGTCTTGGTGCGGAACTCCGGTGCTGGCAGCGCCTTCTTGTCCACCTTGCCGTTCGGGTTCAAAGGGAACTCGGGCATCACCACGAACGCTGCAGGCATCATGTGCTCGGGCAAGCGCTCGCGCAAGTGTTCGCGCAGGTCGGTCAGGAGCTTTTCCTGGGCTGGCGTGTCCGTCTCGATCGCATGGCCCGGCTGCGGCACAACGTAGGCGGTCAATTGCTTCTCCCCTGGTCCATCGGTGCGGCAGATCACAACGCGGTCCTTCACGAGCGGATGATCGTCCATCGCAGCTTCGATCTCACCAAGTTCAATGCGGAACCCGCGCACCTTGACTTGTCCGTCCGAACGGCCCATGAACTCAACCGTACCGTCCGGCAACCAGCGCACAAGGTCGCCAGTTCGATAGAGCTTCGCCTTGGACTCATCTGCGGAGAAGGGATCGTTGATGAAGCGTTCCGATGTCAATTCAGGCTGGTTCCAATATCCCAAGGCCACACCATCACCACCCGCATACAATTCACCTTTTTGGCCGATCGCCATAGGCTGCAGCAATTCGTCCAGGATGTGCACCCGCGTGCTGCCGATCGGCTTGCCGATGGGCACATTGTTCTTGATGCTCTTCTCATCGTCGATGGCAAAGCAGCACGTGAACGTTGTGTTCTCCGTTGGACCATAACCATTGATCAGCACCCCAGGCCCAAGCACACGGAGCGCGCGCTTCACGTGGGGCACGCTCAGCACATCGCCTCCGGTAAGGATGTGTTTCACTCCGCGCAGGCCGTCCAGGTGATCGTCCACCAGCAGGTTGAAGAGACCAGCGGTGAACCAAACGGCGGTTACGCCATGCGATCGAATACTCTCCGTGATCTCGGCAAGCGTCGGTTTCTGCTGCGGTTGCAGCACGAGTTTGCCGCCGTTCAGCAGGGCACCCCAGATCTCCAACGTGCTGGCATCGAAACTGATGTTGCTCAATTGCAGGAACACCTGGTGCGGTCCGAAAGGCAGGAAATTCTGGTCGCGCACAAGCCGTGTAACAGCACGATGCGGAACAACGACACCCTTCGGCTTACCTGTGCTGCCGCTGGTGTACATGATGTATGCCGGTGCGTTCCCGTCGATCTCTTCCGTCCTGTCATCCTGTCGACCGGAGAGAGGTAGGTCCTCTGCTTGCCCGCCGAGTTCCTCTACCAGCACAACTTCCGCATCGTGCTGCGGCAGAACGCCTTTGAGGTGCGCTTGAGTGAACAGCACACGCACCTTGGTATCCGCGAACATGTAGTGCAAACGATCCTCGGGGTAGGCCGGGTCGAAGGGCACGAAGCATCCACCGGCTTTCAGGATGCCCAGCATGGCGGCCACCATTCCGAAACAGCGGTCCATGCAAAGGCCTACGGGTTCGCCGGGCCGTATCCCTTTTGAGCGGAGCAGTGCTTCGATCACCTCCACCTGCTGCGCGAGTTCCGAATAGGTGAGGCTCTTGTCGCCCAATTCCAGCGCCAAACGCGATCCATGTGCGCGCACCGTATCGTCGAACAGAGCTACAATGCTCCGATGGTTTCCTGTGGAAGTCCCGATCCATTCATCCGGGGGAAGTGGACCATCAACCTTGGTCGGAAGTTGCTCAGTGAGTTGGCCGATGCGCACGGAAGGATCGATCTTCACTTGCGTGATGATCGCCTCCAGCTCCGACATCCATCCGCTGACGGTGGAAGCGTCAAAGAGGTCGGCATTGAAGCTCCATTCAAGGGTCAACTTGTTTTCGTTGCCCGTGGCGTTCAAGAAGAGTTCGAAATTCTCGAAACGCCGTGGGTTGCTGATGAACGTGTGTGTGAGGCCCTTGAAGGCCACGCCATCGTCCATGTTCATGTCGATGTTGAACACCACGGGCACCAGTGGGATACGCCCCGGTTCGCGGGGTACGTTCAGCCTGCGCACCAACGTGCCGAAGGTGTAACGCTGGTTCTCGAACGCGTCAAGAACCCCCGTACGGCGTTTTTTCAGATGTTCGGAGAACGGTGTCTCATCCGCGACGCGGCTGTGGAGCGCGAGCAGGTTGACACAGTGTCCCACCAAGTTCTTCATTCCGAAATCGCTTTGGCCTGCAGCGGGCAGACCGCAAACGATGTCGCCATCGCCGGTGAGCTTGTACAGGAGCGTTTCGAACGCGGTGAGCAGCGTGGTGACGAAGCTGGAGCCATTGCGCACGGCCACTTCCTTCAGCCCACGCACCAGATCCTGCCTCAGTTCGACATCAATGCGCTCGCTTTTGTACGTCTTGTACTTCGGGCGGGGGCGGTCCGTGGGAAGTTCCAGACGCGGGATGGGGCCGCTGAACTGATCGAGCCAGAATTTCTCCGTTACCGCGTGCTCCGGGCTGCGCTGGAATTCGAGCTGGGCCAAGGCGAACGCGCTGAACGGGATGGCTTCCGGAAGTGCAGGAGATGTCCCCGCTGCGAAGGCGGAGTAGAAGCGGCCGATGTCGGCCATGATGATCCCCAAGCTCCAGCCGTCGCAGATGATGTGATGCCCTGTGATCCGCAAGAGGTGTTCTTCCGGGGCGAGGCGAATGATCTGCGCGCGCAACAACGGACCATTGACCAGGTCGAAAGCCGTTGTCATATCGTGCTCGGCGATCACATGCAGCGCAGCACTCCGTGCATCAGTGTCCTGACCCGACAAGTCGACCAGCGGAACTGCGATCGTGCACTCTTCCAATACGACCATGCGCATGCCGTTGGCATCACAAACGGCTCGCAGGCCCTCATGGCGCGTGCTCAATGCCATCACCCCTTTCTGCAAGGCCGAAACGTCCAGCGATCCGGCGAGCCTCAGGCTCACGCTCTCGTTGTATGCGCAACTGGCATCATCGCCCATGGAACTGGCGACGAACACTTCGCGTTGGGCTTCGGTGGTCGGTACGGTCTGTTGGATCGCGGGCCCAGCAAAGGGGTCGTGTTCCACAGGGACATAGCGGGTATCGATAGTGAATTTCTCCATCAGGCTTCTTCTTCGATCATCAAATACTTACCCGCTCGTTGCGGATCCGGTAGGAACCACGCTGCCTCACCCTTCGCTGAGCGGCCCAATCGCGCGCCCGGGACGGGCGCGTCCATTGCACGCACAATGCGCTCCCGGCGAGGAGCGGCACCGGTGGTCAGCGTGCGATTGATCGTTTCAACGCGGTAGAGGCGCTCGGGCATGAACCACGATGCGCGCAGTTCTGCACAGGTCAGTTCAATGGCTTCGATGATCCGATCCACATCCTCTTCGTTATGCGCAGTGGTGAGGAAGCTCGGGAAGTCGAGCACATGCACGCCATGGTAGCGCATCAACATGAAATACAGCTCCGTGTAGTTGACGCTCTCATCGTACTTCAGTTTGAAGGCACTGCCGAAGTTGACGTACCAGTATGGAAGCTGTTCGCGCTCGAAGACAGCGTTGGCCCGGCGCACGAGATCCTCGGTCATTTCGTTCAGGCGTTCCTGCAATCCTGGTCCTTGCTCTTTCAAGTGCAGGAGCACGGCCTTGGCGGCGGCCATTGTAAGCGGATGCCGAACGAACGTTCCAGCGAAATAGGTCACGCCAGCCTCCGGCACACTGTCGTCCCCGAACTGCCAGTGGCCACCATCCAGTGCGTCCATCCAATGGCTTGTGCCCATCATGGCACCGATCGGAAGGCCCCCGCCGATCACTTTGCCATAGGTGGCGATGTCGGCCTTGATGCCGAAAAGTGCTTGTGCCCCACCTGGGTGCGTGCGGAAGCCGGTGATCACTTCATCAAAGATCAGCGCGGCGCCATGCTGCGTAGTGATCTCACGCACTTCGCGCAGGAAATCCACCGGCCGGAATTCCATGCGACGGCTCTGCACGGGTTCCACAAGCACGGCTGCGGCTTCGTGGCAACGTTCGCGGATGATCTGTAAGCTTTCCGGAGTGCCGTAGTCGAGCACCAACATGTTGTGAACGGCTTCGGGCATGATACCCGGTGCGGCCGGGTAGCTCTTCTTGCTCTTCGATCCGCGGATGATCACTTCATCGTTGATGCCGTGGTAGCTGCCCGCGAAACTGATGATGAGGCTGCGGCCCGTTACGGTACGCGCCATGCGCATGGCCCCCAACACGGCTTCGCTGCCGGTATTGCAAACGGCGGCGCGTTCATGGCCGCTCAGTTCACAGAGCAGGTGCGAGACTTCCGCAGCCAAAGGATGCATGGGGCCGATCTCCGCGCTGCGGTCAAGTTGCAGGTGGCAGGCTTGTTTGATGAAGTCGGGCATGTAACCGAACATGCTCGAACCGAACCCGTTCAGCACATCGATGTACTCGTGCCCATCGATGTCCCACAAATGACAGCCTTTGCTGCGGTCCACCACCACTTGGTAGATCAATTCCTTCAACTGTGGCTTGAACCCCGTGACCACCCGCGGGTCCGCCATTTCCTTTCGATGTTCGGTGGTGAAGGCCTTGCTCTTCGCGGTCTTTGCCACATAACGATCAACGAAAGCGTTGTACCACTCGCGTTGCTGTGGTGTGAAATCGTCCACCTTCTCCTTGACGATGCGCGCCTGCGCACCGAAGACCTTCCTCAATTCGGGTGCATCCTCCAACGCGTTGATGGTTCCACCGGCGACCTCGTCGGTGGCCTTTGCAGCAGCCGCTGGTGCACTGCCACCAACCGAGTAGCCTTTTGCCAATAGGTAGTCCGCGAGCTTGTCCAGGTTCGGGACTTCCTCGTTCAATTGTCGGAACGAGATCTTCACGCCGAACTTCTTCGAGAGCGAGGTCGCTACTTGGGTGAGGAAGAGCGAGTCGAGACCCATCTCAAGGAAGGTCTCCTCGGGGCTGGCTTCGGCGAGTTCAAGTCCGGAGCTTTCTTCCAACAGTTTTTTGATCTGTGGGATCAGCGCGTCCTTCGGCGTGAGGTTGGCGTCGCCACTGTTCTGGTACCGGTGCTTCAATGGAAGTCGATGCGATGGGGCGTGACCACCGGCCAACCATAGACACGGGATCACCCAGTGACGGACGCGCTCGAAGGCATAGGTCGGGAGCGAGATGCGATGACGCTTTTCGCGCTCGTAGAATTTGTTCCGATCGATCAGCACACCGCTCTGCCAGAGCCCACCAACGGCCTTGAGCAGTTGCGTGAGTTCATTGCCGTTGCCTGCGGAATCGGCGAGCGAGGAAACGGCTGCTTGTTTCTTGGGATCGCTGCTTTGCTGACGTGCGAGCGTTGTCGCGGTCGTGCGCGGGCCAACCTCCAGCATCACACGATCCGCATCGCGCCACGCGAACTTCACGGCTTGCGCGAAACGCACCGTAGCGCGCAGGTGATCGCTCCAATATTTGGAAGAGATCGCTTCCTCATCCTTCATCCACTGAGCGGTCACCGTGCTGATGATCGGGATGCGAGGCGCCTTCAGCTTCACGCTTTCCACAACCTTCCTGTACGGGGCGATGATGGCGTCCATCATCGGGCTGTGGAAGGCGTGACTGGTTACCAGCAGCTTGCAGGTGATGCCCTCTTCTCCAGTCCCGGCGCTGAGCTTCGCGATGCCCTCGTGCGGGCCGCTGACCACGCACAGTTGTGGACCATTGTTCGCGGCGATGCTGCAACCTGCGGGCAGTTTCTTGGCTACATCTTCTTCCGCTGCGCGAACACTGAGCATGCTGCCACCGGGCAGTTCCTGCATCATGCGTCCGCGGTTGGCGACGAGCTTCACAGCGTCTTCCAAGGAGAATACGCCAGCGAGACAAGCAGCAGCGAACTCGCCGATGCTGTGTCCCATCATCGCATCCGGCGTGATGCCCCAGTGCATCCACAGCTTCGCGAGGCTGTAGTGCATAGTGAACAGTGAAGCCTGCGTGTAAACGGTCTGCTTCAGTTGCTCCCCGGCCTTCTCTTCTTCACCGGCTTTCGGGAAGATGATGGCCTTGAGGTCAACGTTGAGTTCTTTGCTGAAGAGCGCGCAGCACTGATCGAAGTGTTGCGCGAAGACCGGTTCGCTGGCATGCAGGTCGCGGCCCATGTTCACGTACTGCGACCCCTGTCCCGGGAACATGAAGACCACGCCCGGCGCGGCTTCGTGCAGTTCGCGTGTGCCGATCAGATTGGTGTCCTTGTTGGTGATCGCTTCGATCACTTCGCCGTGACTTCCACCAACGATGAGGCGACGATGCTTGAAGTGACGACGACCCACCTGAAGCGTGAAGGCCGCATCAGCGAGCGATGCGTTCGGGTGTGCTTCGAGCCAGGCGCGGAGGTTCTCCGTCATGGCATCGAGCGAGGTCTTGCTCTTCGCGCTTAGCAGGAAGAGTTGCTTGTTGCGGGATGCGCTCGACGGGGCGACCACTGGTGGCTCCGCGAGGATCACGTGCGCATTCGTTCCACCCACACCGAACGAAGAAACGCCAGCGATACGAGGTGTACCGGTGCGTGGCCAGGGAATATGTTCACTCGCCACACGGAACGGCGAGTTCGCGAAGTCGATGGACGGGTTTGGTGTTTCGAAACCCACGTTGGAGGGGATCACCTCCTCCAACAAGGCCAAGGCGGTCTTGATCACGCCAGCGGCACCTGCCGCTGGTGTCAGGTGACCGATATTGCTCTTGATCGAACCGATCGCGCAATGATGGCCGTTTGTCTTGCCGCCGAATGCCAACGTCAGTGCTTCAACCTCGATCGGATCACCAAGTGGTGTGGCGGTGCCGTGTGTTTCCACATAGGTGATCTCGCTCGGCGACACACCCGCATCAGCCTGTGCCATGGCGATCACTTCGGCCTGGCCGCGCACGCTGGGTGCGGTGAAGCTGGCTTTGTCGCTACCATCGTTGTTGAGGGCCGCGCCTTTGATCGTCGCGTAGATGTGGTCGTTGTCGCGGATGGCATCGTCGAGACGTTTCAGCACGAGCATGCCCGTGCCATCGCTGAACGAAGTGCCTTTCCCTTGAGCATCGAAGGTGCGCGTACTGCCGTCCGGGCTGTACATGCCGCCTTCGTTGTAGAGAATGCCGCTGTTGATCGGCGCCGTGATCGATACACCGCCCGCAAGCGCCATATCGCAGTCGCCATCACGCAATGCCTTGAACGCTTGTGCGATCGCGACGAGTGAAGTGCTGCACCCGGTGTGGAGGCTCAGTGCCGGTCCACGCAGATCGAACTCGAAGGCGAGGCGTGTGGCGATGTAGTCCTTTTCGTTCGCCGTCATCACGGCGAAATCGCCGACCTGATCGATCAGATCGGGGTGGCCGATGACATTGCGGGTGAAGTACGTGTTGTTGCCCATGCCGGCATACACACCGATCAGTCCTTCGTGCTTCGCAGGGTCGTATGCGGCATCTTCCAAGGCGGCCCAAGCCGTCTCCAGGAACACGCGCTGCTGCGGGTCCATCAGGGCGGCCAGGCGCGGGTTCACACCGAAGAAGCCAGCGTCGAACTTGTCCGCATCGGCGATCACGCCACGGGCCGGGACATAGTCGGGATCGTTCTTGATGGATTCAGGAATGCTCGGGTCCAGTTCCTCCTTGGTCCAGCGGCTGATGCTGTTCTTTTTGTCGAGCAGGTTCTTCCACAGCTGCTCCACATTCTCCGCACCCGGGAAACGACCGCTCATGCCGATGATGGCGACGTCACCCTTTTTGGAACCACCTGATGCGGCCTTGCGAGCCTTGGCCATTTCCGATGGAGCGATCGCACCGACATCACCTTCCAGGAAAGCCGCGCATGCCTTGATCGTCGGATGCTGATAGAGCTTCACGATGGGCAGCTTCAGGCCGTGGCCTTCGAGTTGCGCGACGCACTGGATGCTCAGCAAGGAATTGCCGCCGAGGTCGAAGAAGTTGTCGTCGATGCCAACACGGTCGATGCCGAGCAGGTCGGCCCACACGTTCGCGAGCGTTTTCTGCACACCGGTCTGCGGCGCTGCGAAGGCAACATCCAATTCAGGACGTTTCACATCGGGTGCGGGCAGTGCCTTGCGATCGATCTTGCCACTGGGTGTGCGGGGCAATTCCTTCACGGCCACGAAGGCGGAAGGCACCATGTAATCGGGGAGGAGGGAAGCGAGGTGCTTGCGCAGATCGTTCACGCTCACTTCGTGCTTCGCGACGTAGTAGCCGATGAGGCGCTTCAGACCGGGACGGTCCTCGCGCACGTTCGCGACGGCTTGTTCAATGGAAGCATGCTTCTCCAGCGCCACTTCCACTTCACCGAGTTCGATGCGATAGCCGCGCACTTTCACCTGGCCATCGATGCGGCCTTTGTAGTCGATCTCGCCGTTCGGCAATTCAGCCGCGCGGTCGCCCGTCTTGTACAGTCGTCCGCCAGCTTCGAACGGATCCGCGAGGAAACGCTCGGCTGTCAGATCATCACGACCGATGTAGCCGGTGGCAACGCAAGCACCACCGAGGTAGAGCTCGCCTTCTTCGCCCTTCTTCACGGGCTTCATCTGCTCATCGAGCACGAGCAATTTCACGTTGTCGATGGCACTGCCGATGTTGGGCAGTGCGGGCCAGGTCGAAGGATCACCGGTCAGTTCCAATTCGCTCACAACGTGACCTTCCGTCGGTCCGTATTGGTTGCAGAAGCGGCAGCCGGGAAGATGCTTGAAGAAGTTCGCGACCGCAGGCGTGATCTTCAATTGCTCCCCACTGGTGAAGACCTCTTTCAAGGAGGATGGCACTTCTCCGGTGCGTTCCACGGCCTCGGCCAGGTATTGCAGCGCCACGAAAGGCACGATGATGCGGTTGATCTTCTCCGCGATGATCTTGCGCAAAAGCTGCGTGCTGTTCAGTCGATCTTCGTCGGTGATCAGCACCAAGGTGCCGCCTTGTGCGAACGTGGTGAAGAGTTCCTGGAAGCTCACGTCGAAGCTGATCGGCGCGAACTGCAATGTGCGATCGCCTTCTTTCAGCACCGATGTGCGCAGTTGCCACTGGATCAGGTTCAGCAGCGGCGCGTGGTGCATGGCCACACCTTTCGGGCGGCCGGTGCTTCCGCTCGTAAAGAGGACGTAGGCCAGGTTCTCCGGTTTGGCCGGGCATTCACCTTCGATGCGAGGTCCGTTCTCCAGGTCGATCTCATCGATCAAGAGCACCTTCGCCTTGCTGCCTGTGAAAAGGTGCTGGTGCGTCCGGTCGGTGATCACCACTGGCGGCTGGGCATCCTCCAGCATCAGGGCAATGCGATCGGCGGGGTAGGCGGGGTCGAACGGAACGTATCCAGCACCAGCGCGCAATGCAGCGAGCACCGCCATCACCAATTCCGGCGAGCGGTCCAATGCTATCCCGACCAGATACCCCTTACTGGCCCCTTGTTCCGCCAAAACACTGGCGAATCGTTCAACCCGTTTGTGCAGGTTATCGTACGTCCAACTTGAACCTTCGGCAACCAGCGCAATTGCCTGTGGATGCGAACGCCGCGTACGCAAGAAGAATTCAAGGACGGTAGAGGGAGATGTGGGTGCTACGAAAACTTCAGTCATGGGATCGGTCCGGGTGGGGTATTGTAGGTCGGGCGAACGGTTGAGGGGAAAGGGCATTTTCAACGGGCAGGCATCGCGCAAGTTCCATGCTTGCGCCACAATACGAAGTAAGGGATTGAAAAGGCGCTTGTTTTCGCTTCTTCTGTGTTTTATCCACGTTGGTCGTCTGAGTTCCTCTGCCCGTCGAAGCCTCCGGACGGCATGGGTGCAACAGTCATTACCGCAAAATGGCGCTCCAGTTGGGAATGCGCTCCAATGCCCTTTAGAATTAGGGCGCGACCCCATCCAAAGCATGTTGGATACAGTGCTACGCGCGCGAGGTGCCCTCGGCTATTTTTGCCAGCTTTCATGAAATCGGCTTTAAGTCAGATCTTATTGATCCTGGTGTTCTTCACCAGCATGACGTGCGTTGGTCAGACATTGGGTCATGATCGAAGCGTCAGGGCAAGTGCGACAGTGCAATTGAACCCACCAGCTATTACCCTTAGCTGGCTCACGCACTCGAATGTCACCGGCTATACTGTTTATCGTAAGCTGAAGGGCGGTACAAGTTGGGGAGGCGTGCTGGCCACCCTTGGTGCTGGTGCTACTTCGTGGACGGACAACACGGTTGCCGTCAACACGAACTACGAGTACCGCATCATCCGCACCACCAGCAACCTTGGAACGGGCTATGGCCACGTGAACTCGGCCATCCAACTGGCCATGGTCGAAAACAGGGGTACGGTCATAATGCTGGTTGACAATTTTTACTCGACCAGCTTGACCGTGCAGTTGGCTCAGACACAAGCCGACTTGGAGAACGATGGCTGGAAGGTGATCCGCCATGATGTGAGCCGATCGGTGTTGCCAAGTGCGATCAAACCATTGATCGTTGCTGACTACAACGCTGATCCGACCAATGTGAAAGCGGTGTTCATCATTGGCCATGTACCGGTTCCCCGCAGCGGAAATCTGGCCCCCGATGGGCACGGAGACCATTTCGGAAGTTGGGTGGCGGATGTGTACTACGGTGATGTGAACGGCAACTGGACCGACAACTCGCTGATCACCCAGAGCGCGAGCTATCCGGCGAATTGGAACGTCGTTGGTGATGGCAAATTCGACCAGACCACGATACCGAGCCCGGTGGAACTGGCGGTTGGGCGTGTGGACATGTTCGACTTGTGGACGTTCCCACAGAACGAGACCGTCCTCATGGGGAATTATCTCAGCAAGCTGCACGATTGGAAAGTGAAACTGTATACCGCTCAAGTGCGCGCCTTGGTGGACGACAATTTCCAAGGGTATAGTGATGCCTTCAGCCAGAACGGTTGGCGCGGATTCGCACCGCTTGTTGGTCCGAACAACGTAACGGCTGCGGACTATTTCACGAGCATGAACAGCGGAAGCTACCTGTGGAGCTATGGCTGCGGTGGTGGGTGGTGGAGCGGTAGCAATGGCATTGGCACCACGGCGGATTTTGCCAACAGCAACCTGCAGGGTGTGTTCACTATACTCTTCGGCAGCTATTTCGGCGATTGGGATATCACGGACAATTTCATGCGCGCATCGTTGGCGAGCGGCCGCACGCTCACCAACTTCTGGGCTGGTTATCCCAACTGGTTTTTCCACCACATGGGTATGGGAGAAACGATCGGCTATGCGGCCACGCTCACCCAGAACAATGGCAACGGACATTACGAATCGGCCGGTTTCAATGCCGGCCGTATCCACGTGAGCCTGCTTGGCGACCCTACCCTGCGGCAGGCCATGGTCGCTCCACCATCCAATGTTCTGGCTGTGCAGGCCAGTGCCACTACCAGTGCGGTTTCGTGGACGGCAAGTGCTGAGCCGGTTGCGGGTTACCATGTGTACCGATGGGACAATGCCACGCAAGCATGGGTGCGTCGGACGACCAATGCGGTCGTGGGGCTCAATTACACGGACAATGTGACCGGCCTTAGCGGGCTTGTGAAATACATGGTGCGTGCCCTGAAGCTGGAAACGAGTTTCAGCGGGTCGTATTGGAATTTGAGCCTCGGCTCCCGTGGCCAGTTCACCATGACCGGTGTGATCGTCGATTGCAATGGGATCGTGAACGGCCCAGCAATGCCCGGCACGGCGTGCAGTGATGGCAATGCCAATACGGTGAACGATACATGGAGCGCGGTTTGTGCATGCATTGGACAAGTCGTGGATTGCCAAGGTGTGCAAGGGGGCTCGGCTTTGCCTGGAACCGCGTGCAACGACTTCAACGCACTCACCGGGAACGATACATGGAGTGCGAACTGTGTGTGTATTGGCCAGCCGGTCGATTGCGCTGGTGTTCCGGGTGGGGGAGCCCTGCCCGGCAGCCCGTGCAACGATGGGAATTTTTCCACCGGCAACGATACATGGAGCGCCAACTGCGCGTGCATCGGGTTGCCCTATGACTGCGCGGGTGTGGCCGGGGGCGCTGCACAGCCCGGCATGCCATGCAACGATGGCAACGCGAACACCCAGAATGATGTGTGGAGCGCGAACTGCCAGTGTGCTGGTGTGGCGGTTGATTGCAATGGGGTGCCGGGTGGTGCCGCTATGCCATGGACGCCCTGCAATGACGGCAACCCGAATACCGGCCTTGATACATGGACGGCGAATTGCCAATGCATAGGCTTCACGATCGACTGCAACGGAGTACCGGGTGGCAGCGCCTCGCCTTTCACCCCATGCGATGATGGAAATGCAGGCACCGGCAACGATACATGGAGCGCGAACTGCCAATGCATCGGTCAATTGATCGATTGCCTCGGCGTGCCGGGTGGAACCGCATTGCCCGGAAGCCCATGCAGCGATGGTAACCCGAACACGTTCGCCGATCAATGGACCGGAGCGTGTGTGTGCGTAGGACTAGCGATCGATTGCGAAGGCGCGCTGGGTGGCCCGGCAATGCCTGGAACTGGATGCGACGATGGCGACCCGAACACGGGCAACGACCTCTACAATATTGTTTGCCAATGCGAAGGCCAGCCCTTTGATTGTTTGGGCATTGCTGGTGGAAGTGCATTGCCGGGGTTACCCTGCGACGATGGTGATCCGCTCACTGGCAATGATGTGTGGGATAGCGGATGCGCTTGTTCGGGTATCCCTGTCGATTGTGCAGGAGTGCCGGGTGGCACAGGTCTTCCCGGTACGCCATGCGATGATGGTAGCGCAGGAACGGGGAACGACACCTGGGATGGGACTTGCCAATGCATCGGATCGGTGATCGACTGCTTAGGTGTGCCTGGAGGTAGCGCCACCTTCGATGTCTGTGGTGTTTGCAACGGGACGAATGCTTGCCTCAACGGGGCCACTTCCTCGTGTGTCACCGTAAGCACATTGCCCGATGGGGATGCGGAGGAAGCCAACAATGGGAATATTTACCTGAGCGAGGGATCGCTCGACCTGGTTTACGATAGCGACAGTAGCCACTGGCGTGGCGATCAGTTGATCGGTCTTTGGTTCAATGGTGTCGACGTTCCTCAAGGGGCGATCGTGGTCGGCGCTTATGTTCAGTTCACTGCAAGCAGTACTGAGAACCCCGGTTCAAGCGCGCTTCAGGTACGTTGTGAGAATGTGGACAATGCCGCTCCGATCGGGTTCGCACAGTTCGACCTGAGTTCGCGCACCCTTACCGCGCCGATCAATTGGTCACCTGCATTGTGGGACGCCACGGATGAGGCGGGCCTTGATCAGCGCACCCCGGCGCTCAACACCATTGTTCAGCAAGTGATCAACCGCCCCGGTTGGCAAAACGGCAACGCGCTGCTGGTCAGCGTTTCGGGCTCTGGAGGTCGGAGTGCTTGGCAGAGCGAACAGGACATTGCCAAGGCCGCGCAACTGTGCATCAGTTGGTTCCCGGCAGGAACCGTATTCGATTGTTTCGGTGTGCCGAGCGGACCTGCGGTCCCCGGCGCTCCTTGCGATGATGCCAATGCCGCAACGCAGAATGATGTTTACCTCGCGAATTGCCAGTGTGCCGGTCAGTTTCCGGATTGCATGGGAGTACCCGGCGGCCAGGATGTTCCCGGCGCCACATGCGATGATGGGAACCCGGGTACAGGCAATGACCAATGGGATGCGAATTGTCAATGCATCGGGTTGGTGATCGATTGCAACGGTATTGCGGGTGGCAGCGCCTTACCGGGCGTGGCTTGCGATGATGGAAGTATCCTTACCATCAATGATATCTGGGATGGCGCTTGCACCTGTACAGGTGTTCCCGTGGACTGCGCCGGTGCCATAGGAGGCAGTGCATTGCCCGGTACCACATGCGATGATGGAGACCCGTTGACGGTTCAGGACGCTTGGAGCGTGAACTGCACCTGCGCTGGATCGGTGGTTGATTGCAATGGTATTCCGGGTGGTGGTGCAGTAGTTGACATGTGCGGCGTATGCGGTGGGAACAATGCGTGCATCGATACAACCATTTGTGTGAGCCTTGGCACCACCAGTAACCCCGATGCGGAAGAAGCCACGAATGGGAACTTGTATGTCAACATTGGTCCTGTGGACCTCGTCTACGATAGTGAGCCCAGCCATTGGCGCGGTAACCAATTGACCGGATTACGCTTCGAAAATGTCCTACTTCCACCGCAAGCGGTGATCGTGGATGCGCGCATACAGTTCACTGCTCGCAACACGTCGAACGTGGATCCGTGTTCGTTGTATGTGCAAGCGGAGGATGCCGATGATGCACCGCCGATCGGTTGGTTGCAGTTTGGGTTGAGCAGTCGCACCCGCACTGCGGCAAGCGTCGATTGGCAGCCAGCACAATGGATCGCGGTGAATGACAATGGACCTGCGCAACGAACCCCGGACCTGTCTACCGTCGTTCAGGAATTGGTTGATCGACCAGGTTGGCAACAAGGGAATGACCTGCTTTTCCTGATCAGTGGTATTGGTGGTCGTAGCGCGTTCTCATGGGATCAGAACCCGGCCAAGGGTGCGGTGCTATGCATCAGCTATGCGAACTACAACCCCGATTGCCAAGGTGTGCACAACGGTGCTTCTTTGCCGGGAATGGTCTGCGACGATACCGACCCGAACACGGTCAACGATACATGGGACAGCACCTGCAACTGCGTTGGGTTGCTATTGGATTGCAATGGTGTACCGGGGGGCAGTGCGCTTCCGGGTACCGCATGCGACGATGGTGACCCCCTCACCGGCAACGACGTCTACGCTTCGGATTGCGGCTGTTCCGGTCTGTTGTTCGATTGTATGGGTGTGCCCGGCGGCGGTGCATTGCCCGGAACAGCGTGTGATGATGGCGACGCCACCACCGGCAATGATCTATGGGACGTTGGTTGCGTGTGCGAGGGACTGCTGATCGATTGCATCGGGATCGCTGGGGGCGACAGCCTGCCCGGTGCGCCATGTGATGATGGTGATATCAATACGGCCAACGATGCATACGACATCGGTTGTTCCTGCATCGGCACCCTTATCGATTGCTTCGGGGTCATAGGTGGTCCCGACTACCCGGGCGCGCCGTGCGATGATGGCAACAGTGCCACTGGCAATGACGTCTTTGGAACGAATTGTATTTGCTCGGGCGAATTGATCGATTGCGAAGGTGTTGTGGGTGGTGCTGCTTTTCCAGGACTTCCGTGCGATGACGGTGAGAGTACCACTGGTGATGATGCTTGGGACAACAACTGTGTGTGCAGCGGCTTGCCGTTCGATTGCACCGGTGTTCCGGGTGGGCCATCCGTTCTCGGCTCTGTTTGCGATGACGGTGATGCATTCACCGGCAACGACCAATGGTCCGTGGGCTGTCAGTGCGTTGGGCAAATGATCGATTGCAACGGAGTACCCGGCGGAACGGACCAGATCGGCTCAACGTGCGACGATGGTGACCCCGGAACAGGTATCGACGTTTGGACCTCGGCCTGCGCATGCGTTGGCCAGTTGATCGATTGCCAAGGCATTCCGGGAGGCGCAGCGTTGCCCGGCATCGCTTGCGACGATGGCAACCAGAACACCGGTGACGATACTTGGCAGCCGAACTGCAATTGCATCGGGCAGTTGATCGACTGCTTCGGCATACCCGGAGGAAGTCAAATGCCGGGTACTGCTTGCGATGATGGAGATCCCAATACAGGGGCCGATGCTTGGACCGCGAACTGCCAGTGCGTTGGTCTGTTGATCGATTGTACCGGACTACCGGGGGCAGCGGCTTGCCCGGCACGACGTGCAACGACAACGATCCGTTAACGGGCTTGGATACGTGGTCGAGCGGATGCGTTTGCCTCGGGCAGGCGTACGATTGCGCCGGTGTTCCCGGTGGACTGGCCCTGCCGGGCACCGCATGCGATGACGGCAATGTGAACACCGGTGACGATACGTGGAGCGCCCTGTGCGACTGTGTGGGCATTCCCATCGACTGCAACGGCGACTTGGGTGGCACGGCGGTGATCGATGGTTGCGGAACCTGTGCGGGTGGAAATACGGGCATCACTCCCGACCCCGACGGCGACGGTGACGGTGATCTGGATTGTGTGGATAATTGCATTGCCGAACCGAACAGCGATCAAGCGGATTTCGATCTGGATACGATCGGGAACGTTTGCGACAACTGCCCTTGGATCTTCAACCCCGATCAGACGGACAGCGACGGGGATGGAATTGGGGATGCCTGTGCGATCGGGATCATTGAGGTCAGTGCGCTTCCTTGGTTGGCGGTGCATCCGAACCCGACCACAGGTTCGCTGAACCTTGCATGGGCGGGCAACAATGCCCGTAGTGTTGTGCTCTATGACCTCCTTGGGAAGGAAGCACTGCGCGTTCCCTTCAACCGTGTCGTGGATATCGCCGAGTTGGCCAAAGGCACCTATTTGCTGGTGTTGCAGGACATCACAGGAGCGGACCTGGCGAAGGCCAGAGTAGTGCGTCACTAGACATCTTTCCGTCGATGGGCCTGCCCTTTCGGGCTATGGTCCCGTGCTGCTTGTCTGCGGCCCGTGCTTGTTGATCCCGTGTCGGTTGTAACCAGATGACGGTTCCTTACGGTAGAAAGGGCGCTGAAGAAGTCGCGCCTTCGATCCCATCTGCTCATGGGATCGCGGAATACTCACCGCGGGTTCGGTTTCCTAGGCAACTCCACCAACCGAACATCTGCCGATGGAACGTAGGATCGTTTCCCTTTTTGCCGCCTTTCTCATTGTCGCGACATCCATCGCGCAAAGTGTGTCGGTTACCAACAGCGTGCAGGTGTATGCTACTGCGCAAGCCGCTCCGGCGCGCATTACGCTCAACTGGACCACGCACCCGAGCACCACCGGCTTCACCATTTACCGGAAGCTCCGCAGCGCAACCACTTGGGGAAGTACGCTCGCCACAGCGGCTGGAACGGCCACCAGCTATCAGGACAATGCCGTGACCGTTGGTACCGTGTACGAGTACAAGGTGGTCCGTACGGCCTCCACCGGGACGGGTTACGGCTATGTCGTTGCGGGTATTGAAGCACCGATCACCGACTACATGGGGATGATCGTGCTCTTGGTGGATAACCAATTGGCGCCATCGCTCAACCTGGAACTTCAACAGCTACAAACGGACCTGAAGGCCGATGGGTGGAAAGTGGTGCGCCATGATGTTAGCCGCACGGCAAGTGTCAACAGTGTTCGCCAATTGGTGATCGGCACGTACAACACCGACCCTACGAACGTGAAAGCCGTCTATGCTATCGGGCACGTGCCGGTACCCTACAGTGGGAACATTAATCCCGATGGCCACGCCGAGCACCAAGGTGCATGGCCGTGTGATGGCTACTACGGTGAAATGAACGGCACTTGGACCGACAACTCGGTGAACAACGGCGGTGCACAGCGCGTTGCGAACAGGAACATTGCCGGTGATGGGAAATTCGACCAGAGCGATTTCCCCAGCCCCGTGGAACTAGCTGTGGGTCGCGTAGACATGTACGACATGCCGGCATTCAGTTCAAGCGAGGTGCAGTTGATGAAGAATTACCTCGACCGTGCGCACAGCTTCAAGATCAAGGGCTTCACGCCAACGGTGCGCGGTATCGTCTTCGACAACCTCCAGTGGGTCGCGAACCCACTTGCAGGAAGCGCATACAAAAGCATGGCACCTTGCGTATTGCCGGGTGTCATCACCGATTGTTATCCCTACGGCCCGGCATACAGCACGTTCATTAACAACCAGAGCTATCTGTGGACCTACAGCAGCGGTGGTGGCCTGCAAGCCACTGACAATGGTGTGCTCACATACAACGGTGCAGACAACATCACCACCACCCAGGGCTTCGCTGGTGGTGTCGCGAATGGCGGCGTGTTCAACATGTCGTTCGGCAGCTACTTCGGCGACTGGGACAATCGCAACAATTTCCTGAAGGCATACATCGCTTCCGGCAATGGGCTCAGCAGTGTTTGGGCCGGTGCCCCGAACTGGTGGTTCCACCCCATGGGACTTGGCGAACACATCGGGACGAGTGTCTTGCAGTCCATGAACAACGGGGCCATTTATACTCCTCAGAACGGTGGATGGCAGGGCAACAATTTCAGCCGGGTGCACATGGGGCTCATGGGCGATCCCACGGTGCGCATGGTGATGACCGCTCCACCGAACAGTCTTTCCGTTACAAACAGTGGCGGTAATGCGGCCTTTAGCTGGGGACCTGCTGCCGGCGCAGCCGGATACTACCTGTACAAGTTCGACGTAGCCGGTGTGCCGCAACGCATCGTGCCCACCATGATAACGGGTACCACATACAATTCGCCCTTGGTTCCTTTCGTCGCTGGTGGTGAGTACATGGTCCGCGCGGCGAAATTGGAAGCATCAAGCAGCGGATCTTATTGGAATTTGTCATTGGGTTCCATAGCAATTGCTTCGGGCGGACCTCCGCCCACTGATTGTCTCGGTGTTGTTGGTGGACCAGCACTTCCAGGAACCGCATGCAACGATGGGAATGCAGCGACCGGTAATGACGCATGGGGTGCTAACTGTATATGTGTCGGCGAACCCATCGATTGCCTTGGTGCTGTAGGCGGATCGGCGTTGCCGGGTGCACCTTGTGATGACGGCCAGTGGGATACCGGCTTGGATACATATAATGTGAACTGCGATTGTGCCGGCCTGCTCTACGATTGCACCGGAAATCCCGGCGGAAGTCAGGTTGCCGGGACACCTTGCAATGATGGCAATGCGAATACTGTCAATGACACGTACAACCCATTCTGTCAATGTGTGGGTGTTCCAGCCACGGATAGTGATGGTGATGGAGTTCCGAACGCCAGCGACAATTGTCCGAACACCCCTGGGCAGATCGGAACGACCTGCAACGACGGCAACGCCTGCACCATCAACGACGTACTGAATGCAAGCTGCCTTTGCGTTGGAACGCCAGCCGCGGATACGGATGGTGATGGTGTGTGTAACGCGCTGGACAACTGTCCTACCGTGGTTGGCCAGATCGGTTCGGCTTGTAACGACAACAACGCCTGCACCACGAATGATGTCTTGATCAGCACCTGCCTGTGCGCTGGTACTGCCGTTCCTGACTCGGATGGTGATGGCATTTGCAATGCCTTGGACAACTGCCCCAATACACCCGGAGTGATCGGGGGCGCCTGCAATGACAACAACGCTTGCACCCTCAACGATGCCATCAACGCCAGCTGCAACTGTGTTGGCACGACCAGTCCCGACAGCGATGGCGACGGCATCTGCAACGCCACTGACAACTGCCCGAACACGCCTGGCGTGATCGGTAGCGCATGCAACGACAACAACGCCTGCACTACGAACGACGTCCTCAACGCCAGTTGCAACTGCGTTGGCACGACCAGTCCCGACAGCGATGGCGACGGTATTTGCAACGCCACTGACAACTGCCCGAACACGCCAGGCGTGATCGGCAGCGCGTGCAACGACAACAACGCCTGCACTACGAACGACGTCCTGAACGCCAGTTGCAACTGCGTTGGCACGACCAGTCCCGACACCGATGGCGACGGCATCTGCAACGCCACTGACAACTGCCCGAACACGCCTGGCGTGATCGGTAGCGTATGCAACGACAACAACGCCTGCACTACGAACGACGTCCTCAACGCCAGTTGCAACTGCGTTGGCACGACCAGTCCTGACACCGATGGCGACGGCATCTGCAACGCCACTGACAACTGCCCGAATACACCGGGTGCGATCGGCAGTGCGTGCAACGACAACAACGCCTGCACTACGAACGATGTCCTCAACGCAAGCTGCAACTGCGTTGGCACGACCAGTCCCGACACCGATGGCGACGGCATTTGCAACGCCACTGACAACTGCCCGAACACGCCAGGCGTGATCGGCAGCGTATGCAACGACAACAACGCCTGCACTACGAACGACATCCTGAACGCCAGCTGCAACTGCGTTGGCACGACCAGTCCGGACAGCGATGGCGACGGCATCTGCAACGCCACTGACAACTGCCCGAACACACCGGGCGTGATCGGTAGCGCATGCAACGACGGTAACACGAATACGATCAATGATGTGGTTCTTGCCAACTGCACATGTGTAGGTGTTCCTGCCAACTTCGACTGCGCTGGCGTAGCCAATGGTGCCGCGACAGTTGACCAGTGCGGCGTATGCGCCGGCGGCACCACGGGAGTTATTCCCAACTCGACTTGTCTGGACTGCTTGGGTGTGCCCAACGGCGCTGCACAACCCGGCAGCACGTGCGACGACAACAACGGCAACACCATCAACGACGTGTGGTCGGCGAACTGCACCCTGTGCAGGCACCGCAGCCAACCTCGACTGTGCTGGCGTAGCGAACGGAACAGCCGCAGTTGACCAGTGCGGCGTGTGCGCCGGTGGCACCACAGGCATTGTACCGAACTCGACCTGCCTTGACTGCTTGGGTGTGCCCAACGGCGCTGCACAACCCGGCACGACCTGCAACGACAACAACGGCAACACTGTCAATGATGTGTGGTCAGCGAATTGCACGTGCGCCGGTACCCCCGCCAACTTCGACTGTGCTGGTGTATCGAATGGCACGGCTGCAGTTGACCAGTGTGGTGTGTGCGCTGGTGGCACCACGGGAGTTATTCCCAACTCGACCTGTCTGGACTGCTTGGGCATTCCGAACGGCCCCGCTCAACCTGGCACGACCTGCAACGACAACAACGGCAACACTGTCAATGATGTGTGGTCAGCGAATTGCATGTGCGCCGGTACCCCCGCCAACATCGACTTGTGCCGGCGTACCGAACGGAACTGCGGCTTTTGACGCATGCGGCGTGTGCGCCGGCGGCACCACGGGCATCACCGAACTCGACTTGCTGGACTGCTTGGGCGTGCCCAACGGCGCTGCACAACCCGGCAGCACCTGTGATGACAACAACGGGAACACCATCAACGACGTGTGGTCGGCCGGCAGGCACCGCTGCCACCGACTGTGCTGGCGTAGATGCCGGCAGTTGGGGCGTGCGGCGTGTGCGCCGGCGGCACCACGGGCATCGTACCGAACTCGACTTGTGGAGCGCACCGGCGCTGCCCAACCCGGCAGCACCTGGCGACGACAACAACGGCAACACCATCAACGACGTGTGGTCGGCGAACTGCACCTGTGCTGGTGTTGCGGCCAACTTCGACTGTGCTGGTGTATCGAATGGCACGGCTGCAGTTGACCAGTGCGGTGTGTGCGCCGGTGGCACCACGGGCATCGTACCGAACTCGACGTGCCTGGACTGCTTGGGTGTGCCCAACGGCGCTGCACAACCCGGCAGCACGTGCGACGACAACAACGGCAACACCATCAACGACGTGTGGTCGGCGAACTGCACGTGTGCAGGCACCGCAGCCAACCTCGACTGTGCTGGCGTAGCGAACGGAACAGCCGCAGTTGACCAGTGCGGCGTGTGCGCCGGCGGCACCACAGGCATTGTACCGAACTCGACCTGTCTGGATTGTTTGGGAGTGCCCAACGGCGCTGCACAACCCGGCAGCACGTGCGATGACAACAGCGGCAACACCATCAACGATGTGTGGTCGGCGAACTGCACCTGTGCTGGTGTGCCCGCCAACTTCGACTGCGCTGGCGTAGCGAACGGCACCGCAGCAGTTGACCAGTGCGGCGTGTGCGCCGGTGGCACCACAGGCATTGTACCGAACTCGACCTGCCTTGACTGCTTGGGAGTGCCCAACGGCGCTGCACAGCCAGGCACGACCTGCAACGACAACAACGGCAACACTGTCAATGATGTGTGGTCAGCGAATTGCATGTGCGCCGGTACCCCCGCCAACATCGATTGTGCCGGCGTACCGAACGGAACTGCGGCTTTCGACGCATGCGGCATATGCTCCGGCGGCCTAACGGGTATCACGCCGAATTCGACCTGCCTGGACTGTGTGGGCGTGGTGAACGGTACTGCGACCATTGATATGTGCAGCGTGTGTTCCGGTGGCACCACGGGAGTTATTCCCAACTCGACTTGTTTGGACTGCCTAGGCATTCCGAACGGCGCAGCACAACCCGGCAGCACCTGTGATGACAACAACGCGAACACCATCAATGACGTGTGGTTGGCGAACTGCACCTGTGCTGGTGTTGCGGCCAACTTCGACTGCGCTGGCGTAGCGAACGGCACCGCAGTAGTTGACCAGTGCGGCGTGTGCGCCGGTGGCACCACGGGCATCGTACCGAACTCGACGTGTCTGGACTGCTTGGGTGTGCCCAACGGCGCTGCACAACCCGGCAGCACCTGTGATGACAACAACGGCAACACCATCAACGACGTGTGGTCGGCGAACTGCACCTGTGCTGGTGTTCCTGCCAACTTCGACTGTGATGGTGTATCGAATGGCACGGCTGCAGTTGACCAGTGTGGTGTGTGCGCTGGTGGCACCACGGGCATCGTACCGAACTCGACTTGTCTGGACTGCTTGGGTGTGCCGAACGGCGCTGCACAACCCGGCAGCACGTGCGATGACAACAACGCGAACACGGCCAACGACGCTTGGTCGGCAAATTGTATCTGTGTTGGTGAACAGCTCGACTGTCTAGGCATTCGAACGGAACGACGCCGGGACGGGGTGCGATGACAACAACGCGAACACTACCAACGACGTGTGGTCGAACTCGTGCACTTGCTCTGGTAACGTGATCCCTGTCGATTGCGAAGGTGTAGTGAATGGCAGCGCCCTGCCAGGCGCGGCGTGCGACGACGGCAACCCGGATACAGGCAACGACCAGTGGGACACGAATTGCTTCTGCGCGGGTCTGTTGATCGATTGCCTTGGTGTTCCCGGAGGCCAGTCAATGCCAGGTTCAGCATGTGACGACAACAACGCTGCGACCATCAACGATTCCTGGACGATCAACTGCCAGTGCATTGGCGTGAATACCGTGCTTGATTGCGCAGGTGTTCCGGGTGGAACCGCGTTCATCGACCTCTGCGGCATTTGCGCAGCGGGTAACACGGGCATTATTCCGAACCCGGACAGCGACGGGGATGGTCATTTGGATTGCGAGGACAACTGCAAGCTCGGCTTCAACCCCGATCAGGCTGACTTCGATATTGATGGCATCGGCGATGTGTGCGACAACTGTCCATGGGTGTTCAATCCCTTACAAGAGGATTTTGATGGCAACAATATTGGTGACGATTGCGAAGCCGGAAGTACAGGGGTCACTGAACATGCTGAAGCGCTGTTCACCGTCTATCCGAACCCTGTGCGCGGAGAGTTGACGCTCGCAGGCAGCTTGGAAGGAATCGTACGCCTGGAGTTTTACACGCTGCTCGGAGCGAAAGTCTTCGACACATCACCTGTGCGGAGTATTTCAACCGATGACTGGGCAACGGGTATCTACTTCATAATTGCGCTGGATGCGGACGGCAGACCGCTACAGAGGATCAGGCTCGTAAAATAATAACGAGCACTGGTTGGATGGAGGGACCCCGGCGAGCACCGGGGTCTTTCTCATTTCAGGAGGGTCACATGACCGATCCATTCCTTTCGCAACGCGGCGAAACGATCATGTGCCTTGATACGCCATACGTATACATCTTCCTTCAGCGCCTCACCGCTGTTGAGGAAGCCACCGTTCCATGCTTCGCCAAGGATGGTTGAGCTGAAGACCACCGAGCCCCACCGATCGAAGATGGACAGCGTGAAATCCTCCGGCACCGCACCGACCAACATGGGCAGGAACAAGTCGTTCGTACCGTCGCCATCGGGGGTGAATGCGTTGGGCACGAACACATCAAGGTCATCGTCGACGATCGCTTGGTCGCAGAAGGTGCTTTCGCAGCCGTAGGCCGTGTCAGTGACCGTGAGACAAACGTCGTACGCGTTGCCGATGCCGATCGGGAAGAAGTAAGTTGTAGAGATTCCGCTCGCCGTGTCGCCGTTGATCGTCCACGCGAACTGGTAATGCCCGCTCTCCAGTGCGTTGAAGTTCACCACGGGGTTGTTGGTGCTTGCAGGTTGCGGGTCGATGATGAACAGTGCGCTGGGTGGTGGCGTTACGATCACGGCCCCCGGTTGGATGGAGGTGGTGATGCAGCCGTTCATATCCGTAACGGTCAAGTCCACGGCAAAAAGGCCTTGTTGCGTGTAGGTGTGTTGAACATCGTTCCCGCTGCCTGTGGAACCATCGCCGAAGGTCCATGCAGCGCCGACCACCAACGATGCATCGAAAACTCCCTGGATGTCGACCACCAAAGGAGCACAGCCCATTGACGGGCCAAGGGTGAAAGCGATCGGCAGCATCGGGTAGGTGCCGGCATCGATCAACGCCACGTCGGAATTCCCTGCACAAGCACCGGTTCCCGCAACCGTGTATGCGTATTGGCCGATCGGATCCAACGACGGGTCGAAGTCGCCGTTGAATACCCCACCTCCGGGACTTGTCCATGTGCCACCCGGATCCGCCATGGCGTCCAAGAGAGTGCTCAACGAAAGTGGAAGGTCATCGATACAAAGCATCACGGCGTTATCCCCACCGGCATTGGGTAGGTTGTCGATGGACAAGGCAACATCAGCCACAGCCGAAGGACAAGGTGTCGTTCCCGCAACTGTGTAAGTATAGGACCCTACTAGAGCTGTTGACGGGTCGATCGGCACACTGATGTTGTTCCCGTTCGGGTCTGTCCATGTTCCGCCTGCATCGGGGGAGCCACCCAAGGCAGTGAATGGATCGTACGGCGCACCATTCTCGCAGAGTACTATCGCACCATTCGTACCCGCATCCACACCGGGTTGCTCGATAACGAGAACCGATGCGCTCGCTGTTCCACAAGGTGCAATACCGTTCAACGTGTACGCATAGGTGCCGGGAATGCTGATACCCGGGGAGTATGTGCCAGTGCAAGCAGCATTGTTCGGGTCGGTCCAACTTCCACCGGGGTCTGGGCTGCCGCCGAGTTGCGCGAACAACGATGACGGCGCTCCCGAACTACAGATCGTGAACGAGCCGTTCGAACCGGCGTCGGGTTGTGCGTTGACAACCACCGTAACCGATGCCGAAGCGTCCGAACATGGAGGGCTGGCTGTGATGGTGTACAAATAGCTGCCAGCTGGGGAAGTCGCGGGGTCGAACAAGGTGAGGAACGCATTTCCGTTCAGGTCGGTCCAAAAGCCTCCGGCATCCGGGGTGCCGCCTAGTTGCGTGTAGAGATCGATGGGTGCGCTGGTATTGCACAGCGTGACCATATTGTTGATGCTTGCATCAGCAGCAGTTGTTGTGGTTATCATAACAGTGGCCGAAGCGCCGAGGCATGGTGCGATACCGGCAATGGTGTAGGTGTAAACACCATCAGCACTGCTGCCCGGAATGAATGTTCCGTTGTAGGCAAGGCCGTTCGGATCCGTCCATGATCCACCGGGTTGCGGCGATCCGCCAAGCGAACTGATGAGGGCGAACGGTGCGTCGGAGGAGCAAATGAGCACCGTGGATGCGACGCCCGCATCGGGTGCAGGATTTACGGCCACGCTGACCGTAGCGCTGGCATCAAGGCATGGTGCATTCCCTTGGATCTCATAGGTGTACGCACCGGGAATGCTGACGGCCGGATCGAACAGCGATGATACAGGACTGTTGTTCGGATCCATCCATGATCCGCCTGGATCAGGAGTGCCTGTAAGCAAAGCGAACATGTCGAACGGTGCACTGCCTGTGCAAACGCTGATGCTTGCATTGCCTCCTGCATCGGGTTGCTGGTTGATGTTTACCGTGAGCGTTGCTTGGTCCACCGGGCAAGGCGCAATGCCGACCGTGTAGGTATATGCGCCACTGAGCGCGGTGCCCGGGGTCAATGTTGCTCCGAAGGCCACACCGTTGGGATCCGTCCATGCACCGCCAGGGTCCGGCGCACCGAGCAATTGCGCAATGAGGACAACGGGCGCGTTCGTGTTGCAGAGCGTGATCGTGTTGTCGGCCCCTGCATTGGCGTTGGCGCTCACGCTCACTGTCACCGCTGCGGCCTGTGGTGCACAGGGGAATGGGGGCGATAGGGTGTATGTGAATATCCCCGGTGTGGAAGTGCCCGGTGTGAAGATGTTGTTGGTAGCCGCCCCACCGATGGTCCAGTTTCCCCCGGGGTCCGGAGAACCTCCCAGTAGCGCGAAAAGGTCGAAAGGAGGATCAGTGCTGCAAACTGTCGTTGAGCCATTCGTGCCTGCGCTCAATGCGGCGCTCACGCTGACCGTGATCGCAGCGGCATCGGTGGTGCACGGCGGTGCACCGATCAAACTGTACGTGAACGTGCCACCCGGATCAACGGCGGGATCGAAAATGCCGGGAACAACGTTGCCGAAAGCATCGGTCCATGTTCCACCGGCCCCGGCATTGGCACCGAGCAAGGTTGATAGACCAAAGGCCGGATCACTGCTGCATACGATGGTCGATGCATCGGGCCCAGCATCCGGCTGCGTGGCGATCGAGACATTCACAACGGCCACCGAGCTGCACGGAGGGGCTAAACTGGTCACGATATAGGTGTAAGCGCCACTTGGGTCGATGGCGGGATCAAGTGAGCCGGAGTGGGTATTCCCTCCGGGGTCCGTCCAAGCGCCACCGGGATCAGGCGTTCCACCAAGCAAACCGAAGAGACTTGTGATGGCACCGTTCGAGCAGAGGGAAATGGCCCCCGCTGTCCCGGCATTCGCGTTGCAGCACTCGGCAATTGCGGTCGCGCTGGGTGCTACGGCATCACCCGTGCAACCTGCTCCCCCCCACGATCCCGTTTCACTATCACCGTATGTCTCCACAACGATGGAGAGGTCGGCACCATTCACACAGTTGATCGTGCTGCTCACGGTTATGTCCCAACAGAACTGCCAGTTCACAGGGCCAGCACAGAAATCACCGAAGTTGTTCCCCGGTATTCCATCGTTGTTAGCATCGAAGAACCAGCCCGGGCCCACAGGGCCGATCGCCGTGATCGCTGTTCCAGTACAGATCGGATAGTATCCCCATAAACCTCCTCCTGCCTGACATGTCGCTGGCGGTGGGCCGGGTACGAACGTGCTCACATCCCAACCCGGTCCAAAGGAGGGCACCATTCCATGGAACCAATTCGCGTTCGTCGTATTCCAAAAGGTGATGGTGAAACAAAAGCTCACCGTTTGTCCGGCTTGATACACCCCTGCGACCGGCATAGGGTTCTGCGTGAAAACATAGCTACCGAGGCAGGGCTGCGCGAAGCACCGTTGTGTGATGCACGACAGGCAGAAAAGGATGCTCGCAACGTGTAACCGTTTCACCATGCGCGGAACAATCGGCTGTAAAATAGCCGGATGCCGCACTATGGGGCCAGCAGTTCCTTTTGCTCGGGGATCGACCCGGACAAGTCGGGACGGATCACTCAGCCACAACGCGGCCGATCAACCGTGCACCGCGCGCATCGCGGAGCAGAACCGAATACGTGCCTGCTTTGATCGGCCCACGATCCACACGAACGCTCGCCGTGTTGACGGGCTGTTGGAAGACGACGCGTCCTCGAGCGTCGATCAATTCCAATTGTGCGCGATCGGTCGCATCGAGACCTTCGACCAGGAAGCCCTCAGAGAACAACGTCGGGACGATGCGCACGGCTTGCTCAGCGGGCGCACCGCCGATGCCGACATTCAGGTCGGTGGTGAAGTAGATATCGAACAGGGCACCCAGATACAAAAGGCCGCCGTCAACCAAGAACTCGTTCAATGCCGTGATATCAATTGGTCCTATGGCCGTGCTCGCCGAAACCCATGAGGCCCCGTTCGTCGTGCTCACCAACACATCGGAAGTGGTGGTGCCGCTGGTGACCACTGTGGCGTAGATCTTTCCATCGAACACCGCGATCTCTCCCCCGACAGGTGATGCGGGATCGCCCGTGGCATCCGTCCATACGCTGCCACCGTTCGTGCTATAGCGGTAGCCGAAGGCGGTTAGGGCGATGAGGTTGTTGCCGTTGACAGCGATCCCGTAACAGGCGTAGTTCATGCTCACCGAAGGCTGCCAGCTGAGACCATTGTCACTGCTGTTGTACAAGCCCACATTGGTTGAAGCATAAAGCGTTGCTCCGTTCACCGCCATGTTGAACACCTTGGCATTGCTGCCCATACCGCTGTGCCCGATGGTCCAAGTGTTCCCGTTGTTGCCCGTGCGCCAGATGCCTCCTCCGCTGAGGATGTCGCCATTGAACACCGCCATGGTAACCCCCGCAAAAACGTAGAACTTGTTCGCGTTCACCGCATTGCTGGCGGTTAGCGTTCCGTTCGCTACGGACCAGCTTGCGCCACCATCGTTGCTGCGGTAGATCCCGCTCTGCGTACCCGCGAAGAGGTAGGTGCCGTTGTAGCCGACGCTTTCAACGAAGTAGTTCGCTCCGCTCTGTGGAAGTCCCGTGTTCACTGGGCTCCAGTTGTCGCCGGCATCGGTGCTCTTCTTCACACCGGTCGGGTAAGTGGCGGCGTAAAGTGCTCCCGCAGCCGAGGTCATGCTACGCGTGGTTGTTACACCAGTGGTGGCAAGCGGGGTCCATTGTGCCGTGCACAGAAGGGATGGGAAAAGCAGAACGAGTGCAGTGTACCGAAGGCTCATTTAGGGAGATTTACCGCCTTCTTGAACAATTTCGAGAAGGCACGTGCGAAAGTACCGGCGGCCAGCTGGCAACCACCGAGCTCAACTATCGGAGTTGCGAACACCGGCCTCTGCACGGCCGGGGCGCAGGCGGTTCTTCACTTTCTGGTAAGCGGCGCAGGACTTGTCCAGCAAGCTGCCCAACGTGCGGCCGAGATCGAACCCCACCGAGTTCTGCTTCGATCCTTGTTGGATCAGTGTGCGCACTGCACCTGGGTGACGGAGGATAGCTTCCTCCATGCAGCGCTTCACATGCGCATCGATCACATTGTCTTTCGCCGCCAGATCGATCGCTGAGAAACAACCACAGAGTTCGTTCGTGAGCAATTGCACCGGTGTCGGCGCGGAGGCCGTGTGAACCGGCGCTTGGGCCTCGGCGCGCGTGCAGGCCAAAAGCATCGCACTTACCATAGTGCCCGCAAGGATGACCCGCGCTTTCATGGACCGAAAGTTAGACGGGCCGGTGGAACAAGACCAATGGTGTGATGAATGGTTTCCATCAGGGCAGGGTTAACACGAAGACGACCTGCGCTTCACCCAGAAAGACCTTTCGCCTGACTTCCGTGAAGGAAATGCCGGAGTTCCTTGCCATTTCATCTATCGGGCGGCGGTCCAGATCACCGCTGAGGACCATAAACACTTGTGTTCCGTTCCGTATGCGCGACGCGAGTTCCGGGAACAGTCGAACAAAGTAGTTGTGCCCGCTACCAGCGAAGAAGGCTTTCTCCGCATCGGTTTTCGGATCGTATTTGTAATAGGGCGGGTTGATCGTTATGACATCGAAATGCTGCGGCAATTCATTGAATAGGTCACTGATCACAGTGTCAACCTTCAATCCATTCCGCTCAGCATTCAGCTTCACGTTGTCGATGGCTCCCGGGTTGATATCGCTGGCAACGACGTGCGCGCCCCTTCGCGCTGCGATCAGCGCCACGCGTCCGGCGCCGGCCCCGAGTTCCAGAAAGCTCCTTCCGGACAGGTCGATCGAAGTCATGTGTTCTGCCATCAAGCCGGTGCTGATGAAGATGCCCGGATGGAATACGCCCGGTAGCACCATCATGTCCAAACCATCTACTTTGAATCGTCGAGGCTTCCTGCTCCACCATGCGTACCAACGACGCAGGAAAGGGTGAAGGAGACGGACAAGGAGCGGGCGCATGTCAGTGGCAAGTTCACATGCCCTCGATCTCCGGCTGCCGGTACTTCCACAGTTTCTGCATTGCCTTCAATTCGTACGGCCAACGGTACATGCCAGTACGGTACCGCAGCGCGCTGAGCGTGCGCATGGTGCTGCGTTGGAACGATGAGAGTTTCACGTCGCTCACAGTCGGGTAATAGCCGTTGAGCACTGTTTCAAAATCGCGGATGCGGTCAACGGCTTTCGGTGTGAGCCAAGGCGTGAGCGGGTTCTTCCGCAGATCGAACTTCTCCCATGCCGGGTCCAGCCAATCCTCCAAGTGCTCAGGGAATTTGAAACCGGCGGCTTTCACGCGTTCGAACAGTTCGCTGCCTTCGGTGGGTACGGGGCTGTACACGTATATGATGATCTCGGTGTCCGGGTTCGTATCCTTCACCTGTTTGATGAAGGCGATGTCACGATCGATCTGGCGCAGCACGGCGGCTTCGTTCTCCTGCGGAAAGCCGAGCACGAAGGAGTATTCAGGGATGATGTCGAACTTCTTCATCCGCGCAGCGAACCGCAGGATCTGCGCACCGGTCTGGGTGCCGCCCTTGTCCATACGTTTCAATTGCTCGTCATCGCCGCTTTCGGCACCGAAGAAGATCATGCGGCAACCGGCTTCGCGCATCACCGCCAGACTGTCGTCCGTGTACTTGTCGATGGTGTCGATACGGCCTTCGCCCCACCAGCGCATGTTGTGCGGCCGGATGAGCTTCGAGAACTCCACCGTGCGCTTTTCGCTCACGAAGAAGTTGTTGTCGTGGAACTCGATGGCATCCGCTCCCCAGCGTTCCTTGATGCGGAGGATATCCGCATGAATGCGCGCGGCGCTCACGCCCTTCCAACGTGCATTATATATGGGCACCACGGCGCAGAAGCCACAAGTGAACGGGCAGCCGAAACTGCTGTGGTAGGCAATGGTGCGCTGGCCGAGGAAGGTCTTGCCGAGGTACTTCTCCAGCGGGTAGAAGCTGTCCAAGTGCTCATAAGGCAGCGGTGGCAGGGCATCCAGATCGGCAAGCGGTGCGCGGGTGTTGCGCACGACGTTGCCCTCATGCACGTGGATAAGATTCTGGATCGACGAGAAGTCACGTCCGTTCTCCAGGGATGCGAGCAGTTTCGGAAATGCGTGATCGCCCATGCCATCGACCACGAAATCGACGAAGCCGCTGGTGAGTACGCTCTTGTGCTGGTTGGCGGCGAAGTAGCCACCCCAAATGACCTTGACTTCCGGAAAGTTCTCACGCACCAGCTTGCTGAAGGGGATGGCCTGTCGCAACTGCGGGCCGGGCATAACGGTGCTGCCGAAATACTTGAAGCGCCCGGTGGCAAGGTTCTTTTCGATGGTGCTCCACGGATCCCGCTCGCGGTTGCCATCAACGAACACATACTCCCGCTGCCCGTGGATGCTTGCACCGACTTGAAGGATGGAGTTCGGGATGCGGAACTTGTGTTCAGCACTACGCGGGTTGAAAAGGATGACCCCGTTGCTCATGGCCGAGTGACATGAAAGACCATGATCCGTTCGGTGGGCACTTGTACGTCCGTGAGGTCGCCGATCAACGTCACCTCCGCCTTCATCCTGTCCGCCACCTGTGCGCGCAGTTCTGGACGTGCCGTACACCACACGAAGTTGCCCGGCGGTACAAGATCCAGCGAATTGAGAAGAGCGGTGTCGCCGAGCACGTACGCCGGAAGCCCACCATCGCAAAAGCTGCCCATTTCATTTATGGTGGTGTAGTACACAGGAGCACGCAGGTATCCACTGATGGCTGGTCCGGCGGTGTAGGCATCCACCACCACGGTCTCCTTCCCGACGTGTTCATCGAGGAGGATGCCGGGTAGGCGATAAGCTTCGCTCAAAGGAGCGCTGCGCATGCTCATGGCCACGCAAAGCAAGCCACCGAAGGCTTGGCATACGAGCAATGTGTTCGTGAACGGCCGAGCTCCCCATCGTCGCTCCGCCGCAGGCATCCACCACCAGAGCAGAAGCCACGCTACGTTCACGGGCCCGTAGTGCCGGGTGGAATAGAAGCCCCCGACGATCGGCAGTGCGATGCTGCCCAATAGGGCCAACGCCAAGAATATGCGTACTGACCGGTCGTGGGGTGCGAACCAGAACATTGCAACCAACAGTGCGAGGCCCAGCACTGCGCTCAACGCATGGCTCCGATCGTGCAGCAGGTTATGGTTCCAAGGGCGATCGCTCAGCATATCAGGCCATGGCAGCAAACCCTGTGTTGTGATGGTAGCGATGCGCGCTACCGCATTCGGCAACGGTGTGCTGCCAAGCACTGTGCCCGTGGGTGAAGGATGGTCGGGAATGCTCCACCAGAAACTGAACAAGCAGCACGATGCTACGGTCATGGCCATGGTCCACATCTTCGTCGATCGCTCTATGGAGAACTCTGCCACAACCCAAGCACCGGCGAAGACGATACCCCAGATGTGCGTGAATGCTGCCAATGCCAGCAGCAGCGACCATTGCCAACCGAGGCCGATACGTTGTCTGGCGTCGGCAGCAAGCAAGAGGAACAACAGAGCCAAGCCATAGTTGCGCGCGATCACCGTGTACTCATAGAGGAAGAAGTAGCCGAAGACGATCAGCACACGCCACCACCAAACGAACGGTGCACGCCACAGGACCAGCGCCGCAGTACAGGTGCCGATGACGACATGAAGCACTTGCATGAGGACAGGATTGTCGCTGAAGCGAGTGATGACGAACAACAACACATACCACAGCGGCGGATGTCCTTCGAAGCGGGTGTTGTGGTATAGGTCCATGAGTGAGCTGCTGTCGCGCGCGACGCACCATGGCTGCAACTCGTCCAACCACATACCGTGCATGGCGATCATGCACACGACCAGTGCACAATACACCAGGAACGCAGCGGCTATCAGCCGTCGTTCCGTGGCCGGTGCCATGTGCCGTAGTAGTAAAGTGGTTTCCGCTTGAACGGCCCGCTGATGATGTTCTTCCACTTCAGCTGATGGTAGGGCATGATCTGCACGCCGCACTGTTCCAACGTGTGCTTGTCGTCGAGGTCCAGATAGCCTTTCACGTTCTTGAAGAAGAAGGGAAGTCCGTATTGCTCGGTGAAACGCAGGGCGCTCTGGGCGAAGTGTTTCCGGATGCTGCGCGGATCGCGGAAAATGTTGAGGCCGGTGAGCACGATGGTTCCACCCGGCGCAAGCAAGCCCTTCATTTGGTCCATGCTGCGCCGGATATCCACAACATACCCCATACATCGCTGTGCAATGATCAGATCGTATGGGCCATCGAACAAGTGCAACCGCTCTTGATCGGCTTGCACCGCCCTGAACTTGGCGGGATAATGCTGCACGGCACCCAAGCCATCATAGGCATCGGTGAAGACATCGGTTGCCGTTACATCATGTCCCAGTGCGGCGAGCCGGTGGCTCAACCAGCCGTTCCATGCGCCGACATCGAGGATCCGGAGCGGTCGCTTTTCAACCGGATTTGGCGCGACGCCGGCCAACTGAGCGATGATCTCCAAGTCATACTTCCTCAACTGCCACAACCCGGATCGTAGTCCATGCCGCTCTCCGGCAACCGATTGTACATCCCGGGTTCCAAAAGCCGTTCGCCCGCTACGTTGCGGTATGTGCGGAAAGCCTTGAGGAACGGGTCCAGCGTTCGCGACAAGTCGGCGTTGATGGCAGTACGCACAGCGTTGACCAATGGCCATGTGTGGTTATTCGGGCAACGCCATTCAGTATCGAGCGGCAGTTCACATTCGGGGCAGCGCATGCAGTCGGTGTTCTTCTCGTTTCATCCATGCCAACATCAACCATTGTCCTGCTGCGGCGGCCAAAAGTCCACCAGCAATACCGAGCTTGGGTAGCAGCACGAGTGTGAGACCGCATGTCAATGCGGCGGCCGCGAAGTTGGCCCACATCACTGAGAGCTCGCGGTGGTGCTTGTACAATTGGTTCATCATCGGCACGTAGGCAAAGACGGGCCAAACCAAAGCGCCGGCTGCTGCATAGACACCCCAAGACAATTCGAACTTGAACAGGAAGGTGAGCACCGCCCATGCGATCGCACACATGGGCAGCAGACCCGCCAATGCCCACATGCGCATTCGCCGGGCGTAGCGCGATACGCTCTCGATGTTCAATCGATAAAGGTCTTTCGTGAGGGGCGTCACCACCAACGCGGCCAGTGCTTGGAACTGGATGAAGAGCGAGGCCACGATCTGGTAACGCCCGACTTCCGCACGATCAAGCAGCACATTGGCAGTGTACAGGTCGATGCGGGATGCGAGCAAGCCGCTGAACCCGATGAGGAAGAAGGGGAGGGCTGTGAGCAAGTGCATTCGCATGTTGAACAGACGGAAGGCATGGCCCAGAGAGGGGAAGCCCACGACGCTCCAGAGGATCAGCGCGCGAGCGATCTGGTTCCCAGCGAACGATAGACAGATGGTGTCCGCATCCAAGTACTGGTTCCACAGGATGATCGCGACCTGCACCCCCAGCCCCATAGCGTCGGCAACCGCAGCGCCAGCGAATTTCTTTCCCCAAATGATCAGCGGCTCCACGTTGTTCGCCAACACCAGCCCCACTAGCCAGCTCATCGCCCAAGCGTCTTTAAGGATCAGCCCGCTACGGGTGAGCATTAAAGCGCAAACGATCCAGGGAACCGCCCGCGTGATCGCACTTGCTCGCCAGAGGTCCAATACCCGGTCGGGCATTCGTGCGAACTCTCTCAGCAAGAGATCCTTGCTTCCCCATTGCGTAATGTGCGCGACGAGTTGCACAAGGATCATCGGGAGCACAACCTGACCCCATGCTTCTTGTGAGGAACGCTGTATCACCAACCACGGCACCAGGAGCCCACCGATCGGCCCCAGCGCGTAGCGTGCAGCATTCCATGCGAAGCGCAGCCAACGTTCCTGTTCAATCGAGGCCATAGAGCGTCAGGTACGCATTCAACGTATCGCGCATCGGGTGCAAGGTGATCGGTATGTAGCCCGGTGTATGATCGAGCAGGTCGATCACGGCCGCGGTCATTTCGACACTGTTTTCCACCACCCGCCAACGATCACTTGCCGCCGCACTGCCCACGGGGAATGAGACGATGGACATGCCTGCGGCCAGTGCTTCATCGAATACGTAGCCCTGACTTTCGTAGGCACTGGTGTGCACCAGCAGCTTGGCCGCGAGCATTTCCATGTGCACGTTGCCGCGCGGCATGGCGCCGCACTTGCCGAGCCGGGAGCTGCCATAAGCCATTTCGGCTTTCAGCAGAAAACCCGGTTGTGATGGCTGGACCTGTACTCCATCACTTCCGACCATCATGGCGCTCACCGTACGTTGCTCGGCCACCTTCCGGAAAACCTCTTCGAAGACATCCGGTTGTTTCACCGGTATTTGCGAGCCGACGAAAAGCATATTCGTAGTGCGTTCCTGCGGGCCCATGCTGGCCATGTGCGGAGGCGAGCCCCATGGGATGATGCTTGTTGGCACACGGTCGCTGCTTGTCCGTAACACATCCGCATGCCGGGCGGAGAGGCAGACCAGTGCTGTGTTCATTCCCACATGTTTCAACCACCGCGTGTTGTCGCGCGCGTCCTGTCCCATCAACGTTACCACGTTGCGCGCGCCGCACTTCGCCGACATCCGTTCCGCCAAGGCAGCGGCCTGCCCCAGCCACAAGCCGTGCACACATCCGATAGCACCTTCGTTGTTCAGCGCATCGAAGTGTTTCCATGCCCGATACTGAGCGAACAGCCGCCGAGCACGGCTATTTCGTCCATTGCACGGAAATACCTTGACGCCGCACCAGTCGTATGGCACATCGGTATAAGGGTACTGCAGGGCGATGATCGCTACACGCAGGTTGGGACGCTGCGCGAGCAAGGCCCACAGATATTCCTGTAGCGGGGGAATGCAGGTGTCGTCTTCCGCACTTTCAGGGAAGCCGGGAGAAACGATCAGTAGATCCGTGGCCATGTGTTTCATTCCGACCTGACGGGGACAGGGTGTGAAGATGCTTAGGTTTGTGTCCATGTTCGCCACGCGCCTTCGCCCAATGATCGCGATGCTCCTACTAGGGGTGTTGTCGCTTGTTGTGTTGCCGCGCGAATTGTTCCATGACTGTGTTCTTGAGCACGCGCACTGCGAAGCGCCGAACGGTGCCGAGATTGCAGGTGCCGACTGCCCGGTGTGCCACAAAGCCCTGCCCGTTTATCAAGTCGAGGTTGTTGTTGTTGTGGAACGTCTCCGACAGCTCGTGGCTGTTCGGTCAGTGGCGTTAGTAGCGCAAACGGAAGGGGGGCACTGCGAAGCGACGTTCTCGCGAGGGCCTCCGCTGTGTTGATCAGTGCTGTGCTCAGCACAGTTGCGTGCGCCGGGCGTTAATGCTTGGACGCTGTTCGGTTCCACTTCACGTCTGTTCCAACAAGCATGGCGTATTCGCCATGGCTCCGTCTTCAATGAGGTCGATCGTTCTCATCGTTTTCTTCTTGGTAGGCGTCCTCACCCGGGCCCAATGCACCTTGGTGCTCAGTGGTCGTGTGATCGACGCGCACGACCGCACCGCGCTGGAGTATGCCGCGATCACCATCGTTGAACTGGAGCGCACCGTGCAGGCGGATGCGGCGGGCAACTTCAGCATACCCGGCCTGTGCCCCGGCAGCTACACGCTGTTGGTCAGTCACGTGGGTTGTGATCCGGTGCAGCGCAAAGTCGAGATACGCAAGGACCTTGTGATCGATCTGAAGTTGGAGCACCACGCGCACGAGTTGCGCGATGCTGAGGTGAAGGGCAAGCGCCCCGACGAGAATGTGGGCCAAGCTCACAAGGAGCTTGACAAGTCAGCAATGGAAAGGAATGGAGGAAGGACTCTGGCGGAAATGCTTGCAACGATACCCGGGGTGAACACGCTGAACAGTGGCCCCACGATCAGTAAACCCGTGATCCATGGCCTCAGCGGTAATCGTGTACTGATCCTCAATCAAGGCATTCGGCAGGAGGACCAGCAATGGGGGACTGAACATGCGCCGAACCTGGACCCGTTCAGTAGTGACAAGCTCACGGTGGTGAAGGGTGCGGCCAGTGTGCAGTATGGTAGTGATGCACTGGGGGGTGTGGTGATCACCGAACCCGTTGAACTTCCGAGAGAGGCGGGCATTCGCGGCGAAGTGCGTGGCGTTGGGCAGCTCAATGGAAAAGGAGGAGGCGGCAACGCAATGGTGCAAGGTGGTGTGCAGGGCTTGCGTGGCCTGGGGTGGCGCGTGCAAGGCAGCGGCAGGTACCTCGGCGACAGTGGATCACCGGACTATGTGCTCAGCAACACGGGAGTGAACGAAGCTGGCGGATCGGCATCGCTGGGATACCGCGATCATCGGTGGAATGCCAGTGCATACTACAGCTATTTCACCCGGGACCTGGGTATCCTGCGAGCCGCGCACATCGGCAACCTCACCGACCTCAACAACGCCATCGCCAGCGGCGAACCGTGGTATATCGATGAGTTCACTTACACGATCGATGCTCCGCGCCAAAACGTGCAACATCACTTACTGAAGGCCGAAGCCGGTTATGCGATCAGCGAACACGACCGCATCGTGCTCACTTACGGGTACCAGGCCGATGATCGGCAGGAGTACGACATCCGTCGCGCAGGTCGCAGCGGCACACCTTCGATCGACCTCTTCTTAGGTACACATACCGCCGATGCCGTGTTGAAGCATTGGCTGGGCAAGCACATTCATGGAAAATTCGGCGTGAACGGTATTTATCAAGAGAATACGAACCTGCCCGGTACGGGCGTACGCCCGCTGATCCCGAACTACAGGAAACAAAGTGGCGGTGTCTTTCTACTGGAGCACTTCCCACTTTCGACGAAAGTGGAAATGGAAGCAGGGGCGCGTGTGGAGACCACGCGACTCGATGTGGCCAAGTACACCTTCGACGAGGTGCTCATCTCCCCGCAGCACGATTTCACCAATAGCGCCATCACTGTTGGTGCCAACTGGAGCGTGAAGGATAGCGTTCGGCTGCGCTTCAATGTGGGTACATCGTACCGCCCGCCACATGTAAGCGAGTTGTACAGCGAAGGTTTGCACCATGGTGCTGCGGCCATTGAAACCGGTGACGATGGTCTGCAAAGCGAGCGCTCGTTGAAAGGCACATTGGACGTGGAGGCGACTTGGTTGAAGGGGACGCTTGCGCACGGAGGTAACGTTGTACGCCAACCGCATCGAAGACTTCATCTACCTGCGGCCCGAATGGCGTGGAACTGACCATCCGTGGTGCCTTTCCGGTGTTCCAGTACGTGGCCACCGATGCTTTCTTCTACGGATTGACGCCACACTGCAAGCGACGCTCGCACCAGTGCTCAGCCTGCGTTAACCGCACCAGCCTCGTGCGCGGCCGTGACCTGGTCGCAGGACGAATGGCTCTTTCAAATGCCGAGCGACCGCACGGATAACGCTTTGCTTTTTTAAGTGCCAGAAGCAGGGCAAGTGGCGCGTGCTGGAAGTCAGGGCGTCCAGCACGGTGGTGTTCCAACAATCGCGGGTGCCGGGGGGTGTGGACTTCTCCGAGCCACCGGGCACTTATCATCTCCTCGGCCTTTCGGGCTTCAGCGTCGCGCACGCTGCGAAAAGGGTGAACTGCGCCTGGGACTTAATGCGAATAACCTGCTCAACACCACTTACCGGGACTACATGGACCGTTTCCGCTACTACACCGACGCGCGCGGCCTCGACTTCACCATCTGGATACGCTACTCTTTCGGTGCCAGCAGGCGATCAGCGATCGGCCTCATGGGCGGGTCATAACGCGCCCCAACAACCAACAACTAACAACCAACAACCAATGAAAACCATCGGAAATATGACCATCGCACTGCTGGTCAGCGCCTCGATACCGGCTGCAAGAAGGAAGAAGATGCCGTAGACACCCCACCTGTTCTCAACGAGGAGGAACTCATCACCACGCTACGGCTCCACTTCCATTCAGCGAACGTGGCGGAACACTTGAATTCGACTTCACCGATCTGGATGGCGATGGCGGCAAGGGCCCGACGTACGAAGCGGATACGCTATCAGCCGGACAGCACCTTCACCGGGATGAGCGAAGGTTGATGACAACGGCACCTGCGAAGACATTACGGCCGAGGATCCTCGCGGAGGCACCGCACACCAGTTCTTCCAGGTGAGCGGTGGTGGATTGCAACCGTGATACTCTGACGTGGATAGCAATGGCAACCCGATAGGCCTCAACACGACATGGACCATCGGAGCGTTAGGCAATGGGTCGGTCATCGTAACGCTGATCCACGAACCTGCAAAGGACGCGGCGGGGTGAGCGGCGGGGACATCACCAACGCAGGTGGCGAAACGGATATAGAGCGTGACCTTCCCGGTAGTGGTCGATTAGGCGTTACCTAAGGCGGGGTGCATTCCAGCGTTCCAACGAACACGCATTGCATCTGGATCCTATTCCCGGATCTTCATGGCTCCATTGCTTGCACCGTTGAAGGCGGGCTGCCTTGATGGGGCGGCCCGTGGAGCGGCAGTGTTGAGCCACCCGCGCCTGCGGTGGTGAACCTGCCACCGCAGCGCACTGATCGATAGCCTGCGCCTAGATCCCAAGACCATCCGCTTCCACGTGGACAAGAGCGAGCGCGAGTTCCGGGTGTTCGTCAATGATTCGCTACTGAAGACCTATCCCTGCGTATTGGGTGAGAAACCAGTGGGCGATAAGTTCCATCAAGGGGATCGCAAGACACCTGAAGGCACGTTCACCTTCCGTAGCAAACGTGTGCACGATTCATGGCACAAGTTCATTTGGGTCGACTACCCGAACGCAGAAAGTTGGAAACGGTACAACGAACGGAAGGCTCAAGGTCTTATCCCCGCTGGGAAGGACATCGGTGGCGAGATCGGCATACACGGCGTGCCAGATGGCTATGACCATTGGATCGACGCAGGTCAGGACTGGACATGGGGTTGCATAGCCCTGAGGAATGCGGATGTGGATGAGATCTATCCATACATCCGACCGGAGAAAACGATGATGGTGATCGAGCCGTAAGGTCGCTGGTCACTCCTCGCGCAACAGCCCGAACATGTGCAGGTCCAGCACGCGCCCGTTCTTCACCACGGCCTTGCGCAACAACCCTTCCCTGCGGAAGCCGCATTTTTCCAGAACGCGCATGCTGGCTTCATTGCCCTCATATACGCGGGCTTGCAAGCGGCGTCTGTTGAGGGTTCCGAAGGCATACGGAATGATGGCGCGCAGTGCTTTGGTGGCCAGCGCTTGCCCATGGAACGATGCACCGATCCAATAGCCGATCTCAGCGCTGTCGCGTTCCACATCGCTCATCGGGTGTGCGCCGACCAGTCCAACGAGTTGATGTGTTCTCCCAGGTCCATGCACGGGAGTTGTGATCGCCAGAACGTACGGTGGGACCACGTCGACCCGTGCAAAGAACGCGTCCGCATGGGCAAGCGTGTACGGATGGGCGACTCCATCGGTAAGCTGCAACCAGATGTTGCGGTCGTTGATGAGCGACGTGAAAGCCGGCTTGTCGTCGTTGTGCAGCGGGCGCAGGGCACCGCCTTCGAACGGGATGATCATGGCTTCAATGGACGTGGGTCCAATTCATCGTATCCGGTCTGCTCATCCTTGATCCGCACCATGGTGACTTCCGCCACTTCTTGCACGATGAGTTCCAACGTGGTGCGCACTAAGCACCCGTCAAGCATGTGCCCTCCCAGCATGTGGCCATCACGGTCCGCCACCGATAAATGCAGGTGCATGCCATGCATGCTCACTGTTCCGGTCAGCGCGCACACCTCCAGGTCCGCCGCGGTCATGATGCCGTCCGCACGGTTGGCATATCGCAGATGTGCATGCGTTAGACTTCCCACGGCGCTGACAACGCCTGCGGCCTCAATGTTGTGTTGCTGCGCCCAAGCAGCTAATGTGGCGCGAACATCCTCACCGGGCTGCAATCGCAGCACATGCAACCGGCCTGCGCTGCCGCCAACGTGTTTCACTTGTCGAAGTTGTTCGGGTATTGCTGTTTCAGCACTGCGATGCCTTCACCGACTTTCTCGCCCAAGCTCTTTTTGTATGCATCCAGTTTTGCGCCAAGAGCACCATCCGAAGCCCCGATGATCTGCGCGGCGAGGATGCCGGCGTTCTGAGCGCCGTTCACCGCAACAGTGGCCACCGGAACGCCACCGGGCATTTGAACAATGCTCAACAACGAATCCCAACCATCAATGCTGTTGCGGCTTTTGATGGGTACACCAACAACCGGTAGCGAGGTCATGCTCGCTACCATGCCTGGCAGATGTGCAGCTCCACCAGCACCGGCGATTATGCACTTCAGCCCACGTGAACGCGCCGTCTTGGCATATTCCACCATGCGGTCAGGCGTGCGGTGCGCGCTCACTACCGTGAGTTCGTATTGCACGCCCAGTTCCTTCAACACTTCCGCTGCTTCGCGCATGACCTCCAGATCGCTGCGACTACCCATGATGATGCCTACCATGTTCAAGAGTTGTGGGGCGCGACACTCGCCGGCCCATTCGTTTTGCTTGTTCCAGTTGAAGCAGGACGTATCCTGCAATGCACTTTCGTAACGGCGATGGCTTGGTCGAGGTCCGCATGCGAAGATGCCACGACCGCAACGTGCCCCATTTTCCTTCCGGTCCGCGTTTCTGTCTTGCCATAGAGGTGAAGGAAGGTGCCCGGTACATGTAGTACATCGTCCAAGCCGCTCAATTCAACCGGACCGGTACCGCCTTCCCCGACCAGATTGATCATGGCAGCATGCCCTCGCAACGTTGCATCGCCAAGTGGCCAGCCCATGTACGCGCGTAGCAACTGATCGAATTGGCTGCTCGCGCAAGCCTCTATGGTATGGTGTCCACTGTTGTGGGCGCGGGGTGCGGTCTCGTTCACCAGCAGTTCACCGTCCTTGGTCAGGAAGAGTTCAACGGCATACAGTCCAGGCATCGCGAAGGCCTCCGCGACCCGTAGAGCAAGTGACTTGGCCGACCCGGCGATCGCAGGCGCGACCCGGGCCGGTGCGCGCAAGTGATCCACCAAGTTGAACCGTGGGTCAAAGACCATTTCCACAGGATCGTATACTGCCACAGCACCTTTCGCCGAACGCACCACCAGCACGGCCAATTCCAGATCGATCTCCGCTTTCCGTTCGAGCACGCAAGGGCCTTCGAATGCCTGTGCTGCATCGGCCAAGGTGTTGATCGGCATTACGCCCTTGCCATCATAGCCGCCCGTTCGTGCCTTGAGGAATGCAGGCAACAATTGCGCATGTCCTGCGATCTGCGACTTGTCGTGGATCAGTGCGAAATCGGCCGTCGGGATTTCGTGGTCGAGGTAGAACTGTTTCTGTAGGCCCTTGTCCTTGATCGTCTGCAAGACGGAGGGGTCAGGGATCACGGTCTTGCCCTGTGCCTTCAATTTTTCCAACGCCTCAACGGAGACGTGTTCGATCTCAATGCCGATGACATCGGCATGCTGCGCGAAGCGCAAAACAGTATCGGGATCATCGAAATCACCTTGAACGAAACGCGTCGCCAGATGGGCACATGGGCATTGTGGATCCGGATCAAGCACATGGACAGTGATGTCGTAACGCATTGCGTTCTCCAAGAACATGCGGCCCAATTGACCGCCGCCGAGCAATGCGATAATGGGCTTGTGCGCCATGGGCGCGAAGGAAAGCAGAAAGAAGCGGCGCGCGATGGGTCCGCCAGTCGTGCGGTACGCTGAACAGTACCGGGGGTCTAGAAGCCCTTGCCTACCAACTGTTTCTCCAACAGCGCGGCGAATTCCCGAACATTGGGCTCACGCAGCATGGTAAGGTGTTCGCCTTCGCTCACCTCGAAGTACAGGCGCCCACTGAAGAGACCGTTCCACCCCGTGGGCTCCTTGCCGGTGCGTTGGCTGCTACGGATCAAGAGCACATCGCCGTAGTAGGGTTTAGCCTTGTACCGCAGGAGCGCCCTGCGGTATGTGCTGATGATGTAAAAATTCCGAAGGGAGTATGGGATCGCTTCGCCATTTCGGAGGAAGGCCTCACAGCGCGGATGGAGCAGAGTGCCCTTGGCGTCGGCCATCTTGGTCTTGGGTGCATAGCGCCACCACTGGAATTTCGGTCCGCGCGAGTCGATAATGGTGAGCAGCGGCACCGGCAAGCCCATGGACCGGAGGATCTGTGCCATTTCGAACGCAATGATGCCACCCATGCTGAACCCTGCCAGGATGTAAGGTCCCTGTGGTAGGGCAGCGACAAGCTCATCGACGTAGTGCTGGGCAATGGCCGGTATGCTCTTGTATTTCATGCCACGTCCATCTTCGCCTTGATGAAGGAAACCGATGAACGGCCTGTCGGCGCTCAAGTACCGCGGCAAGTTGTAGTTGCCTTCATCGCCATGCACGCATACAAAGGGTGTAAGCGAACCGCGCGTACGAATGGGGGCAAGGTTGGTCCATCGTTCATGCCGTCCCTGCGTGCCGAGTTCGGCGACGAACTGTCTCAACGTCGGGGCACGGAAGAGTTTCGCGAGGTTGATGTCGTACCCCAGTAGATCCTTCAGTTGGGCGCACATGCGCACCGCGTTCAAGCTGTCACCACCCAATGCGAAGAAATCATCCTCCAGGAGCACGCGTTCCCTTTTCAGTACTTGCGCCCAGAGCATAGCGATCGACTTCTCCAAGTGCCTGGCGGGGATCTGTTCCGGTTTGGCGCCGGTATGCTCCGGATCCCGCGCGATACCGGCGCCGGTCTCCTCATAAAGTTCAGCTGCCGATGCATGTCTGCTGATCGTGGGTCCTGTTCGCGCATCGACCCCGAGAAGCGCGGCCAGTTGTGCTCGCTTCACTTTGCCTGTGGCCGTCTTGGGCAGTTCATCCACCCGTATGAAACGCTTCGGGATCTTGTGCGGCGCCAATCGGCCTTGCAACCACCTTCGCATTTCGCTCTCTATCGGGATCGAGCCGTTGACCGTATAGGCCATGCCGACATCCTCACCCAGTGTGGCATGCGGTATTCCGAACACGGCTACGGATCCAACGCCGGGGAATTGCGCGATCACACTTTCAACCTCAATGGGGCTGACCTTTTCACCACCTCGGTTGATGATCTCCTTGATGCGCCCGGTGATGTACAGGTTGCCGTTCGCATCGATCCTGCCCAGATCGCCGGTGCGGAGCCATTGACCTTGGAAGCTAGCTCTGTTCACCTCCTCGTCTTCCATGTAACCGCTGATAACCACTTCCCCTTGAACGAGCACCTCGCCTTCAGTGCCGTCGGCTACAGGCATACCCTGTTCGTCAACTATGCGGATCTCACATCGATATGGCTTGCCCACCGCCCCGGGGGCAGTGGTGGCTTCCTTGATCGTCAATGGGCTGAGTGCTTCGCTCAACCCGTAATGCTCCACCACGGCAACACCAAGTACTCGTTCAGTCCCGTTGCGCACATCGTCGGGCAGGGCCGCGCTGAGGGAGCGTACGAACCGTAGCGCATGACCGTTGGACCTGGCAGGTTGCCGTGACAATACGGATAGCACATCAGCATGCACGGTCGGCACGGCACTGTACCACGTTGGCTTCAGTCCGGTCAACCATCCGAAAAAGCGCGATGGGTCGTAACCGGGGGTGCAGAGGGATGTTCCGCCGCTCCATAGTGAAGCGGTAACACACGAGAAGCCATGCATGTGGAAGAGCGGCATCATCACCAAACTGGTGTCACCGCCCACGAGACCCATGCTCTCGCTCATGTTCCGCGCCTGTCCTCCGATATTCCTCGGTCGTAGCGGAACGCGTTTCGGTAGGCCGGTGGTGCCGCTGGTTTGCAGGAGGATCATGACGTGATCCTCCGTTACCGGAGCCATCAAGGCACTCTTGGTGGAGATCTCTTTACTGCGGCCGATCGGCCCCGTGCTCATCAACGGGCTGGTGACCAGTGGAATGTCCAATTGGGCCGCCGCTTCCGCAACGGACGATGTGGCGGTTGCAGCGATAACGCCGCGTGCCCCGAAACGCTTCAGTGTAGCGCTCAATTCCTGTGCACTGAAAGTCGGGTCGATGGGTGCCACGGTACAATGCATGGAGCAGCCGAGCATCGTCAGTGCCATTTCTGGCCCGTTCGGCATGCACAAACCGATCACATCGCCGCGCAAGAACCCTTGGTCAGCGCACCATTGGCGCAGGCCCTCCAACACGCTTGGCAGATCGCGGTACAACAATGGGGCGCGATCAGGGGCCTCAATGGCACTCGCGAAGGGTCGTTCCACAACATGCTGGGCGATGCGTTGGAAGAGCATTCCGTAGGATGCGCATTGGGCCGTGACCGGGAAGCGGAGCAATGCGCAGGACCCAAAGTTGAACGGTCCGGACCCCGTGGATCAACCGACCATATGCCAGTTCTCACCGCGCGTTGTTCGCAACGCTTATTTGCGCGTACGGCCGCGGCGTGCTTTGTGACGCCATTTGGCGAAGCGGTAGCCGATGGTAAGTTGTGTGCTACGATGCAGTGGCAGCGTGCTTTGCTCGGACTTCATAACTGAACTCAGGCCACTGTAATACCGGAGCGTGAAGTCCCAGCCCGAGCGCAGGTCCGCCCCAATGCCAGCGTTCATGCCGAAGTCCCATTTGTTCACGTCGTCGGTGATATTGATCGTGGTATCACCGAACTGCTGCGCGTAGAGCAGCTTTCCAGCCTGTGGCCCCGCAGCGATATTGAACGTATTGCCGATGAAGAATTTTGCTGAAAGGGGCAACTGGGCGTAGTAGAATCGCAAACCCGCGAAACCATTTTCGCCTTCCGCCAGCACGCGTCCTTGCATATTCAGCAAGAGCTCAGGTTGAAGTTCCAATCGGGGACCACCATAGACGGTGCCGTACAGCCCCAAGACCGCCCCGGCCATAGGGCGCGCTGTGGCCCCACTGGCACGAGCAGTAGTGATCTGTCCACCGGCCTTGAAGCCCAGTCCGCTTGATTGACAACGCGCCACATGACCAGAGGCAAGACAGAGACCGAACACCGAGAGCAGAAAAATGTGGTAACGGAGTTGCATGAGTTTCATCCCGACGGGTCGGGGGCCATAGTTCATGCCGCTCTTTACGGGCTCGTCAACGCCCGTGTTCCCTATGGAACGCGCCATTCGACAAATACACCCATCAAGCCCTACGAATACCTGCAGGCAACCGCCGGATCAACGGACCATAAGCCGCCCACTGAACCGTTCCGTCCCGGCTGTGACTTCCACCAGGTAGGTGCCGCCTGCCAGCATGGTGTTCTCGCAACGGAAGGAGCCGTTGGGCGCGTTGGCAGTAAGTACTTCCCGCCCTGCGACATCCATGATCTTGATGATGGCGGCGGCGGACGTGGGCCAGCTCAGTAGTAGGTGATCCTCGGCATACCGCACGCTCAGTTCCGATCCGGAAGTCGGCGGTACCACGCCCGTGCTTACGTCGATGATGACCGCGTAGTCCTCGGTCTCCCCGTAGTCGAAGTCGTAGCACGGATCGGCAGTGTTGATCTGACCGTTGCCCGGGTACATGCAGCGTACCCGAAAGGTCGTTGCGCCCAATGCCGCATTGTTCGGCACAACGAATGTGACCACCGCCGTTTGGAAGATCGCGTTCGTGACCCATGAGGCGAGCAGTTCGTTCGCATCCAATTGGTCGTCGGCGTTGTAGTCGATCCAAGCGGCCATCAGGTCAGGTTGGTAATCGCCGCTCTGTACCTCAAGGTCGTACGTGGAGCCACGACCAAGCTGGGTGTTCTGTGCCGTATAGTCCTGATAGGTGGGACCGCCTGTACTTCCGCTGTTGCCGTTGTTGATCGTGTTCAGTAGCACCCCGTTCACGAAGTCCCCATCGTTGGTGCCGTTGGCCGAGACGGGTATGCAGAGCGATGTCGAGGGATCGGTGATGATGACTGTATAGTCTTCCGTTTGGCCGTAGTCGAAGTTGTAGCATGGGTCGGCAACCGTGATCTGTCCGGTACCCGGGTACACACAGCGTGCGCGCAGCACCGTTCCACCCAGCGCAGCGTTCGCTGGCACGGTGAAGGTGAAGGATAGGGTTTGGAACGCAGTGGAAGTAACGCCATTACCCAACTCTTCGCCCGCGCCGAAGACATCATTACCGTCGAAGTCGATCCACGCCCCAAGGATGTCTTGTGTGTACGATCCGCTCGTAACATCCACTGTGTACGTGGCGCCCCTCTCAAGGGGAGGTGCTCAAGGGGGTATAGTCCACGTATGTCGGTGTACCGTTGCCGCCGGTGCCGGTATTGCTCAATGTGTTCAGTCCAACACCGCTCACGAAGTCGCCATCGGTGGTGCCGTTCGTCGAGGTCGGTATACAAGGCCCTAAGCCCGTATTTCCGCAACCACCACTGGCGAGCAACGAGTTGCGCACCCCGGCAATGATGCCGTTCATATATGCCCCTTGATCGTCCGTGAACATGAGGCTGCAATCAGCATAGTCCATGAAGTTCTCGTACTGCGTTAGCACACCGCAACTTGTTTGGTTTACGGGAAGGCAGTTGAAGGTTGGGCCGTCCGTGTCCGGTGTATCGGTGAATCCGTCATCATCGACACATCCGCCGTTGTCGCCCCATGGATGTTGAAGGCCGAGGTAGTGTCCGACCTCATGTGTCGCCGTGCGCGCACCGGCGTTGAATGCGTAATCGAAATCAAGAACGAGCCCGTCGTCACCTGTGCCAACGATACCCCCGACAGGCAGGTAAGCGTAGCCAGTGGTCACTCCGCCACAGGTCTGGCCACTGCTGATGTCGCAGATCCAAATGTTCAGGTAGCTGTCCGGGTCCCATGCGGGATCGCCTTGCGGGTTGTACTTCATGTCGTTCGTCTCCGTGTCCGGATCGAACCAGACTTCAGTGGAATTCTTGCGGACGATACCCGTCGTTGGGTTCCCGTTCGGATCGATGGAAGCGAGGCAGAACTGGATGCCCGTATTGGTGACAACACCGGCGAAGGCAGCGCGCACATTGGTCACATCACTGTTCTGTTCACTGTAGTCCAAGTTCATTTGCGCGATCATCGCCGTGATCGTGACATCCGGAATGTTTTCTGCAGCGGTGTTCCATACCACATGTACCACCACAGGGATCACCGGATTGCCACCGCCCTTCGGCAGGGCGGTGGGCAAATGCTCGCGTACCACGGTGCTCATGCCCATGGCTTGCAGGCGTTGTTGGGTAATGCGGTGTGCAGCGCAATCGTGCTGGGCTGCTGCGGAGAAGGTGATGACCGTCGCGAGGGAAAGGGTAGTAAGGCGCATGTGCTTGTATGGGGGGCGGCAAAAGAAGGACGTGCGAGCACGCGCGAGCGTTGCGCAGCGGGTCATTTCATCAACAACATACCAAGGCGGCCATAGGCTGCACGTGCCGCATGTTTGGCTGCGGATATGGACTTACCCCGATTCCATTGTTGGTGGGCATGGACAGCGTGCGTGAGATAACGGATCGCATGGCGGTAGTACCCCTTTCGGTACACCCTGCGGAAGTCTTGGTCGCGGTCGCTGCTCTTGGCCCACTCGGGTGTGTTGGTCATGTCCTCTCGCACCTCCGCGTGCAGTTCGGTACCAGCGATGGGGTAAGCCAGCGTAATGGTGAACTGATCGGGGTCGCTCTGTATGAGGTGTTCGACGGTTTCCCGGATGTCGGCTTCCGTCTCGCCGGGATAGCCGAGCATGATGAAGGTGCCCGTGCCAATACCTGCTGATCTGCTTTCGCGCAACATGGAACGCACTTGCTGCACATCCACGCGACGGTCCATGGCGTCGATGATGCGTTGGCTTCCGCTTTCGGCACCGATCCAAACTTGCACACAACCACTGCGCTTAAGTAGGGCGATGGCTTCGGCGTTCATGCGGTCAGCGCGGGTTATGCACTCGTATGCGATACGGAGCTCGCGTCGTTCCAATTCCTCCGTGAACGCAAGCATCCATTTGTGGCTGATGGTGAACACATCATCCACGAACCAAAAGCGATCGGGCTTGTAGGTTGCTACCAGATAGGCCAGTTCATCCACCACGCACGCAGCAGAGCGTCTGCGATAACTCAAGCCATACACCGCGCGGCTGCACCAACGGCATGTATAGGGGCAACCGCGCATGGTGCTGACGCTCAACGCGCTGTATCCGTGACGTTCCTTCCACGCGCGTTGATAGGCAACGATGTCGATAAGGTCGCGTGCCGGGAGGGGCAGCGCGTCCACCTCTTTCAGCTTTTCGCGCTCATTGGTGAAGACGGTTTGGCCATCAACGTCGAGGTAGGCGATCCCGGATACTTCCTTCAACCGCGTAAGGTCCCCATTGTTGAATACTGCTACGACATCTTCAGCCGTTCGCTCCCCTTCACCCACAACACAAACGGTCGCGCCGTGCGCAAGGAAGTTGGCTGCGTGGTTGCGTGTCTCCGGACCACCCAGGATGATGGGTACTTGTTGCAGGCCATTCAACGCGCGTATCCGCGCCATCAGAGCGACCACATTCGCACGCGTCATCAGATTCACGTAGATCGCGATACAACCCGGTCGCACATCAGCGATGCGTTGTAACAACTCTTCCCGATCGCCGAAGGTGCTGTCATACACTGTTACATCATGACCGCAGATACGCAAGTAAGCCGCCACGTATAACAACCCCAAGGGTGGATACGGCTTCATAATAAGCTGCTCGCGCGCATCCTCGCGGATGAAGTACCCGTGGGTAAGAAGAACCTTCACGGCCTGCGCTCCAGATCGATGAGGTAGTGATCGGCGTAGCGCGCCGTCCATGCTTGACCTTTGAAATGCTCATCGAGCGCCGACAGTCGGCGCAGCGTGCGCGGCCGTTCCTTGAAGAAAGGCTCCAAGTAGCTGGGGGGAACGAACAGCCCGATCGGCCTCAAGGAAACCAGCCTGAACCGCTGACTGAACATCTTCGCAACAGTTCGGGGTGAGTGGTACCAGGTCATCACGCCGCTTCCGCTGAGGCTGGCCCATAGCGGCTCGTGACGCCCGCGACGGAATGCCTCGCTCCATTTTCCCTTCAGCAGGAAATAGCCGGTTTCGGCCAAACAACGGTCGGGCATGATCACGGCGATGAAACGGCCTTTCGGTCGGATGGCATCGGCAAGCGGGTCGCACAACGCGCCCAAGTCATTCGCATCAATGCAGTTGAGGCCGCCGAAATCGGAGAAGACCATATCGAACTGCCCCGGCTCGAAACGGCCCTTCACTTCATCGAAGCCCATTCGCTCGGTGCGGATGCGATCTTCCAAACCATGTTGCATCACCTTGTCCTCGGCGACTTTCAGCATTTCGCCGCTGATGTCGGTGGCAAGAACATTGTGGCCATGTCGGGCCATGTAGATGGCATCAGCGCCAGTACCACAGTTCAACTCCAGCACTTCCATACCTCGCACTGCCAGCAGAAGCGGGGAGAGGTGATCCCACACCGATTGCCGCTGCAAGAGCCCTATGCGGCTGTGCGTGAACTCCCGGTCGTATGCCGAAGCCAGCGGGTCGAAGACGGCTTTCATGTGTTTTCATCCCGACCCATCGGGGCGCGCAGGCGTTGTAATCGGATCTTGTCGATAGCCGCTGCGGGCAGGTAGTACGCTACGCTTGCGGCGCGCCGAAGATCGTGCGACTTGCCCAAGGGATTGCGCACAATACTTCGCCATTCGGTCAACGCTTGTCTGCGGCGGAACCGCTTATGCACGTATCGATGAAGCCGCTTGTAGAAGGCCGGACGATGCGTGTTTCTGAACATCAGCGCAAGTTCGTCGCTGTCGCTCCAGTTGGCCTTCGCACCCAGTTGGTCCCTCACTTTCTGATGGAATTTGGTACCGGGCAACGGATAGCTGACGCTGATGCCGATATCGTCCGGTCGCAGTTCTTCCAGCATGCACAGCGTCGCATCGATGTCGTCATCGGTTTCGCCGAGGTAGCCGAACTGGAGGAAGAAGCCCACGCGGATGCCTTTTTCGTGCAACAGACGCGTGGCTTGGCCGATCTGCTGCACCGTGGTGCCTTTATCCATGGCATCCAGGATCTTTTGGCTGCCGCTTTCGGCCCCCACCCAAACTTCCTGTAGGCCTGCATCGACAAGTGCATCGACGGTATCGCTCTCCAGCAACAGGTCCACGCGGCTCTGGATCTTGAACGGGATCCGGACGCCGCGCTTCTTCAATTCCTCACTGAACAAGCGCACCCATCCCGGCTTCAATCCGAGGATGTCGTCGCAGAACCACAAGTGATCGGGTTCGTGGTGCGCGTGTAACCATGCGATCTCGTCGGCCACGTGCGCCGGACTTCGGCTGTTGTATCGGTTGCCGTAGATCGGCTTCGCGCACCAATTGCACTTGAACGGGCAGCCGCGGGTGGTCGCAACGTTCAAGCTGAAGAAGCCTTGTGACGCTTTCCATATGGCGCGGTATGGTGCCACGTCCACCAGATCCCATGCGGGCATCGGCAAGCTGTCCAGATCGCGGAGCACCGGGCGAGGGGCGCTCAGCGTGGCCGCTCCATTTTCGAGGAAAGCGAGTCCGATAACGGATGCAATGGAAGAAACGGGGGAGGACCAAGCATGAAGCAGCTCTGCAAGCGTTGCATCCCCCTCACCCATGATCACGGCGTCGGCACCCTTGCTCAAATACTCTCCATAGTGGTCGGTGCAGTCGCTGCTGTTCACCACTACACGGCAGCCCTGTTCCTTGCCGATGGCGATCATGCGGAAGCAGGCTTCACGCATTACAGTTAGGCACATCTTGGTCAGGTAGTTGAAGCCATCGTCGTAGATGGCCAAAACGTCCGGCTTGAATTGCCCGATCACCTCAATAAGTTCCTCCGGTGAATGCCGCAGGCAAGTATCAAAGAGCCTCACCTCATGCTCTGCGCGCAGCTTCGCTGCGACCTGAAGAGTGGCCAATGGCGGGTACGGCCTTCCATCACGCCACTGTTTCGGGTCAAGGCGATAGAAATAGGCGTTGGCCAACAGGACACGCATTGCTCAAGCCAGTGAAAGGCCGTGCTGCGCCTCGAAGTGGGCGATGCGTTCGCTCAACGCATCGAGCACGCGCTGTTGGAATCCCTGTGGGTGATGCTTGCTCACGTACTTGCGTGTACGCAACGCCAACTCGAACGTGCGTTCATCCAGTCCGCCGAATTTCCGGCGCCATCGCATATACGTGAGACGCATGAACGCGTCATCGAACCATTCGCCAACGCCTGATCGCAGCATCCGTTCCGATCGGGACTTCCATCGGGACGCTTCTGGCTCTTGCGGCATTGGGCGCTCCATGGGCATGTTGGGGAATCGATCGAACGCCCAATGGTTCGCACGGAAGAAGTCACGGCACAGTTGAGCACCATAGGTCGGTACAAGGGTCACTACTTCGGTGGCGGTGAAGAGATTGCGGTCTTCGATCGCCAAATGCTCGGTGTCGATGAAGTAGTTCACGCAGAAATCCCTGCGGCTGTTCAATAGGAAGAGCTTCTTGTACAATACCAGCAGGGTGCGTGCTACCCACAATCTGCGCGGCGCAGTGATGATGAAATAGTCGATGTCTCCTTCTTCGTCGAGCACACCTTTGCTGATACTTCCGCTGAGCATGACCGCCCTGACGAACGGGAAACTACCGATCAGTGTGGAATTGTGCAGTGCCTTTGCCATGCGCTCTTTGGCACGTTGGGCATGCCGGGCCCGTCGAGCAGTGCGTTCGCCGGCCTCGCTGAGCGCGAAATGACTGTCCGCTTCAACAACAAGGCCCGCTTGTAGCAACTGGTTCAAGGCAGCATTCAGGTCAGCACGTTCGTCCGTGCGGAGATGGCTGAAGGCTTTGAGTTCTTCCTTACGCAGTGGGTGCTTGAAGATGTCGAAATAGAGCAGGGTCCGGACCACCGCCCGGGCAGTTGGTGATAGCACCACTTCCCTCGAGCGCGCGACTGTCGGGAGCGGTGTGTATACGGTAACCGTGTCCAAGTCTTGTAGCATTCCTGATGTGGATCAGGCGTAGCGACGAAGGTAGGCGTCATGCTTGGCGCCTCGGGTCGCTCAAATGAATGAGGGAAAGGCGGACGAACGGGGAACGGGAACCGCCTCTGAAGAAACGGTTACGCAGCGCTTAGGGCCTTGATCGCCTGCATTGGGTCGGCTGCGCCGAACACGCTGTTACCGGCTACCAGCACATTGGCACCATGCGCGAGCAACTTGTTCACGTTGTCGATGCCCACACCGCCGTCTATCTCGAACAGGGCACCTGATCCCTTTGACTTCCGCAGCGCGCCGAGGGTGTTGAGTTTGGTGTAGGTGTTCTCGATGAATTTCTGGCCACCGAACCCCGGGTTCACGCTCATGATGCACACGAGATCCACGTCGGCCATGATATCCTCTAGAGCGCTTGCAGGTGTGTGTGGATTGATAGCGACCCCGGCCTTCATGCCAGCGGCTTTGATGGCCTGAATGCTCCGGTGCAAGTGTGTACACGCCTCATAGTGTACCGTAAGCACATCGGCCCCCGCATCCCGGAAGGCACCGATGTACTGATCGGGCCGCACGATCATCAAATGCACATCGAACACCTTTTTGGTGTGCATGCGGATGGCTTTGATCACTGGGATCCCGAAACTGATGTTCGGTACGAATACGCCGTCCATGACATCGAGGTGCAGCCACGGTGCCGGGCTCTCGTCCACCAGTTTCACGGCGGTCTTCAGGTCGGCGAAGTCGGCAGAGAGCAGTGATGGAGCAATAATGTGGGGCATGTGCTGTCTGTGGGCGCCGAAGGTATCGTGAACTGGAAAGGGCCGTTCCGACTTGTCGGAACGGCCCTTCTCATTCAATGTTATGGCTCAGCCCAAGTATGCGCGCAACGTGCGGCTGCGGCCATGGTGCTTGAGGCGGCGAATGGCCTTCTCCTTGATCTGGCGAACGCGTTCGCGCGTCAGCTCGAATTTCTGGCCGATCTCTTCCAACGTATGTGGTTGGTTGCCCTTCAGGCCGAAGTAGAGGCGGATCACATCGGCTTCGCGGCTTGTCAGTGCGTCCAGCGAGCGTTCTATCTCCGTGCGCAGGCTGTCGCTCATCATGGCTTCCTCGGGGTCGGGGATGTCGCGATTGTGCAACACGTCCAGCATAGTGCCGCTGTCGTCGCCTTCACGTAGGGGAGCATCCATGCTCAAGTGACGGCCGCTGTTGTTCAAGCTGGTCTTCACTTCTTCAAGGGTCATCTCCAGCACCTCGGCCAGCTCGGCAGCGGTGGGTGGCCGTTCATGCTCCTGCTCCAGCTTAGCGAAGGCCTTGTTGATGCGGTTGATGGAGCCGATCTTGTTGAGCGGCAGGCGCACGATACGTGCCTGCTCGGCCAAGCTCTGAAGGATCTGTTGACGAATCCACCACACGGCATAACTGATGAATTTGAATCCGCGTGTTTCGTCGAAACGGGTGGCCGCTTTTATCAAACCGAGGTTGCCTTCACTGATCAGATCGGGCAGGGTAAGACCCTGGCCTTGGTACTGCTTCGCAACCGATACCACGAAACGCAGGTTGGCCTTGGTCAATTCCTCCAACGCGAGATCGTCGCCACGTTTAATGCGTTGCGCGAGCTCCACCTCCTGGGCAGCCGTTATCAACTTCACCTTGCCTATCTCGGTCAGGTACTTGTCCAACGACGGTGTGTCGCGGTTCGTGACCTGCTTCACGATCTTCAACTGCCTCATACGTGCCATATGCTGTGCGGGGATTTTAAGCCGGAGCCTTCAACGGCAGCACCGAGGCGTGGGTTACTGAACTGTTGAAGACAATTCCGAAACCCTTGGTATCAGGCGCTGAGCAGCACACTTACGGGCAGCGCACATTGTTCGGATCGCACATGCCAAAAGCACAAGGGCCGCACATTGGCGGCCCTTGCTTAGTAGGCTTTTCTCCCTCTCCACTCGAGAGGATGGGGTGAGGCTTAGTCCCTGCGTGGTCCACGATCGCGGAACTCGCGACGTGGGCGGTCATCACGCCGATCACCTTCCATGGCGGGTTCGCGCTCCACGTAGCCTTCCGGCTTGGGTAGCAACACGCGACGGCTCAACTTCAGTTTGCCGCTGCGTGGGTCTTTACCCGTTACTTGGAACTCGATCATCTCGCCTTCTTTCAGGAAGTCCTCCACGCGATCCACGCGGCTCCATGCGAGCTCGCTCACGTGCAACAGGCCATCCGTTCCTGGGAAGATCTCCACGAACGCACCGTAGGGCATGATGGTCTTCACCTTGCCTTTGTAGGTAACGCCGATCTCCGCTTGTGGCGGGAAGGCGATGGATTTGATGCGTGCAACAGCCGCATCGATGCTGGCCTTGTTCTCGCTGCTCACTTCCACGATGCCGCGGCCATCCACCTCGTCGATGGATACCACAGCACCCGTTTCCGCCTGGATCTCCTGGATCACGCGGCCGCCAGGGCCGATGATGGGTCCGATGCTCTCTTTGGGCACATCGAATGTGATGATGCGTGGAGCGTGGGGCTTGTAGTCTTCGCGTGGTTCAGCGATGGTCTTCAGCATTTCGCTGAGGATGTGCAGGCGGCCTTGGCGCGCTTGCTCCAACGCCTGTGCGAGCACTTCGTAAGGCAGGCCGTCAACCTTCATGTCCATCTGTGTGGCGGTAATGCCCTTGGCCGTACCGGTCACTTTGAAGTCCATGTCGCCGAGGAAATCCTCGTCGCCAAGGATATCGCTGAGGATCGCGTGGCGCTTGCCGTCGCTGATCATGCCCATGGCGATACCGCTCACCGGTGCGGTGATCTTGATACCGGCATCCATCAGCGCGAGCGTTCCGCTGCACACCGTGGCCATGCTGCTGCTGCCGTTGCTCTCGAGCACATCGCAGTTCAGGCGGATGGTGTAGGGGTTGCCGGGTGCTGGTGGGATCACAGGCTTCAACGCGCGGAGCGCCAAATTGCCGTGGCCCACTTCACGACGGCCGGGGCCGCGGATCGGCTTCACTTCGCCCGTGCTGAAGCTGGGGAAGTTGTAGTGGAGCATGAAGTTCACCGTGCTCTTGCCGGTAGCAACGTCAATGGTCTGTTCGTCCATCGAGCTACCGAGTGTCACCATGTTGATCGCCTGCGTTTCACCGCGGGTGAAAATGGCGCTGCCGTGGGTGCCGGGCAACACGTCGATCTCGCTCCAGATGTCGCGGATATCGGTGGTCTTGCGGCCATCGAGGCGAACGCCTTTGTCCAGTACCACGTTGCGCACTGCTTTCTTCTGGGTCTTCTTGAAGAAACGCCCGAGCATCGCCTTGTCGGTCTTTTGCTCGTCGGTCAGTGTGGCCAAACAAGCTTCCTTGATGGCGGCGAAGTTGGCCGAACGCTCTTCCTTGCCGCTGGCGACCAAGGCAAGGTCGTAGTACTTCTGGTAACAGAAGTCGTTGATCAGCTGGCCGATCGCTGCATCGTTGTTCTCGTGGTTGTAGGTGCGCTTGGTTTGGCTCTTGGGCACCGCTGCGCTCAGTTCGTTGAGCACTTTGCAATGCACTTTGATCGCTTCATGCGCCACTTTGATGGCTGCGATCATGTCAGCCTCCTGCACTTCTTTCATCTCACCCTCCACCATGAGGATGTCCGTGGCGGTACCGGCGATGATGAGGTTCATATCAGCACCTTCCTGCTCGGCCCATGTTGGGTTGAGGATGAACTTGCCATTCACGCGTACCACGCGGATCTCGCTCACCGGTCCACCGAAGGGAATATCGCTGACGGCAAGAGCAGCAGCACCTGCCAGACATGCGATCGCGTCGCTTTGGTTTTGTTTGTCGCTGCTCATGAGGGAAATGATCACCTGCATGTCGCCGTGGAAATCATCGGGGAACAGCGGGCGTATTGCGCGGTCCACCAAACGGCTGGTGAGCGTTTCGTGATCGCTCGGACGTGCTTCGCGCTTGAAAAAGCCGCCGGGGAAACGGCCGGCCGCGCTGAACTTCTCGCGGTATTCAACCTGCAATGGCAGGAAATCGATGCCCTCACGGGCTTCTTTGGTGGCTACCACCGTAGCCAGCAGGATCGTATCGCCGATGCGTACGGTAACGCTACCGTCCGCTTGTTTGGCCAGCACACCGGTTTCGATGGTGATGACTTTGCCATCGCCCAGGTCGATGGTCTTGGTAATTCCTTGTGGTCTCATCTTCTTTTTCTTCTTGTTTGCCTCTTGTTAGCCTCCATATCGGGCTTCTATTCCCGGCCCTATGCCGGGTGCCCTTTCTCGTTGTTGGGGCGGGATGTGCTCCCGTCCGTGTAAAGTGTACTTAGCAAAAAGGGCAATGAGCGTTGCCGCCATTGCCCCCTTCATATGTGTTGCTGCTGCTGCCCGAGAGCCGGACAGCCATTGGCCTACTTACGCAGGCCGAGCGTGCTGATGATCGCACGGTAACGCTCAATGTGGTACATCTTCAGGTAGTTCAGCAACTGTTTGCGCTGGCCTACCAAGCGTACCAAGCTCTTCTCCGTAGCGTGGTCCTTCTTATTCACCTTCAAGTGCTCGGTCAGGTGATCGATGCGCTTGGTGAAAAGGGCGATCTGGCTTTCGCTGCCGCCGGTGTTCTTGACGTCGCCGCCGTGGGTCTTGAAAATGTCGCGTTTCGCTTCGCTGGAAAGGTGCATGTCCTCGTGTGTATTCCGTTCGGGCCATTCCCGGAACGGGCGGCAAATATAGGATCCAAGACTATGCGACGGCTGGGGTAGCCAGACTTGCCGCAAAGGGTGGCCCAGCCTACTTCTCGAAGAACGTGAAGAATGCCGCCAAGCTCTTCTTCAGGTCCTTGCGCTCCACGATCTTGTCCAGGAAACCGTGTTCCAGCACGAACTCGCTGGTCTGGAAGCCTTCTGGAAGGTCGCGACCGATGGTTTCGCGCACCACGCGCGGGCCGGCAAAGGCCACCAGCGCTTTGGGTTCGGCAATGTTGAGGTCGCCCAGCATGGCGAAGCTGGCGGTAACGCCCCCTGTTGTGGGGTCGGTGACCACACTGATGTACGGCAGGCCCTTCTTGGCCAGCAGGCTCAGCTTGGCGCTGGTCTTGGCCATCTGCATCAGGCTGAAGCTGGCTTCCATCATGCGGGCGCCGCCGCTCTTGCTGATGATGACCAAGGGGCACTTGCGCTTCATGGCCATATCGGTGGCCAAGGCGATCTTCTCACCTACCACACTGCCCATGCTGCCGCCAATGAACCGGAAGTCCATGCATGCAATCACCGTTTCGTGCTTGTCCACCTTGCCGTAGGCTGCGCGCAGTGCGTCCTTCAGGCCGCTGTCAGCGCGGCTCTTCTTCAACCGGTCGGCGTACTTCTTCGTGTCCTCGAACTTCAAGGGGTCGGCAGCCACCAGATCGCCACCGATCTCCGTGAACTTGTTGTCGTCGAACAGGATGGCGAAGTACTCCTCGCTACCGATCTTCTCGTGGTAGCCGCACTTGGCGCAGACCCAGAGCGCATTCTCGTGGTCGTCCGAGGTCATGATCTCGGAGCACTCCGGGCATTTGTACCACAGTCCCTCCGGGGTTTCCTTCTTCTCCTCGGTGGCGGTGGTGATGCCTTCCTTGACGCGTGTGAACCAGCCCATGAATGATGTGTTCGGGAGGATGAAGTTAAGATCGAAGTGTTTCGCGGTGAGGGTTAAGGCTCAAGGCGTAAGCGCTGATGCGCGCTCCGCTTTACCCTTCTCCCTTTACCCTTAGCCCTTGAATTAGGCGATCGTCACCTTCTTGTCCAGGTACACATCCTGAATGGCGTTCAACAAGGCAACACCCTCGTTCATGGGGCGCTGGAAGGCTTTGCGGCCACTGATGAGCCCTTGGCCACCGGCGCGCTTGTTGATCACCGCTGTCTTCACGGCCTCGGCCATATCGCTGGCGCCACTGCTGGCGCCGCCGCTGTTGATCAAGCCGATGCGGCCCATGTAGCAGTTTGCAACTTGGTAGCGGCAGAGGTCGATCGGATGATCGGTGGTGAGATCGGTGTAGACCTTCTTGTGCGTCTTGCCATAGCCCTTCAATGCGTTGTAGCCGCCGTTGGTCTCCGGCAACTTCTGCTTGATGATGTCGGCTTGGATCGTAACGCCCAAGTGGTTGGCTTGGCCCGTGAGGTCAGCGGCGGTGTGGTAGTCCTTGCCATCCACCTTAAAGCCGGGGCTGCGCAGGTAGCACCACAGGATGGTGGCCATGCCCAACTCATGCGCCTGTTGGAACGCGTTGGCGATCTCGGTGATCTGCCGGGTGCTCTGCTCGCTACCGAAATAGATGGTGGCACCCACGGCCGCTGCGCCCATCTCCCACGCGCTCTTCACCGTGCCGAAGAGCACTTGGTCGAACTGATTGGGATTGGTCATCAGTTCGTTGTGGTTGATCTTCACAATGAACGGGATACGGTGTGCGTATTTGCGCGCCACGCTCCCCAGCACACCGTACGTGCTCGCCACCGCGTTGCAACCGCCCTCCACGGCCAGCTGCACGATCTTCTCGCTATCGAAGTAAATGGGGTTGGGGGCGAAGCTGGCGCCAGCGCTGTGCTCGATGCCCTGGTCCACGGGCAGAATGCTCATGTACCCCGAATTGGCCAATCGGCCGTTGCCGTAAAGCGATTGCAGGTTCCTCAGCACTGGTGCGCTGCGGTTGCTCTGGATGAACATGCGGTCCACGAAATCGGGTCCGGGCAGGTTCAGGTCATTCTTGGCGATGGTCTTGCACGTGTGGTTCAGCAGCGCCTCGGCATCCGCTCCCAGCAACTCCTCCAGCTTGCCTGTCTTCAGGGTCTCCATGGTGTGATCTTAGAAATGCGGCGCAAACTTAATCCGGAGGGCAGGAGAAGGGAAGAGCGGAAAGGAATGTGGAGATGAGAGAGATGTGATAATGAGGCTCTATGGACGGCCGTTCTCATCTTCACATCCTGCACATTCGCTCATCACGCTAGAAAGGATACCCGATCCCCAAGTTGAAGTTCACCTTGGGCTTGTAGGAGTACGATCCCCCGCCCGGCTCTGAGTTGCGCCATGCCTCGTATTCATCCTTGGGCTCGTACAGCCATCGCTCGCCGCGCGGCAAGCTGGGGTCTTTGGTCTGGAGGCCGAAGTCGAAGCGTATGATGAAGAAGTCGAAGTTGAAGCGCGCGCCCAACCCGGTGCCAACGGCTAACTCGCTCAACCACTCATTCGATAGACCCGAGCCCGGTTTGCGCGGGTCTTCCTCCAGCAGCCAGATATTGCCGACATCGGCGAACAGTGCACCTTCCAAAAAGCCGATGAGCTTGAACCGGTATTCGGCATTCGCCTCGATCCGCACTTCACCTACGCGGTCGAATGCATCGAGCGGTTGGCGGTACGAACCCGGCCCCACCGAGCGCGCGCGCCAAGCGCGAAGCCCGTTGGCACCGCCCACGAAGAAGCTGGTTTCGAACGGCAACACATTCAAATTCCCGAACGGAACACCGATGCCCCCCGCTACGCGGAACGCCATGCTGCCCTTGTCGTGTATAGTGTAGTAGTAGCGGAAGTCGTTCTCGAACTTGGCGAATTCGGCATACCGCACATTGAACAACGTGTAGAACGATTGGCCGAGTGTATCGCTGGTCATGGGCGCGTCCGCAAGTTCTTGGATCATGCGCACCCCCCATCCGGCCAGTTCCACATTGGTCCTATCGAAGAACACATTGCGCGGGTTGCCGGTGCCTTGGGTATTCCACGTTCTGCTGATCCGCGGCAGCGTGAACACCAAGTGGTCGGTGTAGCTGTTCGTGAGCACAGGGTCGTTGGCTTCCTCCAAATAGTCCTCGAAGGCCTGCGAGCGCACGGGGATGGTGATGCCATTGAGTTCCGTGTATACGCCGAACAGTACGCGCGGCTTCGGATACCACTCCTGGCCCAACGACAGCTTGGCCAAGGCCCGTGTATAGTCAGGACGCCGTTGGAAATTGTACAACGCCGTGAACGTTGTGCGAGCGTTGGAACTGGGGCCGTAGGCTGCTGCGAACAGGATCGGTCGGGGAAGTTTGTAGTTCAACTCCGGTCCCAGTTCAACGGTGTTGAACAGCACACCGGTGCCGACCGAATTGCCGGAAGCGTCGCTGTTGGCCTCTTGGCCCGACACGCTTTGTTGAGCCTCCAAGCCAAGCGTGAACGAAGTCGTGAGCTGCCCCAGCGATCGCGCCACATTGCGGTGCTTGTATCCCAAGCTGATGCTCGTGCCGAGGAACCCACCGCGGTTGGTACCGGCCCCTTCGATCGAGAAGCTCTGTGATCGGGTGGGCAGGAGCGTGATCAACGCATCCACCTGGTCCGGTCCCACCGTGCCGGTCGTATCGTACTTGATGTCAACACGGTCGAACACACGTAGGCTGGTGAGCCGTCTATATGTGTTGTCCTCGTTGCTCTGCTTGAACCGATCGGATGGCCGCAGGAACAAGTGACGTGCAAGGGCTTTGGGCCGTATGTAGGGTTTTTTGCCACGGTACAGGATCGAATAGTCTTCGTAACGGAGCGTGTCAGGTGCCACCATGCCCTGCCTGTACCGACCAGAGAGGTCCACAGTGACATCATCCAACCAATGCACGGTTCCCTCGCGCGTACCAATCAGCGCGTGACTGTTCTTCATCATCGGCAACTCGGCGCGCAATACCAGATCGGCCTGCAGCAGGCCCACGGCGGTATCCGCATCGAAGTGCAACATGTCGCGGGTGAAGTAGAGATAGCCCAGTTCATTGAGCAGCCCAGTGATGCGTTTGCGTTCCAAGTCCAGCACGTCGGCATCCATGCGCATGCCGGTTTTGATCAAGCTCTTGCTGCGCTCTTCGGCGATATACGAGCGGATGCGGGCATCATCTACCACCACGTCGTACTCGCAAACGGTGTACGGCGCACCGGGGACCACCGTATACTTCACTTTGGCTTTGCGGTGCCTGAAAGGCTTTCCGTTGGAACGGTGCAGCAATGTGGTATCGGTCACCACCGCATGGAAGTATCCTTCCTTGCGCATGTACAGGCGCATTTGCGCGACGCTGCGCGCTGTCAGGTTGGTGTCGAGGATCACCGGCGGTTCACCCACCGTTTCGCGCAACCATTCGCGCCATGTCTTGTGGTAAGGTCTGGCTGCCTTACCCTCGGCCTTGCGCCGCGCATTGGTGGTGTCGAGACGGGCTGTCTTCTCGGCGATACCGCGTTTCATTTTCACGGTATCCACCAAGTTGTAGACGCCCAAATGGAAACGCATGCCGAGGATGCGCTTGTTCGGTTTCTGCTTGATGATGTTCTCCAACTCGTCCTTGTCGACATCGCCGTTCACATCCACGTTGTTACTGGTGAGCAGATGCCTGTCCATGGGCACGCGCTTGGCGGGATCACAGGCACAGAAGCTGAAGACGAGAAAAACGAGGAAACCCCAACGCGCTGGAACGCAGCATAACGCGCGCATGGTGCAGGCTACATTCGGGCCGCCTGCCCGGCTGTATCGGGACACGGCCAAATATATCCCGCCCCCTTGAGCACACTGGCCGAGTTGAAGCAAGTGCGTGCGTTGCACGGAAAGAAAGAGCGCGAGGCGACGGGGTTGTTCCTGGTGCAGGGCCATAAGATGGTGGCCGAGTTGTTGGCCTCTCCTTTCAAGCCGAAGGCCGTTTTTGCCAACGCCGCGGCTGCCGGTGCCTTGGCCCCGCTGGCAAAGGCAAGGCAGTTGCCGGTGCATGTACTCCCAGAACACGAGATGGAGCGTTTGGGGACCTTCGATAGTGGCAATGAGGTGATCGCTGTGGTGCACCAACCCGCCATTGCGAGTGCTGAACCGGCGGTCGAGGATGAATTGGTGCTGGCCATGGACCGCGTGGGCGATCCAGGCAATCTGGGCACGGTGTTGCGCATCGCCGATCGGTTCGGTGTGAAGCGCGTGCTCTGCGGCAACGGCACGGTGGAAGTGTACAATCCGAAATGCGTGCAAGCTTCCATGGGATCCATTCTTCGTGTGGGGGTGCGATACGATGAACTTTCGGACCGGCTGGCGGTGTGGCAAACGAAGGGCGTTGCGATCTATCTCGCGGATGGTAGTGGCAGCAATGTGTTCAATACGGTGCTCAAGCGCCCAGCCGTGCTGGTCCTTGGCAGCGAATCACACGGCCTTTCCCCTGAAGTTCTTGCACTGAGAACGGAGCGTATCGCGATACCTCAATTCGGTGGCGCCGAGTCATTGAACGTGGCCATGGCTGCGGCAGCACTGTGCATGGAGTTCGCGCGGAGGGTGTCAGTGAAGCAGTGAAGCGGTTTAGCAGTGAAGCAAGGAAGCGGTGAACCAGCGACGCTGTGCGTCGGTTCACAACGCTTCGGCCACTTTCCAGCCGTCCATGGCCGCGCTGACGATGCCACCCGCATAGCCAGCGCCTTCGCCACAGGGGTAAAGCCCACTGATCTCCACATGCTGAAGCGTTGCCGCATCACGTGGGATCACTCCACAGGTGAACTGGTGCGACTTTCCACAGCCACCACCACGGCTTCGTTGGTGCGGTACCCGCGCATGGTCCCACCGAAGAGCTTCATCGCTTCGCGCAAGCGTTGGCTCACATCCTTGGGCATCAGTTGATCCACCCGCCACGGAACGATGCCCGGCGGATAGCTGCAATCCGGTAGGTCCACGGAGCTTTTGCCCTGAATAAAATCATCCATGCGTTGCGCTGGCGCCCGTTGTGTGCGCCCACCTGCGATCCATGCTGCATGAGGGGGCAGCAGAGGGTCGCGCACATCGCAGTGGTACTGTATGCGATCGATGATGTGCTGCGGGTGCTCGATGCGGACGCCCAATGCGAAAGGCTTCGCTTCAATGCGGAGGCCCTTGTTATGGAATAGCGTGAAGATGTCGCGTGCGCTATGGCCGGTGGCCAGTACAACCCGATCGGAAAGAACTTCGGTCCCGTCCGCGCGCAGCTCACTCCGTTGATCCGTTGTTCGGTAATGATGAAGTCGAAACGCGCGTTGAAACGCACTTCCCCACCAGCGGCGATGATCGCCTCGCATGGCGGTGATGATGCCCGGCAATTTGTTCGTACCGATGTGCGGATGCGCATCGATGAGAATATCCAGCGGTGCACCGAACGCGACCAGTGTTCGAAGCACACCCTGCACATCGCCGCGTTTGCTGCTGCGCGTGTAGAGCTTGCCATCGCTGTAAGTGCCGGCACCACCTTCGCCAAAGCAGTAGTTGCTGTCCGGATCGACAATGAACTCCTTGTTCAACGCTGCCAGGTCGCGCCGTCGGGCACGCACATCCTTGCCGCGTTCCAGGATGATGGGCTTCAGCCCGCGTCGGATACAGCCTAATGCCGCGAACAGTCCAGCAGGCCCGCAACCGATGATGATGACGGTGGGTTTGTTCGAAATATCCTGCAGCACGTACGGTCGCACGTCGTCATCGGCGATCGCTTCATCGCCGACTTCCACACGCAGGCGCAACAGCACTTGCCTGCCCCGCGCATCCACCGATCGTTTGGTGATGCGGGCATACGGCGTTTGCTCCAGTGACAAGCCCGCTGCACTTGCCGCAGCCTCGCGCACTTGCTCGGGATCGGCGGCTGCCGCTGGAGGCAGGGCGATATCGACGGTCTTGCGCATGGGCAGCAAAGAACGGATTACGGCATTTGGCAACCGCCGGCACCATCCGGATGGCAGGCCTCCTTACCCCTCGAATGTGAACGTCAACACCCACACCTTGCTGCGCAGGCTCTCGATGGGGGCGCTGAATTTGGTGCCATCGTCCACGATCAGGTTGGGGATGCCCACGCTGTGCTTGAGTTCGATACCGAACTTGAAATAGGGGAGGAACATGTCAACGCCAGCGCCCATATCCACGCTGTAATCGTACTTCTCCAGCTTCACCACCACCTCGTCGTCGATGGCATTGTTCACGTCCTTCTTGCTCGCCATGTCTATGCTCATTTTACCACCAGCGAACATGTACACGGCGAAGTTGTTGATGCGGTTGCTGCGGAATTTCACGTGCAGCGGGAACTCGAGATAGGTGCTTTCAACGGGTTTGTCGAAATCGGCTACGGTACTGTCCAGCCGGAGAAAGTCATACTGCAGCACGCGGTCCTGGAAGCTGAGGGTCGGCAGGAAGCGAAGGCTGAAGTTGTTGCTCATGTTATAAGAGGCAACAATACCCAAGTTGAAGCCGGGGGAGCGCACGTGGTCCACGGACAGAAGACTGTCGGTCGCTAATGCGCCCGGCTTCAGCTTCATGTGGAAGTCGCTGTTGTTGTAGCTCAGTAAGAATCCGAAGTGGAACCTGTGCAGATCGAAATTGGGCAGGTTTTGGGTAACGATCCGCCCCTGACCGAATGCCGGTGATGCAACGCACACACTGGTCAGCAGGGCCAGTAGGAAGAGGGTTCGCGTAACGCGCAAGTGCATCGCGGTGGGAAAGTTAGGCCTTGAACGCAGCATGCATCCGATCATTTCCTTCCGCTGTACAATGTTGCAATGCCTCCGGTGAACCGCTTTGCAGCGGCTTCCTTGAAACCAACTTCCCGCATTACGTTCAAGAACGCATCCCCATCGGGAAAGGCGTCCACGCTTTTCGGCAAGTAGGTGTATGCGGCGCTGTCCTTGCTCACCAGCTTGCCGATGGCCGGCATTACGTGGTGGAAATAGAACCGGAACAATGGACGCAACAGTCCGCGTGCCTGCGAAAATTCAAGGACGAAGATCCGGCCACCGGGCCGGAGCACGCGTTGCATTTCGGCCAAGCCCTTGGCAAGGTGTTCGAAGTTGCGCGCCCCGAACGCCACAGTGGCGGCATCGAACGTTCCGTCGGCAAATGGCAAGGCTTCGCTATCGGCCTGCTGTAGGGTGATGCGGTCGGTCAGGCCCGCATCGGTCACCTTCTTACGGCCGAAGTCGAGCATACCCGCGCTGATGTCCACACCGGTGATCCGCTGGGCAGCATTCCGGCGTGCTGCCATGATCGCCATGTCGGCAGTACCGGTGGCCACATCAAGCAGGTGCGCTACGGGTTCGGCCGCAACGGATGCTATCGTGGCACGCCGCCACGACTGGTCCACGCCCATGGAGAGCACGCGGTTCAGCAGATCGTATTTGGGCGAAATGCTGTCGAACATGTGCTCGACCTGCTCCCGCTTGGAGGCCGTGTCCGAGTATGGCGTTATGCTCATAATGCGGAGCCAAGGCGCTTGGCCTCGGCAAGCAGTTCGTCAGGCGCGATCGGCATCACGCCAACGTGTTCGCACACCAAACCGCCGGCGAGGTTGCTCAACGCGGCAAGTTCACGCAATCCGCTGCGTTGCGCCAGACATAAGGCAGCAACCGCGATGACCGTATCACCCGCACCGCTCACATCAGCGATCTCGCGTGTGTGGGCGTCCATTGCATGTTCCTCGGTGCCCTTGTGCGCATACACACCATGCTCGCTAAGCGTGATGAGCGATATGCCGTTGCCCAACACTTTTTCCAACTGGATCACGGAAGCCTTCACCTGGTCGATGTCGCCTGAACGGATCTCCATTTTCAACCCTTCCCGCAGTTCCTTCAAGTTCGGCTTGAAGAGTTCAACGCCCTTGTAGGCGAAGAAATTCCGCTTCTTGGGATCGACCGCAACAGGCACGTCGTTCCGCTTTGCCAATGCGATCAATGCGGGTATGGTGCGTTCCGTGAGCACGCCTTTGTCGTAATCCTCCAGGATCACAACATCGGGCTTATGGCTTGCGAAGAGCGCCTCCGCGCGTGCGATCAGCGCATCGGCATCGGTAGCGCTCAGGTCGCTGTCCATTTCATCATCCACGCGCACAATGTGCTGGTGGCCACTGATGATGCGTGTTTTCACCGTGGTGTGCCGAAGGGGTGAGGAAACGAGACCATTGGTCGCAAGCCCTGCCTGCTTGAACAAATGCTGAAGACGGGCGCTTTCATCATCCGCACCGACGCTGCTCAGTACGATCGGCGTTGCACCCAGCGCGTGAACGTTCAAGGCGACGTTCGCTGCACCGCCCAAGCGTGCACTGCGATCGGTAACGCGCACCACTGGCACTGGCGCTTCGGGACTGATGCGGTCCACGCGTCCCCAGAGGTAGGCATCCACCATCACATCGCCCACCACCAATGCGGTGAGCCCGTTCATACCCTGGATCAGTTGTTCAGGTGTGCGCATGGGTTTCGTGCTGAAGGGTCGGAGAGTTCATCCACCGGGCGTGCCGGCGGTTGGTGCTTTCATTCACTTCAGTTCGGCGATCGCCTTGGCTATCCGGCCAATGGCGTTGGTGATGTTGGCGTCGCTGGTGGCATAACTGATCCGCACCGTGCCGGGCGCACCGAAGCTGTCACCTTCCACGAGGCTGACGCCGGCCACATCCAGCAGATAAAGGCTCAGGTCCACGCTGTTCTTTACGGTGCCCCCGTTAAAGCTTGATCGCACATCCGGGAGTACGTAGAAAGCGCCTTGGGGCACATTGCATCGCCAGCCGGGTATCGTTTTCAAGCCTTCCAGTACAAGGTCTCGACGACGAAGGAAATCGGCACGCATGCCGCCGAGCTGCGCCGGGTCCGCTTCCATGCAGGCCAACGCCACACGCTGCGCAATACTGTTGGTGCCGCTGGTGAACTGGCCCTGCACTGTGTTACATGCTTTTGCGATCCATGTCGGCGCCCCGATGTAGCCGACCCGCCAGCCGGTGAGCGCAAAGGCCTTGCTCAATCCGTTCACCGTTATAGTGCGCTCGAACATGCCCGGCAGCGCGGCGAACGAACGGTGCGTTCCATCGAACACGATGTGCTCGTAGATCTCGTCACTGATCACATACAGTTCCGGATGCTGGGCCACCACATCGGCCAATGCCCGCAGTTCATCGGCCGTGAGCACGCTTCCGCTCGGATTGCAGGGGCTGCTGAACATGAGCAGCCGCGTTCTTGGTGTGATCGCAGCAGCGATACGATCGATCGGTGCTTTCCAATCCTCTTCCAATGAACTGTGCACGATCACCGGCTTGCCGCCGGCCATTTTCACCTGTTCAGCGTACGTGACCCAGAACGGGGCCGGGATCACCACCTCGTCACCCGGGCCGATGAGGCTCAGGACCACGTTCATGATCGCCTGTTTCGCGCCGGTGCTTACCACGATCTGATCGGCGGAATAGTCCAAGCCATTGTCGCGCTTGAACTTGCGTGCGATGGCCTCGCGCACATCGAGGTACCCGTTAACGGGGGGTATTTGTGCCAGTTGCCTTTCAGCGCTTCTTCCGCGGCTTTGATCGCGAAGGCTGGTGGCGCGTGATCGGGTTCGCCGAGGCTTAGATCGATCACGTCCTTGCCTTGGGCCTTCAACTCGCGGCATCGGCGGGCCATCAATAAGGTGGCCGGTTCGGCGATGCCTTGAACAGTGGGGGATAGATGCATTGGTTCGTTCCAGCGCTGAGGTTGACACGATGAACCCGTAGGACCAGGATCCGTGGCGTGGCCCACCATTCATGGGGCCAAACCACTCCTCGACGGGCACAGGGTGACGGACTTGTTAAGCGCGGCCAAAACTAACCAAGCCGATTCCGCGTTCCGGTGGACAAGAGTCCCTGTACCGATATTCGTCAACAGGTTTTTGAACGATGGGAGACAAACTGTTCCAAATATTGCTGGTGCTACTGCCCAGCGTGGTGGTGTTCCTCACTGCCTTCTACCTCATACGCCAATTCCTCGGTGGGCGCACGGCAGAGGCGAACAACCTGCATCTGGCCGACATCAAGAAAGAGGACCACAAGCAACTTTTGCCGGTGCGGCTGCAGGCCTATGAGCGGCTTACGCTGTTTTTGGAGCGTATCAAACCCGGGCCATTGGTGCTGCGGGTGCACAAGAGCAACATGACGAGCCGGATGTTGCAGAGCGAGCTGACAGCCACTGTTCGCGAGGAGTTCGATCACAACATCACACAGCAGATCTTTGTGAGCGACCGCGCCTGGAGCAAGGTGCGGCAGGCCAAGGAGGAAACCATCCGCATCATCAATATCGCCTACCAACAGTGCGGCGATGACACGTCGGGTACGGTGCTGAGCCAGCTGATCTTCGAAACCATAAGCAAGCTGAGCCATACACCCAGCGACGAGGCGCAGTTGGTCATTCGCGAGGAGGTGCGCCGGTTGTTCTGAAATGGGCAATGAGCTGCTCAGCGGCCCGGTTGGGGCTGAGTTCACCGGTTAAGACTTTCTGGTCCAATGCTGACCGGAGTTCCAGTAAGCGTTCGTCGCGCGAGAAAGCTTCGAGCAATTGCTGCTCAACGGCGCTGCTAACGCGATCGAGTTGTTGGCTCTTGCGCCGCTCAGTGAAAGCGCCGCTGGACTTGTCCAAAGCGGCCAATTGATGGATATGTTCCGCAAGCTCCGGAATACCATTTCCCTCCAGGGCACTGCATAACAGCACTTTCGGGTGCCGTCCGTTCGCTCTGGCAGGAAGTAATTGAATGGCGTGCTGAAGATCGCTGCGCGCGTTCATGCACGCGTTGTTCGAGGGGCTGTCGCACTTGTTCAACACCACCACGTCGGCGGTTTCCATGATGCCGCGCTTGATGCCCTGCAATTCATCCCCTGCGCCTGCGATCATCAGCAGGATGTTGATGTCGGTCATGCGGTCCACCGCCAGTTCGTTCTGGCCAACGCCCACTGTTTCGATGACCACCCTGTCGTATCCGGCCGCCTCGCACAACAGTATCGCTTCCCGCGTGCACCGCGCCACTCCACCCAAGGTTCCACCGGTGGCTGTGGGCCTGATGAAGGCTGCATCGTTCACCGCTAAGCGGTCCATGCGCGTTTTGTCGCCCAGAATACTGCCGCCACTGCGCGCGCTGCTGGGGTCGACAGCCAGCACGGCAACACGATGTCCTTGACCGATCAAGTGCATTCCCAATGCATCGATCAGGGTGCTCTTGCCTACACCGGGAATACCGGTTATCCCGATCCGGAGACCGTCCTCCGTCGCCGGCGGCAGCGAATCGATGAGATCCCTTCCCTGCTGCTGTTGCGCCGTGGCAAGACTCTCGATGAGGGTAATGGCTCGGGCGAGCGCCCCGCGATCTCCTTTCAACAGAAGATCGCGTGAGGCTTTGGTCGGGTCATGGCTCATAGACCCTGTGTGTAGTTGGCTACCCATTCCGGGTCGCGGACGTTTTTGAGCAGGCTGAAAGCCGAAGCACCGTGCACGATGTCGAGGTAGTGGTGCATGCCATGCTCGTGCAGCAGGAACATCTGGCGTTCGCTGGGGCACAAGGGCGTTTCGGCCCACCCAGTCTCATGTGTCCCGCCTTGTTCCTTGAACGGCCATTCCTGGAAACGGAGCTTCCATACCGTGGCGAACGGGTCGCACGCATCGATCTGCTCCTGCACTGTGCTGGCTTGATCCTGGTTGCAAAGGTCAATGCGATGTTCCCGGAAAAGATCAGCACCAGCTGGGTTGGCCTTGCTCTTCACAAGGCCCTTGGCCTGAAGAATGAATTGCTCAGCGGTGATCAACTCCCTGCTGATCACACTGTCCTCGTGGATCTTCACCAAAAAGCAAGTGTACAATTGGTTGTTCATGCCGGTTGCCAAACTGAAACCGAATTCCCAATGCGCGGGTTCGCTGGTCGGCGCACTTCCTGCGCCGACACCTACCAGTGCCAGCATTACTACCACGGCGAGCCAACGCGCGATGAACATGTCCGCCAAATTACGGCCGGGCCGGAATGAAGAAGAGCCACTCTTGAGTGGCTCTTCTTCATTCCGCATCGAAGCAGACGATATGAACGCCGAAGTTACCGTTGCATTTCCGCCAATCGCTTCTCGATCAAATACTTCTGGAGCAGCTCCATACGCTCGTTCAATTCCTTGATGTGGAGCGCCTGCTCTTCCACCGTCACCCAAAGCTGGGTGTTCAGGTCGTCCAAGATGAAGCCGCCTTGCTGTTCCCACGCCTTGCGTCCTTGGATGGTGGGCAGGTGGCGGTTGTTGGCGATGAAATCGGCCATCTCATCGATGCTGCGATGCTGGTAGCCGCGCGCAGCTTGGGCATCTTCTTCCTTCACCGCACCGGTGTAGTAGCTATCGAACACGTGATCGCTCAACAATAGGTTGCCACCCCACACTTGGTTCTGTGCGCTGATGGTGCCCGGACCTTGGAATGCGAATGGAGCTACACCTGAGGCCCAAGCCGCTGTACCCACCATAACGCCGTGGGGTGTATACATGTAATCGGCAATGGAATCGGTCTGCACGAGCGACCCCACTTTGCAATAGAAGCGGATCTGGGGATGACGGTTCGCAGAGCCTTGTTGTCCCTGCCACTGGAAGGTGCCATCACAGGTGCCAAGGGACATGCCGGTAAAATGCTGGCAACCGGGGGTATGGCTGTAACCAGTACACAATACACCGGGGCCGGCTTGTGGTGTGTTATTGGGACAACTGGCGAAGTAGCATGTGCCTGGGGCGAACAAACCACCGCAGGCGTCGCAGAAGGAACCGAAGAGCGAGGTGTAGGCCGTATTATCGAAACGAACAGAAGTTCCCCCAGCCCAATCGTTGTTGTTGAAGCAGTATTCCACGATCACATTGCCGGTACCGTTCCATGCGAATGGAGTGGAGAATGCGTGCACATTCCAGCCGTTCACTGCCGTGTAGGTGGCCGCAGTATGCACAGTGGTCATAGGCCCCGTGATGAATGCCGTGAGATTGGTTGCTGTGGTATTGACCATTTTGATCTCCACGTTCTGCATCGGGTAGGTTGCGGCAAAATCCACATTGAACGCGAGGCCCTCGATCACCTCGGGTGTGGGACAGATGGCTGATACGGCCGGCACCGTGAAGTTGGCCATTACGGCGTTCAATTCGGTCGCACGGTACAAGTACTGCACCTTGTGATCTTCCCAGCCTGTCGCGTAAGGGGATTCAATGGTGCTGCCAACGGAAATGGGCCCCGTGCCAATAGTGACATAGTCAGCAGCAGGGGCGTTCGAAATGTCCGGATTGGGCAGGGAAGCCGGGCGCGGGTAGTTGCACCCCCCACTGAGGTACTGCCAACGCTGGTTGATGCGCTCGCCGAAAACGTTCTCCAACTGGTACCAGTTGTTGATGGGAGCGCCCATGTAGCCTTGGTGTACAGTGGTGCCGGGCAGCACACCGGGCACGCCCCTGATGTTGCCAGGCAGGTTACCTGGTGTACCGCCGTTAACGAGGATGCCACCGGCCACTTCCATCATTTCGTTGGTGGTAGCGGTGTTCACGCCCACACGACCAGGCGTGGCTCCAGCCGTAATGGTCACCCCGATCGGAGGGATACCGGCCGTGCTATTGGTGCGCAAGCGGAAGTTCTGGTTGTCGAAGGTGCCAGCGTAGTCGAGTGCGGGGTTGGTAGCGGCATCGCCATAGAGGCTCCAGCCTGCGCCGTTGCTCACATGCTGCCAGAGTGTTCCATCATAATACCAGTATCCCTTAGGTTGTGGTTGCGCCGGTAATGGAGGCACAAACCATGGTCTGGTAAACGATAAGGCCTGGTAGCGGTGCGGCGCTGATAGCAACGCCCTTGCGGGTGGTCCATGCGGGGGATGAGGATACCCATTTTGGCACCGGGCAACAGGGAAGCCACGCTCACGTCGAGCATGGCATCGGCGGCGGGCACGAAGGCCGGGTTGCGGCTGATGCCCAACTGCGCCATGGCGGGTGCAAGGCAGATGATCAGCAATAAACTCAGAAGGGCACGCCGTGCGATCGAGTAGGGGTTCTTGTTCATATCAACCCGGTGTTGCAATTGTCCATCCGCCGCCAACCGTGCCCGTAAGGCCCGAAATGGAAGAGCCGCTTTTGGCGGCCCTTCCCAATACCGCTCGGTAGCGAGCGACGCAAGTCGCCTCTACCGTTTCAACTCCGCCAGTCGCTTCTCGATCAAATACTTCTGGAGCAGTTCCATGCGCTCGTTCAGTTCCTTGATGTGGAGCGCCTGCTCTTCCACCGTTACCCAAAGCTGGGTGTTCAAGTCGTCCACGATGAAGCCGCCTTGCTCTTCCCACGCCTTGCGTCCTTGGATGGTAGGCAAGTGACGGTTGTTCGCGATGAACTCGGCCATCTCATCGATGCTGCGGTGCTGGTAGCCACGCGCGGCTTGTGCATCTTCTTCCTTCACCTCACCGGTGTAGTAGCGATGGAAGACGTGATCACTCAACAATAGGTTACCTCCCCACACTTGGAACTGTGCGCTGATGGTGCCAGGGCCTTGGAATGCGAATGGAGCTATGCTTGAGGCCCAAGCCGCTGTACCCACCATAATGCCGTGCGGTGTGTACATGTAATCGGCAATGGAATCGGTCTGCACGAGTGAACCCACTTTACAATAGAAACGGATCTGGGGGTGCTTGTTGGCAGCACCTTGCTGGCCAGTGAATTGGAACGTTCCATCGCACGTGGTCATTGGCATACCCGTGGTGTGCTGACAGCCTCCAGTATGGCTGTAGCCTGTGCACAGAACACCGGGGGCGGCCTGAGCAGTGCCGGGAGGGCATGTATTGAAATAACACGTTCCAGGGGCGAACAGACTTCCGCAGGCATCGCAATAAGAGCCGAAAAGACCCGCGTAGGTGGTGGCGTCGAACGCAACGGTGGAGTTACCCGTCCAGTTGTTGTTGTTGAAGCAGTATTCCACCACCACGTTACTCGAGCCGTTCCAACCGAAGGGCGTGCTGAACGCGTGAGCGTTCCAACCGACCACGGGAACAAAGCTGGGGTTCGTGTACACCGTGGTCATCGGGCCGACATAGAACCCGCCACCCAAACCACCCAGGACCGTATTGGTCATTTGATCTCTACGTTCTCCATGGGCTGCGCAGCGACTGCCTGGCGCGGAACGCAAGCCCCTCGATCACCTCGGGCAGAGGGCAGATGGAGGAAACGGCAGGAACCGTGAAGTTCGCCAGACCGCATTCATCTCGGTGACCGTGTACAGGTACTGCACCTTGTTGTCTTCCCAGAATTGCGCATACGGCGTTTCGATGGTGGCGCTACTGGTGGAGCCACCCGTGCCGATGGTGACATAATCAGCGGCAGCAGCACTTGTGAGATCCGGGTTGGGCAGGGAAGCCGGGCGCGGGTAGTTGCACCCCCCGCTGAGGTACTGCCAACGCTGGTTGAGGCGCTCGCCGAAGACGTTCTCCAATTGGTACCAAGTGTTGATGGGAGCACCCATGTAGCCTTGGTGCACTGTGGTGCCGGGCAATACGCCGGGCACACCCCTGATGTTGCCGGGAAGGTTACCCGGTGTACCGCCGTTAACGAGGATGCCACCGGCCACTTCCATCATTTCGTTGGTGGTGGCGGTGTTCACGCCCACGCGACCGGGAGTTGCACCGGCGGTAATGGTCACCCCGATCGGAGGGATACCGGCCGTGCTGTTGGTGCGCAAGCGGAAGTTCTGGTTGTCGAACGTGCCGACATAGTCCACAGCGGAGTTGGTGGCGGCATCGCCGTAGAGGTTCCAACCCGAACCACTGCTTACGGGCACCCACACGGTACCGTCGTAATACCAGTAGCCCACGGGAGCCGTGTTCTGGTATACAATGAGGCCGGTAGCAGGAGCACCGCTGATCGCAACGCGCTGAGCGGCGCTCATGCGGGGTATAAGAATTCCCATCTTGGCATTGGCCGCAAGGGAAGCCACGCTCACATCGAGCATAGCATCGGCAGCGGGCACGAAGGCTGGGTTGCGGCTGATGCCCAACTGCGACATGGCGGGCAGGGCAGCGGCGAAACCAAGCACTGCGATCGAAAGCCGTGAGGTAAAGAGCTTCATGTTCGTTCCAGCTTAGTGTTTGGTGGCTTGTGCGGCCAAGCGTGCAGCGCAACCTTGCACCAGCACGGCCTTCTCAGCTTCGTTCAGGGTACCCATGTTCGCGATGGCCGCCTTCGCAGCAACGAACTGGCTATGATCGATCGGTCCGGTACCGGCCAGCACTGCCAAGCCGTCCAGTCGTTTGTTCAGGTCTGTGATATAGAGAGCTTGTGTCTCGGTGGTCGCCCACAACTGGTTGGTGATGTCCCCAAGACCAAAACCTCCTTTCGCCTGCCATTCCTCCCGTCCTTTAATGGTGGGCAGGTGCCGGTGATGCTCTGTGTAGGCAGCCATTTCTTCTAGCGACAAGTTGCGACCGGTTCCGTGCATCGCAGCATCCTGCGGCATCACCTTGCCATCGAAATGGCGGTCGAAGACGTGATCACTCAGTTGAACTTGATCATCGAACACCCCAACCTCTGCTGATCTGGCCCCAGCCCCTGAAAGCGAAATAGGGCAACGGGCCTTTGCTGGCTCCAACCCGGGTTCAATTCAGCGATCAAACCACCGTGGTAGTTCACATAGTCGCCCGAGGAAACAGTAGCAGGCGGTGCCGTTGAAACACCGTTGCTGGCCAGTGGTGAACTGTAACCGAATTGTCCGTGGTGGAACCCGATTGCTTCCGCAACCCGTGATTAGCCAGGCACGCGCCCGAACCAGCGCACGCGGCGGTCCCAGGTCGAATAGGTGCCATTGAACGGCAGCCCAGTGCTCGTTTGCACAGTGTGGTTGGTCGCAACGCCACCGGCGCCGTTGGCACCTTGGATATCAATGATGATCCCACGTTCAATCCCACACGAACGGCGTCGCGAATGTGAAGGCCTTCCAACCGGCTCCTGCAGCGGGTTGAGGCGTACCGATCCCACCTGTTGCACAACGGCCAGCGGGATCAACCGAGTTATCGAATCCGGTGAGTGAGGTTGAGTGGATGTTTGATGTTCACCGAAAACGCTCCGGTCTTCGCCCGGTATGAGAGACGGTTGAATGCGAAGGCGATGCCGGTGATCTGCGCACGGCAGCAAAATCCACCTGTTGCAGCAGGGTTGTTGAAGATTTGGTTCAATTCATGTTCAACTCATCAGGGCCGGAACAAATATTGGTGCCGGTAACGGGTGCGCCTAAAGTCGTTGCAACGTCCAGGAGTGATACGATACCCGTTGCTTGTTCCGATTCGCAACAGGCTCAGGTCCACGAAACCCGTTGCACATTCACGGGCTACCAGCGGCCGCATAGGAAGCACCCTTCACTTCGGTGTAGTCGTTCTCGATCTTGCGCCAGCCGGTAGGGGTGCCGTTGATGTTGCCTTCATGTTGGCTGTAGCTGTACGGATTGAACGGCGTGATCGGCCACAAAGCATTGTACGTTGTGTACCGGATCGTACCTGCCGTATTCGTCGCAGCAGTACCGGTCTGCTTAATAGCGCCCAAGAGGTCCAGCTTTTCAACCGGGTTGATCACGCCCACACCGAAGTCGCCTTGCAGATCAACACGAGCGCGTTCGAGGTTGTTGGTGCGGAAAACGAGCGGCTGGGCGTCGCTGGTGCCGAGATAATTCTGGCCAACGCCCACACCGGGAACCGTACCGGTATTACCTAGGATATCCCACGGGCTGCCGGGCATAATGCGGTTCCAGATACCGTTATCGAAGAACCAGAAGCCCTCCTCGCTGGTGGGAGCCGTTACATAAACCGTGAGACCATTCGCTGGTGCGGCAATGGCATCGCGCTCGGTATCGATCATGCGCGGGATCAGAACACCCTTCTGCGTTTGGGGCAGGAGGTAATTGCTCTGCACATCGAGCAGGCCATGCGGATGAGGAGCGGCCCCATCGCGGTTCACCGCAATGTTGTTGGTCTGTGCCAACACCGTTGTAAGAGCGAGGCAGGTCGCAGTAGTTGCGAAAGACCCGAAGCTGAGCGATCGGAAAGTGGTCATGATCGTGCGGTGTTGGATGATCACTGGTTGGCGTTGTGTCGGCGGAGGGCCGCGATCAACTGGTTCTTCTCTACAGCCGTAAGCCGTGGACTGTCCTGTATGGCCGCAATACGCGCGGTCAACGTCTCCGCATCCATGCGCTCCCCGAAGGCGGCGGCCTCGAGCGATTTCAAACCACCGTTCAGTTCGGTGATGTAGATGGCCTGCTCTTCAACAGTTTCCCAAAGCCCTGTGCTCAATTCGCCTAAGCTCTGCTTTCCATGCGTTTCCCATTCTTGTCGGCTCGGCATACTGGGCAGGTGGCGCTTTTCAGCGAGGTAGCCCTCCAACTGATCCAGCGGCAACATGGGTTTACCCAAATGGGCTTCTTCAGCGCGGGGGGCACCATCGAAGTAGCGGTCGAACACGTGATCGCTCAATTGAGCATTGCCATCGAACACGCCTTTCTGTGCACGAATAACGCCAGGGCCTTGGAACATGCCGGGCTGAACGGCCCATGCGGCTTGGCCAACGAGCAGCCCACCGGTATAATGAACGTAGGTCCCGTTCGGGATCAGGAGCGGTGATGGCACTTGGGCTTGGCCCGTGAAACGGATAACCGCACGCTCGTTGGTGGCACCGATCCACGAAAGGGGCGGCGGCTGGGAAGTTCAAACTGTAAAACCCCGGAGGTGCCGAAGCGGGCACGGTAGCATCGATCTGCCCCCCGTTCACAGCGGTCGAGATATGACCGTAAAAACTGCAATTCGCAAATCCAGTGTTCACTTGTACAGTGGGGCTTACACCTGCTTGGGCGGCGCGGGCATAGGAGACATCCACGAGAAGATCGCCACCGGTCCAGTTGAAGCCTGCGATCGGGAATGGGCTGCACACCGGCGGCCACAACTGTTGTAAGAGTACCCATCGGAGCCAAAGCACTTGTCGGACGATCGAATCCGCCGACAAGAGTGGTCCCCGCAGGAACGTTGCTCAGACGAATCTGGATCTGCACTGATGCAGGGGCAGGCAATTGAATGTCATCACTAGTAATACGGAAAGCCACCTCGGTGATCGGACCCGGGCACAAACCCCACCCAACAAGCTCAGCCCCTGTGAACACGTACTGGCGCTTGCTGCCACGACCGTTGGACGTAGGATAGGGAGTGTCACTGAACGTAGGAGTAGGCACGTTGCTGATCCCACCGTTATTGGGCACGTCCATAGTGCCGTTACCACAGAGCAACTGCGTGCCATTGTAAGGAGCAGGATGAACCTCAGTGAAGGCGTTCTCCAACCGGTCCCAACCTGTTGCAGCGCCGGTGGTGTTGCCTTGGTGGAAGGGGATCTGCGGCACCATGGCCGGGTACGGCGCGTTGAGCACAGGAGCCGTGTTGTAGCGCATAACACCGGCTTGATCGGTCAAGCTGCCGGGTGCGCCGCCAGTGGTCATGTGTATGGCGCCGGTCACAGAAAGAGCCTCAACCGGGTTGTTGTTGGCAATACCGAGGAAACTGGTGGTGCCGCCTAGGCGCATGCGCTCAACGGCCTGCGTGGCGAAGATCAGGGGTTGGCCATCGGTGGTGCCGAGGAAGTTCGTTGCGGGGTTGGTACCGCTGTTACCTGCGAGCAGCCAGCCGTTACCGGTGCTCATGCGGTACCAGCCTGCATTGGGTGCGGTAGCATCGTAGTACCACAAGCCGTTGGGGGTGGAGTTGCCTGGATCGGCGATCTGGTACACCCACAAACCGTTATTGGCCGCAAGCGTTGGAATGGCCAACCGCTGTGCCTCGATCATGCGCGGTATGAGGATACCGCGCGTGGTGGAGGCCACATCCAGAATGGCGGAAGGTGCGGCCACCGCACCAGTGGTATTGATCGCGGTGCCCTGCGCCAAGGACACCGTGGAAAGCAAAGCGGCTGGGATGAGCGACCACAGCAGTCGGGAGGCGATATGCTTCATGTTACAGAGCGATCGTTAAGTGTGCCAGAGAGCGAAATGTACGTACGGCAAGCGCCAAATGTAGCTTCGGCCCAGTGCCTTCTGCAAGCCGCTGAGCGCGAAGTGATGAACAACGGGAAAGTGGAAACAGGGCTTCGGGACATTCCGGGACCATGACGCCGGATGCCTATATCGGTTGCCCGAAGGTTTTCAACAGGGGGCGTGCGAGCGGGGAGTGATGAGTGGTGAACGGCTGGAAATACCGGATGAAATACCGCTCATTGCTCAACTACGAAACGCCCAGTATGTAGGCAGCTGCCATCGGGCGCCAGCACGCGCAATGCATATGTGCCGGGGTCGGCGCCGGTGATCGGGAGGCTCAGCGTGCAAAGACCTTGGGTCAGGAAACCTTGTTGTTGTGACACGATCCGGCCGGTGGCATCGAGCGCTTGTACGGTGCAGGGCCCATCAAAGGCGGAAATGAGGTCAATACTTACCGCTCCGATCGCCGGGTTCGGGTAGGGGGCGCCCATTTGTGCCAGACTTCCGAAGGCTACGGCAACGGTGCTGGAATAGGTGAAGCTGCCATCACTGTCCACTTGTTTCAACCGATAATAACCGACCCCCCGGAACGGAGCCGTGTCGATCAGCTTGTATGCAGTTACAGTTGAACTGGTACCGGACCCTTCCACTCGGCCGATCGCGGAGAACGAACCGCCATCGGTACCGCGCTCCACCATGAAATGGTCATTATCCAGTTCACTGGCGGTGGCCCATTCCAATTCAACGGTCGAAGCTCTCGCAAATGCATTGAAGCTCAACAATTCAATGGGAAGCACTGTACAATCCAAGCTGGCGCCATTGGTCAGGTTCCAATTCAGGTCGAAGGCCAACCCGCTTTGGCTGAAATTGCTGATGTACATGATGTAGACCTGTCCGGCCACTACAGGTAGGTCGTCGACCCATTTGTCACCCCCGGCTCCTTCGGTAGGGTCGGTGGCAGTGTAGTTCAAACCGGTATCACCAGCTGGCGCTGCGAAAGAGCAGCGTAGCGGTGCGCCAGGAGGCGGGCAAACGGGGTTCGCCATCGGTCCCCAGATCGCAAAGTCATAGTCGTCGGTTGCGTCTGCGGGTGAAATGGTCATGGCAATATTCCCGCTTGTGCTCGGGCTGAAGAAGTACCAGGTGCCTTGGCGCTCAGCAGCCCCCAAGCAACCCTGATTACCAGCATCGAGGTCGGCCACACACCCGGTGCTGGTGGTGGTGTTGTTGAATGCTTGATTGTTGCAAATGGTAATGGCACCAGCGCAATCCTCCGGCGGCGCGGGTGCTGGATTGCAATCAACGGTTTGGGTGAACACGATACCTGTGGCAGGCGAGGGGCCGTCGCTCCAAATGCAGCCCGGGGTGAGGCTGTAACTGATCTCGCCGGGGAAAGGGCTTATCTCCGTGTATTGCACCACTAGGATATCGCCGATGAATAGCCCAATGAGGGCAGTGCCCGAGGCACCGGTGATGGTATAGTTGGTGAACGGCGAACCGTTGATGCTGATGCCCACGGTGCTCCCATCCCAACCATCTCCGAAACTGTCGAACATGTTCAGCGTGTAAATGCAATCGCCAGCAGGTGGAACAATGGAATACAGACACATATTAAAAGTGCCAGTGGCTCCGAGGAAGCCGAACACGCGCACATAATAGGTGGCACCGGGCGTCAATCCGGTCAGACTCAAGTACGGCATGGTCCCTGGGCCACTGTCATCATCGCACGCCACCTCGGCAAAACCGGTGGAGCAGTTGGTTGCCGAATACACCGCGATCAACGCATCGGTCATGGTGCCTGCGGTGGTTTCAATGATCATAGCACCGCTAGCGGGTGCTGTGAAGGTGAACCAGACATCGCCACCGGCCACCAGCCCGCAGCTCGGTGATGCCGGCACGGTAGTGATGGTCGAGCCTACGCTGCTGAAGCTCTGCAGCACACAACTCGTGTTCACCGGCACGGCTGTCGAGGTACAAGGGTTGTCGTTCGTGACCGGTGGTGGTGGGGCTGCGCAGACAATAGTGAGCGGGGCACACGCCGCGTTGTTCGCACAGGGGAAGGCATCAACCAGCACCCGCAACTGGCCGGTGAACGTGGCCAACCATGTCACCGATGACTGGAGGCTGAACAATCCGCAAGCGTTGTTGTCATCGTTGTATCCGAGCGAAGCACCACCTGCGTTGTTGAACAAGGTGATCTCCGTATCGAACGGCGCACCGCACGTGCTGAAGGTGTACGTATTACCAGCGATCACGTTCACCAAGGCATACTGCCCACCAGCGACACACGGCACTGTCATGGTGCCGGGGCAAGGCGGGGTGATCGCAGCACCGGTAAGCGTGTTGTTGTTGGTACACTGCGCCAAGCCCGCTGCCGGCCCGAGAGCGATCAACAGCACAACGGCTATGTACTTCTCGCCAGCCATGGGTCACTGCTGCGCAGCGGAGTTCAACATTTTCTGATAGTCCTGCGCATGCTCTTCTATCCAAGCGGCTTTTGCCGCTTTATAGGTGAGGTTGTCCAATTCAGCATTACCGGTTGAAATGAAGATCGGGTAACCATCAGGAATACTCTCCGCAAGCTTCGCACCTCCTTCAGCAGGCAAGGGATGCGGGATGAACGTTGCCACAACGCCCGCTTGCAGAAGTACTCCGCGCACGATATCGGCATCCACAATGTGCTTCAGGCCGACCTTCAGGTGAAGACGATCCGATGCAGCGAAAGCGCGCCGGGGTCCAAAGCGGACAACGCCTCCATAGCGATCTTCTCGTGCACACCATCCACCACCGTTTCAGCTTGGAATCGTAGTACGATGAGGTCCACCTGTTGCGCGGAACTGCTCAAAGAACGAAGCGGCAACGCCATCGAGATGGAACGGAGAGAGGAATGTGCAGCGGTTCTCATGGTCCAGCGATAAGGTGCATTCGCGATCGGTGCCAATCTACAAGAGGAACGGAGCGAACGCGCTCAGGTTGCCGGTAAGCGATGCGATCCATGGTTATGGAAATGAGCAAGCCCGACTTTCGCCGGGCTTGCTCAGAAGTGTTGAAAGGATCACTGCACGACGAACCGCCCTGCTCGTGTTGTTGTTCCATCGGGTGCCTTCACGGTCAACACGTAGGTACCGGGGTCGAGCCCATCGATGGATGCTGTATGCAGTTGTTTGCCGGTGCTCATGACCACAGACTGCAAGCGCACCAAGCGACCACTTGCATCGTGCATTTGCAACTCGGCATCGCCGGCAATGGTCACATCCGCTTCCACGTTCACTGAACCGGTCGCCGGGTTGGGGAAGGGTGTGCCAACGCTGATGGACAAGCCGAAGCTCACGGCCTCCACGTTCGAATAGGAGAAGGTGCCGTCGACATCCACTTGCTTCAAGCGGTAGTAGTTGATGCCACGAGTTGGTTGCGGATCCATGAAGGCGTATTCCAAGGTCGTATACGAGTCACCCGCACCCTGCACTTGGCCGATCGGGGCGAAGTGTTCGCCATCGATGGAACGCTCAACAACGAAATGCGAATTGCCGGACTCGCTTGCCGTGACCCAATCGAGCGCAACGGAAGTTGTCAATGCATCGGCTCTGAAGCTGAGCAACTCGATCGGCAGCACAGTGCAGTCGATGCTGGCCCCGTTGGTCGGGTTCCATGTAAGGTCGAACGCCAGACCGCTCTGGCTCCAGTTGCTGACGTAGAGCACATACACCTCGCCAACGGTCACGGTCATTTCATTCACGAATTTATCGCCGCTCGAGTCCTCGGTGTCGTCGCCGGACCCCAGCAAAAGCCCCGTGTTACCTGTTGCACCGGAGTACGAGCAGCGGTATGGAACTTCACTCGGCGGGCACACAACGGAAGTCTCGGGGCCCCACAGCGCGAAATCATAGTCATCGCTTCCGTTGCTGGGCACGACGGTGAATTCGAGAGTACCAGAAGCGCTGATCCCGAAATTGAACCAAGTCCCTTGGCGTTCATCGTTGCTAAGACAACCACGGTTGTGCAGATTGAGATCCGGTTTCAAGCCGGTGTTCCCTGGGTTCGAACTCACCGATGCGGCACCGCAAACCGGAAGGCTGCCGTAGCAATCGTCGCGCGGCGGGTCTGGAGCAACACAATCGTTGGTATGCCCATACACCACGCCGGCAGCAGGTGTGGGGCCGTCGGAAAAGAGCACACCATTTCCGCTTTGCAGGATGTAGCTGATCTCGTTCTGGAAACCGCCGACGGCCGTGTAGTTCAGCACGATGATATCGCCGAAGTTCAACGGCAGGTAGATCATAGCCCGGTTGCCGGTGCTGAGCGTATAGTTGGTGTATCCACCACCGTTGATGCTCACCCCTACAGTACTGCCTCCCCAGCCATCGCCACCGCTGTCATTGAGGTGGAGGGCATAGAAGCAACTGCCGGTGGTGGGTGGTGTAACTGCGCACAGGTCGAAGGTGCCGCTGGTACCACCGTTGCCCCAAACGCGCAGGTAGTAGGTATCGCCCGGAACAAGATCGTACAAGTAGAGGAAGGGCGTATTCGCCGGGCCATCGTTGTCGTCGCATTCGATCAGGAAGAAGGTGCCGTTGCACGTGGCCGCAGTGTAGAGTGCCATGGACAGGTTCGTCAGTGTGCCAGCGGTCACTTCAAAATGCGCCGTGCCTGTGCTCGGGGCAGTGAACGAGAACCAAACATCACGCGCTGAACCGCTGTAACCGCCGCAGCCGGGGTCTGGGATGCTGCCCGTCAGCGTGCCGTTCACATTCGTGTGGTTAGTGCTCGAGCACGTCGTGCCCAGCGTAAGAGCTGTTGCGGCGCAGGGCTCATCATTGGCCGGTGGAGTGATATCGACAACGCAGATGCCGAAGGTGCCTCTAGCCCCGCCGTAACCCCACACCCGTACATAGTAGGTCTGGCCGGGTGTCAACCCCGTGCGATTGATCGAGCTCATATTGCCGGAGCCGTCGTCATCGTCGCATTCAATGGAAGTGAACGTGCCGTTGCAGGCTGTGGCACTGTATAATTCCAACCCAGTATCGGTCAATCCATTAGCCGTTGTGGAGATGTTCGCCATGCCGCTGGTCGGTGCCACGAACGAGTACCACACGTCGCCACCTGAATAGTTTGCGCACGTAGGTGCGGGAACGCCTGTTGTGGGAGCACCCCACGTTCGTCCCCGGGGTTGTTGAGCAGGTGGTGTTCACTGTAAGAGCAGTGGCACCGCACGGGTCATCATTCGCTGGTGGCGGAGTGGCCCAAACACAGATGCTGAAGGTGCCCGCTGCTCCACTGGCCCCCCATAACCGGATATAATAGGTCTGCCCTGAGGTGAGGCCGGTACGCAGGATCTCGCTCATGTTGCCCGAACCGTCGTTGTTGTCACATTCAATGGAGGTGAACGTCCCGTTGCACGCAGTTGCGGTGTACAACTCCATGCCACTATCCGTCAGTCCTCCGGCAGTGGTCTCGATGTTGGCTACGCCATTGACAGGTGCGACGAACGAGAACCAAACGTCCCCACCGGAGTAGCTGGCACAGGTAGGTGCTGGGATCCCTCCTGTGGAAGTTGCGCCGATGTTGGTGGACGCAGTGTTGCTGCATGAAGTGTTCACAGTGAGCACCGTTGCCGCACAAGGATCGTCGTTAGCCGGAGGGGGGGGTGGTGAGTACACGCAGATCGATCCGTCCATTCCGTTGTTCGATGCGATGCGCTGTGTGCGGATGAGGTAGTTGGTGCCGATGACGGTGGTGAGGTTGACCGTTTCGTTCACACCATTGCCGCCCGCGTTCGCACAGCTGATCTGGGTGTACGGCCCACCGCAAGGGCCGGTGAACACGTGCAGCACTGCGTCGTGGTTGTTCAGGGGGTCGAAGGTTACCGTGGTACTCGTCGCCGTCGCTTGGAACCACCCGAAGGCATCGTCGTTCGCACCTGCCCCGCAAGTGCCGGGGTTGTAGTCCGCGTTGTAGGTGCCCGGTTTGTTGAACGTTTCGAACGTGCAACTTGTATTCACCGTGTACTGATTGGCAACTGCGTAACTGCAAGCATCACTTGTGGTTTGGGCTGCTGCATCCGGGGTTGCGAACAGCATGGCAACCAATGCTATGGCCCAGATCGACTTCTTGCACAAGATCGAGTACTGAATCATGATCGTCAGATTATGGCAGTGTTGTATGCTTATTCGGTTACCGTAACGACCTGTGCCGTGGTACGGATCGGGATCCGTACCAGTGTTACGCCGACCTGTCCGGCCATGGTGATCAATCCGGTTTCATCCAATACCTCCGTGGTCACCAGTTTCAATCGCTGCGTTGGTTGATCCAACGACACGACCATTTCGCCGTCAAAACCGCGTAACAACTCGGTCAACTGCTTCTCGCGGTGAGGCGTGCTTATACCGGTAGCTTGAAAGAGGTAGTAGCGCTCGCCGCCAACTTCCTGGGCGTTGCAAATGCCCACGCAGATGCTGAATAGCACTGCTAGGCAAAGACCTGCGAGGCGTTGTGATGAACATGTCATTTTGCGTCGGTTTGGTGCCGGAAATGGGTCATTCCCACTTCCGACCGGCGCCTACAACGGCATCGACGAACACATGGTTTCACTCCACCAAGCCATAAGAATGGCCGTTGGTGGACCGCTTGGGCCTCGAAGAACGCTAAAGCAGCTATCCTTCCCTGATCAGCTCCTGGCGCTCTCGGCGGTCACCTCCCGCTTCACTCCGGGGTACTGTAACAGGGCCTCGCGCAGGCATTCCACTGCAAGCCGCAGCTTATCCTGCTGCAGCACATAGGCCATGCGCACTTGTTTGCGACCGGTCGCCGGTTCCGCATAGAAGCCGGTGGCCGGGGCCATCATCACAGTATGGCCCTGGTGCTCGAACGACTCAAGCAGCCATTGGCAGAACTTGTCGCTGTCGTCTATGGGCAACTGGGCCACGCAGTAGAACGCGCCCTTGGGTTTCGGACAGGTCACACCATCTATGGTATTCAATCCGTCCACAAGGACGTCGCGGCGCTGGCGGTATTCACCGATCACCTCGGTGAAGTAGGACGCTGGGGTGGCCAAGGCGGCCTCGGAAGCGATCTGCCCGAACGTTGGTGGGCTCAAGCGTGCCTGCGCGAACTTCAGCACGGAAGCAAGTACCTCCTGTTCCGCGATCAGAGCTCCACTCGCGCGCCGCACATGCTATAGCGTTTGCTCACACTGTCGATGAGAATGGTGTTCGCTTCGATGCCCTCCAGCGTGAGTGCGCTAACATGCTCGGCACCGTCATAGCAGAACTCCCTGTACACCTCATCCGCGAAGAGGAAGAGGTCGTGCTTCTTCACGATATCGCGCAAGCGCTCCAGTTCGGCACGGCTGTACAGGTAACCGGTGGGGTTGCCCGGATTGCAAATAAGGATGGCCCTTGTGCGAGGCGTGATGAGCTTCTCGAATTCAGCGATCGGTGGCAAAGCGAAGCCATCGTCGATCACGCAGCGTACCGGCACAACAATGGCGCCCGCAGCCACGGAGAAGCTGTTGTAGTTGGCGTAGAACGGCTCGGGGATAATGACTTCATCACCCGGATCCAGCGTGGCCATAATGCCGAAGAGCAACGCCTCGCTTCCTCCGTTGGTAACGATGATCTGGTCGGGTGTCACCGCAATGCCATGCTTTTCGTAGTACTCCGTCAAGCCTTTCCGGTAACTCTCGTTGCCTGCGCTGTGACTGTATTCAACCACCTTCAGGTCGAGGTTGTGCATGGAGTCGATCGCCACTTGAGGCGTCGCGATATCGGGTTGGCCGATGTTCAAGTGCAGCACCTTGATGCCACGCTTCTTGGCGGCGTCGGCGAAGGGCACTAGTTTACGGATCGGGCTCGCGGGCATCCGTTCTCCTTTCTTGCTGACTGCTGGCATGCGTTTCTTCCCGGGCAACCGGGGGTGCTGGTTTCTGAGGCCGAAGATCGTTATCCCGTAGCAAAGAAGAAGGGGCCGCCCCTTGCGAGACGGCCCCTTCGGTTGATCGGTATCGATGTTTAGCTACCCTTCTCAACAGGTGCCATTGGGCTCTGCTCTTTCACAGGGCTCGTTGGCGTGTCAGGGCCGGCTTCAACGGTACCGGTGATGCGCACCACTTTGTTCGGGGCGTTCACGGCGTTGCTCGTGATGGTCACATTCTTGTTGATCGGGCCGGGACGATTGGTGTCATATTTCACCGTGATGACAGTTGTCTTGCCGGGAGGGATGGGTGCGGTGTCGCACTTGGGCACCGTGCAACCGCAGCTGCCTTTGCAGTTGGTCATGATCAACGGTTGATCCCCGGTGTTGGTCACCGTGAATTCGCAGGTGCCGTTGGCGCCTTTGGCGATCGTGCCGTAATCGTGCACTTCCTTGTCAATGGTGAGTTGCGGGCCATTGCCGCCAACTGCACGGGTATTGTCTTGTGCCATAGCACCACCGAACACGGTAGCGAGCACCAAGGAGAAGAGTACCTTTTTCATGTGTTGTTGAATTGTGTTGTTCTCGTCGTTCGGTTACACGGCAATGCGGTAACGCGACCAAATGTACGTGGGCACTTTTCCCGGGTTCGGGGTTTAACAGGGCTTTAACAGGCCAAGTGACGGGCCGGTGACCCGGCTACTTTCGCGCCTCGCATATCAATTCATGGAACTCGACAAGCGTTACGACCCCTCGACCACTGAGAGCAAGTGGTACCAGTACTGGCTCGACAACGCTACTTCCGCAGCGTGCCCGATGGTCGCGAACCGTACACCGTGGTGATCCGCCCCAACGTGACCGGTGTGCTGCATATGGGGCACATGCTCAATAATACCATACAGGATGTGCTGGTGCGCCGCGCCCGGATGCAAGGGAAGAACGCCTGCTGGGTTCCGGGAACGGACCATGCGAGCATAGCCACGGAAGCGAAGGTGGTGCGCCTGCTTGCGGAACAAGGGATCAAGAAAAGCGCGATCGGTCGTGAGAAATTCCTGGAACACGCGCACGCCTGGAAGGACAAGTACGGTGGTGTGATCCTGGAGCAGTTGAAGAAGCTCGGTGCCAGTTGTGACTGGGACCGCACGCGCTTCACCATGGAGCCGAAGTTGAACGAGGCCGTGCTCGATGTCTTCATTGACCTACACAAGAAGGGGTTGGTGTACCGAGGCCAGCGCATGGTGAACTGGGATCCCGTTGCGCTTACCGCGGTGAGCGATGAGGAAGTGATACACAAGGAAGTGAACTCACGCCTCTTCCACGTGCGTTATGCGGTGGAAGGGGAGCAGGATACCTGGATCACCATCGCGACGACGCGCCCCGAGACCATCCTTGGCGATAGCGCTATAGCGGTTCACCCTGAAGACGAGCGTTACGCTCATATGAAAGGGAAGCGTGCGCTGGTGCCGTTGATAGGTCGGAGCGTGCCCATCATCTTCGATGAATACGTGGAGCGCGAGTTCGGAACCGGTGCGTTGAAGGTGACGCCCGCGCACGACGTGAACGACTACGAGCTGGGCAAAAAGCACAAGCTGGAGACCATTGACATCCTCGAAGCGAACGGAACGCTGAGCGCTGCTGCGCAACTCTACGTTGGCGACGACCGCTTCGCTGCGCGCAAGAAGATCGTGAAGGACCTGGAAGAGAAGGGGCACCTTGTCAAGATCGAGGACATCAAGAACAAGGTGGGCTACAGCGAGCGCACCGATGCAGTGATCGAGCCGCGCCTTTCACTCCAGTGGTTCGTGAAGATGAGCGAGCTGGCCAAGCCTGCGCTGGAAGTGGTGCTCGACGGCCGCGTGAAATTGCATCCGCAGAAATTCACCAATACCTACAAGTATTGGATGGAGAACGTCCGCGACTGGTGCATCAGCCGCCAGTTGTGGTGGGGGCAACAGATCCCGGCGTGGTACAACGATGCGGGTGATGCTGCCGTGTGCAGGACCGAAGCCGAAGCGATCGCGCAGTTCACGGCCGCAGCGCAGAGCATCAATGGCATCAAGCAGGATGAGGATGTCGTGGACACTTGGTTCAGTAGCTGGCTCTGGCCTATCAGCGTGTTCGATGGCTTCGAGAACCCTGACAATGCCGACATCAAGTACTACTACCCGACGAACGACCTGGTGACCGCTCCGGAGATCCTCTTCTTCTGGGTGGCGCGCATGATCATGGCCGGGCTGGAATACCGCAACGAGGTGCCCTTCAAGAACGTGTACCTCACGGGTATCGTTCGCGACAAGCAGGGCCGGAAGATGAGCAAGCAATTGGGCAACAGCCCAGACCCGCTGGACCTCATTGGTAAGTTCGGCGCGGACGGCGTGCGCGTGGGCATGCTGCTCACTTCACCGGCTGGCAACGACCTACCGTACGACGATTCGCTCTGTGAGCAGGGCCGCAACTTCAGCAACAAGATCTGGAACGCGTTCCGCCTGGTGAAAGGCTTCACTATTGAGGACAAGTCACAAAGCGCGAGCAACGCGGCCGCTTGCGCATGGATGCGTTCGCGTGTGCAGCGCGCGACTGCCGAGATCGACGGGCTCTACGACCGATTCCGGATCACCGAGGCGCTCATGGCTACCTCAAGCTGATCTGGGATGACCTATGCAGCTGGTACCTCGAGAGCATCAAGCCTCCGTTCGTGAAGAACGCCGATGGCGATGGCGTGGCCGAACCGATCGATCGCAAGACTTATGACGCGGCGATCAGTGTCTTTGAGGATGTGATGAAATTGTTGCATCCCTTCATGCCCTTCCTCACGGAGGAACTGTGGAGCCATCTGAATGAGCGCAAGGGTCCGAAGGACGCGCTGATCATCGCACCATGGCCGAAAAGCGGTGCGGGTGATGCGAAGCTTGAAGCCGAAATGCAACACGCCTTCGACCTGGTGACCGGGATTCGCGGCATACGAAATGAAAGAGGGTTGTCTCCTAAGGAGACACTTACAGTAGGTCCGACCGGAGCGACTTTCCTCACGGGAGCTACGGCCTCGCTTGTTGACAAGCTCTCAAATACTGGTGCTATCGCGCCTGCTTATGGCTCGATACCCACCGGCGCTACCGCTGTTTTCTCTGGAAGCACTGAGTACGTGGTGCTCCTCCCAACCGGACAGGATGCTGACGTCGAAGTGAAGAAGGCCGAAGAGGAGCTCAACTACCTCCGTGGCTTCCTCACCAGCGTTGACAAGAAACTCTCGAACGAACGCTTCGTGAGTGGAGCGCCAGCTCAAGTGCTGGAGAACGAGCGCAAGAAGAAGGCCGACGCCGAGCAGAAGATCAAGGCGTTGGAGGAGCGATTGGCGGTGCTGAAGTGAGCGGGAACCACATGCGGACGACAGCAAAGATCTCCTCGGTTTTCAATACGACACTGGAGCGTGCTTTCAAAAGCCCAATGCTGTGCGATATCACCGAAGTGCATTCGGGTCATTGGGTCACGCCCAAGGTGACGCACTGCACGGAGGACGCTACCTGGGGTCGTGCAGGGGGCAGCCGGAAAGTCCACATGGCCCGAACACCGATGTTCAAAGGAGGTGAAGCATCCTTGGACACGGTGCTGGAACGGAGGGAGAACCAATACTGGAAGATCGAAGTCTCGGATTTCAAGACATGGTCAATGGGCTTCGAGAAATTCCAAGGTGAGTGGTTCACAGAACAGATCGAGGAAGGGAGGGTGCTCGTCAGATACAGGTACACGCTGTTCTCCAACAGTGTCGTCTTCTATCCGCTCCATTGGCTGTTCACCAAGCTGATCTGGAAGAGCTATATGAGGCAGGTGCTGGAGAACATCAGGAAGCTGGCCATGCGCAAGGCGCCCTACCTGCACGATTGATCCCCGGACCGCGCAGCTTATAGCGTCACTACTTCGAACGTGGGGCAACCGCGTTCACCTTGGTCGTTAGAAGTCGACGAAGTGGATCTTGTGGAACAAGCCTTCGGCATCGTGCACGATGAACACGCGCTCTGGATGCATCACGTAGACGCCGAGATCGAAATCATACTCCTTCCATTCATAGCCGATGGCGTCATCGTCCATGGAGAACGGATGCGCAAGGGTGTCTGAAAGGTTCACGGCGTCGAAGTCGGCGTTCACCACTTCCGTCACGCGCATGCCGCTGAATGCGTTGACCGCGCCGGTAACGAGATAAGCCGTGTACGGCTCGTAGAACTGGAAGGTGTACTGGGTGAAGGCCAGGTCGTAACTGCCCTTCGGTGGAGCGATCGTCACCGGTTGCCCGCTGCTGATCTTGAAATGGACGTAGCTGCGCGAAGGGTCTTTGGCAATGGTGAAGGATTGAACGTTGCTCCCGTTCATCTGCGCGATCTCGAACGTGTATCCGCTCGCGTCAACGGAAGTCACATGCAGTTGGCGCACGCCCATGGGAAGTCCGATCTCGCTGAAGCCGAGTTCCAAGGCATAGACGGGTTCATCGATCCGCCAATCGTCAATGGCCGTGCTATCGGGCGATCCGGTGTTGTGATCCACGCGCCACTGCGTTCCGAAACCCGTCGTGTCGAGCGGCTGGGTGATGTCGGTGCTACTTGTTGCCAATGCTCGCATGAAGCGCGACGTGTTCAACCAACGCGCCAACCGTCAACCACCACATTCGAACGCGAGGTCCCAATCCATCTTGCTGTTGGAGGTAACGACCGAGTTCGTGCCGATGTCGTACCAGAGCTGGTCGCCGTAATCACTGCCTAGGCAAGCCTGTCCGGTCACCACCTCACCGCCCGGACGCGCAGGCACGGGCAGCTCATCCTTCAAGCAACCGCTGAGCAGCATTGCGCCGATGACCGGTATGATGACCCTCGCTCTCATTCGCTCTTCTTCAGATCCAAGTCCAAACGCAGGAAGTAGGTTCGGCCGATCGCCAATGGTACCGTGCCGCCATCGCCGCCATGCACGCCACCGCTGGTGATCGATGAGCCCACGTTCGTGACATCCGTGATGTTCTTGCAGCCGATGGAGACACGTAGACGTTTCTGCCACAGTTGTTTCGACACGTTCACGTCGGCCATCACATATGGTTCCAACACGTTGCGGCCGATCTCCGTTTCCGACACGTACACGTAGTTGCCGAGTTCGCCTTGGTACTTGGCGAACAGGGATGCGCTCCATCCGTGCTGTCGCCATTCGCGCGTTACCGAGGCGCGCGCTTCAGGTGTGTAAAGCCATGCTTGTTCGTTGCTCTCGCCGAGCGCATCGTAGCGGCCGGTCGTGGCACCACCAACGTTCAGCAGCCAATGACCATTGTCCCAGCCAATACCCACACTACCGCCGGCCGTGCGGTACTCCCCGATGTTGACATAGCTGTATTGGGTCGCATCGATCTGTGCGAGCGTGATCAGATCTTCGATGATGTTGTAGAAGCCACCGACTTCGGCAGTGAATACGCCCGTGCGCAACGCTTTGCGGTAGTTGAGACCCAAGTTGAAATTGTGGGAGCGCTCCGCTTCGAGACCCGTATTGCCCACGATGTTGTGGTTCACATCCACGAAAAGGAAGTAGAGTTCCTTCAACGATGGCGCGCGGAATCCTTGGGCATAGCTTGCGCGCGCAACGCGATCGCGCTGTCAAATTGCCAGCGCAGGTTGAAGGATGGTATCAGCGGCGCACCATAACGCGTGTTGTAGGCATAGCGGGCACCCGGCCGCAGCACCAACTGTTGCATGGGCTTCCACTCCATGCTGGCGAACACAGCATAGTCACCGATAGTTTCGCCAGTGCCGTCGCCGACACGATCACCCGCACCGGTCTCATGGTTCAGGTCGGTGCCGAGTTCATAGCCGATCGCACTACTGTCCGAAGCGCTGCTGAAAACGATACGCGCGTTGGTGAGGCTGAACCGCGACGTGTCCTGCATGCCCGTGGTGGCGATCAGTTGTTCGTCAAGCGTGGTGAGGTCGCGCAACCAAGTGTTGCGCATGCGCTTGTACCGATTGTGCGCAATAAGGGCATTGAGCCGACGTCCCTCTCCCCAAGTGCCTTCAGCAAACAGCGCATTGTCGAGCCGCTCGGTGAGGTATTGCTCATCGAAGGCCGATTCGCCATAGGGCGCCCGCGGCGCGCCGCGGTTGGTGATCCGGTCCTGCATCACCTCGCCCTTGTAGCCCAGTGTCCACGAGCCGTTCATTGCCCAGCGGTAACCGAGGCGACCGAAGTACTGCTCGCGTGGTTTCCATTGCTGGAAGCGCGAAGTATCAGCGATGTGCTCCGAGAAGTCGTAGAAGTCGTTGCCTTGCCGGGGATCCCAACCTCCGAAGAAGTTCCGGCCGACGGTGAGGAGCAGATCGTTCTTGCCGAACCGTTTCCCCGCCGTTGCAGCAAGGTTCAGCCGGCCGAGGTGCTCGGCGTACGCGTTCAGATTGAGCGTTGAGGAAGCACGGCTGCGTTTGCGCGATCAGGTTGATCGTGCCTGCCAGGCGTTGGTGCCGTAGCTCACGCTCAGCGGTCCTTCCACCACTTCAATGCGCTCGATCCCGCTCAGATCCATCTGCGCCAGATCGAGGTTCCCGTTCTGTCGCCCGATCATCGGCACGCCGTCCACCAGCACCTTCACGTTCTCGCCGCCCAACCCCTGCATGCTCATCGAGGTGCCCAGGATGTTGTCTTGCGAAAGGTTGATGTTGAGTTCTTGGCGAAGCACATCGCCAAGATTCTCGGCGGCCATCCGTTCGATATGCTTCGCGTCGATCACGCGCATACGATGAACGGCTTTCTCGGCCGTGCTCGGTCGGTATTGGCCGGTCACCACTGCTTCCTGTAGCTGCAAAAGGGCTTGCCGCAGTTCGAACACGATCGGCTTGAGGACATACAACGTATCGGTCTTGCGTTCGTAGCCGATCGAACTCACATGCACCACGACACCATCGCGCACTTGGGCTTCTGTGATGGGAAGTGTTACAGTGCCCTCTGGCCCACAGATCGCGACTTGCCTAGGCGATGGGCCCACCTTACCCCATGCCACATGGGCATAGGCGACCGGTGCGCGCGAGGTTGCATCGGTAACGCTCACCAGCACTTGGGCTTGCGCCCAAGCGCTGATGAGGAACGCTCCGATCGTGGGCCAACCGCGCATGCGCAACATGCGGCCTAGCGCACGATCAGCTTGCTGAACATGCTGACGTTGTTGCTGGCGAACTGCATGGTGTATACACCTGCGGACAGACCGGCGATGTCAATGGTGCGTGTGCTCAAGCCGTTCAGGCCGTTCAACATTTCTTGGCGAACGATCTTTCCGCTGAGGTCGATCACCGACAAGTTGCCCGTGCTCTGTGTCGCGTCGATCACCACGTTCACCATGCCGTCAAGCGCTGGGTTCGGGTAGATCACGAAGGTGTTGGCCTTAGTCGTTTCATTCACTCCGGTCGCGCTCAGCAGTTCCTTGGTGAAGGTGATGTCGCCAGTGGTGCTTCCACCGAAGCCGGTGAAAATGACTTTCCACAGGTTGCCCGGGATATCCTTCACGAAGTAGGTAAGTGAGTCGTCGACCACATACTGGAAAATGTTCATGTCGAACGCTTTCCAGTCGTACCCGATCGCGCTGATCGTGGTATCGAAGGCGGTCCAATCCATCGTTGCATCCGCTGGCAGTGTGCCACCGACCTGCACCACTTCCACGCCTTTGTTCTGCAGCACCCCGGTTACACCATACCACTGGCCGATATCCGTGATGTATTTCCCGAAGACGAAGTCCCAGTCGGCTGCGGCCGGTTCGCGGTCAAGCGCGCTGTTAGTGGCCATCGACCAATACGTGTAGTTCTTGCCGACGTAATCGGCTTTTGCCACGGCATGCACCTGCTCATCGCTGCCATCGATGTTCGCGTAAGTGAAGTTGTACGTACCGGCGGAGAGCGCATCAATGCGAAGCTTCTTCACATCACCGCTCGTCAATCGCACCACGTAGATGCTGTCGCCGGCTACCACATGCGTAACGGTGTTGTAGATGCCCCAGCCCAAGTTGTAGTTGTCCAGATCCACGTCGCTGTTCAGCGCCCCGAGGCTCCAGTCCTTGTCGGAGTTGTGGAGCACGGTCCAGCCAGCAGCCATGCCCGTTGTGTCGAGGGTCGTCCAATCCGCCACGCTGTAGGGGGACTGGAATACCTGCAACCCCTTCTGTGTGTTGGCGAGAATGCCGGCATTGAAACCACCGTTGATCTCGAACGCTATGTCCCACTCGGCCAGTGCCGCGGAAGTCACGGCGTCCGTAGTGAGTTTGTACCAGGTCTGTTGGGCGATGCCCGGGCCTGTGGTGACGGTTACGGTGGTTTGCGCGGAAGCGCTGATGGTCGCGATCGCGACCTGGAGAAGGAGCAGTTTTTTCATTGCGGCCGCAAATGACATCCGCAGGGTTTCCCCGCACAAGGATTTCCGTTGGTTCCTGTTGAATATGGCGATCCCATGACGATCGCTGTTCGACCCCGACGACCTACCCCAAGTGCGTATACCTTCGGGGCATCGACCGCGACCTGACATACAGCGCCATTGACATCGGTAGCAACGCGGTGCGGCTGCTCGTCGGCGAGGTGATCGAGCGCGACGACCATCCGGTCATCAAGAAGCAGACGCTTGTGCGCGTGCCGATCAGGCTGGGTGAGGATGTCTTCGACTTCGGAAGCATCAGCAACGCCAAGCGCGACCACTTGATCAAGAGCCTCAAGGCGTTCAGACTGCTGACGGAAGTATATGGCCTGAGCTACATGCGGTGCTGCGCCACGAGCGCCATGCGCGAAGCCACGAACTGCGAAGAGGTCTGCGCTCGCGTAGAAATGGAAAGTGGCGTGCACATCGAGATCATCAACGGGAAGACGGAAGCGGATCTGATCTACAACACTTTCTGGACCCAGGACCTGCTGAAGGACCGCAACTACTTGTACATCGATGTTGGTGGCGGCAGTACCGAACTCACGTGGTTGGAAAAGGGGAAGCGGATCAAGAGCGCCAGCTTCAAAGTGGGCACTGTGCGCACATTGAAAGGGAAGGTCACTCCGGAGTCGTGGGCAGAAGTAGAGGCCTTCCTTTCCGAATTGCGCGAAGAGCACGGCGTGTTGATGGCCATCGGTACAGGCGGGAACATCAACCGCATTTTCAAAGAGAACGGTAACGCCTTCGGCGAACCACTTTCACTGGCGGACATCAAGAACCAGCGCGATCGTATCGCCACGTACTCCTTCGAGGATCGAGTGAAACTGCTGCGTCTACGTCCCGATCGCGCGGACGTGGTGATCCCTGCGGCCGACATTTTCCTGCGCATTATGCGCTATGCGAACATCGACGAGATCTTCGTTCCGAAAGTCGGTCTTGCGGATGGTATCATCTACGACCTGTATATGAAGCAGTACGGCAAGGTGAAGTACCCGAGCAAGGAACCGATGGTGGCCTAAGAGGTATCCTTGGAACTGCCGGTTTTGCGGCGCTCAAACATTCGGTCCCGAACCTCCATTGGAAGACTGTGCTTGTCCGTAGGTGTGGGGCCAATCCTACTGGACTGTTGGGAACTACTTTGGACATATGACTGAACATCACCTCCCTTTGGGCGGCGCGCAATATGTGTTGATTGCGCTTGGTCTTGTGGTTGTAACGGCTTGTAAGAAAGAAGACCAAATACCATCCATGCAAACAACGGTGGTAGTGGTGGATACCGTGTCGATACCCCCCGGGTCTGTTGCGGATAGCGACGGGAATGTGTATTCGACGATCCTAGTTGGCGGCGCAAGATGGTTCGCCGAGAACCTCCGATCAAGGCATTATGAGAACGGAGATCCCATTGCCTACGAACCATCGGCAGCACAATGGGCATATTTGGATACGGGTGCTTGGTCCACATATAGCAATGACGTGAACTACCAAACCATCTACGGCCACTTGTACAATTGGTATTCTGTAAGCGATCCACGTAACGTTTGCCCAAGTGGTTGGCATGTTCCAACGGACGAGGATTGGCAGACTTTGGAACTGTCACTTGGAATGCCTGTGATTGAAGTGGGCCTGATCGGATTACGCGGCGATAGTCTCAATATTGGCGGGAAATTGAAGGCAACAGTTTATTGGGAGAGTCCCAACATTGGCGCTAACAATGTTTCCGGTTTCTCTGGGCTGCCCGGTGGTGACCGTTTGAACAATGGCGGCTATGACCATGAGGGTTATCGCGGATCTTGGTGGACGGCCACGGAAGCGAATTCCGACTTTGCCCGCCAGCGCAGTTTGGTGTCGAACTACTCCGGTATCTACCGGTTCAACGTTCTGAAAGAGGCAGGAGCATCGGTTCGTTGTGTAAAAGATTGATGCCGTATTCATACATGCCCTGCTTTGATTCCTCGACAACGGCTTGGATTCATCGGCGTGGTAGTATGGCCCGAGTTACTCCCTTCTTTCCAAGCGATTTCCCGAATGATGCGGCGCATGGTCTTCGCGCAGCGCATGGCTGCGGTTCGGTAGGTCTTGGTAGAGCCGAGCTTTCACCCGAATGAACACCTCAATTGGAGAGGCGCGTTGAAAAAGTGGAATTCGGGCACCGCGCTCTATCCCTGCAGCACCGTTATCAGCTTAGGTTCGTGCACTTACCCTCCTGTCGATGCGCACTATTTCGCTCCTCTCATCACTTGTGTTCGCCGTTGCGCTGAACGCACAAACCTTCACGCTCACCAGCAGCACCGTCGGCGGCCAAGCCACCATGGAGGAAGTCTTCAATGGCTTCGGATGCACCGGCGGCAACGTGAGCCCGCAGCTTTCTTGGACCAACGCGCCAGCAGGAACGATGGGCTTCGCGATCACGATGTACGACAAGGATGCGCCGACCGGCAGCGGATGGTGGCACTGGGTCGTGTTCGATCTGCCCGCATCCACGACCGCCTTGCCGCAAGGCGCAGGCGATCCGGCGAAAGGCTTGATGCCCGCTGGTGCCACACAAGGCAAGACGGATTTCGGCATGCCCGGCTATGGAGGTCCATGTCCTCCTCCCGGCCATGGCCTGCACCAGTACGTGATCACCGTGTACGCGCTGAAAACGGATAAACTCGGTGTGGATGCAAGCGCATCACCGGCGGTGGTGGGCTACAACCTGAACGCGCAAGCGCTGGCTAAAGCCAGCATCGTGTTCTACTATGGACGTTAGGAAAGCGTACTACTCACTGCTTGATCCACGTGGCTCGCGACAAGTCAGCGCCCGTCGACGAATGCAACCGCACCGCATAGAACCCGGTCGGCAAAGCACCCGTGTCAATGGAGGTTCTTTCGCTGTCAAGCGTTTGGCGAAGCACCGCGCGGCCCGTTGCATCGAGCATCTCAAGGATGGAACCGCTGCCACCGGCAGGGACGACCACTTCAACAAGATCGGAACCTGGATTCGGTTGCATGATCACCACTGGGCCGTTCAGCCGTATCCATGCGGTGCGCACGTGCGAATGCTCGAATGCACCACCGTTATCCACTTGGCGCAGCCGGTAGTAATTGTGGCCGGTGTACGGTGATCGGTCAGTGAATGCGTAGTGCGTTGTCAGTGAACTGTTCCCTGCCGCAGGTACTGTTCCGATGAGTTCGAACTCGAGCCCATCACGCGAGCGTTCGATCCCGAAATGATCGCTGTTCATTTCGCTTGCCGTGCTCCAATTCAGTTCCACATCGTCCTCCACGACGAATGCTCCGAAGTCTGTCAATTCAACCGGCAGTACGGTGCAATCGAGTGAGGCGCCATTGGTCAGGTTCCAGGTCAGGTTGAATGCCTGCCCCGTTGTGCTGTAGTTATCGATATACAGGAGATAGACTTGGCCAGCGGTAACGTTCATCGGAGCTACCCAGCCATTTCCACCCGCACCTTCGGACATGTCGAGGGCCCCATTGCCACATCCGGTGTTGTAACACGCAGGGCAAGGTCCCGAAGGCAACGCCCAACTGCATCGCAGGGGCGGACCGGGTGGAGGACAGGTCACAGCCGCCATCGGCCCCCAGACGGCGAAATCGTAGTCGTCCGTACCGGAAGGGTCGATCATGAAGCCGATCGTACCGCTGGCGGAAGGAGAGAAGTAGTACCACGTTCCCTGCCGTTCGTTCCCTGCCAAACAGCCACGGTTCGCGATCGTCAGATCCACGACGTTACCGGTATTGCTGGAGGTATTGTTGAACGCTTGGCTGTTACAGATCGTGGCGCCACCAACGCAATCCTGTTGCGCGGCGGCTGGTGGAATGCAGTCGATCGACTGGGTGAAAACGATGCCTGCCGGAGGCGTTGTGCCAGAGACATACAGATTGTTACCGGAGGGGAAGAACGACAGCTCGTAACTGTTTTGGCCTTGGTTCGGTCCGCTGGCCGTGTACTGCACAACGAGGATATCGCCGATGTTCAGCCCGAGAAGGATGATGTTGTATGCACAGGTAAGACCGTAGTTCGTGAAGGCGCCGCCGTTGATGCTGATGTCCACGGTTGAACTCCCCCAGCCGTTGCCGAAAGAGTCGAAGAGTTCCAACATGTATACGCAGCCGGTCGCCGGGATCACGGCCGGACCGTGTACGCATAGATCGAACGTGCCCGATGCCGAGCCGTTGCCCCAAACACGCAGATAGTAGGTGTCACCGGGAGTGAGGTTGTTGAACACCATGTAGGGCATATTCCCCGGACCACTGTTGTCGTCGCACTGGATCAGCGTGAACGGTCCAGCGCAATCCAATGGTGGTGCATCATTGTAGAGCGCCATGGCGGCATCGGTCAAGGTTCCGGATCCGGTTTCAATGATCGCGATCCCCGATGCGGGTGCCACGAAGCTGAACCACACATCGAGCGAGCCTGCACCCCAACCACCGCATCCCGGCGCAGTGAAGCCAATGGTGTTGGTTGCGTACGCGTTCGTGAAGTTGGTGAACGAGCAACCAGTGTTCACGCTCACCGCGAGCGCCCCACATCGTTGTTCGGCGGCGGTGGCGGCGGTGCTGTTGCGCAGATGTTGAAGGTCCCGAAGGAGTTGTTCCCATTTTCCCACACGCGCACCCAAAGAACCGTGCCCGGTGCTCCAGAGTAGGTTTCCTGCGACATGTTGCCTGCACCTCCATTGTTGTCGCAATCCGCGAGGGTGAATGGTCCGGCACAACTGGCAGCGGTGTAGAATGCGATGCCGCTGTCGTTGAATCCTCCGTTGGTACTCGTGGTCACCGTGACCTGTCCGCTGGCGGTGAGTGTTACCTGATACCACAGATCCCCGCCGCCGTATCCAGCGCAACCGGGCGCTGGGAGGCCGACAGTCGACGTGGCCGTGGCTGCCACGTTGGTTCCCGACGTATTCGTGCACGCGACGTTCGGTACAAGCGGAACAGCATTACAGGGATCGTCGTTGGCGGGTTGGGCCGCGCACAGAACCGCGACTACGCCGAACGTGAATACGAACACGCCGCGCCGGATCATGGCGTCGGTCGGAAGTAGATGGATATCATCCGCACCCCGGCCGTTCATTGGTCTGTTGCGGTGTTGGCCTTTACGGTATGCCCGGCAAACCAATCCGCCTTTGCCTTGAGGTAATTCGCCTGATCGATCAGAGGATGACCCGTATCGATATATCCAGGGAACCCATGGTCGGCTCCTTTTTGCTGCATGGCCACATCTTGATGAAGGATACCCATGTAACCGATGATCAGATCGGAAGGGGCGATCGTCGTCTGTAAGACTGCTCGATCTATTGATACTTGGGTCCGCGCCAGTGCGCTCTGCGTAGGCCGATCGATCCAAAATTGTACGGAGGGGTCTTGATAAATGAGCCCTTCGATCAGGTATTTCTCACCTGCGTCACTGATTGGGCCTACGAAATGGATCTCGTAGTCCCGTTCAGGTAGGTCATCGGATGGCGCTGCACCCATCGACAAGAAGCCTAAGAACACCGCTAGGGTGATCATAGGCTGATAGCGGGTCAGCCAGCGTTTCATCAGACGGAATTCCTCTTTGGTCGACCAAAACTCAACCTAGGACGGTGCGGCTGTCAAGGGCTTGGGCTACCAAGAACTAGGTCTCAGCAGACCGCCGGGCATTATTCCTCACTCACGCACGCACGTACCAACGGCCAGTGTTCTTCCGGACGGTGACAACACCCGGTATCCATAGATGCCTGAGGACAGACCCGTGATGTCGATAGTGGTCCGCTCTTCCTCCATCGGCAGCCGGAGTACCTCGCGACCGGTCGCATCGATCATAACAAAATGGGAACCCGCTTCCGCATGGTTGAACAGCACGTCAACGAGACTTGAACCCGGATTGGGGACCAAGAGCACATCACCGATATTGTGCGGGAGTCGAACGGATCTCACGGGAGAGTATGCATGATCACCCAGAATATCCACTTGCCGAAGACGGTAGTAGTTGACACCTGCGAGCGGCGTGCGGTCGAAGTGGTCATAATGCGTTGTGGTGGAAGTGTTCCCCGCTGCGGGCAGTGTTCCGATCATCTCGAATCCAACCCCATCGGTGGATCGTTCGATCTCGAAATGATCGTTGTCCGTTTCGCTGGCTGTACTCCATGTGAGTTGAACCTCATCGCCGACGATGTTCGCTTCGAAGGCGAGCATTTCTATCGGCAACACGGTGCAATCGAGCGATGCGCCGTTCTGCAACGTCCAGTTGAGGGCGAACCCGACACTGCTCAACGACCAGTTGCTGATGTACATGAGAAAAACCTGGCCCGCGGTCACTTGCATGCCAGGAACCCATCCGCAGTATTGTGGCGGTACGAGCGGGCATACGTTCAGCGTTGCGGGTAACGCGTAGCTGGCTGCGGTGCTTGCGAATTGCGGAGGCGAATACACCGCATCGCCCATGCCCGTAGCATAGCTGCCGGTGCTATTGAAGGTGGCCGGACCGCTCGACGCCGCGCATCGGATGGGTGGGCCCGAAGGGGGGCAGATCGAATTGGGCGATGTGCCGGAAGGATACGGTCCCCAGATCGCCCAGTCATAGTCATCCGGCCCTAGCGGGCCGATGGACAAACCAAGGTTCCCGCCCGCACTGGGTGAGAAGATGTACCATGTTCCTTGGTTCTCCATCGGGTCCAAACAACCGCAGTTGGTGGCGTTGATATCGGCGAAATTCCCCGTGTTCGTGGTGTTATTGCCGAAGGACACATTGCTGCAGATGGTCGCGGCGCCAAGACAATCCTCCGGAGCGGGAGGTGGTGGTTGGCAATCGACCGTACTTGTATATGTGATGCCAGCAGCCGGTGGTGTACCCGAATTGAATAGTGCGGCACCACCGAGCGCAAGGATGTATGAGTTGTCCGTTTGCCACGCACCTGAAGCATTGTAGTTCAGCACGATGATGTCGCCGATGAACAGCCCGATCTGCACCGTGACCGAGGGCACACCCACCGGCACCGTGTAGTTGGTGAACGCCCCTCCATTGATGCTCACACCGACGAACGAGGTTCCCCATCCATCGCTGAACGCATCGGACAAGGTGAGCGTGTAGACGCAATCACCCACAGGCGGTGCGACACATGTGATCACCAATGCGGCGCACGTTGCGTTGGTTGCGCATGGAAAAGCATCCACCAGCATTCTCAACTGACCGGTGAACGTGGCCGTCCACGTTACGGTGGATTGGAGGCCACAAGCATCGTCGTTATAGCCGAGTGATGCACCACCCGCGTTGTTATACAAGGTGATCTCCGTATCGAACGCCGAACCGCACGTGCTGAACGTGTAGGTGTTGCCGGCCACCACATTGATCAACGCATACTGCCCCCCTTGCACGCAGGGCACCGTGGTATTGCCGGGGCATGGTGGTGTTACCGCAACACCGGTTTGCACGTTGTTGTTCGTGCATTGACCGAACGACAACAGCGATATGCTGCTGGCGATGGCGAGGACCAGTGATCGGCTTGGGCCCATGGTTGTGTGCACGGCCAATGTACCGTCCTTGGCATTGCCACGCACATCGCCATTGTCCCCCGCTTACACCAACACCAGGTCCCAATAGAAGAGCCAACCGACCAGCACGAGCACCATAGCAGCATGCACGGTACGACCCGCGCGGGCGAAACCGGCGGTTGGACCCATGCGCCAGTCGCGAACAACGAAGATCACGAGTGGCATGGCAAGCAGGCACAGCAACAAGGGCAAGTAGGCCAGCAGAGGTGAAATGGGATCCGTCGCATCGCCTAGGCCGAAGTAGAACACACCTCGGTTGAGCAGTAGCAGCGGGACGAGGAAGAGCACGATGAGACTGCTGATCCCACCAACGAATAAGGGAAGCAGTGGCCGCTCGCTCTTCCTGCCGCGCAGTCGTGCGATCGCGCGGATCAAGAGCACGATACCCGCATATAGGCCGAAGAGCAAGGCCACAGCCGCCGCGAACAACAGGAAGCCCAACAAGGCCTTGCTATGGAACGGCGTGCGGTAGGCGACCAGCCGCGCGAACTCCGTGTTCGGTGGAAAGAGCGCGGTCATGTCCAGGCTGTGGTCGCCCCTGGCCAGTTCGTCCTTCAGGCTGAAGGTGCGGAGCGTGGAGTAATCGTGGTAGAAGTAGAGGTGGACGAGCCCGCGTTGCGGATCGAGGATGTTGGAAAAGAGCGTGCCCTCGCCCAGCTTCTTCCGGCAGGCGTGCATGCCGTTCACAACGGAAGTGCAGAAGGCCAGTGATGTATCCGCATCGGCGGCGAGCAAAGCACGGCCGCGCTGGTAGCGTTCGCTCGGCACCGAGTCGAAGTCTGTGCATGTCGAGACACAGAAGTTGGTCACCGCGTATGTAGCCTCGTTGCCGGTGAAGAGCGTGTCGGTTTCCACCACCAAATACTCGCCGCTGCGGTCCACAAGGATCAAGTAGGCCCCGTTGAGCTGGTTGAAGTCGAATGTGCGGATCAGCGCTCGGCTTCGCGGATGGTGGCGCAGGTGCGCAACACGCGGCGCGCAAGGTCATCGAAGCGGAGCGGTGGTTTGCCGGGCGTCCCAGCGAACAACTTGGCGGGCGACTTCAGCCCATCGAACATGAGCCCGGCCTCGTTCATGCCGCCCTGCGGTGTGGAGTTGTTCTGACCGAGGTACACGGCACCATACTCGCCGTTCTTCCCGTTCTCGAACCAGATGCGCGGGTCGATGCTCCAAGCGTCCTCGTTGTTGCCCACCATGGTGTGGCCGGCAACCGTGACCTTGAAGAAGGTGCAGGAACGCACCGTCACTGGGAGCACGAGCAGGAACAGCGGTGTGAGCAGGACGGGAAGGGAATGGCGCATGTGGTGGATCCGTCCGCTGAATGCACGAAGGTGCAAAGGGTAACCTGCATCGTGCGGGTACCTTCGGCCCATGGGTAAGAAGATCATCCTCACGGGAGCCACCGGCTACGTGGGCGAAGGTGTGTTGCTGGAGTGTCTGGCGCATCCGCAGATCGAGGCCGTGCTCGTCGTTGGCCGGAAGTCGTGCGGCATGGAACATCCCAAGGTGAAGGAGCTGCTCGTGAAGGATTTCTTCTCACTGGATACGGTCAAGGACCAGCTACGCGGCTACGATGCCTGCTGCTTCTGCGCGGGGATCAGTTCGGTCGGCATGAACGAAGCGGACTACACGCGCATCACCTATGATGCGACGATCGCGTTCGCGAAAGCAGTGCTCGCCGCATCACCGGGCATCCAGTTCAACTACGTCTCCGGCGCAGCCACGGACGGCAGCGAGCAAGGCCGGATCATGTGGCGCGGGTGAAGGGCCGCACCGAGAACGAGCTCGGACGACTGGGCTTCAAGCAGAGCTACAACTTCCGGCCGGGCATCATGAAGCCAAGCCCGGGCCAGCGCAACCCGAAGACCTGGCAGCGCATCCTTGTTCCCATCTTTTCCCTCCTCATGCCCCGCTCCACCTGCCGCATGCAGGAGATGGGACTCGCCATGATAAATAGCGTGCTGAAGAGCTATTCCAAGCGCACCCTCGAAGTCAAGGACATCAAGATCTTGGCACGTGGCTGATCCTTTCACTTCTTCCACCTGCACTCGACCTCCAGAAGGGCTGAACGCTGCAGCAAGCATCGTAGAAGCTGCGTGTTCCGATGCGACGGGAGCGCGGGCGCTGCATACGTTGATGATCAGCGCCAACGATTAGCTTCATCCTCCCAAACACCAAGGCCATGCGCACCACCCGTATCGCCCTTTGCATCGCGGTCATCACCTCCGCTGCGTGCAACACCAACGAGCAACCTCCTGATGACCGCGCGCCTGCGATCACGCAAGGTTGTGGTCCCACGCTCCTTCACGACCAAGATTGGTATGCCAGCGGCAAGACACAACCGATGTTGCCGGGCCTGGGTGTGCTGAGCTATCCGATCACCATCGATCCAGCACTGCCCGCCGCACGGCGCGACAGCATCCAGCGCTATTTCGACCGGGGCCGCGCGCGCGCACACGGGTTCAACCACGCGGAGGCCGCCCGCAGCTTCTGGCAGGGCACGCGGCTCGATAGCACGAACGCATGTGCGGGGGGGCGGCCGGCGGACAACTACCAGCGTGCCTACGCCGCTGTTGTGCGCGCGAAGGAGTTGATGATGTCCTGCACGCCCAAGGAGCGCGGGCTCATCGGCGCCATGGCACTGCGCTACACGCCGGAACCGCCGGAAGACCGCAGCGCATTGGACAAGGCCTACAGCGATGCCTTGCGCAAGGTGGCAACCCCCCCCCCCGCAGGATGGACATCGCCACCTTGTTCGCCGAATCGCTCATGGACCAGCATCCGTGGGACTTGTGGGAGAAGGACGGCACCGAGAAACCGTGGACACCGGCAATCATCGCAGCGCTTGAACGCGGCATGCGCGATTTCCCGGAAGCAGGCGCACACGGCGGCGCTACCCAGGGGCCCCCCTCGCCATGCCGTGCCCGGCTCCGGCCACCTCGTGCCATGCCCTGCACATCACAGCACCGGTCGCTACGGTGTTCTGCCAACCTGCGCTCCGTGGACAGCGCATACACCGCGGGCCATGCGCAGGGCGTCTATCCCATCGCGTACTTCCCCCACAACATCCACTTCCTCAGTGCATGCGCCACGCTGGCGGGGAGAAGGGCACGCGCGCATCTCGCCAAGGACCTCATGCACATCCCGATTCGCAACGCTTCAACACTTCCAGCTCCTGGATGGTGGCGGTGAAGCTTGAACTGTGGGACAAGCTCGCCACGGAGGAAGCACCTGCCGACAGTTTGCGCTATGCCAAGGGGCTCTGGCATTATGCACAAGGCATGCGTCATGTGCGCAACAGCGATGCGAAAAGCGCACGCGCCGAACTGGGGCTTCTTGCCGCAATAGAAAGAGACACCACCTTGGTGGATGTGAAGCTCTGGGGCATCAACGCGGCGCTGGATGTGCTCGCCGTGGCGCACAAGGTGCTGGAAGGCGAAGTGCTCGCAGCGGAGGGCGATATGAGCCAGGCGTTGGAGCGCTTACAGGAGGCCGTTGCGGCGGAAGATGCCCTGCAATACCAGGAGCCACCGGACTGGAGCTTTCCTAGTCGGCATGAACTGGGGCCTTGCAATTGAAAGCCGGTAATGCCGAAGATGCGCATGCCACCTTCAGCCAGGACCTGGTGTATTGGCCGGAGAACGGCTACGCCTTGCAAGGACTGCACGATGCTCTGCTCGCCCAAGGGCGCAAGACCGAAGCGGAGGAGGTGAATGCACGCATCGCGCAAGCATGGTCACTGCGGATGCCCCCAGCTCAATAGGTGGTCCAACCGGGGCGTGACGAGGAGACCGCGGGCCGATACGAGAGCGCGTAAGGGAAGACGGCTCGCTGGATGGTGCGTCCAGTGGCCGCGCTCGTGAGCGCATCCTGTTTCCCTCTCTCACCGGTACTTTCGCCCTATGTCCTTCGTCACTGCTCCTCCCTACGTCCCCAAACACAAGATCCGCGTCGTTACAGCCGCCAGTTTGTTCGATGGCCACGATGCCGCCATCAACATCATGCGGCGGATCATCCAGAGCACCGGCGCCGAGGTGATCCACCTGGGGCACGACCGCAGCGTGGAGGATGTGGTGAACACCGCGATCCAGGAGGATGCGCACGCCATCGCGATGACGAGCTACCAGGGCGGGCACACCGAGTACTTCAAGTACATGCACGACCTGCTGAAGGAGAAGGGCGCGGGGCACATCAAGATCTTCGGCGGTGGCGGCGGGACGATCCTGCCCGAGGAGATCAAGGAACTGCATGAATACGGCATCACGCGGCTGTACCACCCCGATGACGGTCGTGCGATGGGCCTGCAGGGCATGATCAACGACATGCTGGAGAAGGCCGACTTCGACCTGAGCGACAAGGTGAACGGCGAAGCGAAGAAGCTGAGCCCGCAGAACTGGCCGGCCATCGCCAAGCTGATCAGCACGGCGGAGAACCATCCGGAGGTGTTCGCCACGATCGCCGACGAGATCCACAAGAAGGCCGAAGCGAGCAAGGCGCCGGTGCTGGGCATCACGGGCACGGGCGGCGCGGGCAAGAGCAGCATGGTGGACGAGCTGATCCGCCGCTTCATCCTGGACCAGCCCACGAAGACCATCGGCGTCATCAGCGTGGACCCGAGCAAGCGCAAGACCGGCGGCGCGCTGCTGGGCGACCGCATCCGCATGAACAGCATCCGCGGCGGAGCGCGTGTACATGCGCAGCCTCGCCACGCGCCAGAGCAACCTAGCGCTGAGCAAGCATGTGAAGGAGGCCGTGGACGTGCTGAAGGCCGCGGGCTTCGACCTGATCATCCTGGAGACGAGCGGCATCGGCCAGAGCGATACGGAGATCCTGGACCACAGCGACGTTTCGCTCTACATCATGACGCCGGAGTTCGGCGCGGCCACGCAATTGGAGAAGATCGACATGCTCGACTTCGCCGACGTGGTGGCCATCAACAAGTTCGACAAGCGCGGCGCCCTCGATGCCGTGCGCGATGTGAAGAAGCAGTACAAGCGCAACCACCAGCTGTGGGATGCCGACGATGACAAGCTCCCCGTGGTGGGCACCATCGCCAGCCAGTTCAACGACCCCGGCACCAACAACCTGTATGTGCGGTTGATGGAGACCATCAAGTCCAAGACCGGCGTCGACTTCCACAGCACCTTCGCACGCGCACGACGAGATGAGCGAGAAGGTGTGGATCATCCCGCCCGCGAAGAGCCGCTACCTGAGCGAGATCAGCGAGAACAATCGCCGCTACGATGACAAGGTGCGGAAGCAGGCCGAGATCGCGGACAAGCTCTACGGGCTGCACTCGGCAGTGCTGACGTTCGGGGGACCGGATCTGCTTGAGGCCCCGAGCCTTGAGCCACGAGCCGCGAGCTTGACCACGAATAAGCTCGAGGCTCGAGGCTCAGAGCTCGAAGCCCTAATCTCGAAATTCAACGTAGTCAAGAAAGACCTCGACCCGCACCTCTGGTCCATGCTCACCGGCTGGAAGGCCGAAGAGGAGCGCTACAGCGGCGAGTTCTACACCTACCTCGTCCGCGGCAAGGAGATCAAGGTGCCCAACCATACCGAGAGCCTCAGTCACCTGAAGATCCCGAAGGTCGCGCTGCCGAAGTTCCGCAGCTGGGGCGACAAGGTGCGCTGGGCCATGCAGGAGAACACGCCCGGCTTCTATCCCTACACCGCGGGCATCTATCCCTTCAAGCGCACCGGCGAGGATCCCGCGCGCATGTTCGCCGGCGAGGGCGGACCCGAGCGCACCAACAAGCGCTTCCACTACGTGAGCCAGGGCCTGCCCGCCAAGCGCCTCAGCACCGCGTTCGACAGCGTCACGCTCTACGGCCACGATCCCGGTCGTCGTCCGGACATCTACGGCAAGGTGGGCAACAGCGGCGTGAGCATCTGCTGCCTCGACGATGCCAAGAAGCTCTACAGCGGCTTCGACCTCACCGCGCCCACCACCAGCGTGAGCATGACCATCAACGGTCCCGCGCCCATGCTGCTCGGCTTCTTCATGAACGCCGCCATCGACCAGAATTGCGAGAAGTACATCCTTGCCAACGGCCTGAAGTCCGAGGTGGAACGCAAGATCAAGGCGCTGGGGAGCCGCGAGCCATGAGCCACGAGCCACGAGCTCCAGTCGCCGAGCTCGCAGCTCGAGGCTCGTAGCTCGAGGCCGCATTACATGGGCGACATCCCCCAAGGCAACGACGGCCTCGGCCTCCTCCTCCTCGGCATCACCGGCGACCAAGTCCTCCCCGCCGACGTCTACGCCAAGATCAAGGCCGACACCCTCGCGCAGGTCCGCGGCACCGTGCAGGCCGACATCCTCAAGGAGGACCAGGCGCAGAACACCTGCATCTTCAGCACCGAGTTCGCGCTGCGCTTGATGGGCGACGTGCAGCAGTACTTCATCGAGCAGAAGGTCCGCAACTTCTACAGCGTCAGCATCAGCGGCTACCACATCGCGGAGGCCGGCGCCAACCCCATCTCGCAGCTCGCCTTCACGCTGGCCAACGGCTTCACCTACGTGGAGTACTACCTCAGCCGGGGCATGGACATCAACGCCTTCGCGCCCAACCTGAGCTTCTTCTTCAGCAACGGCATGGACCCCGAGTACGCCGTGATGGGCCGCGTGGCGCGCCGCCTCTGGGCCAAGGCGCTCAAGCACCGCTACGGCGCCGACGAGCGCAGCCAGATGCTCAAGTACCACATCCAGACCAGCGGCCGCAGCCTCCACGCGCAGGAGATCGACTTCAACGACATCCGCACCACGTTGCAGGCGCTCTACGCCATCTACGACAACTGCAACAGCCTGCACACCAACGCCTACGACGAGGCCATCACCACGCCCACCGAGGAAAGCGTGCGCCGCGCCATGGCCATCCAGCTCATCATCAACAAGGAGCTCGGCCTGGCCAAGAACGAGAACCCGCTGCAAGGCTCCTTCATCATCGAAGAGCTCACCGACCTGGTGGAAGAGGCCGTGCTCACCGAGTTCGACCGCATCACCGAACGCGGCGGCGTGCTCGGCGCCATGGAGACCATGTACCAGCGCAGCCGCATCCAGGAGGAAAGCCTCTACTACGAAACGCTGAAGCACACCGGCGAATACCCGATCATCGGGGTGAACACCTTCCTCAGCAGCAAGGGCTCACCCACGGTCCTGCCCAAGGAAGTGATCCGCGCCACCGAGGAAGAGAAGGAGGCGCAGATCCGCACCGTGGAGAACGTGCAACAGGCCTACGCCGAAGAAGGCAAGGCGGCGCTGCGGAAATTGCAGGAAGCTGCGATCAAGAACGAGAACATGTTCGCGGTGCTGATGGAAGCGACGAAGTATTGCTCACTGGGGCAACTCACGGCGGCGATGTTCGAGGTGGGGGGGCAGTATCGGAGGAATATGTGATAGCGTTACGGGTATGCACCTGAATCGGGTGCCCATGCGCTCGGACACGCCACCTCAAAAGATACCGGTTTTCCGGTATTTTCACCACGTACGGCCACGGGCACTTTTGCCGCATGCCGATCCCGAACGTGGCCACCCCTGCTCCTGGTAGATGACCAATCCATGATGCTCGATGGGCTGGAGGCCCTGCTGGGCACCGTGCCCAACCTGCATTTGGTAGGGCGATGCACCAACGGGCAAGCCGCGGTGAAAACCGCCGGCGAACTGAAGCCCGACCTGGTGATCATGGACGTGAACATGCCCGGGATGGACGGCATCGAGGCGACGCGCCGCCTGCTGAAAGCAAGTCCCGAGAGCCGCGTGCTCATTCTGAGCATGTACGGCCACAAGGAGTTCGTGCTGGAAGTGATGGAAGCCGGGGCCTATGGCTACCTGCTGAAGAATGTCGGCAAGGAAGAACTGCGTGCCGCGATGCGCGGACATACTGGAAGGCCGCAAGCATGTGGCGCCCGAGCTGCGCCGCATCATGGAGCTTGGCGACCGGTTCAAGGACCGCCGCGGCGAGAACGGCTACCACCCGCTGAGCAAACGCGAGCAGCAAGTGGTGCGCCTCATCCTGGCCGAACACACCATGCTGGAGATCGCGGAGATCCTCTTCCTTAGCCTCGACACAGTGGAGACCCACCGCAGGAACATCATGCACAAACTGGATGTCCGCAACACCGCCGGCCTGGTGAAGTACGCCATGGAGCGTGGTTGGGACATGCAAGCACCCGCCTAAAACCCCAAACCACCTAAACCCCATCATCATGACTTCAGAGATCCTTGTGCCCACCATGGCCAGTGGCCAAACGAACTACCAGCTCGCTGTGTACCGCCCGGCCGGCTACCGGCTCGTGTCCACCACTCCCACGGTGAACACCACCACGACCACCACGACCACAACGGTCGAATTCCTCCTGGTCTATTCCAGCGACCCGCGCGAAACGAGCACTATGACCGATAACTGGGACACCGGTATACCCAAGACGAACAATGTGAAGATCGAGGTCGAATTCACCATCAACGGCGTGCCTCGCCGCCCACGCGACAAGTACACCATGGTGGGCGGTGGCGGTGGAGGTCGAAGGATCCAACGTGGAAGAAAGCCAAGTACCGCGGCTCCGTGCGCGGCCAGAGGAAGAACGTCTTCCTTGGCACGGCCCGTCCAGCAAGCGCAAATGAGGTGCGTTATCCTGGTGCCGGGGCTGGTGCTGGCCCTGGCCCCGCCGCTCCGAGCGGTAGCGCAGCCGCCCTGCTCGGCGAATGTCGAGCAGTCGGCCATCGCCAAGCGGTTGTGCCGCGAGGTGCTGCCGAGCAACTATACCGTGCTGATGAAGGACGGTAACGGCGGCTTGTGCAGCTGCCGTTGCACCGAACTGGAGCTGATGCCCTACAAGCAGGTGATGGACCTGAAGGCCGCCCGCGACTCGGCCAATGCCAGCAACCTGCGGCGCTATGCGCAGACCCGAAAACCGATGGTGTACAGCAACACCGCCAGCCCGTACGTGGTGGCGCTGGATGAGGACACCGTACCCAATACCGACATGTCCGGCCTTTGCGTTTACGATGTCATGCTCGTGCGCACCATGCAGCGCATTGCGGAGCGCGGTGTGGTGGACCTGGACGGCTTCGAGCTCGGCTTGCTGGCCGCCATTGATGCCGGTGACAACTATCCGGTGATGTCCCCCGGCAGGCCCGGCGGCGGGGTGGAAGGAATGTTGACCGTGCCGCGGCGTTTCGTTGTGGATCCCGCCGTGCGCTGGGAACTCATGCTCTTCATGCTGCTGCACGAATTGGGGCACGGTGTCAACTACGAGCAGGATGGTAAGTACGTGAGCGAGTACGAAGCGGACATGTGGGCGGTGAACGTGGGCCTGCCATTGTTCTTCACCAATGAGAACGACGATGATCACGAGGATGATCCAGCGGAGGTGCTGGCCATCCGCCTGGCTGCTGCTGACCAGTTGCACAACTACTTCATCTCGGTGCACACATCCGCAGCGGAGCAGTATTCCAGCGTGCGCGACGAGACGGCCATCGGCTATCCGATGAACGTGTACCCGATGCTGCAATGCCGCTTGGACTCCATCCGGTACGGTGTGCTGCTCGAGGAGCAGCCGGACGACCCCTACCTCGGCTACCCGGGTTCGTGCTGGGAGAACCCGCATGCCAGCTTCCCGCAGAACGGCAAGCTGGCTTGGCAGAAATTATGCGACGACCAACGTCGGAAGATGACGCCCTGCGAGAAGTACCCTGGGGCGTGCGAAGTGCAGGCCGAGGTGGATACCCTGATGCAGGAGTGGAACAAGCTCCTGGACAAGTGCGCGCAACGGCCCGACCTCTGCTTCAGAGGTGGGAAGGTCACGGTGCTCAACCAGCTATCGGCCAAGGGCCGGATGAACCACGTGGACATGCAACGGCAGCAGTTGCTCAAGGACATCAGGCGGGCGCGGGCCACAGCGGTGCGCACCGAGCGTGAGCTGCAAGGCGGAAAGAAGTAGCACCACGGCCATGCGCGCTCTTCCCGTCCACCCCATCGGTCGCAGGGCGCGCTTGTTAGCCTGCGCACTGGTGCTGTGCGTGTTGCCGACCGTGCACGGCGCGCCGAACGACGCCACCTACCAGCGTATGCAGGATGCCGCCGCGCGTGGCGATGTGGCCACGCTGCGCACGCTGTCCACCGCATTGGCGCGTGCGCGCGGCCCCGAAGCCCACCTCGGTCTTTTGGCCGGGGCCGTGGCCGAGTACCGCTCTGACAACATGGTGCCGTGCCGCCAGCTGCTCGATAGCGTGTTGCACGCATCGCCGCCTGCCGATGCGCGCACCCGGTCCGTGGCCTACAAGTTCAGTGCGCTGGTGCACAACTGGGCCGGCGATGCCGATGCAGGTCTTGCGGACGTGGACCGCGGCCTTGCCCTGGCCGATAGTGCAACACTACCGTACGAACGCACCGACCTGCTGGTGGTGCAAGGCGAACTCCTCTACGAGCTCGCCGCCGACGAGGCCGCCCTTCAAGCGCTGGCACAAGCGCAGCGCCTCGCCGACCGCAGTGGTTACGGACGCGGCACCTGCCTGGTGCGCATCAACATGGGCCGCATTCGTTATGCGCAGGAGCGTTACGATGAAGCCTGGGACGACTTCACGCGCGCGTTGGCGTGCGCCACCAGCGGCGGCTGGGACCCCATTGCGCAGAACTGCATCAACAACCTGGCAGGCGTGGCGGCCACCCAGCAACGCTTCGATCGGGCGCGGCACCTGTACGACAGCATGCTCACCGCGCTGGGCCAACGCAGCCCCGAACTGCGCGCGCGCATCAAAAGCCAGCTGGGTTTCGTGGCCACCGAGGAAGGCGATCACGCCACCGCCGTGGCGCACTACCGCGAGGCCATCGCCATCAGCCGCAGCGTGGGCGACCGCAAGGGCGTGGCGCGCGTGCAGCAATACCTCTCCAACTCGCTCTGGGACATGGGCCGCCGCGAGGAAGCCATCGCCGCGCGCACCGAGGCGTTGCGCACTGCGCTGGAGTTGCACCAAGGCACGGTGGAAGTGGAGATCCGCGCAGGCCTGTGGGAATGGTACGAGGCCATGGGCCGCTGCCCCGAAGCGCTGGAGCAGGCCGCGTACATGAACCAGGTGGACGACTCGTTGCAGAAGGCGCGCTTCAGCGATCGCATGGCATTGGCCGACGTGCGCTTCGAGACCGAGCGCAAGGAGCACCGCATTGCCGAGCAGGAGCAGGCGCTGGAGTTGGCCGCTGCCGAAGACCGCCGCAAGACCGTGCAGCGCATGGCGCTCGTGGCGGCGGTGCTCGCCGTCACCATCATCGCACTGCTGCTGTGGCGCACCCTGCGCGAACGCAAGCGCGCGGCCGCGCATGAACGCATCGTGCACCAGCAGCGCGTGGACGAGTTGATGCGGCGCAGCGAGCTGGACGCGCTGAACGCCATGATGGAAGGGCAGGAGAAGGAACGAGACCGCCTGGCCAAGGACCTGCACGACCGCTTGGGCAGCATGCTGAGCGCCATCAAACACCAGGTGGGGGCCTTGGAAGGCGAGGTGCACCAAGTGCGGCAGGACCAGAGCCTGCAGTACGGCAAGGTGAACCGCCTGCTGGACGAGGCCGTGGGCGAAGTGCGCCGCATATCGCACGACATGATCACAGTTGCCCTGGCGCGCTTCGGATTGGTGAAGGCCATGGAAGACCTCTGCGACAGCGTGCGCCTGCACGGCCGCCTGGCCGTGGAACTGAACATGCACGGGCTGGAGCGACGCATGGAGCGCAGCCGCGAGATCACCGTGTACCGCATCGTGCAGGAACTCATCAGCAACGTGCTGAAACATGCACAGGCCAGCGAGCTCAGCGTGGGCATCACACGCGTGCCCGGCCGCATCAGCGTCATAGTAAGCGACGATGGCCGCGGGTTCGATCCGAAAACCGTCGTGCACGGCATCGGGTTGGACAACGTGCGCGCACGCGCCGCGTCCATCGGCGCGTTGGTGCGCATCGATAGCACGCCGGGCAGGGGCACCACCATCAGCGTGGAAGGCCCCGTGGTGGAGTAGCACGGAATTCACGGTTTTCCGGTATTGCCGGCCGGTTCGGTGGGGTCTTCTTTTGACCACCCCACAACCCTGGCCATGTTCTTCACTCCGCGCCTGCTTCTTCCCGCCATCCTGCTCTCTGCACACGGCGCCACCGGCCAATGGACACCGGCCGCTAACGCCGTCAAGCTCCCCGATTCGTTGATCTTCACCAGCACCGGCATCACCAACGCATCGCTGGTCTGGCACCCGGTGAAGGCACGGTATTACTCCCTGCGCCCGGGCAATGCCGCCTTCCCGTTGGAAACGTGGGTGGCCGGCAGCAGCACGTCGGTGTGCACGGCCACAGCGGGCGTCGACTCGCGGGGCCTGTGGTACAACCCGGCCACCAACGCCATCGAGCGCAACTGCTTCGGCACGTTGGGGTGGGCCACCTTGGGCATCGATGCCGCCTCCTGCGCCACCGGTGCCTTCACCACCATCTTTTCAGGCCAGCTGCAGGCCACCACACAATCCGTTGCGGCCTTCGACCCCGTCCAGAACGAGGTGCTGACCTACGCGGCCGCCACTACCAGCGTGGAGTTCCGCAGCCGGGCCACGGGCGCGGTGGTACAGACCATGCTCCTTACGGGCACCACGTTCACCACCGTCAATACCCAGAGCATCATCTGGACCGGACAAGCCGGCTACGAGATCGGGCTGTTGGACTATGTGACCAAGCGTGTGCTGCTCTTCAGCCGCGCCTCCGGTGCGTTCACGGGCCAGAGCCAATTGCCCGCGTCTGCTGCTACGCACAGCCAGTTCCGGTTCTGCTACACCAACAACCGGGTGTGGTTGTTCACCGCCACCACGCGCAAGTGGAACGCCTACTGCATCTGGAACCAGGGTTGCCCGATTACCGTGTTGCCGGTGGAACTCATCGCCTTCCATGGCGAATGCAACGGCAGCACACCGGCGCTGCGCTGGAGCACCGCCAGCGAGCGCAACAGCAGCCACTTCGCGGTGCAGCGCAGCACGGGCGCACACGATTGGGAGGATGTGGGCGAGGTGCCGGCCGCCGGCGATAGTCAAGCGCTCATCCACTACTACTGGGATGACCTGCAACCGCGCAACGCACCCACCGTGTTCTACCGCCTGCGCCAGGTGGACCTCGATGGCACCAGTGAGGTTTACGATGCGCTGGCGCTGCAATGCAACAACGCCCAAGCGGAACTGCTGGCCTACCCCAACCCGGCCACCGACCGCGTGTGGCTGCAACTGCCCACAGGCACCGAGGAGCACAGCATCGATGTTTTGGACATGTGGGGCTGCAACCAGTACACCCGCCGCAGCAGTTCCAGCGATGCGATCGATCCCATCGACCTGAGCGGCTTGGGCCGCGGTGCCTACGTGCTCCTTGTGCGTTCGGCGCAAGGGGCCGTGCTCGGCAGGGCAGTAGTAACGAAGCAATAGGGAAGCGCAAGCCACCGGCCCAATCTGCCGAACGGCTTTGTTTGGTTCATGTTCGCCGTGCTGATGGAGGCGACGAAGTATTGCTCGCTAGGGCAATTGACGGCGGCGATGTTCGAGGTCGGTGGGCAGTAACGCAGGAATATGTAACCGGAGCCACCAAAGATCCGAGAGTACCCTACAGCTTCACGAAGATCGTGGGAGCATACGCGGGTTCTCCTTCCAACCGCAGTGCATACATGCCCGCAGGTAGCCGGCTGATGTCGAGCACTCCATCGTCGATGCGGGTGCGGCTGACCAGTCGCGCGTCGGTGGTGTGGAGGAGGGCGGTGTGTGTGCCGCGCAGGCCCGCGATCCGCAGATGATCCTGCGCGGGGTTGGGAAAAACGGTGATCGGCGTGCGCGCCGCATCGGGCACCGCATTGCTCAGGATGCACAGGTTGTACACTTCCAACTCGGCATCGCAGCCCGTGGCATTGCCATAGAAAGCCGGGTTGGGTAGGATGGGGGGGACCACCCGTTCGCAGATGGCCTGCACATGGCAATACGACAGCAGCGGGTTGTTCGTCACTTGCAAACTGCCGATGCCCATGGCCTGGTCGAACGCGCTGATGTCGGTGAGCACGTCGTTGTTATCGAACCAGAGCTTCCCGCAGGTATCCACGCTTTGGAACGCGTTGGTGATCGTTACCAGATCGTCGCAGTCGTCGAACAGGAGCCAGCCACCGATGTAGTCGATGGCGTTGAGGCCGGCGAAGGAGGTCAGTGTGGAGTTGGCACCCACCTCCAGGTTGTTCACCACGGTATCGAGGGCGGGCAGGATGTTGAGGTTGATGGTTGAAACGTTGTCCAGTCCGATCACCAGGTCGCTCACCACACCGAGCACGGGGAAGGCGTTCGGTGCCGGCAAGTTGGGCGAGCCAAGGAGCAAATGACCATCGATGCGTGTGAGCTGCGCAGCGCCGGTGAGTTGGTTGGTACCACAGGTCACACGGAAGTCGCCACCAACGTACTCGAGTTGGTCGGGCAGTGCACCGCTGGCGTCGCCCATCAACAATTGAAGTTGCCCCATCACGGTGTCCAGATCGTTCAGCCCGGCGAGGCCGAACATCAACGGGCCGCCCCAGATCAGCAGGTTGCCACCTACGTGGTCGAGGTTGAACAAGCCGCCCACACCTTCGATGCTGTCCACGTACTGCGCCACCACCGAGCCCTCCACGCGCTGCAAGTTGTCCAGCCCGGCGAACGATCGCCAGCGCTGACAGCTGGACACCTCCAGATCACCGCCGATTTGGGTGAGCGACTGGAAGCCCGTGAAGTCGTAAGGGCCCGGGAAGGTGCCGAAGTAACGAAGGTCCCCAAGGATCACTTCCACGTTTGCGAAGCCGCTGAGGTCGTCGATATTGGTACCGGAGAACACAAGGTCGCCGGGCAATGTGTCGCAGTTCGGGAAATTTGCTGCGTAGTTGTCTGCATCGGTCTGGGAGGTGATCAACACATTGGCTGTGGGGCACTGCGCGTACAACGCGGCACCCAACAGCAGGCCGTGCACCATGAGCACGGAGCGGAGAGAATGACTGATGGGTTTCATTGTTGGCAAGACGGAATGAAAAGGTCCGGTTGCCTTCACCCGATCACTGGCACGTCATCATGGTACAAGACCTCGGTGTTGATCGGGGCGATAGTACTGCTCGCTGGTGCAGTGGGCGTTCCCCCATCCCCACCACTCCGAACAAACCGTCACGCAATGAGCAGCGGCAACGAGGTCCGCGCGCGTCATCGCATGCAACAACCCGGCACACATGCGCGCACTGTTCCTCCTTTTGTTCGTCCCTATCATGGCCTCCACCATGGCACAAGCGCCCACGATCGGCACTGGTCAGTTCTTCCAAGTGGGCCAGAGCTACCACCGCGATACGTACGACATCCACCCGGATACGCTCGCACAACTCGTTGCTTCCGGTGGCGCCAACTATGCCATTGACCTCGGGTGGGTACTGAATGCTCCGCACTACACCACGGATTCGATCGTGTGCACCGTTGCACCCGGGGCGTACGCGTACTACACGGACTACTACGATACCGCCAACGTGATGATCACCATCACCGAACTCGGTGTGAACGCGATCAGTCAATACCTCTTCCTCGACCAGCCGGGTAACGTGCAATACGTGGGCGGTCAGCCCAACGGCGCGTTCCAAACGGGCGATGACCTGATCTTCCAACGCTACACCGACGACGGCTTCGAGAAACTGCTGACGGATGGCATGACGCTCGGTACCCTATGGGCCGACTCGATCAACGCGCGCCATCTCGATGCGTCGGGCAGCGACGACCATTTCCAGATCGGCACCTACACCACGGTGGTGGATGGTTACGGCTCCGTGACTTTGCCCGATGGCACCGTGCTCCAGAACACCGTTCGCGTGTGCAGTGTGTACGACTACATGGACTTCAACTTCCTCTTCGGTGACACGCAGCACAACGACACGCTCTACACATGGTACACCGAGGACGTGAGCGGCCCGCTGATGACACTGCCCATCGGGCACTATTCGGTGACGCATGGCTACGTATCGCCGCTACCGTTCGCGTTGTACCGGCAGGATGCGGTGAACACCATCATCGAACCCATTGGACAGGAACTCTCCTTCTTCCCGAACCCGTGCACCAACGAATTGCAGTTGAGCAACGTCCATGGGGCCATGCCTTACACCATCACCGATCTGTTGGGGAAAGTCGTGGCCTTCGGCGTTGTCGGCGCGCAACCGACGATCGATACGAGCGCGCTACCGGCCGGTGCGTATGTGCTGAGCCTGCATGGCGACAGGTCCGCACATCGGCGATTTGTCGTGCAGCGCTGAACGGCTGGTGGTTGTGCGTTTTACTCCACAACCACCCGCCACACTTGCTCACCGCTGCGCACGCAGTACATACCCGGTGGCACGTTGCTCACGTCGGCTTGTATCCATTCGTTGGTGAGCAGTACGGGCACCGTTATGCTGCGCCCCGCCATGTCGGTCCACTGCACGGGCTGTGTGCGCGAGAAGATGTACAGCACATCGGTAGCAGGTATGGGGTAAGGCGGTGATGCGGGGTCCAAGCTGCTCACATCGGGCAGGTCCAGGCTGCCGCATGCGCAGTTCGAGAAGTGGTTAACGCAGAACAGCGGCGTGGCGGGTGTGGACACATCATCCAGCACGATGTTGCCCGTGGTGGTATTGCCTCCCACCCAAGCGCCGTTGACGCCGCCCCAGTAAAAGACGCCGTTCACCTGATCCACGCACGATCCGGTCATGGCCGGTTTCATCAACGCATTGGGCGTGTGCGTCGATGAGAGGTGCGTTACAATTCCCGTGAGCGGGTCCACCGTGCTGACCCACTTGCCATCGCCGCCTTCGCTGGCCGCGCCGAACGACGTTCCGAGCACTTGGCCGGTGGAACAATCGAGGCTGATGTGCCCGAACGATTCACCGGGTGGGTCGATCATGGGCGTGTCGTAGAGGAGCGTGCCTAGGTCCACATCGATGCCCATGATGTTGTTGATGTTCTCGAAACCGTACACGCGGGTGATGGGGTCGATGTACGAACCGGCACCCATCATGAACGACATGGTGTTGGGCATGGTCAACAGCGTTTGGAACGTGTTGGTAGCGATGTGGTAGCGCGCGAACACGACGCTGTCCGGCGGATCGTTCACGAAGCCGTAGAGCGATGCCGTGCAGGGATCGTACTCGATGTTGCATAAGTACGCGCCAGGTCCAATGGGCGGCGCTACGACGGTAGTGGGGAGCAGGCCGTAGGGATCCAGTATGAAGATGTTGGTGCCCGTGTAAAAGAGAAAGCGCTCCAGAGCGGCATCCACGGTGCCGCTGGTCATGCTGCTCATTTGGTTCATAGGCAGGGTGTCCAGATCGGTGATCGCCATGGTGGACAAGTCGAGCGCGGCGAAGGCGAACATCCCCGATGTTGGGTTATGGATGCCGTAGAGCGATCCGCCCCACTGCGCGCGGCCGTGGACCGCCGAGAACAACGTGAGCAGCAACACAAGGTGGCGTAAGCGATGAAGCATGGCCGATGGGTTTTGGTGCCATGAAGATGCGGGATCCGGCCGATCCGCTGTCTACTGCCCCACGAAGGTAGCGTGCCGCCTGCGTGTAGCGCTCCTTATCCTTCTTGGCATACGTAAGCGGCAACTCCACGAGGCAACTGTCCAGCACCTCAGCGCCTTCGAACAACGGTTTGTTCTGGGCTTGGCAGGGCTGTGCGCAGGCAAGGGTGCAAGCTGTGATAGTCGCAATGAGGAGGAGCTTCATGGTGGGAACAAAGATGCTCACCGCAGCAGCATCGCCGGCGAGGTAGACAGCGGGAGTGACTGGACCCGAGCGTACGAGGAACAAGGATCCAAATCGCTCTGCGGCACTTGCGCTGTAACCGCCCCTGTTGGCACCGTGCCTCCGATGGGTCGGTGCATGGGATCACGGTCGTATCAACGCTAGTGTATTTCACTGAGCCTTCGAGGTTCGCTTGCTCACCCCAGTAGACGCTCCCAAGAACTCCTTCATCATGCGTGAACCATAGAGGATGATGAGCGAGATCAACACCAAGGTCATGCGACGTAAACCTCCGTTGGTTCCCGCTTTGGTCACTGCGTGAAACCCCGTTCAGCGTTCCCTCAATACTGTACCAACCGCTCAGTGGTCGTGCGCCCATCGGCATACCACGCCCACACGATGTAGGTGCCCGCGACTTCCGGCGATGCGATGGAGCGCACGCTTTCGCTGTACTGCGCGAGCACCTTGCCGCTCAGGCCGAGCACCGCACTGATGTTCTGCATTTTGAACTCGTAGGCCTTGACGGAACGGTTCGCATTCTGTTCGTTCAAGCGCCGGTACTCGTGGGCCTTCACCACCTTCTCACCAGCAGCTTCGCGCCGCATGATGGCGAGGTAGGTCGTGAGCGCGTGGGTGTTCTCCTATTGGGTCCGGTCCTCGGCCATGGGGTGGTGATCAGGTCGAAGTTCTGGGTTTGGTGGCACGTTGTAGCAGTGGGCCGCAGGCCGAGCGCCTGGCGTACCACCGGAGCAGTGTTCGGGAAGTAGCCGCCGCCACTTTCTCGTTCGAACGCGGTTGACGGAAACACCGGCTGCCACCAGCATTTTGGATGAAATAGACCCTGGAAGAGTTCACGCCCTTCGAGGCGGTGGACGGTGTTCTGCGCCGAGGTCCTCATGAGGCAGCACTTAGTTTTGACAAGTTCACTTTTGATCGGCGTGTTTTTGATGCGGACCATCCACCACCATGCGCCTATGCGTGCGCGAGCAACCCGTGCCCTGCTGCCGATGGTTGCGCTCGGGGTGGCTCTGCTCAGTTTTACTGGAACGTTCGCGCAAGCAGTTTCGCCTGCTGGCAACAGCTGCGCTAAGCACGTGGAAATTGCGAAGCAATTGTTGCCGTTGAACGCCGACTCCGCGCTGGTGCATGCGCTGGAAGCGGAGAAGTGCTTTGGTGAGCTGAGGTCCAGTGAGGAGAAGGTGCGGTTGCTGATCGTGCTGGGCGATGCGCATCAGAACGTGCGAGATATGCCAGCAGCGCTTGGCGCCTACCAGCGTGCGCAAGGCGTGGTGGATGAATCGATAACGAAGGAAGGCATGTCACCGGCCCTCACGCTGGCACGGGCCGACATCGCGATGAACATCGGCTTGCTGCACTTCAGCCTGCGCGACCTGGACAAGAGCATCGGTCACTTTACCCATGCGCTGCACATCCTGGATGGAGCAACCGCATTGGACAGCATGGAATTGGCCCTGCGCAAGGTGCGCCTGTTCAACAACATGGCGGCGGTGTATGTGCGGCAGTCGGACTTCGCCACGGCGCTGCCCTATTTCCAGCAGGCGTTGCAGATGAACCATCCGTTGAACGACGCGCGCAACGCCGGGTCGCTGAACAACAACATCGGCATCTGCCTGATGGAACTCGGGGACCACGAAGAGGCAAACGAGTATTTCCTGAAGTCCTTGGCCGTGCGCAAGGAACTGGGCGATGCGCGCGGTCAGGCGCAGGTGCTCAACAACCTGGGGAAGAACCAAGTGAACTTCGGCCGGTTCTCCGAGGCGCGCGATCACTTCGAGCAGGCCTTGGCCATCGGCGAACGGATCGGCAGCCGCGAGTCGATGGTGATCTCTTGGGAATCGCTGTCGCTCGTGTACGACACGCTGCGCAAATACGAAGCAGCGTTGGAGGCGCACCGTGCATTCAAGGCGCTGAACGATAGTTTGTACAATGCGGACAGCCGCCTCACCATCGCCCGGCTGGAAGAGGAGTTCCGACGCGACAAGGAACGTGAGCTGTTCCACGCGGAAGGCGCGCGCAAGGATGCAGAGAACGCACGGCAGCGTATTTGGAACTTCGCGTTGATCGGCGCCTTGTTCTTCCTTGGGCTCACCACCTTCCTCGTGTTCAAGGTGCTGCGGCAACGCGTGCGCACAAGCCGATTGGAACAGGAGAAATTGCGACTGGAGCGCGAAAAGCTGGAGGCCGAACAATCCGCGTTGCAGGAGAGTCTGGCCAGCAAGGACCGCGAGCTCACCGCCAACGCGCTCTTCCTGTTGAAGCGTAACGAGCTGATCGCCCACATCGCCGAGCGCCTGCTGAAGGCTAAACCAACCTTCCGGCAGGAGAACCAGCAGGTGATCATGGAGATCGTGCGCGACCTGCAGGCCAGCCACGACGAACACAACTGGAAGGAGTTCGAAGCGCACTTCACCCGGGTGCACTCCTCGTTCTACAGTACGCTGCAGGAACGGTTCCCCGAGCTCACGCCCAACGAGCGGAAGCTCTGCGCCTTCCTCCGCCTCAACATGTCCACCAAGGATATTTCGGCCATCACCCAACAGACAGTGAACAGCATCACGGTAGCCCGTTCGCGACTGCGGAAGAAGCTCAGCATCGAAGGCGAGGAGACGAATCTGGTGGACTTTCTGCAGTCCATGTAGGATGAAGAACCGCTTTTCGGTGGCTCGGTAGCGCGCCTCGAGGTGATCCCCACAACGGCATGGCCATCAGGGAAATAGCCCCGCTTGTAATGCGGATGTAAGGGTTGCCAGCACTGCTTGTGCAGTGGATGTTGGTGCATACGTGGTACCGAACGGCGGACGCCCGCTGACTTTCGCGGCCTCTATGTCGCACAGCACGCCTGACCCTGACAAGTCTCCTTCCGGAACGGACGAGGTAGCCCGTTTGGAAGAGATGCAACAACGCATGAAAGACCAGCAGGAAGCGTGGCGCAAGCTGTTGGAAAGCCTGGCTCAACTCAAAAGAAAAACGAACGCTGAACCCACCACCGAAACACCGAACTCATGAGAACAACACGACCCTTTCTACTGGCATCGCTCGGCTTTTTGCTGTGCGCTCCGCCAATGCTCCGCGCGCAATCCGGCGAGCTCGACCTCACCTTCAACACCACGGGCTACAACGTGGTACAGGGGGGCTTCCAGGATGTTTATCAGGACGTGACCGTTCAGGCCGATGGCAAGATCGTGGCGGTAGGCACCAGGCTCGATCCCGGTTTTTTGACCAGCGCACTGCGCATCGCGCGGTACAACACCGACGGCACACCGGACAACAGCTTTGGAACGAACGGGATCGTGGACTATGTGCTTGATACGGCCCACTTCGGATACGCGGTGGAAGTACTGGCCGATGGCAAGATCCTGGTGGCCGGTGGTGTGAACGACGGTGTGGGATCGCTCCAGTGGCTGCTGCTGCGGCTCAATGCCGATGGTAGTTCGGACATCTCCTTCGCACTGGGCGGATCGCAGCTGGTGGACTACATTGATGGCAACGAGGACCTCGCTTACGAGATGGCCGTGCAGCCCGACGGGAAGATCCTGCTGGCCGGCGTAGTGGTGGACAGCCTCCAGCGCTACACGCCTGCCATCTATCGTTTCACCGATAACGGGTTCCTGGACATGAGCTTCGGAGTGGGCGGTCTGGCGATCGTTCCTGTGGTGGAAGCCGAGAACGAATTCTCCAACATCAAGGTGCGACCCGATGGCAAGATCGTGGCCACGGGGCACTATTCCAACGTGTTCAACGATTGGGGCGTGTTGGTGGCGCAGTTCGACACGAACGGTGTACTTGACCCCGCCTTCGGCACAGGTGGATATACTGTTGAACCCATCGGTTACATCCAGGCGGAGGCATACGGCTTGGCGCTCACCAGCGCGGGCGACATCATTGTTGCCGGAACCACGAAGGATCTGAACATCACCTTCGACATGTTCGTTGGTCGCTTCACCGGTGCTGGCGTGCTTGATGCGTCCTTCGGCACGAACGGGTTCACCCTGTACGATGCCACGGACGAGAACATCGCGTACGATTGCCTGCTCGATGCGGACGGCAAGATCCTGGTAGGTGGAACCACGGGTGGCACCTTCTTCGACAACCGCGACCTCACGGTGTGGCGCTACAATGCGGATGGCACATCCGACCTCTCGTTCAACCTGGACGGTGTAGCCACGGCAGAGGTGCTGGGCTTCATGGATGAGATCAATGGCATCGCCCTGCAGGCCGATGGCAAGCTCGTGGTTGCTGGAAAGGCGAACAACGGGAATGAGAACGATTTCGTTGTGGCCCGCTTCCTCACCACCGGCAGCACCGGACTGATCGGATCACCTGCAACATCCGCCCTGCTCGCCCCCAACCCGGTAGCAGCGGGAAGCACGTTGCACGTTGAATTGCCCACTGGGGCAGGCATGGTGCGCATGTTCGAACTCGTGGATGTCGCCGGCCGCCTGGTGGCGGATCTGCCGCTCATGAGCAGCGCGTTCTTGGATATTCCTGCCACGGTAGTGCCAGGTAAGTACGTGCTTCGTCCTGTGGGCAATGTGCTTCTGAAGCCGCTATCGCTGGTCATCACGCGGTAGATCCTTGTGGCGATCGCCATCGTTGTTGCGCAGCCCCGGTCTTGGTCGGGGCTGCGCGCTTCAGTGGAAGTCCGGCTCCTTGCGCGCTGTGGAGGGCACTTGGATGGCTCCGTGCGCGCGAAAGCGACCATTGCGCAGCAGTAATGGCCGTGTCCACAGGCGTTCATGTTCGAAAGTGGTGAACTGTGCGGTCGGATCCTTCGGAGAAGTTCGTCGTGACCAACCGATCGTTGATGAAGGACCAATGCCACGTTCGGCATCCTGCCCCGGCGTCGGTTCTTTTGTGGCATGCCCCGCAAGCCGGTCACCGATGCACTCTCGCTTTTCGACACGTTGGTGTACACCTGCCAGTACCGCTTGGTGATCGACCCCGCGAGCCATGCAGCGGCGCGCGTCATGGAGTGGCGGCAGACGTTGCGCGAGCGCATCGGCAAATTCAATGAAGCTTACCAGATGCCGGGCATCGTGCTCTTCGGTGCTGAGCTGCCGCCGGAGTATGAAGGAACATTGGCCGATGCCATCGGTCGTGGCTCCAGCGGTTTTCCGCCGTTCGGCTTGAACCTCGGTGGCATGGCGCACAGCGAGGACAAGAAGTGCATCTACATCGACCTGAACGAGAAGGGCACCATAGCTGCCCTCCGCCAACGCATCGTGGACCATGTGCGTAGCAACCGGCGCATCAAGAAGTTGGGGGTGGAAGTGACGGAGCGCCCCATGCTCACCATCGCCAGTGGCCTGAAGGCCGATCAGTTCAACGCGGCGTGGGCCATGCTCGCACCACTAGGGTTCACGGCGCAGCAACGCGTGAGCGATGTAGTGCTGATGAAGCGTGAGTTGGATGCCACCAGCATCGATGAGCACGTGCGCACCTTTCCGCTGGAAGCGGAGAAATGATCTGTGTGGCACGCATGCCACCTAATGCCTCGAGGCGCGCTGCTTGCTCAGGAACCAATGCCCCAGGTAGCACACCGCCGGCGTGGCCCAGAACCAGAATGCCGTTTTTATCAGGTCGGGTCGTAGGGCGAAGAGCCCTGCGAGGCTCAGCAGCACCACCACGCCACCGAGCAGTTCCCACTTGTAAGCGAGGGCAAGCCCGAGGATGGAAAGCATAGGAAAGAAGGCGAAAGCCAGAGCTTGTTCTGTCGTAGGAAAGGTCATCGCGTTGGGTCCGTTCGCATCGCCGAAGAGGTGGCCCACCACCATGACGAGCAGGAACAACAGCTCCAACGACCCCGATATCCAAGCGATCCACTGCAGGAGTCCCGCCATGCGATCCCGTGTTTTCATACGTCCAAAAGAAATGGTTGTCGGCACCTGTCGCAACACCTGATGAAGATCAGTGATGTAAGGTATGGGATGACATAACGTTGATCACGCTAAAGACCACCAAGACCACCGAGCCATGCGCATCGCCGCAACCCCGAACATTCAGGATCTCTACACCAAGTTGGGCTATCTCTTTTACAGTATTGCCGCCATCGATGGCCATGTGCGTGCGCTGGAGGCTTCGGCATTGCACACCGCGATGAAGGAGTATTGGCTACCGCTGGAGGACAGCAGTGATGAATTCGGGACCGACATGGGGTATTACATCGAGATGGCCTTCGATGAAGCGGTGGAAAGCAAGATGGATCCCGACACGGCATTTACGTTGTTCAAGGAGAACTTCATGGCGAACCGCACCTACTTCCAGCCGTCGGAATGCGAGATGATACAGCGCACCGCTGCGGCCATAGCCAGCGCGTATGCCAACAACAACAAAGCGGAGTTGACGCGCCTCGCACATCTGGCCGCTGTGCTGCGGAGTTGAACGTTCAGGTGGCGCCATACCAGCCTCTCTTGGAGGTGCCGTTGTGCTTGAAATGCGTGTTGAACGCTAAAATCCGAAAGGCCCGTGATCCTTTATTCCCGGTTGATCGTCGGCGCGGGGTACGGAGGGGTCTACCTTTCGCCCATCAAACCCGGCCCTTATGGCCGGGGGGTAACACAAGTAGTACAATGGCAAGTGGTAAAGTAAAGTTCTTCAACACGGAGAAAGGTTTCGGATTCATCGCCCCCGATCAAGGCGGCCAAGACATCTTCGTACACAAGTCAGGGACCCGGGAGGATCTCTACGAGAACGACAAAGTGACGTTCGAAGTGGAGCAGACCCCGAAAGGCCTCAGCGCGATCAATGTCGTGAAGGCTTAAGGATCCCTTAGATCCTAGAACTGCGGAGCCCTGGCGAAAGTCGGGGCTTCGTCTTTTTAGGGTAGGTCCGTCCGGCGGCCCTTCAGTTCGTTACGCTCAACGCCTCTGCATAGCGCTCCGTGTTCGCATCCCACTCTTCCCAGATGATGTTCGACTTCAACTCGGCGATCTTCAGCGTGGCCGACACCCAGTTGCCGTTCTCCAGCCCCAGGATCAATACCGGTCCGAAATAGGGCCGACTGCCTTTGGCGAAGCGGAAACAGGTGGAGTGTTGGTAGGCTCGACCGCCATCGTCGATCACAAGGCAGTGATCCTTTTCGAAGTCGATGGTGTCAATGAGTTCGGTGCCAAGTGTGTTGGTCACTTCGATGGGGTCAATGTCGATGACCTTCAGTGAACACTTTTCAGGGTCGATCTTGATGGCGCGCATGTTGGGTTCAGATGGATGTGATCAACTTATGCAGGTCCGCTTCGCTCATATTGAGCTTGGCGCACAACCGGCCGATGAGTTCCGCCTCATGGCCTTCGGCAAAGAAGAGGTCGTCGTCGTTCAGGTGGCCGAACTTGTTCTTGAGCTTGAACTTTTTGTGCCCCCACGTACCGCTTGCGATCTTGAAATTGTTCGGCGCGGGGGTGATGAACGGATGCTCCATGGTGCTGCGATCATTGGTGCCCGAAGTCCGCTTGTTGATCGATCAGTCGATCGGTAGATGAGCAGTGCCCGACTTGTCCGGACCATTGAAGACCATCTACAGGTCTTCGGAAGCTTGGAAGCGTGGCCAAGCGTGGGAACAAGGTAGGCCCGTATCAGTGGATCGGTGCTGGAAGTGGCGAACTTTACCGTCCATAGCCGTTCGCCGTGCGCTTTCTTCCCAACGAACACGCCGCCGTTGTAGCGGCCCTGCACGCGCGCGGAGTGGATCCAGCAACGGTTCTGTTCGTGAAGAGGCGCGGCCGCTTACATGTGCAAGTGCCCGGTCATACGGACACGTTCTGTTTCTTCCGGGAGAAGAGCACCAAATTGGATGGACAAGGCCGTTGGCAGGATCGCACGGACTACTTCATCGGTATGGACAAAGAGCAACCCTGCGAATGGTCTGCGGTGATGAGCGCATTCGAGCGCTGGCTGAAGTCGTCTTGAAGTGATCAGTGCACCGGGCGGAGCAAGCCCTTGCCGTCCAGCTCTTGTGTTTGTTGTACATCGCCCAAGCGGAACATCACGGGCATGGGCAGCCATCGGTTCAATTTCACTTCGGCTTTGCAGAAGAAGCCCAAGTCCGTGTACCGATAAGGCGACGGCATGTGGAGCAGGTCGATCATGGCGGGAGCCATAAGCGTATCGCTTTTCAGCGGCAGCGCTCCGCTCGATTGCGCAGGCGCGCGCTGGCACAGCAGCATACATGCTGCCAGCGTCGCACTGAGGTGAAGAATGGTTCTGGTCATTCGCGCACATCAAAGGAACAGTGTTCCACCCGGTTCGCATGTCGCTGTCGCGACTTCGCTGTTGTACTTCGGCACAATGGTGGGTCCGGGACGTTGAGCGCGCGCGTGCTTTCAAAAGCGAACTTTCGCCACTGACCGATGACCACTGAGCTTGAGATCACCGAAATGGCGGCGCTCGCCGCACGCTTCGTCAACTCCACCGGTCGGCATGTATTCCTCACCGGCAAAGCGGGCACGGGCAAAACCACCTTCCTGCGGCAGCTGGCCAAAAGCACGCACAAGCGCTATGTGATCCTGGCGCCCACCGGCATTGCCGCGCTCAACGCGAGGGGCGTCACCATACACAGTCAGTTCCTGCTGCCGTTCGGTTCGTTCATACCGGAGAAGCAGTTGCCCGAGGGGGTGGGGGAGTTCGGTGCCTTTCACGATCAGGACACGCTCACGCGAAGGCATCCATTGAACACCATTCGCCGCAACGTGCTGCGCGAAGTGGATCTGCTGATCATTGATGAAGTGAGCATGCTGCGCGCTGACTTGCTTGATGCCATCGACTTCCGCATGCGGAGCGTGCGCCAGAACCGGTACCAGAGTCTCGGCGGTGCCCAAGTGCTGCTCATCGGCGACCTCTACCAACTGCCGCCCGTGGTGAAGGACGATGAACTGCGCGTGCTGAAACGCTGGTACAGCAGTCCGCACTTCTTCGAGGCGCGCGTGATCAAGGAGCACGGCTACGCGCACATCGAACTCGATAAGATCTTCCGGCAGCAGGACGGCAACTTCATCCACATCCTCAACAACCTGCGCAACAATACCGTAGCGCCCGAGGACATCACGGAACTCAACAAACACTTCAAGCCTGAGATCAGTACGCAGGACAGCGAGGGTGTCGTTACCCTTACCACACACAACTACAAAGCCGATGAACTGAACCAGCGTGCGCTGGCCGCGCTGCCCGGACAGGTCTTCGGCTACGATGCGGTGATAGAACCCGACTTTCCGGAGAGCATGTACCCGGTGCTGCAACGCATCGAACTGAAAGTGGGCGCACAGATCATGTTCGTGAAGAACGACCAGGACAAAGCCTACTTCAATGGCAAACTGGCCAAGGTGGAAGCGCTGGACAAGGATGGCATCACCGTGCGGATGGATGATGGCGGCGCGTACAAATTGAAGCGCGAGATCTGGGAGAACAAACGCTACGTGGTGAACGCGAACACCAAGGAGCAGAACGAGGAAGTCCTCGGCACCTTCGAGCAGTATCCGATCAAACTCGCATGGGCCATAACGGTGCATAAGAGCCAGGGCCTCACCTTCGACAAGGCCATCATCGATGTGGGGCAGGCCTTCGCACCGGGACAGGTGTACGTGGCACTATCGCGGTTGCGCAGCTTGGACGGATTGATCCTACGCACGCGCATCGACCCCAGCGTGGTGAGCAGCGATAGGGATGTGGTGGCCTTCACCAACAGAGGCTTCCAACAAGAGCCATTGCCGCAGCAACTGAAGGCAAGCCAACGCGAGTACCTGAAGTTGCTGCTCGCCGGCACTTTCGACTTCAGCGACATGCTGCGCAAAGTGGAATACACGCAGAAGGACCATCCGGAAACGGCCGAGTTCGAGGATGATAGCATGAAGACCGCGCTGAAACTCTTCCAAGAAAAACTGCGCAGCGAAGAAGAGAACACCCAGCGCTTCCGTGGTCAGCTGATGCGCCTGCTGCAAGAAGACAAACGCGATGAGCTGTTGGTACGCATTGAAAAGGGTGGCGCGTACTACGGCGACATGATGCAAGCGAGCATGAAGGCGCTCTTCCAGCACATGGCGCAGGTGGAAATGCTGAGCCGCACCAAGGAGTATGTGAACGCGTTGAAGGAGATCGATGGCATGCTGATGAAGAAGGTGGCCACCATTGCCAAGGTGGGCTACATCACCACGTGCATACTGAACGGCGAAGAGGTGCAGAAGCAAGCGGACCAGGAGAAACGATCGGCGGCCAAACGCGCCGCCATGGTGGGCGAGGTGCGCGCATGGGCAGAAGAGAACAAACCAAAGACGAGCACCAAGACCGGTCGCAAGCGCAAGGCCGGTGGTAAGAAGGATAAGCCCGCAAAGGGCAGCACGTACGAGGCAACTTACTCCCTACGGAAGGAAGGCCTGACCCTTGAAGAGATCGCTGCCAAACGCTCCATGGCGAAGAGCACCATCGAAGGGCACTTCGCGCGCGGCATTGCGGAAGGTGCGCTCGACATCGACGGTTTTATGCCCGAAGCCGAGCGCGATGCCATTGCCGACTGGATGCGCGAGAACCCTAAGGACGGACTGAACGGCGCTGCGGGCCATTTCGACGGACGATTCAGCTACGGCCAACTACGGATCGTGCAGGCGTGGGTGAAGAAGGAGGAATAGGGTCAGGTCCTGATCACTGCAACGGATCCGCCAACAACAACTCCGGGTAGATGAACTCCTCGCTGGCAGTGGGCGTATTACCTGCGCCATCCTTGCCTAACAGTGGCCGCACGGAGTGCGCTATCATGGCATCGGTGGGGTAGGGTTTGATCAATTGCAGGAGTGCTTGCTGATCGGCAGCACCATGGATCGGCGCAAGCCAAAGGCGTTCTTCTTCTTCCGTTAGGATCACCGGCATGCGAGGTTCGGTTGCGCCCTTTGCGGGGCCGCCGGCGGGTTTGTTGTGGATACGACGCATGAGGTCGTTGGCCTGCGTGGTAACAATGCTGAAGGTGTGTAGCGCCTCGTGGCTGTCAGGGTCGGTCCACACTTCCCATAACCCGGCAAGAGCGAATTGTTCGCGGTCCTTCAACCGGATGAAATAGGGATAGGCCCGTTTGCCGAAGTGATGATGTTCGAAGAAGCCTTCCACGTGCACGATGCAACGCTTCATGGTGGCCGAGGCCCGGAAGGCGGGCTTTTCGAAGATCGTTTCCCCACGGGCGTTGAGCGTTTGGTTCCAGATCGTCTTGCGCTGATCATTGTCCTTGACCCACGCCGGTACAAGGCCCCACTGCGCGAGCTGAGGCTCTCCGGGGGCATCGGCCGTGAACACGACAAGTCGCGGATGCGTGAACGCATTCGCGAAGTGATGGTCGAGATCGGGGAACGGTAGCAAGAGCTTCTGCAGCTTCTCCACCAGCACCAAGTCGCCACGGCTGCGAGCGATGCGGATGCCCATTTCCGTGCGGGCCTTCACGCCATAACACATCAGCGGTCGGTTGAAAGTGCTACACCCAGCAGCGATCGATGGCGTATTTCACCAAGCCCGCCGTACCGCGCACGTTGAGTTTCGCCATAAGGTTCTTGCGGTGCGTCTTCACCGTATCGGTGCTGAGGAACAATGCCGCCGAGATCTCGTCGTTCGTCTTTTCCAATGCGATCAAGCGGATGATCTCGCGCTCGCGGTCGGTGAGCCCTTGGTAAACGCCATCGAAGCGCTTATCGGTATGCGCATAGCCCTTGGCGATGCTGGCGCGCGCGGCCGGACTGATGTAACGACCACCGTTCGTTACCAGTTCGATAGCGGCGATCATTTCCTTGGGGCTGCATTCCTTCACGAGATAACCACGGGCTCCTTCGATCAGCATGCTGTTCACGTATTCGATCTCCGTGAGCGCCGAATGCGCGAGCACTTGTAGGTCGGGATATTTCTTGCGCAACACGCGCGTGGTATCAATGCCGTCCATCTCGTGCATCGACACATCCATGAGCACAAGGTCCGCCTCCACGGTCTTCAGCATTGTCAGCAAGGCTTTGCCTGATCGCGCGTGGCCCACAATGCGCAGATGTTCCAGTTTGGAGAAGTGCTCCTTCAACCCTTGAGCGACCAGCTTCTGGGCATCGGCAACGATTATGCGGGTAATTGGCATTGTGTGCTCGGTAAGGGCAGCGGTGCTAAGGAACGAAGCCGCGTTCGTATTCGCCATACCCGAACGTGCAATGCCGGGCATCGCCCGGCATTGCACCTCCTACCTCACCACCGCCCCTGTACCCTATGCTTTCGTACCGGTCAGCTCGTTCAGTGCTGCGCGGATCTCGGCAAAGCTGCTCGGCTTGAAGTCGAGCTTCATTTTCTTCGTGTGCTCCACGTCCTGTCGGCACAGCATGGGTTTGCCATCCAGCACTTTATAGGCGAAGACCACCGCCGGTTGGTTCTTCGGGATCTCGTTCAGCCGGTATTCGTGGGAATCGTTCCGTTGCATCTGCAACATGCTCTTGATACCGGTGAAGACGAGATAGACCTCTTCGTCGCTCGCATCGGGATCGGCCACGGCGAGGATGGTGCGCGGCGAAGGATCGTTGTAGAACCGATCGCAGTTGATCCACCCTAAGCGGCTGGTGGTGAGCACCCAGCCTTGCAATCCTGCGGTGGTGGTTGCGCTGCCCAAGCTGTCCATGCGTGCGGCGTAGGCTTCGGCGTACTTGTCGCGTTCCGCGCGCCATGCGCTCAGGATGCTGTCGTTCCGGGGGCGCACGGCCTCGACTTGTCGCTGGTGCGCTTCCCAAGCCGGTTGCCACACATCCTTTTGCCACTGCGCATAGTGTTCCAATTTCTCTTTTTCCCATGCCTTCGTCTTCGCCGCAAAATCCTCCAAGGCTTGCGGATAGGCGGCGCATTCCTCTTCGTATTGCGCAACGCGGCGGGTGTGCTTTTCGAGAGCATGCGTGTGTTGTTCCAACGCCTTTGCGAAGCGCAATTCATCGGTGTGGCGCAAGGTTTCGCGGCTTACGAAGCGGTACCAGCGGTAGGTGCTGTTGAAGCGTTCGCGCTGGGGTTCTTTCGGTTCGCGCGGATAGACGGGTTCGATCGGTTTGCGCAGTGTGTTCTTCGGTGCATGGTAATCGAGCTTGCGCATGGCCGGCCATTTCAGTTCGGGTGACTTGGCGGCGAAGAGAAAGGGCTCAGTGAACGTCCAACTGCGTGTAACACTGGTCGCTGCGGTGTTCCAATCGCTGCCGTCGTTGCTGAGGAACAACTGCATGCCGTCTTTCTGCGCTGAAGCGGGCAGCGTGATCTTCAGTGGTTTTGTTGGGTCCAGTTGTAGTGGAGCACCATCGCTGCCGATCGCCTCGACTTTCACCATGCCGGCTGTTTCGATCAGTTGGTCGCCGCTGCGTGTGCTCAGTTCGTGCCCGAGGATCGCATCGAGGCCGAGCGCATCGGTTACGTTGAGTCGCACGGTTGATGTAACGGGCAGTCCATTGGCATCCACTAAGGCGAGAGCCGGAAGTTCCAGAACAATGCCCGCTGCCGTCGTGATGGTCTGGTCCACGGAAGGGTCGATGCTGAAGGTCTGTTCGCTGCCCTCGCGCAAGCGCGCTTGCAAGTCGGCGGTGGTTTCCCATTGGTGCAGCGTGCAGGTCACCTGCACACGGCGGTTGGCCGCTTGGCCTTCCTCGTCGTTGTTGCTGGCGATGGCTTTTCGCTCGCCGAAGGCGCGCAGGGTGATGGCTTCGGCAGGCACACCGTGCGCGACCAAGTACTCCCGTACTGCATGCGACCGGCGCAGCGCGAGTTGTTCGTTGTAGCCCTGGCTCGCATCGCTATCGGTGTGTCCGGCGATGGAGAACTCGATGTCCGCTTGCTTGTCGATGGTTGCCAAGAAGGCGTCGAGCCGTGCGATGGCATCGGCCGTGAGCACGTGCTCATCGCTGGCGAAATGCACCAGCGTATCGCGCTGGGTGCTGGTAGCATGACTTCCACAGAACGCGAGGAGGAGAAGAAGCAGAAAAAGGATGCGTGACATGGTATCGGGGTTTTGGTGTCAAAGCGCTTCGACCAGGCTTGGCCGAAGGCGCCGCTTACAACACTGAATGCCCGGAACCGGAAAAGGTGACCGGGTAGGAGGTCGTTAAAGACTGTTGATCCGTCAGCCAAGGCAATAGCGGGCGGGCCGATCGGTTCTGAGCGGAAACCCGACGAACATGCAGTTCAACCATTGGATCCATTTCTTCAATTCAAACGCCGGACATTTCCACCACTTCCGGTTCACCGATGATCACGCCATCGATGAGGTGGAACGAAGGATCATCGAAAGGTCTCTCCAGCAATTCCAACATGGGGAACAAAGCGAGGGCAAGAATCTGTTCCGGTATGCCAAGGGTTTCGATAGCGATGGATACCTGAAGGCGATCGTGCCGTTCATCCGGGAGGAACAGGACCATGCCATGATCCTGGGCAAGTTCATGGAGCGGAACGGGATCGAACGCATAAAGGGGCATTGGGTGAACGAAGTGTTCCGTGGGCTGCGCCGTTTTGCTGGGCTCGAAATGTCCATTACCGTGCTGCTCACTGCGGAAACGATCGCTGCCGTGTATTACAAGGCGCTCGGGCGGGCGACATCTTCCGATGACCTGCGGAGGATCTGCGAGGACATCCTGCGCGATGAAGAGATGCACATCAATTTCCAATCGTACACGATCAACCTGCTGCAGCGGGACCGGTCATGGCTGCACCGGAAATGCTTGCGCTACGCCCACCAATTCCTGATGGCCGGCACCATCGTGGTCGTGTATGCGGGCCACCGGCGCGTGCTGCGGGCAGGCGGCTATCCGGCCTGGCACTTCGCTCGAGAGGTACAACGCGAATTCATGCGCGCGGACGCGATGATCCTCGGTCAAGGGTCGATCGCGACCGCGCAATAGGGAAGACCCTATCTCACCTTCAGCATACTCTTCACCTGCTGTAAGCCTTCGTTCTGGAGGCGGCAGTAGTACACGCCAGCGGGCAATGGACCGAGGTTGCAATCGACCGTGTATTTGCCGGCGGGCATGGTCTCGTTCTTCAGCGTTGTGAGCAATTGGCCTTGTTCGTTGAAGACCTGGACCATGGCCCGGCCACCGTTGCTGGTGAAGGTGACGGCCGTGTTCTCCGTGAACGGGTTCGGATAGATCTCCAGCACGCTGGTGCCCGAAGCCTGGTTGGCTTCGTGAATACCGATGCCCAAGCAACCTGCGGGATCCACCAGCGCGAGCGGCTGGTAGGTGTTGAGCAAAATGGTATCCACTTCGGCGGGTGGCAAGCAGAACCAATCGGTGAGCACGCTCGCGTAGATGCTACGGAAGTCGTACTGCATGGCGAGGTTGGTGTTCACACCTGTGTTCGCGGGGATCACCGGGTTGGTGCCGAGCATGCCGGGCAATATCTGCGTACCGAAGAAGAACATGGGCAACGCGCTGCCGTGATCAGTGCCGCCGCTACCGTTGCTCATGATGCGCCGACCGAATTCGCTGAACGACATGCCGATCACGCGGTCCTCCAATCCGAGCAGGTTCAGGTCGTCCTGGAACGCGTGTATGGAATCGCTGACGCCCTTCAGCAGGTTGGCATGCACGCCGACGCTGTGGTCGTTGGTGTTCACCTGTTGCGCGTGCGTGTCGAAGCCTTGTTCGCTCACCCAGTAGATCTTGGTCTTCAATCCGCCGCAGATCAGCTGTGCAACGATCTTCAACGCTTGGGCCAGTTCGGCGCCGGGGGCGTTGCCAGTGGGGTAGAGCGTGCTGAGGTTGCAACCGGATTGTGCGGCCGCTTCGATCACATCACCGTATTCATCGGCTTGGCGCTGCACGGTGCGGAGGAAGTCGAGCTTGGCGCCCTTGCAGTCGGCCGTAACGGGGTCTTGATACACGTTGCCAACGAGGCTCAGCGGATCATCGGTGTTGTTGATGGCAACGGCCATGCTGATGCCCATATGGTGCAACGCGGGTCCGGCGGAGCCGCCCACGCGGATGGCCAACGGATCGGGCATGTCCACGTTCGGGAAGCCGTTGGGATAGTTCGGGAATTCGTTGTTGAGGTAACGGCCGGTCCATCCGCTGTCGAGCACTTGGTTGCTGTCGGCACCGGTTTCCCAGATGTCGGTAGCGCGGAAGTGCGAGAAGTTCGGATCGGGATAGCTCACGCCCTGCACGATGTTCAATTTGCCATCGTTCCACAAGTCCTGCATGCCTGTCATCGCAGGGTGCAGACCGGTGGCGCCGTTGGTACCGCTCAGCACCAGCACATCGGCTTGGTCGATCAACACGTTGCTGCGGAATTGCGACAGCAGGCTGTACTGGTCGATGGGGATAACGGTGTTGAGGCCGTCGTTGCCACCGAACAGTTGGATCACCACCAGCACGCGGTCTTCGGCCGCGCTCTTCGCCAGTGCCGACATCAGCGGATTGCTGAAGCCGCGCACGGCCATGCCGCCCACGGTCACTGCGCCTGCGCTTCTGAGGAATGTTCTGCGTTTCATATTCGTGTGGGCTTAGTGGAGGTGGTATTCGGCAGCGCTCTGCATGTCGAGGAACAGGCTCAGCAGGATCACAGGTACGAGCATGCCGTAGGGGTCCGTGGTGTTCGGGTCGGCGCTGTACGCGGCCCAACCCTGCATCCAATAGATGTCGCTCGCCTGTCCGAAGAGCAGGAAGTTGGTCTTCAGTTGATCCTTCACCACCTGTGATAGTGGTGTGGCAAAGAGCAGTTCCGCGGCTTCATCGATCAGCGTGTTCGGATCGAGCGGGTTCTGGAATTGCGCAACGAAAGCCGCGAAGTCGATCTTGAAGCTGAGGTTGGCGCTCTGCGGTTCGTAGGTGTTGGCCGGTGTGGTGAGGCCCACGTAGCAGATGATATCGCTAATGAGCTTGCGCAGCGCGTAGTTGGCCGCGTCCATCCACATGGTGTCGTACTGCGGGAACTGGTAGTAGGCCGGCCATCCAGCAACGTTGGGCGGATCGGCGAGCGATTGTCCGGCGTACGCAGCGATGTTGCGCACATCGAACCATGTGCTGTATTGCGCCTCCAATTGGCCACCGGAGGGGAAGGGCATGCCGAGCTGGCGCACCATGCCGTAGGTGTAATCGATCGGGCTCTTCACCATACAGCCGCGCACTTCGGTGCTGAAGAAACGATCGCTGGTGAGCAGCGCGTTCATCACGATGCGGATCTGCTCCGGGTCGGCGCTGTTGTCGCGGAAGATCTGCGCCAGCGGCTCGATCACATCGGTTTCGATGATCGCATCGATATCGCTGTGCACGAAGAAGCGGTACAATTCACGGCAGATGTGCTTGCTCACTGCTTCCTGCAGGAAGAGCATATCGAGCAAGGCGTTCAGTTCGGTAACGCCGCCGTTCGGGCTGGCATCGCCCGGGATCACGGTGTTGTTGAAGAACGCGCTGAACTGCTTGCTGCCCGTATCGTGCAGGAAGTTGTAGTAGATGGTGGATGGCACGATCGGGTTGCCGCCTTGCTCCACGGCGATGGTCCAGCCGGTGAGCACGCGCGCGGCTTGTTGCACATCGGCCTCGGAATAACCGCTGCCTTCGCCGAGCGTGAAGAGTTCCATCAGCTCGCGGGCGTAGTTCTCATCGGGCGCGAAGGAGTTGTTCAAGTATCCGTTCAGGTAGTACAGCATGGCCGGGTTGATGGTCATGTCGTACATCATCTGCCGGAAGTTCCCCTTCGACTGATCGCGGAGGATCTTGCAGTATTGGTAGTTGGCCTCAGGCAGGAAGGCGACGGAGATCTGCGTTACCAATGTGTTGTGCCAGAAGAGCACCATCTTCTCGCGCAGGTTGCGGTCCTGCTGCACCATCAAGCCGCTCCACCACTCCACGAAGCTGATCATGCGCGAAGTAGCCGGGTCGGGGAAAACCTCGTTCGGGTCGCGCGGCGTGTTCACCCACGTGGTGCCATACGTTACGGGCACGTCGATGAGAGCAGGGTCCATATTGCCGTTGCCATCGTCCACACTGTAGGCCTTCACCGGCGGCGGCACCACCGTACTGAAGGTCAGTAGTTCGTCCACCACCTGTTGCAGGGTCATGCCGTTGAAGTGGGCGAGGTCCGCGGGTGCTACGCCGAACAAGGTGCGGCGCAGGAGGTGGAGCAGTTCGGGTCTGCCGAACGGTCCGGTGTAGGGGGTCAAAGGCATGTGCGGGTGCGGTTACCGGTGGATCGGTGCTGCGACAAGGGTTGGAACCGATGGTTCAAACGCATGGGATGAACGCAAAATAGAGGGCTGTATGTTGCCCCCATATTGCCTGACGTGGCAGGTTATCCACAGCGCTGCCTTCGGTTGAAGGGCCGGCCGTGACCTGTCGCGGTAGGGCGCAAAAGCGCTTGTTCGGTGGCAATTGTCCTACATTGCGCGCTCAAACAACTTTTTCAATGCCAACAGGTACCGTTAAGTTTTTCAATGAGACCAAGGGATTTGGTTTCATCGTGCCCGATGAGGGCGGCAAGGATGTGTTCGCGCACAAGACCGGCATCGTTGATCAGATCCGCGAAGGCGACAAGGTGTCGTACGACGTGGAAGAGAGCCCAAAGGGCTTGAACGCGATCAACGTGAAGCGCGCTGATTAGCGCAACCATTCATTCCGCAGGTCTCTCGGCCCTGGCAGCGTAAGCAGCCGGGGCCTTTTTACGTCCCGTCATCGCGAGGCCATTCATATGGTCGAAGCGATCCATACTACGGTTGATGTTGGTAGAGCGTGATCGTATCACCGCTAGGCCGATGGTCGCATGGATCGCTTCACTCGAAGACTCCGCCGCACGGCGGATGACGCGCAGCCCAGGCACCGTCACTGATCCACCTGCCTTGAACTCTGCCCACAACTACATTCGGCGCACTACAAACGACCCTATGAAACTCGTATCGTTCAACGTCAACGGCATACGTGCCTCGGTGGGTAAAGGGCTGGCTGCTTCCATCAAACGCATGGGCGCCGACATCGTGTGCTTCCAGGAAACGAAGGCAACACCCGAGCAGGTTGCCGAAGCACTGAAGGAGGTTACAGGCTATCACCTGCACGCGCATAGCGCCGAGAAGCCGGGCTATAGCGGCACCGCCATCCTCAGCAAGGAGAAGCCTTCGAAAGTGGAGTACGGTATCGGCGTAGCCGATCACGACAAGGAGGGCCGCGTGATCACCGCCACGTTCAAGGACTTCATCGTGGTGAACACCTACGTGCCAAACAGCGGGCAGGACCTGAAGCGCTTGGACTATCGCGCTACCTGGGACGCTGCTTTGCGCGCTCACCTGGTGAAACTGGCCGCTGGCAAGTTGCCGGTCATCTTCACCGGCGACCTCAACGTGGCGCACCAGCCCATCGACATCGCGCGGCCCAAGCCCAACTACAACAAGACCGCAGGCTATATGCAGAGCGAGATCGACGGTATTGCCGCGCTGCTCGGCTCGGGCTTCATCGACACGTTCCGCCACAAGTACGCCGATGTGGTGAAGTACAGCTGGTGGAGCCAGCGCTTCGGTGCGCGCGAGAAGAACGTGGGCTGGCGGATCGACTACGTGCTGGTGAGCAAGGGCTTCGAGAGCAAGGTGAAGGACGCCTTCATCCTCAATGATGTGATGGGGAGCGACCACTGCCCGGTGGGGATAGAGTGGTGAGGGGGAGTAGAGAGGGGTAAGGGGAAGGGTCAAGGGGTAAGTGAGGAGGAGGGGGGGGGAAGGGAAAGGCTTTGTCGTCTTGAATTGCAAGTGATGAAAGTGACAAGGTTCGAAGAGTTGCATGTTTGGCAGCGGGCGCAGGATCTCGCAGTCTTCGTGTACGACCGACTTTCCGATTCCAAGGATTTCCGGTTCAAGAGCCGCCGCAGCATGTGTTTCCATCTCCAACAACATAGCTGAGGGTTTCGAGCAGCCGACGACCATCAATTACCTGCGGTACCTGAACATTGCGCGGAACTCGTCCAACGAAGTGCGCTCCATGTCCTATCTCGCCGTGCGCTTGAATTATCTCAAGGACGATGAGGGAGTTCATCTGCGAACAGAGTGCGAGGCGATCTCCAAGATGCTTCGGGCAATGAACGAGAAGCTATTGGCCAACATCCGGCAGCGCAACAACAAAGAACCATCAAGCTGATCGCATAGCCCTTACCCCTTTACACTTACCCCTGATCTCCCCCCATGAAGAACCTACTACGGCTTGAGGAAGCGGCGCAGTTCCTGTTCTGCCTTGGCTGGCTGATCACGTTCCACGCTCCGTGGTGGTGCTATCCGTTACTCCTGCTCGGACCCGACATCAGCATGCTGGGGTATCTGGTCAATACACGGTTGGGTGCCATTTGCTACAACACGTTCCACCACAAGGGACTTGCGTTGGTCGCGGTGCTTATTGGTGTCCAGTTGAGCCCGGACATCTTCGATGTACCCGTGTACATGTTCACCGGCATCATCCTATACGGCCACGCCAGCATGGACCGCATCTTCGGCTACGGCCTCAAGTTCGGCGACAACTTCCACCACACGCACTTGGGGTGGATCGGAAAGAGAAGGCACCAAGCACAGGAAGCAAGAAGGCCACAAGCCCGGCGACCCACTCGCGACTGTGGACTCGTCCTGCGAGTGCATCGCAACAGTGTTCCCCTCGGTATCGGAGAAGAACGCCATGTGACCGATCTCAGGGCTGATCTCCGTCTTGGGCATGATGATCTTGCCGCCCGCTTTCTCCACGCGGCCGAGGGCATCGCTCAGGTCGGGGTTGCCGTTGAGGTAAATCACCGAACCTGTTGCGCTGGGTTTGTGCATGTCGCTCTTCACGAGAGCGCCGGCCACTTTGCCGTTCATGGCGTCGCCGGGGAAGTTGCGCATCTGCATGCCGGGCATGTCCATCGCTTCCATGCTGATCTTGAAGACGGTCTCGTAGAATTTCTGGGCGCGGCCCAGGTCGCTCACACTGATCTCGAACCAGTTGAGGGCATTGGTTGAATTGTCCATTGGTCGTTGGTTGACGGTTTTTCTGTCTGTTGTTCGCCGACAAGCTATCCGCGGCCGCTCACGCTCCAACCCATTGGTGATGGAAAGTTGAGCAACGCGCATCTTCACGCCGTCACTTCTGCGGAACACCCCTTGCGCCTCCTCCTACTCGACAACTACGACAGCTTCACGTGGAACCTGCATCACCTGCTGGAGCCGCACTGCGCGGCCGTTGATGTGGTGCGCAACGATGCGATCACGGTCGACGATGCTGCGCGCTACGATCGTATCGTTCTCTCGCCGGGACCGGGGTTGCCGAGCGAAGCGGGCATCATGATGGAATTGCTCGAACGGCTCATGCCCACACATCCCATCCTCGGGGTGTGCCTCGGCATGCAGGCGATCGTGGAAGTCTGCGGCGGCACGTTGTTCAACCAAGCCAAGGTGATGCACGGTGTTGCGGTGCCCTGCTTCCCGGAAACACCGACCGACCCCTTGTTCGCCGACATCGATGCGCCCTTCGACGTAGGCCTTTACCACAGCTGGGCCGCCGACCCCGCCACGCTGCCGTCAACGTTGCGCATAACAGCGCGCAGCGAGCAAGGCATCATCATGGCGTTGCGCCACACGCGCTACAACGTCTGCGGTGTGCAGTTCCATCCGGAGAGCATCATGACGCCCGTGGGAACCCGGATCGTGGGGAATTGGATGAGGGAGTGATGTTCGTCATCGCGAGGAGGCTTTGCGACGAAGCGATCCATGCACGTTCGTAGGTAGCCAATGAGCTTGTCACTGGTTCGGCCAGGATGGCCGATGACGGCGCGCGTCATCGCGGAGGCTTTGCGACGAAGCGATCCATGCGCGCTTGTAGGTAGCCAATGAGCTTGTCACTTCCACCAACCTCACATGGATCGCTTCGGCCATGTGAATGGCCTCGCGATGACGTGCGTCCCGCTCACTCCACCACCACCTGCGCAACGCTGCGCCCGCCGTTCCACAGCGTCAACGAGTAGAGGCCCGGTGCGGCTTGCACATCCAGCACGTTGGTACCGGGCACCACACGTGTGGTGCTTACGACTTGTCCGAGCGCGTTGGTGAGCGTGAGGGTAGGCGCCGGGTGTTAGCGGCGCAGCGATATTCACGGTGATCGGTCCGTTCGTCGGGTTGGGTGCAACGGTGAAGGCTTGTGCAATGGAAGCGGCGTTGATCGCTGCGCTCAGGAACGCGAAGGGTGCTGAGGTTTCGGTGCAGTTGTCGGCATCCACCACGAGCACGGTGTAGTCGCCGTTCACCGTTGGGCTGTACGTCTGCGCGGTGGCGTTGGCGATGAACACGCCGTTGAGGAACCATTGATAGGCCACGCCGGGTGTGCTGCTGAGGTCGGCGCCGTTCTGCGTGATCACGGGCAACGCTCCTTGCGTGGTGACATCGAAGGCACCGCTGTAATCGAAGTTGCCATCGTCAACGGTAACGGTGATCGTGGCTGTGCCGGGCACATTGTCCACGAGGTTGGCGAGGCTCACCGCGAAGGTGGTGGCGTTCAGTTGTTGCACGGTGATGTCGGCATCGTCCACAATGCTCTGGTCGCTGCTGGTGCCGCTGGGGTTGCCCACTTGCGCGCCCACATTGGTAACGATCACGTTCACGGCGCCCATGCCATACACACGGCAGAAGGTCTGGTCGGCGGGCATCGTGAAGGTGGCGTCATCGTCCAAGTTGGTCACCGCGAAATTCTCCGGGCCCATGGCGCTGTACACCGGGTCGGCGGTAAGGATGTTGATGGTGGCCACCACGCTCAGGTCGATATCGCCGTCGTCTAGCACATCGTCCAGACCGGTCACGGTAATGGTCTGTGGCTGGTCCCAGTTGCCGGTGGTGAAGGTGACTTGTGCAATGTCGATGCTGGCTTCGGTGGCATCGCTCGCGGCGAGGTCCACCACCACGTTGCCGGTGGGCTGCGTGCCCAAGCGCAGTTGCAGCGTTTGCGTGGTGCCTGTTTCATCCACCACCATGGTGGCGCCGCTGGTGGCCTGCACGCCCGGGAACGACGCGCCGGAATACGCGCGCGCATTGATGCCCTGTGTATCGCCTTGGAAACCGTTGCCCTCCCACACCACCACGAAGCCACCGTCGCTGCGCTTCTCCACGGCGGGGTACACTTGGCGGCCGGGCGTGGTCGTGTTCAGCACCACCACGCCACTGTTCTGCGCGTTGTAGTTGTGCCCGTAGTAGGCGCGCACCTGGTAATCGTCGGCGTCATTCAAGCTGAGCCACGTGGGCATCACGATCACGAAATCTCCGTTGTCGAACAGCGTGCATTCGCTGGTGAAATACGCGTACGAACAACTGAAGACGCCCAGCTCGTCGATGATGGCCGTGCCGTTGGCATCGAGCAACCACGCTTGGAAAACGCTGGTGCCGTTGACACCCCACTTGGTGCTGATGAGGAGCTCGTCGCTGGCGTTGATGCTCACATCGATGCAGTTGAGCGAGCTGTTCTGCTCGTGCACGATGGTCTCGTTGATCTGCGCCAAGAAGTCGCTGTCGAAGGTTTTGCGGTAAATGCGGTTGGGATAGTTGCCGCGACCATAGATCGCCACCAAGCTGCCATCGCTCTTGAAACGGATGGTGGGGTTGTCGTAATCGTCGTTCGCGTTCTCGGTTACCAGCACGGGGGAACCGATGAAGCTGTTGGTGCCCAGATCATAGCCGTGCAGGTACAACGACGAGAAGCCACTGCCATAGATGAAAGCGAGCGTGTTGCCGTTGAGCGCAAGATCCCACAGGGCATTGCCGGTGAGGGGCACAATGGCACCGAGGGTGTTGTTGGCCTCCAGCACGCACATGTTCACATTGTTGCCGTCGTTCCATGCAATGATGAAGCGGCCGTTGGTCCAGGTGTACACCTTCACCATCTCGTTGGTGTTCTGGTTGGCGCCGGTAGCCACCAGCAGCTCAGCGCTCAGCGCAACGTGTGCGCTGTTGTAGCGGCGGAAGTAGATGCTCGCCGTGTTGTCGTCCTGCAGCCAGCTCTTCCACACCACCACGTAATCGTCGGCGGGGCCCACTGCAACCTGCGGCAGGTATTGTTCGCTGGGCACGTTCTGGTTCACGCGGAACTCGCCCGTGGCGGGTTGCAGTTGCGCGAAGGCGGTAGTGGAGAACAGACCGATGAGCAGGGCAGGGTAGAGGTGACGCATGGGGTGCAAGTGTTGCGCAATGATATCAACGGACGCAAGACAGTTGCTGACCGTGGCCCGCCCCCAACGCAAAAGCCCCCCGACTTGTCGGAGGGCTTTTGCCTGAAGTTGTGGTTGTGCCGATCAAGCAGCGATACCGATCACGGGATCGCTCATGGCGCTGGTGCCTGCTGCACCTACTGCGCGCACTCCTATCCACACGGGCTTGTAGCTCTCAAGATCGTTCAGCGTGATACGGCTCTTGGTGGTGGTGCCCACGTGCACCCATACAGCACCCTCCGCCGGATTCTGCATAGTGATGAACACGTTGCAGCTGTCCACACCGCGTTGGCTGTTCCAACGCACCTCTACTTGACCTGTTTCGCCGGTCATGCGCACTGATTTGATCAGTGGGGCATTGGGCAGGCCGACCGGCGTGGGAACGGTGGCCATTTGGAAGCCGCTGCTGATCAGCATGGCTTCGTTCCCGGCGCAGATCGTCCGCACGTAGTCCGCCTGTGTGCGCAACATGGCCTGCGCTTTAGCCACTTCCACATCCCGCAAGATCCTCGCCTCCTTCGAACCGTCGGTAGCCGCTTCAATGGCCGCCTCCAGTGCATCCGCCTGCCCGTCCATTGCTACCATCGTCACCGCAGGAGTGGTGAAGAAGGCGTTGCCGGTCATTTTAGCGATCACGTTGCGGAGCAACGCTAGCAAGGCGAGAACGGAGAGCCTGGTCAGTGATAGTTTGATATTCGGTTTCATTTGTTTCTTGGGTCTTTCGGTTCCGCTGACCCGCCACGTTTGTTATGAACCGGACATTGGAACGGGGGCCTTTGGAGAAGGTGACGCTCGAAAAATCATTCCTGACGGTATCTGTTTTGGTTGTCGCGCCCGGCTACCGGCGATCTCTTGAAATTATTCCCGAAAGAATCTTTTCTGCAGGCGACTTTTCCCTGTATCCGGGCACAGGGAGCAGGGCGTGATGCTCGAAGATCAGGTGTGGCAGCGCTATACTGCTGTTTTGCTGGGCTGCTGCCACGCGCAGGCTGCGGCGTGGCACCTATCGCATGCGCCATTGATCGATCGCGATGCTGTTCCCGCTCGTTCGCGTGTGCCATTCCCATTCGTCATCCTGCGATCGTTCGCTCGCAGCCGCAGGTTTGCGTAGGTCTGCGCATTCGCGGCCTGCACAAAGCGTCAACGGCCGCATATGTTTGCGCCTGGCAGCACTGAACAGCACGTGGGGCTGCAGCCTGCTCCCGGTCCGCTCTAAAGGAAATCGTCCACGTTTTGCGGCGCAATGCCCAGCACAAGCGCAGGGCAATGGTCATGCTGGTCGGCTGCTGGTCCCGTTCGATCTTACTGATCTTGCCTTGGCTGATACCCACAAGCGCGGCCAGCTTGGCTTGTGTCAGCTTAAGTGCCTTACGGTATTGGCGAATGCGTGCTCCTTTCATGGGGGGGTGATTGGTTCGCAGTAAGGGGAGGCCCCTGCCCGCTAGATCAACCACACGCTCCCGACTTCCGCAGTAACCCGTCCGCAAGCGCGCTACTGTACCCCGAACATAGCCGCAGGCCCGCTTGACGAGCCGTTAGGCGGCGGCGGTTTTCAACCGGCGGTGTTCAATTCTGTTGTGGTAAAGGCGGGCGGCACGCCCTGGACTGAAAGGCACTCGCCGAAAAGGCGAGCGCGTGCGCGCGTCGACACGCGAGGCGGTGTGGGGGGGACAATCGATTTGCACGAGACCTACATTCGGTATCCGATCCAACTATAATGAAAGGCAACATCGTCTGATTGCCCTCCAGTTGGCATCAGTGTCACGTTGTTGTCCGTGATGGCGGCTCAATCCCGCAACGACCATTGGTTCCGATGCGTGATGTATGGGTTGACTTGGGCCGATGAACCAAGGAGGACTTGCGTCACAGCCCGGCTATGGCGCTTCGCTCGCCTCGCCATCCGGTACTCTGCTGCTATACACCCCAGGGGACACGGTCTACAATGCATCTCAAGAGCCGGTGATAGGTACCGATGATGACGTATTGGCTGACGGGGCGCAGGGCGCACTCGTGCTGCCATGGCCATGCACCGTCGAGAGTTGTGTGTTCGCTTTAGTAGTGGTGGTGGCGTACCATTTTTCTTCGACGTTGACCTAACGATGAACGGGGGCGCTGGCGGCACCAACTACCCGCAAGCCGTCGACTTCATGGAACCCCCTGCATTGCCCGGAGGCAAGATGACCGGCATACCACATGCCAACGGCACCGACTATTGGGTGCTGGTGCATGAGCGCGATACCGATGGCTACCACGCCTATCAGCTGGATCCTTCCGGACTGGATACGGTGCCGGATCTCCAATACCGGTGCGGTGCATGGACCGAACTATGACCGCGGAGCTGGCATCACGAGGAACCTGGCGACACCAATGTGGTCAACGACACCAGTCTGGTGGACGGCTGCAGTTCAACGATGCCACAGGCGAGGTGTGAGCGCGATCGCTCACTGCCGGGTTTTCGCACAAGGCGTTGAATTTTCGCCGAGCGGTAAAGCTGACGGACCGACCAGTTCACACGGGCTTGCATCATGCAGCAGCTTTGGCAATATGACCTGAGTTCCCTTGACTGCACGGCCATCCGCAATAGCAAAACGCTGTTGAGAGAGGATAGTAGCATGTATGGGAATATCTCCGCGCTGAAAGTCCTCGCGCAAGGTCCCGATGGCAAGATCTATTACCGGCATTTCTGGAAACACAACTACCTGGGGCGTGGTGAACGACCGGACGAGATCGGTTTGGCTTGCTATGTGCAGAACGGTTACCTAACCCTGAACGACACCTTTGCTAAGCATCACCAACCAGTGCAAGCGCTACCAGATAGCGAGATGCCTTGGACCTTGGGCGTGGCGGAAATGCCCGGCCCCGAGCGCGCAGTGGCCGGTGCCCGCCAACGAAGGCTGGCGCCTGGCACCGGGTCTGTGTTCATGCCTGGGTGGACCGATGCCTAGGGCCGCACGCCGCACCGCCACCACCGGAACGGTTGGCGCGTGGGCCCGCCGCGCAGGGGTTGGGGGCGTGGGTCGCACTGGCTGCGACCCCCGCACCCCTCGGCTGTCCCCGTGCACGCGCTCGCGTTTTCCGCGAGTGCGCCTCAGGCGTTAGGGGCTCTGCCCCACCTTAGCACTTTCCTCAATACAACAACTCCCCATCATTGCCGATGGGCCTGTTCAGCTCGTACTTGATGTCCTTGAGGATGCTGGCTTTTACGTTGATGCGGAAGCCGATGCTCTGGCGCACGCCGAAGGGCACCCAGTTGACGTTGAACTCCCAGCAGTGCAGGTCCCAATAGAGGTTGAGGCTGGTGGGTGTCCACTCGCCCGCGGTGATGTCGTAGCCGCTTTGTGCGCCGAGCTTCCAGTACTTGAACACGGTGATGTCGCCGTTGAACACGAAGCTCTGGCGTTCGTTGTCGGTGTAGCGGTCCTCGCTCCAGGAGCGGCCCATGTCATAGCTGTAACTGGCGTTGAGGCGCCACGGCAGGTTGAAGTCGGTGGTGGCGCCTTTGCTGGGATCGCTTTCGCCCACCACACTGGTTGCGGCGCTGCCATTGCCCAGGCCGTAGCGCTTGCTTTTCAGTTCGAAGCCGAGAGCTGCGCCGGCGCTGGTCAACCGCGCTAGGCCGCCGTACACTTCCTTGTGGCTCTTGTCATAGCGCACGCCGTTGGTGTCCACCGCGTAGGGATCGAACGAGGCGTTGGCGTTAACGGTAATGAGGTTGAAGAGCATGGTGCGCGCCTGCGTGCTGAAGGGGCTCCAGTTCAGTGAATCCTTCATCAGGTCGTAGCCCGTGCCGATGCCGAAGAAGTCGATCAGTTTGATCTTCTTGTTCTCCTTGTCGACGGTGTTGTCGCCGCCGGACAGGTTGAGCGTATCGCGCGCGTTGCGGGCCACCTTCGCTTCCAGGCTTTGCTGCAGGTTCATGCTCACAATCCGCTGGCCCCGGCAGCCGGCGCGCCGTAGATGCCGATGGCGTATGGCGAGTAGCTGGTCTCGGCACCGTCGGCACCAAAGGGTCCGAAGATCTCGGTGCTCTGATCGGGCCTATAACTGAAACCGACGCTCGGTGTGATCACGTGGCGAATGGCTTTCAGCTTGCCACGGCGGAAGCTGTACATGCCGTAGATCTTGCTGGTGAAGTCGGTGCGCGCGTTCCATTCGAACACGTTCGCGAAGCCGGGCACGGTATCGGTGATGGTGGTATCGAGGTCGGCGTAGTAGGTCTTGCGCTGCGTTTCGAAATACATGCGATCAATGCCGCTGATCTGCGGATTGATCGTGAAGAGCTTCGTCTTGAAACTGGTGCTGGCCGTGGAGCTGTGGCGTATGCCGTTGCGGAAATCCTTGGTGAGGTTCTGTAGGTTGTTGAGGCTCAGTTGGTCCTCGGTGGTGGCCAAGCGGTTGTCGAAGTTCATCACGTAGTTCACACCGATGCGCTCGTACCACTTCTCCGACCCCACCGCCGTGGCGGGCCGCAGCCAGATGCCGGGGAACACGCGCTGCACGTTGAACGAAATGCTGGGCAACGTGATGTTGAACGCACCGGTCTGCGTGTTCTGGTCGTGCGTGGCGTTGACGCCCAACGTGAAGGGCTTGCCGAGCCACAGGCGTGTCCACCCGATGTTGCTGCGGAAGGTGTTGCTGAGGTAGTCGGTGGTGCTGCTGTTGAAGTTGTTGGTGAAGCTGTTGCTGCTACCGAAGTTCACTTGCGCGTTGAAGCGGTTGCGCAGGCTGGCGCGATTGTCCACCGCGTGGTTCCAGCGCACGAAGAAGGTGCGCTCGCGACTGAAGTTGGGGAACTCGGGATCGCCGTTGAGCTTGGTGTTGTGCAGCAGATCCACGGAACCATTGTAGCGGTAGCGCGTGCGGTAACGCAGCAGTGCACGCGCACCCCATGAGCCGCGCGTGTAGATGTCGCCGGTGAGCTGCAGATCGGCCTTTTCGCCCAAGGGAGTGTACACGCCACCGTTCAGGAAGTAGTAGCCGAAGGCATCGCTGACGCCATAGATGGGCAGCAGGATACCTGCCGCACCGTTGCGCTTGTTGGGGAAGAGCGCGAAGGGAATGGCGACCGGTGTAGGCACCTTGCCGATGCGCATGTACGCGGGCCCGGCCACGATCTTGTCGTCGGGGATCACGATCATCTTGGTAACGCGGAAACCGTAGTGCGGCTTTTCGCGATCGCAGGTGGTAAGGAAGCCGCCCTTGCTGTGTACCTCCTTGTTCGTGTGCAGCTTGCTGGTCTTGGAACCGACGTAGGCCTGGTCCTCCTGCGTGCGCACCTCGCGCATGTATCCCTTGCGGGTGCGGAAACTGTAACGCAGGCTGTCGGCGCGCACCTTGTTATCGCCTTGGGTGAAACGGGGAAGCCCAGCTATCGCCGCCGTGTCCTTGGGGCCGGTGGGCAGGGTATCGGGGAAGGCGGTTACGGTCTCCTGCCCGAAGTCGTAGATGATACGGTCGGCTTCCAGCGTTATGTCCTCGTACTTCACCACGGCCTTGCCGAACAAGTACACCCGCATGGCGTCGAGATCGTACCGAATGCTGTCCAAGGCGCTGTACCGCACCTCGCTGCTCAAGCCCTCGGTGCTGGCGGTGTCGGCCACCACCACCGAGTCGCGGTCCGCCGTTTGCCCTTGGGCCGCCGCAACCACCGGAAAGCACGCTAACAAACCCGTGATGAAAAATGCACAGGCCCCAAGCCAGCCGCGCGAATGGGCACGGATAGCTTCGCGCCCGGCTACGGGAAAGGCTGTGGAAATAGGCATGAACGGCGCGAAAAGTAAGATCCCCTGTCGGGGCGGGTGGGTTGGGCAACGGATAGCACCGTACTTCCTTTCCTTGGTTTTGGCCGCGCTCTGCACAACGGCCATGCCGCAAACCGGTACGTCCCCCTTGGAAGGGGGCAGGGGGATGAACGACCCGACGAAAGTCGACGTGGTGGTGATCGATCCCGGCCACGGCGGGAAGGACCCTGGCAACTTGGGGACAGGGCGTTTCAAGACCACCGAAAAGCACGTGGCGCTCAACGTGAGCAAGCTGTTGGGCAAGTACATCAAGGATGCGTTCCCCGATGTGAAAGTGATCTACACCCGCGAGGACGACCGCTTCATTGAGCTGAAGGAACGCTGCGAGATCGCCAACAAGGCCAAGGCCGATGTGTTCATCAGCATCCACTGCAACGCCAACGACAACCACGACCCGCACGGCACCGAGACCTTCGTCATGGGGTTGCACAAGACCGACGCGAACCTGAAGACGGCGCAACGGGAGAACGCATCCATCCTGTTGGAGGAAGGCCACGAACTGAAGTACGAAGGCTTCGACCCGAAGGACCCGGAGAGCATCATCCTGCTGAGCCTGCGCCAGAACGCGCACATGATGCAGAGCTCCGAGCTGGCGGGCATGATCGAGAAACAATTCAAGGAACGCGTGGGCCGCAACGCACGCGGCGTGAAGCAGGCGGGCTTCCTCGTCATCAGCTACACCACCATGCCGGCCGTGCTGGTGGAACTGGGCTTCCTCACCAACGACAAGGAAGAGGACTTCCTGCAGAAGGAACAGGGGCAGGACTATATGGCCAGCGCCATTTACCGCGCCTTCAAGGAATACAAAGCCGGCATTGAAGGCACCGACGTTGCGTTGGAGCCCGTGAAGGTGGACAGCACGGGAGGCAAAGAGGGTGATGGAGGCAAGGGAGGCGATGGAGGGAAGGGAAGTCCTGTGGCGGTGAAGCCGAACGACAACGGCGTGCGCTTCAAAGTGCAGATCGCCGTATCGCGCAAGCGGATCAAGTGCGAGCCGAAGAACTTCAACGGATTGGAGGATGTGGTGGAGTACGAAGGCGGCGGAATGTTCAAGTACGTGGTGGGCAACGAAAGCACGCCCGACGCGGCCGGCAAGGTGAAGGAGCTGTGCCGGCAGAAGGGGTACGACGGTGCGTTCATCGTGGCCTTCCAGGACGGCAACCGGATCGAACTGGAGAAGGCCGTTACTTTGGCCAAGCAGTAAGCCTGCCCCCCTGTGAAACTGAAGAAGGAATACAGCATCGCCCTGATGGTCATCGGCGGTGCAGCACTGCTGTGGTTCGGCTACAGCTACCTGCGCGGCCGCGATCTGTTCCAGAAAGAGAACGTGTACCACGGCGTGTTCAACAACGCCAGCGGTGTCACCACCGCCAGTCCGCTCACGCTGAACGGCTTCAAAGTGGGCCAGGTGCTCAAAGCCAAGTTGCTGTTCGACGGCACCAACCGCATCGTGCTCACCTTCCAGATCAACGAGGATGATCTGCGCATACCCAAGGACAGCCGCATCGACATCTTCAGCGATCTGCTGAGCACCGGCACGCAGCTCATCCTTGGCACCAGCCCTGAATTCGCTGAGCCGGGCGATACGTTGCTCGGCAGCTTGCAGCCCAGCCTCACACAATCGCTCGGCGCGCAGATCGATCCGATCAAGCAGAAAGCCGAAGCCATGCTCGGCAGCGTGGACAGTGTGCTCACGGCGTTCCAGCTGATCCTGAACCCGGGCACCATCAACAACATCGATTCCAGTTTCGTCACCATCCGCGAAACGCTCATCAGCCTGCGAGCTGCGGCCGCTCGTCTGGACGCCTTGATCGCTGCGGAGAGCACCACACTGCGCGCAACGTTGCAGAACTTGGAGTCCGTGACCGGCAATCTGGAGAAGAACAACGACGAGCTCTCGCACATCTTCAGCAACCTCGATTCGCTCACCTCGGCCTTGGCCGATGGCCGCGTGGACAGCGTGCTGCAAGGCATCAGCGAGGCGGCCTCCAGTTTGAAGGGCGTGATGAACGGCATTGAGCAGGGCGAAGGCACCTTGGGCCAGTTGGCCAAGAACGACAGCCTGTACAACAACCTCAACTCGTCGATGGCGGAGTTGGATCTGCTGCTGGAGGATCTGCGTGTGAACCCGAACCGGTACGTGAGCGTCTTCGGCAAGAAGGACCGGCTGCCCAAGCTGAGCGACGCCGACATCCTGCGCATACAGGAGGCGTACGACAAACAGAAGAAGTGATGGGCATCAGCAGCATCGTCTTCATCGTGCTGCTCGTTGGTGCGAGCTGGTTGTTCGCACGCAACTTCATGCGTATCCGCCGCAACATCCTGCTGGGCCGCGATGTCACCATCAACGACCGCAAGGGCGAACGCTGGGCGCTGATGGCGCGCGTGGCACTGGGCCAGAGCAAGATGGTGGTGCGGCCGGTGGCGGGCTTCCTGCACATCATCGTTTATGCGGGCTTCGTCATCATCAACATCGAAGTGCTGGAGATCATCATCGACGGCGTCTTCGGCACGCACCGCGTGCTCAGCTTCATGGGCGGCTTCTACGATTTCCTCATCGGCAGCTTCGAGTGGCTGGCGCTGGGGGTGTGGGTGGCCTGCGCCATCTTCCTCGTGCGCCGCAACATCATCAAGCTGAAACGCTTCGTGATGAAGGAACTCGACGGCTGGCCGCGCACCGACGCCAACCTCATCCTCTTCACCGAGATCGCGTTGATGACGGCATTTCTGTTCATGAATGCCGCTGACTACGGATTGCGCCTAGGCGGAGACCTTCACTACTCGCAAGCTGGCGGATCGTTCCCGGTCAGTTCATGGATAACGGAGCACGTGCTTGGCTGCACGAAGGAGTCTTTTGGGATGAGTCCCGCTTCGCTCGTCCTCATAGAGCGTATCTGCTGGTGGTTCCACATCATCGGCATCCTGGCATTCTTGAACTATCTCGTGGTGAGCAAGCATCTGCACATCCTGCTCGCCTTCCCGAACGTGTGGTACAGCACGTTGAAGCCGAAGACCGAGATCATCAACATGGACCGCGTGACCGGTGAGGTGAAGAGCATGCTCGACCCTTCGGTGCAGCCGCCTGTTGTTGCGCCGCACACGGTGGCAGGCGTGGAGATGACCGAGCGCTTCGGCGCGAAGGATGTCTTCGACCTGAGTTGGAAGCAGCTGATGGACGGCATGACGTGCACGGAGTGCGGTCGTTGTACCAGCGTATGCCCCGCGAACCTGACAGGCAAGCTGCTCAGCCCGCGCAAGATCATGATGGACACGCGCGACCGCTTGGAGGAAGTCGGCAAAGTGATCGACGCGAAAGGCAAGTGGGAGGAAGACGGCAAGAGCCTGCACAGCCGCATCACCGACGAAGAGCTATGGGCTTGCACCACGTGTAACGCTTGCACCGAGGCATGCCCCGTGAACATCGACCCGGTGGGCATCATCATGGACATGCGGCGTTACTTGGTGATGGAAGAGAGCAAGACACGTCCCGCTCTCGCGAACATGCTCACCAACGTGGAGAACAATGGTGCCCCATGGCAAATGGCGCAGGCGGATCGCTTGAAATGGGCGGACCAATAGGAATTTCCAATGTCCAATAATGAATATTCAATGTTCAATGCACCTACGCAGTGGTTGCGCGGTGCCGCCTACCTCGAGTTGAACATTGGTTATTGAACATTGATCATTCACAGCGCGCTATGGCCACCAAGCATCTGATCGAAACCACCGAGGGTGGCAAACGCGTGAGCCCCAAACTCCCGCCGCACATCAAGAACTTCCTCATCGACATCGATGGCACCATCTGCGATGACATTCCCAATGAGGAGCCATGGCGCATGGCCGATGCCGAGGTGTTCCCTGAAGCTTTGGAGAAGTTGAACAAGTGGTATGCGGAAGGCCATATCATCACCTTCTTCACCAGCCGCACGGAAGAGCATCGCGCAGTGACCGAGGAGTGGTTGAAGAAGCACGGCTTCATGTACCACGGCATGCTGATGGGCAAACCGCGTGGCGGCAATTACCACTGGATCGATGACCGCGAAGTGCGAGCAACGCGGTACGAAGGACACTTCACTGACCTGGTGGAGCGCCGTGCCACCGTTCAAGTATTCGGGGAATGACAGAACCCATCCGCGTCCCCACCATGGCCGAGTTCACGGCCACTGGCGAAACACCCGAAGTGCTGTTCTGGGTGGGCTGCGCCGGTTCGTTCGATGACCGTGCGCGTAAGATCACCAAGGCGTTCGTGCGCATCCTGACCGCTGCGAGAGTCAAGTTCGCGGTGCTGGGCACTGAGGAGAGCTGCACGGGCGATCCCGCGCGTCGAGCAGGCAACGAGTTCCTGTTCCAGATGCAGGCGCAGAACAACATCATGGTGATGAACGGCTACGGCGTGAAGCGCATCGTAACTGCTTGCCCGCACTGCTTCAACACCCTGAAGAACGAGTACCCGGTGCTGGGTGGCAACTATGAAGTGCTGCACCACACGCAGTTCATCAATGCGCTGATCAAGGAAGGCCGCATCAAAGTCGAAGGTGGCAGCTTCAAGGGCAAGCGCATCACCTTCCACGATCCCTGTTACCTCGGTCGCGGCAATGGCGAATACGAAGCCCCGCGCGAAGTGCTGTTGAAGTTGGACGCCGCACTGGTGGAACTGAAGCGCAGCAAACAGAACGGCCTCTGCTGTGGTGCGGGCGGTGCGCAGATGTTCAAGGAAGCGGAGCCCGGCAATAGGGAAGTGAACATCGAACGCAGCGAAGAGGCTTTGGCCGCATCACCCAACATCATCGCCGCCGGTTGTCCGTTCTGCAATACCATGTTGACGGACGGCGTGAAGCATTTCAACAAAGAGGGCGAGGTGCAGGTGAAGGATGTGGCGGAGTCGATCGCGGAAGCGGGGGATCCGTAGGGGGCGACGTTCACGTCGCCCGCATTCAAGACGTCACATCGCCCGCATTCAAGACGTTCACGTCGCCCGCATTCAAGACGTTCACATCGCCCGCATTCAAGACGTTCACGTCGCCCGCATACAAGACGTTCATTCAGCCCTGTATTTTCGACATCATGCAAGGCCCACGCGTTTTCGATCCCGAACGCCACCATCGCCGCAGCATTCGCAAGCGCATCCACGATTACACATTGCCCGGGCTGTATTTCGTGACATTCTGCACGCAGGATCGTCGGCCTTGGTTCGGGGAGATCATCGATAGCAGGGTCGTTCTGAACGCCAACGGAAGGATCGCGCACGAACACTGGCATGGCATTCCGGGACACTACGGACATGTCGAGGTCCACACATTTACCATCATGCCCGACCATTTCCACGGTGTCGTCGAATTGACCGATCGGCCTCGCCGAACGGGTATTCAGTCATCGATGGGTCAACGTCCGTTGGGACCAGTACCCGGGTCGTTGGGTGCCATCGTCGGATCATACCGCGCGGGTGTTGTTCGTGAAATGAACCGGATGCGACCGACACCTGTCGACGCCCTATGGCAGCGCGGATACCACGACATCATTATCGTCAACGACCGGATGCTTGAACGCATCAATGGGTACATCCGGCGGCATCCGACAATGGTCCTTCCTGACCATTGAACGGAATGCACAAACCGAATGTGGGCGACGTGAACGTCGCCCCTACAAGCCCAACAACAATTTCACCGCCGCCTCCAATTGCTGGTCGCGGCCTTGGCTCACCACACCAGGATCCAATGCCTGTTTCACATCGGGTTCCAGTTGCAGGTTCTCCATGAAATTGCCGTTGTTGTCCACCATACCCACTTGTGGTATGCCGAACCACATGCCGTTCTGCAAGCCTTCCCACCACACGGCGGTGCCGGTGCCGGGCACGGGCATGCCAACCAGCTTGCCCACGCCGAGCGCGCGGTAGGTGACCGGGAACAAGTGCGCGTCGCTGTAGTTGCTTTCGCTCATCACCACGCAGCTCGGCTTTTGCCACTTGAACTGCGGCTCTGTGCCGAGGTTCTGTCCGCGCGGCTCCATGCGCATGTAGGTCTTCCCACTGAGGAAAGTCGCGAGGTCATCGTGCAGCCAACCGCCGCCATTGAAGCGCGTGTCCACGACCAAACCTTGTTTGCCACTGTAACGACCAAGCGCTTCCTCGTAAACGATCCGGTAGCTGTGGTCGTCCATGCCTTCCACATGCACGTAGCCCAGCTTGCCGCCGCTGAGGCTGTCCACGAGATGTCGGCAGCGCTCCACCCAGCGGTGGTAGAGCAGTTCACCTTCCTCCCATCCGTTTATGGGCTTCACGCTTTCCTCCCAACGGGTGTTGGTCTTGGGGTCGAACATGGAGAGCAACGTGGGCTTGCCGGCCTTGCGGTTCAGCAACTTGCTAGGGTCCATGTCGGCAGCGATCACCTGTCCATCGATCTTCTCGATCACATGGCCGGCCTTGATCTTCGAGTCCTTCTTGATCACGGGGCTCTTGTCCATCACCTCGGCGATCTTCAGTCCCGGTCCGGGTTCGTAGGCGAACAACACGCCGAGACTTGCGGTCTCATCCGCATTCGGTGTCTCCGGGCGGAAGCCGCTGCCGGTGTGACTCGCGTTCAGTTCGCCGAGCATTTCGCTGCACAACTCGGCCATGTCGAAGTTGTTGTTGATGAAGGGCAGGTAGCGCTGGTACTCGGCCTTGTACTTGTCCCAATCCACGCCCTGCAGGTCCACGCGGTAGAACTTCTTCTTCACCTGGCGCCAGATGTGTTCGAAGAGGTATGCGCGCTCGGCGGTCTCGTTCAGCAGCATGTCGCCGTTGATGCCCACGCCCTTGTTCTCGTTCTTCTCCAGATCGTACCGGTTGATGGCGCCGTTGTTCATATAGAACAGGTTCTTGCCGTCCTTGTCCAAGGTCAGCCCACCGGCGAAACCGTCGCCCATCTTGTTGATGATCTTCGTTTCCCGTGTGCGTATCTCGAACTGCCAGAGGTCGAAGCCCTTCTCGAAGCGCGCGAGGTAGTAGAGCTTCTCGCCGTCCTTGCTCAGCACCGCGCCGCTGAGGGCGCTTGAGTTCGGTGTCAATCGCACTTTGCGGTCCTCGATGCCTTCGAGTTCGATCTTGATGGGATCGACCTTTTTGTCCTTCTCCTCCTCCTTCTTGGCATCCTTCTCTTTCTTTTCCTTTTTCTCCTTCTCCGTCTTGCCTTCGTCGTCGCCGTCTTTCTTTTTCTCCTCGTCCTCTTTCGCAAGCGCCGCTTCCTCCTTGGTCATCTTGAACTTGTCGAAGGCTTCCTGCGTGAGGAACAGCGCATAGGCATCGCTCTGTCCGCCCCAGCTTGCATGGTTCTTCATGCCGTCGCGGTCGCTCACGAATAGGATGGCCTTGCCGTCCATGGCCCAATGGGGAACGTATCCGCCGTATCCGCTCTTGGTCAGGTCAACGATCTCCTTTCCGCCTTCGGCGCTGACCAGGCCCACCTGTCCGATCCACTGCTCGTCGTGCAGGAAGTTCACCAGGAACCATTTGCTGTCCGGGCTCCAGTCATACCACTGGTCCCCATCGGCGTAGCTGTAGTTCTTGTTGCCGGGGACGATGACGCGTGTTTGTTTGGTCGCGAGGTTCAGCACCTTCAAGGTCGTGCGCTCTTCCAAGTAAGCCACTTCCTTCCCGTCGGGTGAATACGCGCATTGGAACTCCTCGGCGGACGTGGTGAGCAGTGCTTCCTCCTTCAGCACTGTGGCATTGAAGAAATACTTCTCCTCCTTGCGAACGATGGTGGTGGTATAGAGGTCCCAGCTTTGTCCGCGCTCCGTGGCGTAGAGCAGCGTACGGCCATCAGGGCTGAAGCTCACGTTGCGCTCCTGTTCAGGCGTGTTGGTCACGCGGCGGGTAGTGCCCTCCGAAACGGAAGTCACGAAAACTTCACCGCGATGGATGAAGGCCACCTCCTTGCCATTCTTCGATACCTCGTACTCATCGGCGTTGTTCACGTTGATGGTCTTCTCCGGGTTGTACCGGCCATCGGTGTTGATGCGGACAGCCAATTTCTTCGGCTCGCTTCCGTCGGTCATGGTGTACAACTCACCGCGATAGCTGAAGCACAGTACACCGCCGTCGCTCATGCTCAAGTAGCGCACCGGGTGATCCGTAAAGCGGCTCACCTGAGTGCTCGCACCGCCACTAGCGGGCATCTTGTGGATGTTGAACGAGCCTTTCTCCTCGGTGAGGTAATAGATCGTATTGCCATCCTTGCTGAACACCGGGTTGCGATCCTCGCCCGCGAACGTGGTCAGTTGCTTGTACTCTTTCGTCGCAGGGTTGAACGTCCAGATGTCGCGTGTAACGCTGCTGGTGTGGTGCTTTCGCCATGTGTCTTCGTATCCCTTGCGATCGTGGTAAGCGATGAGCGTTCCGGCCGGGTTGTACCTGGCCCTTTCCATTGCGATGGTACTGAGCTGCATAGGCCGACCGCCGGTTACGGGAACGGTGTACAATTCACCAAGGCCGCCTACTGGGAACTGTTGCATCCGCACATCGTCCTGCCGACCACCATAGAAGATGACCTGTGTATTGTCCGCCGAGAAGTCGCTGGGCACTTCGCCGCTCGAATCGAAAGTGAGACGGGTAGGTGTGCCACCGTTGCTCGGCATCACGAAGACATCGGCGTTGCCGTAGCGGATGCTGGCGAAGGCCAGTTGTTTCCCATCATGGCTCCATACCGGCGAATGGTCGAAGGCCTCGTTGGTGGTCAATGGTACGGCATCACCTCCGGTGGTCGCCACACGCCAGATGTCACCCTGATAGCAAAAGGCGATGGTCTGGCCGTCGGGGCTGATCGCCGCATTGCGCAGCCAAAGCGGATCGCTCTGTGCATTGGACAACAAGGTGAAAACGGCCAATGGAAAGAGCAGAGCGGAACGGAATACGTGCATTTGATCGGGAGGGGTTTGTACTAACGGCCGCTAAACTATCCAGCCCCAACGCTCAACCGTCACGGGATGAGCGGTTGATGTCGTGCACCTTTGTGGCATGATCACATCCGCGGCCCCCCGCTCCATCGACACCATGCCTGCGCACGCCCGTGTGTGGGTGTACAAGAGCGCGAAAGCGTTCACGCCCGAGCAGAAGGCTGCGATCCTTTCGCGTGGCGCTGCTTTCGCTTCTTCATGGGCGGCCCATGGAGCAGCGCTGGACGCTTGTGTTGATGTGCTGCACGACCACTTGGTGGTCATCGCCGTGGATGAACAGCAGGCCATGGCGAGCGGTTGTAGCATTGATAAAAGTGTGCACTTGGTGCAGGCACTGGAACGCGAACTTGGCGTGCTGCTTACTGATCGTATGGTGGTGCTATACGAGCAGGAAGGAACCATCGCGACGTGTCGCGTGCCGGAAGTTGAGAACCTGTTGAAGTCCGGGGAACTGCAGGCGGATACGATCGTGTTCGATGATCTGGTTCCGACCATAGCGGAGTTGAAACAACGCCTGCGGGTGCCTTTGGGGGCCACGTGGATGGTCCGGTACCTGTGATCACCCTTGTCATGTTTCCATGTGGTCGGACAATTCGCCCCGATTACATTCGTTACCGCATCGGATCCAATTCATACCCCACCGCATGAAGACCTGTATACAACGCTTGATTTTGTTCGCGAGCCTCCTGCTCGTGCCATTCCTCTCAAGCGCCCAAAGCAACATGGAGGATGTGGTCTACTTGAAGAACGGCAGCATCATACGCGGGATCATTATCGAGCAGGTCCCCAATGTGAGCTTGAAGCTGAAGACGAACGATGGCAACCTGTTCGTCTTCCGTATTGAGGAAGTGGAGAAGATCACCAAGGAACAAACGGCGGCCAAGCCACGCGAGCGGAGTGCGGAACAGGCTTCGGCACCATCCTTAGGCGATGGTGATATCAAGAAGAAGGGGTACAGTATGATCGCCGAGATCTGTCCCGCCATCGGCATAGACGATATGGATGGCAAGACCTCCATCGGGATCCAAGTGATCAACGGCTATCAGCTCAACCCGCATTTGAACATTGGTGCTGGCCTCGGGCTGCACAAGCATTTCGGTGGCAATACCTACGCTCCGATCTTCCTCGACCTGCGCATTGCGTTCATGCCCAAGCGCGTTTCACCGTTCCTGGATCTTGCGGGCGGTTGGGCGCTTGGACTAGTGGATGAGAAGGAGAGCGGGGTCTACTTCAACCCGTCATTCGGTGTGCGGTTCTTCGTAAGCCGCAACACAGCCCTTCAAATGAGTTTGGGCTACCGGTATCAGGAGACATCGGTGACCTACCAAGGTTGGGACCCCTATGGCTACTACAACATCAAGGAGGAAACGGACAACCTCAATGCGATCACGCTCAAGTTCGGCGTGAATCTGTAAGGGCGTACTACGGCTCCCCCTTATATGGCACGATGGTCACACGTGTCTTGCGCTGTCTGCTTCCGCTGCTCTTGCTATTGCCGCTGTGGAGCAGTGCGCAAACGGACATGGAGGACGTGGTTTACCTGAAGAACGGCAGCATGAACGCCGTCACGCTGAAGTTCGGCGTTTCGTTCTAGTCCGTGCGCACCCCGAAAATGTCCGAGCGCTCTTTCGGTCGTTCAGCATCTCGCCAGAGGAACCCCGGCAGCATCTGTTCGCTTTTTGGTGCTTTGCTCAAGGGCCATAGCACCGCATCCGGCCGCGTGATGAACGAAACCGTATGCACTTGCGCCTGCCCCGTGGTGTCGTTGGAGATGGCGACATCGATGCGGCTGCACACGGCCGTGTTCATGCCCATGATGCGCTCAACCCCATCCTTTGTTTCCTTGGCGAAATAGACGGTGCGGCTGTTGCCTTCGGCGACCACGGTGCGCAACGCATCTTCATCGAAATAGCCAGTGAGCGTCGTGCCGACCACTTGGTCGTAGTGCACGCTGTCCGACTGGGAGGCCATGAAGGCGTTCCCAACAACGAAGAGCCGATGGGCCCGGCCGTCCTTCAGCGCAATGCGGATGCTATCGCCGGTGATCTGGTCCTTGCCGCTCCACAGCACCGGTGATCGGAACATGTGGATCATGCTGTCCGCTCCGGCATAGGCCAAGCTGTCGCAGGCACCTTGCATGTCGCTCTTGAAGAAACGTACGCCATGGAACGCACGGATCAGACGGGCCTCCTCCTGTCCTCCCCCGGCAGCACTGGTGTCGGCGCCGGCTTTCGTGGCCACCAGACTATCACCATGGAGAAAGAGACTGTCGCCACCGATGAGCATCACCATTTGCGCACGACCGGTAACGATCGACTTGTCGCGCACTTCATCGTACCAGGCGCGGTCGCCGAGCACCAACAAGTCGTTCGTCGTGTCGCGTATGGCCACATTGCCGAACGCCTCGCCGATGCCGCTCTTCCGGTCGTAGCGGATACTGTCACCACTGATCTCCTGCCCCTTGCTCACAAGCCGTGCGCCTTTGCCGAACCGGGCAAGGTCCTTGCGCGTGTCGTACCAGCCTTCGTTGCAGTGCACCACACTGCTGTCCTTTTGGGTGATGGTGGTGGGGCCGAAGAAGCGGGCGATGCCGGTGGCCGTTTCGTAGCGCAGGGTGTCGCTCTCGATGATGCGTTCAGGATGCTTCAGCAGCACCGATCCACTGAAGAGGAAAGCCCGTTCGCCGGCCATGTACAGTCCTCGCTTACTGGTCAGGGTATTGTTCTCCTTCTTGCTCACGATCGTGCCGCCGTTGCTGTACACTGCTGTCCGGGCCCGCAGGTCGTAGACCAGCGCATCCGTTGTCAACTGCATGTCGGGGTTTGTGAGCACAACTCCCGCCCCGGCGCCTCGCCTTTGCCATGCATGGTTGCACGCCTGTCTTTGCCACTGTAATCCAATTGGTGCCCGGTGATGCGCAGTGTATCGCCTTGGGAGATGGTGACCTTGCTGAAGGCCTTCACGCTCTGGTCCTCGTAGATGTATGCGCTGTCGCAGGTCATGATGGCGTCCACATGCCTGAAGCGCGCGTTGCCCACGAGCCGCTGTGCGCCTGGCGCAATGGAATCATCGTACACCAGCTTGTCCACACCGAGGATCTCGATGCGGTCGGTTTGCGCCGTGCAGGTCAGCGCCGAAACGGCCACGGCAACGATGAGAACGGAACGAAAGCCCGGGCCGGCAAGCGACGGCATCATACCTGACGTGACTTCATGAGCGTGCCTCTTCAACAGTCGTGCCTTCCGGCGATCGGCGATGGTTCTGCTCACGGCGGCGAAGATCGTGGTCCGCGACCGCTATGTTGTCCATTGCTGTTTGAAAACTCCTTTCAAGACCGGGTAAGGTGCATGAGAGGCGGGGTCATCTTCGCAGCATGGGCAGGACCTTCGAGCATTTCTGGGAGGGCATTTACCACGGCGCCATTGAGGCGCTCACACTGTTGCTGCTGCTGTTAGCGGTGTTAACTGTGTGGGGCTGGCTCAACAACCGTCGATTCAAGCCGAGCGAGCGGGGTGGGATCATCCCGTGGATGCTTGTGCTCTTTGCGTTTGCGTTGGTGTTGGTGTTGCGCGCCTTCGACGGCCCGTGGCCGTTGGCGATCGCGATATGTGTTGCGGTGCTGGTCGCAGGCTTCATGGGTCGCGTGGTGAAGGAGAAGGATCTCTGGCTGCCGGCCATATTGTTGGCAACGCTGATCGGAATGGACTATATGTTGAGCGCTCTCGTGCTTGCATTCTTCGGTGGTTTAGTGTTGCTGCTCACCGCACGTCGATGAAGAAGAAGGCCGACAGCCGGACGACCCCGCTCATAGTATTGGCTGTGGTGGTATGCGGTGTTGTGGGTGCCGGCTATCTGCAATTCGGTGTGCAACGTGCTACCGGCATGACCATGGCCGCCGCGCTGAGCGTAACCGCAGATGGGCTTCTGGAAGGTTCTGTTGAACACCGGTTGCGTGTGGTGGAAGTCGAGGTGGATGATCAGGTGCTGGACAGCATGCAGAGCAACTTGCCTTACAGCGGCACGAAGTGGGAAAAGGCGGCATTGTGGGACAACGGCATTCGCTATCCGGTGGAGTTCCGCTACCGCGGTTATGGTGCCATTCACCACCTCGGCGAAAAGAAGTCGTTCCGGTTGAAGATGAAGCGCAACGGGGCCTTCGGTCCCTATGAGCGGTTGAATTTCCTCAACCCGAAGAGCTTCAACATGATCAACGTGCACCTATCGTATTGGATCGCCGCGCGCATGGGTGTCGCGGTACCGTATAACGACATGGTCTTCATGCGATTGAACGGTGAGGACCATGGCGTGATGCACCTGTGCGAACAGGTGGATGCTGACTACGAGCGCAACCGGCGAATGGCTCCCAGCGACGTGCCCATGTACAAGGGCGACTTCGCTCCCACGAACGTGCGTGATAGTGTGAAGCATGGTTTGCTGTGGAAGTCAGCTGACCATTGGCAATACTTGGGCGATGCCGATAGCACGGATGCGCGTCGGAAGCTCGAAGGCTTGGTCCATTTGGTCAACGTGAAGGACCTGTCTTGGCAGCAGCGCCGCGACTCCTTGGAGACGGTGATCGATGTGGATGCCTTCCTGCGTTTCGCTGCGGCGATGAAAGTGCTGGAGACGCGACACATCGATAACTACCATAACCAGTTGCTGGTGCTCAGTCCGCGTACGGGGAAGTTCTACCCTGTACTGTGGGATCCCATCTTCCTCTTCGCGCCTGCTGACGAACCGCTGTACCCGATGTACGACGCGCTCTCGTACTGGCTGCTGCGCGATCCCGAGTGGCGATGGAAGCGCGACCGGTACATCGTGGATGCATTGCGCTTGCTGCACACCGATAGTCTGGCATACCGGTACATGGATGAAGTGATCGCGCGGATCGAACCGAGCGTCTTCGCCGATCGCAACAAGTATGGTGTGCTCAGTATGGCCGGTCAGGATGTGGACAAGTACAGCGTACTGCATTGGGCCTATTCCACCGACCAATTGCGGAAGCAGATGTCATCGCATTGGAATGGACTGTTGGCAGAGTTCGGGACGAGCAACATCCAAGTGAAGCGCGAGGGGAACAACGTGACCATTGCCGGCACCGGTGTTCCTCCGTTGGAGCTCACGCTTACCGGCGATTCACTTCGTGTGGACGCGACCAGCGGTGGCAAGGACTATCGTATGGATGTTATCGAAGAGGGCGCTACTGCGTTGCGCCTGCGCATCTTCCCGTGGACCGCGCAGAACATGAAAGGCAGCGCGTACAACGAACGACAACGCTACCTGCTGCAACCGTGGAATGTAACGGTGCGCATTGTCGATGGCCGCTTGCGCGATGCGCGGGCAACAACCTATTTCAACCATGGCCAAAAAGAGGCGCGGTAGCGCACTACTGCGGTGGTTGCTGTGTCTTGGCCTGCCGGTCGGATCGCTGTTCGGGCTGTTCCATACTGGCCTTTACGAGCGCATCAGTCAATGGCCATTTGGTATTGGGGAGGAAGAAGTCTGGGCATATGCGAGTGTCTTCGACATCCGAGCAAATGATGATCGACCAGCGAGCGGTGAGATGTGGAGTATCGCAACCGGCCAGCACACCAGCAAGAAGAAGCGCAAGAAGCAGAGCGACGCTGACTGGCGCTCGGCGGCTTTCATTGCGGAAGGCTACTCCGATTCGGTGGAGGTGCGGCGTATGATGGACACTGAAGGTGGCTTGGAAATACGCTTTCCGAAGGACAACTATTTCAAGGCCCAGCGGCGGATCTTGCTGTTGCGCATGAAAGATGCGATACAACGGTTGGATGCCAGTGGGATAGCGAACTTTCTGAAACTGGCGGTGCCGGAGCGAGAAGCAGTGCGCGTGTCCATCGATGGCAACGAGGCGGACTACGTTGCGGAAGAGCATATCGATGAGGTGTTCCTCGATAAGCGCGGTTACGCCGATGGGGTGGTCTTCACGCAAGGCTTCAATGCAATGCACCCCGAGCGCTTACGTCCGGATACGGACAAGGATTCCGCACTTGCGGAAGAGATCATCGCCAAGGAGCAGGCGATCATGCAAGGCACTGGAGACTTGTCGAACCATATCGACTTGGATGCCGCAGCGGCATGGTTGATCATGTGTGACATCGAGGAGCGGCGCGATATGATCATGGGTGAAGCCGTGTTCGCGTATGACCGCGCAGCCGGCCGCATCGTGCCATTGTACCGCGCGCAGCGCAACACGGGCGAGTGGCGCTCCGCCGGTATTCCCGTGGCCAACATCTTCAGCGCGCTGCTGGCCCGCGCCGACTTCCGTCAGCGCATGGAGAAACTGAGGGCGCGAGCGGTCGACTTCATTTCCTTGCCAACTGGTCTATGGGCTGCATTCGCAGAGCCGGTCGATCTGCACTGGTTGGCACAAACCCTTCCCGATCCGAACACTTCTTCAACGAAGGCGAACGACGATGTCGGTACGCCCATCGGCAACACGCTGGCGGATATCGGCGAACGCTTGGGCGCCGATGTCGATGGCGACATGCTCAGTTTTGTCCGGGGCAAGTACAACATCACGGAGGATGTGATCACACCACCCGGCACCACGGTGATCCTGGGCAAAGGCACGCGCTGGTTCATTGCACCGGGCAAGCGGGTGGAGGTGAACGGCACCCTCATCATGAACGGCACGGGACCGAATCCTGTGTTCATCCGGCCAGCCAGCGATGGACCACATGGCGGTATCACCGTGAACGGTGCGGACAGCAGCCGCTGCATCATCAATGGATTGCAGATGAGCGGCGGCGGGAGCAAGGAGGGCATGCTGGTATTCCGCAATACGGATGTGGAGATGTCCAAGTGCATTCTCAATGGATCGCAGAGCGCACTGGTAAGCATCCAGAAGGGAGCGGTGGAAGTCTCCGGGTGTGCCTTCATGCGCACCAGTGGCGATGGGCTGCGCTTGACGAACTGCACGGGCAAGGTTGAGGCATGCAATTTCCAGGGCTCCACCGGTCAAGCCAATGGCGATGGCTTGGTGGTAATGGGCGGCAAGCTTGTCGTGGGCGAGTGCGGTGTTCGCGATCAGCCGGGCACCGGACTGTTGGCCACGAGCGGTGCCGACGTGACCGCAACCGATTTGCAAGTTGCGGGTTGTGGGACGGGAGTTGGCGCCAGCGATGGCGCTCAACTGGGGTTGGATCGATGCACCATCTCGAACAATGCACTTGGCCTGCGCGGACTACGCACGCAGCAGCACCGCAAGGGTGGTACCATCACCGTGGTCGGCTGCACGATAGAGGGCAACGGGAAGGAGCGTGAGTTGGATGATGTCTCGCGCGTGGTTGAAGAACCAGCGAATTGATCGCAGGAAGCCGCGCGCCGGTACTTTGGTCGCATGGGCGAAGCCATCGGTCACTTGTTACGGCGTAAGGCTGTTGAAGCCGGCCTGTTGGGCATCGGTGGTGCGGGCAAGGCGCGGGTGCTCATGTACCATGGCATCGGCGACCCTGGCTGCCACAAGGTGAACATCCGGCACATCGGTGTGGATGTGTTCGAGCGGCACTTGCAACGCTATCGCGAGTGCTTCCATGTCGTTCCGCTCGCGGCGATCTTCGATGGCGAGCGCCATCCAAAGAAGCTCACCGTAGCACTCACTTTCGACGATGGCTTGCGCAACAACCTCACGCATGCACTGCCGTTGCTGGAGAAGTACGCAACACCTGCCTCGTTCTTCATCACCGGAGCTAACCCTTTAGGCTTGCCCATCCTTTGGGGCGATCTGCTCGACTTGTCAGCACATGTCGGTGCCGAAGATGATGTCCATGTGGACGGGCGGGGTTGGCATCTGGATGACGGGCAATACCGTTCGCAGGATGAGCTGTTGCGCAACCACATCAAGGAACGCGGCATCTGGGCGCCGAAGCAGCAACTGTACGATCAACTATCGCATCAACTCGATGGTGCGTTCCAGCCATTGCGCATGTTCTGGGAGTTGCTGAGCGATGCCGATATCAAGCAGATGGCAGATCGTCCGCTCGTGACCATCGGCAGCCATGGCTGGTGGCATAACAACATGGGCAACATCCCATTGGCTGATGCCATGGATGAGGTTCGGAACAGCACAGCCTACCTCGAGCAACTCATCGGCAGGCCGGTCAACAGTATCGCTTGGCCGGATGGATCATACTCGGAGCAACTGACACAAGCCGCGGAGGCCTTGGGCGTTACACAACAATTGGCGGTCGGTTATCTACAGTCCAATGATGCGGCTAACCCTCGACTCCTTGACCGCTACGGCATCTACGACTTCCCGATACACCCGCGCTTCCTGTTGCACAGCATTGCACGCGGATCATAGCGCACTGATCTCGTCGAGAATGGTCGGACCCTCTCGTTTAACTGTCACTTCGAGCGAGCCGAGAAGGGGCAGGGTGGGGTCTATTTCTTCCCCTTCCGCGCAGCGTAGCTGGCGTTCATGCCGGCGATGAGATCGTAGCTGATGTCGAGGCCCGGGTTGCCAGGCCAAACTTGTCCGCCCGGCTGCATCATGATCACGTAGTCGTAACCGGCTTTGCTATTGTACTCCTTCAGGAATTCCACCAGCTCGTGGTTCAGGTCGGAGCGCAATTGCATTTCCAATCGCTGGAGTTCCTCAGCGCTCTTCTCATTCATCCTTCCCAGCTCCTCTTCCAGTTCCTGCACGCGCTTCACGTTCTTCTCGTATTCGGCTTTGGTGGCGTAGGTGGGGTCTTGCGCCAATATCGCGTCCACTTCATCCTGTCCTTTTTTCTGAGCGGCGGCCAACTTGTTCTCCAATTGGCTCACTACGCTGGTGTAACGTGCGCGCTGGTCCTTCACCAAGTCCAAGCGGACGTTCAGCGTGTCGAGGTCAAAGAAGGCGATACGGGCCTCCTTCAGCGCACTGCGGTCCACAGTGCTGTCCAGTGGGATGATGAACGCGGCCGAGCTATCGGTATCGCTGTCGGTGGAAGTCGAAGCGGTGCCGGTGGACGTTCCGCGCACTAAGCCGAAGACGACCAGCGCGGTGAGCACTACGTTCCAAACGATCAGCAGAATAGAGGTGTTCTTGGACATGGGTAAAAAGAAGGGGGCGAAGTTAGACCCCGCCCCCTTTCGGTTCCGTGTTGTCTTATCGCGCTATCAGCAGCGGTTCCACACGTCGGCGTGCATCGCTCGCGAACGACATGGTGTAAGCGCCCGGCGCGATGCTCCGCACATCGATCAGCACAGGTTCTTGGCCCACCACCGTGTTCGCGTGTAGGACGGTCTTGCCTTGGACATCGATCAACGTGAACGTGTAACGACCAGCAGGAAGACCCTGAACGGCCACTTGGTCCTTCGCCGGGTTGGGCACCAGCACCAGTGCTGCGTTGCTTAGTTCATCGATCCCGGTGTACGTATCAATGCTCACGCACACGGTATCGTTCAGCACATCGGCGTCGTTGCCGAAGGTGGGCCAAGTGCACATGAAGCCCGTACCATCCGTTATGGGCGTGTACATCTGCGTGAAGGTGAAGAGCGAGCTGTCGCCGGGTGCGATCGCAGGGCCCGTGTAGTTCTGCGTCACCACCGGCTCGCTTTCGAACTGGTAGTTCATCGGGAAGTTGTTCATCGATTGGTTACCGAAGTTCTTCACCCATGAGCGCACGGTCACGGGGCTGCCCACATCAATACCGTTGATGAGACCGAAGAAGCCCGTGCAGCCCAGATCGAAGACAGGAGGCTGGATCGCTTGTATGCCCAAGTGGAAATCGTACAGTGTGCGATCGCGGTACTCGGCCCACACGTTGTCGAGGCACTCGTAGCTGCGCAGACTGATCGGTAGTTGCGGGTACTGTGCAATGTTGATGTTCTGGCCGCCCATGTACCACTGCACGTAGACGCCACCGTCGTACAACGTGAACCGCGTTGCCAGCGGAATGACCTTGTCGCCCGGGCCGGCGTTGGCCGGTGGTACGAATACGCTGTCGAGCAATGTGCCGGGGCCGCCGTTCGCGCCATCATCATCGTACACACGCATGTAGAAGCCCACCAGACCCGCGTTGCTCATGATGCGGCAGGTGGTGGCGTTGAAATAGATGGGGTAGTAGTGCGGCACGATGTGTACACCAACTCCACCGTTGCCCCCGTTCCAGCCGATGCCGATACCGTCGTCCGTAGCACCGGCCCACTTCAGGTTAACGGTGCTCAGTGAGGTGTCGAATACGATCAGTTCCTGCACACGGATGTTGTTGCTGCCCACCATCTCGTTGGGTATGCCGTTCAACTCGGCGCGGTAGCTGTAAATACCCGAGGTGCCCAGCGTGAATGGCGTGTTGTAGATGATGGTGGTGTCGAGCCCCGGTACCAAGTAGTTGATGGTCTGCGCGTCGCTGGCCACCACTTGGCCCAGTGAATTGATCACGCTGATGTCGGTATCGAACGGCCCCACGTCCACGTTTCCGGTATTGCGGTAATTGGCCACCAGCTCAGTCGGGGCCATAGCGCTTCAGCATCCGTCCTTGTGTGCCCTCGTCAGTGTTCCATTCAACGCTCGCATCGCTCACCTGCAACAACGGAATGGCGGGGTTGTAGTAGCGCACCGCGTAACCGGCAACAGGATAAGTGTCCGCGCTGTGCGCCAGACCGATGTCGCCGGTGATGCTCTCGATGCCCATGCTCAGGTCCTGGTTCTGCGTAAGGCCCTGTTGGTCTTGTATCTGCACGGTGATGGTGCTGTCCTGCTTGTTGAGGATCACTTGGAAGGTGTTGCTGCCCGTGTAGCTCGGTGGCAGCGGACTCCAGAACGGCACGTTGATCCAACTCACCACGGTCACCGTTGCATCGTCGTAGAGGAAACACTGCGCGGTGTTGCCCACGCCGAAGAAGTTAAGATCGGCCATCATGGCCGCCACGTAATCGTTGGCGCCACCGGCCTGCGGGATCAACGGGAACAATGAAGCGATGTTCACGCTGTTGAAGGCGATGTAGCCGTTGCTACCGATCCAGATCTTCTTGGGCTCGTACCAGTAGTACGGCATGTTGGTCTGCATAACGAAGGGTCCCACCACGTTGTCGTCGGCGAGACCGGTCACAGGAACACCGATCGTGGTAATGTCGAACCAGTTATAAACCGGCCCACCGGGCTCGTTACTGTCCTTCCAGATATAGCCATACTGGTCCGGACCGCCTTGCAGGGCAAAGGCCGCGGAAAGGGCCGGAACGGTGAGAATGGTGAGAATGGTTCGGCGTAGAGTAGCGGTTATCATCATGGCGCAACAGGTTTGGGCGAACCGAATGTAAGCGGGGAAGGGAGAAGCCTGTGAAATGGCTTTGGGGGAGGGGGTCGTGCAGACCTGCCTTGCCGAAAGTCAGATCCTCACAAACTCAGCAGCTCCTTGAAGCGGGCACTTTGCCTGCGGCTTACCTCTACCTGCTCGCCGCCTTTCAGTTTCACCATCAGGCCGCCGTTGAACCACGGTTCGATCTTCTCCACCCACTGTAGGTTGATGATGTGCTTGCGGCTGGTGCGGAAGAACACAAGGGGGTCCAAGCGCTTCTCCAAGGTGTTGAGGCTGCGCAGCACCATGGGTTTCTGGTCATTGAAGTACACGCGTATGTAGTTGCCCTCGCTCTGGAAATACCGTACGTCCTTGAGGGTGCAGAACCAGCACTTCTCGCCGTCGCGCAGGAAGATCTGGTCATCGGCGTGCAGCATGTCACGCTGTGGTGCACCGGCCTCCGTGATGCGCGGCACCTTGTTCAACGCGGCTTCGAGGCGCGCAGGCTCCACGGGCTTCATCACGTAGTCGAGCGCATTCACTTTGAAGGCGTGCAGCGCGTGCTCGTCGTAGGCCGTAACGAAGATCACGTGCGGCGCGGGGTCCAGTGCTTCCAGCAATTGGAAACCGTCGCGGCCCGGCATGTTCACGTCCAGGAAGAGCAGGTCGGGCCTAAGTTCGTGCACCAGCTTTTCGGCTTCGTCGGCGTTGGCCGCTTCGCCCACCACTTCCACTTCGTGGTGTTTTGCCAGCAGGCTCATCAGCTCTTTGCGCGCAAGGCGCTCGTCATCAACGATCAGTGCTTTCATCGGTTACGGTGTTGTGTCGACCCAGTGGGTCGACGGTACGGGAGGGAGTTTTCTATCCGGTTCCACATTTTCACATCTCACACATCATCACATTTCCTTCCGCGGAATGCTCACATGCGTCGTCACCATTCCATTGCTGTTCATGATGGTAAGTTCGGCTTGGTCGCCATAGAGCAGCTGCAGGCGCTTGCGCGTATTGCGCAGTCCGATGCCGGTGCTGTTGCCGTTGTGCACTGGATGATCGAGCACGCCGCTGTTGGCCACGGTGAGCAGCACGATGCCTTCGCCGCGCTCGGCGCTGATGCGTACGGTGCCGCCCTTGGTCAGCTTGGCAATGCCGTGCTTCACAGCGTTCTCGGCCAAGGTTTGTAGCATCATCGGCGGCACGTACAGTTGCTCGGTGGCGGGGTCTATGTTCCACTCCACGTTCAAGCGCTCTTCGAAACGGATCCGTTCCAGCGCGAGGTAATCGCGCACCACGGCGAGCTCCTCGCTCAGGGGTACGCTCTTTTTGCGTCCGGTGAGGAGGCTGCTGCGCAGGATGCCGCTCAATTGGGTAATGGCCTGTTTGGCCGTGGCGGGGTCTTCATCGATCAGCGCGCGTATGCTGTTCATGGCGTTGAAGATGAAGTGCGGGTTCATCTGGTTTCGCAACATGCTCAGTTCGCTTTCGCGCATGGCGCCTTCCAGCCGCAGGTTGCGCACTTCCTCGCGGCGGTGTGCAACGAACCAGTGGTAAGCGAAGTAGCCGAAGCCCCACAACACATACAGCACGCTCCAGTTCTGCACCAGCGTGAACACATCACGGCCCGGTATGCTGAGCATGGGTTGCAGATCGGAGAACAGCACATCGTTGATGAAGGCGTGCACGCTGAAGCTCAAGCCACCGAGAATGGCTGAACTGATGAGCAGGCGCAGCAACACTTGTCCCAACGTCATGTCAAGCCACTCGCGCTGTGCGATGTACCAACGCAGCACGTGGCTCATGGCAATACCCAGCAGGTAGATCACGACCAGCGTCCGCACCAGCTCGGTCTTGAAGGTGCCGTTCAAATAATTGAACATGATGACCACGGCCACCCACAACCCCCAGCCGCCGAGTTGCGCGCTCCAATACACCAACTGCTTGCGTTGCTTGCCGGTCATGCTGGGCGAATGTACCGGGGCGCCCCGGCGCCATCTTCCCGATCACACGAGCGGCCTTCTTCTGACCTTCTCCGGTTGAGGGCCTCAGGCTTCAGGTTGGGCGCTGGGCACACCTGAACCAGTGCGGCTGGTCGACCGCGCAGTTTCACCGAGGTTGTCAAAGTGCGTCAGGAAAGCTCGCGGCTCGTGGCTCACGGCTAGAGGCTGCACCTGGAGGCTGTACCCCGAGGCTACCTTGCCCGCGATGAACTTCCTCGGCCATCTGTATTTGAGCGGCAGCGATCCGTTGGTGATGGTGGGCAACTTCATGGCCGACGCCGTGAAGGGTCGGGACTTGTCGAGCTATCACCCTGATCTGCAACGTGGCATCCGCTTGCACCGCAGGATCGACAGTTTCACGGATCAGCATCCGATCACCGCTATCGGGCGCGAACGCGTGAGAGCACATTGTGGCAAGTATTCAGGGGTGGCGTTGGACCTCTTTTATGATCATTTGCTGGCAAGCGAGTGGTCACGCTTCCATGCCGAACCGTTGCCAGTGTTCGCGCAGCGCTGCTACCGATTGCTGGGTGAAGAACAAGCCTTGTTGCCCGAACGTACACGGCATATGTTACCCTATATGGTAAAAGGCGATTGGCTCACCTCCTACGCGACCATCGGAGGTATCGGCAGGGCGTTGGGCGGGCTCAGCCAGCGGGCCTTTCGGGCGGAAGCATTGCAAGGCGCGGAAGTCGTGCTGCATGAGCACATCCTTGTGTACCGGGATGAATTCAGCACTTTTCTTGCGGCGATCCAGGAACACATTCGCGAAGCAAACAATGAAGAGTAGGTGGATCATACCGGCCATTGTGTTGTTCACCCTTGCATGCGATGACAGTCGGCGGTCAAGGTCGACGGGTACGCCGGTGGACCGGGATCTACAAGCGATCGCTAAAGACACATTGCGTGTGGGGGTGTTGGAAGATGCGCTTACCTGGGAAGAGCGTACGCACGGGTACGCTGGTGCTGAATGGGACTTGCTCAATTCATTCGCGCTGAAGAGCGGCATACCGATAGTGCCTGTGCCGATGGAAAGCGTGAGCGAACTCTGCACTGCGCTGCTTGGAGGGAACGTGGATCTGATCGCTGCGCAGCTGGGTGAGCGGACCATCGTTGCCGATGGCATCCGCTCAACCGAGGCCTTTGCGAAAGCAAGACCTGTGATGTTGTTCCGCAGGCCCCAGGAAAGCAAACGGAAGGTGGCGATCGACACGGTGCGCATACCGGAGGCATCCGCCTTTGCCCAAACCGGCTTGGTTCTGAAAGACCGGTTCGCCGAACTCGCACGTGTCAGCTCGACGGCCACCACCACGCATTTGCTTGACAATGTGGTGCTTGGCAAACAGAACGCTGTGATGGTAACGGAGCTGGCTGCTGCACGCGCGCTGAAGCAGTTTCCGCATTTGGGTGGGGTAGTGTTGTCGAACGACAAAACACCCTTGGTCTTTGCAGTTCGAGCGAATGCGCAGCAGCTATTGGCCGCGATCAATGCTCACTTGGCTTCGGCAGAGGTGGAATTGGCACGAGCCAACTTTCCAGCTGACTTCCGTTTCCAAGAGCGCACGGGAGCGTACGGATCGCGTACACCGGCCGTGGTGGGCGATACGATATCGCCGTTCGACAAACTCTTCCGACACGTGGCCGACAGCCTTGTGCTCGATTGGCACTTGTTGGCCGCCATCGCTTTCCGAGAGTCGCGTTACGATACTGCCGCAGGAAGCCACATGGGCGCCCAAGGCCTCATGCAATTGATGCCCGCCACTGCGCGCCGGTTCAGCGGCGAGAAGTCACCCGGCTTGAAGGGACAGGTAATTGCGGCCGCAGTCTATCTGAAGGAACTCGATACGTTATGGCAGCGGTCCGTGCCCGACCGGAAACAGCGGCAACGGTTCGTTCTCGCGAGCTACAATGCTGGTGAGTCGCATGTGCAGGATGCGCAGCGCTTGGCCGCCCATTTCGGTCTGCAGCGCGATAAGTGGGAGAACAACGTAGAGCGCGCGCTGCTTCTCCTTTCATGTCCGCGGCATTGGCGCAAGCCGCCCGTTCGCAACGGCTTCTGCAATGGCTCCGAGACGTTCCGATTCGTGCGCAATGTGGCCGGCACGTGGGCCTATTTCGGCTCGGTACCCGATGAGGAGCCCGTGCAGGACACGACCGGATTCATGTTGCCCCTGGATACCGCGGTGTCGCCAACGGGAACACAAGCCCAGCCCGATAGCGTGCCTGTGGTGGTTCCCATCGGCATCTAACTTGCGCGCCGCGCTCTACCAGCAAGCCCAAAGACACATGCGGATCCCTCTCCTTGTTGCCGTTCTTCTTCCTTCGATCATTTCAGCCCAACAGACCGGACTGCCCCATGCGATGGCACCACATGAAGTGGTGCTCGTCAGCGATTATCGCAACAGCCGCGCTGACCTGGAACGGGGGATCACCGCGCCGCCGAGCTTCCCGGTGCGCACCATGGCCGAGTGGGAGGAAGTACAGTCCCTCGTACTCGCGTGGACGAGCTATCCCACTATTCTGAAGCAGATCGTGCGATATGCGGTGGATGAAGTGCAAGTGATCATCGTGTGCGATGATGCCGCAGCGGTCCAAACGTATCTGCTCGGCGCGGATGCGGGTGGCCCCATCGCCGACCTGACGAACGTCGTGCTCTTGGAAGATGATTTCAATAGTGTGTGGATGCGCGATTACGGCATGGAGACCATGTACCGCAACGAAGTGGATACCGTGCTCTTGATGGATTGGATATACAATCGCCCACGGCCGGAGGACGATATCCTACCCGATGTGATCGCTACTTACAAGAACATCCCGCTCTACAGCAGCAGTCAAGCGCCGTACGATCTGGTGCATACCGGCGGCAATTTCATGGCCGATGGCTTCGGTACAGCCTTCAGCAGCATGCTGGTGGATGATGAGAACAGTGCGAGCGGCGACTTCAACCAGACCGTGCGCACACCGGCCGAAGTGAACGACATGATGGAACTGTGGATGGGTATCCCTCCAGCCCGTTACATCAAAATGGAAACCTTGCCCTTCGACGGCATCCACCACATCGACATGCATATGAAGTTGCTGGATGAGGAGACGTTACTCGTGGGTGAGTTCCCTAATGGAGTGAGCGATGGCCCACAACTCGAGTCGAACCTCACGGCCATCCAAGCGAATTACAACAGCGTTTTCGGCACTCCTTATCGGATCATCCGCATTCCCATGCCCCCGAGCACCGGAGGTAGCTATCCGCCCAACGCCAGTTATCGCACCTACGCGAACAACATCTTCATCAATAAGACGGTGCTGGTGCCCACCTACCGCCAGCAATATGACACCACGGGTTTGCGCATCCTGCGTGAGTCGCTGCCCGGCTATCGTGTCGTTGGGATCGATTGCGATAATTCACCGGATAACATCATCAGTGCCAGCGGCGCGTTGCACTGCATCACCAAATGCATCGGTGTGGAGGACCCGCTGTTGATCCGCCACCAACGCCTGCGCGATACCTACGAAACCGTTGTTCCCTACAGTGTTACCGGCTACATCCGGCACCGCACCGGCATTGCAAGTGCCGACCTGTTTTGGACGACCGATACCACCCAAGCCTATGCATCGGTGCCCATGACCGGCATCGGGAACAACGAATGGACGGCGGATATTCCGGCGCAACCGATCGGAACGGAAGTGTTCTACTACATCCACGCTACAGCGAACAGTGGCAAGCAGCAAGTGCGGCCGATCGTTGCCCCTGATGGATACTGGAACTTCCATGTCCTCAACATCGGATCCGGGGTTGCCGAGAACAACGGCCAGCTGCTCGCTGAACCATTCCCGATGCCTGCTACGGATTGGATCTGCGTACCCGTAAGCGCGCAACGCGGTGCTGTGGAAGTCAACATTGTGGATGCCTTGGGTCGCGTTGTACTCCCTGTGCACAAAGGTCAATTGCCCTCCAGCGGGAGGCTGTACACCAACGTGTCCATGTTGGAAGCAGGCAGCTACTTTATCGTGGCAACGGGCCTTGGGCAGCGCAGTGTGAAGCCAATGGTGAAGAACTGAACCACGGCACATCACTGATCACATACACAGGGGAGGGGATCGATCATATCTTCGCCTCAACCACCGAACGATCGCATGAAATTCCTGCACCAACAATACCAGGCCAAGAAGAAGGAGATACTTGAAGTGGAGATCGACCAGCCGACCAAGGTGAAGTTCATGAGCGGGCTCGATTTCAAGAAGTACAAGATGGGCAAGACCCACAAGTACTTCGGTGGATTCTTCGAGGAGAGCCCCGTGCGTTTCGTGCTCCCGTATGATAGCGTGTGGAGCGTGGTTGTGGAGAAGGGTACATGGAAGAACCCGATCGAAGTGAATTCTTCATGCCGCGTGCTACAACCGAACCGTACGGCCATCAGTTCAATAGCTGCCGATGCGCCGGCACATGTGCGCAAGGCGATCCTGCTTGAAGAGCACGATGAACCCGCATCGGTTCAGAGCGCTGATAACGAAGGTTGAACACTAAGCTGCTTTGCGGGCCGTTAACCGCACATGAAAAGAAGCGCCATGCAACGCCGCTCGCATCTTGAAGAGGAACTCCGGAGCCTTCGTGGGTCCGCTGCGTTCTTGGATGCCGTAAGAGGGATCCTGGAGGAAGAACAGAAGACCGATGATGTGCTGCGGGCCATGGTCCTCAGCAGTACGAAGGAACGATCCAACCGGATCTCGGGTTTGGATCTGGACCGAGTGTTCCCGACCGATGCCATCAAGCGCGTTGCGACGAAGTACCGGCTCCGGTTCCTTGATGGTGGCATGTTCAAAGGCGAGCTGCCTATGCAAGCCATCCACGAATTGCGGCAGTTGGAGAAGCGGGCCTCGGCGCCCTTGGCCGGGTTCAAGATCCTTGCCCCAGCACACCGTTTCAAATTGTGCGATGCCGAGGGCGATCCGTTGTTGTTCCTCCCGCTCGGCAACGGGCTGTACTATTTGGTGCACCAGTGGGGTGGTGATCTGGCGTGGCACCGGGCATTGTTGAACTGGCCCCTGCGCAGCGCATTCCATCTAGCGGCTACGGTGTTGCTGGTCGCGATAGTGATCGCAGCTGCTGTACCGGGTGAATGGGTGGATCCGCCTGTGACAGCTGGCTACCTGAACGCTGGCCGGTTCCTGACCTTGTTCTGGACGGCAATGGTATTGGCCGGGTTCACGGCCTTCGGTTGGATGGCCTTCTTCGGTAAGTTCAGTTCCGAAGCTTGGAACAGCCGCCACTTCAACTAGACTGAGCGAATTCGCCTTGGAGCAGGATCCCTTGGGGTACCAAGGTTTCGGCTGCGGCGTTCACCTTGCAGACACAACTGCTGCGGAACCAGTTCTTGAGTTCTTCGCGGTCCTCGGCCACCAAATTCTTGAAGGCCTTCCTGAGTTCCTTCCTGAAGATGCTGCGATCAACAAGGCTGATCTTGTCAAGCACGCTTTTGTAGTAGGTGAGCAGATCGATCTTCATGCGGTGCCAAGGGTTGAGGGAACGGCATACGCGGCACCTCGAAGAAGGTTTCACTTGCCGCCCGTACCAACGAGCAGCGCAGCCGGTACATGGAAAAGGCAACGGGCGCTACTGCGCGCATCACCCTTGGTGGCGTAGACGAAACGGGGCATCGCATACAACGCGACGATGATTTTTTGCATGAAGGCCTGATCGGCGATCCCTTGGATCCGGATGTCCTTTACCTCCCCGTATTCGTTCACGGTGAAGGACACATCGACCACCATGGCCACCGCATCGGGGTTGATCGTGCCTTGGCTTTGCAGGCCTTTCAGAACGCGGTTCGCGGTGCAGTCGTCGCGGTCGGCGCCAACCGCCGTCGCGCATTCCGGATGGGCAGGCCCGACATCGAACCCGCCGGTGATCTCCCAGGTCACGGCGTTCTGTACCGGGGCAACCGCAGGGGTTCCGCCTTCCTCTAACTTGATCTCCTTTGGCTCGCTCTTCACCACGCGGGGCGGATTGGTAGGTTGTTGCGCACGCAGAAATGCGCAACACGCACAGGCTTGCGCCAATAGCAGCATCCGTTTCATGGCCGTTCGACTTTGGTGGCTGAATGTAGCCGCCAACACGAAGCGCCCCGATCAGAGGCGCTTCGTTCAGAGTCGGATCGGCTCAACCAATGTTGACCGCGAAGGCCTTCGGCTTGCTCTCTTCGTGCTTATGCAGCGTTACCGTGAGGATCCCGTCGACGTGTTCCGCGCTGATCGATTCCGTTCGAATGCCTTCCGGCAAGCGGAAAGTGCGGCGCAGGTTCTTGAGACCGAATTCGCGGCGGTTCCAACGTTCGTTCTCCTTGAGTGTGCTGTTCTTGCTCTCAGCCGTGACCACGAGAGTGTTGTTCTCCACGTTCACGGTCAGTTCATCCTTTGCGAATCCGGGAGCAAGAAGCTGGAGGGTGAAGGCGCTGGGCGATTCGATGATGTTCACCCGCGGGGTGATCCCACGGATCTCATCGCTACCCACGGCTTGGCCAATGCCAGCACCGAAGAATGCATCGAACAACTCGTTGATGGGGGTGACGAGCGCACCGTGCTGGCGGTCCCTCATGAGGGCGACGCCGCTTTGGCAATTGTGTTTCATGGCCGCCCTCTCGTCAAGAGATGTTCCGCCGCGGGGTCCGCTGACAGAAGATGTTGGACCAACCGGGACATCGCGTCAAACTTGCCGCGTGCAAAGGATTCCGGTGACGGAATGACCGGAAGGGACCGGCGAAACCGATCCTGCCTCACTGCGCGACGAACACGAACTTGATCCAGCCGCGTTGGGGATCATCGGCAATTGTGGATGTGCTGAAGGAAGCCTTTGACGCTGCTTGTTCAGCAAGGTCCGTCATGCACACATCGGTTGTGGTGGAACCTCCTTTGTTCAACGCAGCGTGCTGAACGATCCCGTTGCGATCGACTTCCACATCGACCAGTACGATACCACCGGTCTTGCACATGTAAGCCGGTACGGCAATGTTCGCCGAGCGGTCAGCGAGATTATGCTCCACGGTTACGTTACCTGCAAGCTTGATCGGCTTTGCTGGCTCCATGTAGAGCCGCTTGTCCCATTTCTCAGGCGTCAGGTTCGGCACGGTGATCACTTCACCACGATCCGCCCGTTCCTGGGCAAGTCGGTCGAACTCTTGTTGCTCGAAGGCTTTAAGGTCCTCCATGCTCTTGGCCTCGTAACGCTCAAGTGTAGCGGCGCTGGGCTTGCCCAGATCCGCCAACGCGTTGCTGACGGCATTGGTCACTTCGCCCAGCTCCGTTTGCTGCTGCAGGTTCTGCTCGGCGATGGCTTGGATCTCGGCCTCGGTCATGGGCGTAACGATCTCCAGGTATTCCTCCTGCGTCGTTTCTTCCTTTCCGCGCGACTTGAGCTCGGCGAGGGAGAATCCGAGCAGCACGAAGCTGTGCAATAGCACGGTACCGATGATCCCGTACTTGTGCTTCTCGAACCAGCGATCGAACCTCTCCAACATGGCGTTGCCCCAAAGTAACGCGGTGGGCGGCCTGTTCAACGCATCCTTATGCGCCAAGGATCCGGCCAATGGTTGTTCCAGCGGTTACCGGCACCCTTTGCCCAGCCCAGTGCGAGTTCGTCGAATACCACCAGCGCGAGGCCCGAGACTTGGGTTGCACGCAGCGCCTCACCGCGCAGGTAGCGCAATGCATCATCCCTATCGACCTCTATCGATGGCACTGCACTCCTGTCAAGCAGGGTGCTCAGGGCGAGCGCCGGGTGCGGTTTCACATGTCTCCCGTTCAGTTCAGCGATCGGGATGCCCGGTGCGATCGGGTCCACTGCTTGGATAAGTTCCTCGATGGCGTGGGCATGTGTCGAATGCGAAGCATGCACAAGGTCACGTCGTTGGTGGAAGTCGAGATCATTCGCACTGCGAAGCATTCGGTGCAGTTCAGTGTTCAGCACCACTGGAGAACTGACTTTCCGGAACGATCGTCCATTGTTCCGCATTCCCGGCTTGCGCAACAGCGCCATGAACTGTCCTTCACCTTTTACGAGATGAGGCAGGCAGCGTAGGCCAATACCGTTCTTGCCTCGGACAATGCCGTGCTCTTCCGTTCCGGTCACTTCAACATGCTCGGCGCCAAGCATGGTCATCATCCGCTCCACTTGTTCCTCGTTCTCGCACGCTTCGTATGTACAGGTGCTGTAAACAACATACCCTCCGGGGCCCACTGATGGCCACACCGCTTCGAGGATCCGGCCCTGCCGCACGGTGCATTCCCGCACAAGCGACGGGCTCCATTGCTCAATGGCGTATGGATCCTTGCGCATCAATCCTTCTCCGCTGCATGGTGCGTCGATCACGACCATGTCGAAAAAGCTTTGGAGTTGGCTGAAACGCTCAGGTGCGTTGTTGCACACCACGATGTTCGGATGTCCCCACTTCCAGATGTTCTCACACAAAATGCTGGCCCGCTTAGGGTCGATCTCGTTGCAAACCAGCAACGAGCCATCGCTGAGCAGGCTCCGCAGGTGTGTGGATTTGCCACCAGGAGCAGCGCATACGTCCAACGCTGTGATATCACGACCAACAAAACCAGTTGCGTTGAACACCGGTTCCATGATCATGCTACTGGCTTCCTGCACGTAGTACGCCCCCGCGTGCAATCGTGGATCCAATGTGAACACCGGTCGCTCGGCCAAGTAGTGGCCATTCGCGCACCACGGCACTTGCTCTCCGCGGACATCCGATGGTTTGAACGGATTGAGCCGGATGCTGACGGGCGCGGGCTGCGCGAGTGCATGCTCGAACGCCTCCATATCGTCGCCAAAACTCGCGCGCAAAGCAGCGCGGAGGTCAGGCTTCAATGCGGACATCGCTTGCGCGATCAGTGAACGGCAGCCGTTTCGCGCAGCACCATTTGTTCGCGGCCCGGGCCCAGGCTCACCATGGTGATGGGAACCCCGACCGCTTGCTCCACGCGCTCTATGAAAGCGGACAATCGCCCATCGATGGAGGAACGGTCCTTCCAGCCGACCATGCTTTCGAAGATGGGTTCAATATCCGTGCAGATGTCGTACGGCATACGGTCGGTCATTCGTCCGTTCACCTTGTAGTGGGTGCACAGGCTCACCTCGGCCATGCCGCTCAGCACGTCGGCCTTGGTCATGGCCAGTTCGGTGATGCCATTGATCATCACTGCGTAACGGAGCGCTGGAATGTCGAGCCATCCGCAGCGACGCGGGCGCCCCGTCGTACTGCCGAATTCACCACCGGCTTGCCGTATGTTCTCACCGAGGTCGTTGTCGAGTTCCGTGGGGAACGGACCGCTACCAACGCGTGTGCAATAGGCTTTGAAGATGCCGATGACGCGGCCAATGCGCGATGGCGCCACGCCAAGACCCGTGCATGCGCCAGCGGAAATGGTATTGCTGCTCGTAACGAACGGATAGGTCCCGAAATCGATGTCGAGCAGCGTGCCTTGCGCGCCCTCGGCAAGCACATCATGTCCGGCGCGCAGGGTTTCATCGATGAAATGCTCGCTATCCACCAATGGAAGTTCGCGAAGGCGCTTCACGGCGTCCATCCATTCATGTTCGTTCGTGGTTTGCACACCCGTGCTTTCGTACAACGTGAGCAACCGTTCGTGCTTCCGTTTCAATGTGTCGTAGCGTTCGGCCAGGTCGCTGCGTTCCAAGTCACCAACGCGCAAGCCATTGCGGCCTGTCTTGTCCATGTATGTGGGCCCGATGCCCTTGAGCGTACTGCCGATCTTCCCCTTGCCTTTGTCGGCTTCGCTGGCTGCATCCAGGGTACGATGATTGGGCAGGATCAAATGGGCCCTGCGTCCGATGCGCAAATTCTCCTTCACATCAATGCCGATCGCCTTCAGCGCATCAACCTCGCGCATGAAGATCACCGGATCGATAACCACGCCGTTGCCCACCAAGTTCACGATACCCGGCCGGAAAACGCCGCTCGGGATCGTGTGCAGCACATGCTTCTTGCCGTCGATGATCAGTGTGTGCCCAGCGTTGGGGCCTCCTTGGAAACGGGCAACCACCTTGTACCGTGGGGTGATGGTATCAACGACCTTGCCTTTGCCCTCATCGCCCCATTGGGCACCGAGCAGCACATCAACCTTTGCCATGTGTTTCATTCCGCCGTGCGGCGGATCGGGGTCAGTTCAGTGAGCTCATTTTCTCCACGGCGTCGGTTTCCGACGGGAAGATGCTGAACACTTGATCCAGTTTGGTGACGATGAACAGGGTCTTCACACTGCTGCTCATACGGCAGATGTATGTATCGCCACCGGCGTTGCGCGTCTTGGTGAGCACGCTGATGAGGATGTTGAGACCGGTGCTGTTCATGTATTGCAGATCATGCAGGTTCAGGATCACCTTGTTGTGCCCCTGTGCAACCACATCGTCGAGCGTGGTCATCAATTGATCGGCGTGCACCTGGTCCATCAGGCGGCCGAACAGGTGGAATACCTGGCAGCCCTCGCGCTCTTTAACGGTGATCTCGAATGGTTGGACGCTGGTGCTCATGTTTTCATGTCCCGATGGGTCGGGACGGCGTTTGGTTCTTTTCCGCGCATTCGCGGCATTGGCCGTAAAGATGCAACGCATGGTGATGCACCCGGAATCCCGTGACTTCCGAAACCGTTGCACGGATGGATTGTATGCGCGGGTCGCAGAATTCGGTTACGCGCTCGCACGAGGTACAGATCAAGTGGTCGTGCTGCTTGTAGCTGTGTGCTTTCTCGAACTGGGCTTGCGCTTGGCCGAAGCGATGTTTGCGCACCAGGTCGCATTCCAGCAGCAGGTCCATGGTATTGTAGAGGGTGGCGCGGCTTACCCGGTAGTTCTTGCCCTTCATACGGGCATAGAGGCGCTCAATATCGAAGTGCCCCTCATGATCGTACACCTCGGTGAGGATCGCGAACCGCTCAGGGGTCTTGCGGTGGCCATGGCGCTCCAGGTATTCGCTGAAGAGCCTTTTCACATTGTCCTTCGTTTCGGTAGGGGCCATTGCGTTGGCGAAAGTAGGCTGCGGCCTCAGTGGTCAACGCGTTCAACGCTTTTCACCCCTTCAACCCCGCGGAGCTTCTCGATCAATTGGTTCAGGTGGTCCGTGTTCTGCACATAGGCCATCACTTTGCCCTCAAAGATCCCATCATTGCTCTCGAAGCCGATGGACCGCATGTTCACGTTGTGCTCCGCGCTGATGATGGTGGTGATGTTGAGCACGATACCCGCACTGTCGATGCCGCTGAACCGCAGACCGGCCAGGAATTCCATCTGGTCCTTGCCTTTCCATCGCGCTTTCACGATCCGATAGGCGAAGTTGCTCATGAGCTGTACGGCGCTCGGGCAGCTTACCCGGTGCACCTTGATCCCATCGTGCTGGGTGATGAAGCCGAAGACGTCGTCGCCAGGGATCGGGTTGCAACACTTGCTCAGTTGATAGTCGATCCGTTGCAGGTCATCGCCAAGCAACAGTGCCCCGCCCTTGGCTCCCCGGATCTCTGCCACCACCTCTTCGAAGGATCGTTCATCGCCCTGTGGCACTTGCACCGGAAGTTCCAGTCGACCCTTGGCGCTGACGGCAGGTGTGATCTTGTCCAGATCGAAACGGCCACGTGCAACGTGCCAGAACAGGTCGTTCTCCGATGTGGCCCGGAAGTACTCAACGAGCGCGGCTATGTTCTTCGCGTCCGGCTTCACCCCCCATTTGCGCATGTGATCCTCCACACTTTCGCGCCCTACGCCGGCCATCTTCTTTTTCTGGTCGCGGAGATTCTGCTTGATGCGTGCACGCGCCTTGGCGGTCACCACGTAGTTGAGCCAATCCTCCTTGGGCTGTTGCTTTTTGCTGGTGATGATCTCGATCTGGTCGCCGTTGCGCAACGGGTGGCTCAGCGGCACCAACTTGTGGTTCACCTTGGCCCCGATGCATTGCCGTCCGAGGTCGGTGTGTATGTCGAACGCGAAATCGAGTGCAGTGCTGCCTGCGGGTAACGTGCGCATCTCACCGTTCGGGGTGAAGGCGACGATCTCCTCGCTGAAGAGGTTCAACTTGAAATCGTTGACGAAATCCACAGCGCTGCTGCCGGGATCTTCCAAGGCTTCGCGGATACGATCGATCCACGCATCCATGGCGTTCTGCTTCTCGTCCGAATCCTTGTAGCGCCAATGTGCGGCATAGCCCATCTCAGCCACTTCGTCCATCCGCTTGCTACGGATCTGCACTTCCACCCATCGGCCGCCTGGGCTCATTACCGTAGTGTGCAGGCTTTCATAGCCGTTGGCCTTCGGGAGGCTGATCCAATCGCGCAGTCGGTCGGGGTTGGGCTGGTAATAGTCGGTAACAATGGAGTACACTTTCCAACAATCCGCCTTTTCCAACTCAGGCCTGCTGTTCACGATGATCCGGATAGCGAACACGTCGTACACTTCTTCGAAGCTCACGTTCTTCTTCTGCATCTTGTTCCAGATGCTGTGCACGCTTTTGGGCCTTCCCTTGATCTCGTAGCCGAAGCCTTCTTTCTCCAGCGCGGCACCGATGGGCATGGAGAAGCGGCTGATGAAGCGCTTCCGCACGGGCTCGCTCTTCTTCAGTTTGGTGCTGATCTCTTCGAAGATCTCCGGCTCTTTGTACTTCAACGCAAGATCCTCCAGCTCGTTCTTGATGTTGTATAAACCGAGGCGATGGGCCAACGGTGCGTAGAGGAACAGCGTTTCGCTGGCGATCTTCAACTGCTTTTCGCGTGCCATGCTGTCCAGCGTGCGCATGTTGTGCAGGCGATCGGCCAGTTTGATCAGGATCACGCGCACATCCTGCGCCATGCTCAGCAGCACTTTACGGAAGTTCTCCGCTTGCATGCTGCCGGTAACGTTCAGTCCGCTGATCTTGGTGAGGCCATCGATGATCGTGGCTTCGGTGGGGCCGAAGAGTTCCCGCACGTCATCGAGCGTCAGGTCGGTATCCTCAACGGTATCGTGCAACAACGCGCACAGCACACTTGTCGGCCCAAGCCCGATCTCTTCGGCGCAGATCCGTGCTACAGCGATCGGGTGGTAGATATAAGGCTCGCCGCTCTTACGCCGCTGGTCCTTGTGCGCTTCAAGCGCAATGTTGAACGCCTTGCGAATACGCCGCACACCCTCGGGGGTGCGCTCGCCTTTGAGCGAGCGCAACAGGCTGCGGTAGCGGGAGAGGATCTCCTGCTTCTCGCGTTCAAGATCGATCGCAGGGTCGGTTGCGGGGGCCGGTTCCACTTTGCTCATTCACCACAAAGTAATGCTGCCGCAGTGCGCATCATAACGCCGGTAGCACTTTGGCCCGCACATCGCCAAAGCCGATACGGACCCCATTGGCTTCGGCATGGCCGCGCATCACTACTGTATCGCCATCCTCGATGAACTTCCGTTCGCCGCCCCCATCGAGCTTCACCGGCTTCGTTCCTTTCCACGAAAGTTCCAGCATACTGCCATAGCTGTCGGGTGTATCGCCGCTGATGGTGCCGCTTGCCATCAGGTCGCCGGCATTCACGTTGCAGCCGTTCACAGTATGGTGCGCCAGTTGCTGGGCCATGTTCCAATACAGGTGCTTGAAGTTGCTGCGTGACACCACTGTTTCGGTGCCCCCGTCCGGAATGATGCCCACTTCCAGTTGGATGTCGAAGTGCTTTTTCCCCTCGTATTGCAGGTAGGGCAGCACCGGCGGGTCCTGCTTCGGCCCGGCAACACGGAATGGTTCCAGCGCATCGAGCGTAACGACCCAAGGCGAGATGGACGAGGCGAAGTTCTTACCGAGGAACGGGCCCAGCGGAACATATTCCCATGCTTGGATATCACGCGCGCTCCAATCGTTGAAGAGCACCAGACCGAAGATGTGGTCTTCGGCTTCGTCGGTTGAGATGCGTTCACCGAGCAGCGGCTTCCCAATGTGGGTAATGAAACCGACCTCCAGTTCGAAATCGAGTTGGCGCGTTGGCCCGAACACCGGGGCGGCATCCGGGTTGGGCTTGAATTGGCCGCAAGGTCTGTGGAAGTCGACACCGCTTTCGATGATGCTGCTTGCCCGGCCGTGGTAGCCGACCGGCAGGTGCAGCCAGTTCGGCAACAGCGCGTTCGCGGGGTCGCGGAACATGCAGCCCACGTTGTAGGCATGCTGACGACTGCTGTAGAAGTCGGTGTAATCCCCGATCAGAAAGGGCAACTGCATGTCCACCCGATCGATGTGGACCAACGCTTCGCTCACCAAGGCGTGGTTGTCACGCAGTTCCCCATTGTCCGTGCGCAGCAGTTCGGAAAGACGTTGACGCACGTAACGGGGTATGCGCGGACCAAAGAGTATCAGATCGTTCAATTTCGAATAGGACAGCATTTCCCGATCAAGTTCTTCGAATTCGAGCAGTCCGGCGTCGAAGAGGACGGAAAGGTCGATGCACATGTCACCGATGCGGGACATGGTTGCGACATCGCCGCCTCCCAGCCGCTCGCCAACGCCGAACGGCAGATTCTGAATGGGGAAGTCGGAGCCAGCGGGAACATCGACCCAACTGCGCAGTGCGGGATCGTTGGCGGGTATCTTGGTCGTGGACATGGGCCAAAGGTGTTCCATAGAAGTGTTTCTTGCAGCATGAGCGCCGGACAAGTGCGGACAAAACGATCGGTGATCGCCATCGTTGCTTGCCATATGGCGCTTCTGGCGGCCTGCACACTTCCGGCCGCATGGGTGCCAACGCGTGTGCGCTACTGGTCGCAAGCCTACTCACGCGTTCTGTTCCACCAGGATTGGCGGCTCTTTGCGCCGGACCCACCGACATGTGGCTGTGCGATACAAGTGAAAGGATCAAGGGATAGCCACTGGGTGGACCTTGATGCGATACACTCCCATTTTCTCTGGGAACGGATGTGCAGCAATGCCTGTCGGTATGCCGAGGTCGGTTTGGCCGCCAACGATAGCATCGTCAAGGCTCCCATTGCATTAACGGTTTCATTGGAACGGATGGCGCAAGGGATCCCTTGCAAAGGCGCATTGCAGGCGAGAGCGCTGCGCACGGGAGCAAGTCCGGAAGTTGTCGGGATCAAGTTGACCGCGCACTGATGAAAGAGGTGGCCTGCTTGTTCCGATGGGCTTCGTACGGCTGGCTCTTCCTGTACGCATTGTCCGTTCTCTTTCTTGGTGACGACGCTTTTTCTAGCGCGCATGTACCGCTGACCAGCGGCGATGGTTTTTTGTCTTGGATCGGTCTATTGATCGAGTTGGCCACACCGGTTGTCTGTAAGGTCATCTTGGTTGGGCTGTTGAGCCTCTCAATCGTTATGGCCCGCGTTCCGCGTTGGTGGCTGGGCATCCTCCTCTGGTTCCTTTTCCGCATCATCACACATCGCATGTGGTTGGCCAGCAACGGGGGCATCCAGTTGATGGAGAACATGCTCTTCTGGTCATCGTTCACCCAAGTATCAACCTCAGCGAATGCGCTCATTTCCACCTGGGGCACTTCGGCTTTTTGGATAGCTCGGTTGCAACTCCTTTTGGCTTATGCCGCAGCAGCCGCGCATAAGTTCATGGGCACTAACTGGCTTAACGGAACCGCGGTTTCCCTCGTGGCTGCGGACGACACGTTCAAGCTTGGTTGGCTTGCGACTTCTCCTGCGATGTGTACGGTGCTCACCTATGCTACCCTCGCTTTCATGTCGCTCTTTCCAGTGGCCGTTTGGTGGAAGCCAACGCGCCGTATCTGGCTTTGTGTCGGTGTTCTTTTTCACCTGAGCACCGCCGTGTTCATGGGTATCCCGCAAATGGCTTTCGCCTTCATCGCATGTTATGCGCTGTGGTTGGATGAGTCCGAGGCTTTGGCGATCCTCCACCGGATCCAAGGCTGGTTTTCGTGGATCGGGTCACGCGCCCTGCAACCCGTGTGATCATTCGTCCGCTGGCTTCGATTTCTTCGGGCCTTCGATGGTGCTCGTCACCCTGTCGAACTGGTGACGCGTATCGGTGGGAACGGCTGTTGCTTCCGGCGGAGGCGCGTGCATCACCACTTCGGGGAACAACTTGGTCGCAACCACTGGATCACCGGGTTGCGGAAAGTCACGCGCCCATTCTTTGTGGTTGTACACGCACACCGGCAAGCATATGCTGCAGTAGTTGTGCGTGGCGAAGTAGGGGAAGCACTTGCCAGTGTCGATCTGATAACGGTCGTTGCCCAAATGATCCTTGCCTGCCACGGGGTTGCGATGGTCGGGTATCGCCTTGGCCGGGCAGTAGATGCGGCACGCTTTGCAACTATCGCAGAACGCTGCGATGCCAGCGTCGATCGGACGATCCACGGCCATGGGGATGGACGTGATGACACTACCCATGCGGAACAGCGGACCCAGCTCCGGATGTATGATGGACCCATGACGTCCCAGTTCGCCGAAGCCCGCCTTCAGTCCGATGGGGATGTGCAACAGATCACTGTCGCCGATGGGGTGTTCCACCGCGCAGGTATAGCCGAGCGAGCGGATCCAAGCCGCGAGCTGGATCACGGTTTCCCCCAAGGTCCAATAGATCCGGAGGCACTCAACCGCGCTGGCGTGCGAAGGCACCACTTGGAATTCCGTCCACCGCATGCGCTGACCAACGGCAATAGCGTGCGACTCGTTCACGGAACGGCCACGATAGATGTCGCTCGGTTCGATCAAACAAACACCCACGATGTCCGCACCGAATTCCTTCGCCTTGCTTTTCACTGCGGCGCTGGCTTCTTCCGCCGTTGCGAAGACATGGCGCTCTGGCGCGATGGGTCCATTGAAGCGCTTGTATTGATCTTCGTGGATCGCCTTCAAGTACTCGTTGACTTCTGCGATGCTGATGGACCGGCCGCCCACGGACGCGTACCAATGATCCCATGAGAAAGCCGGTGGGGACGCGCCGTCAGCGTGCATCAACATGCCGCCAAGCTATACGTGCAGGCATCTTCACACGAACGTCATGGATAGCCCCTATCCTTGTTCAATGTCGAAGCCAAGGATCCCGGTACGAATGGCGGTGTTCGTTCTGCTCATTTCGTTGTGTGCGTGCGTCATACGGCACCCGCAGAAGTATTACGCCGCAGCGCAGGAGAAGAAGCCATATGACGCGGTGATCGTCCCTGGGGGTTCCGTTCAACGGCGTGTCGTGGGACAGCACCATGAAGTTGCGTGTGCACTGGGCCGTGCATTTGTTCAAAGAGGGTGTTGCGCGCAACATCATATTCAGTGGGGGAGCGGTGTACACACCATACGTTGAAGCGGAGATCATGAGTTTGTATGCACAGGAGCTGGGCGTGCCAGCGAAGCATTGTTTCCTGGATCCGATAGCGGAGCACAGCACGGAGAACATTTTTATGGTTGGAAGAAGGGACGTGAGCTGGGCTTCACCCGGATTGCACTTGCAACGGATGTATTCCAGAGCAAGATGACCAAGTCGTTCGGCAAGAAAATGCGCCGCAGGCTCGGGGCTCAAGTGGATATGATACCCGTGGTGTGGGACACGCGCAGCGGTAACCTCGGGCTTTCAACACCGACCATAGACCCAGGCACCGCGCGGGTGGACAGTTTTGTTTCCATTCTGGAACGCGAAAGCTTTTGGAAGCGCCTCGGCGGCACTATGGGCAAGCAGGTGGATTGGGATGCCCCAGTGGTGAAACCGGGTAACTGATCTACTTGTGCAGTCGGAACTGCGCCCCAATGGTAACGTTCCACTGGGTGTACCAGAAATGCTGGCTTGCACGATCGGTATCATCGCCGGTGGTGAGAACATCCAAGAGATCGATGTAGCCGCCCCGCAACGTGGTGCGGAGGAACAACACCTTGAACAAGGTGAGGTGCAGCCCCGCTTGCGCACCCGCGCCCCAACCTGCGATGTGAAAGCGGTTGTTCATTCCCTCACCATACAAGCGCACATCGGTGCGGGGGACGACCATACCGGCATGCGCACCCATGAACGCGTCGAGGGCAAAGCGATCGGTTGAACTGTGCCACAAGCGGTCGTAATGATCGGCGTCGAAGCTGATCAGGTTCAAGCCGTCGGTGTGCTCGTACTGGAGGAAGTCGGGGGTGATCGTCACTTGTTGAGTGCCGTTCAGGCCGCCTGTTTCGCCTGTACCGGTTTCGCGCGCGTATCCATCGGCGCGGACATCCTGGTACTGGTCCACTACATACTTCATGTGGTCCATACCAAGGGAAAGACTCCACCGATCCCTGAAGAAATGGCCGATGCGGTAGTTGTATTGCGGGATCCAAATGGTGGAAGGGGAGAAGTAGGTTTTGGCATCAAAGCCCACCGGCCGTCATGCGCACGTACATCACGCAGCGTGAAGTCATGGTCATCGCCTTCGAACCGGATGTCGCTGTTCGTGAACCACGAACGGTTGTATCCCCAATAGAGAAACCATTGGCCTTTCGCCGACGCCTTGTGGCGAGTGGGTACATCCTGCGCGCGCAAAGCAACGGGCATCAGCAGCAGGACGAACGCCAGACAACGCAAGATCACCATGCGTAGAGCGGGCGCAGGCGCATCATGCCGCCCACTTGGAAGCGAACGCGGTCCAGTTCCGCTGTGTTGCCGGCGTTCATCAAGGCCGTGTCGATCATCTGCGCCACTTGGGCGCATTCGTTCTCTTTCAACCCGCGCGACGTAACTGCAGGCGTACCGATGCGGATACCACTGGTAACGAACGGGCTCTGCGTATCGAACGGCACCATGTTCTTGTTCACCGTGATACCCGCCGTGCCCAGCGCGAGTTCAGCCTCTTTGCCGGTGATGTCCTTGTTGCGCAGGTCGATCAACATGCAGTGGTTGTCCGTTCCACCGCTCACGATATCGTAGCCTTTGGCGGTGAGTGCTTTGGCCAAGGCCTTTGCGTTCGCGATCACCTGCTTGCCGTAGGTGGTGAAAGAAGGATCCAGCGCTTCGCCGAAGGCAACAGCCTTCGCGGCGATCACATGTTCCAACGGGCCGCCTTGTGTACCCGGGAACACTGCGCCATCGAGTATCGCGCTCATCTTCCGCACTTCGCCCTTCGGCGTTTTCAGGCCCCAAGGGTTTTCGAAGTCACGGCCCATCATGATCAAACCGCCGCGCGGTCCGCGCAGGGTTTTGTGGGTGGTAGTAGTAACGATATGGCAGTGGGGCAGTGGATCGTTCAGCAGTCTGGCAGCGATCAGCCCTGCGGGGTGGCTTACATCGGCCAATAGGAGCGCACCAACTTCGTCGGCGATCGCTCGGAAACGTGCATAATCCCAGTCGCGGCTGTATGCACTCGCACCGCAGATGATGAGCTTGGGTTTCTCGCGGTGCGCTGTTTCAGCAACAACGTCCATATCAACGCGACCGGTCTCCTTGCTAACACCATAGAACGTGGCGCGGTATAGCTTGCCGCTGAAATTCACCGGGCTGCCATGCGTCAGGTGACCGCCGTGGCTCAGGTCGAAGCCGAGGATCGTGTCGCCCGGCTTCAGGCAGCCGAGCATCACACTGGCGTTGGCTTGCGCCCCACTATGCGGTTGCACATTGGCCCATACCGCACCGAAGAGCTTCTTCACCCGGTCGATGGCGAGGTTCTCCACCTCATCAACGAATTCGCACCCACCGTAGTAGCGCTTGCCTGGAAGCCCTTCAGCGTACTTGTTCGTGAGCACGCTGCCCATTGCGGCCATCACTTGTTCGCTCACGTAGTTCTCGCTGGCGATCAGCTCAAGGCCGTTCGTTTGGCGGATGCGTTCGCGCTCAATAAGGTCGAAGATGGGAGCATCGCGATGTGCGACCGGGGTGCTGGCGGTGGTGGTCTCTTCCATGGTGGGCCGAAGGTAGATGTGCCCGCGATCCCCGGCCATCACTTGGCGCTGGCCCGCCCCAAGGCGTTCGCTGCGAGCAAGACCAGCAGAACCACAGGGTACTGTAACATGTGTAAGAGCTTTACCGCGACATCCGCTAACGGGGGCAACCAGGCCGAGAGCAGATGGAGCAATAGCGCGAGGCCTGCTACCCCGAAGACCGCAACAACGATGTATCGGGCGTGGCGGGAATGACCGAAAAGTAGCCTGGCCATCCACACAGCCAAGGTTGTGAGGAGAACGACATACCCAACGGCGAATGTCCACTTGAGCACCTCCAAACGCTGCAGATCCCAGCCGAGCGTCCACGTCTTGAAGGTCGAATCGGCGTAGGAGTATTCAGTCCCTCGGCCAACATGGTCGATCTGGTAGTTGAGATTCACGAACAGATATTCCCGCAAGGCGCCCGAGCCGATGGCAACGACAAGGATCGAGATGATGGCGAACCTGCGCATGGGTCCTAGCCATTTAACGAACCGGCGCCGGACGCACGCCGGGAGCTATCGTTGAAAAGCTTAACCCACCACCACCAAAGCAGGAAGACGCAACCATATACCACGATATAGAACGTGTAGTCATGGTTGAAGGTGAGCCAATTGTAATTGTAGGTAACGATGATGCTCAGGGCTGAAACGCGCACGGCGTTGATCGCATGCACGACCAGGAGGCCCAACGGGGCGAACCATAGCCGATGTTTCCAAAGGCCGGGGTAAGCAATGATGAAGATCACGTATACCGCCATGACCATGACGCCATTGCACGGATCACCGATCCAGAGCGGGGTGCCTCCTTGCACGCCGATCGTGCGATAGTTGTCCGGATCCGGTTCCGGCAACAATTCGTAGCCGAAAGTTTGAAGTATGCCACCGGCCCAACGGATCAGGCTGTCGATAACGGCCTTGTCCAACATGGTATGCGGGTGCAACACCAGATAGTAAAGCAGCAACCAACCGACAAAAAGTGAGAAACCAAGAAGGAGGAAGCGTAGGAGCGGGTCCTTCTTCACCACCGACAAGGTGGGAAGCGACGGCATCAGATGGCGGTCTTCCTTCGGCGACGAAGGTTCAGGGCCATCCTCCCTCCGAACAAAGCACCAGCAGCAGCCAAAAGTGAAACACCGCCATCGATCGGAATACAGGGCGGCGGCCAGCAAGGTGGCGGTCCGCCTACCGGAGGACCACCTTGAGCAAGTAGACCACCGATCGTTGGCACCAACAACACGAAGAGGAGTACGATGGAGCGTAAGGACAACCGCATTTTCAGTCGAACAGGGTCTGGATCAGGAGTGGCCAAAAGTAGAAGAATTGTGATCCGTGGTTCAATACAACTTCAACAGCTTATCAGCATGCTCCGACCAATGCCGGGATACCCTTGACGGACGGCCCATCCCGGCTGACCGGATCATCTGGTGCGGGTCTATATTCGCGCCCGCTTTCGCCGACCTGTCGGGACCTCGGAAGCATATGTAGCGCGAACATGGCAGCAGCGAAGGCATCGGTAAAGGGTGGCGTGATCGATGCCAATGATCTGCGCTTCTTCCTCCGGATCGTCTCGAAAAACTGGTACTTGGTGGTGGTAGCCGTAGTGCTAAGCGCGGCATTGAGCTACCTCTATAGCTACAAGTTGCCCGAAGTGCATGGGGCCAGTACCCAAATACTGCTCAAGGACAGGGAGGTCTTCAACTACCAGAGCCAGATCTACCAGAACATCGGTTACTACGCCGCCTACGGCGATATCGTGAACCAGAAGCGGGTGCTGACCAGCTACGACATGATCGACCGCACGCTGGACAAGCTTGATTTCGACATCAGCTACTATGTGCGGGGCCGACTGAAGACCACCGAAAAATACCACGAGCTGCCCTTCGAAGTGGAGGTGAAGCTCTTGGACAAGAGCCTGTACGAGAAGCCCATCGACCTGAAGATCATCGATACGGAGAACTTCACCATCACCTACGACGGGGGGAAGGAGGGCAGGATCCCGCGAACACTGCCCTTCAATGCGGATACGAGCGCAGGGAACGACATGCGGATCAGGGTGCAATGGCTGAAGCACATCAATAACTCCGACTTGTCATCGTTGGCCGAAGGTGACTACCAGTTCGTGATCCACAGCCGTCCTTGGTTGGTGAACAAGTACAAGAGCAGTATGGAGGTGGAGAACCTTGAGTTCACCAGCATACTGGAAGTGAAAGTCGAGGATGAGAAGCCCGAGCGGGCGAAGCTCTTCCTCGATAGTTTGAGCGTGCTTTATATCCAATACACTCTGCAGAGCGAGTTCGACATCAACGAGAATACGATGGGTTACATCGACCTGCAGCTGGGCGAGGTGACCGTGATCCTGAACAAATTCGAGGACGATCTGCAAGCCTATAAGGAAAACAGGAACATTCTTGACCTCGGCCGCGAGGAAGACATCTACTTCGACCAATTGGCCAATTTCGATAACAATCGAAGACAATATCAATTGATGATCGAAAGCCTCAATTCACTGGAGGAGTATGTGCTCAACATCGGTGACGAGGAACTACTTCCGCCCAGCTTCTACGTTCTGCAGAACGACATATTCCTCACCTCCAGCGTGAGCGACCTGTATACCATGCAGTTGAGCCGCAACCGCATGTTGCAGGACGCGACCGAGGAAAACCAAGCGATCACAAAACTCGACGAAACGATCCAACTCGGGCGCAACAATCTTCTTACGTACATCGGCAACGATCGCAAGGCGATACAGGACAAGGTGGAGGATGTTGAGAAGCAGATCGCCGATTATGAGCGCATGATCAAACGCATACCGCAGAGTCAGCGCGATATGCTAAACATAGACCGCAAAGTGCAGGTGAACGAGAAGTTGTACGTTTTCCTGCTGGAGAAACGAGCGAACACGGTGATCGCGAAAGCGGGTATCATACCACAGACCAAGGTGATCGAACGCGCCCGTGGTCTCGGGGTCGTGCGCCCGGACAAGCTGAGCATCCTGTATTCTTTCATCGTTGGTGGATTGATCCTGTCGTTGATCGTGGTGTTCGTTCGCGTGATGTTCTATGATCGTGTGGAGAACGCGGAACAGTTGCGGGCAATGACGCAAGTGCCCGTTTTCGGCGAGATCATTTCAAGCGAGAAGGCCGAGGAGAATTACGTTGTGGTCGACAGTGACCCGAAGGCGGCCATCACCGAGAGTTTCCGCACGGTGCGCACGAACTTGGAGTACTTGCCACAAACACCCAATGGCAAGGTGGTGATGGTAACGAGCTATCGCCCTAACGAAGGCAAGACCTTTTGCAGTGTGAACCTCAGCGCGATCCTTGCGAAGGCGGGCAAGGTGTTGCTGCTCGAACTCGACCTGCACAAGCCCAAAGTAGGTACAGGGCTTGGCATGAGCAGTCCGACCGGTATCAGCAACCTGATGGTGGGCAAGGCTGCCATACCCGACGTGATATTGCCGACGCAGATCGAGAACTTCCATGTGATCTTGAGCGGCCCCACACCGCCCAACGCCAGTGAACTTGTCTTGAGCAAGCACATGGCCGAATTGTTCGAGTACGGTCGGAAACACTACGACTATGTGATGATCGATACCCCGCCTGTGGGATTGATCAGTGATGCTCTGGTGATGATGAAGCTTGCGGATGCGACCTTGTTCGTGGTCAACACGCGCTTCGCGAACAAGGACCACCTCAAGAGCGCCTTGGAAGTGCACCAAGCGAACCCGGTGCACAACTTCGGCTTCATCCTCAACGGGGTGAGGATGAAGAAGAGCAAATACTACTACAACACGAACTATGGGTATGGCTACCGCTATGCCTATGGCTACGGTTATGGCAGCGGCTATGGATACGGGTACGGATACGGTCGTAAGCGTAAGGGCAAGAAGGAAGGAGATGAGAAGGATGTCCCCGGGAATGACGTGCGGCCGGATACACGGGCCTGATCGCCTCCAATTCAACTGACCAGGGGGAACAAGACGTAGAATGTCCAACGCATCAGCGAGCGAGCGAGAGACTTTCATCGGCCCGGATGGCCCATGGTGGAAGCTCGACGTTGCGGAACTCTGGCGTTACCGTGATCTGGTGTGGTTGCTCGTACGCAGGGACATCACCGCGGTATACAAACAAACAGTGCTCGGCCCGTTGTGGCATGTGGTGCAACCACTGCTCACATCATTCATGTTCGCGCTCATCTTCGGTCGGGCCGCTGGTTTCGCACCCAAGGAGATACCTGGCATGCTGTTCTACTTGAGCGGCTTGGTGCCTTGGTTCTTCTTCGCGAACGTGGTGAACAAGACCAGTAAGACCTTCACAGCGAATGCGGCGCTGATGGGTAAGGTTTACTTCCCCCGCCTCGCTGTGCCACTGAGCGTGGCCATCAGCAATCTGGCCAGTTTCGGTATACAGTTCTTTGCTTTCCTCGTGCTGTTGATCGGCTATCACGTCTTCGATCCGGCCTTCACGTGGAGCCCTTCGCCTGCGCTATTGTTGCTGCCGGTGCTTGTGGTGATAATGGGCTTGTTGGGGTTGGGAGCAGGGATCTTGATCAGCGCCCTCACCACCAAGTACCGCGATCTCAGTTTCCTGGTCGGCTTCGGTGTGCAGCTGCTCATGTACGCCAGCCCCGTCATCTTCCCGCTTTCCCGGTTGCAGAACTTCCCGATGCTGCTCACGCTCTTCAACGTGAACCCGATGACGAGCGTGATCGAAAGCATGCGCGCGGTCTTTTTCGGCCAGCCGATCCCGTGGGGCGGACTTGGTTACACGTGCGTGTTCACCCTCTGCATACTGATGCTGGGAACGGCGGTCTTCAACAAAGTCGAGCGGTCCTTCGCCGATATCGTCTGATCATGGAAGGGATCGCGATACGTGTTACCGATGTCCACAAACGCTACCGGTTGGGTGTGTTCGGCGGCACCACGTTGGCCGAGGATATCAAAGCCTGGTGGGCGAAGGTGAACGGACGACCCGACCCACGCGTGCCCATCGGTAAAGAGCATGTGGCGCAGCGGTCTGGTGAGTTTTTCCTAGCGCTTCGCGGACTGAGTTTCGATGTTCACCAAGGTGAGATCGTTGGTGTGATCGGCCGGAATGGTGCGGGTAAGAGCACGTTGCTGAAGTTGATGTCCAGGATCACCTCCCCAACGTCAGGGACGATCCGCATCAAGGGCCGCACAAGCAGTTTGCTGGAAGTGGGCACAGGCTTCAACCCCGAACTGACCGGTCGCGAGAACATCTTCTTGAACGGTGCCATTCTCGGCATGCGGAAGCACGAGATCGAAGCAAAGCTGGAGGAGATCATTGCGTTCAGTGGTATCGAACATCACATCGATTCACCCGTGAAACGTTATAGTAGCGGAATGCGGGTTCGGCTGGGTTTCGCGGTTGCGGCCCACCTGGAACCCGAAGTGCTGATCATTGATGAAGTACTTGCCGTTGGGGATGCGGAGTTCCAGCGTAAGTGCCTGGGAAAGATGAAGGATGTCGCGAGCAGCGGGCGCACCATCCTTTTCGTGAGCCATAATATGACATCGGTACGAAGTCTATGCAACCGTGTGATATGGCTTCAGGATGGCAAGGTGGCCATGGACGGGCCTTCGGAAGAGGTGGTGACCGCATACCTGCGCACTTATGCCAGCCTCAACGACACCGTGGAATGGACCGCCGAGGCTGCGCCGGAACGAGCGCGTGCGTTTGCGGAGTGTTTCAGTGGAACATGATCGGAACAAGGGATTGCTGACATGGCGATCGCCATCAGCATCCGGATCGGGTTCGACACCATGGACATCGCAGATGGTACCCTGAACGTCGGCATACTCCTCTTCAATGGGGATGATGTGCTCTTGTTCTCGTCTTCTCTGATGGAGCGGACGCGTGCCCGCACAGTCGTAGGTTCTAATTGTGTGCGGTGCATTATCCCTGCCGAATTCATGAACGTGGGGGACTATCGGGTCACCATAATGTTCTACCACAACGCGAAACGCCTGCTGCGTGTTGATGAGACCGTGGCGTTCGCTGTCCACGATGCTGAGCGCGAAGGCGCTTGGCATGGCCGTCGAAAAGGTGTCGTGATCCCCGCTTTGTCATGGGAATTGGTGGAACAATGAGGTGGTTGGGCAGGCTTGCCGAGCCCCTACGCCCGCATCTGCTGCCAACATTTCTCATCGTGGGCGCGCAGAAAGCAGGTACCAGTGCTTTGTTCAAGATGTTGGCGCAACATCCCAAGGTGATCGCCCCCAAGGTGAAAGAACTGGAGTTCTTCACCGATCCTGCGTATCCGACGAAAAGCATACGGGACTATTCAAAGCATTTTCCACTGCAACCGTTTCGCGGCCGCGGATTCACAACGTTCGAAGCCACGCCTTCCTACTTGTTCGATCCGATCGTGCCACAACGCATCCACGACCTCTTCCCCTCCATGCACATTGTCGTTGTGCTCCGCGATCCGGCAATGCGGGCCTTCAGTGCGTGGAACATGTTCCGGCAATTCGAGCACCACGCGAAGTATTCAGCGCTGTTCGATCCGCGCACGTTCGAACAAGCTGTGGAAGATGAACTCCTTGGGATGTCTGTGCGATCAGCCCATCGCTATTTGGCCAATGGCAACTATGCTGAGCAGTTGCGTCCTTACCTGCGGCACTTCGGTCGTGCTCGTGTGCATGTGATCAATTACAAAGACTTGAAACGCGATCCGGCAACACAACTGCAGGGGATCTGCGCGGCCGTGGGCCTGTCTCCATTTCCGGGTGGACTGCCCACGCAGGTCAAAGCCAACGAACGTCCTTATGCCGATCGCATGGGTCCTGAGGTCGCCGCCCGCTTGCGCTCCCATTTTGCGCCCGGCTTGCTCGAGTTGGAGGTGTTGTTGGGTGCGCCCATCGACCTTCTGGAACCCCCTCTGGTGTGAGGTTACATTTGCCCCCCCTCACCCAAAAATGGTGCATCCGATCCACGTTACCCGCGCATTCATGCCTCCGATAGAGGAGTACAATGCCTTGGTGGCCGAGGTTTGGGCAAGTGGGCAGCTCACCAACCAAGGAGCCTTGGCTTTGCGATTGGAAGCTGCGCTCGATCATACACTTGGCGCCCAAGGCACCCTGCTTGCGGGTAATGGGACCATCGCCATCCAACTAGCGATCAAAGCACTTGGTCTGACAGGGGAGGTGATCACGACCCCATACTCCTACGCCGCTACGACCACAAGCTTGATCTGGGAGGGCCTTACACCGGTGTTCGCGGACATCGACCCGATGACCTTCTGCCTTGACCCGGCCCGGATCGAGGAACGGATCACCACACGTACCAGCGCGATACTTGCCACCCACGTTTATGGCATTCCATGCGATGTCGAAGCCATTGAGGCCATAGCACATGCGCACCGACTGAAGGTGATCTACGATGCGGCGCATGGCTACGGAACCACCTACAAAGGGCGTGGATTGGCCACCTACGGTGACGTCTCAACACTCAGTTTTCATGCGACCAAACTGTTCCACACGGCGGAAGGTGGAGCCATGGTGGCAGGTGATCCAGCAGTCCGCGAGCAACTGAAACTGCTTCGCAGTTTCGGACACATTGGCGATGTGCATTTCGCAGCTGGCGTGAACGGAAAGAACAGCGAACTGCACGCCGCTATGGGCTGGCGGTATTGCCTCATATGCGAACGATCATGCAACGGCGCAAAGAGCAGTGGCTCCGCTATGCGGAGGTGCTGCGCGGTGCCGACCTGCAGACCCTTACTATTCCGTCGGATACGGAATTCAACCATGCATACTTCCCCATTGTGCTTCGAGACGGTGGGGTACGTGAGCGAGTAGCACTTGCAATGAACGCTCAGGGCATCTTTCCGCGGCGGTATTTCTATCCTTCATTGGATCGGCTGCCATACGTCCAACGCTCTGGCCATTGCCCGATCAGCAATTCGGTCGCTGAGCGCGTGCTGTGCTTGCCCCTTTACCATTCCTTATCGGCGAACGATCAGCAACTCGTGGTGGATGCCCTGCTCAAAGCGCTCTGAGCAGCGAGCGCATCGCGAAACTGCCCCGGATCGGCATCCCATGACCGATCGGAGCTTGCATGGAATAACCATTCACTGGGAACAGCTGCCCATACTTCTGTGATCATCGCATGAAGCCTGCTGTCGGAAAACCACACCCTCGGATCACGGTCGTCGTCCCCACGTATCAACACGCGGCGTTCATAGGGGCCTGCCTGGACAGCATACTCGGCCAGCGCTGTTCCCATCCATATAACATTCTCATCGGCGAGGATGGTTCCACGGATGGAACGCGGGAGATCTGTCTGGCCTACCAGCAACGCCACCCTGACCGAATAGAGGTTTTGCTGAACGATAGGAAGAACGTGATCCATGTCCAAGGCTCACCGACCGGCCGATGGAATGTGTTGAACTTGTACCGCCGCGCCACGGGCGAATTGGTCGCCTTGTGCGAAGGTGATGACCGCTGGTGCGACCCTGAAAAGTTGCAACGTCAAGCCGATCTGTTGCTCGGGGATAAGAGCATCGCTGGCTGCTTTCACGATACTGCCGTGATCAATGGGAACGGCGATCGCACCGGAAACCTGTTCCGCGATGGAACACCCGATAGGCTGCGGCTTGCTGATCTGTTGCGCACGCGGTCTTTGATCCATCCATCGGCGTTCATGTTCCGCAACTACCGTCAATTCGATCGGCATCCCAGCTGGTTCAGTACGGTAGGCTCCTTCGACATGGTGTTGTTCGCCACAGTAGCGGATCGTGGCGATCTGTTGAAGGTGCCAGGAGTGCTCAGCGAGTACCGGAAACATGCTGGCGGCATCACGGACAAGGCACACAACATCGGGGTGCGTGTCCACTTCCATCGCATGGCCATGTGGCTGCACCTCGCAACCGACCTGCGCAATATCCCGGAGCATGACCTTCGCGTTCTGCTCGAACGGCATATGCGCGATCTGGGTGTTGAACACGGCAGGGCCAAGGCGATAGCCGTTTGGTGGGAACTCGTGCGCGCAGCGTTCATTCCCATGGTACAAAGACCGATCAGCGCTTTGCGTTTGCTGCGCGTAGCACGACGAACACCGCCGCGGCCCAAGGCCCATTGACAGATATGGGTAGAGGTGGCCTATGTACACGTTGCGCAGCCTTATCTGAACGGTGTCGTCATATCATGCTTGCCTTGGCCGGTACCGGGGAGGATGTGATCGTCCATAGCATGTTGGTTTACATTCGCGCGCTTTAGATCAAGCATGCAACAGGATCGCCCCGATATCCATCTGAGTGCATTGAAGGCATCGGATGTACCACTGATGCTGGCATGGCGCAATGATCCCGAGATCGCCCGCATGGTGGTTTCCCCGATCCGCTTTGTTTCGTTGGAAACGGAAACCGAATGGAACGCGCGGGCGCGTACGGAACATGAGCAAGGTCGTACGCTGCGGTTAGGTATCCGTACTATCGGCGACGACCGGCTGGTGGGTGTGCTCTTGTTCACTCACGTGGATCACGTGAACCAAAATGCGCGTACCGGTATTATGATCGGAGACCGTGCACTTTGGGGCAAAGGCCTGGCCAAGCAGGCGTACGCGATCGCTCTGCCCTATGCGTTCAACGAGTTGAACCTTCATTCGCTCAGGTCGTACGTGCTCAGTTACAACCAAGCCTCCCAAGGCCTATACCGTTCTCTCGGTTTTGTGCACGAGGGCACCCAGCGCGCAGCCATCTACAAAGGCGGCCGGTATGTGGACCTTGAGATGTTCTCGCTCCTTCGTCCGGATCATCGAGCGTCGGACACCACCGGAACGAAATGAAGTCCGGGAGGCTCTTGATGCTTGGCGGTTCAGATGTGCAGGTACCGGCGATAAGGAAAGCACAAGAGCTGGGATTGTACGTGATCACCTGCGGCAATCGTCCGCAGGATATCGGTCATCAGTATGCGGATGAGAGCCATACGATAAGCAGCACTTCCACCGTCGAGGTGTTGGAATTGGCACGAAGGTTACGGGTGGACGGGATCTCCGCCTACGGCTCGGACCCAGCAGCGGTCACGGCTGCATACGTGGCAGACGAAATGGGCCTTCCGGGAGGTGGCTTGGATGCTGTGACCTGTCTACAGGACAAGGTGTTGTTCCGTGAAGCACAACACCGGCTTGGTATTGCCGCCCCTAGGTCAGCCCCGGCCATCTCGGCAAGCCAAGTGCTCAAGCTCATAGCCAGTTGGCCCCATGGTTGTATCATCAAGCCGGTAGATACATCGGGCAGTAAAGGGTGTTACGTCATCTCCGCTGATGAAGAGCCGGAAAAGGTTCAGCAAATGCTCGATAGCGCGCGGTCCTTCTCCCGATCAGGTAAGGTGATCGTTGAGGAGTTCCTGCTCCGGGTACTCCCCCAAATGACAGGAGATGTCCTTATTGTGGACGGCCGGATCGCCTTCTTCTGCTTCGGCGATGTACACTTCAATAGCGCCCTCAACGGCCTTGTCCCACGGTCCGTGTCCTTCCCATCCGTAGTACCCATGGCCAAACAGCAGGAAGCGATGGCAGGTGCACAGCGGCTCATCAGCGACCTGGGCGTAAAGACCGGCGTCTTCAACATCGATGTGATCGTCGACGACGCGGGACGTGCGATCATGATCGACATCGGTGCACGTAATGGCGGGAACATGGTAGGCGACCTGATGCACCGGCGTACCGGTGTAGATCTTACGGAAGCGTCCATTTGCCAAAGCATGGGCTGGCCGGTGATCCTGAATGCCTTGTCGGAACCTACCGGTTACTTCGCCCATGCCGTGGTGCATTCGCTCCACAACGGCATCCTGCGGTCCATTCATTTCGATGATCATTTGGAGCGGGCCATCTTTCATCGCTCGATCATCGCGCAACCTGGGGATAAGGTGGAGCGTTTCGCTGGGTCATCCAGCCGATTGGGTCTTTTGCTGCTGTCCTTTCCCACTCAGGCGGATATGCTCGGCACCATAGCGGACATGTATGACCACATGGTGGTGGAGGTTGATGTTGATCCGCCCGCATAGCGAAGCACCGCTCTACATTCGCCACCCTTTACAACGCACATGGCAGCGATCCATGAAACCATGCTGGACCTGGTGGGCAATACCCCGATGGTCCGTTTCAGAACCGATGAGGTGCCCGATGTGCGGATCCTCGTGAAGCTCGAGAGTTTCAACCCCACTGGCAGTATCAAGGACAGGGCTTGTCTGTATTTGATCCGCAATGCCATCCGCACCGGCCGGCTGGTCCCGGGCAAAACGATCCTTGACGCCAGCAGCGGCAACATGGCCTGTGCGCTCGCGTACTTCGGCCGCATACTCGGTTACCCGGTGCACGTGATCTGCAACACGAAACTTACTGAAGACAAGCGCGGCTTCATTCGTTATTTCGGTGCCGGCTTGGAAGTGTTCGGTGACATCACCGTGGAAGGTAACCGGAAGTGCAAAGAATTGGCCGATGCGGATGACACGTACTGCTTCATGGACCAACTGCACGATCGATCGAACCCACAAGCCTCATATGAAACACTCGGCCCGGAGATATTGAAGGATCTGCCCCGGGTTTCGGCCGTTGCGGGCAGCATGGGTTCCGGTGGTAGCATGTGCGGGCTGGCGCGGTATATGAAAGAGCATTCGCCGGCGACAATGATCATCACCTCGCAAGCTGCCTCGGGCACCAAGATCCCGGGCACCGGCGCCTTCGTCGATGGAGATTATGTAACCCCGTTCATCGAGGAATTGCGCAATACCCCGCTTTACGATGACACTTTCCTGGTGGAAATGGCATCAGCGCAGCGCTACACGCGCCTCCATGGACAAACTCAAAGCACTGGTGAACTGAGATGGCCTTCCGTTCGAACATTCTCGTGGGGTATGGAAAGTCGCACGGCAGCTTCGGCGAGCTTATACAGGGCCGATTGCCCGGAGGAAGGGATTTCCTTGTAACGCTTCCGGTGGACATGTGGTCGATCTGCAACCTCACGGCGATCGAGCGGCAAGGGCCTTTGGTGATCAACTGCGAGTACAGTAAGTCCCGTCGCGTGGTGGAGATGCTTCTGGAAAAGCTCGGCGTCGAGGAGGGTTTCGAGGTTACCATTTCCTTCAGCCGCAATATTCCTGTTGGCAAAGGGTTGAGTTCCTCCACTGCGGATATGCTGAGCACCGTAAGGGCATTGCAGGAAGTCTTCGGTTTTCTGCTCCGGGAAAAGACCATCTCCGAGATGTTCACCAAGATCGAGCCGCACGATGGTCTCATGTTCAAATCGTGCGTGGTGTACGATCACCGCAAAGGCGAGCTGATAAAGGAATTATTGTACATACCCGAGTTCAGCGTGGTGGCTGTTGACCTAGGGGGTGAGGTGGATACATTGACCTATAACAAGGATCTGCAGTTCACACCCGATGTAATGGCCGAGTACGATGCGTTGCTGGAGGCCATGGCCGTTGATTTCGAACGCCGCGACGACCAAGGCATTGCCGACAAGGCGACACGGTCCGCCGAACTCCATTTGAGGGCAAGACCCGACTTACACCGCAGGGATATACTTGATCACTATAGGGAATTGGGGGCCATGGGCGTGGTGAATACGCACAGTGGAACATGTCTTGGCCTGTTGTATCCGCGATCCACATCAACCGGCGAACTGGATGCCATTGCACAGCGCGTGAAAAGCCGTTTCGGACATTCCGTTTTCCTGACCCACACCCTGCGATTGCTCATCTGATCCGATCCGGATACAAGGGAAAGCCACATCGTGGGCCGCGCTGATCGGCCTGCGGCGTAACGACCGTTCCTCCCATGCGCGCTGCTGATCACCTTTGCCGCGGATGCACCCCTTCACCGACCCACAGCTTACGCGCGACACACAGGACTTGTACCCTGTGCGGTCGTCGATCCTGAAAGCGGTGAAGCAGGCCAAGCCGCATTTCAAGGGTTCCCTGCTCGATATCGGATGTGGGGTGATGCCATACCGGGAGTTGTTGTTGGCCCAGCCCACCGGCATCGCGCAATACATCGGCTTGGATCTCGGCTCTCATGGCATCTACAAGAAGGTGCCGCCTGACATTGAATGGGACGGTCGCACCGCACCACTGGTCGATGCGAGTGTGGACAATGCCATGGCCATCGAGGTGCTGGAGCATTGCCCTGAGCCGATGGTAGTGCTGCGCGAAGCCCACCGCGTCATGCGCCCAGGCGGAACATTCTTCTTCACGGTCCCCTTCCTCTGGCCGCTGCACGACGTGCCGTATGACGAGCATCGCTACACACCCTTCGCCATGGAGCGCATGCTGAAGGATGCGGGCTTCAAGGATGTCGTAGTAACCCCGCATGGCGGATGGAACGCGAGTTTGGCGCAAATGATCGGGTTGTGGGTAACGCGGAAGCCGATGAGCAAGCGGCGGCGATCCATCTTCAAGCGCTTGACTTTCCCCATTGTTCGGAGCCTGCTGCGGAACGACAGCATCGGCAACTTGGCCCATGGCCCCATGATCACAGGGCTTTCGGGAACCGCCGTCAAATGAACCCGCTGCGCACCGTCATCGTATCGCCGAACCGCGATGCATGGAGCGAAACCTTCATCCGTGCGCATATTGAACGGTTGCCGGGTGAGCACTTAGTGCTGACGGATGGCTTCCTGCCGAGGCGGTTCGAGGACGGTACGGAGATCATGGCCATTGAGGGCTTCGCCAAGTTCATGCGTAGCGTACGCCTGCGCTTCAGGAGCAGTTGGCAACGAGAGCATCAGCGGGCGGTAACGGCGCTCGTGCGTGTCTTCGCTCCGCAACTTGTATTGGCCGAATACGGCCCGACCGGAACGGCCATGCTTCCTGTATGTAGAAAGCTCCGTTTGCCGTTGGTGGTCCACTTCCACGGTGTGGATGCGTTCAGCACGAAGCTGTTGAACGAGCAGGGCAACTATGAGGATCTGATGCGGAATGCAGCAGCTATCGTGGTGGTGAGCCGCGAAATGGAACGCCAAGTAGTGTCTCTTGGTGCTCCACAGGAACGTGTACACTATAACTGCTATGGTATCGATGTGGAACGGTTCCGTACCGGCGCGCCCGGCCAAGTGCCCGCTGCGTTCGTGGCCATCGGGCGGTTCGTGGAGAAGAAGGCGCCCCAACTGACTCTTGCAGCGTTCCACAAGGCTTGGTCGCAGGACAACACCTTGCGACTTTCCATGATCGGCGATGGCCCGTTGCTTGAACAGTGCAAACAGTACGTGGATGCCATGGAATGAAGGCAGCGGTTGAATTCGCAGGTGTGCTCCCGCATGAACAAGTGGCCGAACGCCTACGCGGAGCACGCGCGTTTGTCCAGCATAGCGTGGTGAGCGGGGACAACGACCACGAAGGCACACCACTTGCCGTGCTCGAAGCAATGGCCACTGGAATTCCGGTCATTGCCACACGCCACGCGGGCATTCCTGATGTGGTGGAGCACGGAGTTCACGGACTTCTTTGCGACGAGCACGATGTGGAGGCAATGTCCGCGAACATTGTTGCCCTTGCGCACGACCCCGGGCGTGCAGCTACCATGGGTTCCGCCGGTCGTGCCAATGTGGAAGAGCGGTACACCATGCGACATTCCATTGGAGGTTTGCAGCGCATCCTTGAAGGTGTTGTGGGCTGATCGCTGCGGATAGCTTCGCGGCGTGCGCCTCGTCTCCTTTACCCACTACGCCGAACTCTACGGTGCCAACCGGAGTTTGCTGGAGATGCTCTTGGAATTGAGAGAGCGGGGTGTGGTGGAGCCATTGGTAGTGGTTCCGCGGGAAGGGCCGCTGACCAAGCGATTGCAGCACGAGCGTATACCGTTCCGCGCCGCACCCTTCGAGCCGTGGATGAGCGAACGCTATTACGGCGGTCGGTTGTATCACCACATTGCGCAGTGGATCCGGCACGAACGAGCGGCACGTAGGCGGAAGAGCGCGAGCGATGCGGCACTGCGGAAGCTGATCCCGGAACTACGGGAATGGAAACCGGAGCTACTGCACAGCAACAGCTTGGCGGTGAGCATCGGCTGGCGGGCCGCACAGCAATTGGGCATCCCGCATGTATGGCATGCCCGCGAGTTCCCCGAGCAGCACTATGGTCTGACCTACGATGCCGGGCGTGGTGGGTACGCGCGCGCACTGCGGTCAGCAAAGAAGGTGGTAGCTATATCGCAAGCGTTGAAGAACGACTTGGGCCGCTTTGGCGTTCCGGCGGATCGTATCGATGTGGTGCCGAACGGGGTGTTCCGGGCGAGTACCTACGCGAGTCTAGCAAAGCGCGACCGGAGCACCGATCTCGCGACGTTCACTTTTTTCCAGATCGGGTTGATCCACCCGAGCAAGGGGCAAATGGAAACCGTGCGGGCACTGGCACTTGTGCGCAAGCAACGACCCGAAGCCCGCCTGATCATTGCCGGTACCGGGCGGGACCGCGAGCTCCTTGCGACAATCATCCGCACTGGCCAGCAAGATGCTGTGGAATTGGCCGGCTATGTGGAGGACCCGATCAGCATGATGTTCAAGTGCGATGCATTCGTTTCCGCCTCACGCTGGGAAGCCTTCGGGCGCGCCATGGTGGAGGCCATGGCCTGTGGGCTGCCCGTGATCGGCCACGCCAGTGGGGGAACCACGGAGATCTTGCACGACGGGAAGAACGGTTTGGTCTACAAGAAGGACGAATGCGATCTTTCCGAAGCCATGCTCAAGTTGATGAACGATCGGGAAGCCGCACGCATCATGGGCGAACAAGCGCATCTTTCGGCCCGGGACAACTTCACTGTGGAACGCAGCGCAGAAGCCTTCGAACGATCGTTGCACAACGCCATGATGCCATGAGCCACCTGCCGCGCATCACCATCATCACGCCCAGTTTTCAACAGGCGCAATACTTGGAGGAGTGCATCCACTCCGTATCGGAGCAGGATTATCCGAACGTGGAGCACATCGTGGTGGATGGCGGCAGCACCGATGGCAGCAAAGGCATCATTGAGAAGCACGCGGCCAAGTTGAAGTGGTACTGCAGCGAGAAGGACAACGGCCAGAGCGATGCGATCAACAAGGGATTGGCGCATGCCACCGGCGATGTTTTCACATGGCTCAACAGCGACGATGCCCTGACACCCGGCGCGCTGCACAAGGTGGGGGCTGCGTTCGCCGCCGATCCGCAACTGCGCGTGTTCGGTGGTCGTGTGGTCCACAGTGACAAGCATGGTCACCGTGTATTCGAGCGGCTGAACGATGCCAACGACGCGCACCGCTTGTTCACCGATCCCGTGATCAACCAACCGGCTACCTACTACAAGCTCGATCTGGTGCGCGAGATCGGCGGTGTGGATACGGCGCTACGCTATGTCATGGACGTGGAGCTCTGGTGGCAACACCTCCTGCGCAACGGTTCGCAGCACATGCGCTTCGATCCCGTGGAATTGGCGGTGTTCCGCCTGCACGATGCCAGCAAGACGATCACCTCGCACGAGCGCTTCCTTGATGAGATGGCAACTCTGCTCCATTCGCTTTGTATGGCGAGCGGCGCGCATGATATGGCGGCCTTGTTCCCGCTCGCGCACCAGCTCAGTACCGGATTACGCGGTATACCAGCGACTGGAAAGAGCAAGGACATCGTGCGCAGCATGGCTACCACCTTTCTGCTCAAATGGCATGGCGTTATCCATCGGCAGGACGACTTCCGGCTGATGAAGGCCTTCCTTCGCTTGCGGCCCTGGCTCAACGATGACCTTACGCCTGATCAGGAACGACGACTGCAACAGTTGCGGAAGGAACTGAACGTGCCATCGTGGGGACTCTTCCGCACGCGCCGAAAACTGCGCAGCTTGTTGCGATGAGAGTATCGGTGCTTATGCCCGTGTACAACAAGGCACCCTTCGTGAAGGAAGCCATCGACAGTGTGTTGAACGGAAGCTTCCAGGACTTCGAGATCGTATGCGTGGACGATAAGAGCACTGATGAAAGTGTTGCGGTGGTGCGCAGCATTGCCGATCCGCGGGTCAGGGTCATCGAGTTGGCGGAAAATCTTGGCCCCGCGGGTGCGGCGAACCGCTGTCTGGACGAAGCGCGCGGGGATTATCTGGTGCGACTGGATGCCGACGACCTGGCCGTGCCCGACCGGTTGAGCAAGCAAGTGGCGTACATGGATGCGCATCCCGAGGTGGTGGCCAGCGGCGGTCACCTGCAGTTGTTCGGTGCCCGCGATCGGCTGTGGAAGTTCCCCATCGATCACGAAGACTGCATGGCCAACCTGTTGTTCGGTGTGCCGGTGAGCCAAGGTGCCAGCATCATGCGGCGAAGTTTGGTCGAACAGCACCACCTGCGATACGACCCATCGTGGCCTCGGGTAGGAGAGGACTGGTTGTTCTGGCTGCGCGTTTCGCGTGTCGGGCGGTTCGGCAACTTGGATGAAGCGATGACGCTCTATCGCCGTGGTGAGCAGAACATCAGCCATGGCCGGGACAAGTCGAAAGACTTTGCCGACTTGACGCGCCGTGTGTTCGCCTACTTTGAGCTACCGCTGAGCGACGAACAATTGGATCTGCACCTGCTCGCCGGCAAGATCTTCCGCCACCGACCGGATGCTGACCAGGTGAAGGCATTGCGCGCGTGGCTGAACGAACTGCTGCGCATGAACGAGGAGCGGAAGCTCTTTCCGATCGCCTCTTTCAGCAAGCGGTTGAAAGCCCTGTGGGATGAACTCTTCCACTTCTTGGCCGATAGGAGCACCGGTGCGGCATTGGCCCACCTGAAGCTGAGCGGACGATGGCCGATGGACCGGGTAGCGTATCTCGGCAAGCAACAGGTCAAAGCCATCTTGCGGCGGCATTGAAGCATGGGCAAGGAACTCTGGTTGTTCACGGTGAGCTACCCATACGGGACCAACGAGGCGTTCTTGGCGAACGAGTTGCCTGTCCTCGCCAAGCGGTTCGACAAAGTGGTTCTGTTCCCGCTGCTCGGCAAAGGTGTCGCAAACCCGCTGCCTCCTGGGGTTGAAGTGCGCCACGCGATCACAGATCCCTATCGCGCCGCGAGCATAGGTGAACTTATGGTCAACCTGTCTTCAGTGTTGGGCTTGCTACGGACCACGATCTCGTCGGCTCCATCACTCGGCGTGTTGCGCAGGCGATGGCCCGACCTGCGTAGTCGCCTACGACAGGCCTTGCACCGTGCATTGGAATTGAAACGCGTGTTGGGAGCGGAGGTTGATCCGCAGCGCGTGGTACTCTACTCGTTTTGGACAGCGGATTGGGCAACTGCTCTTGGTCTGTGGAGGTCGATGGATCCCCGCGTGGCATTCCGCAGTCGCATGATGGGATTCGACATGTATGCGCACCGCGCACGCGAGGGCTGGCAGATGTTCCAGCGCTTCCAAGTACAGCAGGCAAAAGGAGTGCATCCGATCAGTCAAGATGGTATTGAGAACATGCGCAAGGCCTATCCCCGGCATGCGGAGAAAATCAAGTTGAGCTACTTGGCAACGGTTGACCATGGCGCGGGTCCTTGGGCACCGGCTGAAGCGTTACACGTGGTCTCCTGTAGCAATCTGGTGGAATTGAAAAGGGTGCATCTGATCGCTGAGGCACTGTGCAAATGTTCCATCCCGGTCCAGTGGACGCACTTTGGCGAGGGAGCGGAACGTTCGAAAGTGGAGGCGGTGTTGCGCACGGCACCTGCACATGTTCGGGCAACGCTTTTGGGCAGTCGCCCGAACGCCGAAGTGATCGCTTGGTACAAGGCGAATCCTACGGACCTCTTCATCCACCTGAGCCGGACCGAGGGCGGGGCCCCGGTGGCGTTGCAGGAAGCGGCAAGCTTTGGCATCCCGCTATTGGCGGCTGATGCCGGTGGTGTGAAGGAGGTGGTGACAAGTCGGACGGGTGTGCTGCTCCCGAACGCAGTTGATGTGACCCGCGTTGCGGGGATCGTTGATCGCTGGAAGGAAACCCCGTGGTACACCGTGGATGGCAGAGCGCAGGTGCGCGCCGCGTGGCAGCAACGCTTCGATGCACAAGTGGTGTACGACGCCTTCGCTGACATGCTTCTTCGCGACTAGCCGATTATCCTTGTAGTGATGCCAGCGAGCGACCTACATCTCTTCACCATGCGATACCCGCATGGCACAGGCGAGGCCTACTTGGAGAATGAGCTACCGGTCCTTGCCCAGCGGTTCGGGCACATCACCTTGTTGCCGTTGTTCAACGATGTGCAGGGGGCTCGAACCATCCCGGCAAATGCTTCAACGGTACAAGTGATCGCCGAACCGTACGCATCCGCGTCGCTGTTCAGCAAGTTGAAGTTGCGTTCATTGATCGCCGAAGTGACGAACGAGATACGCAAGAGCGCACCGTCCACTTGGGTATTCGCCCGCCGCTGGCCCTTGGATGTTCGGCCCCGGTTGAGCCAAGCGTTGCAACGCGCACTGGTGTTGAAGCACGCCTTCAGCACGGGTATGCTGACGAAAGATGCGGTCCTGTATAGCTACTGGGCCTACGATTGGCCGATCGCACTTGGGTTGCTGAAGCGGATGGATCCGGACATCCGGTTCGTTACGCGCATGCACGGCTTCGACCTTTATGCGGAGCGCAGCCCCGATGGTTGGCCCGCCTTCCGCGACTTCGTTATGCGCAGTGCTGACGCGGTTCATGTACCCAGCGCGGCCGCAGTTGAGCACCTGCGCACCACCGCCACAGAGCACGCGCACAAAGTGGTGCTGAGCAGGATGGGTACCACCGATCACGGCCTGGCGCCTTGGTCGCCGAGCGATGTATTGCGGATCGCCTCGTGCAGCAACCTCTTCCCGTTGAAGCGTGTGGACCTGCTGGTAACTACGCTCAAGCACATTTACGGGTCAGCACACTGGACGCATTTCGGCGACGGACCGGAACGCGCTCGGATCGAGGAGTTGGCGAAGGCGCTACCGGCGAACATTACCGTTGACTTCCGTGGAGCGACACCGAACGCGGAGATCTTGAACTGGTACACGACAACACCCGTGGACCGCTTCGTTCACCTCAGCAGCAGCGAAGGAGGTGTGCCTGTCGCCTTGCAGGAAGCGGCCAGTTTCGGGATACCGCTGGTCGCCGCCGATGCCGGTGGTGTGCGGGAGATCGTCGACGCACGCTCGGGTGTATTGTTGGAGAACGACCCAACACCGGAACGTATTGCTCAGGCACTTCTCGGTCCCATGCCCTCGAGGGAAACTGTGCGGGCCCGCTGGGCCGAAGGCTTCAGGGCCGAGCAGACCTTCAACCGGTTGTGCGATCAACTGCTCGGCGTGTAGCGCATGCTCTTCAACAGCTTCGCCTTCCTCATCTTCTTTCCGATCGTTACGATCGGCTACTACCTATTGCCCTACAAGCAACGCTGGTGGTGGTTGCTGGCCGCGAGTTGCTGGTTCTACATGGCCTTTGTGCCGGTGTATATCCTCATCCTCGGCTTCACGATCGCAGTGGACTATGTGGCGGGCATCCTCATCGATCGTAGCGAAGGGCGCAAGCGGAAGTGGTGGTTGGTGGCGAGCATCGTAGCGAACGTGGGGGTGCTCGCCTTCTTCAAGTACTTCAACTTCCTCAACCAGAGCATTGCCACCGTGGTCCGTGGGGCAGGACTTCCGTACGATGTGCCCGACCTCGGTATCCTTCTGCCCATCGGTCTTTCCTTCCACACGTTCCAGAGCCTTAGTTATACCATCGAGGTGTACAGGAAGCACCAGCCGCCGGAGCGGAAGCTCGGCGTGTTCGCACTGTACGTAATGTTCTATCCACAACTCGTCGCGGGACCGATCGAGCGTCCGGGCAATCTGTTGAAGCAATTGGGGATGCGCTTCGACCCGGGCTATGACAAGATCGCGCATGGCCTCCGGCAGATGGCATGGGGATTTTTCAAGAAGCTGGTGATCGCCGATCGCTGTGCTGCCATAGTCGATATGGTGTACGCCAATCCTAGCCAACACGATGGTTGGTCGGCTCTCGTGGCTACCTATCTTTTCGCACTACAGATCTATTGCGACTTCAGCGGCTACACCGACATCGCTATCGGTGCTGCGCGTTGCATGGGCTTCGAGCTGATGGTGAACTTCCGAACGCCGTTCATGAGCGGCAGTATCAGCGAGTTCTGGAGCCGTTGGCACATCAGCCTCAGCAGTTGGTTCCGCGATTACCTCTACATACCGCTCGGCGGGAACAAGGTGCCGGTGCCGCGGTGGTACTTCAACCTGTTCATCGTCTTCCTCATCAGCGGTCTCTGGCACGGTGCCAACTGGACCTATGTGCTCTGGGGCGCCCTGCACGGTGTGTACCTGATCGCGGCCATCGTGTTCAAACCAATGTGGACCAAGCTCTTCGGCAGCGTGAAGGCGCGCTGGTATCGTTGGGTGAACGTGATCGTGACATTCCACTTGGTGTTCGTTGGTTGGGTGTTGTTCCGGGCGGAGAGCATTGGGCATGTGAAGCTCATCTTCAGTAAGTGGTTGGGGATCAACGATGCCGGCCGATCACTGGGTCATTTGATCAATGAAGTGAAGCCGGGCGTGTTCGTGATCACGATCGCCATGGCCCTCCTCTTCTTCGTCATTGATCCATGGGTGGACAAGTGGATCAAGCGCGAAGTGAAGTTGCCCTCGAAACGTTTCGACTACGCCTTCCAAGCCGCGCTGGTGGTGGCATGCCTGCTCTTCGGTTTCTACGGGAAAACGATGTTCATCTACTTCCAGTTCTAGCATGAACATCCTCCTGCGCATCCTGCGTCAAGCCGCCATCGTCGGTGCGATCTCCGCCGTGGCGTACGTGGCGATATTCTTCGTGCTCTGCAAGGTGAAAGTGGGGGAGAACGCTTTGGTGTACCGGACCAGCGACGTGTACAACCTGAAGGGCGGCAACACATATCGCAAGTTCAAGGAGTACGATCCGGCGACCCGTTACGATGTGATCGTGATCGGCAGCAGCCACGCGTATCGTGGCTATGACCCCGCGATCTTCAACGAAGCAGGCATCAGCATGTACAACTTGGGCACCAGCGCGCAAACGCCGATCAATACGTACGCCATCCTGAAAGAGTACACCACCAAGGAGAATACAGGACTGATCGTGCTCGATTGCTACGAGAACGCCATGGCGATGGAAGGCTTGGAGAGTACCGCCGACATGAGCCAGAACATCACCAGCGATGCAGCAGTACTGCGCATGTTCAGCGCCATCCGCGATCCGCGCATCCTCAACATGTTCACCATCCGCAAGCTCATGGCCAATGAACCGGCGGCATACGTGGACAGCTTCTATGTGGACGCCGGCTTCAGCACGAAGACCGACAGTGTGAAAGGTGAGATCGACTACGGCCTCGACCTTACACTGGAACTCGGCGAACGCCAGCCGGAATACTTGGTGAAGTGCATCCGTTACTGTCAAGAGCAAGGCATCCCGATCGTGCTGGTAACGCACCCGTTGCCCAAAGCCAGCAACCGGCCGCGCCATGATGCCTTCCATGCCGTCATCGACAGCGTTGCCAGCGTGACGGGTACCGGGTATATCGACTACGCGTTCGACCACGGCTTGCCGCTCAACGATCGCAATCACTACTACGACCACAACCACTTCAACCGGGCCGGGGTGGGCATCTTCAACCCAAAGTTGATAGGGGACTTGCGGGGGAGGGGGTACTTGACGAAGTAGTCCGCCAAGTCGAGCCCCCTACATTCGCGGCCCGCCGCGCCCGGCGGAGCGTTATGAAGATATCGATCGTCATTCCCTGTTGGAACGTGGAGGCGTTGTTGCCCGCTACGCTCGATAGTGTTTTGGCACAGTCGCACACAGACTGGGAGATCATTGCAGTGGATGACGGCAGCGCCGATGATACGCCTGCTGTATTGGAGGCATACAAGGGGAAGACGCACGGGCGGATGCAGGTGTTGCGTCAAACGAATCAGGGAGCTTGTGCCGCGCGCAACGCGGGTATGGCGTTGGCCACCGGTGAGTGGCTGCAGTTCCTGGATGCTGATGATGTGTTGGAAAAGGAGAAGCTGAGCGGCCAGGTGGCAATGCTCAATGACACATCCACGAAGCCCGCACTGATCGTAGGTGACTATGAGAAGATCATGCCCAACGGACTGTTGTTACCCACCGAAGCGCTCTATGACAAACCTTGGATGGCATTGATCCGCACGCGTTTGGGCACCACCAGTGCCAACCTTTGGCGAAAGGCCGAGGTGGAGAAGGCGGGAGGCTGGCGCACCGATCTGGCCAGCAGTCAGGACTACGAACTGATGTTCCGATTGTTGCGCGATGGTGCCGAAGTGCTGTGGGACAAGCGCATTACAACGCATGTGCTCAAGCGCACCAGCGGCAGCATCAGCCTCATGAGCGTGCAGGACAACTGGCGTAGGTACATTGCCTTGCGTCGTGCCATGAAAGACCATTTGAAGGCCACCGATGCCGCGCTTTACCGTCAGGAGATCGCGGTGCTCGACCAGTACCTCTTCATGGCGATCCGCATACTGGCCATGTACGACATGAAGGAAGCCGTTCACGAGTTCCGGTCAGCCATCAGCAAAGGTTTCCGGCCGGACGTGAGCAAGGCCATCACGGAGAAGTACGTGTTCCTGTTCAATCTCTTCGGGTTCGCCAATGCCGAACGGCTGGTGCGCTGGAGAAAAGGCGCGCAGGCATGAGAGCCCATAGGTCATCCCCCTGCCCCCTTCAAAGGGGGACAATGCAGCTTGCGTCATGATCCGCAGCAAGGCCGACTACCGCGCGTACCTGGAAGCCGATCGCATCGCGCTGCGGCGCGAGCACAGCATACACCAGTGGTACGATGAGGTGTGGAAATTCCAGCGACTGTTGCGCCGCATGGAGTTCATGATGAACACGCGGAAGCACAGCGGCATGATCGGCAGGTTGATCTACAAGTATTGGAGCCTTCGTTTCCACAACCAGAGCGTGCGTTGCGGTTTCGACATTCCGCCGAACGCGTTCGGACCCGGCCTCAGCATTGCTCATCGTGGCACCATCGTCGTTCACCCCAACGCACGCATCGGCAAGAACTGCCGCATACATGTGGATGTAGTGGTCGGTACACGGCCCGGCCCAAAGGACCTCGTTCCAACGCTCGGCGACAACTGCTACGTCGGCCCTGGTGCCAAGATCTTCGGCGACATTGTGATCGGACCCAATACGGCCATCGGCGCGAACAGCGTCGTGAACCATTCCTTCCCCGAAGGCAACATGACGATCGCGGGGGCACCCGCGCGGAAAGTCAGCGATACGCCGAGCACGGAATTCATCATCGCCACGCGGACAAGCGATCAAGTGCTGGGATGAAGAAGCTGCTGATCGTTGTGGGCACGCGGCCCAACTTCATCAAGGTAACGCGGTTCAAGAAGGTCGCTGCGGCCCGCGGCAAGATCGATGTGCGCATTGTACACACCGGTCAGCACTTCAGCAAGAACATGGCCGATGTATTCTTCGAGCAGTTCGGGTTGGCTCCTGACATCTTTTTGGAGATCGGTGCAGGTACTCCGCTTGCCCAGATGGCCGGCATCATGGAGAAGTTGGAGCCGGTGGTATTGAGCGAACGACCCGATATGGTGATGGTGGTGGGCGATGTGAACAGCACGCTGGCCGCCGCGTTGGTGGCCAACAAGTTGAACGTGCCGCTCGCGCATTTGGAAAGTGGCCTGCGGAGCTTCGACAACAGCATGCCGGAAGAGCACAACCGCGTGCTGACCGATCGGATCACCCCATCACTACTTCATCACCGAACAAAGCGGGATGGACAATCTGTTGCACGATGGCAAAGCGAAGGAGCGCCTGCACTTTGTCGGCAACACCATGATCGACACGTTGGTGGCCTTTGAGGACGGTGTGAAGGCTTCACCAGTATTGGATGAACTTCAACTGGGCAATGGTGGACATGTCCTGATGACAATCCACCGTCCAGCAACGGTGGATGTGCAGGAAAGGCTGAGCGAATTGTTGGATCTGATCGCGGAAGTCGCGGCTACTAGGAAGGTCGTGTTCCCCATCCACCCACGCACCGTGAAGAACCTGGAGCGATTCGGGTTGAAGGCAAAAGTTGATGCCATCCAAGGCTTGGAGCTCACGGAACCGCTGGACTACTTCGCGTTCCAGAAACTCATTGCTACGTGCGCGTTCATTTTGACGGATAGCGGTGGCATACAGGAAGAGAGCACCTATCGTCGTGTGCCTTGCCTAACGCTGCGCCCCAACACGGAGCGGCCGATCACAGTGACCATGGGCAGCAACGAGTTGGTGCCATTGGACATGAAAGCCGTGCGCAATGCGATTGCGCGTATCGAAGCTGGAACATTCGAGAAGGGGGAAGTACCGCCACTGTGGGATGGCAAGGCAACGGAACGCATCTTCGACGTACTCGAACGCGTGCTGTGATCATCTACCTCACCTACAACGACCAGCCCAGCGGTGTCTACTGGAGCCAAGTGACCGATGTGGTCGAGCACCTGAATACACTGGGTGGTCCGAAGGTGAGATTGGTAGCGCTGGTGAGCGGTCGTGACTTCCTGAAGACGCGCAAGGCGATCAAGGCACATTCGCCAAGTGCGATGGTGTTGCCGATGGTGCCCACGATGAAGCGCTGGCGGATGAACACCAGGATCATCGCTTGGGTGTGCAGGTTGCTCAGGCCCACGGGCATGGTGTGTCGTGGCCCGTTCGCCGCATGGATCGCGTTGCGCATGCGCGAACGAGGGCTGACGAAGAAGGTCTGCTTCGACGGGCGTGGCGCCTACGCGGCCGAGTGGGAGGAGTACCGCATCATCGATGACGATGCGCTGATCGCGCAGTTCAGGCCATTGGAGAACGAAGCGGTGAACACGAGCGATTTCCGGTTGGCAGTGAGCCATGCGTTGGTAGCACATTGGCGTGAACGATATGCGTACGCTGGTGACGCTCACGTGGTTGTGCCATGCACCTTGGGGAACCAGGTGCCCAACGCCACCTCCCGCAGCGTCGACCCACCGGGTCGACCCACACAGCATAGCGACGTACGCCTTGTGTACAGCGGCAGCACCGCAGGCTGGCAATCATTCGAGTTGTTGGAGAAGTTGCTGGTCAGGGTGTTGGATGAGCAACCCAATGTCAGCGTGCTGTTCCTGAGCAAATGCGATGCGCATAACGCGGCGTTGCAAGCGCGCTACCCCGGCCGCGTGGAGGTCAAGTGGCTCGACCATTCACAGGTTCAGGAGGCATTATACGGATGCGACTACGGGATCATGGTGCGCGAGGACACGATCACCAACCGCGTGGCGAGCCCAACGAAATTCGCGGAGTACTTGAGCAGCGGCCTGCGGATCATCACCAACGAAGAGCTCGGCGACTTCAGTGAATTGGTGCGGAAGGAAGGACTGGGGCTCGTGCTGGACAAGTCTGGAACGATATCGGTGCTCACACCGACATCAAAGCAGGAGCGTGCACGCCTGCGGTCGATCGCAACGGAACGATTCACGAAAGGGGCGTTTTTGGCGGAGTATGAGAAGCTGCTGCACAGGTTGTCGTGAGTCTTCTCTGCGCCCTCAGCGCCACCGCGTGACACTCTTCCGCATTCACTCCCCTCTACATTCGCGCTCCTCCCGATAGACCGGGACTATGAAGCATGTCCAAGAAAGTCCTTATCACTGGTGGCGCAGGTTTCATCGGTAGTGCGCTCAGCAAGCATTTGCAGGAAGAAGGCCACGAAGTGTTCGTGCTCGATAACCTGAGTTTCGGTCGTCGCGGACTGGCGGGTGTGCCTGACAACCGGTTTTTCAAAGTGGATATCCGCGATCGTGCCGCCACGCAACAAGTGATGGACGATACACGGCCGAATATTGTACTGCACTTGGCGGCCGTCCACTTCATTCCATACTGCAACCAGCACCCGGCCGAGGCGGCTGACATTAACATCAACGGCACGATCAACGTGCTGGAAGCGGCCGGTAGCAAAGGGAGTGTGGAACAGGTGTTCGTGGCCAGTACCGCTGCGGTTTACCCGATCGCGGATGGCGCCATGAGCGAGGTCCATGCGACCGGTCCGATGGACATCTACGGTACCACCAAGTTGGCGACCGAGAAACTGGCGAGCGAGTTCCACCTGCGCACCAAAGTGCCGGTGATCGTGGGGCGTTTCTTCAACGCATTCGGTCCGAACGAAACCAATCCGCACCTTTTTCCGGAGATACAGAAACAAGTCCTTGGCGGTGCGCGCACGTTGAAACTCGGCAACCTCGACCCGAAGCGTGACTATATCCACACCGAGGACATGAGCCGCGCCATGAGCTCGCTGCTGGGCATGGGCCAAACGGGCATCGGCACCTTCAATATCGGGCGCGGCATCGAGTACAGCGTGCGCGAGATCGTGGAAGCCTTTGAGCGGCAACTTGGCGATAAGCTGACCATTGAAGTGGAGCAGGCCCGTGTGCGGAAAGTCGAGCGCATGCACTTGTTGGCCGATGTGCGCAAACTGAAGAGCGCTACGGGCTGGGTGCCCAAGTGGGATATTGACCAAGGTGTTGCAACTCTTCTGAAAGAGAATGTGGAAATGGGTGGGATGTGAAGAGGTGCTGAAGTCCGTTCAAGCCGCCTGATCCACACATCCTCAAATCTGCACATGAAGCATTTGGTTCTTTGCACAGACGGCGTCTTCCCGCATGCCATGGGCGGCATGCAGCGGCACTCGCGTTTGCTGGCCGAGCACTTGGCCAAGAGCGGGAAGGTGAAGGTGACAGTGATCCATCCGCACAACGAACAAGTCTTCGATGCCGCGCTTGGTATACGTGAGGTTCGGGTTGCTGACATCGACAAGAACAAATTCTACCTGCGCGAACTGTGGCGATATAGTGCACGGGTAGGAGAGAAGCTCGTTGAACTGAAGCCGGATGTGATCCTCTCACAAGGCTTCTGCGTGTGGAAAGGCATCGATCGTTTCAGCGATCGACTTGTCACGCATCCGCATGGCTTGGAGATGTTCCAGATGCTCACGCGCAAGGAGCGCATGCTCGGTTGGCCGTTCCGCGCATCGTTGCGGTACATCCTTCGCCACAGCAGGGCATGCGTGTCGCTCGGGGGCAAACTCACGAGCATTCTTGGTGAGCAAGTGAAGGGCTCGTTTTGCGAAGTGGTAGTGTTGCCCAACGCGGTGGAAGTTCCAGCAGCGCCTCCTTTACATCCTTCACATCCACCACCTCTTTCACTCCTCTTCGTCGGCCGCTTTGCCTTCAACAAGGGCCTGGACGTACTGATGACCGTAGCGCAGCGACTGGTGCAGGAAGGCAAGCAGAACTTGTTGCGTTTCGACCTTGCTGGCGACGGGCCGTTGCTTGCCCAATACCAACGAGCGGGACTTCCGGCGAACGTGCGGTTGTTGGGACGCGTGGATGATGCACAGCTATTGGATCTCTATAAGTCTTGCAGCGCTTTCATTCTGCCTACGCGCTTCGAAGGCATGCCCACCGTTGTATTGGAGGCGATGGCGCAGGCGAAGCCGATCATTGTGAGCGATGTTGGTGCAACGGCCGAGCTGGTGAACCCGCACAACGGGTACTTGTTGCCACCAGGGAATGAGAACGCGCTGTACGATGCAGTGATCGCTTTCGCAGCCCGCAAGCCTGAAGTACACGCTCAGATGGGCCGGTACAGTTACGACCGTGTGGTGGAACGCTTCAGTTGGCCTGCGGTCACGGACAAGTTCGTACGCCTGTTCGAACGGTTGAACACGCGTGGCTCAGCGTAGAACCTGCGTCAACAATTTTCCAGCCACTGCGGAAAGCAAATGAACATCCGTGGTGTTCCGACCTTCGTTCTGCACGACGCGCTCCCCCGATAGCACGCTGGGGAGCTGGGCGGCCACATCTTCAACGCGCATTGTTGCGCCAAGACCATTGGATACGATGTGCTGCGACAAGCCACCCGGTTCGCCCGCATGCAGGATCGGCGTGCGCAAGTAGGCGATCTCGTTGAACTTGGTGCTGACGAAGTCGCGCTTTTCAGGTGGCATATAGGCCAGCACCAGATCGCTCTTGGTTATGACCAATGCCAACTCGCTCGTGGGCAATGGCGCGTGGAACCCGATACGGTCCTGTTGCCCGGCGTCCTTCACCATCAGCTCAAGGTCTGCGGTGCCATGGCCTGTGATCATCAACCTGAATTGGATGTTCCGCCATCGTTCGGGGTCGGCTTTCTGCACAGCAACGAAGGCCTTCAGCACTTCACGGAAGTACACTTTGAAGCCGACCTCGTTGTAGATGCTGCCCGCATACACGATACGGAACGTTCCGTCCGGCGGAAGCTTCGCACCGATCGCGAGTTCATCAGGATCGATCACATGATCGAGCAAGGTGATCTTGGTCGCTTGGGCTGGATGCGCTTTTCGCAAGTGGTCGAGGATGTACGGCGAGGGCGTAACGACTGCGTCGTATCCGTCGATCACATCCGCTTCAAGCCGGTCTTCGGCGGCGCGCTGTTCGGCGCTCATGGTGCTGCGACCGTAGAGCTCGCCCCAAGTCCAAGGATCACGGAAGTCGGCGACGAGCTGAATGTTGTGGCCGGTCTTCAACGCCAGCAGCTGGTGGAGCAGAGCGAACGGCGGTGCCGTAGCGATGACATGTCGGATACCGTGTTCGGCGATGAGCGCATGGCACTTGGGCAGGAGAACCGGTCCCCACATCACCGAACGGTCGAACATGTTGCCGTGAACCTTCTTCGGAAGCCGCTTCAACCAGTAGTGATAGGCCAGCTTCTCGATCGCGGAAGTCAACGGCCGCTTCATGAGTACCGTGGGATACCGCTTCGGCAGCGGATATGTGTGGATGCGTTCGTGCCGAACATCCGCCTTCCAAAGCGAACCCATGAGGTCCTTTCCTTGGTCCGCATGCACCACATGAACGGGATGCCCGCGCCGCGCCAGTTCCTTCGCCAGCTTGGCCCAGCGCCTGCCGCCGATCCCACGGTACGGTGGAAAGGTGTGGCTGACGATCAGTATGGGTTCGGCGGGTTGCATGCTGGTACCCGGCCATGCGGGGTGCGCGAAGGTGCATAGCCCGGTGCAACAAGAGGTATTCCCGGTCACATCATTCACATTTCCACATTCCCCGAGCTGGTTAGTTTCGCGCTCCTTTCCACCATGCGTCACGCGCTCATTACCGGAGGTTCCGGCTTTATCGGCAGCCATTTGGTGGACCGTTTGCTGGCCGAGGGCGGTTGGCGGATCACCGTGGTGGACAACTACGATCCGTTCTATTCCCGTGTGGTTAAGGAGTCGAATTTGGCCAAGCAGCAAGGCAACGGATCCCTGCGCGTCCTCGAAGCGGATATACTGGATGATGATCTCGGAGAACGGATCGGAAGCGATCCGATCGACCTCATCGTGCACATCGCCGCCAAAGCCGGTGTTCGTCCGAGCATCATGGATCCGATCGCCTACCACCGTGTGAATGTGACCGGCACATTGAAGTTGTTGGAACTGGCCCGGCATAGGAACGTTCCTCATTTCCTATTGGCCAGCAGTAGCAGTGTTTACGGTGTAGACCCGAATGTTCCGTGGAAAGAACAGGAGCTTGGGTTGAAGCCGATCAGCCCTTACGCCGCAACGAAACTGGCCGCTGAACAATTCGGACAGGTCTATGCACGACTGCATGGCATGAAGGTTACCGCCTTGCGGTTCTTCACCGTGTACGGTCCACGTCAACGGCCCGATCTGGCGATCCACCAGTTCTTCCGGAAGATCAAGGCCGGGGTACCCGATCCAGCAGTTCGGGGATGGCACCACACGGCGCGACTACACCTTCGTGGATGATATCGTCACCGGAGTGCGGGCCGCAATGGATCGCACCAAAGGCGAGCGCTTCGAGATCTACAACTTGGGCAATAGCGGAACGGTGATGCTGAAAGAACTCATCGCTGCCATCGAATCGGAGATCGGTGCAAAGGCGCTCATCGATCTTCAACCCGAACAACCGGGCGATGTGCCACAGACGTTCGCTGATACGGGTAAGAGCATGCGCGACCTGGGCTTTGCTCCAAGTACGCCGTTGGCCGTTGGTTTGAAGCGGTTCCACGAGTGGATGCTGGCGGGTGAAGCGGTGAAGCAGTGAAGCATTTGATCAGTTAAGCGGTTGGGTATGCGCGTGATCGGGATCAGCAACAAAACGCGCTACTGGCAGCACTACGCGTTCAGTAATCCACCGGAGGGCTATCGCTATAGCCGCATGGCCGATGTGCCTTGGCATGTGCTGAAGGTGAGCAACCAGTTCCTGGCGCACACCAAGCTGTTCCATCCGTTGAAGAAGGCCGACATCTTCCACACGTACAACAGCGTGGTGGTGAACCACCGTCCATGGGTGATCGAGGTGGAGAGCTACTTGCCTCGGTACAAGCCCATGGCCGAGAGCCATCCGCTGTTCAAATGGGGATTGAAGCGGTTGCGCAGCAACGAGTGCAAGGCGTTGGTGTACACGAGTGAGAATACCTCTAGGCTGAATCGGGATCGATTGATCGCCCAAGGCGTTGACCCGGCCAAGATGCATGTGATCTACCGGGCGATCGAGCAGTACCTCCCCGGTGAAAAGGACAACGATCGTTTCACCATCCTGTTCGCTGGCAACGGTTTCTACCGCAAGGGTGGCGTTGAATTGCTCAAGGCTTTCCAGCGACTGGGCCGCAAGGATGCCCGGCTCGTGATCGTGAGCACGCTTGAAGTGGATTGGGGCATCACGCCTTCCGCTGAGGACATTGCCTACACGGAGAAGACCATCGCCGAGGATGATCGCATCACCCTGCACAGGGGTATGAGCCACGCTGCCTTGCTGCAAGAGATGCGCAAGGCCCATGTTTTTGTCAGCACCACGTTCGCCGATCCGTTCAACAACACTGTGCTGGAGGCCATGGGTGCCCAGTTGCCCGTTATCAGCAGCAACGTGAGTTCCATACCCGAAATGGTGGAGCACGAAGGCAACGGATGGTTGCTGACGGTCACTGATCGCCGCAGCGATGCCATCGCCGACCATATCGCCGGCCACCTGCGCCAACTCATGGACGACCCTGCGTTATTGCAGCGGATGTCTGCGCGATCATTGGCTATCACACGCGAGAAGTTCGATCTGCGTGTGCGCAATCGCCGTATGCTCGAACTCTACGACAAGGCCTTGGAAGGGAAGTGAGGCCAGAAATAAGTGTCAAGTGGCAAGTGCCAAGTCCTCTTTCCACTTCGCTATCTATCGTAACAACACCTGAACTTCCGGGCCCGCGTGTCGTACGCGGGTCCTACACCTGCATGCGTGCAGCTGGTGGCCCCCACCACGCGCGCTGAGCCAACGCCGTTGGCCGTGCTGTTGGTCCATTCCCACTGGTTGCCCATGTTCAATAGAGCGAGGTTGCCGGCTTGCGTGCAGGCATAGTACCATTCGCCCCATGTGCACAAGCGGGCGTCGAGGTTGCCGCAGATCACGGCTGCGGAATCCATGTATACCGTATCCCGGGACACCGGCTCAATGCAATAGAGTTCGTTCACTTGTGTAAAGCCGCTCGGGCACGCACGACGTTCCAACCGGCGTGCATTGGTCAGGTGGAACACGGTTCCATCGAACACCAAACTGGCCACCATGCCGGGCAGTAGATCACCGGCGGCCAGATCGTCAACGGCGTTCTTTTGGATCGGATAGGGTCCATTTCCATCAACGGTGATGGTAACGGCGGCCGTGTTCACAGCAGAGATGGACACCATGAGATTCATGCCGGCAATAGGTAGGGAAACGGTGGGAGTCAGTGAAATGCTCAACGCATTTGAACCGACCGCTGGGGCAAAGGCATAGGATCCCGACTGTAGCGTACCGGCACGCAACGCGTGTTCTGTGGAAGTGCCGACGGGAATACCGGCCACGTGCCGTTCAGCATTGCTCCCGGACAGTTCGATCGGCTTGTCAATGCTGACCTGCCCCGAGCAGTGCAATGCGACCAAGACAAGAAAGGGAAGCAACGTGGCTTTCATCAGCGGAGGCGGTAACAGCAACGTGTGGCTCCCAAGTCCGTGAGCGAAGCTGAAATGTTGAACATGCTCTTGCAGCTCCAACGACCGATCTGGTCCGCGGAGTGGGTATGGTCGCTCGTGTCATCGATCCACTCCCAATTATCGAACAGGTCGGTCAGCTGTCCTTGTGCCGTTTGGCAGGTGAACAAATATTCATCCCACGTGCAAAGCGACGCGCCGCGCTCAGAACAATATGCGGCAGCATCGAACCAGTTCACCACAGGTCCCTCTGCCTGCATCATGCAGAATTGGCCGTTCACTTGAACGAATCCTTCCGGACACCCTGATGGAGCGGAGCCGAGGAAGATGAACACACTGTCAGCGAACTGAGCTTCCACCGGAACACCTGCTCGTAATGCGCCTAGCCCGACCTCAAGTCCGCTTGGATCGCGTAACGGCACAGCCGCAAGGCCATCGACCTGCACCGTGACCGGTCCTGTATTCTGCGCAAGAGGTGTCCAGCGAACACGCAGGCCATTGCTGTATTGAAGCGTAGCGGGTTGCAGGGTCAACGCAACCGCGTTCGCTGCTCCCCCCGCTAGTGCGGTGACGAGACTCCCGTCTTGAGCGGCCCCAACGGTTACGAGGTTATCCAGTTCACTGGCAGGCGCAAGTCCGTCAATTCGGCGATCGCTTGGATCGGTACCGCTCAACACAAGTGGTTTGTCCAGCACTACTTGTGCATTCGAAATTCCCGCAAGGGCGAACACTGCTGGCAGAAAATGAATGCGTTTCATTTGTTGTAGCAGCAACGGAAATTGTTCATCCCCAACGGGATCTGCGTGCCGCCGGCGTAGCAGTCGGGGTTCGTGGTGCCGGTCTCCAATCCCACCCGCTTGCCATGGTTGTTGTCGTTGGCTGCGCTGTCCACCCATTCGTATTCCACAATGGTGTTCACGAAACCACCTGGCATGCTGCACCCCCTGAACCAATCCGCCCAACCACATAACCGCAGTCCACGCGCGCTGCATTGACTTACGGCAGTGTACCAGTTGGCCGGGCCGTATGGCACGGCTTCAACGCACACATCCCTGCTCACGTCGAGGAAGCCGGGTGGACATGCGATGCCGGTCTGTGAGATCAGTTGGAACGCAGCACCATCGAACACCATCAGCGCGGGCACACCGGCACGTAGGTCGGCGCTGTCCAATGGAAGGTTGGTGAACTTCATAATGGGCATAGCACCGAGGCCATCAATATTCAGCGTAGAGCCCCCGGTGTTGGTGGAAACCGGCGAAATGCTCACGAGCATTCCAGCCGTATATGCGGTCGCTGTCGGCACTAATGCAACAGTAAGGTCGTCCACACCTTGCGCAACGGCATAGGTGGTCGAGCGCTCACGCACGCTGGCGGCGTTGGCGCCATGGTCGACCTCGGTCGGCAGGCTCAGATCTTTCACTTGGCGGTCGTCCGTGGAAGCCCCGTCCAACACGATAGGCACCGGGACGTTCCATTGCGCCCATGCGCTGAACGGCACAAAGAGCATGGCAACCAAACCCGTCCACTTCATGGCTTTGCGAATCGAAGAAGGTGCATGTTGTTCACGAGTACCAAGTATGCACCGGACGGCAATCCGGAAACATCGACCACGGCACGTTGCGAAGACAGGGACGAGTTCGAGAACCACAGTGATCCGATCGCATCGAACACGTCGATCCGTTGCATGGGTGAACCACCGCTGATGGTGATCCGCTCACTTGCCAAGGTGGGTTCGAGCGCGAACACAACAGGCAACCCCACTGGTGCTTCGATGTCCGAGATAACGGCATCATCGAATAAAGTGAACCAACCCAAGCTATCGGGCAATACGGATGTTGCAGTATGTGCACCGAGGTCGATGGTGCTCAGCAATTCAGGCCACCATGTGCCGCCGTCGGAATTGACCGCCATGCGCAGTGCCGCTTCGGGAATGCCGTTCAGTTCGCTGGGATCATATGCCAGTACCCCGGAGACGCCAAGGCCTGCCCCGGCACCGCCGCGCACACGGTACCAGCGGTCAATGCCCTCAACATTCAAGTTGTTCTCCCGCGCCACATGGCCACGTTCCACAATGAAACTATCGGGGGCCGTGGATGTTGTGAACGAGAATCCAAGTCCGGCCGGTTCAACGGAAAGCATCGGTAAGGAATACGACCGCGAAGTGATCTCAGTGCCCGTGCCCGTGATCGGCGCTCCGGCTTGTTCATCCAATTCGGCCTGTGGTCCGAAAACGATCAGCCCATCGTTGACCAAACTGGCACCGGTCGCGATCGTGAAATTGATCGGAGCCTCAATGCGTAAGTGCGTGCTGTTCGTTAAGATCAACGAGGTGCCGCTGTCCAAGACCATTTGACCGGAAGCAACCCCGGTCACGAGCAAAGAGGCAATAAGTGGGTGGCTGCGCATCGGTCGTCGAATGTAGCGGACCATTGCCGTCCGCGGCACACGGCACCGGCTACTTTTGGCCGCTATCTGAAACCCCACCATTCATGGACCTCAAGGCCCTCGTCTACGATCATTTCGGCCACTTCGCACCAGCGGACATCGCGGTGATCCTTTTCGGCATGTTCGTGGCCGCCTTCCTGGGTTGGTTGGCCGGCTTGATCGGAAAGTCGAGCGAGGGCGATCGCAGGCATGGGGCCTTTATGGCAGCTGCCATCAGTTTGGCTGTTGCGGTGGTGCGCGCATCGCTGCCTCTGTCGGTAGCATTGGTAGCTGTAGCGTTGTTATTGCGATTTCCGGAACGTGAGAACAATGCGGGTTCGATGGGCATGCGCGTAGTGGTGGTGGCCATTGGTATCGGTTGCGGGGCCAGTGCCGCAATGATCACCATTTTACCCGCCTTGGTGCTGGCCTTATTGCTGCGTTGGGCGAACGCGCGTAACTGAACTCAGGATGAAGGGCAATTGGCAGGGGCCTGTGGTGCTGGCGCTTGCTGCATTGGGTTGCGGTTGCTGGGCTGTTTCCGTGCAACCGAACCAAGGTTGCATCGGACCCCGTCCTTCCTATGGCTCACCCGGAAAGCTCCTTTTGGAGGCAACCGCTATCCAATGGCGAAGGCCCACGGGCCAACTTCCAGAGCTGGGATTTTCCACTGGAGAGACCGGTCATCAGATCGAAAGTACAGCCCCAAGTCGTATTCATGTACGGTTGACAGTGGTGTCGGTTATTGCGGAAGAAGATGACCTTTTCGGTGCCGACCATGGCATCTATACCATTGGCAACGCCATACTCAACGACGAGGACCAAGCATCGCTGAAATACCTGCGCGAACCACGCTGGTGGAAGTACCCCGGCAACTACCTGTTCCGCGGCAAGGAGTGGGAGAGGCATGCCAACATCGAGATCTTCGATAGCAACGGGGCGCTTGTTTGCAACGAGCCTATCGGACTCCGGATCAACGGCAATACAACGCGCGGCTTCCCACAGAAGGCGTTGCGTGTTTCGTTCAAGAAGAATGATCCCCTACAGCTCTTCGAGGCCACAAGACGCACATACGACGAGCTCGTTCTCCGCGCGAGCGGCAACGATCAGGACCGCACCATGTTCCGCGATGCGCTACAGCATCGGCTGTGCGAAGGGTTGCCCTTCGACGTTAGCCGTGCCGTGCAGAGCGTGGTATACATCAATGGCGCATATTGGGGCATACACAACATCAGAGAACGGGTAGAGGACGATGAACTCGCCATCCGCCACGGATTGAAGAAGAAGTTCATCGTCATTCTCGCCGACCGCGCCTTGCCGTATCGCAACGACGATAATGGTGTTGAGGCGAAGCGTTTCAAAGTGTGGTTGAAACGGACGGAACGCATGGACGCCGGTTCGCAAGCCTTCGTAGACAGCTTGGATGCAGCCGTCGATGTGAACGGATTCCTGAGCTATATGGCCGCCCAGATCATTTTCGGGAACACCGACTGGCCTGACCAGAACGTGAAATTCTGGCGCTTCACTGGTGCGCGGGACACTACGAAGGTCAAGACCGATGGTCGCTGGCGATTCATCATGGGCGACAGTGATCTTGGTTTCGGTTACGCGGAAGTACCGCCGGGAGAATACCCCGATATGTTCGCGTATGTCGACGGGAAACAGGGGCCGGTGGCCCGGCTCTTCAAGTGCAGCATGCGGTCGCCTGAACTGAAGGAGCGTTTTGGTGCCATCCTGCGCCGGATGCTCCGAGGGCCGCTATCGGCCGACCGCATGGAGGACATGGTCAAGAGCATGGCCGACAACATCGATGCTGAGATGCACAGGCATGTTCGTCGCTGGCGCCGACCGGTCGATCACACCACTTGGCGCGGCCATGTGGAAGCGATGGCCACCTTTGCGCAAAGCAGACCCGGTGTGATCCTGAAGCAATGGGAGGCTTGGCAGCAGCACTGACCCGTATATGATCGACTTCCTCCGCGGCCATCTGCAGTTCTTCATCATCGTGCTCGTGTGGGTGGTGTCCACCATCTACCTCGGGCCGTTGATCTACCTCATACTGCCCGGTTCCATCTTGCTTATGCGCGCCCGGGGCATGGACCAGGAGATCCTGTTGGGTTTCCTTATTGTGCTCGTCATGTCCGATATCGATCCCGATATCCTCGCGATGGATCCGATCAAAACGGCCAAGAACTTCGTTATGGTGGCATTGGCGATCGTGTTCATGATGGACCGCGCCAAGTTCGAGCCGCTGAGCGGCGTCTTCCCGATCTTCCTTCCGTTCTTCGTCTATTCCATCTTCCCGCTAATATTCAGCGGCCGCGTGGTGGTTGCCTCGCAGAAGACGCTCAGCTATGCGCTTCTCTTCCTGCTGGTGCCGAACTGGTTCTTGATGAACTTCAGGTTGTACAAGTGGGACTTCGTCCGCAACCTCATTTATTTCATGTGTTTGATCCTATTGGTGAGCCCGTTGATCGGCTATATCAATCATTGGTACACGGTGAGGGGTGGCCGATATCGTGGGATCTTCGGTAATCCGAACGGATTGGGGATCTTCTGCTTCCTAAGCTTCTTGGTGGTTTCCGTTGCGGAGCATTTGAACAAGGACCTCTTCCCCAACCGGGTAACGCGATATGTGGTTTATGGCATCATCCTGTTCAACCTCATCAGGTGCGGATCGCGCACCAGCGTTACGGCCACATTGCTCTTCCTACTGTTCTCCAGGTTCTTCAGCGTGTCACCCTTCATCGGGTTCATCATTTTCCTGGTCTTCGTAGCAGGCTTGCACTATCTCACCACCAATCTATCGGCGATCGTCACGGCGCTGGGGGTGCAGGAATTCATGCGCGTGGATACGCTCGAGGATGGCAGCGGCCGATACTTCGCTTGGGCGTTCGCATGGGAAAAGATCCAGGACTATTTCCTTGTGGGAGGTGGCTTCGGTAACGATGAGTATGTGATGCGGCAGAACTATGCCTACCTGCGTTCGCAGGGGCACCACGGGGGTGTGCACAACAGTTACCTCACCATGTGGTTCAATGTGGGCATCATCGGGTTGGGGATCTATTTCCGCAGTTTGTTCGTTGTCTTCGTAAAAGCGAGCAAGCTCACGCCGATCGCGTTCGCTGTGTTGTTCGCCGTGCTGTTCAGCGCCTTGTACGAAAGCTGGTTGAACGGCTCGTTGAACCCTTTCACCATCTTGGTAGTGATCATCATGACGATGATGAGCGAGGAGGAGATCGCCCAATGGCGCAACTTCGAGGAAGACCCTGCCGCTGAAGAGGTCGAGGCGGTTGAAACGCGTCCCGTGTTGATCCTGCCAGCGCGGTAGACCAGGAGCGAGGAGCATGGAGCGAGGTTTTGTCAAGCCGAAGCATGTTCGCTGAACAGTCGCTCGCCCATCTGAAGGATACTTTCGCCGCGCTGAATGAAAAAACGCTGGAAGATCCTGTTGGCATTGGTGCTGCTGTGCGGCATCGGCGCGTGGTACGGTGATCGGAATCTGAAGGCTGTTGGCCATCCGGGTCTGGGCACCTTTCTCAGGCAGTGGTGGAACAACTGGCCCAAGAGCTTCGCGATGGATCCGCCGACGATCGCGCTTGAAGTGAAGGATGCGGGCATGTCCCAACTGGAAGCGGTGGTCGATTCCGCACGGAGACGTGGTGTGATCATGCCCGAGGGCAACGACTATGTGAAGGGCAAGTTCACAGTGAATGGTCTGGAGACCAAGTGCAAGCTCCGCATCAAGGGCAAGCTCAACGACCACGTGAAGGACGAGAAGTGGAGCTTCCGAGTGAGCGCAAAGGGCGATGGCGGTTTCCGAGGTATGAAGCGCTTCAGCTTGCAGCACCCCGGCACGCGCAACTATTTGTGCGACTGGTTCTATCACCAGTTGAGCAAGGGCGAAGGCATTGTGGCGCTACGATACGGCTTCTGCAAAGTGTCGCTCAATGGGGACAACCTGGGGGTTTACGCCTATGAAGAGCACTTCGGTCCGGAACTGCTGGAGAACAATGGCAGGCTGAAGGGTCCGCTGGTGCGTTTCGACCCGGGACTATACTGGGTTCACCGCCTCAATGGCATGCAGGATCGCGACTTCGAGGAGGCCTATGCCGACTACCAAGCCGCCGCGCTCGATGCCTTCGATAGCGAGGGCTTGGTGAACGACCCGGAACAGATGCGCTATTTCAAGGAAGCCCTTCTGCTGATGGATGGCTTCCGCAGTGGACGACTGAGTGCAGCACAGGTCTTCGACATCCGGAAGATGGCGAAGCGCCATGCTATCATCGATCTCGTTGGCGGACACCACAGCATGGATTGGAGCGATGTGAAATTCTACTACGACCCCGGTGCTCAACGTCTTGAGCCGGTGAGCTACGAGAGCTTCAGTGCCTTCCCTACGAAGAAGCTTGCTGGCTCAGGGAAGTTCACAGGGAAGAGTAATGCAGGCGCGGAACTGCACGATGCGCTCTTCAACGACGCCGACTTCTTCGCCGCCTACGTTCATGAACTGGAACACGTGAGCCGAGCCGAGTATCTCGACAGCACCTTCGCTGCGATAGCGGGTGCCTTGGATACCGCCAGCGCCACGCTCTATGGCGAGTTCCCCTACAAGGAACTGGACAGATCCATCTATTACAAGAACCAAGACATCATCCGTCGCTCGCTCAACGTGCCGAAAGCGGTGCACGCATACTTGGAGTATGTGCGTCATGGTAGCGTCGTCGTCGGTCTGGATGCAATAAACTCTCTGCCGATACAAGTAGTCGGATTAAGAATGCCCGATGGAACAATGTTCAAGCCGGTGGAGCCCGTGGTCGTGAACGCCAGAAGAGCGGGCGGCTTGGGTTCCCGTCAGAGCGTGGAGTTCATCGTCGGAATACAACAGGACAGTGCTTTGCATACAATGAAACTCGTCTCCAGCGTATTGGGGTCGAGCAGGAGCATGGAAACCGCGGTGTTCCCGACAGCCCAACTTGTCGAGGGTCCAATGAACGATGACCTTCCGCTGACCGGACAAGGCGACGCTGGTGCGGAGTTCCTGATCTACAATGACAGTGCCCGCACGGTGCATATTAAGACCGGCCATTGGCGCATGTCGCAAGAAACCCTTGTGATCCCGGAGGGATACACCGTGTATGCCATCGCTCCTCTTCGGATAGATATGTTCAATGGTTCGGCCATCGTGAGCCGTTCCCCGCTGCACTGGACGGGTGCGGATGAGTCGCCGATTGTCATCGCAAGTCCTGACACGTCCTCTGATGGGATCCGCGTAGTGGGCGCAAAAGGCTCTTCCGTTCTGCGGCATGTAGACTTACTTCACCTGACTCCGCTCCAAGCAGAACAGCGTATTCGGGGCGACCTCTCTTTTCACAATTCGAACGTGGAATTGATGAATTGCCGGTTCCGTGGCACCGCGAACACATTGCTCGACATATCCATCGGGAACACAACCATTACGGGTTGCACGTTCAACGGAGGAAGCGACCAATTGGAACTTCACCATGTGCGCGGACAGGTCAGGGCCTCGCAATTCAGCGATGCCGCCGATGATGCGGTGAGCATTGAAGGCGGCGTGCTGGACATAAAGGATTGTGTGGTGATCGGCGCGAAGGGCATCGGAGCGAAGGCGAGCACCATGGCTATGCTGAAGATGAGCGACGTGCGGATGACCAACGTGGGCCAAGGCATCGAAGTGCGCGCTGGCTGTACGGCCAATGCAGAGGGCGGCAGCATTGATGCCGTGCACGTGGCCGTCGTGGCCAACAAAGCCACCATGCGCGACGGCGCCGCGCGTGCCGTGCTCGATGGCATGAAGCTCACGGCCAAGGAGACGCCCACGGTGTGTGGCGAGGGCAGTAGTATCGTTGTGGACGGTAAGGAGGTGGGCGCAACGAAGAGCGTGGAAGCCCAAGCAGAAACGGAAGAATGAGGAGCGCCGCGATCATCTCCGCCTGCATTGCTGCGGTCGTTTCAACCGCACAATCGGTGGTAAGCCCCATCACCAAGGACACCGTCCAAGTAGTCGACAGCCTGTCGTCCTACCGTTTTCTGGTAAGTGGGCATTGGTACGGTGCGGGCACCAGCCGCAGCGGGTTCCCGGCCAGCACGGTGCAGGGGAACATCGAGAAGTTCAACGCCACTGGCGCGTCCTTCTTCCTCCTCACCGGCGATATCTTCCAGAACACCAAGAGCGACCAAGCGCGCTACGCTCCTGCGTTGTACGACCGTTTGCGCATGCCGCTCTTCAATGCAGTGGGCAACCACGATCTGGACGGCGGTTTTTACAACGGCCTCTTCGGTAGCACGTGGAGGCAGTGGGACGTGCGTTCCGATCGCTTCATCATCCTGGACACGGAAGAGGACGATAGCAGCATCAAAGGTGAACAGCTGCGCATGATAGAGCAGGCTGCTGCTGACGCGGAGGCGGGCAAACTGAAGCACGTGTTCATCACCAGCCACAGACCGATCTGGGCCGAGGGCGGTCACTATTCCTTCCTCTTTCCGGGCAACACGAAATCGATCGCTGGCTGTAACTACGAGGCTGAAGTGCTTCCGCTGTTGCGGCGGATCGTGAAGCATGCCGAAGTATTCTGGATGGCCGGCAGCATGGGCGGGACAGCGCCAGCGAGCATCCTGTTCGAAACCCCCGAGCCGAACCTGCACTATGTGATGAGCGCCATACGCGATGAAACGCGCGATGCGGTGCTCTTGGCGGAAGTCTCGTCCGACAGCGTGCGCTGGGAGGCGATCAGCTTAACAGGCAAGCACATCGAGCCGGTCCGGACCTACACTGCGGAATGGTGGCGTGAGCACTTGGCCAACCCGGAGGGCTTCGAGTGGAAGTTGCTGCCCTATCACATCAAGAGCACCCTGCTGCACCGCAACTTCTGGATCGGCGTTGGTGCCGTTTCGGCGCTATGGCTGGGCTTTGGGATACTGCGGCGTAGGCGCCGGTCCGGTTAGATTCGCAGCCCTTACAGAACAACATGGCGCGCATACTGGTGACCGGTGGAGCTGGCTTCGTGGCCAGCCACTTGGCCGAGAAGCTGGCAGAGGACAAGGACAACGAAGTGACCATCGTCGACAATCTGCTTACGGGCGACATGGCCAAGCTGCCACTGCACCTGCCCAACGTGCGGTTCATCAAGTGCGATGCGAACCGCTTCGAGGACATCAGTGCGGTGTTCTATGCGCACCGTTTCGAGTACGTGTTCCACTATGCCGCTGTGGTAGGTGTGAAGCGCACCACCGATAATCCGGTGATGGTGTTGCGCGACATCGATGGCATCCGTAACGTGCTCGACCTCTCCAAGAACACCGGTGTGAAGCGCGTGTTTTTCAGCAGCAGCAGTGAGGTGTACGGCGAACCGGTGGAGATCCCGCAGAACGAGAAGACCACTCCGCTCAACAGCAAGCTGCCGTATGCGATCGTGAAGAACATCGGTGAGGCATTCCTGCGCAGCTACCAAAAGGAGTATGGGCTCGAGTACACCGTGTTCCGCTTCTTCAACACGTACGGACCCAAGCAAAGCCGCGATTTCGTGGTGAGCAAGTTCATGCGCGCTGCGATCAAGGGCGAGGATATCACCGTGTATGGCGATGGTAGCCAGACGCGCACCTTCTGCTGGGTGGACGATAACATCGATGCGTGCGTGAACGCGTTCCGGAACAACGCCGTCATCAACGATGTGGTGAACATCGGTAGCGACAAGGAGATCACCGTGCTCGAATTGGCCAAGCTGGTCATCGAACTCACCGGCAGTAAGAGCAAGATCGTTCACTTGCCACCGTTGGAAGAAGGCGACATGACACGCCGCATGCCCGACATCGGGCTCATGCGCCAGTTGCTCGGCCGCGAGCCATTGCCCTTGCGCGATGGCTTGATGCGCATTCTCAAGGACCCGCGCTTCATTCTGAACTGAGCCGCCACATGTGCGGTATCGCTGGCATCGTCGGACTTCGGGCCATCAGCCATTTCGCGAAAGGCGCGGAGCCCAAGGCTATCGTGCAGCGTATGACGAATGCGATCGCGCACCGCGGTCCAGATGCCGAAGGCATCTGGCAGGGCAGCGATGTGGTACTTGGCCATCGACGGTTGAGCATCATCGACCTGAGCCCCGCGAGCAACCAGCCGATGACCACGCCGGATGGTCGATACACCATCGTATTCAACGGTGAGATCTACAACTACAGCGACCTGCGCAAGCAGCTCGGCGATGTGCAATGGCGCAGCGGCGGCGATGGTGAAGTATTGCTGCATGCCTGGGCGCGTTGGGGTGAAGACTGCCTCCAGAAGCTGGAAGGCATGTTCGCGTTCGCTGTTTGGGATGAGCAGGAGCGCGAGTGTGTGCTGGTGAGGGATCGCTTGGGCATCAAACCGATCTATTATTCTGTTTTCAGTTCTCCGCACAACGGCGATAAAATGGGCCTCGCGTTCGCGAGCGAGATCAGGGCCTTGCTCGCAACGGGTGCCATTGAACCGGAACTTGATCAGGATGCGCTGGCGGACTATCTGCGTTATGGCACCGTTCACGCACCCATGACCATCATTGATGGGGTGCGCATGTTGCAGCCCGGACGCTTGCTTCGGTTCAACGGCCGGGAGGGTGTTTCCGGGGAAAGTGAGTGGTGGAGCCCGGTGAAAGCCGCGCGGCAGGATGTTCAGACCATTCCGCACGAACTGGTAACCAAGGAGATCCGTACGCTGCTCGCCAAGGCCGTGGAAAAACGCCTCATTGCTGATGTGCCCTTCGGTGCGTTCCTGAGCGGGGGCATCGACAGTAGTGCAGTGGTCGGCTTAATGGCCGAATGCAGCAGCGCACCGGTTCATACGTTCAACGTGTCGTTCGACGAAAGTGAGTACAGCGAAGCACGCTATGCACAACTCATCGCAAAGCGCTTCAACACACGGCATACGGAGATCAAGTTGAAGCCAGCCGATATGCTACGCTACCTGCCGGATGCGCTCGCTGCAATGGACCATCCCAGCATGGACGGCCCCAACACGTGGGTGGTGAGCAAGGTGACCAAGGAAGCGGGCATCACGATGGCGCTTAGCGGTCTTGGTGGTGATGAGGTGTTCGCAGGGTACGATGTCTTCAAACGCAGTGTAGGGCTGCAGCGGAAGGCGTGGCTCATGGCCATGCCGAAGGCCGTGCGGAAGCTGGCTGGTGCGCTCCTGTTGAAAGCACGGCCGGGGGCGACTTCGGCGAAGGCCGCCCAACTTCTGGTATTGGAAGACTGGTCGTTGGTGAAGACCTATCCGCTCTCGCGACTGGCCTTCACCGATAGCGAGCTTCACGCTTTGCTCCGGAACGAAGTGCCATCGTTGAACGCGGTCCACCTACAAGCGGAACTGCTTTTGGAAGCCGAGGGCGGCAATGCACTTCCCTTACTCAGCCGGGTGAGCGTGTTAGAGATGCGCACCTACATGCAGAACGTGCTGCTCCGCGATACTGACCAGATGAGCATGGCCCATGCGCTGGAGGTGCGCGTTCCCTTCCTCGACCATGATCTTGTGTCCTTCGTTCTCGGACTGGGCGATGCCTTCAAGTACCCGCACACGCCCAAGCAACTCCTGACCGATAGCCTGGGCGAACTATTGCCACGCGAGATCATCGACAGACCGAAGATGGGTTTCACCCTGCCATGGGCCCAGTGGATGCGTGGAGAACTGAAGACCTTCTGTACTGACCGCCTGACCGCACTGGCAGCGCGGGATCAGTTCAACAGCGCTGGCATCCATGATCTCTGGCAACGGTTCCTCGCCAACGACCCGCGTGTCACTTGGGGGCGTGTTTGGATGTTGGTGGTACTGGAGGACTGGATGCAACGGAACAACGTGCAGAGCTGAAAAGAGAGAAGGGAGCCGTAGCTCCCTTCTCAAGATCATTATGTACCGGGATCAGAACTTGGCCCGGCTCTTACGGCCGATACGCTTCTTGCCACGCACCCAGCTATACCGCTGGCGGTAGAAGTTCGACTGGCCCTTGAGCACGTAGCTGTATGTCAGCGTCATGGTCAAGTAGCTGTCGTTGTGCGTTGGATCGCCCCGTATGTTGTCACGACCATCACTACGATCCGGGTGATAACCATATTGATATTCGCTCGGAAGGCTGGGATCGGCGGCGATAGCGGTTTCGCTTTGATCGTAGAACTGCGCTGCAAGGCCGGTGCTACCACCCGGCAAGAGTTCGGGGTTGACGTATACCGTGCTGGCATCATCCAAATAATCGGTGAAGGTGGTCCTCCAGCCGAAGTCCCAGCCGATCCGGTGACGGCGCTTGTAGGTGAAATGGAAGCCCATGCCGGCCGGAATGGCGAAGCCGATCTGGCTATAGCCTGCAAGTTCAGTGTCCAGCGGACGCAAGGCCACCCAGTCCCCTTGGCCATCAAGCTGGCCTTTCGGGTTGTGATAGAAAATGGCAGCCCCAACGTACGCGAACAAGCGGAAGTCCGTTTTGTACCGTCCGCGACCACCGATGTCGTTATCGGCATAGATGGTGAACTCGGGCCGCACGTACAACTCGAACATATCGTTGCGGAAGTTCAAGTTGCGGCCACGTCGTGGGCGATAGATGCTCAGATCGTCGGCACCTTGAATGCGCAAGTACATCAACCCAGCATTTATACTGATGCTACGGTTCAACTTGCGGCGAGCGAAGCCACCGATCGCCCAGCGCGTTTGGCTCAGCTTCAGATCCCAGATGAAATCCCGGCGCGGCTTCTCCTTACCGCCCATTTCGCCCAAGTAGTTGGCGCCACCAAGGTGGAAGCCAATGTCCCAGGCGTACTGAGCGTTCGCGGAAGCCGTCAGGAGCACGGCAACAAGCAACAAGTAGAACTTTCTCATCAGGTTATGGCTAGGGCAGGATCCGTGAACGCGCAAACTTAGAAAAGATCCCCTGCGGATCACGTGTGGGTGCAGCAGGTAGATTTCAACGATCGGCACAAGTCCAAGGATACAGCCGATAGGAAGGTGCGTCATCTACATTCAGCGCCGTTTCTTCAAAACCCCATATCGATGTCATCGAATGCGCGCAATAGGGTCTGTGATCTGTTCGGGATCCGATACCCTGTTGTGCAGGCAGGGATGATCTGGTGTAGCGGCTGGGAACTCGCCAGTGCTGTGGCCAATGCAGGCGGATTGGGCCTCATTGGGAGTGGGAGCATGTATCCTGATGTGCTTCGGGATCACATCCGCAAGTGCAAAGCGGCAACCAACAAGCCGTTCGGGGTTAACGTGCCGCTGCTTTACCCAAGCGTGGAGGAGCACATGGCCACCATTATTTCGGAAGGCGTGAAGGTTGTTTTCACGAGCGCCGGTGATCCCGGAGCTTGGACAGGAAAGCTGAAGGAGCACGGTATCACAGTGGTGCACGTGGTCAGCAGCGTGAAGTTCGCGCGGAAGGCCGTCAAAGCGGGTATTGATGCTGTGGTGGGCGAGGGCTTCGAAGCCGGTGGTCATAACGGTCGTGAGGAGACGACCACCCTTGTGCTCATTCCCATGTTGCGGGATGCGGTCGACGTCCCCCTCATAGCAGCGGGTGGTATCGCCGATGGCCGGGCCATGTTGGCGGCGATGGCCTTGGGCGCGGATGGCGTGCAGGTGGGCAGTCGCTTCGTTGCCAGTGAGGAAAGCAGTGGGCACGCGGCATTTAAGAACAAGGTAGTGACCAGCGTCGAAGGCGATACGGTACTCACCCTCAAGGAACTGGCCCCTGTACGATTGATAAAGAACGACTTCTACAAAACAGTGCAGGAAGCCTATGCCCGTAGCGCCAGTGTTGATGAACTGAAGCAGGTTCTGGGCCGGGCCCGCGCCAAACGAGGCATGTTCGAGGGCGACCTGGACCAAGGCGAACTGAAGATCGGCCAAGTGAGCGCTGCCCTGGATGACATACTTCCGGCTAAGGAGATCATCGAGCGGTTGATAGACGAATACAGGACCGGTCTGAGCAGGATGGAGGGTTTGCCCCGCTTTGAAGGATGATAGCGGCAACACGCCGACCTTTGTCCCCGTCATCAGTTCGGCAACGATCGGGAGAATGAAGCGTTGGTATCAGGTGCGTTTCCTATTCGTTTTGGTGGTTTCGCTATTGGCCGGTCAGGCCAGTGCCGTGATTTTGGATGCCCCCGTGCTGCATTGCGCATCTGTGAATCTGGTCGGCGATGTGACGGTGACTTGGACCCCACCCGCCGATCCCGGCGGTGATTTCCAAGAGTATCAGTTGTACCACTGCGTTAATGGTGTGTGTACCCTTCAAACTGTGATCCCGGTATACGGTACCACGAGCTATTACCATCCTGGGGCTGGCGCCGACGCTGGTCCGCAGTGCTATTACATCACAGCGGTCTCCACGTCACCCCCCCCGAACACTTCAGTTCCAAGTGATACACTGTGCACCATTTTCCTTTCGGTTGGGCAAAGTGCTCCGTTGGGTAGCGCGGTGTTGGACTGGACGCCGCAGCATACCCCTCCGATCCCATCTGCGGGGGCGAACTATGGTATTTGGATGGAGTATCCTCAAGGCACTTGGAGCCAAGTGGCTTCCGTGGCCAACACGGTTCTTCACTACGAACACGTCATCGACATCTGCGGGGACTCGTTGACCTTCAGGGTAGGCTTGGTGGATGCGCTGGGCTGTGTGAGCTTCAGCAACCTTGCCGGGGATCAGTTCACCGATGCAGCGCCGCCGAGTGTGCCGGTGGTGCCAACCGTATCTGTGGACTCGTTGACATGCCTTACTACTGTGACGTGGGCACCGAGCCCCGAGCCTGACACCGATGGATACATCATGGTACTCGTTACCACGGGAGGCAACGTGGTGGTGGACACTGTTTGGGGTGGCACCAGCACCACCTTCATCTGGCCCGGTAGCGATCCATGCAGTGGATCCGAAAGTTGGGTCGTAGCTGCGTTCGATACGTGTTACTCAGGCAATCCGAACCCGAGCCCGAACACCAGCGCCACCGGCGAGCCACACACTACCGTTTATGCAACCAACGCCTACGACGCGTGCGAGGCGGAGATCACCATCAGCTGGACCCAATATGAAGGTTGGGACGTGGCCAGCTATGAACTACACGCTCAAGTAGATGGCGGCCCATGGTATCTCTTGAGTATTCATGGCACGAACGAGTTCAGCACTGTGCACACTGGGGTCGATCCATTCAAAACCTACTGCTATGTCGTGAAGGCACGCGAAAGCGGCGGCATCAGGACATCGCTTAGCAACAAGACGTGTGTTACAACGAGCTATCCTGGCTTGCCTGCATTCAACTATCTGAGCAACGTTACCGTGGTGGTGGAGAACGAAGTGATGATCACCGATGAGGTGGACATGAGCGCTGAAGTGAAGCGATACCATTTGGCCCGTAGCCAGAACGGCCTGCCGTTCGCGGTTGTGCAAAGTGTTGCGGGCAACATCGGCCCCACCATCAGCTTCACCGACACCGATGTCGAAACATCGGCCCGTAGCTACCGGTACCGGATCATCGTAGAGGACAGTTGCGGCACGATCACATTGACCAGCAACGAAGGGAATACCATTCACCTTACTGCGGAGGCAGGGCTCGACGGCATCAACAAGCTCCGCTGGAACGGATATGTAGGATGGGCCGGTGTGCCATCCGGGTTCAACATCTATCGGAGCATCGCTGGTGGGCCGTTCTCGCTTCTTGCCACCAATCCTGCATCGCAGGCCGAACTTCTGGATGACGTCTCGGCTTTGTACGAAACGAACGGCAACTTCTGCTATTACGTGGAGTGCTTGGAATCGGGGAACCCCGGAGGGGTCGATGCGGTATCCGTGAGCAACGTGGCATGCGCCGTTCAGCAAGAACAATTTTGGGTTCCCAATGCGTTCATTGCAGGCGGGTACAACGACTCATTCATCCCCGTAACGGCTTACACCGATATCACCGGCTACGAACTCACCATCTTCAACCGTTGGGGTCAGCCGATCTGGACCACGAGCGATCGCTTCGAGGCGTGGGATGGGCGCATGGAAGGCAACTATGTGCCGCAAGGTGTGTATGGTTGGTACTGCACGTTCCGGAACGGATCCGGCCGGCAGTTCACCGATCGCGGCACAGTGACTTTCCTCTACGGCGTAGAGTAATGACAAGGCATTTTCACCCGGTCCCCGCGACCATGGCGTATGGCGCATGGATCCCTCGGGGGGGGGGGGAAACCAGGACATCGCCGATGTCACCGCGACCGTGGCGCATGGCGCCGCTTGCGCCCTCGCTTGCGGGGCCAGCTTGCCCGCCAGCAGCCAGCTCTCCCCGGACAAATTCGTTGGCGAAGGGCTCACGTACGACGATGTGCTATTAGTGCCTGCGTACAGCGAAGTGCTGCCACGCGATGTGGATATCCGCACCCGGCTATCGCGCAACATCGTGCTGAACGTTCCCATCGTCAGTGCCGCGATGGATACTGTCACAAGCGCGGAACTCGCGATCGCCATTGCGCAGCAAGGGGGCATCGGGGTCATCCACAAGAACCAAACGATCGCCGAGCAAGCTGCAGAGGTGCGGCGCGTGAAGCGCAGCGAGAGCGGAATGATACAGGACCCCGTGACACTGCACGAAGAAGCCCTTGTCGGCGACGCGCTGAAGTTGATGGCCGAAAACAAGATCGGTGGCATACCGGTGGTGAACGCCGCGGGCATGTTGGTGGGCATTGTCACCAACCGCGATCTGCGTTTCGAGAAGAAGATGGCCCGGCCAGTCGCCGAAGTGATGACCAAGGAGCACATCATTACCGCCAAGCCCGATACCACGATGGTGCAGGCGGAAGGGATCCTGCAGGAGCACAAGATCGAGAAGTTGCCGGTCGTCGACCCAACGGGAAAACTCGTTGGTCTCATCACCTATAAGGACATCATCAAGCTGAAGCAGCGTCCGAACGCGGCAAAAGACAAGCACGGACGCTTGCGCGTTGCAGCGGCCATCGGCGTTACATCAGACAGCTTGGATCGCGCCCATGCGCTGGTGGATGCCGGCGTGGATGCACTGGTCATAGACACCGCACACGGCCATACGCGGGGTGTGATCGACATGACGAAGATGGTGAAGCAGGAATTCCCGGGCATCGATGTGATCGTGGGCAACATCGCCACCGCTGAGGCCGCGCGCGCATTGGTAGATGCCGGTGCAGACGCGGTGAAAGTGGGCATCGGCCCGGGCAGCATTTGCACCACGAGGATCATTGCGGGTGTGGGTGTGCCGCAACTCACAGCGGTGATCGATTGCGCGAAGGCCATCGAAGGCAGTGGGGTACCCGTGATTGCCGATGGCGGCATCCGTTACACCGGCGATGTGGTGAAAGCCCTTGCTGCCGGTGCCGGCACGGTGATGATCGGTAGCATGTTCGCCGGCGTGGAGGAAAGTCCGGGTGAGACCATCATCTATGAAGGTCGCCGCTTCAAGACCTACCGCGGCATGGGCAGTATTGAAGCCATGCAACAGGGCAGCAAGGACAGGTACTTCCAGGACATGGAAGACGACATCAAGAAACTCGTCCCTGAAGGCATCAGTGGACGTGTGCCGTACAAGGGCAAACTGGCCGAGGTGGTGCACCAAGTGGTGGGCGGCCTGCGTGCGGGAATGGGTTACTGCGGGGCCAAGGACATGCCGGCGCTGAAACAGGCCAAGTTCATCCGCATCACGAGCGCTGGTGTGAAGGAGAGCCACCCGCACGATGTGTACATCACACGGGAGGCCTCGAACTACAGTCACCTGTAGTTGAGCCTTAAGCGCCTTTCGCGCTCAGTTCATATTGACGCCTTAGTGGTCCGTTGGCCGGAGGCATAGCTGGCAAGCCCACCAAAAAATACCAGTATCCGGGTATTGTGGGAGCCGGTCGCGTGGTTGAGTTTCGCATCCGGCAATGCTGGTTCCGACCCCCCCCCTACAACCATGCTCGACAATCCCTACCTCGATACGATCATCTGCATCGTACTCGTGTTCGCTCTATTGAGCATCCTCGTTAGCCTGATCGTGGAATGGTGGAACGCCAAGATCAAACAGCGCGGGGTTTTCCTGCAAATGATCGTGCGCCGCATCCTTCGCGACGACCTGAACCACGACTATGGATACCGCATTTACCAGCATCCCACCATCAACCGAATGCGGCGCGATGGGAACAGCTATCCGTACTACATCAGTGCCGAAGCCTTCAGCACAGCGCTCATCGACACGATCGCCGAGGACGCGGCCAAGGACCGCTACGTGCTGAGCGAAGACGGAAAGACCGCCACCCGCGTGAATGCGTCCATGAACGATCCGCTCGGTGTGCGTTTCGTGGCAGGTGTGGTATCCATGAACGAAAGCCCCATGAAGCGGCTCTTCCTCAACTTCATCGATAGGAATAGCGGCCGGCAGGAAGGGGAATTCGATGTGCATGGTCTGAAAGCCGAGTTGGGCCGTTGGTTCGATGATCACATGGATCGCGCGAGCGGCGAGTACAAATTGAAACTGAAGCCCAAGTTGATGGGCATCGGTATGCTCGTGGCCATTGTGCTCAACGTCGATTCCATCCACTTGATGAAGGTGTTCATGCTGGATGAGCCACTACGCAATAGCACAGTAGCTGCAGCCGAAGCTGCGGCCGGCTCGTGGAGCGCCACCGAAGGCCTCCCTGATACGGTGCGCTACCGGGTGATAATGGATACTCTGGCCACCTTGCCGGACGGAACCACGATACGTACCGGTGGAAACGACACCACGGATCTAACGGTGGTGCGCCGCATCGTTAGTGCCGATAGCAGCACGGCTGGCAAGGATGCGGTGGAAGTGCTGGATCGGTTGAACCGAATGCAGTTACCGATGGGCTGGGACAGGGCCGATGCACCGCTCAGTTGGTTCACGGGTCCTGAAGCCATGGCCGGGAAAACGAACAACCCGACCGAGGCAGCTCTGTTGCAATACTTCGACGAGCGCAACGAACCTGGGCTGAAGCAGTGCTTTCTGTGGATCATAGGGATCCTCATCACCGGATTCTCCCTTAGCCAAGGGGCGCCGTTCTGGTTCGCGACATTGTTGAAACTTGTGAACATCCGGCGCGCCGGTGTGAAGCCGAAGAGCACGACCAACGCCGACTAAGCCATGAGCCGCATCACCAACGCCCATACACACATCTTCACCGGCAAGTTCGCGCCGGACTACTTCTTCAAGGTGGCTTTGCCCAAGGCCTTGCACGGCTGGGCCGATGAGGTCAAGGCAATGCTTGAAAGCCGGGGCATGCGCTGGTTGGTGCGGGGCATATCCCGTTCCACCGGCAAGAGCAACATGCAGCGGTATCTCAACTTCATCGAGACCGGCATGGAGGAATCGCAGGCGGATGTCTTCGGCAAGTTGCGCGGATCATACACGGCTTTGGGCAGCGACACACGGTTCGTCGTTCTTACACTGAACATGGACTACATGGGTTTGCAACGCAGCAGCCATCCCGGTATCGAGGACCAATTGAAGGAAGTGGAGGAGCTACGGCGCGACTATCCCGACACCGTGTTCCCGTTCGTGTGCGTCGATCCACGTCACAAGCAAGGGCAAGCGCTGGTGGATTGGGTGGCACCTATGCACCGCGACCTGAGGTTCTTCGGCATCAAGATGTACCCCGCTCTCGGATACTTCCCCTGCGACCCGCGACTAACGGAGCTGTACGCTTGGGCTGAAGCGAACGAGGTACCCATCATGACGCACTGCACGCGCGTTGGTGTGTTCTACACCGGCAGGCTGCGCGAAGTGGTGCCGAACGATTCGGCGCCGTGTCTTGACACCGGCGATCCGGCGAACCCCGTTGATCCGGAACTGGATGCCATCAACAAAAGGCTGAACCGATTCATGTACAATGACTTCACCAGCGGCAAAGGCCAGAGCAAATACGGCTGCAACCTGTTCTTGAACCCGCGCAATTTCATACCGGTGCTCAACCGGTTCCCCAAACTGAAGATCTGCTTCGCGCACTTCGGTGGCGATGACGAGATCATGGGCGACCCGAAAAAGGTGCGCGAGCTCGGTCTCGATACCACGAACTTTCACACGGAGATCAAAGAACTGATGATGAAGTACGAGTACGTGTACACCGACATCAGCTACACGCTCTTCAACGACAAGGAGGAAGTGTACCAGCCGATACGCGCAAGCATCAATGACCCGGTGATGGGTGGGCGTGTGCTCTTCGGAACGGACTACTACATGACGCTACAGGAAGCGCCGGAAGTCCAGCTCTGGCAGTTGTGCCAAACAAAATTGCAACCCGTGCTCTTCGAGAAGATCGCGGTCACCAATACCAGCGCATACCTGCGGAGCAAGTTCTTCCCTGATCCGGCCGGTACTCGATTCGTTTGAGGGCCGCGCTCACATCTTCACGAACCGCGCCGTGCGTTGCGCGCCAGCACCGTTGCACACCACTGTGTAAGTGCCAACGGCAAGGTGTTGCACATTGATCGTGGCGTTCGCTGCAAACACCACTTGCTGTGCGGCGACGCGTCCATCCGATGCGATCACGAGCAGTTCCATGCGCTCAGTGGTTCCTGTGCGAACGGTGATCATCTCAATCGTCAACGCGGGAATGATGGAGAGCGCCGGTAGCGCCAACTCATTGACCCCATCAGGACTGCCACCACCGATCACCACATTGTCGATCACGTACGCACTGCCCTGATCATCATCCAGGATCACATACGCGATCAAGGAGCCGGAAGACGTCAATTCAACCGTATCTGGGCTCACGCTGTACACACTGTCCAACAGCACACCGCCCTCATCAAACGCTTTAGCAATGATGTAGTCGAGTTCGCTGTTCACAGGATTGGTGAACCACACCGAACCAACCGGAACATGGGTGGTGCCGTTCAGCGGGTCCACGAAGTCCATGCGCAGTTCGCCGTACCAATCGTAGCTGTGGAGAACACTGGTATATGCACCGATGCCGTAATCATAAGTCTGCGGCGCGGTAAGAACCCCGTTACTGCTGAAGACCACCCCGCACGCTTGGAACTGGTTCGTGATATCCGTTCCGCTCGTGATGCCTTCGAAGTTGAGGGTGTCGCACTGCGCTGCGGCGTTCGAGGGGCTGAGGAGGGTCGAAAAGAGCAGTGCGGTAATGGCGAGTACGGGAGTCTTCATGGGTAGGTGGTTTTGCACGGGGAAGGTAGGGCGCGATAGCCAACGGGCCCGCGACCTGTCCCAGCAGGTAAACTTCGATCTTTTTAACTGCCTTATTGCCAGTGGCCCGCAAGCGATCCCGGTTAGATTTGGCACCCTTTTGCACCCCCCCCGCTGCCTTCCATGTCAGTGAGGGTGAAGACCAACGAAGACCTCAACCCTACTAGTGATGATCCTGAAGAAGTGGATGCCGGCCATCGCCCTCGCGATGCTGGCGCAATGCGGAATTGCACAAAACACCAATGGCAAGGCCGAAGGACTGGCCACCGATGACCCGGTGCTGATGACCGTTGATGGCAAACCGGTAACGCGCAGCGAGTTCGAAGCGATCTACAAGAAGAACAACAAGGATGCTGCGGTGACCAAGGAGGCCTTGGACGAGTATTTGGAACTGTTCATCAACTACAAGTTGAAAGTGCGGGAGGCCGAAAGCCTGGGCATGGACACCGTGAAGAAATTCCGCGATGAGTTGGCCGGTTACCGCACGCAGTTGGCCCGCCCGTACCTCGTCGACCGCAACTTGAATGACGCCTTGATGCAGGAGGCGTACGGCCGCAGTCAGCAGGAAGTGCGTGCGAGCCACATCCTTATCACCTGCACGCCGGAGGCCACGCCCGAGGACACGCTGAAGGCGTACAAGAAAGTGCTGAGCATTCGCGACAGGGTGATGGCGGGCGAGGATTTCGCCACGGTTGCAAAGGCTGAAAGCAAGGATCCCAGTGCCGCACAGAACGGCGGAGACCTCGGCTACTTCAGCGCGTTGCAGATGGTTTATCCGTTCGAGAATGCCGCTTACAACACACCAGTGGGCCAAGTGAGCCAGCCGGTGCGCACCCGTTTCGGCTACCACGTGATCAAGGTGGTGGACAAGCGACCGGCGCGCGGCCAAGTGAAGGTGGCGCACATCATGCTGCGCAGCATAGAGAACGACAGTACCAAAGCCCGTGAGGCCGATAAGCGGATCATGGAGATCCATGCGATGTGCGTGGCGAACCCCGATCAATTCGCAGACCTCGCCTTGAAGTACAGCGAAGACAGCGGCACCAGTGCAAAGGGTGGCGAGCTGCCTATGTTCGGCAGCGGCAAGATGATCGAGGAGTTCGAGAACGAGAGCTTCAGCCTTATCGCTGATGGCCAGATCAGTAAGCCCTTCAAGACACGCTACGGTTGGCATATCGTGAAGCGATTGGAGTACCAAGCACCACCGACGTTCGACCAAGCCAAGGGCGAATTGAAAGGCAAGATCCAAAAGGACAGCCGCGCCGACATCACCAAGCGCGCGTTCATAAGCGAACTGCGCAAGGAGTACAAATACGCGCCCATGTTGAAGAACATGAAGCCCGTGTACGCCATGGTGGACAGCACCATCTTCCTGAAAGGCACCAACTTGAACGACACGATCTTACGCCGCAACACGGTAGAGGGGCCGATCACCATCAATGGCATGCGGTACCGCCGCGAGATCAACGGAACGCTGAAGAACGGCAAATTGGTGAACATCCGCAGCCGCCAGCATCAGGACCTCGTTGCCGATCCGAACGACACCGTGGTTGTGCGCGATATTCACGAAGGTTGGGCGCCGAACGCGGCCAAGCTGGAGAAGTTGAACAAGCCCTTGTTCTCGCTCAACGACCGTACATGGACCCAAGCCGACTTCCTGCGTCACTTGGAGACCAAGCAAGCACGTGGCAAGAGCGAACCCATTCCGGCGTATGTGGACAGCAAGTTCGAAGGCTGGGTGGATGAGACCTTGATGAGCTACGAAGATGGCCGTTTGGAAGAGAAACATCCTGAGTTCCGGATGCTGATGAAGGAGTACCGTGATGGGATCCTGCTCTTCGAACTCACCGATCAGCAGGTGTGGAGCCGTGCGGTGAAAGACAGCACCGGCCTGAAGCAGTATTACGATGGTCACGCGAACGACTTCATGCATCCTGTGCGCTACGATGCCGACATCTACACCTGTGCCAATGCGGCCGTCGCCGAGCAAACGCGCAAACTGTTGAAGAAAGGGAAGCGCGGAGAGGAATTGACCGCAGTGGTCAACAAGACCAGCGCGTTGAACCTGAGCATCGAATCCGGTCGCTACACGGCAGAGGAGAAGCCCTTTTTGAAAGGCATCGCGCTTCCCGGCCTCTCGGACAACTTCGACCTCGATGGCCGCGTTGTTATCGCCGACATGAAGCAAGTGGTGGCCCCTACCCCGAAAACCTTGGACGAGTCGCGCGGCCTGGTCACTGCCGCTTATCAAGATCGTTTGGAGAAGGATTGGATCGCACAATTGCGCGCCAAGTACAAAGTGGTCACGGACCCGGACGTGCTCTATTCCATTCGCTGAATCCTGCCCATTGATCGCACGACCAGCGCACCCGGTATTGCTTATGGCGCTGGCTTGCGTTGCCGGATGCGGCAACGGTAGGGCAACGGATGCGGATGTAGTTGCCCGTGCGTACACCGAGTTTTTATCGCGCAATGAACTCCGGCAGGTGATCCCGATGGACGCTTCGGTGGAAGACAGCGCGGCAATGGCGACGCTTTACATCGAGAATTGGATGCGTGATCGCGTGCTGATGGCTCACGCGGAAATGAACCTCAGCGCGGCACAAAAGGACGTCGAGGCCGAATTGCTGGCTTATCGCCGTTCGCTGATCCTGCATGCCTATGAGCAAGCCCTCATCGACCAGAAGCTCGATACGATCGTTACCACCGCACAAGTGGAAGAATACTTCGCGGCCAATGAGAAGAACTTCGTTCTGAAAGAGGACATCGTGCGCGTGCGCTGGTTCAAGGTGCGCGAGGACGATCGGAAAACCTTGAAGCGGTTGGAGGACCTGTGGGGCAGCGATGATGCTTCCAAACTGCGCGAATTGGAGATATGGTTGGCCCAACGGGGCATTTCGATCTTCGATACCGGCGAGGAATGGGTGGATTTCGAGGACCTACAGCGCGACGTACCGCTGAATACGGACAATGCAACCGATCTGCTCGACCGAACGGATCGTGTGGTCGTCAAGGACAGTGTGAACACGTATTTCGTCGACCTGCTCGAACACCGCTTGCGAACCGGTACGGCACCGGTGCAACGGGTGGCCACCGAGATCAAGGCCATCATCATCAACCAGCGGAAGTTGCGCCTGCTGGAAACCATGCGTAACGATCTTTACAACAATGCCTTCGCGAACAAGGATGTGGAACGCTTGCACTAAGACCTTGGCGATGCTAGTGCTGTTGCCGGTGTGCACCTTGGCACAGCCGGAGGCGCCGCGTCCTACAGGACAACTCATCGACGGCATGATCGGGGTGGTGGGGCAGGAGATGCTCATGCACAGCGATCTCATACAACGGTTGGAGCAAGCGCGCCAAGCCGGTGACCCGGTTGACAACAGCGCCCGGTGCGGCATGTTGGAGGACATGTTGTACGAGAAGTTGCTCTTGGAACAAGCCCGGTTGGACAGCGTGTTCGTTGACGAGGCGCAGGTGCAAGCGGAATTGGACCGCCGCATCCGATACTTCGTCCAGCAGTTGGGCAGCGAGGAGAAGCTTGAAGAGTTCTACGGCAAGAGCATCACTGAGATCAAGGATGATTTCCACGACCAGATCGCCGACCAATTGCTTGTGCAGCAAATGCAGCAATCGGTCACGGGCGACATCCGTGTGATCCCGAAGGATGTAAAGAAGTTCTTCGAATCGATCCCGAAGGACAGCCTTCCCTTCATGAACGCCGAAGTGGAATGGGCGCACATAGTGCGCGTACCGAAACCCAGTGCGGCCGAGATCAGCCGTGTACGCAGGCAATTGGAGGAGTGGCGGGCATCGTTCATCAAAGGGGACAAGGACTTCTGCGCCATTGCCACCATCCGCAGCGACGATCAGGGCTCAGCAATGAATTGTGGGGAACTGGGCATGGTGAGCCCCGGCACCATGGTGGAGGCGTTCGACAACGCGGCCATGGGGCTGCAGGATGGTGAGTACAGCCAAGTGTTCCAAACGGAGTACGGTTGGCACCTGATGCAGATGATCGAACGGCGCGGGCAGCAATACAACGCACGGCACATTCTGTTGAAACCGAAGACGGGCGATCCAGAGCGTAACAAGGAGCGGGCGATGCTCGACAGTCTTGCGCGGTTGGTGCGCAGTGGAACGGCCAGCTTCACCGCCCTCGCCGGCATCCATAGCGAGGACGAGGAAAGTCGTGCGCTGAACGGAATGGTAACCGAGCCCAACAGCAATAGCACGCATTGGAAGATGAGCGACATGACCGCGGACATGTTCCAAGTGGTGGACAAGCTGCGCCCTGGTATGGTGAGCGATGTGCTGCCCGTGAGCATGCCCAACGGGGACAAGGCATTTCGCATCGTGCAGTTATTGAACCGAACCGAACCGCATGTGGCCAACCTGAAGGATGATTACGCCATGCTGCAAAGTGGCGCCGAGAACGAGCGGCGTGCGTTGGCGGTGCAGCGTTGGCTCGATGAACGCACCAAGGAAACGTACATACACATCCACCCCGATTACCAAAGCTGCGCCTTCCGTAACGCGTGGGTGAAACCGATACCTGAGTAACAAAGTCCGTGTTGTTGTGTGCCGCGCGAGCTGCACACATTGACACTTGGCACGAAGCCCCAAGACCTGATGAACGACGTGGAAGCAGTGGCCCGCTTTGGCGAGCAGTACAAGCGCCTGAAGGCGGAAGTGAACAAGGTGATCATCGGCCAGGACGCCGTGGTGAACGATGTGCTCATCGCCATCTTCAGTCGCGGACATGGCTTGTTGGTCGGCGTGCCGGGATTGGCGAAGACCCTGCTGGTGAGCACGGTGGGCAAGGCTCTGGGCCTTTCCTTCAACCGTATCCAGTTCACGCCCGACCTGATGCCGAGCGATATCATCGGCAGCGAGATCCTCGATCAGGACCGGACGTTCCGGTTCGTGAAGGGTCCCTTGTTCGCCAACATCATCTTGGCTGATGAGATCAACCGCACACCACCGAAGACACAGGCTGCGTTGCTCGAAGCGATGCAGGAGAAAGCGGTGACCGCTGCTGGTAACACTTATCCGTTGCCCGACCCGTTCTTCGTATTGGCCACGCAGAACCCCATTGAACAGGAAGGAACCTATCCCTTGCCCGAGGCGCAGCTCGATCGTTTCATGTTCAACATCTGGGTGGATTATCCAACGTACCAAGAGGAACTCGCCGTGGTTAAAGCCACCACCAACGATAGCGTGCAGGATGTGAAGCCTGTTCTCTCGGTCGAGGACATTAAGTTCTATCAAGGCTTGGTGCGGCGCGTACCGGTTCCGGACAACGTTGTGGAATACGCCGTGAAACTTGCTGGCCGCACACGTCCTGGTTTGAATGGTGCGCCCGCCATCATCAACGACAACGTGAGTTGGGGCGCAGGCCCGCGTGCCTCGCAGTTCTTGGTGATCGGGGCCAAGTGCCATGCCTTGGTACACGGTAAGTACAGTCCGGATATCGAGGATGTGCAGGCCGTTGCGAAACCCATCCTGCGCCACCGCTTGGTGCGCAACTACCGCGCGGAAGCTGAGGGCATCACCGTTGATAAGATCGTGGAGGGGGTGATGTAAGTGGATGTGGGGAATGTGGAAATGAGTTCGTGCATGTACTTGGTTGCATGAAAACGTCCACCCGATCACTGCTCCTTGTCGTCGCTCAATTCTCGTCTATCGCTGTTTTGCTGGTCGCCGGCCCAAGGCAGTTGCCGTGGTGGGCTTGGCTACCGTTCACATCAGGGATCGCGCTCTTTCTTTGGTCTGCTTGGGCGTTGGGTGCCAACTTCACGGTGATGCCGGAACCGAGGGCGGGGAACAGGGTCGTGCATCGCGGTCCTTACCGATGGTTACGGCATCCCATGTACACGTCGGTGATCCTGTGTGCATTGGCTGTAACATGCGGTGGCTTCAGCGCTTGGCGTGCAATGGCTTGTGTCGTTTGCATTGGTGCCCTCGTGTTGAAGGTGCATCATGAGGAGATCCTGCTTGCTGCCCAGCATCCGGGCTATCTGCCGTCGATGGCAGGCACTTGGCGCCTTCTGCCGCTCATTTGGTAGGCTTTAGGCGCGTTGGTCAGGCGGCTTTCGACTTCCGGCGGATGTTGGTATGTACCGGTCGAGCGGCAACCTTTGCGTCAATCCACCGACCTACTTTTGGACACCTCCCGTAACGCACCCAGATCATGAACTTCCGTACCCTCTTTTTCGCTGTCGCAAGTGCGATAGGTGTTTCCGCGTCAGCGCTGCCCATCCTCGATATCGCATTAGTGGATCAGGGCAACGGCAATCTGGAGGTGCGGTTCCGACCGGATGAGAACTTCGATGGGGTGTTCAGCGGTATCGTGTTCACGATCCGATGGGAAGTAGCAAGCGGTGCCACATTGGGCAACGAGAACCAATTGAGCCCGATAGCTGATTATATCCCCGTTACCAAGAGCGGCCCTGAAACCGACGATGGTACTTACCGCTACCAGCCATTCGTAGGCTTCGGCTTTTCGTCGCTCGCGACCGAGGGCACCAGTTGGGTTGCAGGGGTTGAGTATGTCTTGTGCATAATACCCGTGCTGAACGGTGTGGACCTGTTCGAGATCGTGAACGACTCTTGGACAGCTGCGAACAATGCGGACTATTTCGTTTCACTGAACGGTAGCAACCAGACCGGCATCATCTACGGCAACCCGGCCATGGTGGTGGAGGGCACACCGATCGCGGGGATCACGGTGCAGTTGCAGCCGAACCCTGCTACCGATGCAACGGTGTTGACCATTTCGGCAGTGAAAGCACGGTGGTGAACGCACAGCTCTGCGACCCGCCGGGCGCACGGTATGGCAGCAGGATGTCGCTGCTTTCAGCGGAACGCGGAAGGAGAACATCCATCTGAGCACACTGAGCGCCGGCACCTACATGCTTCACTTGCGCACCAATGAAGGGCTCCGTACGGAGCGCTTGGTGATCCAATAACCCGAACCTGACCAAGGGACCCGATGACGCCTTCACCACCGGCGTGATCGGGTCCTTCTATTTTGGCCCTATGCGAACTCAAAGCCTCGTTGCCATTTTCATGTGCTCAGCGTCAACGATCATCGCACAAACGCCTTGTGTCGGTGGCATGGCGGGTACCTATCCGTGCGATAAGGTGGATCTATTGGCCTTTATGACATTGGCGCAAATGGGCACCACGGTAACGCCACACGCCGCCGATATCTGGGGCTGGACCGACCCGCTGGACCAGCACGAGTACGCGATACTCGGCCTGAACAATGGAACGGCCTTCATAGACATCACAGTGCCTACGGCGCCCGTACGCATCGGCAATCTTCCCACCCACACCGGTTCCAGCAATATGTGGCGCGATGTGGACGTGGCCGGTAACTGGTGCTACGTCGGTAGCGAGATGGCAGGCCATGGCTTGCAGGTCTTCGACCTCACGCGGCTGCGCAACGTTGCCAACCCGCCTGTGGTCTTCACCGAAGACGCGTGGTTCGGTGGTATCGGCAACAGCCACACCATCTGTGCGGATAAGGTCCATCCCTATGTATACACGGTCGGCACTTCGGTCAACAGCGGGGGGCTTACCGCGATCAACGTAAGCAACCCGTTGTTGCCGACGCTCGCCGGTACGTTCACCAACGAAGGCTACATCCACGAGAATGCGCACGCGCATCTTCGACTTGTTGGATCTTGACGCACCCGTATACCTTGGTGCGTACACCAGCCCGCTGCTCAGCACAGACCATAACCAGTACATCAGCAAGGACCTCGTCTATCAATCGAACTATAGCAGCGGTCTGCGCATTCTGGACCTTGCACCGGTGGCCACTGGCACGTTAACTCCCGTCGCCTTCTTCGATACCTACCCCGCGAACAATGCCGTGGGTTACAACGGAGCGTGGGGTAACTATCCGTACTTCAGAAGCGGTGTGGTGATCAATACGGACCGGCTGGCGGGTCTGTTCATCGTTATGCCGCGTCTTTCGCTCCGCTTGAAGGCGATACTGGAAGGGCCGTTCGACCCGAACAGCGGCTTAATGCACGACAGCCTTCGTGTGCGCGGGTTCCTTCCGGCGACCGAGCCGTACACGGCACTCGGACTTCCTCCGATCAATTCACCGGCGGTGGGCAACTTGGCGCTGGGTCCACTGGCGGTTACCGGCAACAACGCCTTGGTGGATTGGGTAGTGGTTGAACTACGCGATCCGCTGGCCCCTTCCGTTGTGAAGGCGCGCACGATCGGGTTGCTGCAACGCGACGGCGATATCGTGGCCACTGACGGAACATCGGCGGTGCAGTTCTCCATCGCTGTGAACGACTACTTGGTCGCGGTGCGGCACCGCACGCATTTGGGTTGTATGACCGCAGCCGCGCAGCGCGTGAGCATTGCCGAGAAGAGCTACAACCTGAGCAACGGAAGTCTGGCGTTGTTCGGCACGGGTGCCACGAAGTCCATTGGCGCTGTACAAGCGTTGTGGACGGGTAACGCCGAGCGCGACACACAGCTCAAGTACACCGGCACGCTGAACGATCGCGATCCCATTCTGGTTGCCGTGGGTGGCACGGTTCCGACAGCGACGGTCGCAGGCTACTTGCTCACCGACGTGAACATGGACGGCACTGCCAAGTACACCGGAACGGGTAACGACCGGGACCCCATACTCATCAACGTTGGCGGCACTGTGCCGACGAACACTCGCGTGGAGCAGTTGCCATGAAGCACTGCGCGAAAGGATGACTCAATAGAACCCGATCTGGTTGCGAACGGCCAATGGTGTCCAACCACCAATGTTCACCAGGATCGGATCGCGGTCGTTGTTGAAGCCCGTGTATTTGATCTGTCCGTCCATGTTCACATCGGCATTGCTGTACACGCCGGACACCACGTTCAGCGGTTGAATGCCGCCGATGGCCTGTAGGATCGGATCGCGATCGTTGCTTACACCAACGTATTTGATCTGCCTGTTCCACGTTACGTCGCCGCTCCAGAGCTGGCGCTCGTTGAACAACAGGCTGTCGCCGTGCATGGCTTCGGAAAAGCAGGCCGTTGCCGTGTACAATGTGAAATCCACCGCCGAGGTTGCAGAACCGAAGTTCTCGCCGAAGCGGACGATGGCTCCCAAGTGGTTGCGGTGGCGCACCGCTGTTCGGTAGCTGCCGAAGCGCATAGCCAGTGGCAGCGGCCACGAGCCATCGAGCGCCACCACGTCGCCATCGCGTTGCAGGAGTGCCGGGCGGCTGTAATGTTCAGCGTCGCCGGGGTTGAGGACCCCATTATCCACGGCCATATCCACCACGATCCAATCCACTATCGCATCGCTACCGGTAGCGTTGAACACCGCAGGGTCCAGCGTATCGGGCCAACCGGCACCGGTGTAGGAGAATCCGAGCGCAGTGTAGGGTTCAACGGTGGGCAGGAGGCCCTGCGCTCGCAGGCTGTCATGCATATCCAAGGTCGCAGTGTTGAACGGACCTTGCAGGAATACCCGTAAGGCAATGCTCGGGAGCTGCTGGTAACACGGGTCGATGCTGGTGCACACCGCTGGAGGGAAGCCGAAGTTCACGGCGCTCATCACCAAGTTGGGCGGCTGGTTGGGCAGGCAGGTGAGCGGGCTATTGGTGCAGTACAGGTTCACCAACGCATTGTGCAAGTACGGTAAGCAGGGCAGTTGCGTATCGGTAATGGTAAGTGTCACCAGATCATAGCTGGTGTTGTCCATGCCTTGGGTAAGCGGATTGAAGCTCAAGTTCACCGTTTGGGTCGACCCGAGACTTGTTACATGGTCGATCAGGTTGTGGCTCAGATCAACAGAAAATTCGGGCAGGAAGGTGAACGAGGTGATCAGGTTGTAACTGGCATTGACCATATTCAATGGACCGAAGTGGCCGGGGAGCGTGGCGAAGAGGTTGTGGCTGATGTCCAAGCTGTACAGCGACTGGAAATTGTCAGGGATCGTTGTCAGTTGGTTGTAGCTCAGGTCCATGGAGCCAACGCTGCCGTTGGAACCAATGATGTTGGTGAGCTGGTTGTGATGGGCATAAAGCGTATTCAATTGCTGCGCCACGGACAGGTCGAGCGTAGTGCTGGAGTTGTAGGAGACCATCATGGTCTGCACCGGCAGGGGAACTATGAAGGTTCCCGTAAGCCCGCAGTTATTGGCGATCAGCGTATGCAGGCTCTGTGGCCCCATGAAGTACGTGATCGGGTTGCCGCTCACATTCAGTGTGCCTAAACTACTGAACGCCTGCATCCCCATCAGGTCGGAGATGTTACCAGCGAACTGCAGGTCGATATACGTGGCGGACTGCACCCCCGGGTGCGTCTCATCGATGTTGCTCCCGACGATAGCCCCGGGATAGTTGTTGTTCACCCACGTGCGCAGGTTGGCATCGGGCATGGGGGTAAACGCCTGTAGCGCTTGAACCAATAACAACGCCAATAGGGTGGTGGGGTACCGATGGAGCATGGTAGCGAAGGTATCGGAGGCAAGACGAGGGGAGGCTGGAATGGCTGCTTGCCGCACGTTCCTCCATCCTTTTACATTCACGCGCTTCCGGATCCCAAACTTCTATACATGATGCTCCGCTACCCGACACTTATTGCCGCTGCATTGGTTGTTGCCGCAACGGCCAACGCGCAATGCGTTACCACCTACCCGAACACCGAAGCTTTCACGGACGGCACCGTGGGTGTGCCGGGCACCTTCGCGAACAACTGGGCGAACCAAGCCGGCGACGACCTGCAATGGAACGTGGACAACAACGGGACTCCTACTGCGGCCACCGGCCCCATCGGGATCACACCGGTTACAACACCAATGGCAAATACGCCTACGTGGAAGCAACGGGTGCAGGTGCCACACCGAGCAAAAGCGCGATCCTGCAAAGTCCGTGTTACGACCTGTCGTCGCTCGCGAACCCTTACCTCACCTTCTGGTACCACATGCATGGGAACCAGATGGGCCAGCTGATCGTGGACCTGAACGTGAACGGCACCATCGTCAGCAACCTGTGGAGCCGGAGCGGGAACCAAGGCCAATGGTGGAAGCAGGGCTGGTTGGACTTGTCGCCATGGATCGGCCAGAACAACGTGCGCATCCGCTTCCGTGGGATCACCGGCGCCGGGGAGCTGAGCGATATCGCGATCGATGATGTGGTGGTGAAGTCCACGGTTCCCGTATTGGGTTGCCCGGATCCATTGGCAAGCAACTACAACGCGGCGGTGAACATCAACGACGGCACCTGCCAGTACGCCTGTCCGGTGGGCCAAGTGCGCGTGACCATCGACATCATCGCCGATAACTACCCGCAGGAAACAACATGGACGTTGAAGAACGCCACTACGCAAGTGACGCTGGCGTCGGGCACCTTCACCGGTACCAGTGTTTGCGTACCGGCGAACACCTGCCTGGTGTTCCGCATCAACGACACGGCGGGCGATGGCATCTACCACAACAGCTACGGTTACGGGCAATACACGGTGCTGGTGGATGGTGTGATCATTGTGCAGGATGGCACCTTCGGAAGCTTCGAGGAAACGAGCTTCAACTGCGGGCCGGGCCAGATGTGCAATACGGCCACCACCATCGGAGTGGGCACGCACACGGCGCCCAGTCTTGAACGATGGTTCGACTTCACACCGGCCGCAACCGGCAGTTACACGATCAGCACCTGCGGGTTGAACACCTGCGACACGAAGCTGTGGATCTACGACATGGCGTGCAATCTCATCAACCCGCAACCCGGTGTGGAGGGGGCAACGTTCGCTGATGACGACCTCGGCGGTTGCGGGCTACAAGCGGTGATCAGTGCTAACATGCCGGGCGGTGTGCTGCACCACATCCGCGTGGGCACCAACAACAGCAGTTGTTCGGCGGTGACCTTCAACATCACCTACAACGGTCCCGTGGTGGGTTGCATGGATGTGAACAGCTGCAACTTCGAACCGCTGGCCACGGTGCCGTGCACCAATTGCTGTTTGGCCTTCGGCAACCCGCTCTGCCCCACGGGTCCGGACCTGGTGATGAACCAAGCGGCCTTGGCGGGCAGCCTCAACATGCAGTTGGTGAACATCACCGACGTGTGCGCGCCCACTGAAGGATGTGTGCGCGCACTGGGATCGCGTTACGTGATCCGCTTCTCCACCCGGATCGACAACATCGGGGAGGAGGACTACTATATCGGTAGCCCGAGCAACCAGCCGCAGATGTTCAACACGAACAACTGCCACGGACACGCGCATTATGCGGGCTATGCCGATTACGTGCTCTTCGATGCCGACAACAACAAGATCCCGGTCGGGTTCAAGAACGGTTACTGTGTGATCGACGTGGGCTGTTTCGGTGGCACGGGCCAGTTCGGTTGCAGCAACATGGGCATCAGCAGCATGTGCTACGATCAATACGGCAGCGGCACCACGTGCAACTGGATGGACATTACCGATGTGCCGGACGGTACGTACACCATGGTGCTGCGCACCAATTGGCAACAGCGCCCCGATGCGCTCGGGCGACACGAGACGTCGTACAGCAACAATTCCGCGCAGGTATGCATCAACCTGACCGGCTTCGGCGGTGTGCGTGGGTTCACCGTAGCAACACCTTGCCCCATTTGGACGGATTGCACCGGCGTGCCGAACGGCGATGCGATCGTGGATTGCACTGGCCAATGCAACGGCACGGTGAAGACCGGCGACCGCAATGCCGATGGAGCATATAGCGCCGCCGACCCTCAGCAATACGTGCAGGAGATCCTCGGCGACGATGCCGTGTTAAGCACCTGCACCGACCTGAATGCCGACGGGGCCATTACCGTAACGGATGCGGCTTTGCTGGCGGAGTGCTATAACCAACAGGGCACGCACGATGGCGGACCCGGTCACGTACTGCACTACCACCCATGGTGCGAATTCCCGCGTGGTTTCCAGAACACGCTGCACACCAGCACGCTCTCCTTGCAGAACCTCAACACGCTCAACAACACCGTTGATGTCTACGTGACCAACCCGGACAATCGGGTGCTCGCGTACGAGTTCCTGGTGAGCGGCCTCACGATCCAGAGCGTGACCAACCTGGCCACACAACTGAACGGCGACATCACGCTGAACAGCAGCCTTGGTGGCACCCGCGTGATCGGCATTTGCTACAACGACAGCTCGTTGGCCAAGAGCGCAGTGGCAGTGCCGCTGTGCCGAATCCAATATCTGAGCCTCAACGCCGCGCAGATCTGCATCAGCGATATCATCGATATCGTGAACGAGGACGGGAACAATGTGAGCAATGCGATCGGCGGCGGTTGCCTCGCGGTGCCGAACACCGTTGCCGTCAACGTGGGAGCATTCTTGGAAGGTCCGTATGCCGCGCCGATGATGAACGACGACCTGCGCGTGTTGGATGTGATCCCGGCTACAGAACCGCACACGGCACTTGGCTTCACGCATGCCGGTGGTGGTGGTGGGGAGACGGCCGCGCCAGTGGTGTTCGATGTAACCGGGAACGATGCGATCGTCGATTGGGTACTGGTCGAAGCGCGCACGGCTGTGTTGCCCTTCACGTTGCTCGCCACACGCAGTGCGTTGATCCAGCGCGATGGCGATGTGGTGGGCACCGACGGTGTAAGCCCTGTGCTGTTGAACCTTTCCCCGGGTACGTACCATGTTGGCATCCGGCACCGCAACCACTTGGGCTGTCTGACAGCTTCGGCTGTTACGCTCGGGGCCTTGCCCACAACGGTCGACTTCCGCAGCCCGGCTACGCTCACGTATGGGGTTGAAGCACGCAAAAACGTTGGCGGTACCATGGTGTTATGGTGTGGCAACGTGGTGCGCGATATACCCACCAATGTGGTGAAGTACGCCGGTGCCAGCAACGATCGCGATCCGATCCTGCAAGTGGTAGGCGGCAACGTGCCCACTGCCACGGTGACCGGCTATTACCGCGAGGATGTGAACCTGAGCGGCGTGGTGAAGTATACCGGAACGGCCAACGATCGCGATCCGATCCTGATCAATATCGGTGGCACTATTCCCACGGCCACGCGGTTAGAGCAGATGCCTTAGCACCGCGCAAGTCTGTCATCTGGAACCCACGCTGAGTCTGTCATCCCGAACCGTCATCGGTGAGGGATCTCACATGAGGTGAGGTCAGCGAACTCAATGCGCCTGCGCCTGCGCATCATGCACATGCGGCGCACCGTTGCCCTTCAGCTTCACTTTCGGAAGTGCCCATGGTGTGGCTTGCGGTTGGCCTTCCATCAGTTTCATTGCAGTATCCATGGTCATGTTGGTGAAGACCTGCTTGGTGCCGCTGCGCGGCCAAGTCACCTCCACTTGTGTAATGGCCGTTGCATCGCCCAAGCCGATCTCTTGCCGCAGGCTGCTGCTACCGAAGCTGCCGCCAGTGCCCACGGAAACGTGGATGTCGCGATCGCCCTTAGGCGTTTTCACGGTTACACGGATTCGCGCACCGATGGCACACGTGGGGCTATTGGTCCCTTGCAGCGACAACGTGATCCAGTGATTGCCGAAGCCGGGGTTCTCGAAGAGCAGGTTGTGGGCATTGTCCCCTTCGTAGGCGCCGCCCATGACGGCATAAATGTCCTGGTCGCCATCGTTGTCCACATCGGCCATGGCTACCCCGTGGCCTTTCTGTATGCTCCCCACGCCTGCGGCTGCCGTAACGTCCGTGAACGTGCCCTTGCCGGTGTTCCGGAACATCAGGTTGGGGATCAGCGATCGGAAGTCGGGTTCACCGGTACCCAAGTACATATCGAGGAAGCCGTCGTTATCGAGATCACAAAAGTTGCTGCCCATAGCGAATACAGGACGGTCCAGGCCGGCGTGCTTGCTCATATCCTCGAAGGTGCCGTTGCCTTTGTTGCGGTAGAGTTTCGGTGTTTCGCAACTGTTGGGCATACCTAAGTAGTACGCTCCGTTGTAGTGGCCGAAGGGTTTCGTGTCCGGTTGACGAGGGAATGCGCTGACGAAAATGTCGAGCCAACCATCGTTGTCGTAGTCCCACATCCAACAAGGGAAGCTGTTCTGTGGGTTGCTGACACCGGCCTGCTTGGCCATGTCCTTGAACCGGAATTCCCCATTGCTGCCGGGGCCTTGGTTCATAAAGAGCATATTGTCCCCAACAAGGTTGCTCAGATAGAGGTCAGGGTAGCCGTCGTTGTTCACATCGCCCCATGCGCAAGCTTTAATGAAAGCCGTCACGTTGACGCCCGCTATCCCGGCCACTTCGGTGAAGGTGCCATTGCCGTTGTTGTGATACAGTTCACTTGGGTGCACGTTGCCATTGTCGCTTTCGTTGCCGATGAACAAGTCCAAGTGACCATCCCGATCGTAATCACTCCAACCTGCATTCTGTGTAGGGTGGAATGACAAGAGCCCTGCGGCCTTGGTCACATCCTCGAATACGCCTTTGCCATTGTTCCTCAACAGCGAATTGGGTTGGTCGCCCGGCACACGCCATGCACCGCGGAGCATCAACACGTCAGCATCGCCATCGTTATCGTAGTCCGCGTGGATCATGTTCAATGCGCCCGTGATACCAGTAATGCCCGCCTCCGCGGTCCGCTCGGTGAAGGTGCCGTCCGTGCCACCGGAGAAGTACCTCAATTGTGAGTTCAGCGCCCATGACGAAGCCAGGATGTCGATCATGCCATCACCGTTGAAGTCTTCCAGGCATACCCCTCCGCACACATCGTTGATATCCAGACCGACCGCGCCGGCGATATCAGGGAACCGGGGAAAGCCTGTTTGACTGCCCAGTGCTTCGGCAGGAATGACCCACTTTGCGGGTACGTGCGAAGGGTGTTCTCCCAACGTCATGTATGCAATGTTGATCATCCAGCGAGCTGTAAGGTCATCGGGCGCCTCATTGAGGATGCGTGTGTAGATGCCGATCGCCTTGCGCGAACCGGAGGGATCGGCATGTTCCGCTTTTTTCGAGAGCGGCATCAAGCACGACTCATTGTTGTGGTTCTGTATGCAATTGGTCTGCTCGCCGATGCGCATGTATGTGAGTGCCAGCATGTGCAACAGTTCGCTGCGTACTTGCGGGGGCATGGTGAAAACCCCTTGGTCCAACTGGCTCACATATGCATCAGCGATGGGCAAGGCTTCAGTAGTGCGGCCGGCCCGGATCAACTCGGTGCACTGCTGAAGCCGCAACTGTACTTGTTGCCCGGGGTCCTTGGTCTGAGCCGCAAGTTGGCCGAAATGGTCAGCCCGGGCGCTATTTTGGTAGCCGTCTTGCAAGGGGTCGGCAATTCGACCCATAGCGGCAGTGAGCAATTGGATCATTTCTTCGGTACCGGCTGACAGGTCAACTGGTGCCGGGCACGGTTTGGTAGTGCTATCGGCAGCCAATTGCTGGCTGCCGTCCTGGCCGCATCCGATGATACCAATAGCGAAAAGGACGAAAAGGATCTTTCTGCACATATCTCCCGCGGATTGAGCCGCGAAGAAACTCCTAGCAAGCGTACAACTGTCCCGATCATGCGGACGTTTCGTTCAATCTTGCGATCCTACGGCATCGTTGTGTGTAGCAACACGGCCGAACTGATGGAGCGCAGATGGCGGTTTGCTCATCGCCACATGTTGGATCTTGGGCGATCGGCACTGGAACCGAGCTGGGCGATCCTCTACTTTGCGCCGCGCTCGAACCCTAAGAAGACACTTGATGATGCTCCGTACGCTCGTTCTGTATGCAGTTGTATTGCTCACCTGCACGACCCAGGCCCAAGACTATGTAGAACTGCACAATGCCGAAGTGCTGCAACTGGAGTTCCTTGGTGTTACGCAAGCCTATCGGGACTGGGATCACACGGCCAAATTCACCGATGAGCCCACGCGCGACGCGAACGGCATCATCATCAAGCAGGAAGCACGTGGTGTGAAGGAGAGCCGCCTTCACCAGGCCGTTAACCCCTTGGCTCTGCCGCAGGGTGCCGACCCTGTGTGGCAGGACCGCGATGGTGTCCGCCAACGTGGACGAGCGCTCGACCTGAGCATTAACGGTATGGGCAACACAGGAGTGAACCCGGCCGATCCGTGCCTGGAGGTGGGGCCCAACCACGTGATCCAGATGATCAATGGTTCCAGCGGCGCGTACTTCCAGATCTTCAACAAGACAGGCGCCTCGTTGGGTGCACAGACCTATCTCGACAATTTCATCAATGGTATAGGCGGCATCACCAGCTACTCCGGTTTGGGCGATCCGATCGTGTTGTATGACGCATTGGCCGACCGTTGGCTGATGAGCGAATTCTCCAGTAGTGGAAACCGCATGGTGATGTGCGTGTCAACCACTGCTGATCCGCTGGGTACATGGTACACCTACAGCTTCACTGCGCCGGCCTTCCCAGACTACCCGAAGTACGGGGTGTGGAATACGGCCTACATCATTACGAGCAACGAAGGAACAGGCTGCCCGATCTACGCACTGGACCGCACGAAGATGCTCTCCGGACTTGCAGCCACTTCACAACGCTTCACCACCCCGGACTACCCCACGATCGGTTTCCAAGCCACCACGCCGATCACCTTCGAGGGTGGTACGCCACCACCGGCGGGAGCTCCTGCCATGGTAATGCGCATGGCTGACGACGGATGGAGCGGCACTATACCCAACGACCGATTGGAATTGTGGACACTGACACTCGACTTCGTAACACCTGCCAACTCGGTACTCGCAGGGCCGAGTTATATGGCCACCTCATCATTCAGCACGGACCTATGCGGCTACACGTCCTTTTCTTGCATTGATCAGCCCGGTACGACCACGAATCTGGATCCATTGCGAGAAGTGATCATGAACCGCGCCGCCTACCGGAATTTCGGGGGGCATGAGTCGATCGTATGCAACCATGTCACGGATGTGACCCTGACGGACCGTGCCGGAGTGCGTTGGTATGAATTGCGTCGCACTGGGGGTATTGCAAATCCGTGGAGCATCTACCAAGAGGGCACCTATTCACCGGATGCCACCAACCGGTGGATGGGCATGATCTCGATCAACGCGGTGGGTGATATCGGTCTCGCTTACAACGTCAGTAGCAGTTCCATCTATCCCGGTATCCGTTATACGGGGCGCTATGCCTCGGATCCGCTGGGGCAAATGACGTTCGCTGAAACCACTGTTGTGGCCGGTGTGAACTTCAACAGCAGCAACCGCTACGGCGATTACAATTCATTGGACGTGGACCCGGTAACGGGCAGTTTCTGGGGTACTGCGAAACACAATCCTGCCAACGCGTGGAGCACGCGCATCTTCTCGTTCTCGTTCCCCGGCGTCGGTTGCACCGCGCCCACGGTGTCGCAGAGCGTCGTGGACAATTGCGGTGCCGGCACCTTCACGTTGTCGGTGACGATCGGCGCCAACGGCGATGCGCCGAACTACGATGTGTACACCAGTGTGAACGGGGGAGCGCAGACATTCAACAGCACACGTACCCCAGGAACATATGTCGTCGGTACATACGCCTTCGGTACCAGTGTGGTGACACAAGTGCGGCACAATGTGAACGCGGCGTGCAACCAAACGCTTGCCGCTGCCACTTCATCCGGTAGCGCTTGTTGCACTGCGCCCACTGCGCTCGTTTCAGGCACCTGCCTCGGTGCGACCAATTACAATGTGAGCGTTAACGTGACTTCGATGGGGAGCGCAACGTCGATCGCGATCCAGATCGATGCTGACGCTGGAGGACCGGGACTGCCGGTGACTGTGCAGACCGTTACCTCAACAGGTACGTACGGTCCATTTGGTAACTATACCAGTGGGTCGCCGGTGAACGTGCTCCTCGTGCACAACCTCTTCACGATCTGCAACACTGCCATCAACGGGTTCGTCAGGAATTGCAATGTGCCGGGCGCGGGTTGTACCGTGTACAACAGTACAGCGCCCACCACCATCGTGGACAATACCACTGTCACCAACAATATCGTGGTGCCCGCTTTGGGTGGAGCCACGATCACGGACCTGAACGTTTATGTGAACATCACGCATTCGTGGGTAAGCGATGTGCGCCTCACCTTGACAAGTCCGGCCGGAACGGCAATTGCGCTGATCAATTCCGGACTATGCACGGATCAGGACAACATCATCGTGGAGTTCGATCAAACCGGCGCGAACGGCAACGTTGGAGTTACGTGTCCAATGAACAACCTGTATGTGATACCAGCGGTATCACTTGCCGGGCTCAATGGCCAATCGTTCCAAGGCATCTGGACGCTGAGCGTTCAGGATGTTGTAACACAGGATGCAGGTACGCTGAACAGTTGGTGCCTGATACCCACATTGTTGAACCCGAACGTTTCGCTCACGCCGAAAGTGTTCATGGAAGGTCCGTACAACAGCGGCGCTGGTACGATGACCGACGCGTTGCGCACGCTGCCGACCTTCCCGCTCAGCGAACCCTACACCGCCATGGGCTTTGTCAATGCAGCAGGCGGTGGAGGGGAAACCACCGCCGCAGGAGTGCTTGCCGTTACCGGCAACAATGCAATAGTTGACTGGGTGCGTATTGAACTTCGCAACAGCGCAACTCCCACCGTTCTAGTGGCATCGCGGCATGCGCTGGTGCAACGCGATGGTGACGTGGTGAGCGCTGCCGATGGCACGTCCGCGATCACAATGGGTGTTAGCGCGGGCAACTATTATGTGGTAGTGCGTCATCGCAACCACTTGGGCTGTATGACGGCGAGCGCCATGGCATTGAGCAACGTTGCTGTGCCGGTGAACTTCACCATTGCAGGAACGTTAACCCATGGCACCAACGCGCGCACCAGCAGCGGCGCAGTGCAATTGCTGTGGAGCGGCAACAGCGTGCGCGACACGCCACCACCGAGCCTGCTCAAGTACACCGGAACGGCCAACGACCGCGACCCGATACTCACCGCTATCGGTGGCACGGTGCCCACACTGACGATCAATGGCTACTACCTGACGGACGTGAACATGGATGGTGTGGTGAAGTACACCGGAACCCTCAACGACCGTGACCCCATCCTTGTGAACGTTGGGGGGACCATCCCTACGGCGACAAGGACAGAGCAGGTGCCGTGAGGTCAGTGAACAAAGCATTGGGACTGGGGTGCGATATCCCCATATCGTAGCGCGCGCGCCGCGCCCCCTGGAGGTGCGATCATCCGGGAGTTCATACTGCTAGTGATCCGATCGTTCTCGGCACGGGCTTCGGGCGCTCAGCCGCGTCATCACAGAACGCATGCGGTGACCACCACGCCATGAGAGCATTCATTACATCCTGTGCTGCATTTTTCCCTTTCGCCTTTTTGCTTGCCCAGCCGGTCACCATCCAACTGCAACTATTCGCAGGCGGCCGCACCGAGCCGATCGCCATTACGAATGCAGGCGATGGCCGTCTGTTCGTCGTGGAGCGGGCCGGTAGCATCTTCATCCTGAATGCGAACGGCACTTGGGCTGCGCAGCCGTTCCTCGACATCACCGATCGTGTGAACGATGGTGGCAGCGAGCAAGGGCTTCTCGGTCTTGCCTTCCATCCGGACTATGCCAACAACGGCTATTTCTACGTCCACTACACCGGTGGCACGAGCGTGGGCAATAGCCGGATATCGCGCTTCACCGTCAGCGCCGACCCGAACGACGCATTGGAAGCGAGCGAGTTCATTATCTGGAGTGTCACCCAACCGGGTCCGAACACCAACCACCGAGGCGGTGATCTTCATTTCGGACCTGATGGCAACCTGTGGTTCGCCTTAGGTGATGCTGGGGGCTCCGGTGACCCTTCGGGATACGCACAGAACCTGACCGTTCCGTTCGGTAAGATGCTGCGCATCGATGTGGACGGGGGAACGCCGTACGCAGTTCCATCGGACAATCCGTATGTGGGAGCGGGTGGGGGCGTATTGCCGGAGATCTGGGCGAGCGGACTGCGTAATCCATGGCGGTTCTCCATCGATCAATTGAACGGCGACGTTTGGATCGGCGATGTCGGTCAAGGCGTGGCTGAAGAGATCGATCTTTGGCCCGGTGGTGACAACAGCGGACCGAACTTCGGATGGCGTTGCTATGAAGGTTCAAGTGCGTACAACACCACAGGATGCGGAGCTATTGGGACATATGACGCGCCAGTTGCGGTGCACAGCCATTCGAGCAACTGGTGTGCGATCGTTGGCGGCCATGTTTATCGGGGCCGCAACTTCTCGCGGCTCGCCGGGCGCTACATGTACGTTGACTGGTGCTTGGGTACTTTCTATTCGTTGACCCCGAACGGACCGGCATGGACACAGGAGGTGTTGCTCACCAGTGGCACAGCGGGTTTCGCCGCGATGGGGGAGAACATGAACGGCGAGGCCTATGTTGTCAACCAGCAGAACGGGAATGTGTACCGCATCACCGATCCGCTTGCGGTTGTCCGTCTTTCGCCCAAGGTGTTTTTGGAAGGCCCGTACGACAATGCACTGGTGCAGATGAAGGATGATCTACGGACCGCCAATGCGCTACCCTCATCCGAACCGTATTCCGCACTTGGTTTTCCTTTGGAAGGTTGGGGAGGCGAAACCGTTGCACCGGCCGTACTTGCCACTACCGGTGCGAACGCGATCGTGGACTGGGTGAGGGTCGAACTAAGGCAGAGTGGTGCCCCTGCCAACATTGTTGCGTCCGTGAATGCGCTCGTACAGCGCGACGGCGATGTGGTGGCAACTGATGGTGTATCGGCCGTTACGGTGGTCGAGATACCGGGCAACTACCACGTTGCCATAAGGCACCGGAATCACTTGGGTTGCATGACGGCAGGCACGTTCGCGCTGACGACCACAACGACCACCGTTGACTTCCGCAGCACACTGATGCCCGTATATGGTACGAATGCACGGAAGCAGATCGGTGCTCAACTCGTGCTATGGTCGGGCAACACTGTTCACGATTCACCACCGCCAAGCCTGATCAAGTACACAGGGACCGCGAACGACCGGGACGCCATCCTTACCGCTATTGGCGGAACCCTTCCTACCGCCACGGTCAGTGGCTATTTCATCACCGATGTGAATATGGACGGGGTCGTGAAATACACCGGAGCGCTGAATGACCGTGATCCGATCCTGGTGAATGTGGGAGGTACTATCCCAACGGCGACAACAGCGGAACAAGTGCCATAGGATCTTGTTGGTCGGGGGTCGGCATTCCCATCTCGTTGGTCGGATCGTTGGTTCAATAACGAACGGCTGGCTTAAACTTGGCGTCGAACCAAAGGACCATGACCAGATCGTACGCCTTACTGACCGCTGCATTGTTTTGTCCACCTCTTGCCCTGCTCGCACAATGCGGTGCAGGTGAGGTCGAGGTGACCATTGAGGTTACCACTGACGACTATGGTTACGAGACCTATTGGCAGTTGGTACCCGGTGGAAACCCGTGTGGAACAGGGACCATTTTTGCTGGCGGCAACCTCACCATGAGCTGTAGCGCCGGAGGATATCAGTTGCAGAACATGACAGGTTATGCCAACAGCGCTACGATCGTTGAGGGACCGTGGTGTCTGAACCTTGGAAGCACCTACGACATTTACAGTGTAGATGATTGGGGCGATAGCCAAGCGACGTTCGAGGTCTTCGTTGATGGTGTCAGTATCGCGACGTTCAATGCCCCTGGCGCAACCAATGTGTTCACGTTCGCGGCTCAACCACCGCAATCACGTGATATGGGGGTTACGGACCTTACCACTGCGCTCTTCGGTACGATCGGTGAGCCCATCACCATCCGTGGCACCATCACCAGTTTCGGTTCCGATCCGGTTTCGAACTTCGATCTGAAGTACAGCATCGACGGTGGTGCACCTGTTTCACAAACGATCACCGGGTTGAACATGGTGGCCAGCGATACGTACGATTTCGAGCATAGTACCACTTGGATCCCCGGCGCTACCGGACAATACACATTGAGCGTTTGGGCAGACAATATCAATGGGGGAGCCGACATGAACACGGTGAACGATGCAGCGGGATCGGATCACATCATCAACTACGGGATCCCCAATATCATCGATGATATTCTGGCCCTGCCTGCGCCGGTGATCTTCAACATCGCCAACAGTAATGAGGATCTGCTCGTCCCTCGTGATCTGGCTTTCCACCCCGACCTGTCGCGCAACGAATTATGGGTGCTGAACAAGGATACCGAGGCGAGCGGCAGTAGCACAGTGAAGTTCACGAACGTGGGTGAGGACGGCCAGACCTACCTGATGCAGGAAGATCCCAATAACTGGCACTTCATGAGCCTCTCCACGGGTATTGCTTTCTCTGACAACGGGAACTTCGCGACCAGTCCGGGCGTGTTCGATGCCAACCACAATGGCGGGCAGCCTTTCACTGGCATTAGTCTATGGAGCAGCGATCCGGCCATTTATGCCCAAAACATCTTCGGTCCGCTGGGCAGCCACCTCGACATGCTGCACGTTACACCGAACGCCCAAGGCATAGCGCATGAATCATGGAACCGTTTCTGGGCGGTGGATGGGTACAACCAGGATGTGGTGATGCATGATTTCAAGGGCGATCATGGACCGGGAAACGATTACCATGGCAATGCGGTGATCCGTCGCTACAGCAGTATGACCATCACGCGCGATCCGAACGACCATATCGTAAGCCATTGCGTTCTCGACAAGAACACCAACTGGTTGTATGTGGTGGATCATGGAGCGCAGCGGGTGTTGCGTCTGGATATCACTACCGGAACAGCAGCTGGGGCGCCGACGTTCGGGCCGTTCGAGACGTATGTGGAATACACGCAGATGTCCGGTGAAACGTGGGATGAAGTGGCGACTACGGGCCTTGTGCAACCGGCGGGTATTGCCATTATCGGTAACCGCTTGTTGGTGAGCGACCATAGCAATGGCGACATTGTAGTGTATGATGTTGCGGATCCGAACACGCCGGAGATCGGTCGAATCGTAACGAACAGCCCGGGCATCATGGGCATCGAGATCGGCCCTGACGGTGCCATTTGGGCGGTGAACGCAACTACCCATGAACTTTTGAAGATCGCACATACCGTGAGCATCGGCATGGTGGAGGCCGAACGAGCTTCGTTCGAGGCGTACCCGGTACCGGCAAATGAGGTTGTCCGTTTCAAGGGGCTGGAGGCTGGCCCTGCGGACAGGTTCATGGTGTACGATGCTGTTGGCCAGGTGGTGCTTGATCAGGACGTGAACATTGTCCAGCGAAATGGGTTGGTCGTTTCGGGCCTTGCCCATGGTCATTACACGGCCCGGTCAATGCGCGATCCCAGCCGTTCGGCACGCTTCACGGTTGCACGTTAAAAGCTTGGGATCCCATTAGTCGGGGACATGCCCCTTTCCTTTCCGTCGCTGCTTCAATAGTTTGCGCCTTCATATGCTCCCGAAATGACACTACGGTACATACTTCTGTGTGCAGTTGCGCACACTACCTTCCTTAGCACAGCTCAACTCCGCATCCCGACCCCCACGGAAGCAGCCGAAGCCGCCCTTGAGCAACAGGGCATTCCTTGGGCAACGGTCGGTGACCTTCGCATAGCGGACACGTATACGAGCAGGCACAATGGTGTTACCCACACGTGGTTCCGGCAGCAGTTCCAAGGGGTCGATATTTGGAACAGCGAAGTGGTACTGCACCAACAAGCGGATGGTTCGGTACTTCGCGTAACGCACAACATTGTACCTGTGCATGCCCAAGGATTGCGCAATGTTTCACCAGGCCTCCACGCAGCGGACGCGTTGATGATCGTGCTTCAGCGGGATGGCGTGAGGATGTCGATCCCACGCCAACTGGCCGTCGATGATGTGAAGAAAGTGTGGACCTATGAAGGCGCCGACTTCAGTGATGAATCGCCCTTCGTTCAACTGGCGCTTCTGCCCCAAAAGGACGGTTTGGTATTGGTGTGGAACGTGAACTATTACATGCCTGATGGCAGCCACTGGTGGAACGTGCGTATTGATGCAAGCACCGGAGCGGAACTGGAACGCAACGATTGGGTGGCCCAATGTGCCTTCGACCATGATCATGCGAAGGGTGCTTGTGTTGCCTCGGAACACGGTTCAGGAGAAGTGGCTGCGCCAGCAGCGCCGAATGACTACAATGTCTATGGAAGCCCCGTGGAAAGCCCGAACTACGGAAGTCGCTCCTTGCGTAACGCCCCGTGGACGTTGGCCCCGAGCGCCTCACCCTTCGGTTGGCACGACACCGATGGAGCAGCTGGTGCGGAATACACCATTACGCGTGGAAATAACGTGTTGGCGCAGGAAGATGCGAACGGCAACAACGGAATAGGCTACAGTCCCAGTGGAGGTGCCGGGCTCGACTTCGACTTCCCCTTGGACTTGGCCAATGCACCAAGCACGTACCAGGACGCTGCCATCACCAACCTCTTCTACTGGAACAACATCATCCACGACGTCTTCTATCAGTACGGCTTCGATGAGGCAGGCGGCAACTTCCAGAGCAACAACTACGGCAACGGTGGGGCTGGTAACGACTACGTTCTGGCCGATGCCCAGGATGGCAGCGGCACCAACAACGCGAACTTCGGTACGCCAGCGGACGGAAGCAGCCCGCGCATGCAGATGTTCCTTTGGACGGCGCCAACACCCGACCGCGATGGGGACTTCGACAACGGGATCGTTACCCACGAGTACGGCCATGGCATCAGCAATCGCCTCGTTGGCGGTCCGAGCAATGTGAACTGTCTTGGGAATGCTGAGCAAATGGGAGAGGGGTGGAGCGACTACTTCGGATTGATGATGACCATGGAACCTGGGGACGCGGGTACGGATGCACGCGGTATCGGCACCTACGCCTTGAACCAACCGGCCACCGGGATCGGGATCCGTCCGGCACCTTACAGCACCAGCTTCGGCACCAACAATTACACCTATGCGAGCACCAACAATACCGGCCTGAGCCAACCGCACGGCATTGGCTTCGTTTGGTGCACGATGCTATGGGAGATGACCTGGGAGTTGATCGGCATACACGGTTACGATCCCGATATCTACAACGGCAGCGGAGGCAACAACATCGCACTGCAACTAGTGATCGACGGGTTGAAACTCACGCCGTGCAACCCGGGCTTCGTAGATGGAAGGGATGCGATCCTCGCTGCCGACATGGCCAACAATGGCGGCGCCAACCAAACAGCCATCTGGGCGGCGTTCGCTCGCCGTGGCCTAGGTTTCGGCGCGAGCCAAGGCAGCAGTTCGAGCCGTACGGACCAAACGGAAACCTTCAGTATACCAGTCAACAATAACGTTGCCGTGACGGCTATTCTAGCACCTCTCGCTGGACCGGTTTTCGCATGTACATCCGGAGGATCGGTGCAGGTAACTGTGCGGAACAACGGCCTGATGTCCCAAGGGGGATTCCCGGTGAGTTATCGCTTGGACGGCGGCGCGACCGTTACTGAAACGTTCGTTGGAACGCTGACCAGTGGTGCAAGTGCTACGCACACCTTCGCTGGTACACTATCCATCGTAGGCGTGGGGGCGCATGTGCTCGAGGCATGGACGGGCTTGATCGGTGACCAGTACGTTGCAGATGATCTACGCACCAACGCCATTACGTTGAACGCGAGTGCCCCGATACCTTTCGTTGAAGACGCCCAAGGCGGCGTGCCCGCACCGAGCGGATGGTCCTTGAACAATCCTGACAACAGCTATACGTGGGAAGTGGTCTCGTTGACCAATGGGCCGGCATGTGCCAGCACCATGGCATGGCGCCTGAATCACTACGCGTACAGTGGCAGTGCGCAGGAGGATTTCTTGACATCTCCCAGCATAGATCTGACCTCCTCAGCAGGTACCCGGCTGAAGTTCGATCATGCATACGTGACGTACCCTGGTTATTCCGATGGTTTGCGGGTGGAGGTCAGCGATGATTGCGGGGCGAATTGGACAGTGGTATACACCGCATCCGGTGCGGCGTTGGAGACAGCGCCTGCCTCTTCAAGCCAGTGGGTGCCATCGGGCTGTGCAGATTGGGATGCGAACGACATTGATATCAGTGCGTTCGATGGGGGATCCATCTTCGTGCGGTTCGTTTCCGTGAATGGTTTTGGGAACCACTTTTACATGGACAATGTCCGTGTGGAGAGCAGCGCGTTGCGCCTTCAGATCAAGGTCTTCCTTCAAGGACCGTACAACGTGGGCAGTTCTTTGATGAACGATGATATCCGGGCCGCCAACTTGTTGCCGAACGGGGAACCATACACAGCATTGGGGTATCCTGCTGCCGGTGGTGGCGGTGAAACCATTGCCCCAGCGGTGCTTGCACTTGCGGGGAATAACGCACCTGTCGATTGGGTCCGCGTGGAATTGCGCGCCTCGGCAACACCGGGAGTGGTTTCGGCTGCTAGGCAAGCGATCGTGCAGCGCGACGGGGATATAGTATCTGCCGCAACGGGCGGCCCCATTGATCTTTCAGCTCCAACTGGTGATTACCACGTTGCGGTCCGTCATCGGAACCATCTGGGAGCGATGATCGCGTCACCGATCACGTTGAACGACTTGGTCGGCGTTGTGGATCTCAGTCTGCCTGCCACGGTCACTTACGGAACGGATGCCCGAAAGAACGAAGGTGGTACCATGCTGCTCTGGTGCGGCAATACGGTGGATGATGTTGAACTGAAATACACCGGTACTACCAATGATCGCGACCCCATCCTGGTCGCGATCGGTGGCATATTGCCAACGAATACGATCGCGGCATACGCACTGGAAGATGTGAATATGGATGGCATTGTAAAGTATGCCGGTGCCAGCAACGACCGCGACCCGATACTGGTGAACGTCGGCGGTAGTGTCCCCACCGCGACCAGAACAGAGCAGCTTCCGTGACCGCTCCATCCCGCACCGCATCCTTATCGGGTGGCCTTTTCGCGTCCGCGTTCTTGTTGCTAGGCGGTGCGCGGTGCGTCGGACAATCGTGGGATGTGTTCAATATGGCTTCGAATGGTTACCCGAGCAACACCGTGCGGGCGATCGCGCACGATAGCTCTGGAGGCACATGGGTAGGTACGGATTGGGGCCTATGCCATTTCGATGGTCTTACGTGGGAAGTATTGCAAGTGGGAAGCGGGTTGCCTGAGAATGATGTGCGGGCGCTGGCCTGTGATGGTCAGGGCCGTGTTTGGATAGGGATGTTTACCCAAGGCCTCGTGATCAAGGACGGGACAATGTGGACGCAATACCTACCAGGAACGTCCCCCATGCCCGGTGAACAGGTGCGCAACATCACCTTTGACCATCAGGGCTTCGCATGGTTGAGCACGACCAACGGACTTGCAAGGACGGACCTCACCGATTGGAGGATCTACAACGACACCGACACGAGCTTCAACAACCTGGAACTTCCGGGGGTGAACATTGCCGATGTTGCCGTGCGCGAAGATGGGCTGGTGTGCATCGGCACCCTTAACGCGGGCTTCACGTATCTAACGGATACGATGGTCCGCTTCTACAATACGTTCAATGATTTCTTGCCGGATAACACTGCACTTGGGGTGGCCATCGACAGTCAAGGCGATCGGTGGGCCGCTTGTCCGGCGGGCGCATTACTGCGCTTCACGGCGGGATACAACGATGGCCTTTTCTTCCAGTACAGCACGGTCTTGAGCAACATCCCCACAAATGCGTTGACCGATATCGTTATAGATGCGAACGACAGAAAGATCATTGCCACACAGAATGCCGGCCTGACAATATTGGACGCTTCGAACGGAAATTGGACGACGTACAATGAGCAGAATTCGGATCTGCCGGATGACGAATTGAATTGCGTGAGCTTGGCCCCTGATGGATCGATCTGGATAGGAACGATGACCGGTGGCGCTGCCCGATTCAGCCCCATGAGCGGGGTGGCAACACCGAGTCGGAACGCTTTGTTCCTGAAGGCTTGGCCGAACCCGTTCAACGACCGGGTTCGCATTGAGGGGAACAAGTTGGACGGAGCCTATGTCTGGCGATTGAGCGATGGCTTGGGTAGGACGGTGCAACGGGGAGAGGGCAGGGGTTCCGGTGGTCCGCTTCATCATATCATCTCCGGACTTGCACCGGGTACTTACCTATTCACGTTGGCAACGGGCGACTTACGGGGAACCATAATGCTATTGTGCCAGTAAGGCATTAGTCGAAATGCTTGACCGACCGCATACCTCGAACCTACATTTGGCTCCCTTGCTCCGGGTCATCAAACAACTTACATGCTGAAACATTACGCTTTGCGTGCCCTTGCGGCATGGGTTCCGCTGACGGCTTCGCTGCTTCTTACCGCCCAGTGTACCACCAGTAATGGTAGTGGCTGCCTATGCGAAGTGAACGGTCAAACGAACTGCGATCTTCTTCCGGACATGACCATTAGCTGGAGTGCTTTGCAGAGCTATGCAGGTGGGCCGAACGAGTACACCCAGAACGATGCATCTAACCCAGGACGCCTGCGGGTAACTGGATCTACACCGAACATTGGCCATGGAACCTTGAACGTTCGCGGCGTTGACCAGAACGGCATGCGCTGGTTTCTCTGTGGAACGGACACGTTCTCCATCAACGATCCGAACAGCCAGGCCAATTTTGTCTGCCCGAACAGCCAGACCCCGCAACAGTTGATCCTGCAGCGGGTGTATCACAAGAACGGTAATGCGATGAGCTTCACCGAACGCTTTGCTGGTACAATGACCTACCACCCAAGCCATGGTCACAATCACGTTGACGACTGGGCGACCTTCACGCTTCGCACGCAAACCGCGGATCCTCTTCCTACAAACTGGCCGATCGTGGGTGTCGGGGCTAAGATCGGATTCTGTCTTATGGATTATTACCCCTGCACAAGCGGAAGTGCTCCCGGACATTGTCGGACCTCACAGGAGTATGGTGGTGGGACCGCTCTGAACACTGCTGGCCAGTTTCAGAACTACGGTCACGGCGGTGGAACTTACGGGTGTAGCCAGATCAGTCAAGGTATTTCAGTGGGTTACACCGATGTGTACAGTGAGAGCCTCGATGGTATGTGGGTGAACATTCCCCCCGGTACCTGCAACGGCAATTACTGGGTGGTTATGGAAGTGGACCCGAACAACAATTTTCTGGAGGAAGATGATAACAACAACTGGACAGCTGCTCCCGTCACGTTGACCCTGCAAACCCCTGCTGGGGGCGATTTTGCGCAGATCACGCCGAATGGGGCGACTTTGTTCTGCGAGGGTGGGTCGGTGCAGCTATCAGCTACGATCGGGAACTCATACCTCTGGAATACTGGAGCCACCACCCAGTCCATCACCGCCAGCACGGATGGGAACTTCTCTTGCACCGTGAGCGGTAATTGCGGTACCGATGCGTCTCCGGTTACTGCAGTAACGGTGCTTGAAACTACCGAACCGACCGGAAGCGGCGCATCGATCCCAGGCCCCGGACAAGCAACGTTGGGCGCCACTGGTGGGGATGTTCATTGGTTCGACGCTTTGGTGGGTGGCAGTGAGGTCGGAACGGGTAACAGCTTTCTTACGCCGGTGATCTCCAATACGACCACTTACTACGCAGAGGATCGCACCACGCAGCAAGGGATAAATGGCTTCACAGGGAAGTTTGACAATGTTGGTGGAGGCGGTTATGGCAGCTTTGTCCAGTACCTCGTCTTCGATGCGATCAAGCCTTTCCAGCTCAAGAGCGTGAAGGTTTATGCGAACAGCGCAGGCAACCGGACGTTCCAAGTGCTTAGCTCTTCGGGTTCGCTCGTAACCCAGGTAACGGTGAACGTACCGATGGGTGAATCCAGGGTGACGTTGAACTTGAACGTGCCTCAAGGAAATGACCAGCGGTTGACGGTTTCCAGCACGCTTCAGAATTTGTACCGTAACAACGCAGGGGTGAGTTACCCATACAACATAGCGGGGTTGGTCTCTGTGAAGAACTCAAGCGCAGGCACGCAGTTCTACTACTACTGCTACGATTGGGAGGTTGACGAGGGAGATGTGGTTTGTAGCAGCGGGCGCACGGCGGTAACGGCAACGGTGAGCAATGGAGTTCAAGTGTCGCCCATGGTGAAGCTCGAAGGACCGTTCGATCCGAACACAGGGCTGATGAACGATGATCTTCGCGTTCTTGGGTTGATCCCACCCACCGAGCCCCATACAGGCCTCGGCTTCCTGCAAGCCGGAGGAGGTGGCGGGGAGAGCCTTGATGGCGCTTTGCTGGCAGTGACTGGCGCCAACGCCATTGTGGATTGGGTCCTGGTGGAGCTTCGTGATGGCTCGAACCCCGCAACGATCGTTGCCACTCGGTCGGCTTTGGTGAAGCGCAATGGACAAGTCATAGCACCTACAGGTGGCGCAGTACAGTTTTCGTCACCGGCGGGCAACTATTATGTCGCAGTTCGTCATAGAAATCACTTGGGCAGTGTTATTCTTGCTCCGATGGCATTGACCGGTTCCAGTACCGTTGTGGACTTCAGCCTTCCGGGAACCCTAGCTTGGGGAACGGACGGCCGAAAGAACGTGGCTGGCACCATGCTACTTTGGATGGGGAATGGATTGCGTGACGGCGAGCATAGTGAGTTGAAGTACACCGGCCTCTCCAATGATCGCGATCCTATTCTTACTGACATTGGAGGCACTGTCCCTACCGCCACGGTAAGTGGTTATTTTGTCACCGATCATAACTTGGATGGGTCCGTCAAGTACACGGGTGCCGAGAACGACCGGGACCCCATCCTATTGAACATTGGAGGGATCGTACCTACGAATACCCGGACCGAACAACTTCCCTGAACGCCCCCTCGAAGACCTTTCCGAAACCAATTTTTGCAAACCCTGAACGACATGTTCCACATTCATTTGAATCCCCTGAGGAAGGCGGTACGGGCATTAGGCCTTATCGCGTTGGGTTGGGCCGGCACTGCCGCTGCGCAACCGCTGACCGACATCGATCTGCGACCGAACCCCGCGGGTGATTCGCTGCGCGTGTATGTGCGGCCGAACGGCGCTCCGTTCGATCAGATCATGAGTTCCATGACGTTCACGATCCGTTGGGAAGCCTCCTCTACTGACACCCTTGGGGTACGCACGCAATTCTGCGCCGCGGCTTACTCTATTACGCAATCACCTGATGGTGAGATCGTGAATGGCGGATTCAGGTACCAGACCTACAATGCATTCGGTTTGTCCAACCTCGCGGACGAATGCTCCCCCCCCGGTTGGGTGGCGAATGATTGGAACCTGATCATGCGGGTGAAGGTGTTGAATGTTTCAGGGTGTACGGACTTCAATATCGCCAATGATGCCTTCACTGGTGCGAACAACAAGAACTACTTCATCTCTTAATGGTCAGGATAAGACCGGCATCATTGAGAGCACGGTTGCTCAGATCGGGATATGTAATGCTGATTGCCAAGGTATATCGGCGGTACAGCTCTTCCGGCACTCCTGCAACGACAACAATACTTGTACAATCAATGATGTGTACACCGGCGTAGCGCCGAATTGCGGTTGCGCGGGAACATTCCAGGATACTGATGGTGATGGTACCTGCAACGCGAACGACGGTTGCCCCAATGATCCCAATAAGATCGCCCCGGGAATATGCGGTTGCGGCGTTGCTGATACGGACACTGATGGTGATGGCACCCCGAACTGTAACGACGGTTGCCCGAACGATCCGGAACAAGATCGCTCCCGGTATTTGTGGTTGCGGAGTAGCTGATACGGATACCGATGGCGACGGCTTGGCCAACTGCGTGGATCCCCGCCTCGAACGGCCCGAACCCTGGTGCAACGTGCAACGACAACAATGCATGCACCATTAATGATGTGATCCAAGCCAACTGCATGCGCTGGCACGTTCCAGGACACCGATGGTGATGGTACCTGCAACGCGAACGACGGTTGCCCGAACGATCCGAACAAGATCGCCCCAGGTCAGTGCGGTTGCGGTGTTGCGGATACGGATGCGGACGGTGATGGCACGGCGAACTGCAATGACCTCTGTCCGAACGACCCGAACAAGATCGCCCCGGGTATTTGCGGTTGCGGCGTAGCCGATACCGACAGTGATGGTGACGGTACTGCGAACTGCAACGACGGTTGCCCGAATGATCCCAACAAGGTTGCTCCAGGTATTTGCGGTTGCGGCATAGCCGATACCGACAGCGATGGTGACGGTACGGCGAACTGCAACGACGGTTGTCCGAATGACCCGAACAAAGTTGCTCCGGGTATTTGCGGTTGCGGCGTGGCCGATACCGACAGCGATGGTGACGGCACGGCGAACTGCAACGATGGCTGCCCGAACGACCCGAACAAGACGAACCCCGGCACCTGCGGTTGCGGTAACCCGGAACCCGGCACTGCATGCAATGACGGTAACCCGAATACAACTGGTGATGTTATTGGTGCCAACTGTATCTGTGCCGGTTCCACTATTCCATGTCCGGACGATGGCAACCCTTGCACCTTGGAAGAGGTTGTCCTTGGTGTTTGTCAGCACACGCCGCTTCCTGATACCGATAGCGATGGCACCTGCGACCTGATCGACGGTTGCCCGAACGATCCGAACAAGATCGCTCCTGGACAGTGCGGCTGCGGCATCAGCGATGCCGATGGTGATGGCGATGGCACGGCGAACTGCAATGATGGTTGCCCGAGCGATCCCAACAAGATCGCCCCAGGGGTTTGCGGTTGCGGCGTGAGCGATGTTGACAGCGATGGTGATGGCACGGCGAACTGCAACGACGGCTGCCCGAACGATCCGAACAAGATCGCTCCTGGCATTTGCGGTTGTGGTGTGAGCGATGCCGACAGCGATGGTGATGGCACGGCGAACTGTAATGATGGCTGTCCCAACGATCCGAACAAGATCGCTCCGGGCCAGTGCGGCTGCGGTGTGGCCGATACCGATAGCGACAGTGATGGTACGGCGAACTGTAATGATGGTTGTCCGAACGATCCCAACAAGACAAACCCCGGTACCTGCGGTTGCGGTAACCCGGAACCCGGAACCTCTTGTAATGATGGCAACCCGAACACATCCGGTGATGTGATCGGATCCAATTGCATTTGTGCCGGATCAACGGTACCCTGCCCAGATGATGGTAACCCATGTACCCTGGAGGAGGTTGTCCTTGGTGTTTGTCAGCACACCCCGCTTCCTGACACGGATAGCGATGGAACCTGCGATCTGATCGATGGCTGCCCGAACGATCCGAACAAGATCGCACCAGGTCAATGCGGTTGCGGGATCAGCGATGCGGATACCGACAATGATGGAACCGCCGATTGCAACGACCTCTGCCCGAACGACCCCAACAAGGTGGCACCAGGTATCTGTGGTTGTGGTGTTAGCGATGCCGACACCGATGGTGACGGTACTGCCGACTGCAACGATGGTTGCCCGAACGACCCGAACAAGATCGCTCCTGGTCAGTGTGGTTGCGGAGTCAGCGATGCTGACGGAGATGGTGATGGAACCGCCGATTGTATCGATGGTTGCCCTGCCGATCCGAACAAGATCGCCCCTGGTGCTTGCGGTTGCGGTGTGGCCGATACGGATACGGATGTTGATGGCACTGCCGATTGCAACGACGGTTGCCCGAACGACCCGAATAAGACCGCTCCAGGTGTATGCGGTTGCGGTGTGAGCGATGCCGATACCGACCTTGATGGCACGGCCGATTGCAATGATGGCTGCCCTAATGACCCGAACAAGACAGCTCCCGGCCAGTGCGGCTGTGGTGTTGTGGATACGGACACGGACAGCGATGGTGTAGCGGACTGCAACGACAATTGCCCGAACATTGCTGGACAGCAGGGATCACTTTGTGATGATGGTGACCCGGATACATCCGGCGATGCGATCAATGCGAATTGCATCTGCGAAGGTTCCACGACCCCATGCCCGGATGATGGCGACCCTTGCACTGCGGAAGTCGTGGTTCAGGGTGTGTGCACCCATCCTGCCCTGCCTGATACGGACAGTGATGGCACCTGCGACCTCATCGATGGTTGCCCGAACGATCCGAACAAGATCGCTCCTGGTGTTTGCGGCTGCGGTGTTGCCGATATCGATACCGACGGTGATCTTACCCTTGACTGCAATGACGGCTGCCCCAACGATCCCAACAAGATCGCTCCTGGCGTATGCGGTTGTGGTGTTGCCGATACGGACACCGACGGCGACCTGACACTTGATTGCAACGATGGTTGCCCGAACGACCCGAACAAGATCGCCCCAGGCGTGTGCGGATGTGGCGTTGCGGACACGGACGCCGATAACGACGGTGTTGCCGATTGCAATGATCTCTGCCCGAACGGTCCGGAACCAGGCACACCATGCGATGATCTTGATGCGAACACCACAGGTGACGTCATCACCGCGAACTGTGTCTGCGCCGGGGTCAACGTGAATTGCACGGAGGATCTGGTGCTTGCCATCAGCTTGGATGCCTTTGGGTCGCACACCACATGGGAATTGTACGAGACCATTGGTAACACGTTGGTGGAATTCGGAGGCCCATACAGTGATGGTACACCGGGTGCTATCGTCACTACCAACCTCTGTGTACCTGCTGGATGTTATGAGTTGATCGTCAGCGATGATTTCGCCGATGGTATTGCAGCGGGAGGTTATACGCTCGCCGATGACCTCGGTCGCCGGATCATTGACGCCGATGGCGCTTTCTCAAGCACATCTTCCATCGTCAGCACAGACCCTGATTTCTGCGTGCCTTTGGGCCCAACATTCGTGAAGCCGAACTGGTGTGACCGGACAGACTTCGTACCGAGCAGTTGGATCTATTGCCAAGGTGTTGCGGGTGCAACGGGGTACCAGTTCTGGTTCTTCGACCCACATGGTAGCTATAGCCGTACGATCCTGAAGCCGACGACGGCTTGCCGCCTGAACAACCTACAGACCAACCCACTACCGTTCGACCTTCCGTTGAACGTGCGTGTGCGTCCATTGGTGAACGGGAATTTCCTGGAGTACGGCAAGGCTTGCCGCATCATTGTGAACGAGCCTGTCGGTGTGGGCAACCTCAACACTGTGTATTTCGCCACGGATGAGGTTTCGTTCAACATGTATCCGAACCCGAACCGTGATGAGGTCCTTTTCCTCATGATCGATGGGTTGAGCGACGCCGCCACTGGTGCCGATGTCGAGATCTTCGATGCGATGGGCAAGCTGGTCGCCAGCGAGCATGTGACGGTTGCCGGCGGAACGATGAACCATGCGCTCACCCTGGATAGTGAAGTGGGAGTGGGTATGTACATCGTGCAAGTGAAGGTTGACGGTCGGGTATTGACCCAACGCTTAATGCGCCAGTAATAGCAGGACATAGAGCGGAAAGCCCCTGGCATTTGCCGGGGGCTTTTTGCTTTTTCAGAGGTTCAGAGGACGGCTCCTTCATCCTTCGGATCGGGGCCCGGCCATCCCTGTCGCGGCTTTCCATCGGATAGTGCGCGCCACCGAGGCAAAAAATACCCATTTCCGGGTATTGTGAGCGCCGTTCGGGTCCGATACGTTTGGCCCATGAGAACGATGGATATGAGGACCAGTGGTGATGCCGATGCTGAGTCGCGCCGAAGTGAACGCCTATTAATGGTTTCCGTGGTACTCGCGCTCGGGCTCATAGTCATTCTGCTGGTGCTCTGCCTGAGCGATCACTTGAGTTGAATTAGGCGGGCGTCGCCATCAGGTTGGCGCAGATCCGGAGCAAGTCTGCCAGTTCACCCGCCGTTGAAGCGCCCCCCGAACCATTGGGGGGCGTCTTCTTCTGCGCTCAAACGCGAACGCCCCCGGTCAAGCCGAGGGCGTTCCCTATGGATCGAGGGATCTCAGTAGTAGATCAAACGCTGCACCTTGGCCACGTGCTTGGCCAAGCGGATCACCTGTTTGGTGTATCCGAATTCGTTGTCATACCAAGTATACAGGACCACGTTACGGCCATCCGGGCTAACGATGCGTGGCTTGGCTGTCGAAAACACTGCAGCAGGTGTCGCCGATGATGTCGCTACTCACCAGTTCGGGATCGATCTGGTAGTGGATCTGGTTGACCAAGTCACCCTCCAGCGCCGCTTTCCGGACCAACTCATTCACCTCGTCCCGGGTAACAGTGCGATTCAAGGATAGGTTCATGATGGCCAATGAACCATTCGGTGTAGGCACCCGGACAGCATTGGCGGTCAATTTGTCTTTGAGGCTGGGGATCGCCTTTGTCACTGCGGATCCTGCCCCAGTGCTGGTGATCACCATATTCACAGCCGCACTGCGCCCCCTGCGGGGCTTCTTGTGGTAGTTGTCCAGAAGGTTCTGGTCGTTCGTATAAGCGTGGACGGTTTCAATATGGCCCTTTTCGATGCCGACCATGTCTTCCATCACCTTCAAGATAGGGGAGATGGCATTGGTGGTACAACTGGCTGCACTGAACAGGGTCTCCTTCTCAATATCCAGATCCTTGTGGTTGATGCCATATACGATGTTAGGCATCTCCTTACCCGGAGCAGTAAGAATGACCTTGCCTACACCCTTGGCTTTCAAATGCCGACCCAGGTCGGCACGCTTGGTGAATGCCCCGGTATTGTCGATTATGAGCGCGTTACTGATACCATGGGAAGTGTAGTCAATATCCTCGGGGTTGGCGCTCGCGATCATTTGAACCCGCTGTCCGTTGATCACCAAGCACTTGTTCTCCAGGTCTTCGGTAACAGTGCCCTTAAAGCTCCCGTGCACGCTGTCATTCCGCAGTAGCGCAGCGCGCTTGATGATCTCTTCATCGCTGTTGGTGCGGGTAACGATGGCACGCAACCGTAGCTGCTGTCCCTTACCCGCTTGTTTCACCAGTTCACGGGCAGCAATGCGGCCGATCCGTCCAAAGCCGTAGAGGACGACATCGCGCGGTTCGAACTTGTGCTTGTCCTGTCCAATGAAATTCGTCAAATGGACGCCCAACCATGCTTTTGCGTCCTTTTCCCGGAAGCCTTGAATTCGAAGGAGAGCTTGCCAATGTCGAGCTTGCTCGGCGCCGAATCCAAGTTGAGCAGTTCGCGGGCTACTAATGCGGTGGTACGCGGATCCACCGGCTTCTTCACCACCTTAATGGAATAGTCAAAGAGGCTCAAGACCTGACTGATGTTGATGTCCAACAGCAGGTTGCGGAAGAAGACAAGTTCCACGCTATGCTCATACATGAGCTTGCCCACGGAATTCATCAAGTCAACGGCCGCCTTCTCGCGGTCAACGTACTCTTTCAAACCGGCTTCGTAACCGGTTTTGGCCTCAACGGTATTCATTTATGAAGGGTGGAGTTTGAACGAACGGGTATGCGGGTCGGCTCAGCCGAGATACGCCTTCAACAGCTTGCTTCGGCTGGTATGGCGCAATCGGCGAATGGCCTTCTCCTTTATCTGGCGCACGCGCTCGCGGGTGAGGTCGAATTTGGCACCGATCTCTTCCAACGTAAGTCCGTGATTGATGCCGATACCGAAGAACAATTTCACCACATCGCGCTCCCGCTCGGTGAGTGTGCTCAAGGCACGCTCGATCTCCTTCGCAAGGCTCTCGTTGATGAGCATGCGGTCAGCCGGTTGGCTGTCCAAGTTCGGGAGAACGTCCAGCAGGCTGTTGCTCTCACCTTCCACGAACGGCGCATCCATGCTGATGTGTCGTCCGCTCACCTTCATGGTATCGGCGACTTTCTCAGGTGGGAGATCCAGCAGCGTTGCCAACTCATCCGCGCTCGGCGGACGCTCATATTCCTGCTCCAACTTGGCGAAGGCCTTGTTGATCTTGTTCAGCGATCCCACCTGGTTCAAGGGCAGGCGCACAATGCGGCTCTGTTCGGCCAGTGCCTGCAGGATGCTCTGGCGGATCCACCAAACAGCGTAGGAGATGAACTTGAAACCGCGGGTTTCATCAAAACGCTGGGCCGCCTTGATCAGGCCGAGGTTCCCTTCGTTGATAAGGTCAGGTAAGCTCAACCCCTGGTTCTGGTATTGCTTGGCTACCGACACCACGAAGCGCAGGTTGGCCTTTACCAATTTCTCCAGTGCCGTCCCATCGCCCTGTTTGATGCGCCGAGCGAGTTCAACCTCCATTTCGGCGTTGATCAGGCCTTCCTTACCGATCTCCTGCAAGTACTTGTCCAGTGACTGGCTCTCGCGGTTGGTGATCGATTTCGTGATCTTGAGCTGGCGCATCCTTGTTGTCACGGGCGGCGGGGGTGTTAATGGTTCGTTTTTGGAACGCCAATTCTGCTTACTGCGAATCGGGCGCCGAATGTACGGCCCCTGTCCATAAGGGAACAAGCCGCATTTGCGCCGGCGCCGTTGCCGACGATGCCTGGATGGCTCAGATACCCAAGCCGTAGTACGCTTTTACGCCGTTAGGATAAACGCCTTCGATCAACACACCGCCTCTTTTTTGATCGAGGATCCTGGCGATGTCCTCCGGTGTCCTTACGGGTTGCTGGTCAATACGGGTAATGATGAAGCCTTCCCGGATGCCGCTGCTGCGTAAGCGACCACCGTTGATGGAAGTCACCTTCACTCCGTTTGCGATCTTCAGGGCCCTCAATTCATCAGCACTGGCGGATTCGACCTCCGCACCGAGCATTGATCCCGCGGAGTTTTCCGGTGCGACGGCTTTCACGGCGGCGACCTTCGTGGTGCCATCCTTGCCACGGAGCTTGACCTCCAACGTACGTTCCGAACCGTCGCGCCAGATGGAAACTGCCACGCTGTTCCCCGGTCTGAATTTGCCTACTTGTTCTTGCAGAGCCGGGACATTATCCACCGTCATGCTACCGACCTTCAGTATCACATCGCCTTCTTGGATGCCGCTGGCGGCGGCGGCGCCGTCTTCCGTCAGGCCCTTCACATAGACCCCTCTTATGCGGTCAAGGCCTACTTCTTTCGCGATCGTTTGGTCCATATCGGATATGCTGACGCCGATGTATGCGCGCTGAACGCTGCCGAATTCCAGTAGGTCACCCGTCACTTTTTTCGCAATGTTCACCGGTACCGCGAAGCTGTAGCCCGCGTAAGTGCCCGTTTGGCTGGCGATGGCCGTGTTGATCCCGATCAGCTCACCAGCAGCATTCACCAGCGCGCCGCCGCTGTTACCCGGGTTCACAGCCGCGTCAGTTTGTATGAAACTCTCTATCGGGAAGATCTCGCGCGTATCGTCACGTTGCAGGAGATTGATGCTACGCGCCTTCGCACTTACGATCCCTGCGGTTACCGTACTGGTGAGGTTGAACGGATTGCCCACCGCCAACACCCACTCACCCACGCGCACGTCGTCGCTGTTGCCGTATGCCATGTAGGGGAGTTCGGTGGCATCAACTTTCAGCAAGGCGATATCGGTACTAGGGTCGCGACCGATGACCCGTGCCTCCAACATGCGCTTGTCGTTCAGGTGTATAGAGATCTTGTCGGCGCCCTCAACAACGTGATTGTTCGTCACGATGTAGCCATCGTCGCTGATGATCACACCACTACCTGCACCTTGCCGCGCGTGCTGCTGTTGGGGTGCGCGATAGCCCCAGAAGAACTCTTGAAGCGGATCGCGTTGGGTGATCATGGTTTCCGTGGTTACGTGCACGACGGCATTCACAGTACGTTCCGCGGCCTCAGTGAAGTCGGGAACCACGATGGACGCGCCGCCTGATCCCGGTAGGCTCACATAGTTCACCGGTGCGGTCCGGCCAAGGGTTTCCGATATGTGGGAAGTCCCAACGAACTGGCCATGTATCCACAAGGCGAGCAGCCCGCCGCCCAATGCCATACCAAAGTATCCGATCGCTCTTTTCATGGTGTTCATGTTGAAGTGGCGCCGAGCCGTCAAGTGCTGTGCCGACGTTGATCAAAACAACGTGCGTGTCATGTGTAGCGACTGTATGACGCTGTTAAGATCTGTGATCCATACCCAGTGCGGCTTTGGATGCCGGTGGGTGTATGCGCCGAAGCAACGGCGATATTTGCCGCAATGGACAAGCAGAACCTCGCGTTCAGCAAATGGGAGGGCACGGGCAATGACTTCATCCTCGTTGACGATCGTATGGAGGTATTTCCTATGCATGACATTTCGTTCGTTCGGCATCTGTGCGATCGTCATTTCGGCATTGGCAGTGACGGATTGATCCTGTTGCAGCAGCCGAAAGAGGTCGGGACACGGTACCACATGGAGTTCTTTAATCCCGACGGCAGCAAGAGCTTCTGCGGTAACGGAAGCCGTTGTGCGTTCGCTTTTCACAGTGCGCTTACCGCAAGTACGACTGACGCGCGGTTCACAGCGATCGATGGTGTTCATTCAGCCGGATGGAAGGCGGATAACGTGGCCATCGGGATGCGCGCGGTGGATCGGGTGGAGCGCCTCAACGCGGACACTGACTTCATCCACACGGGATCACCCCATCTGCTGCGTTGGGTTGATGACCCCGAAGCGATCGACATTGTGCCGGCAGCGCATGCGCATCGTTACGGCGACCGTTTCAAAGCCGAGGGCGTGAACGTGAACTTTCTGCGATGGCAAAACGACCGCGTGGAAATGCGCACCTACGAACGCGGTGTGGAGGCTGAGACGTTGAGCTGTGGCACCGGTGTTACGGCAGCTGCCTTGAGTGCGATGGCGCGCGGACTTGTCAATGGTACTTGTCCGGTGCGAACACGCGGCGGCGATCTGCGTGTGGAGGCTGTAAAAGTGGGAGAGGGCTATACCGGCATTTCGTTGATCGGCCCGGTGCGTCACGTGTTCACCGGCGAAGTGCAGTTGCCGTCATGAAGCGGTGGAAGGTCCTTTTGTTGGTTCTCGGCCTATTGCTCGCGACTGATGGTGCCGTCGATTGGAAGTTTTGGAAACAGGTTTTCGGACCCGGTCCTTCGTTCGGTGTGCCGGACAAAGTGCTACTGATCCCAACCGGGGCAGGCCTTGATCAAGTGGTGGATAGTCTCCGTGCCCATGGAATGATCACCGATGAATTGGTTTTCCGCAGGGTTGCTGAACGAAAGAAATACAGCCATCGTGTAAAGCCTGGCCGGTACGTCGTTCGGACAGGTACAAGCCTCAACGAACTGATCAACAAAATGCGCAGCGGTGAGCAGGACCCAGTGCGTATCACCTTCAATACCATCCACCGATTGCCCGAATTGGCCGGAAAGGTCGCCGGGTATTTGGAATGCGACTCAGTTGCGATGCTCAGGGTGCTCCTGGATCCCGCCGTTGCCCAGCAATACGGTTTTACACAGGAGGAGTTCATCGGCATGTTCATACCTGACACTTACGAGATGTGGTGGACGGAGACGCCGAACGACTTCGTGGCGCGTATGGCGCGCGAGTACAAGAGCTATTGGAACGACGAGCGAAAGGCAAAAGCAGGGGCTGTCAAGCTCGATCAGAGCGAGGTAAGTGTTCTGGCCAGCATCGTTCAGGCCGAAACCGGTGTGCGCACCGATGCTCCGACCATCGCCGGTGTCTACCTGAACCGCTTGCGCATTGGCATGCCTCTTCAAGCGGACCCTACGTTGAAGTACGCACTTGGTCTGGATACCGTTAGCCGCGTCCTCAATATCGACAAGCAAATAGAGTCGCCGTACAATACATACCTGCACGCGGGCTTGCCACCGGGCCCCATCAACCTTCCGGAAAAAACCTATTTGGATGCGGTGCTGAACGCTACGAAGCACGACTACTTGTACTTCTGCGCCAGCGAAACCCTCGACGGTCATAGCAACTTTGCCAAGACCTATGAGCAGCACTTGGTGAACGCGCGGCGCTATCACCGTGCGCTGAACGAGCGCCGGATCTATCGATAGTTCGGGTGAACCTTCAGGGGCACGCCTGCGTTGAGGGCGCTTCTATTTTCGCACGCTCCTTTTTGGGAGCATTGAAACCGACGACATGACCAAGATCAAATTCGGCACCGATGGATGGCGTGCCATCATCGCGGACGATTTCACGGTGGACAACGTAGCGCGCGTGAGCGTGGCCGTTTCGCAATGGGTGAAGAAGAACTTTCCGAACAACCCGAGCATTGTTGTGGGGCACGATTGCCGTTTCGCCGGGGAACTCTTCGCCGACACGTGCACCAAAGTGTTCGTGAGCAACGGCATCAAGGTGCATCTGGCCAAAGGATTCGTCAGTACGCCAATGGTGTCTTTAGGTGCTGTCCAGTTGAAGGCAAGCGTTGGCGTGATCCTCACCGCCAGTCATAACCCCCCGAGTTATAACGGCTACAAGTTGAAAGGGAGCTATGGAGGTCCGCTCATCCCGGAGCATGTGCAGGAGATCGAGGATGCCATACCATCAATGCACGGTATGAAACTCGCGGACATCGACTTGAAGAAAGCAGAGGCCGGGGGGCTCATCAGCGTTGTTGACCTGGAGGGTATGTATGTGCAGCACGTTGAGCAGAACTTCGACCTGGAAGCGATCCGCAAAAGCGGACTCAAGCTCGGCTACGATGCCATGTATGGCGCCGGGCAGAATGTGATCCCGCGTATACTGCCGCAAACCACATTGCTGCATTGCGTGAACGACCCTTCGTTCAAGGGGCAGGCGCCGGAACCGATCCACAAGAACCTGCTCGAGTTCAGCGAACTGATCGAAGACCGGTATCGATTGCGGCCTTGCCACGGACGGCGACGCGGACCGGATCGGACTATACAACAGCAAGGGTGAGTTCGTGGACAGTCACCACATCATCCTGTTGTTGATCCACTACTTGGTGAAGTACAAGAAGTTCACCGGCAAGGTGGTGGTGGCTGTGAGCACCACACCGAAAGTGGAGAAGATGTGCAAGCACTATGGCCTCGAATACCAAGTGGTCAAGATCGGCTTCAAGTGGATCTGCGGCATCATGATCACCGACGATGTGCTGTTGGGCGGGGAGGAGAGCGGTGGCATCGCGATCAAGGGCCATATCCCCGAGCGCGATGGTATCTGGATGGGCCTCACCATTTGGGAGTACATGGCGCGGAGCGGGAAGACCCTGGAGGAGTTGATCCAGGAAGTGTATGCGATCGTTGGTCCCTTCAGCTACGACCGCAGCGACCTGCACATCAGCGAAGCACTGAAGCAACAAGTGCTGAAGGCGTGCACCGAGAACAAGTACACCAAGTTCGGGGGGCTTGAAGTGCGCCGTTTGGAAACGATCGACGGCTGGAAGTACCACTTCGACAACGACCAGTGGTTGATGATCCGTGCCAGCGGCACTGAACCTGTTCTGCGCACCTATGCTGAGAGCAACAGCTTGGAAAATGCGCGGAAGATCCTTGCGGCCTGCAAGGAGACCATCGGCGCCTGAAGCGTCTATTGTTTCAGGAAAGGGGCCTTGTCGACAATGTTCCCGGAACCGTCCACGAGGCTCACGGTGTAGTGACCGCTGGGTAGGCCATCGATATCCAGGTTGGACGAAATGGTGTTACCCGCGACAACCGAGGTGCGCACAACGCGGCCCGTTGCATCCAATACAGTGATAGTCGCTTCTTCACCGATGGATCCATATGCCAACGTGATCGATCCCTGCGCAGGATTCGGGAAGACGAGCATGCCGGAACCGGTGCGATCTATCGCGATGGCATCAGACAGTTCCATGGCACCGTTCAGGTCCACCATCCTCAATCGATAGTATGCCAGCCTTTGTGGCGGCTCCATATCGTCGAACGAATAATTGATCGTTTCTTGGCTGTTGCCCGCAGCGTTCACACTTCCAATGCTCGTATAGATGGATCCGTCCGTACTGCGCTGCACATCGAAGTAGGCACTGCTCGCTTCAGTAGCGGTGGTCCAGTAAAGGCGGTTCGCAGCGCCTTCGACATGTCCGCTGAAGTCCACTAGTTCGATCGGCAGCACACCGATGTCGCCCCAGCCATTGGCGTAGCCGTAGAACCAGCGACTGAAGCGCTGCCCGTCGATAAGCTTCGCCAACTCGTACTCCACACGCACGCGCCACTTGTACCGTATGTATCCGGCGTTCTTGTAGATCAATTCCTTGATCTCCGGTGCCGCCACACCGAGGTCGGTCCATACTGCACCACTACCCGTGCTGCCAAGACTGTTCGTGATGGGGTTGCCGCTGAACGGCTGGCCTTCGAACACCACCTCCCACACGAGCCGTGCGTCTGTGCGTTGTATGGAACTGCGCGTGCGATGCCCGATGCCGAAGAAGGTCGGGTTACCGTAGTCCTGACTGTTCACCGAAAGCGGGCTCACCAGATCGCTCAGGTATTGTCGGCTTTGTCGTCCGATGCTACGCGCAAGATTCCCGCGGAACCAATAGCATGTCCCTTCGGTCGCCAGCGTAAGGTTCGCAAAGGGGGCACCAGTGATCACATCGCTGTATCCATCTCCATCAACATCACCCCTCCGGCTACCGCATATCCCATTTGATAACCGGCCCCGTTCACTTCCAACTGGTCGAATGATCCGATGGACAGGCCGGTGGAACTGCCGCGTACCACGAACACCAAACCCTCGTCCAGTTGAGCACCGTTCTCGAACGTCGGTGCGCCCACAACGATGTCGGCATAACCGTCTCCGTTCACGTCGCCGCCCTCTGAAACCGCTTTGCCCACACGGGCGTTCACCACGTTGCGTTGGAAGATCGTTGGGGCGGCTGCGTTCAGGCCCGCTGCCGCTCCGTAGTAAACGAACGCCGCACCTTCATCGGCTTGCCCGCTTTCCCACATGTCAGCACCCACCACCACATCGAAGTACCCATCTCCGTTCACGTCGCCCGCACCGCTGGCGCTCACTCCGAAGTTGGATGAAGCCAGGTTCGGTTCGAGCAACGTTGCAAAAGGTGTGACAAGTCCGGCCACCGATCCGTGGTAAACGAAGGCCGCGCCTTCATTTGCCTGTCCGTTGCTGTAGTTGCGGGCAGTAACGATGATGTCGGAATACCCGTCACCGTTCACGTCGCCAGCGGTGTTCACACAGTGCCCGAACAACGTGCCAACGGCGCCCTGAGTCAACGAAAGCGTGGGCGCCGCAGGAAGGCCTGTCGCTGACCCCATATACAAGGACACTTGAACAATATCCGGCGCACCTACCAACACTTCGCTGTAGCCATCGGCATTGATATCGCCTGCGGTGCCAACGGAGTAGCCAAGCCCTGAGGCCGCGCCTCCAGTGTATGTGCGCGACGGCACAGCTGACAATCCCGCGGGGCTTCCCAGGTACACATAGGCTCTTCCGAGGTTGTTGCTCAATGGCGCACCCACGATCACGTCGGCATAGCCGTCACCGTTCACATCGCCAGCAGTTCCAACGCTGAAGCCGAACTGTGCGCTCCCGATGTTCGCCTCCAATGTGAGAGCCGGAACCATGCTCAAGCCGGCGGCAGATCCCATGTGCACATACACCAATCCTTCACCGGCTTGGCCATTGTCAGCTTGTGGTGCGCCTATCAATGCATCGGCATAACCATCGCCGTTGACGTCGCCGGCTTGTGCCACACTCCAGCCGAGTTCCGCATTCATAGCGCCACCTGCGCGGGTCCCGCTCGCGGTCGGATTCACGTTATAGGGACCACCATGATATATCGCGGCGGCACCACTGGTGCCGTAGATCCGCGCGCCCAGGATCATGTCGCTGTAACCATCGCCATTCACGTCACCTGCTATGTACACGCTCTCGCCGAAGTTGGCCCCGGCGTTGTCCAACTGGAAGGTCATGTTGGCAGTTGCGCTGATCCCCGTGGGGCTGCCGAAGTAGAGATACACGAGTCCTTCATCCACCTGCCCGCTCTCGCTCAACGGTGCACCTACAAGAAGATCCGCATAACCATCGCCGTTCATGTCGCCCGCGGTGCTCACAGCGCGGCCCAACCAACCGGTCGTTATGTTGTTCTGCAGCACCACGGCAGCCACCGTGTTGAGCCCCGCGGCCGCCCCGTGGAAAACCCAAACGGTGCCCTCTTGGGCTTGGCCGCCGATGTTGTCGTAATAAGCACCAACAGCCACATCGCTGTACCCGTCTCCGTTAAGGTCTCCAGCGCACGTCACGCTCCAGCCGAAGGAACCATCGAGCAGGGTGCTCCCGAAAAGTTGTTGATCGAAGATGGGATTGATGGCCGCGCCCAAGGCTGCGGCACTGCCCCAATAGATGAACGCTGTTCCGGCATCTGCGTTCACGTTGAACCAGTCGGGAGCGCCAATGATCACATCGCTGTAGCCATCCCCGTTCACATCGCCGCAACCGGCAATGCTGCGGCCGAAGTGTGCGAAACCAACGTTCCGTTCCAAGCGATGAACAGCAACCGGATTGACACCTCCGGCGGTGCCCAAATAGATGAATACCACCCCCTCTTGGCCACTGCCGTAATCGGCCAAATAGGCGCCGACCATAAGATCACTGTAGCCATCGTTATTGATGTCCCCTGCGCATGCAACGTTGCTTCCGAAGTTGTCACTCACATGGTTGGGTTGCAGAATGACAGCCGGCACCGCCGATATTCCTGTTGCTGATCCATGGTACACGAATGCTCCGCCTTCATTGTTTTCGGCAGCGCTACTTTCCCAAGTGCGGGCACCAACGATCAGGTCGCTGAAACCGTCATTGTTCACATCGCCTGCGGTGCTGACCGAGCAGCCGAACTGCGCCCCGATCCGATCGCTCTGGAGCACAATGCTCGCCGCAGCGCCGATCCCGTTCACCGTGCCGTAATAGATGTACGCCGCACCTTCATTGGCTTGGCCAAGCGTGGTTTGCCACGCACCGATCACCACGTCGCTGTAACCATCGCCATTGAGGTCGCCCGCCGTGGCCACGCTGATCCCGAATTCCTGGGTGGATACGGGGCCGGTGAGCAATCGGTTCGGTGTTGAGCTGATGGGATCGATGGTGATGGGGTAGCGGGCGTCCGCATCGTTCACCACGATGGCCAGTATGTCGCCATCGAGTTCGAGGGCGGCAGCAAGCGTGTCGCCATCGGCATCCCAAACCAACAGTTCATCGTAGGTGGCACAGGCTTGCCCGTCAGCGGAGATGAACACGACGCGGTCGCTCCCTGCGAGCAGCATTTGCAGGTTCGTGGTAATGCGCTGCTCAACGCGAAGGACGCCGTTACCTGTCGGTGCGTGCTGCACGATGAAATTCTGTCTTAGACCTTGTACACCATGTTGGTAGTGAGCGGTCAGCGAAGGGGATCTCCAGAACGCTTCGGAACGCTTGTGGCTAATGCTCCGTGGCAACCAGCGGGTGAGACTTGCGCTGTTGCGTCCGTGTCCGAGCACCTCGAAGCCGATGTGCCAGCCTTTCGACCCGTCCACCGGCTCTAGGCTGAAACCGGTCCGTTCAACCGTCGTCTCCATCCCTTGAAAGGGGTTGGAGGCGAGCAGTACATCCTCCGCCTCCGACGGCTGGAAGTTCAGTTGCTCAACGTCCAATTTGGTCTTGCTTGCCGTCGAGTCAGGCACAACAGGGGCAGTTGTGCTTTCCTGTGCAGCCGAACGGCCCAGCACAAGCAACATGGCAATGAGGAAATTCAGGGTGTAGCGTATCCTCATCCGTAAGCCGTGGAGCGTAGGCTGTAAAAAGGCCGCCGAAAGTACGCCCCGTTCACCCCCAAGGTCAATGTGTTGCGGCCAAGACGGCCGCTACCTTGGGCCGGTTGCCGATATCAGCGGCACATGGTGATACGGGGTTCATATGCGCTTGACTTTCCGGCGAATAGCATGGCTTGTCGTTGTTCTTGGACCCTTCGTCGTTCAGGCACAACCGGATTCGCTGGAAACCGGTCCGCGCGCTGGCCGTGTGGCGCTGGTATCAGGTGCTTGTACGGGGATCACAGCCGGTGCTTGGGTGGCACTGGACCAGGCTTGGTATGATGGCTATGAGCGCATCGGGTTGCACAGCTTCAATGACGGTGGGGAATGGCTCGGCATGGATAAGGCAGGGCACATGTGGAGTGCATACAGCGGAGGGCGGTGGGGGCATGCCATGTTGCGTTGGAGCGGTGTGGACGAGCGCCGATCGACCCTGCTCGGTGGCTCAATGGGTTTTGTATTCCTCACAGGGGTTGAGATGCTGGACGGCTATAGCTCTGGTTGGGGGTTCAGTTGGTGGGACATGGCTGCCAACACTGCCGGCGCCGGGTTGTTCATTGGCCAGCAGTTGGGCTGGAAGGAGCAGCGGATCATGATGAAACTATCGGCACACCATACGCCGTTCGCCGCTGAACGACCTACGCTCTTGGGCACGGGTGGTGCCGAGCGTTTGCTGAAGGATTACAACGGCCAAACCATCTGGCTCAGCAGCAACCTACACGCTTTCGGGGTCGGTGGCGAGCGCTTTCCCAAATGGTTGAATGTGGCAATTGGCTACGGAGCGGAGAACATGGTGGGTGGTGAACCGAACGCCCGCGAAGAGACCGATGCGTATGGACCGCGCTATGCACAAGTCCTCCTTTCGGTGGACGTGGACCTTACACGTATCCGTTCCAAGTCCTCAGTGGTGCGCACGTTGTTGTTCCTTGCCAACAGCATCAAGATCCCGGCACCAACACTTGAGTTCCGTGGGGATCGTGTCCTCGTTCACGGCTTCTATTTCTGAGCCTCACCTGGGCAACGTGCCGTCCAGGATCATCAGCTTCACCTTCATCACCGCCGCAACCGTTAGGCTGTCCAGGATCTCGCCGCGTTGAACACGCTCATACAGTTCGCTGAACGTGATCTTCTTCAATGCGAGTTCTTCGTTGTGGTCTGGTTCGGGTTCATGGAAGGTGAGGCCACGGGCCACGTACAATATGGCGTGCTCGTCGCTCGCACTGTTGCTCAGGTCCATGCGCAGGATCTCGGTCCAACGCTCCGCTACGATGCCGGCTTCCTCCCGTAGTTCGCGTTTGGCACCTTCCAGCGGTACCACGTTGCGCGGGCTTCCGCCCTCGGGGATCTCCCAACCGTACGTGCGCGTGGGGTACCTGTATTGGCCGACGATCCACGTGTTCATTTCATCATCCAGTGCCACCACGCCAACGGCCAATGCTTTGAAGTGAACGACGCTGTACGTGCCCGGCTTGCCGCCCGGGTCGATGATGTCGTGCTTGCTCACCGCGATCCATGGCGATGAATAGACTTCCTCTTCATTCAGTTTCGTCCACGGTCCCAGTTTCTCCATGTGGCAAATGTGCAGTGGGGAGGCGCCTCAGCGTTGCGTTGTGCCGAGTTTGAATACGATGCTCACTTCCTGCACACTGCGCACGCGCTTGCCCTTGCGCATGCCGGGTGTCCAGCGGATGGTGCGGATCAGCCGACGTGCTTCGTCGGTGCAACCACCACCAACACCGTGTATGGCGCGCACGTTGCCGATGTTGCCGCTGGCTTCGATGGTGAATTCCAGATGTACAGTGCCTTCAATACTGCGCGCGAAAGCATCGGACGGGTACTTCATCCGTTCGCCCAAGTAGGTCGGTAGGCCGCGCATGCCACCGATGATCCATGGGTTGCGGCAGGCTGTCCAGTTCCTTCGCGCCGTAAAGAACACCTGAGCTATCGGCGTTGGTGATCACAGGACGTGGAAGGGTCCGCTTCTTCTCCTGGCGCGTATATTTCTTCGCATCGAACGTGATGCGTAGATGGTATTCGGTGGTGCGCGGTTCTCCATCGAAGGTGGCCGGGAGCCAACGCACCAAGTTCCCTATGCGCAGTGCCTCCGCATCGCAAGCAGGGTTAAGCGATTGCCAGATCCGCATGCCACTGGTGCGGCCATCGGCGTTCACGGTGAAGATGAGGTTCACGGGCCCGGATATTCCTTGGGCCAGTTCGGAAGCGGGGTAGATCAGTTCGTCAGCGATGAACTGTTCCAGATCGGCCTTGCCGCCGTAGGGTTCCGGATCCACGGCTTGGGCGAGCAGCGCGTTGACGGAAACAAGGAGTACTGGCAGCAATAGGCAACGGAAGAGCGTTCGCATGGGGCCTAAATTTGGCACATGTCCAGCAAGTTCCGTCCCGGCGACAAGTTCATTTTCCTTGATGAGCCCGGTGGTGGTACCGTGATCGAACTGCTGAGCCACAACCGGGCGAAGGTGAAAACCCATGACGGCTTCGAGTTGGAATACGCACTATCGGCATTGGTGCCCATGAAGGCCAGCGCGGACCGGTACATCGTCAGCGATCATCAAGCGCAACTGATCGCGGCCAACGACCGCATGGAAGAGGAGAAGAAACGACAGGCCCGCAAGGGTGCAGCGCTGCGGCCCGGGAAGACCGCGCCACGACCGGAGGACAACAGTGTGGCCGAGGTGGATCTTCACCTGCACGAATTGGTGGAGGATGAAACGGTGATCAGCCAGGACGAAAAGCTGCGCTACCAGTTGGCGTATTTCGAGCGTTCCTTGGAAGCGGCCATCCGCAATGGCAAACGGAAGTTGATCGTCATCCACGGTGTGGGAGAGGGGATCCTGCGGGAAGAGGTGCGCAGGACCTTGCAGTTCTATGAGAGTGTGCGGTTCGAGGATGCCGATCCGCGCCGCTACGGATCAGGCGCCACCGAGGTGACGATCCTGCGGCATTGATGGAAGTGGCGCACCTTTGCCCTCTGGCTCTGTCGTCCAGAGGAGGAGTCTTCGACGACGAAGGATCTTTCAGATAGTGCTCCTGTAGCAGAGAGATCCCTCTTCGAGGCCTCATCGGGATGACAGACCGGAGTGAGACCGCAGAGTTGTTCATTGATATCCTGTGCATCGCTTCGCCGCCTCGGGCAACCGGGGAGGAAAGTCCGGGCAGCAAAGGGCACCGTGCTTCCTAACGGGAAGGGGCGTTACCGGTAACGGTGGCGCTACGGACAGTACCGCAGAAAAGCAAACAGCCCAAGGCCCCGACTTGTCGGGGAACGGCAATGATGAAAAGGCGGGGTAAGAGCCCACCAGCGCCATGGCGACATGGCGGCTTGGCAAACCCTACGGGCTGAAAGACCAAATAGGCCGGGAGTGTCCACTGACTCGTCAGTGGGCAGTGGGCGGCTCGTCCGTTCTCGGCGGGTAGGTCGATAGAGGCAGCGCGCGAGCGTTGTCCCAGATAAATGGCGAAGTCCGCTTTACGGCGGAACAGAACCCGGCTTATAGATGCACAGGCCTTACACGAAGGGCCCCGATCTCCGTTTGCGGAAGGAAGGGCCCTTCGCCATTTAGGGGGTGACCACAACGATCATTCGACGACCTTCGTTGCCCCTATAGACCGCATGCGCTTACTCAACATTCTCATTTCTCTTCTTGCAAGCCTCTGCCTTTCGGCCCAAGGTCTTGCACCCTTCACCACGCAGCAGGACCGTTTGTTCGCATTCGACAACGGCGCCTTCACGGAATTGAGCACGCGCAAGCCGAGCATGGTGCGCAACATCGGCGGTCGGTTGATCTACCTCACCGAGAACGGCGATCTGGTGCTGTACGATGAAGGCCGCATGCAAACGATCGAACGGGGCACGCGGCCCAAAGTGATCGCCAGCGATGGCATGGCGGCGTACTACGTGGGCACTTCGCTGAAGGTGATCGGCACCAATGGTGCGAAGTCGATCGCTTACAACTGCGCCGACTTCAATGTGCAGGACAGCTGATCGCGTTCCACGATAACGCGCAGCACATCCTCGGCATGTATTGGAACAAGCAAGTGCTTACCGTGGCCGATGTGATGAGCGAAAGCGATCGCCCACAATGGCTCGCTGGCCCGAACACGCTGCTGTTCTACGATCACGAACGGCGCACCATCTATCTCACATACCGTGGCGAGACCTTCGAGCTGTGCCGCACCTCCGACTTCGCGCGGGTGAGCACCGGTGGCGATATCGTGGCGTATGTGAACGGCGACGACCAGACGTTCCATGTGTTCGATCACGGACAGGACAATATGATCCACGATTTCGCGCCGCAGAATTTCCAGGCGGGCGATGGGCTCGTCGGCTTCGTTGATGTGAACGGCGCGTTGCGCTGTTACAACAACGGCATGCTGTACGATGTCAGCGATTTCGCGCCGGAACAATACTGGGTGCAGGACAGCTTGCTGCTGTTCGTTGAGCAAGGCATGCTGAAGGTGTTCCGCGGTGACCGCGTGGAGGTCCTTGAGCGCTACATACCGGAGAAATGGAAAGTGTTCGGTGGACTGATCGTGTACTTGGACCTCAATCGCACCGTGCGTTCATGGCAAGCGGGCAAACGCACCCAGTTGAGCAAGGAAGCTGCGATCGCGGACTTCGAACTGCACCGCGATGTGGTGCTGTGGCGCAGCAATGCGGGCACCACCAAGGTGTGGTGGCAAGGCAAGGTGTACGAGCACTTTTGAAGCTTCAAGGCACAAGCGTCAAGCTTCAAGGCCCAAGTCTCAATGATCCAGACCCAGGGGAAGGCCGCTCGGACGTTGACATTTGGTCTTGTGTCCTGTGGCTTGCGTCTTCATTGCATTTGTGCCGCAGGGAACGCAGGGACCCTTGTGGTGGTGCCTGCCCGTTCCACCGTCCATAGGCCGATGGGGTTCTTCTTGCCCAGCAACGCGATCTCGCCCATGGGCTTGCGCGTGAAGCGGCTATCGGTAAGGCGCAGCATATCGAGCAGGTCCTTGCTCACCAGCAGGTCCACGCCCAAACGATTGCAACTGCTCTGGATGCGCGCAGCGGTGTTCACCGCGTCGCCGCTGAAGATGGGTTCCTTCTTCACCAACCCCACTTCGCCGGCTGTTACCGGGCCGTAGTGCAAGCCGGCCTTGAACTCCGGCACCAACCCGTAGGCCGCCTTGTAGTGTTCGGCCCGCTGTTGCAGCTTCTCGCGGATGCGGAAGAAACACTCCAGACAGCGTTGGTCCTTGAGCCCGCGTTGCAATCGCCACGTCACGCTCACTTCGTCGCCCACGTACTGGTAGATCTCCCCGCGCGTATCGATCACCGGGTCGGTGATGTCAGCGTACACATCGTTCAGCAGGTTGAAGAAACGCTCGTGCCCCAGTTCCTCAGCGATGCGTGTGCTGCTGCGCATATCGAAGAACATGAAGATGCGCTGCTCCTGTCGCGGCTTGCTGTAGCGACCGAGCAACAAGGGCAGTCCGCCGCTGCCGTACTGGTCGCTGAGCCGCACGGCGATCATGGTGACACCCGCCAGGAGGATGTAGAAGATCACACGTCCGAGGAAGGCCAGATTGAACACACGCTCGATCGCATCGGCGCCATCCTCCTCAACCGACCGCAAGGCCGGTAACGCCGCATCGGTGATCACGATCGTGCAGGCCACGCAAACGGCCACGATCGCAAAGGCCGGGAAGAACGCCAGCCGCCGCAGCCTCGGTCGCAGTACGAACATGTAGAGGCCGCCGGCGAATACACCGAGTATCGCGGCGCGCAACGTGTGCGCCTGCAGCAACGCACCCAACTCATTGGGCAGTCCGCGTTGCTGCAGCACATTGCTCTCGAACAGCGCCGCGAGCACCGCAATGATCACCCAGGCCACGGTGATACGGAACGTGCGTTGGAGGCGCAGGATGGTGCGGCTGCGGGTGGCCATGCGGTGAGAGTGGAGATTGCGGCGATCCCCAATGGACGGGTCCGGCCGCTGCGCGAATGTATCCGGACGGACGCGTGGGGTGCTGCGCCTGATCAGCCTACGGAAGGGGGCACTGGTTTCCGGAGCGACCGGGGCCAGAGGTACCAGCGCGCCACGCAGGCCAAGCCCATGACGAAGAACACCAAGGCCAAGGGCCGGGTGCAGTCACCGCAATAGAACTCACCGAGCATCCAGGTGCCGTTGGCGGCGATCCAGCACACCACGGCCAGGCAATGCAGCAGTTCGGACAGGTCGGCGCGGCTGCGCCAGGCGATCCAAGCGGCCATGAGCAGGGTGGGAACGAGCATAACGGTGCCAGCGATCTTCCAATCCTGCACCCAGCATACGTCCTTGAAGAGCCAAAGCACAACGTGGAAGTTCTCGCCACTGCGGATCGATCGGAACAGGTTCATGGTATGGTTGTGGTGCGGAAAGATCGGCGTAGGGAGCAACAGATCCTCCGGCAGTACGTCTACTTTTCACGCATGAAATCGCGCTTCGGGGCAACGGTCTTGTTGGTGTTGAGCGCGTTCGCCCTGCTCGCACAGGGGAAGAGCGTACTGCCCTATTCCATTACCGTAAGCGGCACCATAACCGGCGAAATGACCGGCGATCCGCTGAAGGGGGTGAAGGTGAGGGTGTTGCGCGATGGGGAACTGAGCAACCTGATCATCACCAAGGGCAATGGCCGTTTCAAGATCGAACTGGAACGCAACTGCTTCTACGCCTTCGAATTCACTCGGGACGACCTTGTGGACAAGCACGTTACCATCGACACCAGAGGTGCGCCGCCCTTGCTCGATGTCCCGTCGCTGACCATGATCATCGACATATCGCTTTTCACCCCGGTGCCGGGCATGGATACGGAACTGTTCGAGGAGCCCATGGGCAAGGCGGCCTACAAGCACAGCAGTCGCAACATCATGTGGGACCTGCAATACGAGCAGGAGATAGCCACTTCCGTGCGCAAATTCATGGCCGAGTATTATAAGGAGGTGGACCGGCTAGGAACCGGTAGTTCTCCGGCCAAACCCGGTACCGGGCCGCCCAATTGATAACCCGGGGGGGCGAACCGCCGTAATAAGCCTCCCATGCTCACACAACATCACCGCCGGGTTCCCACGCCATTGCTTCACGCAGCGGCTGTGGCCTTCGCGATCGCCTCCGGACCGATCGCCAGTGCCCAGCGGACGGGCATTGATTATGAGATCACTTTAAGAGGCCAAGTGCTCGATGAACTCACCGGCGACCCGATGCCAGGTGCCATGGTGCTGGTGAAGCGCGATGGACATGCCCAGGATATGATCGTTACCAACACCGGCGGCTTCTACGACGTGCTGTTGGAACGCGGCAGTGAGTACCAGATCATCTACACCGTGAAAGGCTGTGTGGCCAAGCGTGTGGAGATCAGCACGAAGCACGCCCCGGCCAAATTGGATGTACCGAGCATTACCATGACAGTGGATATCACCCTGTTCCCCGCACTGGTCGGGCTGCCGGTGACCGTTTTCGAGCAACCCATGGGCAAAGCGGCGTATGTGGCCGCAGCGCGGAACATCGAGTGGGATGCGGAGTACGGCAAAGCCATGCGCAACCGTATCAAGGCCTTCATGGTCAAGTACGACGCGCTACAGGAAAAGCAGCAGGTTCTGGCTGGGCGATAGGCTTGACCCGGCCGAGCTCATGTGCCCACTTTCGTTCTGCGATAGACCATGAGGACGGCGATCACATCCGCAGCGGTACTCATTGTTGCTGCCGTGGCCTTTGGTCAAGGCAGTTCGTCGTTGCCATACACCATCACCGTTTCGGGCCGCATTCTGGGTGAACTTGATGGCGACCCCATCAAGGGCGCCTTGGTCATCGTGCGTTGCAACAGCGCATCGGAGGAGATGCTCGTACCCAACGGTCGGGGCAAGTACACCACGGACCTGCGCCGGGGCCAGCGCTATGAATTCACGTACACGGCCCCCGGCATGGTGGCCAAACGCGTGTTGATCGACACGCATGGCGCCCCTCCGTTGCTCGATGTGCCCTCCATCAGCATGACAGTGGACATCACGCTCTTCCCTCCTGTTGAGGGGGTTGACCCGAAGCTCTTCTTGGAACCGATGGGCAAAGCGAGCTACAAACACAGCGTGCGCAACATCGTGTGGGACAAGGCCTACGGCGAGGAGATGCGCGCGAAGACCCGTCGCTACATGGCCGGCTACGACAAGAAAGTGAACGGCGATTTCGTCACCGATCAGCACTAGGCCGTTCGCTCAGCAGCGCGTAGCCTCCGCCAACTTCACGCACTGTACGGCCTCTTTCACATCGTGTACACGCAGGATGCTCGCGCCGTTGAGCAGAGCGATCGTGTTCAGTACCGTGGTGCCGTTCAAAGCGTCATCGGAACGGGTGCCCAATATTTCATTGATCATACGCTTGCGCGATAGTCCTACCAGCACCGGTGCGCCCAGCGCCTGTATCCGCTGAAGTTCCCGCAGTAGGGCGTAGTTGTGCGCAGTTGTTTTCCCGAAGCCGATGCCGGGATCAAGTATCACATCGGCAATGCCGGCTTGGCGCGCGGCGAGCAGTCGGCCGCTCAGGAACAGCGTCACCTCGGCCGCCACATCCGCATAGTGCGGATCGTTCTGCATGGTGGCCGGTGTGCCCTGCATGTGCATGGCGATATAGGGCACGCCAAGTTGGGCAACGGTGGTCAGCATGGCTTCATCGCGCAGCCCGGCGCCGATATCGTTCACCATACCCGCTCCGGCGGCAACGGCCTGGCGCGCTACCGCACTGCGCCATGTATCCACACTGATCCACGCATCCGGAAAGCGCTGATGGATCGCTGTGATCACCGGGAGAACGCGCTTCAACTCTTCGGCTTCATTCCCTTCGGCACTGCCGGGCCGTGAGCTCTGTCCGCCAACGTCGAGGATCGCTGCACCCTCGCCCAGCATTCGTTCCGCGATGCGCAGTGCTTCGTCCACCGTGTTGGCCCGGCTCTCGGCGAAGAACGAATCGGGCGTGGCGTTGATGATGCCCATCACCATGGGGAAGCGCGGCTGCACCAGCCGGTCCTTCAGGCGCCAAGTGATCTTCGGGCAGTCCATTGGTATGCGTGCAAGTTGCGCACGAAGATCGCAACCAACCATGCGTGCAAGGCACCGCATAGCTTCGCCGCGATGGAAAAGACGGAGGAGCAATACGATGCGGTGGTGCGCGAGTGCGTGGCACTGTTCGAGAAGAAGGCGCAGGACTACGGTACGGCGTGGCGCATCCTGCGGGTGAGCTCGCTCACCGACCAGGTGTTCATCAAGGCACAACGCATCCGCACGTTGCAGCAAGTGGGCGAGAGCAAAGTGGGGGAGGGCATACGGCCGGAACTCATCGGCATCATCAACTACGCGGGCATGGCCTTGGTGCAACTGAAGCTCGGCGTGGTGGAAAGTCCCGACCTGTCGCCAGCCGAAGCGCGCACGGCCTTGCTCACCGAATTGAACGGCGCGCGCGACCTTATGCTGCGCAAGAACCACGACTACGGCGAAGCCTGGCGCAGCATGCGGGTCAGCTCGTTGGTGGACCTGATCCTGATGAAGCTGTTGCGCATCAAGAGCATCGAGGACAATGCCGGCAAGACACTGGTGAGCGAAGGCATCGATGCGAACTGGGCCGATATTGTGAATTACGCAGTGTTTGCGATGGTGCGGAGCGAGGAGGGGGAGGTTGCCCCCCCGGGGTCTCTGGGGGGGGGGGGGGGGGGGGGGGGGGGGGGGGGCGGTTCATGACCCTTCCTTTGGAGAGGGCAGGGTGGCCCCGTCAACACTTCGTTAACGCCCACCGACGGCCCGGTCGTCCACTTCTACATTCGCCCCTCATCCGCCGAAGCACGAGTGCCTAGGCGCAAGCGATCCAACGCCCCATGAAATACCTCGTCCTCGTTTGCCGCCTGATCGTAGGCGCGTTGTTCATCGTCAGTGGCCTCATCAAGGCCAACGATCCCATCGGTTTCGGCATCAAGCTCGATGAGTACTTCGCCGAGGACGCACTGAACCTCGTTTTCCTGGCGCCCTACAGCATGGCGTTGGGCATTCTGGCGTGCGTGGCCGAGATCGTTCTCGGGTTCGCGGTGCTGTTCGGTGGACGCATGAAGCTGGCAGTGGCCGCGCTGCTGTGGCTCACCATCTTCTTCGGTTGGCTAACGGCGTACACGGGCCATTGCAACGACATGCACGATGCGGGCACGCCGATGAAGTACACGGTAGTGGAGAACGGCGAGACCATCGAAAAGGAAAAGCATTGCGTGAGCGATTGCGGCTGCTTCGGCGATGCCATGAAGGGCAGCATGGGGCGTAGCCTGACACCATGGGAGAGCTTCACGAAAGACCTCATCCTGTTCATCCTCATCATCCCCATCGCCATCGCGTCCTTCCGCAAGAACGGCTTGAAGTGGAACACCGCGGCCGACGACAAACTGCTGCTACCGTTGGGCCTGCTGCTTGTTGCCTTCTTCAGTTGGGTGTTCACATGGTGGGGGCCGTTGTGGTTCACGCTCATCGGCATGGCGGGATACTTGGCGATCAAACGGATCTTCGGTGGACATCCGCCTGCCTCCTTGAAAGGGGGGACAAAAGGCGGAATGGATCACCGCGCTGTGGGCAACGTTCATCTCGCTGCTCTTCATCTGGTGGTGCCTGGAGCACAACCCCGTGCGCGACTATCGTCCGTATGCCGAGGGCAAGAGCATCCTGGCGCAGAAGAACGACAAGAAGGACCCCATCATCGAATCGTTCCTAGTGTACAAGAACAAGCAGACCGGCGAGGAGAAGGAATACTCGGCGAACAACTACCCATGGAACGACAGCGTGTGGGTGGCCACGTGGGAATTCGTGAAGCAGCGCAACAACATCATCGACCCGGGCATCCAAAGCCAAGTGAGCGACTTCGCGCTGACCGACAAAGACGGCAACGACCTTACGGAGGGCATCCTCACCGAAGTGCAACCGGTCCTGGTCATCATCGTGAAGAGCGTGAAGGACGCGGACACCGAACACATGAAGGAGATAGCCGAGCTGTGCCGACTGGCGCAGGAGAAGAGCTGGTACGTGTACGGTGCCAGCGCCAGCGACTGGACGGAGATCGAATCGTTCCGCCACGACCACGCGCTCAACTTCGAGTTCACGCAATGCGATGAGGTGACGCTGAAGACCATCAACCGCAGCAACCCCGGCATCATGTTGTTGAAGGAAGGCGTGGTGAAAGGCCAGTGGCACCACAACGACACGCCGACGTTCGACGACGCCGCGGCCGCCGCCGCGCCGTAGGGACGACGCTTGCGTCGTCCGTCGCGCGTCATCGCGAGGAGGAACGACGAAGCGATCCAGCTGATGTTGTTACGGGTGCTGGATCCGGGTGCATTCCACAACAGCCCATGGATCGCTTCGTCCCTCGCGATGACGGAGGGCAGCTCGTCATCGCGAGGAGGAACGACGAAGCGATCCAGCTGATGCAATGCCGGGCACCGAACCCATGCATTCGACAACAGCCCACGGATCGCTTCGTCCCTCGCGATGACGAATGCTGCAATGACCGAGCGCCACGCTCTCGCTAAATTGGATCCGTGAAGCGAGGTGGTTGGACATACATATTGGCAAGCAAGCCGAATGGCACCTTATACACGGGTGTTACGAGCGATCTGATCGGCAGGGTGGCCAAACACCGCAGCGGATACTACAGCGGGGCTTTCACCAGGCGGTATGGGGTCTACCGGCTTGTCTACTACGAGGGGTTCACATCAATAGCGGAGGCCATAGCACGCGAGAAACAATTGAAGGGCGGCTCGCGCAAGCAAAAGATCGAGTTGATCACAACCATGAATCCGCAATGGTCGGACTTGTATCCTCCCCTCATCGCACAGGCGGAGGCACCCACTAGGGCGTCATCGCGCGGACCTTCTTAGGCCCAAAGCGATCCAGCTGATGCTATGCTGGGCAATGAACCCAAGTGCATTCCACAACAGCCCATGGATCGCTTCGTCCCTCGCGATGACGGAGGGCGCCTCGTCATCGCGAGGAGGAACGACGAAGCGATCCAACTGATGCAATGCCGGGCACTGAACCCATGTGCATTCCACAACAGCCTATGGATCGCTTCGTTCCTCGCGATGACGCAGGGCACGGGCCACCAATTGGAACGGTCCCCGTCTACCTTTCGCAAACAGGCCCCCACCATGATGCACCGTTACCTGAGCGTTCTTCTGCTGTCCATTGGTCTTCTCGCTGATCGCACGGCTGCGGAAGCGCAAACGGTTTTCATCCCCGACCCCTATACGCGCACTTGGTTGAACATCGCCAAACCGAACAGCGTGGACGCCAATGGCGATTGCGACACGGCGGCGTGGAACGCAGCACCTCCTTCGGCGGTCGGCTTCGACCTGTCGTCGGTGCCCAATGGCGGCGCCGTGGACCTTGAAGGGATACAGCATTTGAAGATCGGCACCCTCGAGATCCGGGATGGTGACATCAACAATGCGACCGTTGCACTGCAGGGCTTCCCACTGAACCTAGGCCAGATCCGCTTGATCGATATCCCCAGCTCCAACATCAGCGGGTTGCTGCCGTTGCCGCCCCTGTCCATTTTCTGGTGCGACAACTGCGACATGGCCACGTTGCCAGCCTTCACTGGCGGCTACCTGTGGTTCTGGAACAACGACCTCAGCGCGCAGGTGCAGTCCGTACCGATGGACGTGGTGGATCTGCGGATGAACAGTTGCAACATCAGCAATGTTCCTCCGCTACCAGTGGGGCTCTTGCGGTTGGAGATCTCCGATAATCCTTTGTCCGCTTGGCCATCTGTTCCGGCAGGACTTCTGGAACTGGAAGCGTCGCGCGTGGGGCTGAACTACGCACCGGCCAACCTGCCCAATGGCCTCACGCACCTTGGTGTGGATGGGAACGACATTCCCACACTTCCACCGCTGCCCACGTCCCTTACTGGATTGAGCGCCAACAACAATCTGCTCACCTCCATACCGCCGTTGCCCATGTTCATGCAATCCCTATACGTGAGCGGCAATCCGCTGGACAGCTTGCCTACGTTGCCGTTCTTCATGTCACACCTGAGCGCGGGCAGTTGTGGGCTATCGGCATTGCCCGCTTGGTCGCCGAACCTCACGAACGTTCATCTGGACAGCAATGCCTTCACCTCATTCCCCCCACTACCCGGCAGTTTGGGGTTGCTGAACCTGCGCGGTTGTGCGGGCCTGACCTGTCTGCCACCACTGCCGGCTGGTATGAGCAATGTGTGGCTCGGTGGCACCGGTATCACCTGCTTGCCGAACATTCCACCGGGGCTGAACATGAACCCGGTTGCCTTGGGCATCCAACCCGTTGTCTGCAACCCCGGCACCAGCCCATGCCCCATCGTCGATCCGCTGATCATAGGCACCACGTTCGTTGATGCTGATGCTGATGGTGTGTTCGATGCCGGTGAAGCCGCGCGCCCCAACGCCACGGTGATCGCGCAGCCCGGCGATCTGCTCGCGGGCAGCGATGTGAACGGCAACTACGTGCTGCCCGCCAATGTCGGTTCGTTCTCCGTCACCGGCGTTCCCCTTCTGTACGAACCGGTTACCACTGCACCTTATGCCGTGACCTTCACCGGTCTTGGACAAGTGGACAGCCTCAACCACATCGGCTTCACCGTGATACCAGGCATGTACGATCTGGTGACCTCCATCACCGGCACCAATGTGCGCCCCGGCTTCAATACCGGTGTGTGGGTGAACGTGCATAACGTTGGCACCGAGCCGACGACCGCCACCGTGCAACTCACTTTCGATGCAGCACTGAGCTACGTACGAGCAGCAGCGAAGTGCCCGATGCCGTGAACGGCAACGTGGTGGACTGGACCACGCCGAGCATTGTTCCCGGTGGAAGTTGGACGGTATGGGTTGAACTCTACGGCCCACCCGCTTTGGTGCTGGGCACGCCGGTGGTGCAACAAGCAACAGCCACACCATCGCAACCCGACCAAACACCAACGGACAATACGTACATCCTCAACGATGTGGTGGTGGGCAGCTTCGACCCGAACGATAAGAAGGTGGAGCCATCAACACTGTCGTTGCTCGATGTGGCCAGCGGCACACGCGTACAATACACCGTGCGCTTCCAGAACACGGGCACGTTCCCGGCGGAGCGTGTACTGATCACCGACACGCTGAGCAGCGACTTGCAATGGGCCACGATGCAAGTGCTGGGCAGCAGCCACACCCACACATGGTACATCCACAACGGCGTGCTGCATGTGCTCTTCGAGAACATCAACCTGCCCGACAGCGTGAGCGACGAGCCAGGCAGCCATGGCTTCGTGAAGTTCAGCTTCGTGCCGAGCAACACGCTCATCACCGGCGATGACGTGGGCAACATCGCCAACATCTTCTTCGACTATAACGACCCCGTCATCACCAACGAAGCCCTCTTCTATGTGGAGACCAGTCTCGCGGTGGACGGTGCCGATGCCGATGGCCTGCGCGCATGGCCGAACCCGGCGCAAGATGTCTTGTTCGTTGCGCTGGCTGGTGCCACGATCGGCACACTGAGCGTGGTGGATGCGACCGGTCGCGAGGTGTTGACCAGCACCGCCACCAGTACACGCGCAGCACTGAACATCGGCGCGCTCGCTGCCGGCCCCTATCTCTTGCGCTGCACCAACAGCAAGGGTGTGCGCACCACGCACTTAATGAAACACTGATCACGTGAACATGATGCACCGCTACCTATCGATCTGCGTGTTGACCTTCGGCCTGCACGCCACGGCGCAGACCATCTTCATCCCCGACACCAACCTGAGGGTGTGGATGAACAATGCCAAGCCGAACAGCGTGGATATCAATGGCGACTGCGATACGGCGCTGTGGAACGCACAACCACCACAAGGCGTCTATTGCCCCGTATACAACCTGCCCAACAATAGCACAGTGGACCTTCAAGGTATCCAACACTTGAAGATGGACTACTTGCAGATCTCAGGCGCTACCAACGACTCCATTCATGTGCTTTGGCCCGGGTACCCACTGTTGGTGGAACAGATCGCCCTTGAGCGCGTGAACACGGGCCTGTTTTCGCCCGCCATGTTCCCTATGCCGCCCTCGGTCCAGTCGTTCTACTGCGACCGTTGCGGCATTACACAACTACCTGGTTTCTCCGGAGCCTGGATGGTTGTGAAGAACACGGACCTGTCCGGTCAGGTGCTCAACGTGCCTCCATCCGTGATCTCCTTGGACCTGGTCAATTGCGCGTTGTCGACCTCACCGGCCGTCCCGAACGTGACGAACCTGACCATTGACGACAACCCATTGACGAGTTGGGCCAACCTGCCAGCGAACCTCGGGAACTTGACCGCGAACAACGTTGGGCTTTCGACGCCACCACCCGTGGCGGGTTCCACCACGCTCACGTATCTGGAGATCGGAAACAATGGGCACACCGCCATTCCTGCCCTGCCGCCCACGTTGGAATACTTGCACATGGACGACAACCTGCTCGTGACCATCCCGTCCCTTGCAGGTACCACGCTGCGCTCGCTGCACGTGAGCAACAACCCCCTTACGGCGTTGCCGCAGCTTCCTGCCACGCTGGAGTATCTCTATGCGGAGAACACGGCGATCACCACGTTGCCCAATCCGTTGCCTCCAATATTGAAACAACTCAATGTGACCGGCGACCAGGTCACCACCATCCCTCCATTGCCGTCCACGTTCCAATGGCTTTGGATCGACAACTCGCAGGTGTCACAATTGCCGGCGTTCCCTTCATCGTTATTGCAACTCGATGCCTTGGGTGCCACGGCGCTCACCTGTTTGCCTGCATTGCCTGCGGGAATGTACCGGGCCAAGTTGTCCGGTAGCGGTGTCACGTGCCTGCCCAACATACCACCGTCATTCGATATCACCTTCAACACATTGGGCATCGCACCCATCGTCTGCAACCCCGGCACCAGCCCGTGCCCCATCGTCGATCCGCTGATCACCGGTACTACATTCAGTGATGCGGATGTGGATGGTGTCTTCGACGCAGGTGAAGCAGCACGCCCCAACGCAACCGTGATCGCACAACCCGGCGATCTGCTCACAGGGAGCGACATCAACGGCAACTACGTGCTACCCGCCAATGTCGGTTCGTTCTCCGTCACCGGCGTTCCCGGCCTGTACGAGCCGGTGACCACCGCACCCTATGCCGTGACCTTCACTGCGCTTGGTCAAGTGGACAGCCTCAACCACATCGGCTTCAATGTGATCCCGGGCATGTACGATCTGGTGACCACCATCACCGGCACCAATGTGCGCCCCGGCTTCAATACCGGTGTGTGGGTGAACGTGAACAACGTGGGCACCGAGCCGACGACCGCAACCGTGCAACTCACCTTCGATGCAGCACTGAGCTACGTGAGCAGCAGCGAAGTGCCCGATGCCGTGAACGGCAACGTGGTGGACTGGACCACGCCGAGCATTGTTCCCGGTGGAAGTTGGACGGTATGGGTTGAACTCTACGGACCACCTGCGTTGGTACTTGGCACGCCGGTGGTGCAACAAGCAACAGCAACACCATCGCAACCCGACCAAACACCAGCGGACAATACGTACATCCTCAACGATGTGGTGGTGGGCAGCTTCGACCCGAACGATAAGAAGGTGGAGCCATCAACACTGTCGTTGCTCGATGTGGCGAGCGGCACACGCGTACAATACACCGTGCGCTTCCAGAACACGGGCACGTTCCCGGCGGAGCGTGTACTGATCACCGACACGCTGAGCAGCGACCTGCAATGGAGCACCATCACTGCTGAAGCCGCGAGCCACGCGCACACATGGTACCTGCACAACGGCGTGCTGCACGTGCTGTTCGAGAACATCAACCTGCCTGATAGCGTGAGCGACGAGCCGGGAAGCCACGGTTTCGTGAAGTTCAGCTTCGTACCCAGCAACGACGCTCATCACCGGCGACGCCGTGGGCAACATCGCCAACATCTACTTCGACTTCAACGAACCGGTGATCACCAACGAGGCGGTCTTCTATGTGGAGACCAGTCTCGCGGTGGGCGATGCCGACGCAGACGGCTTGCGCGCATGGCCGAACCCGGCGCAGGATGTTTTGTTCGTTGCGCTGGATGGTGGTACCATCGGCACACTGAGCGTGGTGGATGCGACCGGTCGCGAGGTGTTGACCAGCGCCGCCAGTGGCACGCGGGCAATACTGAACGTCGGTGGGCTCGCAGCAGGGCCGTACCTCCTGCGCTGCACCAACAGCACGGGCGTGCGCACCGTGCATTTCATGAAACACTGACCGCTATAACATCATGCACCGCTATCTATCACTTTGCTTGTTGGCCTTCAGCCTGCACGCCTCGGCGCAGACCATCTTCATCCCCGATGTCAACGTGCGCATTTGGCTCAACGATGCGAAACCTAACAGCGTGGATGTGAATGGCAATTGCGACAGTGCAGCCTGGAACGCACAGCCACCCTCGTACGTGCAGATGAGCCTCGACACATTGCCCAACTTCAGTTCGGTGAACTTCGAAGGTGTGCAACACTTGAAGATGGAGAACCTGGCGCTGCTCGGCGACAGTGCGAACACGGAGATCATCACCTATCCGGGGCATCCGCTCAATTTGGAGGAACTCTCGCTCTGGTACGTGAACATGCCAACCATCGGTGGGGCGTTGCTGCCATTGCCCTCCGATCTCGACCGGTTCTGGTGCCGTCACTGCGGGCTCAACGTGATCCCTGCTTTCAATGGGACCGAGTTCTGGGTTGAAGACACCGACCTCAGCGGCGTGCTGATGAGCATACCAGCATCCGCGACCGATGTGCGCCTTGACAATTGCGGGCTCACACAGATCCCGAGCATACCGAACGTTACAAGGTTGCGGGTCGATAACAATCCGCTGGGCACGCTCACCAACCTTCCTGCAGGTCTGCAGCACCTCGATGCTTACAACACGGGCATCGCCACGCTGCCCGCGTTGCCACCGGGCTTGGTTTCGCTCATCGTCGGCACCAACCAGTTGTCGGCGCTGCCAGTACTGCCTACTACGTTGCAGGATCTGGATATTTCCAACAACCAGTTCAATGTGCTGGGCACGCTGCCTCCTGTGCTCAGGACGCTTTACGTCAAGACCAATCCGCTCACCGCGCTACCGCCCTTGCCCAGCACATTGTGGGTCCTCAGCGGCGCGTATTCCGGTCTCTTGTCGCTGCCAGCGTTGCCCGCTTCGCTCATCTCTATGGAGATGTACGATGTCGGCCTCACCGCGCTACCGGCCCTGCCCGCTGGGTTGCAATACTTGGACATCCGGCTCACGGCCATTTCGCAGTTACCTCCCTTGCCCAGCGGCCTTGTGACGTTGCGCGCCTCGTTGTGCAGTTCACTCACCTGTCTACCGGCGTTGCCTCAAACGCTCACCTCGTTGAACCTTGGACTCAGCGGCGTGACCTGTCTCCCGAACATACCCCCGAACCTGGGCTTTGGTCTGCTGGGCATTCCACCGGTCGTCTGCAACCCCGGCACCAGCCCATGCCCCATTGTCGATCCGCTGATCACGGGCATCACCTTCAGTGATGCGGATGTGGATGGTGTCTTCGACGCAGGTGAAGCAGCACGGCCGAACGCAACCGTGATCGCACAACCCGGCGATCTGCTCGCGGGCAGCGACATCAACGGCAACTACGTGCTGCCCGCCAACGTCGGCTTGTTCTCCGTCACCGGTGTTCCTGGACTGTATGAACCGGTGACCACCGCACCCTATGCCGTGACCTTCACTGCGCTTGGACAAGTGGACAGCCTCAACCACATCGGCTTCACTGTGATCCCGGGCATGTACGATCTGGTGACGACGGTCACTGGCACCAACGTGCGCCCCGGCTTCAATACCGGTGTGTGGGTGAACGTGCAGAACGTGGGCACCGAGCCGACGACCGCAACCGTGCAACTCACTTTCGATGCAGCACTGAGCTATGTAACGAGCGACATCGTGCCCGATGCCGTGAACGGCAATGTGGCGGATTGGACAACATCCCTGCTGGTTCCCGGTGGAAGTTGGACGGTATGGGTTGAACTCTACGGACCACCTGCGTTGGTACTTGGCACGCCGGTGGTGCAACAAGCAACAGCAACACCATCGCAACCGGATCAAACACCAGCTGACAACACTTACATATTGAACGATGTGGTCGTAGGCAGCTTCGACCCGAACGATAAGAAGGTGGAGCCATCAACACTGTCGTTGCTCGATGTGGCAAGCGGCACACGCGTACACTACACCGTGCGCTTCCAGAACACGGGCACCTTCCCGGCCGAGCGCGTGCTCATCACCGACACGCTGAGCAGCGACCTGCAATGGAGCGCCATCACTATTGAAGCCGCGAGCCACGCGCACACATGGTACCTGCACAACGGCGTGTTGCATGTGCTGTTCGAGAACATCAACCTGCCCGACAGTGTAAGCGACGAGCCGGGTAGCCACGGTTTCGTGAAGTTCAGCTTCGTACCCAGCAATGCACTCGTAGTCGGCGCGGAAGTGGGCAACATCGCCAACATCTACTTCGACTACAACGAACCGGTGATCACCAACGAGGCGGTCTTCTATGTGGAGACCAGTCTCGCGGTGGACGGTGCCGATGCCGATGGACTGCGCGCATGGCCGAACCCTGCGCAGGAGGTGTTGAACATCAGCACCGCACACGCCGCATCCGGTTCATTGTCCGTGCTGGACATCACAGGCCGGGTGGTGTTGTCGCGACCCGTCACGGGTGCGCTCACGTCCTTGCGCATCGAAGCGTTGGCGCCGGGGCCGTACGTCGTGCGGTGCACTACTGCAGCGGGCGACCGGAGCGTTCGGTTCGTGAAGCGATAAGCACATCGCGCCGGAACGGGCGGCGGGGAGTATAACGATCCCCGCGCATTAAAAAAATACCGTCCAGCGGGTATTGTGCGAACGCGGTCCGCACCCTCTCTTCGCCATGTGATGGAGACACATATGGAGTTGGAGGGGTATGCCCCCGCGGAAGTTGAGAACGTGAAGGATCTTGGCCGCAGTACCGCTCTCCGCGACGCGTCGCGGGTGCAGCGCAAAGCCGAGCGCGACGAGCACCTGCTGCGCCGCGAGGCACGGGTGCGGGCGGAGAAAGTGCGGTGGGAGTGAGGGGGACACCGCCCTTGGTGCGCATTAAACACGAACGCCCCCGACATGTCGGGGGCGTTTCGCATTGGTGGATGCAGTGCTCACCTCACCACATCTTCTCGCGCAGGCCGTTCGCGTGTGTGATCCAGGTCTCGCTGGGGCCGTAGGAGCTGCCATCCTTGTCGAAGAACCAAACTTCGCCGTAGCGCTGCGCGAAGTGGCCGTGCAGACCGGGCACACGCGAGGCCCTGCGCAGCAACCGGCGTTGCACGAACACTGGTAGCCCATGGCATATCTCGTTGAGCAGCTGCAACAACGCATCGATATACGTGGCATCGAAGCGCTCTTCCCGGCCGGTTGGCACGTGGTCACCATCATCCTCGTGCTTGGCTTCCGTTCCGTTCTGCGCGATGTACGCTTGTAACTCCTCCAATGTGCAAGGAGGGAACTGATGGAAGGGCAGTGCCGCTCCGTCGTTCAGGGTGTAGTTGCGGTGTGCGATATGCATGGCGCTTCGTTCTGTTTTTCGTGGTTCATCCTCAATTGCCTGCTGTTCGGGCCTCGTATTCCGCGCGGCTGCGCATCAGCAGCATCTTCAGTTCCCCGGCTCTGCAGGTCGACCATCCCATCATCTTGCCCAGGAACTCAATACCGCCGATGCGGTACGGGCCTTGGCCGTGCGCGTTGGCGTAGAGCACATCCACCACCAGGGTGCCGAGCTTGGGGTGGTCGAGCAACAGGTTGGCGGCGAAGAACCATTGGTTGTGCGCCCCGCTGAGCACGTAGGCCCTGTCGATGAGGTACGTGTAGCATTCGTCCTTGGGCCATTGGCGCGTACACTGTGCGAAGGCATCGGCGAGTTGCGGATGATCGCTCCATTGTTCGCGCGCCAGTTCAACGAACAGGGTGGGGTCGAAGGGTTGACCGGGGCTGGGCTTGGTGCTCTCGTACCAAGCGAGGTAGTCGTTCTCGTAGGCGTTGCGGTGTTGGCGTTCGTTGCGCATGATCGGGCGGGTTTTGTTCCCGACGCCCCATCCCCGGCGTCCTCCACCGTATGGCGGAGAACCCGGGGCAGGGGTCGTTTTGGGACCGGTACACTACGCCGGTCCGCTGTTCGGTCACGCTGCTTTTTGCGTCACCTCTTCGCTCATCGGGCTGATGCCGCTGGTGGCAACGGCTTGCACACGGAAGGAATACTCCTTGCCGGTAACGAGGTCCGTTTTCTCGTAGGACGTGCGCGTGGTGGTATGCACACGTTCCCATTCCGCGTTGCCCTCCTCCCGCATCTCCAGGTAGTAGAGCACCGCGCCGTTCACCTTTTTCCAGCGCACCTTCAGCAAGCCGGCCACGGCGCTGCGCGTTACCCGCAGGTCCACCGGTGCCTCGGGCGGCGGCAGTGGGGTGCGCTCCTTGACCACATCGAACGCCGCGCTCAGGATCAGCGACTTGTCGCCCTCGCTGATGCCCTGCACGTACCCCCCGAAGTCCTTCAACATACTGCGCAATGCCTTGTCGGCGATCCGCTTGTTGTTGCTGGACACTTTCCCGCCGTTGAACTCCATCGCCTGGTTCGCGTCCTCCAGGACGTCGCAGGCGGTGGCCAAGGCGGGCAGCAGGGCCTGCAACGTCGGGTATGCCGTGTTGCCCAGGATGCTGTCGTGAACGTTGCGACCTTTTGCACCAGTGCTGGTGAGGTAAGACCGCTGATACCGAGTTTAACTGTGAACTTGTCCATGATGCTGAAGTGTTTGGTGTGCCGGTTAAGTCCGAACACGGCCCCTTTTACCTGAGCATCCGTTGCGGAGTTGCTCATGGTTACCCATGATTCTTGCTCATGGCAACCCCCGAAAAACGACTGGAAAACCTCGTCAGCAGAGGGAAGTGACCTCTACCGAGCGGACCCTGACGAGGAGATGCGTTACTGTATAAGGAACGCGCGCGCGCACAACCAAGGCGTTGGCGAAGTCGGTCGGCATGCCGTGTAACTCGACCACGGCACTGCGCACTTCAACCCAGTTCTCGCGCACCTTAACCAAGGCGCTGCGTACTTCAGCCTAGTTGCCGCGCACCTTAACCAAGGCGCTGCGTACCTCAGCCTTGTTGCCGCGCACCTCAGCCAAGGCGCTGCGTACCTCAGCCTTGTTGCCGCGCACCTTAACCAAGGCGCTGCGTACCTCAGCCTTGTTGCTGCGTACCTCAACCAAAGCGCTGCGTACCTCAGCCTTGTTGTCGCGCACCTTAACCAAGGCGCTGCGTACCTCAGCCTTGTTGCCGCGCACCTTAACCAAGGCGCTGCGTACCTCAGCCTTGTTGCCGCGTACCTTAACCAAGGCGCTGCGTACCTCAGCCTTGTTGCCGCGCACCTTAACCAAGGCGCTGCATACTTCAGCCTTGTTGCGGCGTACCGCGACCAAGCCGCTGCGCACTTCAGCCAAGTTGCCGCGTACCTCAGCCAAGGCGCTTCGTACTTCAACCTTGTCGCGGCGTAACGCGACCACGCCGCCGGGCCGGCGCCTACCACTGCCCGTTGCCGAAACCCATGGCACGGCCCATCAGCACGGCGGCCTTCACCTCCACCACACCCATCTTTCTGCAGATCGAAGCACGATGCGATTCAATGGTGGCCAAGCTGCGGCACATGGTGTCGGCCACTTTTTCCCACTTGGGCAGGTCGGGTGCACACACGAGGTCCAACACCTTCTTTTCGATGCGGGTGAGGCTTTCCAGCACAGCCGTGTCCGCGATGGTGGAGGCGCTGCCTTCGGCCAGTATCGGCAGCAGATCGTTCGGCTGGTAATGCCCCTTTGCGTGCACCGCGTCCAAGGCTTCATCCACATCGGCAACGGCATTGGTCAGCCGGCACAAGAGGCCGCAGGCACCGGCGCCCACGGCACCGAGCACGGCGTCGGCTTTGCGTTCGCAGAGGATAGCGAGGATGCGTGTGTTCGGCCACTTGTCCTTTATCCAGGCAATGGAGTCCGGTCCGCTCGCACCCCTGATGCCCACCACGGCAAGGCGCGGAGCGCTGCACTCCTCCGCGAGTTTCGTGAATGCTGCACCGTGCGCCTCGGCCAGCACTACCCGGTAACGCCCCAGTCGTTCAATATGCTCCACCAGTAGGCAGCGCACCAAGGCTTCCTCCTTTACCACCGCCACCGTAATGAGCGACTTCGTGGGCATGCGCGCTGTTCTATAGAGCCGAACGTATCAACGCCGCGCAGGGTTGGTTGCGTTGATCGATCAAGCGGTCTTTCAATTTCCGAGCGGTGGCCACGGCACCATTGATCAGTGGATCGTTCCGTTTTGCCATGACGTAGGGGTTTTTGCGGGAACGTCATTGCAGCGCGATCATGCGCACCCTGTGGATGAAATCCGCTCCGCCGGCCATTCGCGGGCCAAAACCCCCGAAATGGGAATCCAATCCTGTTCCGCCGGAAAGCCTTGATGCACCGGAGAAGTGCGCGTTGCCAGAACCGTTTTCCACCGATTTCGAGGGCCCCGGGTACCGGGAAAAATACCCCCCCTTGATGCATTGGATGGGGCGGTTATTTCGGAGCGGTCGAAGGAAAGAACGATCAGATGACACTGAATCGTTGAACGATCCCTAAGAGGAAAGCACACTTAGTATGGCCAAGCAAGAAGAGATGATCTCAACCATCCTGATACCCGGTATCCAAGCCACGGCACTCGCCGAGTCGAACAGCTGATCGCCAAGATCCTTTGGCGGGCCTTCGATAATCTGGGTACTTCAATTTGGACGACCGTATTCGGCATGCAACTGGACGCGGCACTGCAGCAGGATCCCCGATACGATGTGGATCCGGCTTCCATCGTGGAGCGCGATCACATTTCGCCCATGCCTTATCGTGCTTTCGTGAAGGGTCTTGCAGCCAAATGTCCTTCTTGGCCCATCTTCCTCTTCGGCTACGATTGGCGCAAGAGCAATGCGGATAGCGCAACGGAACTTGTGGGTTTCGTGGAGCACATCCTGGGCAAGCTCGCAACCGAAAGGAAAGTGCGTCGCGTGAACATAGTGACCCCCAGTATGGGATCCTATGTGCTCCTGGCCGCGTTGCCCTTCATCAGCAAGCATATCCACAAGGTCGTCCTCTGCGCGCCACCACTGCGCGGGTCGCCACAAGCATACAAGAACATGGTGCTCGGTCCGAGCAGCTTGTTGGGCAACAGTGACGATGTACGGAAAGTCGCGCGCACCTATCCTCTCTCTATGAATTGTTGCCTTGGTACCCCAAAGCGCTCATGTCAGGCACGCGCGAACTCGATCTGTTGGTGCGCGACGATTGGCAGAGCAACGTTTACAACGACATTCAACCATTGGTGGATGCGCGCTTGGCCGCCCTCAAGCAGTTCCGCGCTGTGCTCGGCCCCGACGTGCCAACGGCTTTGGCCAAGATGGCCGACCGCTGCGTTGTCGTGGCAGGGGTGGACGAAGACCGCACCCTCACTTGGCTTACCGCCAAGACCCAGCACGGCACTCACAACTATGTGGACTTTACCGAGAACAAGAACTCACAGGACGACGGCGACGGCACCGTGCCTTTCGTGAGTGCGACCGCTTACAGTAAAGTGGTGCAAACCTTCAAGGTGGAGCGTAGGAGCTTCCTTCGGGAAAGCGGCAATGCCCTCCATTTCCACGGCCTCTTCATGCAGGACAGCCGGGTGCAGAACATCGTTAACCGTTTCCTTGCCACAGTGGATGCGGAACCCGAAGACACCCACTTGGAGACGGCTGAAGCACGATCGCTGAAAACGCGCAAGACCATTCCCTGGTGGCACTCCCGCGATGGGGCCGTTTCGCTGGTGTGATGGGACGAGGCACCACGGTCAATGCAAATCCACGCGATCAACGCTTCCCAGCTACACTATGTCAAACACAGCATCACCCAGCCTGAAAAGATCGTCAAGCGTGTTCCTCGCATGTCTCATTGCATCGCACTTGAGCAGCCAATCAGCTCCGTTGTTCACCGCATTCCAACAAGACAGTGAGAGCAACTGCGCATCCATTGCCCCGATCAAGGCAATGATGGGCACATACGGGGTAGCCAATGTGTACAACCGACTGCCTTCAAGGCCGGGCGAGCACGTTTATCGGTTGAAGGATGGGAGTGAAGTGATACTTACACAAGCGGAGCTCACGAACGCCATCGGGCGCACCGGGTTCAAAAACCGGACAATGCGGACCCCACGATCTGCGCCTATGCGGATACATGCTATGCCATCATGGCCAAGAAGCGCATGCACGTGCGGAACAGTGCGACTTTCCAGATCTCTTTGGACTCGCTCAGCGACGGATACCCCACCGTAAGCGTCGGCGAACTGCTGGGGGTTGAGTTGGTCCGCATCCGGCCGCAACGACCGGGAAAGATCGAGCTCAAGCACATCATCGTTTACAATACCTACCACGCCGTGTATGCAAGCGAAGGGTTGTACGATGAATCCAAGAAGAACGGCGCGGTGCGTATTGCGATCATGCGCTGGTGTCGCGCGGGGCCTAAGACCGGTTTCGGTATTCGGGGCTTGAGCGGAGCACTGCGCATAGCTGCCGTCGATCCATGATCCATGTATTACCAATACACCCCAGACTCAGCTTCCAGCACTTCACCGACAACGAAGTGAAAGGAACCATTGAAAGGCACAGTTCACACCAAGCTGAACTACTGCGCGTGAAAAGAGATCCCCCAACCCCTGAACCATGAAAAAGCTTTTGTTCCTAGTAGCCATTTTATGCACCTCTGTCACTAACGCGCAACTCAAGGGCGATATCGACGAAGAACTCCTGAGCGAAATGGTCTTGGCAAAACAGGAGGAAGTCAAAAAGCGCTTCCTGACCAATTTCATACGCAAGAACATCAAGATGACCAACCATGTGACGTACAATACCATGTACGACATCATGGATGTGCTCTTGAACGAGAAGAACAAGACCACGATGACCAATGCACTTGTTCAAAAGTGGCGAACTACAGTGTCCTATGCCGCGGTATGGTACTTCATCAAGTCAGACTGCGATTCATGTCTGGAGGGCATTTACGAAGGATTTTCTCCTGATGAGATGAACAAGGACCCAAGGAAAAGAAAGCCCTCAAAATACACGACCGTTCAAGGGGAAAGATGACCCGTTCAAAGAGCTTACGCAGGCGTACAGGAGAGAACGAAAGGATACCACTGAAAATAAGAAAAGAAGGCACGACAAGGATTCGACAGGCACGCAGCGACGGATCGTATCCACATCGACCAGAACGCCGATTTCCTGGTGGGCTTGCACAACTGGTTAATCGACGAGATGTACAAGAGGCTTTCAAGGGATACGGTTTTTCGAAGTATGGGTTTGTTCAAGCCGGACGAAGAACGTTCATGGCAATGGAGCGGTCTAACAGAGTATGATGCCTTTTGGGTGCGATATGGTGAAGTACGGAGGGATGCGATCAGTACGGAGCTCGATACTTTCATCACCAAGGTTGCCCGAGGGGGAGGCGAACTCATCGCAATGGCCAACGCCATTGGGCTGACAACGCGGAGGACCTGAAGGGCTTCGATATCCGCCATTTGGGCGACTGGAAAAACACTGCATTGAGCGTATTGGGCAAGTCCAATGGTGCTGCGAACGCCGTGGGACCTGTTGCGAATTCCGCCGATAGTCTTGACAGCGCGACTTTGAACCGGGCCATGACCATGCTCGGTGAAGTGCTGGTACCGTGCGGCACAGCAGGAAAACGGGTCGACAGGAACAAGGTCGTGGGTGCGGTTTTCGGGCTTTTCATGAAGACCGTTGAGCTTTTCGACTTGAGGTCGGGGAGAACAGCATCATCGCCAGGATCGCGGACATCATAACCAAGTATGTGATCCTTGACCCGGAGATCGAAGATCCTCTGGCCCGATATGGTTTCACTATCGATGTGGAGGCCATCATCCTGGGTTTGGAGGACCGGCTCATTGAAAAGGGCTCTTCTCCCACGAAGCACGCGTCTTCAATATCCGTCCGTTCATGACCATCGGCTTGAACTACGGATACTTCGGTGGACCCTCCGAGGAATTCGAGGCAAGCGACACCTACGGATTACAGCAGATCGCATGGGCCGGTGAGAAGATCGGCTTGAAATGGCGTAGCCGATTGGAAGTACACCCGCGGGCAACCGAAAGACGAATGGTACAAGTACCACAACAAGTACTACAGGCGGTGGGTCAGGCCGCGTCAACCCGATATCAGCAATTTGTACTTCTCGCTGTATGCGTCCGGTATTCTCTACAACATTGCCGATCTCCGCACCGATGAAACCTTCCGTCGACCGATCGTCGGCTTGGGCAGTGGAATTGCATTCTTCAACGGATTGGAACTCAATCTTTCTTATGCCGCCGATGCGTCGAAGGCTTCGACCTCCACCGGTGCCGAACGCAGGGGTTTCGCCAACATCGGCTTCGACATTCCCCTCTTCGATTACATCCGCGCGGCCAGAGAGAAACGGGCCAAATAGCTGAACCCCACCATGCCCACCTTCCACCACTTCACCGACGTCGCCGGCGAACACCGCTTCCACCTCAAGGCCGATAACGGCGAGATCATCCTCGCCAGCGAGGGCTACACCACCAAGGACAACGCGCGCAACGGCGTGGCGGCTGTGCGCAGCGAGTGCACCAACGACGCCCGTTACATGCGCAAGCGCAGCCCGGCCGGCTTCAGCTTCAACTTGGAAAGTCGCAACGGCCAAGTGATCGGCACCAGCGAGGTGTACAGCTCCCACCAAGCGTGCGAGGCGGGTATCGAGAGCGTGAAACGCTGCGCACCCGCGGCCAAGGAACTATAGAGGACGACCAACGACAGACCCGCATACGCCCCCACCGTTAACACCTCGCCGCCCATGAAGCACTCCGTTCATTTACCGCAACGACCCTTCGCGCTGCTCGCCGCAGCGCTTGCCTGCAGTCTGCTGCTGGCCCCTGCCGCGCGCGCACAGGAAACGATCTCCATCGACGGCAAGCCGTGCGGTCCGCACGGCAACGCGAAGGAAGGCACCAAGGAGTGGGACCAGAACCCGCTCAAGAACCGCTACAAGTTCCCGAGCGAGGTAACGGTGCTCGACTTCAATGATCTGATCGACGGCAGCGCCACCAAGGAGAAATTCTCCAGCGCCACGGCCGTGGAATTGGTGGGCTACGTGGAGTCCATCACCTGGGGCTCGAAGGAGACGTGCAACTGCAAAACCGGCAAGAGCCTCTTCCAGGACACGCACATGGAGATCACGCCCAACAGCAGCCAGACCGGTCCGCAGTACCGCGTTACCATCGAAGTGACCCCGCGCATCCGCCAGATCATGGACCGCGACTACGGCGAGGACTGGACATCGAGCACGCTGAAGAAACAATACCTGCACCGCATGGTGCGCATACAGGGCTGGTTGTTCTACGACAACAGCCACGAGAACTGGGACTATGCCAACGACCCCGACGATGTGAAGGGCGACAACCGCCGCGCCACCAGTTGGGAGATCCATCCGGTAACCTACATGGAACTGATGGACGAGGAGTTCGCCGATGGTGGTGGCGATGGCGGCGACGACGACGACGGCATCGGCACCAGCGGATCGGTCACCTATCCTCCTTCACCCACGCATCACTACCCCAACAACACCAACACCATGAACACCGCCGAACACACACCGGCCGAATGGCTCGATATCATCCTGCTCGCCATGATCTTGGGCATCGTAGGCCAACTGATCCGCGCGGTCGTCGGCCTCAGCAAAGCCAGTGCGAAAGTCGCGGCGGGCGATGCCGGTGCGGGTTTCCGTCCGGCTGAGTTGCTCTTCAGCTTGCTCATCGCCATGGTAGTAGGAGCGGTTGCCGGTGTGCTGGCCGCCGTTACCGCAGGTGAGTGGCAGGCGGCGAGATGATCACCGCGTTCATTGCGGCGGGTTATGCTGGCACCGACTTCATTGAAGGCTGGATGAAGAAAGGGGGAATGGGCACCACCACCACTGTGGCCGCCACCAGCACACCGGGTGCACCTGCCGCAGGGGCCGTACCGCCGAACGCACCGCTGCGTCCCGCACCACCGGTGGAGCCCAGTGATGTTTGATCCCATGCTGCGCACTGCCACCAGCGGCACCGATGTGCACCACGACGAGGTGAGCGGACAGGGAACCGTTGGCGGCTGGCTCGTGCACCCCGGCAGCGGCGCGCGGTTCGGCTTCTCGAACTGTCACGTGATGGCGGCTCTGGGCCGTGCACGGCTGCACGCGCCGCTGTACCAACAGGGGCGACTGTTGGGCCACCTGCATTCCTATCTCACCCTCGATCAGCGCTACTACAACGCGGCCGATATCGCGCTGTTCAGCGTTGACCCCACCACCACGCTGCGGTGGGCACATCCGCCGCCAATGGGCAACACCTCGCCGGGCGTGGGCATGCGGGTATACAAACACGGCGCAGGCACCGGACTCACGCGTGGTGCGGTGATCCGCACCGGCGGCACCCGGCGCATGGTGCTGGGCGGCCAACCGTTCTGGTTCGATGACATCATCACCATCACAGGGTTCGACGGCCTCCCGTTCAGCGGGCACGGCGATAGCGGCGCCTTGGTGATGTGGGCGGAAGAACAATACGCTTTGGCCATCCTCCTGGGCAAACATCCCACCAACCACGAGGCCTATGCCTTTCCCATCAGCGCCGCAGCGCCGGTGTTCGCAGGGTTGCATTATGCGTTGTGAACCGAACGCAGCATCACACCATTCCTCACCTCCTCAACATGCACCACCACCAACCCTTCCCACTCCCTTGTTCATCCTTGCGCTCGTCGTCTTCGCCGCTTGCGGCGATGGGCCGCCGCGCGAACTGAAGCCGGTGCCGCGACCGGTGGAAGTGGAGAACAACTGCCGCTTTCCGTTCTTCGAACTCATCGCCGATCTGGAGGGATGTGATACCGTTACCGATCCATTCGACCTTACGCACGATACCATGTTGCTGGTCGTGGGGGAGGCGTCGTACAACGACCCGAACGACCCGGACGATTGTACGTCCGATGGCCATCACGGCGCCGCATTCGGTTGGACACGGCCGTGCAGCAAGCAGTCCTTCATGCGCCCCGATGAAGGTGCCGTTGGCGGCCGCACGGGTGGCACCGACTTCCTTGGCTACCACTGTCCGGGACCGAAGAAGGAAAGTTTCGCCCGGGGCATATCGCCCGATGGACGCCTCGCCATCGGCTTCTGTCAAACGGCCAGCCTCCCGTTGGCTTTGGCGTGGGACCGCCACGGCAAGCGCACCGAGCTGTCGCCGTTTTTGTCCGGGCACATCGCCAGTGTGGCGAACGATGCGAGCGGCCGCTTCTTGGGCCTCCTGGACCCACCGCAGCAACTAGGCTCACCGCTCCACTACCAAATGGTGGTGGGCTACAGCAGCACCGGCCATCAGCATGCCTCTACAGCGAGCGGTGCACGGGCGGTGGCATGGGGCCCGTGGTACGGCGATCAACGCGAGCTGCCCGTGAACCCGAACATCGGCGTGCGCACATGGGAGAGCAGTGAAGCCGTGACCGTATCGGATGATGGAATGGTGATCGGCGGCAACATCTATTACACCCTGCCGGGTAGCGGCTTCCTTTCGTTGCCGTGCATTTGGCAATGGAGCGTCACCGACGGCGACTACCTTATGACGTTGCTTGAAGACCTCCAAGGTGGCAAGCGCCACGCCAAGGTCCACCACCTGTCGGGCGATGGCAAGGTGGCCGTGGGCATGGCCGATGGTGCCAACGGCTTGCGCGCCGTGGTGTGGCTGAAGAGCGGGGATACGTGGATGCCCGCGCAGGATCTGGGCCTGTTGGGAGACTTCACCAATTCCACCGCCTTGGGCACCGATGCCATGGGCACCACCATCGTCGGTTCCAGCGGAACCTTCAATGAAACGACGTTCGAATTCACCCAACGCGCCGTGCTGTGGGAACGCAAGCGCAACCCCGACAACACGTGGGGCCCCTTCAGTCCGCCGCAGGATGTGATGAACCTGCTGCAAGCAGCCGGTCAGCAAAAGGAGGTCGGCGCGGATTGGCAGCACCAAGCCAAGCGCATTTCCATGCAAGAGCGTTACATCATCGGCGATAGTCACCACAACGGCATCCGCCAAGCCTGGGTGGCGCAACTGCCCTGAGCGAAAACAGAGCACGCGATCCTCGGCTGATAGCCTCAACATCACCGATCCGAATCCCCCCATGTTCAACGAACCCCTCAAAGACATCAGCGTCCTCGTTGCTGCGGCATCGGGCGCCTTCGCCTTGGTGCAAGGCGGCATAGCGCTGCACACCAAACGCCGCGAGACCTTCCTCGGCAACATGGAAAAGCGCCGCAACGAGGTGCTGCGCCTGCTGGCCGACTACGACAAGAACCGCGACGCCTTCGAGATCATCTTCGATTATGAGTCGCCGCAGGACCACCACTTGCGCACCACCAACCTCGTGTTCGATGCCGACCAGATGAACACCCGCCGCGCCACCGACCGCTGCTTCGAGCACCTGCGCAGCGTGTACATGAGCTGGCAAATGGGCCTCATCCACAAGGACGATCTGGGGCCGTGGACCTACTGGGTGCACCGCACCCTGCAACGCCCCTGCCTCAAGGACTTCGCAGCCGCCTGCGGCTACCTGCCCTTTGTGCAAGCCATGGCGCATGCCACCACCGACGCACCCGACATCGCTTGCCTGCAAGAGCACTGCCCCTGGTGGAACAAGAGCGACGGCCCCAAATACCCCGAGCAGCGCATGCACGTGGAACACGGCGCACAGGCGGAGGAGCAATTGCGGTGAGGGTGATGGACCGCGCCCAAGAACACTGACCGAACCCTTTGATGCACGAAAAACCAATGATCCATGTCCACCACATTCGAAACCGAAACAGTCACAAAGCGAATTGAAGACCTGTGGGTCGAATCGCTCGAGTCCGCATTGGATGAATCCATTCCATTGCTTGCGGCTTGGACCCGGAGCGAGCCACCGAAGTCAGCGACCGGAGGCAAGGTCGAGCATGAAGGGCACGTCTATACTTATGCTGGCATTGATTGGTCGTCGCCGGGCGACGTAGCGATGATCAAGGAGTGGACACGGGAACGGTTGGCGAAATTGACCGATGTGCTGAAGAGCGCGGTATGCGTCAAGATCAACTACTGTGAAATGGTCAAGCGTCATGGCCATTCCATGACGCTCGCTGGGCTCATCCTTACCGCTATTGCGCCCTTCATTCCGGAGATCGCGACCGGTCTTGGCATAGCGGGCCTTGTGGTGTACCTCGTTAAGGACCGGTATTTCGACAGGCTGTGCAATTGTCCAGTAACGAATAAGTGAGCGCGCAATACAGCGCGCCATTCACTCACTGTAAACCCCCACGCTTTCCATGCCCAACGCACCCACAAAGCATACCATCGCACTCGTGGCGTTGCCACTATCGCTGCTCGTTGCCTGTAGCGCCGGCAACGAGCCCGCCACCACGGCCACTGCTGCTGCAACTATTGCAGCGCGCCCCGCCCTCATCAAAACCGACGTGGTGGTGCTGAATTGGAAACCCCGCAGCTGTGGCAGCGCTGGCGACTTGGCCAACAGCATCAGGCCATGGATCGATATGCAGGTGGTGGACCGCGATGGCAACCCCGTTCCAGGGCAAAAAGTGTTCGTAGGTACGGCGGGAGACCTGCTCGATGCCACCGAACCGGCCATAGACCGCGACGCTCAGCACCGGCCGTATGTGATGAGTAACGCCAACGGCATCATTCACATCGGCTTCGCCATGCCACGCGATTACCCCGTGAAACCCGGCTGGCACTTCGGTGCGCACACTTTCAACTTCGATGCCGAAATGGGCACCGGTGGCGCCGCCCCTGTACACGCAGAGCAGGTGATCTACTTGTGCGAAACGTGCTGGGACTGCCAGTAGGTCCTTCGATGTCCGGCATGCAGACCGCCCCGCACGTTAGTTGCCTGTTTTTCCATTATGAGACCGGCCCCGTATGCACGGGGCGGGTATTTTGAGCCGATTATGTCCCTCACCCCCGAACAACTCGCCCGTGTTCGCATCGATGCGATGCTCGTTGCCGCTGGCTGGGAGGTGCAGGACAAGAAGGCGATGAACCCTTCGGCAAAGCTGGGCATCGCGGTGAGGGAGTACGACACAGATGTTGGAGAAGCCGACTATGTCCTCTTCGTGGACCGCGCAGCAGTTGGCGTGGTCGAGGCCAAGAACCTGCTACTGAAGGAGAACGCATTACGGTTCACGAGGACCAAGCCGAGGGCTACGCTAAGGCCAAACTCCGCTGGACCATCGGCCAAGGTGCCTTGCCTTTCTGCTACATCAGCACCGGCGAGAAGACCACGCACTGGGACCAGCGTGACCCAAAGCCCCGCGCCCGTGAGGTCTTCAGCTTCCACAAGCCGGAGACGCTGCAAGAGCTATTGAAGACCGAACCGCTGCGCTCGCGCCTCAAGAAGTTCCGTGCGCTGGACCCGACAAGTTGCGCGACTGCCAGGTGAACGCCATCACCAACCTCGAGAAGAGCTTTTCACTGAACAAGCCCCGCGCCTTGGTGCAGATGGCCACCGGCAGCGGCAAGACCTTCACCGCCATCACCAGCATCTACCGCCTGCTGAAGCCGCCCGTGCGCATGCGGCGCATCCTCTTCCTGGTGGATACCAAGAACCTGGGCGAGCAGGCCGAGCAGGAGTTCCAGAGCTACACGCCCAACGACGACCGCCGCAAGTTCACCGAGCTGTACACCGTGCAGCGGCTCAGCAGCAGCTTCATCGATGCCGGCGCGCAGGTGTGCATCAGCACCATCCAGCGCATGTATTCCATCCTGCAAGGCGAGCCGCTGGATGCGAGCGCGGAGGAACAGACCGGCACCGATGTGGAGCGTGTGCTCGGCAAGAAGCCGCCGCCGCCGCTCCAGTACAATGCCCAATACCCGCCGGAGTTCTTCGACCTCATCATCATCGACGAGTGCCACCGCAGCATCTACAACCTGTGGCGGCAGGTGCTGGAGTACTTCGATGCCTACCTCGTGGGCCTCACCGCCACGCCGGACAGCCGCACCTACGCCTTCTTTAACGAGAACGTGGTGAGCGAGTACTCGCACGAGCAGGCCGTGGCCGATGGCGTGAACGTCGGCTACGACGAGTACCTGATCGAAACGCGCATCACGCAGCAGGGCGCGGAGATCAAGGCGCAGCAACAGGTGGACAAGCGCGACCGCCTTACGCGCAAGCGCCGTTGGGAGCAGGCCGATGAGGACATTACTTACACCGGCACGCAGCTGGACCGCGATGTGGTGAACCCCAGCCAGATCCGCACGATCATCAAGGCCTTCAAGCGCGCGGTGGAAACGGAGATCTTCCCGCACCGCACCGAGGTGCCCAAGACGCTCATCTTCGCCAAGACCGACAGCCACGCGGACGACATCATCCAGGTGGTGCGTGAGGAGTACGGCGAGGGCAACGAGTTCTGCAAGAAGATCACCTACAGCACCGAGGAGGACCCCAAGGGCCTGCTGGCGCGCTTCCGCAACGATTACAACCCGCGCATCGCCGTTACCGTGGACATGATCGCCACCGGCACCGACGTGAAGCCGCTGGAATGCCTGCTCTTCATGCGCGACGTGAAGAGCCGCAACTACTTCGAGCAGATGAAGGGCCGCGGCACCCGCACCCTCGATGCCGACAGCCTGAAGAAGGTGAGCCCCAGCGCCACCACCAACAAAACGCACTTCGTGCTGGTGGACGCCGTGGGCGTGACCAAGAGCTGCAAGACCGACAGCCGTCCGCTGGAGCGCAAGCCCTGCGTGGCGCTGAAGGACCTGATGATGCAGGTGGTGATGGGCCAGCGCGATGCCGATACGCTCACCAGTCTCGCCAACCGCCTCACGCGGATGGAGAAGCAGATCAGCCCGAAGGAGAAGGAGGAATTTGCCGCACGCGCCGGTGGTCGCACGATCCAGAAGGTGGTGAGCGAATTGCTGAACGCCTACGATCCGGATGTCGCGGCGGCAACACCCACCGTTGACCTGCCGAAACAAGCCACCGCCGTGTTCGACGATGGCGCCTTCCGCGAATACGTGGACAACGTGCGCAAGAAGTACGAGCAGACCATCGACGTGGTGAACCTGGACGAGGTGACCTACGCCGGTGCCAGCGCGCAGGCGAAGGAGAAGGCCGATGCGGTGGTGAAGACCTTCCGGCAATTCCTGGCCACGAAGCGCGACGAGCTCACCGCCCTGCGCATCTATTACAGCCAGCCCTACCGGCGGAAGGACGTGACTAACAGCCACCCTTCAACCTCACGCACGAGCGCGTGTGGGCCGCCTATGAACGTTCGCTGGAACTGAAGCTCAATGGCAACGTGCAGCGCCTGCTCACCGATCTGGTGAGCCTGCTGCGCTTCGAGCTGGGCATGGACACCGAACTGCGGCCCTATGCCGAAACGGTGAAGAAGAACTTCCAGGACTGGGTGTTCCGCAAGCAGGCGGGCCACATCAAGTTCACCGAGGCGCAGATGGAATGGCTGCGGCTGCTGCGCGACTTCATCGCCGAGAGCGTACACCTGGACCGCGACGACCTGGAGCTGGGCACCATGGGCCAGCAAGGCGGATTGGCACGCATGCACCAGCTCTTTGGCGAGGAGATGGATGCGGTCATTGAGGAGTTGAACGAAACGTTAGCGGCCTGAGGAAATGAGATCGCGAAGAGTGTTCAAGCAAAAGATGAATCAACAGGACAGTGCCGAGGAACGCTTCACAGGACAATAAGATGGACAAACGAATCGGTCGGTTTATAGTGCAGTTCCTGTTATGCGCATTGCTATGTGGCGGTTGTGCCACCAACCGGATGTACAAGGAGGGCCTTGGCTGCGAATTCCATTACCTCATTCGAAGCATTTCTTACACAGCACCCGAAGAAGCGGGCTATGGATGTGACCCAGCGCTTGGCCGCGCTGCGGAGGCTGCGGATTGGAACAAGGCGCAACGCATGAACACGAGGATGAATTATGATTCATTCATTGCAAGGTATCCGGAGAGCACACATGTGCCGGAGGCTTTCGAGAGGATCGAAAAGTTGAAGGAAGACGCAGCTTGGTATGAAGCACGACAGAAGAACACGACAGCTGCCTACGAGCAGTTCCTTGCCACCCAACGCTACTCCAACTCCACCACCATGGCCCGGGATGCGATCGAAGCTCTGAAGCACGAGGCCATTTGGAGCCAAGTGGAACAGAGCGGTTCCATCAGCGTTCTTGAAAAGTTCATCGCTGCGGAATCCGAGCAGAAGAATACAGTCCTTGCCTATCAAGCCTATCTGGAGATGATGCCTGACGGCGCCTATGTGGATGAAGCAAATGGGCACATTGAGGCAATGCTCTGGGACCAAGCGGTTCGCTCAAATACGATCAAGGCCTATCAGGCGTACCTGGACCAAGCGCCTTGGGTTCGACATAGGGATGAAGCTGAGAAGAAACTCATCGACCTTGAGGTGGATGCGATCTTCAAAGGAGAGCACGGGCAATTGCCGCCGATGAGTCGGGCGGGTAGTGGCTATAGCACGGCTACCACGAGTGATGTCAAGATCTTCAATAACACGGGCTATACGCTCACCGTGCGATACAGCGGCAAGGAAAGTCAACGGATCATTCTTCAACCCAAGCAGCGCTCCAGTGTGGAGCTGCCCAATGGCAATTACAGGATCACGGCTTCCGTCAATGCTGCGAATGTGAGCAACTACGCAGGGTCTGAGGCCTTGGGCGGTGGGAATACGAATCGGAGTATTACATCGTGACGCGGTGACTATTGGAATGACCAACCCACCCCGTTCCGTCAAGAACTTGAACAGCGCGGTCACTCCTCTACGCGCAGTGGCGTTGCTCTGTGCAGCGCTACTGTTCCTGGCTTTGGTCCGGTTGCCCATCGGCTATTACACCTTCCTGCGCATCGCGGTGACCATCGGGGCCTTGCTGCTCCTGTACCACCACTGGACGCGAAGCGGGATCAACGCGTGGGTAGTCCTCTTCGGTGCTGTCGCGATCCTCTTCAATCCGCTCCTGCCCATCTACCTCGGCGATCGGTCCCTTTGGCTGCCCTTCAACCTGACCGGTGGCGTACTCTTCATGGTAGCCGCATTCCGAATGCCGGCCCCTCATACACGCGCAGACGAGCAGTAAGCAGCCATTGAACCAATGGCCAGAGTAACCACATACGACGCCGGCAAGGACGATCGCAAGCAGTGCTCTTGGATCACCTCGCGCAGGCGCGCAGCACCATCCACGTGGCGGTCGCCTGGTTCACCGATGCGCCCCTCTTCAACCTGCTGATGGATCGGCAACGCGGTGGTGTGAGGGTTGAGTTGATCATCACCAAGCACGACTTCAACGACCAATGCACCAACGACCATGAAGCGATCGCGGAGAACGGCGGTCTCTTTCTCGAACTCGGTTCGGAGGACCAGTTGATGCACCACAAGTTCTGCATCGTGGACAGGAAGGTGCTACTGCAGGGTTCCTTCAATTGGACCAAGCGAGCGAACCAGAGCAACAATGAGACGCTCACCCTGATCGAGGAGGACCCGACCAGCGTGAACCAGTTCCTCGCGGAGTTCGACCGCCTAAAGCGGAGCGCAGGCGTGGCCGAGGCGGAGCAACAGTCCAGCTAGCGAAGGTGTTCGAGTATTTCAAACTGCTTCGCGCTTTCATCGGCCTCGGCCGCATGGCGGATGTGAACGCACATGCATACGAGCTGAAAGGTGTTGCCGGGCTGGACCCCATCGTGGACATGCTGCTCGCTGGCGAATACAAACAGGCAACGGAAGCGATGGAGGCATACGAGAAGCGCCACCAGGCCATCGTGAACGTATCCGCGATCGAGCGCGAATGGCTGCTTAGCCGCATAAGGATGCTGAATGCCCTGATCACACAACTCGTCGGGGAGCGCGCAGAGGTCGAGGGGCAGGTAGCCCATTACAACCACAGGTTCCGGATGGAGCTGAGCCCTATCCTCTTAAAGATATGGAGCTGAAGAAGAAGATCTACGAGAAGCTGAAGAAGTACGGCATCGACGACCCCACCTACGCAGACCTGGACGAGGAGTTCAAGAAGGTGCACGAGGAGTACGAGGCGGAGCGCAACGTGGTGGTGGCTGACCTGAGCGAAGAGGACCAGAAGGATATCAAGGCGATGTACCGGGAAGCGGCTACGCTCTGTCATCCGGATTCGGGCAAGTGCGTGTTCAGCAATAAGAAGGGGGCGGAGGAGGTGTTCGGAAAGTTGAGCCAAGCCTACAATTCGAACGACATCCATACAGTCCGTGATATCCTGTCGCAGTTGCGCAAGGGGAGTTGGCAAGGAGTGAACGAGCAGGATGAACTGGAGTCGCTGCGCGTACAGTTAGCAACCCTGGAACACCGCTACCGAAGCCTCCTGCGTGACCTGGAGCTGGTGAAGACGACCGAGCCGTACCGCACGATCGAGAACCTTGAGGATTGGGATGGCTACTTTCAGGACCTGCGCACGAAGTACCAGGCGCAATACGATCAATTGGCAAGCGAGTACGCGAAATGAACCAGCACATGAGCGACGAGATCCAGAAAGTCCCAGGAGCCGGCGGCACCCCGTTGGCACCGGGTGCTGCAAGCCGCTTCGGCCAGAAGTTCCAACAGGCCGCACAGAAGGTCACCTCGCCCATGGAGATCCCACGGGTGTTCCACCAACTCGTGATCTTCCTGCTCGATGGCTCGGGCTCCATGACGGCCGATGGGCGGTCCGGCCGCACAAAGGGCGAAGAGCTCCACGATGCCATGTCCAAGGTGCTCGAACGTTTGCAGGTCAGCCGGAACAAGAACTGTTTCGACATCAGCTGTCGGGTCTATTCAACGGAGGAGAAGCAGATCATCGCTCAGCAGTCCGTGACGCAGCTCGCGCTCGATGCGTGGTCCTTCGACCCTGCGGATCACATCGAAGCGGACGAGACCTATGCCGCAACATCAATGGAAGCTGCTTTCGAGGAAGCGAGAGCCTATTTGCAGGATAAGACGGACAAGCAGAGCAATGCGCTCATCATCCTGTTCACGGACGGCGATTTCCATGACGAGGAAGAAGTTGCAGCGGTCGCTGACCAGATTCGGGCGCACCCAGGCGTTTCACTCGCCACCATCTTCTACGAGACTGAGTTGACCGATGAATGGGTGGAGGTCGTGGGGGCCGACTATAACGAGAACTGTGCCGAAGTGCTGCGGAGCATGGCCACGGAAGAAGCGGACTTCGCCTCCACGGTCGATCCCGAGGCGATCCGGAACCACATGATCAAGAGCATCAGCCGGACATCACAAGTGTGAGATGTACGTAACCGCCGCACATATCGCCATCAAGAAGGACCAAGACAGGTCCCTGTGCATCGCGAAAGAGCAGTACCGACTTGTCGCGCTGTGCGACGGCATCGGCGAGTTCAGGATTCGGGCCGTGTGGCGGACTTACTTGTGGAAGCGATCAGGCGGAGCTGCCGGAGAATCGGTCGCAGTTTGAAACGAGCATCAGAACCGCCAAAGAGGGCATCAAGGTCGAAGGTCTCGAAGGTGGCACCACCCTGCTCTGTTGCTACCAGTGCGGCGGCATCCGGATGACGAGGTCACCATCAACCACCTGGGCAATGGTGCGGTCCTTCACCTGGCCGGGGACTTCCACGAACGCGGGCCATCGCAGGTGCCGTATCGCATGCATCATGTAGTGTTACCCCACGTGGATGAGCAGGGCGTGCTCGTTCGACATGTCTCCCATAACAGCGGTGCGCAGGAGTTGGCCTTGTCGGAATCCACCCTCCACTTGAATGCGCCGAACGGTGACATCCTTCTGCTCGTGACGGACGGGATCGCCACCCTGGAGGAGGAGATGGTGGTCAAAGACCCGAGCGGCACGCTCTGGCGGCTGCAGCCTGCTGCGCTGCAACAGATACTCGAAAAGCTGCACGCCTTCCTCTCCGTCGACCATGGTCATTCGTCCATGCAAGCGGATCTGGCCCAGTTCGCACAGACCACATTGCAGGGTTTGAAGGAGAGCGGTGTGCTGGAGGACGATGCATCATTGGGCATCGTGGTTACGGGCCCTGTACTTGCATATTACCGCAAACGCCGAAGTTGATGGGACGGCTTCGCGGCATACACGCTATTTCATCGGTCCCGTTCGGCCCGAACGCACCGTTCACTGGTGCGACGGAGATAGACCTGGAAGAGCAGCCCCTGAACCAAGGCGGCTTCGGCGCGGTGTACCGCATTCTCACGGTCGATGGCCGTACCGTGCACGGTGCCTTAGTGAAGGTGATGTTCGATCAGCAGCATGGCGAACATGCCTACGAAACGATACACCAGTTGCACGATAAGCTGCGCGGGCGATTCCACGATGGGTTGACCAACGAGTATCCGGAATTGTTGGGCATGCCCTTCCTCTTGTTCCGGGCCGTGAACGATGCCGATGAGCCTGTTGTCGCCATGGCATTGTGCGACCTCGGTACGTTCGGTTTTGAGGACATGGGCAGCGACGCGTGGGATGCAGCGGCGTATTTCCGCAACACCGGGCCATTGGAGAAGCTGCACCTGGCCTACCAGTTCGCACGCGTCGTCGATCTCTACACGACATCAGGTTCCTCCACGCCGACCTGAAGGACAAGTCGATCTTCCTGCACACAAGTCAGCCGCAACTCGCGCTGATCGATTTCGATTCCGGCTTCCATCCGGACACGCAGGGGAGCCGCTAGCACCACGGCGCACTCAGGCAATGGGCCAGAGCAAAGCTAGGGTGGCTGAAGGGCAGAAAAGCCCCGAGCCAAATCTCAGTCGAGGAGCGACAGGATGAGGAGCGTTGGGCCCTCGCCTCCGGCGCCTTCGAACTGCTTAGCGGTCTAGCGCCGTACTTCTTCCTAGGGATGCGGACGACGCCTCAATCGCCCAATACCTAAAAGAGCGCAAGTGGCCGGAACTGGACCCCAGCTCTGCGTTGGTGAACCCCGCGAACCTGGCCTACCATCAAGCGCTGATCCTGTTGCTACAAGAGTTGGAGGAATCCGGTGGGAAGGATCTGGTCGCGGCGTTAAAGCATACATTCAACCGAGGCTACCACAAGCCCACCGCGCGTCCCAAGCCTGCCGAATGGAAGGCTCTGCTGGGCAGCTTGTGCAAGGAGCATGTTGGCGGACCCGTGATCAGTGAATTCCAAGGCGATCGGTCCAGTATCCGCAGCAAAGGGGAAGCGGTCACCTTGAAATGGACCGCCCATCAGCACCGCACGCTGCTGCTGGATGATCGACCCTTGGCGTTCGGAGCAAACTCCATAGAACTAACCCCCAGCGATACGTCGATATTCACACTACAAGCCATCAACGACTTCGGTAAGGGTGGAGGCCACCTTCAAGGTGGAGGCCATCAAGGTGCCACCGACCATCCTTGGCTTCAAGGCTTCGAAGCCAATGCGGGACACACTCGACCCGGTCATCTTGGAATGGTCCACTTCCGACGCTGTCGAGATCCGCATCCTGCCGGTAGGAAGTACGGTCGAACTGAACGGTACAATAGAGGTGGTGCCGGAAACGCCAACCACGTATGAGCTACAGGCCTTTGGCGGATTCGGCCAATTAGCCGTGGCCAGTGTCCATGTAGATGTTCCCAGTCCGGTTATCGAGGCGTTCGACTGGGAGGTGAACCTGCTCGAGGGCATCGACAACGTGGACCTCATCTGGCGAACGCGCAACACGGTGGAAGTACTGATCGAAGGCCAGCCAGGTAGTCATCCGCCTCAGGGTGTTCTCCATGTACCCATACGGCAGGCAACTCCCTTCACCTTGCACGCCAAGGGACTCTTCAGTAGCACAAGCGCCTCCATCAAGGCCTATCCATTCCCGGTGCCCGTGATAGAACAGATGGCCATGGACTTCCCGCTCATGAAATCGACCACCCACGTGACCATCCCTTCGGTGAGCTTCTCCCCAACGCTCTTGGATACTTCTCTTCTCGCCAACGCACCAACACCGCGGGACCTTGGACCCGGCTATCTGCGCGACGGGATGGCCAAGGAACTTTCCGAACTCAACGAGTGGCGAGGAACTGGATCCTGTCCGGGCGCGCCATCTGGGATCGCATCCCGGGCCATAACAAGACTGAAGCCGACTGACATGGTACTATCCCGATTCCTCTTCAAACCGATCGAGCGCCTCTTTCTCTGGTCATCCGGTGCCGACATGGATGTGCTGGATCAAGTGCCCACTGAGAAGAGCAAGTACTACGGCATCGGCGGTACTATCGTCTTCACGGCCCTCATGGCCAGCTTCGCAGGCGGCTATGCCTTCTACACGGCATTCAGGGACCACCAAATGTTTCTCAGAGGATAAGTGGACCCCCAAGCCTCAATTTTAGCAGTCGGCTTTGGGCTATTCTGGGGCGCCCTCATCTTTAACCTTGACCGTTACATCGTCTCCTCATTTGGGGTGGGCGATGGCAAACGCACTATCTCCCGGCAAGAAGTGCTTGGAAGCGGCTCCTAGACTTCTCATGGCCGCACTGTTGGGCTTTGTAATTGCGACACCGCTGGAACTCAAGCTTGTTCAAAGCGAGATTGATGCCTGGATCGGCGAGCAGATCGCTTTGTCAAAGAAGAGTATCGAGCAGCGACACGACCTGACAAGCGATCCGGATATCAAAGCATGGCGGGGCGATCTGACGATGATTGAGAAGGAGATAGTGAATATGAGTCAAGACGAGGAGCGCAAACGCAATGAACGTGACGCGGCTGATGCTGCTCAAGAAAAGGAATGGGTACTTGGTTGCGAAAGGCACCCTCCTGGCAAAGGACCCCATCATACAGACTTGATGGATCGCTACTTCCAGAAAAGGGATGAACTACCAAGCTGATTGCTGACAACTCAATGCCGACCAGATCTAGAGGGCAGCGAATTGAGAAGAATAAGAAGATATCCGATAGGCAGGGAATACTTGAACAGCAGCGCGAGAAGGACAAGGCGGAAGAGGACAAAAGCCGTGGGCTAATGAAGCGATTTGAAGGCTTGGGTGCTCTCACCCAACGCAGCGCCGCTATCTGGTGGGCCAAGTGGCTCATCACCCTGCTCTTCGTCTTCGTGGAGATCGCCCCGTCCTTTTCAAGATGATGACCGAGCGCGGCCCGTACGACGACATTGTGGAGCAGAAGAAGTACGAGGTGCTGCTCAACCAACAGCTCTGCGCCGCTCCAGACTAAACGAGGACGCCAACGCCACCTTGAAGGCGAACCGGAACACCAAGAAGAGTTCCTTCAAGCGGAGATGCTGAAGAACCGGGAAATGCTCCAATTGATCGTAGAGGGCGCAGAAGGAGATCGCGGCCGAGGCGATCAAAGCGTGGAAGGAGGAGCAGAAGGGGAAGATGAAGGAGAATGTGGCGAGCTACATCAAGACAAACGGTACCGGTCGGGGTCCAGCGTGATGTCCAAGAACACGGCACATCCATCGCAAGCGAACCCAAGAAAGCCCGAAGGCTGGGGCGGCTCATGGACGGAGAAGAAGCTCGTTGCTTTCAGGGAAGTACGTGAAGGCCTACCTCACCATCATGGCGAAGAACCCATACTGGAAGACCATCTACTTCGATGGCTTTGCCGGTAGCGGGGAACGCAAGAAGAAGGAAGACCTGGAACTGATGCACCAGCTCGCCATCATGGAGGCGGAAGAGCAGGTGTATCAAGGTGCAACGGACAGCTGCTTCGACTTCGGAAGTGGCGTTTCCATTGGTACTACTTCATCGACAAGAAGAAGGACGCGAGCGATGCACTGAAGAAGAAGCTCGACTTCGTGGATGCCGAACTGGCGGAGAAGCTCGTGTTCCGCAGTGGCGATGGCAACGCGCAGTTGCTGAAGCTGGCCAAGTTGATGAAGGAGGACAAGAACTACGCGAGCCTCGTCTTCCTCGATCCTTTTGGCATGCAGGTCAGTTGGAACGCCATCGCCGAACTGAAGGGCACCCGCACCGACATCTGGATCGCTCCCCACCCGGTGTGATCGTGAACCGGCTGCTGGACCGCAAGGCGAGAACTGAAAAGCATGGCCCTGCTGTGCGAAGGTTCTTCGGGCTGCCGGAGGGATGAAGTGCGCAAACAGTTTATATGCACCGCCTCGGTCACCGACCTGTTCGGCGAGGCCAGCGGATGGTGAAGCAAGGTGATGGACCCCATCAACAAGATCGCGCGGTTGTACATTAAGCAACTCGGATGTCACCAAATCCCGTCCGCCCGTTCCTTGCGCCTGAACAACAGCACCCGGAGTCGCCATCTTCCACTTCGTGATGGCCAGCAACAACAAGGACGCCCATGCGCATTGCCAGGAGATCATCGCCAAGACCTGACCCATGGCACAGAGCAGCATCGAATGGACCGAGATGACCTGGAACCCCACCACGGGTTGCAACAAGCTGAGCGCGGGCTGCAAGTTCTGCTACGCCGAGGTGATGAGCCGCCGCCTGCAGGCCATGGGCGTGGAGAAGTACAAGGACAACTTCAAGCTGCGCATCCACGAGAAGGAACTGGAACTGCCCTACACCTGGAAGAAGCCCAAGGTGGTGTTCGTGAACAGCATGAGCGACATGTTCCACAAGGATGTGCCCGTGGACTTCATAACAGGGTGTTCCCCGTGATGAAGGACAACCCCACAGCCGTTTTCCAGGTGCTCACCAAGCGAGCCGACCTGCTGCGCTACTACGATAGCGAGGGCTGGCTGGAGTGGACGCACAACATCTGGATGGGCGTGAGCGTGGAGGACAGCCGCGTGATGAAGCGCATCGACCTGCTGCGGGCCACCAAGGCGCGGGTGAAATTCCTGAGCTGCGAACCGCTCATAGGCCCCTTGCCGAACATGGACCTGCGCGGCATAGACTGGGTGATCGTGGGTGGCGAGAGCGGCCGCAAGCCCCGGCCGATGAAGCCCGAATGGGTGCTGGACATCAAGGAGCAATGCCAACAGAACGATGTGGCCTTCTTCTTCAAGCAATGGGGCGGCACCAACAAGAAGGCGGCCGGCCGCGAACTGGAGGGGCAGACCTACGACGAGATGCCGAGCATTGAACAACTGGTGTGAATGTGAACGATAAGATGGAAGAGGATGGCAATCGACCTTAACACGGGTGACGTCTTGCCGAAGAGCGGAGCCATGCAGCCCTTCGGTCGGTATTGCTCCGGGAGGGAAGCGCGTGCGCCTGGTGGCGATTGGTGCAGGACCAAGAACGGAGAGCTCTTCAAATCCGGATCGTTCAACAAGGTGGTGACAGGAATTCCGTGCTCGCATCCAAAGGGCTACCTCACGAGCACCAAGACAAACTACTCTGAAGCACCTATCTGAGACTGGTGATGGCCGTTGATAGCACGGATGGCGACCCTCAATCGTGCTTGCGTGTTCACGGGACCGTTGATGCATTGCTAACCAGCGTGGGTGTTGCGCCTAAGACCGACAAGGAAGGTTCGATCCCAGTGGACCATGTCCTTCGCCTGGTCTACTCCAGAACTGCGCATCAACGAGGTGCAGGTGGCACGACGAGAAAGCACCTCACGAAGACCTCGCTGGAACTCCCTTGACCCCCCCTCTCCCCAGCAGCGGCGGATCGTGGCAGCGATCGAGTTGCAACTGGGCCGGCTGGATGCGGCGGTGGCGCGGCTGCAGCGGCCAAGGCCAGGTTGAAACGGTACAAGCAGGCGGTGTTGAAGGCGGCGGTGGAGGGAAGGCTTACTGAGGAGTGGCGGGAGAAGAATTTCGTTGACCAGAATGGTGCTGAGTGGCATGCCACCTCCTCAAGGGGAGCGAAAGACAGCTTATCGCGGCCCAGGTTGCGAAGCAAGAAGGTATCAGCCTCCAGCTACAAGGAGCCCATCGCAATCGCGCTTTGAATGAGAGTGATACTGAGCTAGCTCCTGCCAGATAGCTGGACTTGGGCAACGGCGGACGAGATCACGACAATGATACAGATGGCGAGCATGCAACGCCTCCAAGATCGGAATCGGGGTTCCACTTCTCTCCGCGCGAAACGTGCAGGACGGTTGGCTATCGTTTGAGATCGTCGACTATGTGACAGAAGAAACCCACGAACGACTTTGCCAAAGGCTGCGTGTGCAAGAGGGTGATGTGCTGCTGTCCTGTTCGGGATCCGTCGGCAGATGTTGCGTTGCTCCTGCGGAATCACGGTTCTCACTTGTTCGGAGTGCTGCGGTGTTGCGCCCGCTGTTCGGCATGGGTCAGTACCTGTCCCATGCAATACGCTCGCTCTAGTGCAACCGCAATCGACTCACAGAAGACGCAGACGGCACAGGCGAACATCTTTCAAGGCAAGATCAAACAACTCGCCATTCCACTTCCAGGCCTTGAAGAGCAGAATGTGATTGTCGCTATGGTGGATGACCTTCTCGGGGCAACCGAAGAAATCGAAACCACCCTCGACGCGCAGCTATAGCGCGAAGTGGAACAGCTTTCTCGACTATACGCAGCGCTTGCTGAAGGACCTTGGGCTTGGGCCGGACGATGAACGCTATGCTATCAACGTCCGCAACGACAGTCGCCACCGCTTCAGTCTGGTTCTCCGTGACCGACTGGTCTATGCGCTTTCCGCCGACGGGGGCATGCACTTGATCCTGATGCTGCCGCCCAATGCCCCAGAGCAGAACGATGGCGTACCGCTAGTGGAGATGAAGGATGATGCATTCGCCGGTGATCCTGCCGCCCGGCTCTACACCCTGCCGCTGGAGGTGATGGGCTTCCACATGGAAAGGCTCTACCCGCAGCTATTGGATCTATGCCGCGCCTTGCTCAAAGTGACCGGGAAGAAGACCCGGTATCGGGAACATCATATCGGCGACGTGTGCCGAATGGTCTATGAACCGGACTTCCGGGTGAAAGCAATGGACTATGTGCTTGATGAGAAAGGAGACTGGCCCGGGGAGGCATCGGGCAAACACCGACCGAACAACATGGACCGTGAATATTACTGCGTTGGTACTGTCTGGACCGAAGGGGAACCAGTTGCCTCGCTTTTTGCAACAAGGCATTTGGGAGAACGGCTACGATGATAAGTTCGTCGAGAAGGTGAAGTCTGTGGCGGTCGGATCGATGCTGGCAGCCAAGTCCTCGTACATCCGGAAAGAGAATGAGCGTGCTATCTCCGTGTTGCATGTTCATGGCATCGGCGAAGTGACCGGTAACCCCGGTGACGGGAAGACCCTCGTGGTGAAGTGGGAAAAGGGACTCAAGCCATTTACCCTCGACGGTGCCGGCGCGTACAGATCCACGATCAGCGAGGTCCATAAGGCCGATCGCATCAAAGCCATCTTCGTGGACCGCAAGGCCTCGTCGGTTGAAGTAATTGAGGATCGGTCCCGGTTACGGATCATCCCTCAATGTCATTCTGTATGGGCCGCCCGGCACTGGCAAGACGTATAGCACCGTCGATCACTCGCTCGCGATCATCGAACAAAGCACGTTGAACTCTACGAAGGCGAGGAGCGCAGTGAGCTACGTGAACGCTTCAATGCACTTCTGGCCGAGAAGCGGATCGAGATGGTGACCTTCCACCCAGTCCATGAGCTATGAGGACTTCATCGAAGGGATCCAAGCCCCGTACAGATGAGGACACGGGGAACTCTCCTATGCCATTGAGGACGGCATATTCAAACGCATGGCCGTTGAGGCGGCGTTCGAATACGTACTGGAAGACAAGGGACGGGCAGGCACCTCACTTGCTTTCAGTGACCTGTTCGACGCCTACGTGGAGGATGTCGCCGACCAGTTGGAACAGGGAAAGGCCGTGGAGATCCCGTTGCGCGGTGGTGGAAAGATCACGGTAACGGAGGTCAGCAGTCACAACAACCTTTACCTAAAGCACGACGATGGTAAGCGACACTACACTGTGTCCAAGAGCAGGACGGAGAAGTTGTTCGCTGCATATCCCGTCTCGAGTCGATCCCGAACATCTACAAGGATTTCCGGCGCATCATCGGGGTAGCAACGCATCAGCATATTGGGCTGTTCTGAACCAATTGAAGCAGCGTGCCAAGACACAAACGATAGCGAAGGCTGCCGAGCCACATGCGCCCAGCACTGTGGCGTAAGTGAGGACAAGGTCCGTGCGGTTGAGTTGATTGATTGGCAGGAACCTGAATTGAGGAAAGTCGATGCGCGGCCCTACGTGCTGGTGATCGATGAGATCAATCGGGGCAACATCGCCGGATCTTCGGAGAGTCGATCACGCCGATCGAGACGGATAAGCGAGCTGGTGCTGGTGAAGGTGCCCCTGCAACCCTGCCATACTCCAAGCTCCCTTTCACGGTGCCGCCGAACCTGTACATCATTGGTACAATGAATACCGCAGATCGCAGCGTGGAGGCACTGGATACTGCCTTGCGCCGTCGCTTCAGCTTCGTGGAGATGCAGGCCAAGGTGGACAAGAATCGAACCTGCGGAAGGGCTTGATGTAGACCTGCGCAAGTTGCTCACAGCCATCAACGGCAGGTTGGAGCGGCTGCTGGATAAAGACCATCATATCGGGCACAGCTACTTCATGAGCATTGAAGCTGCTGAAGACCCGAGCGCGAATTGCGCCGTGTGTCTTCAAGAACAAAGTGCTCCCCTTGCTTGAGGAGTATTTCTACGGCGACCCGCGTAAGGTCAGGCTGTGCTGGGCAAGGCATGGGTAAAGTCACGACCCAAGGGTGGGCCGGAACTGCTCAAAGGCTTTGGGTTGGATGATGCAGCGAAGGGGTATTATTCGATGTGGCCGACCCCATGAAGGTGTTATTGGAGGACTTCCGCAGCATCTATGTCTAGGCTGATCCAACGTTACGAGCGCGAGTTGATCAGGGTCGGAGACGGCGTCGATGAGAAGGAGTACGACGCGTTGGTGCATGGAACCAACGGAACCAGAACCGCTTCTTCGAAGTCGAGCACTTGCGTTTGCGATGCAGGCAGTACGTGGGTGTTATCCAGGTGGGCGACTTGGTGATCGAACTTCTACCCAAAGCGGATCGGGATGCTGGTGATGCGGACAAGGGCCGTTGGCACAATGCGCTCCTGACCATGCTTCAGTTGGTGCATGGCCTGCGGCTCTATTCAGCCGAGGAGGCGGACCTCTCCCTGCGGCACACAAACATCATGGACTTGTTCCTTGATCAGTACGTGAAAGAGGTGCGGGCTTTAGTGCATGCGGGGCTGATCAAGCAATACCACACCAAGCGATCGAACCAGACCGCTCTCAAAGGGCGCCTTGATTTCCCGACCCATCTGCGCTTGAACCTGGTGCATCGCGAACGCTTCGCGGTAATCCATCAGACCTATGATACGGACCACCTGCTACACAGCATCTTGGCGAGGGCGTTGGATATCGTGGAGCGAATATGTACTAATGCGGCGATTGTGGGTCGTGCGCAGGATGTGAACTGGGCGTTCGAAGCGGTGCAAGAGCGGAAGATCACGGCGGCAACGTTCGACCGCGCGCCTGAACCGCAAGACCGGATCCTTACAAGGGCGCTCTGCAACTGGCGAAGCTGATCATCCTCAACTACAACCGGACTGCGCAGCGGCCGGAACCGGTGCTGAGCATCTTGTTCGACATGGAGCGGATTAGGAGAAGTTCATGCACCGGTTGCTTGCGTTGCATTGTCCGATTGGCTGGGCAGTAGAGGCACAGGACGAAAAGAAGTTCTGGGAAGACCGCAAGATCAAACCGGATCTCTTGCTTGTCGGCCCGAACAACCAACGGGTCATCGGTGACACAAGTGGAAGGTGCCTGATGCCGACGAGCCTTCTTTGGAGGACCTACGACAGATGTTCGCATACAATATCCGGTTCGTGAGCGAACGGAGCGTGCTGCTGTATCCGGGCAAGACCCGCTCAATGCCGGGTACGTACGTGAACTCGAAGAAGGGTTGGTTCGAGAGGCCCCATGGGTGCGAAGTGCGGTTCGTGATGCCGTTCGATACGAATGGGAATGTCGACGAAGGCTCGGTAGCTCAGCTTCTGGGGGCGATGACACTCACGCACGAAGTAACGGCATGACCATTGCCAAACGACCGCGACCAAAGCACTACCATGGATGCGATCCGCAATTGGTTGCATACGTATTCCGAGCTGAGCGATGCGGAATGGACGCAGTTCAAGGGCCACTTGTATTCGGAGCACTTGAAGAAGCGAATGTGCTTTGTGATGGCGGACGACGTAATGGAGTCCGTTGCCTTCGTGACCAAGGTTGCCTGCAGGCGGAGTACGATGATGGTTCAGGCGAGCTGCGAACACTGAACTTTCAATACGCCCACTTGGAACCCGGTTGTTGCCGACCTTCATTCACTCATCAACGGCAACAAGGCCCGGTTCACGA
>JADJCX010000002.1 GCA_016703005.1 Flavobacteriales bacterium
CACGCATCGATGTGATGAACAGGATCATCTACAAGTGCCCACGCTCACTCAGGAGCAGCGCATCACCTATACCAAGGCCATTCTGGACTTGAGCAAGAAGCGGGGCGACCACGTGCTGGAAAGCGTGACCACTGCGGAACTGGGCTACTTGCTGGTCTTTAGCGGCAACAGCTTGCTGGGCACTGAACTCGCCTACACCGCCTTGGATATGGCGCAGCACCACGATAATGCACAAGCCTTGGGGATCATCTACATCGACTTGGCCGCATGCATTGAGGACTCCTCCAAACGCATAGCATACCTGCGGGCGGGACTAGCAGCTTCGGAGCGGGCCGGAGATCGCACACTGGAGCATCGGCCTTGCTCAACCTGTCCTACTTCTTCATGCACAGGGATGTGCGCGATTCTGCTTTGTACTATGCCCAACGCGGCTATGAACGAACCCTTGAAGTGAAGTCCAATCGGTGGTTCCCGACCGCTGGGCTCTGGTTACTGGCGGTGATCCATGACGACATGTATGGGAATCGGGTGATCGCAAGGGAATACCTGAAGAAAGCGTTGGCTGTTCCCGGTGCCATGGAACATCCCATTGCGTACATGCGGTTGTACATGACCATGTCCAAGTTCCAACTGACCGATGGACGCGCCGATTCGGCCTTGCACTATGCGAACCTGATACGGGATAGGAAGGACTTGTTGAACCCATTTGAAGTAGTAGAGATGTTTGGCTTGTACAAGGAGATCTATGACACCACGAACGCGGACAGCGCCTTGAAGTACTACCGGCTCGCCGAGACGGCACAGGCTGCCCTTGAGGTGACGAGGGGTCGCCAGCAGGCCGCGCTGTTGCAGATGAAGAAGGAGATGGAGATCGACCAACAGCTCGCCTCCCGCACTCGCAACATCCAGTTCGGCATCATTGCCCTCATCGTCATCACGCTGGGCATCTTCCTGCTCATCTTCAGCAGAACATCCGTAGTCGGTCCCAAGGCGATCAAGAACCTCTCGCTCATCGCGCTGCTGCTCTTCTTCGAGTTCATTAACTTGCTGTTGCATCCCTTCCTTGATCGCATCACGAACCACTCGCCGATACTGATGCTGCTTTGCATGGCCGCCATAGCAGGGCTGTTGATCCCGCTGCATCATCGCATGGAGAAGCTCATCACCAACATGCTCGTGAGCAAGAACAACCGCGTGAGGTTGGAGGCGGCAAGGAGGACGATCGAGGAGTTGGAGGGGGCCCGGAAGTCGGACGTGCCCGGATAATTGGTCGACTATTTGATCTTCGAGATCGTCTTTCCCTTCGCTTTCATGGGCGCGTCCAAGTCCGCTATCGCGAATGCCGCAGCCTCCTTCACCAACGCCGTCACCTTGGCGTTGTGATGGGAGGCAATGACATCTCGTCAAGGCACTGGATACAATAAAGTGTTAAGCCCGCGCTCGCATGTATGATCCCTGCTCTACGTCCGCGGCCGCAAAAACACCAATGGCCAACACGAAGGACAACAAAGGACGAGCTGCACTGTTGGGGTGCCTGCTGTTGTTCGGTTTTCTGCAGTGGTTTCCCGTGGTATTGCATGCGACCGGCGTGCCCGGCGCAGTGTTCGAGTTGAATGCGCTGCCATCCGATCAGGCTGATCAAAACGACGGACCGTACCATGACCCGGATGCTGTTATGGCGACGCTGCACGGCACGTCGTTGCGAGGCTGCGCGTTGGTCTCTTCACGGTTGCTGTATGTGCCCGATGTCGACCGGGGCGGCTGTTCGCTGCTCCCCGTTGCCGGGCTTCAGCCATCTGCTCCTTAAGAAGTTTTGAGCCCGGGGTGATCCGGGCGGACCCGAGGGACGTTCGCCGTTCCGGTCTTCCTGCCATGCGGTCCGTTCGTCGCTGACACGCATCGGCAATTGGGCACCCTGAGTGTGTCCTCATTCGCCTCACTGCTTTTGGTCCCCATCCTTTTCCACCAACGACCTGCCGCTTTCGTTCGAAGCAAAAGTTCCCTCTTCCCATGTGCTATCCGTATTCAATCGCCCAGTACCGTTCCGTATCATCCCGTTCTACCGGTTATCCGCACGTGCGCCTCACCCTCTCCTTGTCGCTTTTCGGTCTGCTCCTTGGCGGCTGTGGAGCCCACCATACCGAGGTGCACGAGGAGCATGCGCACGGTCGATATCCCGCGACAAGTCCGGTGCTGACGGATACCGTGGTACAACGGGATCACGTGTGCCAGATCCACTCCGTGCAGCACATCGAGCTGCGCGCGCTGGAGAAAGGTTACCTACAGGATATGCTGGTTGACGAGGGGCAGCATGTGAAGGAAGGTCAATTGCTGTTCCGCATAAGGCCGGTGCTCTACCAAGCCGAGGTGCAACGTGCTACAGCAGAGGCCGAGTTCGCGGAGATCGAATACCGCAACACCCGGACCTTGGCCGATAGCAACGTGGTATCGCCGAACGAACTCGCCATGGCCAAGGCCCGCTACGACAAGGCCAAGGCCGAGTTGAACGTGGCCCAGGCGCATCTGGGGTTCACGGAGATCCACGCTCCGTTCGATGGTATCGTGGGCCGCTTCCATGTGCGGAAGGGATCCTTGCTCGACGAGGGCGAACTGCTCACGGAACTGTCCGACAACAGCACCATGTGGATCTACTTCAACGTGCCCGAGGCAGAGTACCTGGCCTATCAGAAGAACGCACTGGCCGGCAATGGCACCGAGGTGGAATTGAAGATGGCCAATGGCGAACAGTTCGACCAGCCCGGAGAGATCACCGCCATCGAATCCGACTTCAACAACACCACCGGCAACATCGCCTTCCGCGCGACCTTCCCGAATCCTCAAAGACTGCTGCGACACGGTGAGACGGGAAACATCGTGATGGATTCGGAGCTGAAAGGCGTGCTGCTGATCCCGCAGAAAGCCACCTTCGAAGTGCTGGACCACCGCTATGTGTATGTGATCGGCGCGGATAGCTTGATCCACGCCACGCGTATCGAGATCGGTCCGGAACTGCAACACCTCTTCGTGGTGAACGAAGGGTTGAACAAGGATGATCGCATTCTGCTTGAAGGCCTGCGCAAGGTGAAGGACGGGGAGAAGGTGGACTACGCGTTCATCGCTCCAGATTCCGTGGTGAAGCACTTGGACCTGTACGCTGAGTAGTAGCAGCAAACCAGCTCAGCCATGTTCAGGAATTTCATCCAACGGCCTGTCTTCGCCATCGTGATCTCGGTGCTGATCCTCTTCGTGGGCGGGCTGGCCATGAAGCAGTTGCCCACCGCGCAGTTCCCGGAGATCGCGCCCACCACGGTGAACATATTCATCGCGTACCCGGGTTCGAGCGCGGATGTGCTCACGAAGTCCACCATCATCCAATTGGAAACGGCGATCAACGGCGTGCAGGGAATGCGTTACATCGCTTCGGATGCGACCAGCGCCGGCGAGGGAACGATCCGTGTGATCTTCGAGCCGGGCACCGATCCCAATGAGGCTGTAGTACGCGTAAAGACGCGCGTGGACCAGGTGATGCCCAACCTGCCTTTGCTGGTACAGCGCGAGGGCGTGATCATCACACCGGTGCAGCCCAGCATGCTCATGTACGTGAACCTCTACGGCAACGGAGAGGATGCCGACGAGCTCTTCCTTTACAACTACGCGTTCACGCAATTGATCCCCGAGATCCAGCGGATCCCCGGTGTGGCGCAGGCGCAGATCCTCGGCAGCCGCAAATACGCCATGCGCGTTTGGATGAAGCCCGATCGCATGCGCGCCTACAACATTTCCGCTGAGGAAGTGATGAAGGCCATGGAGGAGCAGAGCCTTATCGCCCGACCCGGTCGCTTGGGGCAGAGTTCCGGTATTGAATCCCAATCGCTCGAGTATGTGTTGGTCTACCAGGGCCAGTACAATGAACCCGAGCAGTACCGCAACATCATCATTCGCGCGAACGAGGAAGGCGAGATGATCAAGCTGCGCGATGTGGCCGATGTGGAACTGGGCAGCGAGTTCTTCGATATCTATTCGAATCTGGACGGGAAACCTTCTGCCTCCATCGTGCTGAAGCAAACGCTGGGCAGCAACGCGAGCGAGGTGATCGCGCAGGTGAAGGAGAAGCTGAAGGAGCAGGCCGAGTTCATGCCGCCCGGCATCGACTACAAGGTGAGCTACGACGTGTCCACTTTCCTCGATGCCTCCATCGAGCAGGTGCTGCACACGCTGCGCGATGCCTTCATCCTGGTAGCGTTGGTTGTCTTCCTCTTCTTGGGCGACTGGCGCTCCACGCTCATCCCGATCATCGCGGTGCCGGTGTCGTTGATCGGTGCCTTTTTCGTCATGCAGCTCTTCGGGCTTTCCATCAACCTGATCACGCTCTTCGCGCTCGTGCTCGCCATCGGCATCGTGGTGGACAATGCCATCGTGGTGGTGGAGGCGGTACACGCCAAGATGGAGGGCAACCACCAACTCACGCCGTACGCCGCAGTGAAGGAGGTGATGGGCGAGATCGGTGGCGCCATCATTGCCATCACGCTGGTGATGGTCTCGGTGTTCATCCCCATCTCGTTCATGACCGGCCCGGTCGGTGTGTTCTACCGCCAGTTCTCCATCACCATGGCCGGCTCCATCATCATCTCGGCCATCGTAGCGCTCACGCTTACGCCGGTGCTCTGCGCCATGCTCATGAAGCCGCACAACGGCGCGCGGAAGAAGTCGATCATGGATCGCTTCATCGATGGCTTCAACCGCTGGTTCGAGCGCCTTACCGGCCGGTACGTGGCCATCCTCAACAAGATCGCCGTACGACGGGTGCTCACCTTCGGTCTGCTCGCCGGATCCTGTGTCGCCATCTTCCTCACCAACCAGGTGCTGCCTGCGGGCTTCATTCCCAGCGAGGACCAAGGCACCATCTACGCCATCGTGCAGACTCCGCCCGGCTCTACGCTGGAGACCACCAATAAGGTGGCGCACGACCTGCAGAAGATCTGCGAAGAGATCCCCGAGGTAGCCTCCGTCTCCTCGCTCGCGGGTTATGAGATCATGACCGAGGGCCGCGGGTCGAACGCCGGGACATGTCTCATCGACCTGAAGCCTTGGCACGAGCGTGACAAGGATGTGAACGAGGTGATGGAGGAGCTCGAGCTGAAGACAAAGGACCTCGGCGCCGTGATCGAGTACTTCGAGCCACCTGCTGTTCCGGGCTTCGGTTCATCGGCCGGATTCTCGTTGCGCATGCTCGACAAGACGAACGGCACGGACTACCACGAGTTCGAGCGGATCAACAACGAATTCATGGCCGCACTGGGCAAACGCAAGGAGCTCACCGGCTTGTTCACCTTCTACGCAGCCAACTTCCCACAGTACGAGATGATCATCGACAACGATCTCGCCATGCAGAAGGGCGTGTCCATCGGCAAGGCGGTGGAGAACCTGAACATCCTTATCGGCAGCACCTACGAGCAAGGGTTCATCCGCTTCGGCCGGTTCTTCAAGGTGTACGCACAGGCTGCGCCGGAGTACCGCCGCTATCCCACCGACCTCACGGGTTTGTTCGTGAAGAATGAAGAGGGCGAGATGGTCCCGTATTCGTCTTTCATGCACTTCGAGAAACGTCTCGGCCCGAACGAGATCACGCGATACAACCTGTACAATTCTGCCACCATCCGCGGACTTTCGGTGGAAGGCTACACCAGCGGAGATGCGATCAAGGCGATCCAGGAAGTGGCCAAGGAAAGCTTGCCGCGCGGTTACGATATCGCCTGGGAAGGTCTTTCATACGATGAGGCCAAGCGCGGGAACGAGGCCATCTACATCTTCATCGTCGTGCTCATCTTCGTGTACCTGGTGCTCGCCGCCCAGTACGAGAGCTTCGTGCTTCCGCTGGTCGTCATCCTCTCGCTACCCGTCGGGGTGCTGGGATCCTTCGTGATGCTGAAGGCCATGGGCCTGGCGAACGATGTCTACGCGCAGATCGGCATCATCATGCTCATCGGCCTGCTGGGCAAGAACGCGGTGCTGATCGTGGAGTTCGCCGTGCAGAAACAGCGCGCCGGTGCCACGGTGCTCGAGGCGGCCGTTGAAGGTGCAAAGGCCCGTTTCCGACCGATCCTCATGACATCCTTCGCCTTCATCGCGGGTCTGCTCCCGCTCGTCCTCGCTTCAGGTGCCGGGGCCATCGGGAACCGGACCATCGGTTCATCGTCAATGGGCGGCATGCTCGTGGGCACCATGATCGGCGTGCTGGTGATCCCAGGACTCTACTATGTGTTCGCTACCATGATCAAGGGTCGCAAGCTCATCAGCGATGAGCGTGACGAACCAGTGTCGGAAGAGTTCGTTCGCGCCGCTGAGGAAGGGAATGTGACCAGAGAGACGTACAAAATGTTGAACGCTCGCCTGCGGGAGATCCTAAAACGTAAGAAGGACTGATGAGAAAGAGCAGAGCAATGAACCCATCGACCAAACCGTTGGTCATCACCTGCCTTGGGGCCTTGTTAGCGTTGTCCTCCTGCGTGCCGGCGTTGAGGGTCCGCGAGGTCCGCAAGAACGCGCCATCGACCTACGCCGGTGCGAACGACAGCATGAACACCGCCGCCACCCCGTGGTCGCAGTTCTTTACCGACCCCTACCTGAGCGCGCTGATCGATAGCGCCCTGGCCAACAGCCAAGAGCTGAACATCATGCTGCAGGAGATCGAGATCGCGAGGAACGAGGCACGCGCGCGTAAGGGAGACTACCTCCCGTTCGTGGACTTCGGTGCATCCGCTGGCGCGGAAAAGGTGGGGGAATTCACCCGCGACGGCGCGGTGGAGCACAACTTGGAGATCGCGGAGCACACCAAGTTCCCCGAGCCCCTGCCCGACTTCATGGTGGGTGCGCGTGCTTCATGGGAGTTGGACGTGTGGAAGAAGCTGCGCAATGCGAAGAAGGCTGCTACGCTGCGCTACCTGGGTTCCATCGAGGGCCGGAACTTTATGGTCACCAACCTGGTGGCGGAGATCGCCAACTCCTACTATGAGTTGATGGCGCTGGACAACCAGCTGGAGATCCTGCGCAACAACATTGCCATCCAACAGGACGCATTGGAGATCGTGAAGCTGGAAAAACAGGCGGCGAAGGTCACGGAACTGGCTGTGCGCCGCTTCGAGGCCGAGGTGCTCAAGAACCGCAGCGTGCAGTACGACATCCAGCAGCGGGTCGTGGAAACGGAGAACCGGATCAACTTCCTTGTGGGCCGATATCCGCAGCTCGTGCAACGCAATTCGGTGGCGTTCGCGAGCCTCATCCCTGCTGTCATTTCTGCTGGGCTTCCTGCACAATTGCTCACGTATCGTCCGGATATCCGTAGGGCCGAAATGGAATTGGCCGCTGCGAAACTCGATGTGACGTCCGCGAAGGCCAACTTCTATCCAGCCGTGCGACTCACCGCAGGAGTCGGCTTGAACGCCTTCGACGCATCGCTGCTGACGGAAACGCCGGCATCCTTGATCTACAACGTAGCCGGCGACTTGGTGGCACCGCTGGTCAACCGGAACGCGATCAAGGCCGCCTATGCCAATGCCAACGCACGACAGTTGCAAGCCGTGTACGACTACGAACGCACCGTGCTCAACGCACACATGGAGGTCGTGAACCAGCTCTCGAACATCCAGAACTTGCGTAGCAGTTATGATCTGCGCGCACAGCAAGTGGAAGCCCTCTCCAGTTCCATCACCATCTCAACCAACCTCTTCCGCTCAGCCCGCGCCGACTACATGGAGGTGCTCCTCACCCAGCGCGATGCGCTCGAATCGCGCTTCGAACTGGTGGAGACGCGCAAGCAGCAGATGAACGCGATGGTGAACGTGTATCAGGCGCTGGGGGGTGGGTGGAGGTAGATGGCTCACGCTGCCACCCCCACCACACTCTCCAACGCCATCTTCGCCTGCTGCACATTCTTCACATCCTGCACGCTCACGCGAAGGGTTCCGGCCTTTTCGTACACCTTGAATTTGCGCGGCTGTGCTTGAACAGCGCGCAGCACGGCGGTGAAGGTGTCGCTCTGGAAGAAGCTGTGTTTCTGGTCGGCGATGAAGGTGCCGATGAGCGTGCCCTTCTTCAGCACCATCTTCTCCAGGCCCATCTGTTGGCCCAGCCAGCGCAGGCGGATCGCTTCCATCAGCTCGACCACTTGTTGCGGGATCGGACCAAAGCGGTCGGTGACTTCCGTGGTGAACTTCTGCAGCTCCGGCTCGTCCTTGATGTCGTCAAGCTTGCGGTACAGCGCAAGGCGTTCAGCGGTCTCGCTCACGTAGCTGTTCGGGATCAGCATCGTCAGGTCGGTCTCGATGATGCAGTCGTCGCTTTGGTCGCGCGTACCACCGCGTGCCAGTTGGCGGTCCTCGAAGAGCTCCTTGAAGTGTTCGTTCTTCAGTTCGCGCACCGCTTCCTCCAGGATCTTGTGGTAGGTCTCGAAACCGATGTCGTTGATGAAGCCGCTCTGTTCCGCGCCCAGCAGATCACCCGCACCACGGATGTCCAGATCCTTCATGGCGATGTGGATACCGCTGCCGAGGTCGCTGAACTGCTCGATCGCTTGCAGGCGTTTGCGCGACAGGTCAGGCAATAGATGCGGACTGGGCGCGAGCAGGTAGCAGTACGCCTTCTTGTTGCTACGGCCCACGCGACCGCGCAACTGGTGCAGATCGCTGAGGCCGAAGTTCTGCGCCTCGTTGACGATGATGGTGTTGGCGTTCGGGATGTCCAGCCCGTTCTCCACGATGGTAGTACAGACAAGCACGTCGGTATTGCCTTCGATGAAGTCGAGCATCACTTCCTCGAGCTTGTGGCCTTCGAGCTGGCCGTGGCCAACGCCAACACGCGCACCCGGCACCAGCTTCCGGATCATGCCCGCCATGAACTCGATGTTCTTCACCTTGTCGTTGAGGAAGTAGACCTGACCACCGCGAGAGAGTTCGTATTCGATCGCGCCGCGGATGGTGACCTCATCGTACGGCTGCAATAACGTGCTCACCGGATAGCGGTTGGGCGGCGGTGTGCTGATGATGCTCAGGTCGCGCGCGCCCATCAGGCTGAACTGCAGCGTGCGCGGGATCGGTGTGGCGGTGAGCGTGAGCGTGTCCACCGTGGCGCGCAGGGTCTTCAACTTGTCCTTCACGTTCACCCCGAACTTCTGCTCTTCATCAATGATCAGCAGGCCGAGATCCTTGTACACCACGTCCTTGCTCACCAACCGGTGCGTGCCGATGATGATGTCGATCTTCCCGTCCTTCAGGTCGGCGAGGATCTGCTTCTGGTCGGCGCTGCTGCGGAAGCGGTTGATGTAGTCCACGCGCACCGGTAGTCCTTTCATCCGCGCCGCGAAGCTCTTCGCGTGTTGCAGCGCAAGGATCGTTGTCGGCACCAGCACCGCCACCTGCTTGCTGTCGCACACCGATTTGAACGCGGCGCGTATCGCGACTTCCGTCTTGCCGAAGCCCACGTCGCCGCAGACCAGTCGATCCATCGGCGTGGCTTTTTCCATGTCGCGCTTCACGTCTTGCGTGGCCTTCAACTGATCGGGCGTGTCCTCGTAGATGAAGCTCGCCTCCAACTCATGCTGCAGGTAGTTGTCCGGCTGGAACGCAAAGCCGGGTTTCGACTTTCGTTGCGCGTAGAGTTTGATGAGATCGAATGCCAGCGCCTTCACCTTGGCCTTGGTGCGCTCCTTCAAATTCTTCCACGCCGGACTGCCGAGTTTGCTCACGTTCGGCGCCGCGCCGCCTTCCTCGCCGCTGTACTTGCTTACGCGGTGCAGGCTGTGGATGCCCACGTACAGGATGTCACTGTCGCGGTAGATCAACCGGATCGCCTCCTGCATCGAGCCGCCCGCGTCGATCTTCTCCAGTCCGCTGAACACACCCACGCCGTGGTCGATGTGTACCACCAAGTCGCCGGGTTTCAGCTGCGTCAGCTCCTTCAGCGTGAGCGCCTGCGAGTTCTTGCGGAAGCCTTCCTTCAGCCGGAAGCGGTGGTAGCGCTCGAAGATCTGGTGGTCGGTGTAGAGCGCCAGTTTCAGCTCGGGGTCGATGAAGCCCTCGTGCAGGTCAAGAACAAGAGGCGTGAACGCGACCTCATGCTCCATGTCATTGAAGATCGAATAGAGGCGTTCGCTCTGCTTCGCGCTGTTGCACGCGATGAGGTTGGTGTAGCCGGCGTTCTGTTTGTTGTGCAGGTCGCCGCTGAGGACCTTGAACTCTTTGGCGAAAGTGGGTTGCGGACGGTGCTGGAAATCGACGACCACATCGGCGTGCTGCTTCGTAGTCTCCGGAGCGACGGTGCTTTTCCAGAAGACCTTTCGGAACCCGAGCAGGCCTTTGATCAATGCACCATCTGTCGCGAGCAGATCAGCCGGGGGCGGATGCTTGTCCTTGTCCGGAAGACGGTCGTAGGACTCTCCAAGGAGCTTCAACTGTTTCGTGGCCGCATCACCGATGGCTTGGAGTTCACGCAGCCAGACGGTAGCGTTCTCGGGCAGTTGCGCGAAAAACAATTGCTGCCGTGCGGCATCCTCGTCCTGGAGATCCGGGACGATCACCGCTTCCGCCAAACGTTCCACGGTCAACTGATCCTGCGGGTCGAAACGGCGCACGCTTTCCACGGTATCGCCATAGAGTTCTATGCGGTAGGGCTTGTCGCTGCCATAGCTGAACACATCCACAATGCCGCCGCGCACACTGAACTGGCCCGGCTCGTACACGAACTCCACACGCGAGAAGCCGGTCTCCAGCAGCCATTCCTCCAGCGTATCGATCGGCAACTCCTCGTTGCGTTTGATCGACAGCGTGTTCTTCTGCAACACTTCGCGGCCCACGACCAAGGGCACGAGCGCATCGGGATACGTGACAATGATGAGGTGCTCTGGCTTCTTCATCAAGACCTCCAATACCTCGGTGCGGCCACACGCTCACCATCATGATGTCCATCGGGATCATAAGGCGAACGCGACGGCGCGGGGTAGAAGAGCATGTCCTCATCCTTCTTCGCGTTGCGCGCCTCCTTGTCCCTTCCGCGCAATGCTTCCAAGTCGTTGATGAAGTACGCCGCTTCCTCCTTGTCCGTCAGCACGAACACATGCACGCCCTTGGTCCGCTCAATGACCGATGCCGCGATCAACGCTTGCGATGAACCGATGGTGCCCGCGATCTGAACGCGGGCGGAGGCGGGCTGCAAACCTTCGGCGATGCGCGCGACGCGCGCGTCGTTGCGGTAGAGGGAGAGGAGGTCGGGGAGGGAGGTCATTCTACTTGCTTCGTGCTGCGCGAGACCAGTCTGGATGTTCATTCAGGAAATGCTCGAGGGTATCAATGACCTCTGAGGGTTGGCAGGTGGTCTCCCACACAATGGCCTTATTCACCTTCAGTTTGAACTCCGCGACTTGGGTGAGTTCATCGTAGCCGATACGAAGTGTATTGCTGTAGTCGACCTTGCCATCCTGCGGAAGAGAGATCAACAAACTGTACATCGAGGTACCAGGGGACAAGCCCTTGGAATAGCCAGCATCAAGGATGTGTTCGATCAACCAACGGATGCAGCGATACCCGGCTTTATTCTCCGTGAGAGCGCGGTAGTGCGTATTCGTCTCGATCCAATTAGGAGAGAGATCGACCGGTACTTGATCGCCTTCGGTGAGATGCGAATTCATGGTCGCCAAAATGCCCGAAACCCGGTGCCGCAGATTCGGGGCATCGGGTTCGGGAATGGGGGCGAAGCTACCGCCGCGGCTTTCCGCCATTCACCGGATGGTCCCGAACGGGAGCATTTCGTTGGCTTTACTCGATATATACCCTTTAGGGTGTAATTGTGGTCTTATGGTTTGGGAAAACATCGACTCAAACCCTATCGGGTACAATATCGTAGAAAACAGGATATTTGACCATATATTGCACCCGAAAGGGTATCCGATGAGCACCGAAATGATAGCAACGTTCGTGTCTTCCAAGCGCAAAGCCCTGAAGATCACCCAGCCCCAACTGGCCGACAAGGCGGGTGTTGGCCTGCGCTTCCTGCGCGAATTGGAGGCCGGTAAAGCCACCCTGCGCATGGACAAAGTGAACGACGTGCTGCGCCTCTTCGGGCATGAACTCGGGCCTGTGCCTTCCGCCCGCAACACTCCGGAAAATGCGAACGGCTAAGGTCCTGCTGCGCGATGAGTGGGTCGGCATCCTCTGGGAGGAAGAGCGCGAGTACGTCTTCAGCTATCGACCCAACTACATCAGCAAAGATGACGCTGAGCCGGTGAGCCTCACCCTGCCGCTGCAGGTATCACCGTTCCGCAGCGCGGTGCTCTTCCCCTTCTTCGATGGGCTGATCCCCGAAGGTTGGATGCTGAGCATCGCGGAGAAAAGCTGGAAGGTGAACCAGCGCGATCGCATGGGCCTACTGCTCGTGTGCTGCAAGGACTGCATCGGCGCAGTGAGCATCGAACCGATGGACAACCCGCAAGCCGATGCCTAGCGCAAGTTGCTTCGGTTGCTACGGGTCGCTCGACGCATCGGAACAGCTCTATCATGCGCGATGTAGCCGCAAACTCTTCGGCTCGCCGGTACCGCCATCACTGCCCTTCACCGAACAGGACATTCTGGGTCTCGCAGAGAAGAGCGTGTTGCGAAGCGCCACGGTTGCCGGTGCGCAGACGAAGTTGTGGCTCGGCTTGATAAGCGGCGCCTCATCGACATCGCCTGACCGGTTCACGATACTCGGTGTCTGGGGTAGTCACATACTGAAGCCACCCACGCCGAACTACCCTTACATGGTGGAGTTGGAAGACCTCACCATGCACCTTGCGGAGTTGAGCGGCATCCGCACCGTTCCGCATGGCTTGTTGCCCATGCAGGATGGAACGCTCGCGTACATCACGCGGCGCGTGGATCGACTCGGCAAACCTGGTGGCCGCAAGATGAAGAAGCTGCACATGGAGGATCTATGCCAGCTTACCGAGCGCATGACAGAGCACAAATACCGTGGCTCGCACAAGCAGATCGCGAAGGCCATCCAGCGCTTCACCACCAACCCGCAGCTCGATGTGATCACTTTCTACGAGCAAGTGCTCTTCAGCTTCCTTACCGGCCACGCCGACATGCACTTGAAGAATTTCTCGCTGCTGAAGGATGCCGATGGCCACTACAACCTGAGCCCGGCCTACGACCTGGTGCCGTCCACTCTGCTGATCAACGAGACGGAAGAACTCGCCCTCACCCTCAACGGCCGAAAGAGCAAACTCACCCGCAACGACTTTGAAACCGCCATGCGCGCCGGAGGTTTGAACGAACGCGCGATCGCCAATCTCTTCACCCGTTTCACGATGGCTTTGCCGAAGTGGAAGGCCTTCATCCCGCTCGGCTTCGTACCTGAAGAGTTGAAGGTGAAGTACGTGGCGCTGATCGGTGAGCGCGCGGCGCGAATGGGTCTGTGAACCACTCGGATCAACGCACGCGTTGACAACCTGCCTTGATGCCTCAGCACTACCGTTTCATCTCCTTCACTCCGGAAACGTGCGATGAGATCGCTCTCCACATTCCATCGGTCTTGATGAACACATTGCTCGACCAATACGTGCTCGCTGTGGAGTCCGATAACATGTGCCCCACGCCGCTCACGATCGCCGTTCCGTTCGGCCATGTCTCCAACCGCTTGATCTCATACCGGAACGAGTCCACCTTCCATTCGTTCTTCTTGATCCAATCCAGCTCATCGGCCTTCGTGAAGACGTTGCCTTCCGCATCGATCATCTGGAAATCGTCGTGCAGGATCCTCGCGAGCCGCACGGTGTCCTGCGCGCCATACGCCATGGGCCATTCCACTTCTTTCAGGTAGCGCAACTGCCGCTGGTCGTCACCAACGGTCGTACTTCTTGCGCCATTCCCGTTCGGCGCCTCACCGCACCCGTTCAAGCATGCCAACGCGATCGCAAACCGTACGAACTTCATGTCATCAGGGGTTCATCGCCTTCTCCACCATGCCCTTGCTGCCGATGTACAGCGGACAGCGCTGGTGCAGTTCCGTCGGCTTCAGGTCCAGGATCCGGTTCGCGCCATCCGTGGCCATTCCGCCGGCTTGCTCCACGATCATCGCCAGCGGGTTCGCTTCGTAGAGCAGCCGCAGTTTGCCTTTCGGTGACTTGGTTGTTGCGGGGTAGAGGTAGATGCCGCCTTTCAGCAGGTTGCGGTGGAAGTCAGCCACCAAGCTTCCGATGTAGCGCGCGCTCATCTTATGCTTCTTGCAACCGTCGATGTACCCGCGCACGCCGTCGCTGAAGTCGTAATAGTTGCCCTCGTTCACCGAGTAGATCGTGCCTTCCTCCGGGGTCTTCATGTCCGGATGGCTCAGGCAGAACGTGCCAATGCTGGGGTCGAGCGTGAAGCCGTTGACACCGTGGCCCGTGGTGTAGACGAGCATGGTGCTGCTACCGTAGATGATGTAGCCCGCCGCTGCTTGTGCGGTGCCCGGCTGCATGAAGTCCTCCATCGTGGCCTTGTCGCCCGTGCTCACGCGACGGTAGATGCTGAAGATGGTGCCGATGCTCACGTTCACATCGATGTTGCTGCTGCCATCCAGCGGGTCCATGCTCACCACATACTTGCCCCCATTGTCGAAGTGTACGATGTCGTCGTTCTCCTCGCTCGCGACCGCGCATACTTCACCTTGGCTGCGCAGCAAGCGGATGAAGAGGTCGTTGGCGTAGACATCGAGTTTTTGTTGCTGTTCACCCTGCACGTTCTCGCTGCCCTGCGCACCGAGGATGTCTTCCGCCAGTCCGGCCTTGTTCACTTCGCGGTTCACCATTTTGCCCGCCAAGCGGAAGCTGGTGAGCAATTGCGTGAGCTCGCCGGTGGCATACGTGAATTCGTGCTGGCGTTCGGTGATGAACTCTGCGAGGGTCTTGATCTGGGCCATGTCTCGATCGGGTGATCAGACGATCAGATGATCAGATGATGACCGACTGCCGCCTGGAATGCGGTGCGAATATCGGCAGTGACCCTTTCTTTGCTTGCGATGAACGCAACGATCCGTAGGGCCGAAGTGCGCGATGTGCCTGCGATGCTAGCGCTTGTGAGGGAGTTAGCGGTGTTCGAGCGGGCCCCCAATGAGGTAACAGTGACGGAAGATCACATGAGCGATGCGGGTTTCGGCAAGGATCCGGTGTGGGTCGGCTGGGTGGCCGAAGTGGATGACGACATTGTCGGCATGGCTGTTTGTTACGAGCGCTATTCGACTTGGAAGGGCCGCCGTCTCTACTTGGAGGACATCATCGTTACGGAGAGCGCCCGCGGGCATCGTATCGGCGAAATGCTCTTCAAGCAATGCGCTGCCTATGCAGTGGAGCAGAACTACAGTGGCATGCTTTGGCAGGTGCTCGATTGGAATGTGGATGCGATCCGGTTCTACGACCGCTTCAGCGCGCAGTACTCCAAGGAATGGGTGAACGGATCGCTTGAATTGGAGCAACTGAAGAAGATCGCCTCGTGAGCAAGCTGCGCAATCGCTGGCCGCTCTTCCTGCTCGTCGCGCTGCTCTTGCCCATGTGTTTCATCGGCTTGCGCCACACCCACGATTGGGGCGACGACTTCGCGCAATACCTGGTCCAAGCCCGCGACTTGTCGGAAGGGCATTTGATCAGCGCGGCCGATCAGGTCCGCAACTTCGAGAACTACGGACCGGCACCGAAAGGCCTTGGCTTCTCCTTGCTGCTGGCGCCGCTCTGGGCTGCGAGCGGCAATACCGTGTTCCCCTATTTCGTCTTGATGTCGGTGATAACGTTGCTTCTGTGCATTGCTCTGTACGAGTTCCTGTGCCGCGACTTCGGTTGGCTCTCGGCCATGCTGGCATCGCTGCTCTTCGCGTACGATCGCCATGTGCTGCATGCCAAGTCGGAGATCATGCCCGACCTCTTGCTGACGCTGCTCGTGCTTCTCTGTCTGCTCGTGTTGCGCCGTAACGATGCTCGACGATGGTGGCTGCTTCCGCTACTGGTCTGCTTCATGATCCTGGTGAAGAGCGCAGGCTGGGTGTTGTACGTCGCGGTAGTCATCAACGTATTGGTCACATGGAGAAAGCGACCACCCGAAGCATCGGTACGCATCAAACATGTTTTATGGACCATCTCGATACCATTGGCGATGGCGTTCCTGGTTCCGTTCGCTCTGTCGCGGAATGTTGGCAGCAATGCGGTGTGGTATGCCAACGTATTCTTCGATGGAAACATGTTCAGAACGATCGGCAGCAATGTGATCGCCTATGCCGGCGCATTCGAACACTTCTTCGAACAGGAGCTTCCGATGTGGATGAACCATCTGTTGGTCCTTGTCCTTCTGGTGATGATCGTGCTCGGTGCCGTGGTCCGCTTGCGCCGACGCGCCGATGCTGGTGATTTATTTGCGCTGCTGTGGTTGATCATACTGTTGTGCTACCCGTATGCGAACAGTCCTGATCGTTTCCTTTTGCCTGTGCTGCCTTTCGTGTTGCGTTACTTGTTGGAAGGGCTTCGCTGGATCGCCGCTCTTGTGCGACTTCCGGAGGGGCCTGTCGTCTCTTCGGTGCTTGGTGGGTTCCTCTTGTTGCACGTGGTCACCGTTCGGTTCATCGTTCAACAAAACGAACGCCCGATCGCGGGGCCATACAGCGCGGATGCTCAAGAAGCCTTTGCAGTTCTTAAAGCGCGAACACCCACAACGGGTCTGATCGGCACCGCACGCCCATGGGCGGTTCACCTCCTCACCGACCGTACGACCGTTTGGTTGCCAACACCAGGCGAAAGCGCTCACCGTGTATCACATGCCCCGGACCCAACACCGGACTTTATCCTGTTGGGGACCGATCCGCGCCATAGGGGCATGTACGACCAACTGCTGCGTGAAGAAGTGGTGAACGACAGTGCGCATTGGATCAACACGTGGCGTAATAGCTCCTTCGTGCTTTTCGAGCGACGGCCATCAGCAACGGTTTCGGCCGCATACCTGCCAACAACTCCTTCGATGAACTGCGCACGCTCCTCGGCGAAGGTCGCGATGGCTTCCAAGTGATCGCCCTTCCGCATCTTTCGGCCGGTAGCAACGTGCAACGATGAAAGTCTTCAAGTTCGGCGGGGCCAGTGTGAAGGATGCCGCAGGCGTGCGCAACGTGGCGAACGTGCTCAGGCATTTCCCTAACGACGACCTGCTGATCGTGGTGAGCGCCATGGGCAAGACCACCAACGCACTGGAAGAAGTGGTGTGGGGTTTCTGCGATGGTGTCCCGGTGGCAGAGAAGATGGAAGCCCTGCGGAAGTCGCACCTAACAGTATTGGCTGAAGCCGCCCCGAATGATGTGGCCGCTGCAGCCGAGTTGGTGTTGCACTTCGACCGGTTGAACACCTTCCTGAAGGGCAAGCCATCCGAGAGTGTTGATCGGGACTACGACCAGATCGTTTCGCAAGGGGAGATCTGGAGCACACTGATCGTTAGTACCCACTTGAAGCACGCAGGGCTGTCGAATGCGTGGGTCGATGCTAGGACTATCGTGCGTACAGACGACACCTACCGTAGCGCTCGTGTCGATTGGGACTTGTCGGAGCGCAGGGCCGGTGGTTTGCTCAATGAAGTGCCGGGTTCTCCAAAGCGGATCGTCACGCAGGGCTTCATCGGGTTCAATGCTGAAGGCGATACCACCACGCTCGGCCGTGAAGGCTCCGACTTCAGCGCGGCCATCTTCGCTTACCTGTTGGATGCGGAGAGCGTGACGATCTGGAAGGATGTGCCCGGCATGTTCAACGCGGACCCGAAACGGTTCCCGGACACCAAGTTGCTCTCGCATATCAGTTACAAGGAGGCGATCGAGCTCAGCTACTTCGGCGCAAGCGTCATCCACCCGCGCACGTTGCAACCGTTGCAGCGCAAGAACATCCCGTTGTACGTGCGCTCGTTCGTCGACCTGGCGGCGCCCGGCAGCACCATTGATGATCGCAGCGAGAACGATTCGCTCATCCCATCGTTCATCATCAAGCCGGGGCAGGTGTTGTTGAGCATCACACCCCGCGACCTGTCCTTCATCGTGGAGGAGAACTTGAGCGGGATCTTCGGTGTGTTCGCGCAGCATGGCGTGTGCATCAACCTTATGCAGAACAGCGCTGTTGCTTTCACCGTTTGCGTGGACAACGACAATCGTATCAAACCATTGGTGTTGGACCTGCGCCGCGAGTACGAGGTGCGCTGGAACGAAGAACTTGAACTCGTGACCGTGCGCCATTACGATGAAGTGACGCTCGAGAAACTCCTTAAGGGCCGCGAAGTTTTGATAGAGCAGAGGTCGCGAACTACCGCACGCTTCGTGGTGAAGTGATCACTGATTGTCCAGCAGTCCGATCAACCGGTCCGGGTAGTCCGTGATGATACCGTCCACGCCAAGAGCCATCATCTTCTTCATGTCCGCCTCCTCGTTCACGGTCCAAACCGCGATGCCGATGCCCTTGGTCCGAAGCGCAGCTACGAGTCGCTCGTCCGCCAGCCTGTAGTTGGGGCTGTAAATGTCCGGAGTGAATGTTAGACGAGCGAGGTTCGTGTCCAAGCTCTCGGTGTTGTCCACAAGCAGGGCGATTGTCAGCCCGGCGTTCAGTGGCCAGATGGCATTGAGCACGAACGGGTCGAACGATTGCACGATGCACATGCTGTCGATCCCGAGTCGTTGTAGTTCGGCGGCGACCAGTGAAGCAAAATCGGTGGGCTGAGGTTGGTGGGAGCCATAATGCTCAGGCTCGCTCTTGATCTCCACATTGAAGCGCGGCACGGGTTTGCCGTTGCTCCGGGCATGTCCACGCACTGCTTCAACCACTTCCCGCCAGAAGCGGTTTGTGTGCGGAACGGCTCTCCTGGCTTGGAAAGTCCGGATGCTGGAGACTTCCGCAATCGCATTGTTGCACCTCGGCGCCGGTCATGCGGTAGATGTTCAACGAGCGCTCCTGCGCCGCAGGTATCGTGTCGCCGTTCTTGTCCAAACAGATCCGGTGCTCCATCCACGGCTCATGGCTCACCAGCACCTCGCCGTCGGCGTTCACTACCACATCCAGTTCAAGGAAATCGCAGCCCAGATCAGTGGCCTTCAAGAAGGCGGCTACCGTGTTCTCCGGCAGCAGGCCACGACAGCCGCGATGGCCGTGTACTTCAGGTCGCGAACTTCCAATGGGCATATTTCGTGATCCCTGTTGATCGGGGCCGCATGCGAAACTGCACGGAATGAGCGCAGCAAACAAGAGGCGTTCAAGCTTTGCCATTCGGGAAACGTTCCAGGATCTTATCCGCGAGGACGTTCGCCATCTTGAATTTCCCCTCGTGGGTAACGCCGGCGATGTGCGGCGACAGCAGCACGCGATCATCGTTCAACAAGCGTTTCAAAGTGGTGGTGTCATTATCGGTATCAAGACCGCTGAGGTCCGGCAATTCGTACTCGAGCACGTCCAACGATGCGCCGTGCACTTGACCGCGATCCAATGCATCGAGCAGGGCTTTGGTATGCACGATCGGTCCGCGCGATGAATTCAGGAACCAGATCGGCTTTTTTGAGCGAACTGAAGAACGCCTCATCGGCAAAGTGCTGCGTTTCGATGTTCAAAGGCAGGTGCAGGCTGATCACGTCACTATGTCCCATCACCTGTTCGAGCGAGGCTTCCCTGACATGTCCTGCCTCGAAGCCGCTGATGTACTTGTCGTACGCCAACACCTTCACTCCGAAGCCGCTGAGCTTTTCGGCGAAGGCGCGGCCCATACTTCCATATCCGACGATGCCCACGGTGTGGCCATGCAGATCGTGGCCTCGGTTCGGCTCGCGCAACCACGTGCCGGAATGCACTTGGGTGTTGACCCGCACCAAGCCCTTGATCAGCATCAGCAGCTGTGCCACGCACCATTCGCCCACGCCATCTCTGTTGCCTTCGGGTGAATTGAAGAGCAGGATGTTGCGGCGCACGCACTCCTCGCGGTCGATGTTTTCCATGCCCGCACCGGCGCGAGCAATGAAGCGCAGACGGGGTGCATGGGCAAGAACCGTTGCATCGATCATGGTGCTGCGCACCACAAGGCCTTCCAGTGGGGAAACGCCCTCCGTATCGACAGTATCGCGATCCACTACCGTGTGTCCCGCCACGAGCAACCGCTCGGCAAGGATGGGATGCACGCTATCGATGAAGCCGATCCTCATCCGTGGAAGTGGCCGTACATCAAATGGCCCACCGTGAAGTACGTGAGCAGCCCGAAGATGTCGTTGAGCGTGGTAACGAACGGGCCGGTCGCGAGCGCGGGGTCCACCTTCAGCTTGTCCATCACCAAGGGAGTGAGCGTTCCGAAGAATGCCGCCGTAATGATGACAGTGAAGAGCGCGACGCTGACTGTGTAGGTGAGGGCCTGCGATTGATCGAGGAGGAAGTTCACCAGAAAAATGAGCCCGCCGCAGATCAAGGCGTTCATGACCGCCACTTTCGACTCCTTCCAAAGACGCGGACCAAGGCGCACGTTCTGGAGGTCGCCGGATGCGAGGCCTTGCACCACGATGGCCGAACTCTGCACGCCGACATTCCCGCCGGTTGCGGCGATCAACGGCATGAAGAAGGCCATGGTGGGGTCGATGCGGAGGTCCACCTCGTACATGGAGATGATGCGCGAACTGAGGATACCGCCCGCGATGCCAATGAGCAGCCACGGAAGTCGTGCGCGGATCTGCACCCACGGCTTGTCCCTCACGTCCACGTCTTCGCTGATACCGCTGGCCAACTGGTAGTCCTCTTCGGCCTCTTCGGTCATCACGTCCATCACGTCGTCGAACGTGATGCGGCCCAGCAGCTTGCCGTCCTCATCCACCACCGGAAGTACGGCCATGTCGTACTTCTTCATCATCGCGATGGCATCTTCCGCCGACTCGTCCGGCGTGATCGTGCTGATGTCCGTTTGGCAGATGTCGCGCACAGGGGTACGGGTGCTTTCTGCCGAGAACAGAATGTCCTTCAGAGGAAGGAGCCCCACGAACCGGTCGTCCTGATCTACCACGTAGATCGTGTACACGTGTTCCACTTCTTGCGCCTGCTGGCGCATTTCGAAGATGGCTTGGGTGACGTTCCGGTCGGCTTGCACCTTCACCACCTCTTTGGCCATCAGTGCGCCTGCGGTGCCTTCCTCGTAGGTGAGCAGTTCCCGGATATCCTCCTTCTGCTCCTCGTCGTCCATGTGCGAGATCACCTCGCGCTGTTTCTCGACCGGCAGTTCGCTCATCACGTCGGCAGCGTCGTCGCTGTCGATGTGCTCGAGCAGGTCTTCGGCGATCTCTTTCGACGTCAGCGATTCAAGCAGCCCCTCGCGACGGTCCTCATCGAGTTCAAGGATCACCTCGGCAGCTGTCTCCGGTTCCAACAAACGGTAGATGTACCGCGCCTCGTCTTCGTTGAGCCGGTCCAGGATCGCGGCCACATCAGCAGGGTGCAACTCGCTCAACAGCGCTTCCACCGACGAGTCGCGTCCATCCGCAACATCGCCACGGATGCGATCGAGAAGACCTTTGGTGAGTTCGAAGGACATGGCAACAGCCCCGCCTTCGCGAAGCCGCGCGAAGCTACGCAGATGCCTTCTGCGCGGCGGCTTGCGTGAGGATCACGAAATCGTCAACTGAAAGCTGCTCGGCGCGTTGCCGTGCGAATTGTTCAGGAACGCCTTTGGCGAATCCGCCATGCGCCTTCAGCGCATTGTGCAGGGTCTTGCGCCGCTGTCCAAAGGCGGACTTCACCACGGTGAAGAAGAGGCGCTCATCGCAGGGGAGTTGTGCAACATCGTTCCGCTGCATACGGATCACCGCGCTCCTGACTTTCGGCGGCGGAATGAACGAGCTGGGTTCCACGTAAAACAGGATCTCCATGCGGTACCACGCTTGTGCAAGCACGCTGGTGATACCATAGGTCTTGCTCCCGGGTGGAGCGCACAAGCGGTCGGCGACTTCCTTTTGGAACATGCCGACCACCTCGGTGCAATGGTCGCGATGCTCGAGCACTTTGAAGACGATCTGCGTGCTGATATTGTAGGGGAAGTTGCCGATCACTGCGAAGGATCCTTCCACCATGTTTTTCAGGTCCAGACGGAGGAAATCGCCCATGACGAGTTTGCCTTCCACTTCCGGCAGTGCGCTGCGGAGTTGTGTTGCCGCTGCCGCGTCGACTTCCACACAGGTGAGGTCCATATCCGAACGTGACAGCAGGTGCTTGGTCAAGGCGCCGGTCCCCGGGCCTACTTCGATCACCCGCCGGTACCCACCGTGATGTGTAAGGCTTTCAGCAACACGCTGAGCGATCGCGTCTTCCCGCAGGAAATGCTGGCCGAACTGCTTTTTCGCCGTTTCGAACCTCATGCCGTGTGCACCACTTCGAGCAAGGTGCGGAACGCGGCGAACTTCCCATCGTAACGTTCGCTGTGCTTGCGCTGCATGGCGGGAGCGTGCACGGCTTTGTAGATCTTGTAGGTGGCCATATCCGCACAGGTGTACTGTATCGCGAACGAGTATTCCAACGGGTCGTCGGTCAGCACGCGGCAGATGCGGTTGTCGAGGAAAAGTCCGGTGGCCATCACATCGGGGATGTGTTCGGTCTTCATCCAGTTGAGCCATTCCTCATGTGCATCGGCGTCGATGCTCACGGTAACGTTGTACACGATCATGGTGCCGTGCCGTTCAGGAATTTCTCCTCTTCCGTCTGCTCGCCGTCGTGGTCGCCACGCAGGAAGCGGTAGCGTTTGCGCGCCTCGGTAACGAATATGCTTCCAGGTTGCTCGAACAGCAACCTCTCGTAGAGCGCCTTCGCCTTCTCGGGGTCCTTCAGGCGTTCATCGTAGAGCTTGGCCTGCTCGAAGAGCGCATTGTCCACCAGGATGTCGATGGGGTAGAGTTCGATGATCTTCTGCAGGTACACCACGGCACTATCGAACCGGTGCTCCGCCATGGCGATGCGTGCGCGCTGCATCAATACCTCGTCTCCGATACTGTGCATCGGGAACTCTTGATCCAAGCTGTCGAGCACGAGCAGTGAGGGTCCGTATTTGTGTTGGAAGCTGAGCAGTTCAGCCCGGGCGAAATAGCTCAACGGTACCATGTTGCTGTCGGCTCCCAGGTTGTCGGTGATGAGCAGCGAAAGCTCCATCGCATCGTTCGCGATCAGCTTGCTGGTGCTGGCCTTCAACACGTCCAGTTGTGCTTGGCACCAGAGGAAGTCGCCCGCGTAGAAGCTCACCTTGGCATTGCGGAAACGCGCGTCGTGTCCGAGCGCATCGTGTTTGTAGTCCAGGTCCACTTGCGAGTACAATAGCGAGGCTTCCCAGATGTCGTTCTCCAGGACTTTCACGTCGCCGAGGTCGAGCTTCAACTGGGATTGGACCCGTGGGTCGAGACCGGGAATGTTGATCCCTGCGTCAAGCACCGCTGCCGCTCCGGCCCTATCATCGAGGTAGTAGGCCTTCAGTTTGCCCAGGCCACGGATCAATTCAATGGTGCCGTTCATCCTGCCGAGTTCGCTCAACGCCGTAGTGTACTCTTGTTCCAACAAGCGCAACTCTTCCATCGAGGGCTGGGCTTGGTCGGTCACTTTCGCGTCGAGTGCTTTGATGAGGCCGATGCGGGCTGAGGTGTAATACGGTTTGTCGGCGCCGAGGCTGCGCACATGATCGAAGCACTTGCTGGCGATTTCCCAGTCCTTGTTGTTGGCGGCCAGCGTTCCCAATTCCATCACTCGCGCGCCTTGCTCGTTGAAACGCTTGTCCAGCGCCTTGGTCTGCACGAACGCGCTGAAGAGGTCTTTCTGTTGCTCGTACATCCAGATGAGCAGTTCCTGGAAGATCACTTTGTCCGGGTCGCGCTGGATACGGCGTAGCAGTTCGGTGCGCAGCTGTTCGCTGCGTTCGTCCTTCTTGCCGAAATCGATGGCGCGGGCCAGACTGTTCTGCACGGCTTGGATGTAGCCTTGGTTCACTGCCAGCACTTCCATGAACTCGCGCACCATGCTTTCGATATCGCCTTTTGCGCCGTAGAGCGTCGCTATCTCGAAGTGGAAGTCCGTTCCGTCCTTCACCAACTTCTGGCCGCGGGTATAGGTCTCCAGCGCGCGGTCGTATTCGTTCTCGCGCTGAAAGGCGTTGGCCACCTGTCGGATCCTGTTGGCATCGCTGCTGAGTGACTTTATCGCCTTGTCGTACTGCTGCGCTGCCTTCTCGTCCTGGCCCATCATGCGGTAGAGCGCGCCCAGATCGACGAAGTACTTCGGATCATCGCCGCGCTTCATCTGCTCCTTCGCGACTTTCTCCGCCTGTTCGTATTGCTTCAGTTGCACATGGCTCTTGAACAACTGCTCGTAGAAGTAAGGCGAAGGTGTTTTGCGGTAGAGCTTCTCGTAATACAGGATCGCCTTGTCGTATTCGCCACGCTGGAAATACTGCGCGGCCAACTGCTCGTCGGTACCAGGTTGGGCTGCGACACGACCGATCACCGATAGGGTGACCAGGCAAATGAGCAGGAGGCGCTTGATGTGGTTCATTGCTTCGGAAGACGACGACGCATTGAGAGAAGGGAGTCGACCAACTGATGACCGTCTTCCCATTCCCGGAACGAAGTAGCAGCACTCTTTTCTATCACTTCGGTGCTCTTGTACAGGTCGAAGACGATGAGCCGTTCGCGCTCATAGAACGCGAGTTCTTCTTCTTCCTTCCAAATGCCCTTACTCGCATCGCGTTGTAGATCGGTCAATTGTTTCCGGCTTTCGTCCACGGCTTTCCGGAACGCGCGGCGGTTGCCGATGGCGCGCGGCAAGCTCTTGTACATGGCTCGGTAATACTTGCCGGCCACCAAGGCTGTGTCCCGTTGCAACGTATCGGTGAAGTAGGCCTCAAGTTCGGCGCGTTGTGTATTGAACACTGAGTCCATGTGCAGTAGCGGTACGGTATCGATCGCATCCAAGCGGTCGGCCAACGAATCGACGACCACCACCAAGCTATCGATGCTCATCAGCCGCTTCGGGTTGTTCGGTTGGCGGCAGCCTTGGGTAAAGCTGCCGAGCAGTGCAACAACGAGAATGATACCGCTTATGGTGCGTGTCATTTGCGGATCATGTCAAAACCGGTGTACGGCTGCAGTGCTTTGGGTATGCGGATGCCATCGGCCGTCTGGTTATTCTCCAGCAACGCTGCCACGATGCGGGCCAAGGCAAGCGCACTGCCGTTCAGTGTGTGCAACAGTTTCGGTTTTTGTCCTCGCCGCGGTAGCGCAGCTTCAGGCGGTTGCTCTGGAAGGTCTCGAAGCAACTGATGGAGCTGACCTCCAGCCAGCGCTTCTGTGCCCCGGCGTACACTTCCATGTCATAGGTCATCGCACTGCTGAAGCCCATGTCGCCACCGCACAATAGCAGCTGACGATAGGGGAGTTCCAGTGCTTGCAGCAACCCTTTCACGTGTTCCACCATTTCCTCGAGCACGGCGTAGCTGTTCTCGGGCTTCTCGATACGCACGATCTCCACCTTGTCGAACTGGTGTACTCGGTTCAAGCCTCGCACATCCTTGCCATAGCTGCCCGCCTCCCGACGGAAGCAGGGCGTGTAGCCCACGTTCTTCACGGGTAGCTGGGCATCGTCCAGGATCATGTCGCGGTAGAGGTTGGTGATTGGCACCTCGGCCGTCGGGATCAGATAAAGGTCGTCGGCAACGGCGTGGTACATCTGGCCCTCCTTGTCCGGTAGTTGACCGGTAGCGAAGGCACTCGCCGCGTTCACCATATGCGGCGGGATCACCTCGCGGTAGCCAGTGGTAACGGCTTTGTCGAGAAAGAAGGCGATCAATGCGCGCTGGAGCTTGGCACCTTGGCCGCTGTACACGGGAAAGCCTGCGCCGGTCAATTTCACGCCGAGATCCAAGCTGAAGAGGTTGTACTCTTCGCCCAATTCCCAATGCGGTTTTGCGGCTGCACCTAATTCAGGGATGATGCCATCCTGCATCACCACTTTGTTGTCTTCAGGCGTACGGCCGAGGGGTACTTTGCTGTTCGGCGCGTTGGGGATCGTGCACAGATGATCCTGCTGGATCTTCTCCGCATTTTCCAGGCGCTCCTTCAGCAATTGAATGCTCCCCTTCAGTTCGGTGGTTTTCGTTTTGGCTACTTCGGCTTCGGCCTTTTTGCCGCCCTTCATCAACTCACCGATCGCCCGGCTCAATTCGTTCATCTCGGCCAGCTTACCATCGGCCTCGTTCTGGATGGCACGGCGCTGCTCGTCAAGTTCAAGCGCCTTGGCCACCAGTCCGGCAGCATCAATGTTCCGTTTGCTCAACCGTGCCACGGCCTCCTCACGGTTCTCTCTCAGGTAGGGCAGTTCCAGCATGTCGTGTACGCTTCCTTGTTAGTGTGGCGAAGGTAGGCGCCTCGTTCGCGGCTTGCGGCTGTTGCAGCTGGCCGGAGTGGACACCGATCACAATTCTTGGGTTGAAAACAAGAACCCCCTCCGCCTAATGGCGGAAGGGGTTCCGATGACGAAGTCTTGTTCTGTTCAGGCTTCAGCAGGTACTACGCTTACGTAGCTGCGCTCGCCCTTCTTCACTTGGAATTTCACGGTGCCGTCCACCAAAGCGTACAGCGTGTGGTCCACACCGATGCCGACGTTGCGGCCGGGGTGGTGCTTGGTGCCGCGCTGGCGCACCAGGATGTTGCCGGCTATGGCTTTGCTGCCGCCATAGATCTTAACGCCGAGTCGTTTGCTGTGGCTTTCCCGTCCGTTCTGGGTACTGCCTTCACCTTTCTTGTGTGCCATGGTTTCCTTGGGTTGTCATACCGGGCAAGGCCCGGTATCGCGTCCGGTTGGGATTACTTCTTATCGGTCTTCTTTGCTGCGGCCTTCTTGGGGGCTGCGGTCTTTTTCGGGGCTGCTTTCTTGGCAGCGGCCTTCGGGGCTGCTTTCGCAGAAGCCTTCTTCACCTCCTTGGCTTCCTCAACTACTGGTTTCGCCTTCGGAGCAGGCTTCTTCAGTGCCGCAGGGGCTTTTTCGCCTTTTCCGAGGATGCCCAACACGCGCAGCTCGGTGATGTACTGGCGGTGGCCGTTCAGCTTCTGGTAACCCTTGCGGCGCTTCTTGTGGAACACCAGCACCTTGTCGCCCTTGTCGTGGGCCATTACCTGAGCGGCAACGCGGGCGCCATCAACAGTAGGCGTGCCTACTGTAACAGTGCTGCCATTGCTCACCAACAGAACCTGGTCCAGTTCAAGCACCTTTCCTTCTTCAGCATCCAGGCGGTGAACCCGAACGATGGAGTCCTTCTTCACTTTGAACTGCTGTCCTGCGATATCGACGATGGCGTACATGGGGTCTGCGAAATGGGCTGCGAATGTAATCGGCTGGTGCGAACCGGCAAGCAATGGGTGAGAAAGACGTCTCCCGGCCGTCTGGAAGTCGACCTATAAGGAAGGGTCGTCCTGCGCCTAGAGCTTGAAGGCCTTCTTCACCACGCCCAATGCGTTCAGGTCCTCCCACGGGAAGAGCTTCACTTTCACGGTTTTCTCCCTGCCTGCGCTCTTGAAGGTCTTGGTCACCACCTTGCTGTCGCGCCCCATGTGGCCATAGCTGGCTGTTTCGCTGTAGATCGGTGTGCGCAGCTTGAAGCGCTTCTCGATGAAGTACGGCTTCATGTTGAACTCAGGCAGCTCGCTCATGGTTTTGGCGATGTCCCCGTCGCTCGCTTTCACTTTGCTGGTGCCATAGGTGTTCACATAGAAGCCTACAGGCTCGGCCACGCCGATCGCGTATGCGACCTGCACCAGCACTTCATCGCACACCCCTGCGGCGACCAAGTGTTTGGCAACGTGCCGTGCGGCGTAAGCCGCGCTGCGGTCCACTTTGCTAGGGTCCTTTCCGCTGAAGGCGCCACCGCCGTGCGCACCCTTTCCACCGTATGTGTCCACGATGATCTTGCGACCCGTGAGGCCCGTATCGCCGTGTGGGCCGCCGATCACGAATTTGCCGGTCGGGTTGATGTGGAAGGCGATGTCGTTGCCAAAAAGCGACTGCACGCGCTTGGGCAGTTGCTTCTTCACGCGTGGGATCAGGATCTCGATGATGTCCTTCTTGATCTTCGCCAGCATAACCGGCTCCTTGTCGAAGTCGTCGTGCTGCGTGCTTACTACGATGGCATCGATGCGCAGTGGTTTACCATTATCGGCGTATTCAATGGTCACCTGGCTCTTGGCATCAGGGCGCAGGTAAGGCATCTTGCTGTTCTTCTCCCTTCGGATGGCAGCCAATTCGCGCAACAGCATGTGGCTCAATTCCAGCGGAAGCGGCATGTAATTGTCCGTGTCGCGGCATGCGTAGCCGAACATCATGCCTTGGTCCCCTGCCCCTTGTTCTTCCGGGTTCTTGCGCTCCACGCCTTGGTTGATGTCGGGGCTCTGTTCGTGGATGGCGCTGAAAATGCCGCAGCTGTTCGCCTCGAACATATACTCGCTCTTGGTGTACCCGATGCGGCGGATCACATCACGGGCGATCTCCTGCACGTCGAGATATGCTTTGCTTTTCACTTCACCGGCAAGAACCACTTGGCCCGTGGGCACCAATGTTTCACAAGCCACCTTGCTACTTGGATCGAAGGCAAGGAAGTGGTCGATCAACGCATCGCTGATCTGATCGGCAACTTTATCAGGGTGGCCTTCGCTAACGGATTCGGAGGTGAAGAGGTATGGCATGGTGCTTTTTGGAAGGGCGCAAAGGAAGAAGTTCGTGCGGATAGTTCCACAGGAGTTCTTCAGGCCTTTTCCATCCAACGTTCCATCAAGCGATGCACGGCCAGTTTTTTGAGCTCTTTCGGAGAGACCATCTTCCATTCGTCCGGCGACCGCCACTTGCCAACGGGCTCGCAGACCCAGTACGTCGCGATGATGCGTTGGTGGGAGAGAAGATGTTCAACAGGCAGGCTGGTTTTCTTCACTGACCATGTACCAGCACTCTTCCCCAAGCTCTTGCTGATCAGTTCGAGAAGGGCTGAACTTGTTGCTGATCGCTCGGTTTCCAGCATGGGGAGTTCCCATAAGCCTTGCCAAATGTCTTTGCCTTTACGCTGGCGCATCAATAGTCCTTTCGCAGAGCGGATGACCAAGTAATTGAAGTGTCTGATGCGCACGACATGCTTCTTGGACTTCACTGGAAGCGATGCGATACGGCCCTCCTTGTGCGCTATGCACCGACCCCATAGTGGGCAAGCAATGCAATCAGGGTTGCGCGGCGTGCACACCGTGGCCCCCAACTCCATCACGGCTTGGTTGTGATCGCCCGGCTGTTCCTTACTGATCAGCTCGCCGGCCAGCATCTTGAAAGCACGTCTGCCTTCCGAACTGTCGATCGGCGTTGCAATACCGAACACTCGGGACAGCACTCTATACACATTACCATCCACCACGGCCTCCGCTTGATCGAAACAAATGCTCGCGATGGCAGCAGCCGTATAGTCGCCAACGCCTTTTAGCTTGAGCAGCCCGGTATGTGACCGCGGGAAATCGCCTTCGTGTTCCCGGATCACCTGAAGCGCCCCGGCTCGGAGATTCCGGGCCCGGCTGTAATAGCCGAGGCCTTGCCATTCCTTCAGCACCTCATCCTCGCTCGCGGCTGCTAGATCAGCGACACTGGGCCAACGTCGAACGAATCTCTTCCAGTATTCCAAGCCCTGATCCACCCGCGTCTGCTGCAGGATCACCTCGCTGAGCCAGATCCGGTATGGGTCGGCGCTATTCCGCCACGGTAATTCACGCTTGTTTTCAGTGTACCAAGGCAGCAGGGCCTTGCTGAACCATGAACGGCTTGGCATTGAGGCACAAAGATGGGTTGCTGGCATCAGTTGTCCGACTATATTCGCACCCCGTTTTCAGGAAGAGCAACCATGACCAAGGCCGATCTCATCGCCATTTTGGGCAAACGCACGGGTATTGAGCGCGAGGTGGTTTCGGCCGTTGTGGAGGCTTTCATGGACCAAGTGAAGACCAGTTTGGAGCAAGGTGAGGACGTGCATATGCGCGGCTTTGGCAGTTTCTTGGTGAAGCAAAAGGCCCAGAAGACGGGAAGGCTCTTGCCGCAGAACACACCCATCATCATTCCGGCCCACGTTGCCCCTGCCTTCAAGCCGGCGGAAAGTTGGGTGGATAGCATGAAGGAGAAGACAAGCGGGAAGGCATGAAGTGGGGGAAATCCCAGTGGTTGATGCTGGGAGGTGCGGTAGTGGTGGTCGTTCTTTTGATGCTGATACCCCGGACACCTTCCGGGACAAACGCTGAGGTTCCCTTAGCGGGCGATGGCCACCAGGGCCATGAGCACGCGAGCATGGATCAACGGGTTGCCGAAGCTGCAGCCCTTGTTCAGGGGCCCGACCCCATGCAAGGGATCATGGCCTTGCGCGGCATTCTGGCCGAGGACAGCAACAATGTGGAAGCACATTGGCAGTTGGGCCTCTTCAGTTTGCAAAGCCGTCAGTTCGACAAAGCCATTGGTCGGTTCAGGAAGGTGATCGCACTGGCACCCGCTCGCGCGGATGCTTGGTTGGAACTGGGGCGCAGCTATGCGGCCGTCGACAGCACCGCGCTGGCGAAGGAAGCGGTATTGAAATACAAGACAATGGTGACGGATCCAGCGGCGCAAGCCGCTGCGGATGCGATCATCGCAGGAAGTACGAACGAAAAGCAGTAGAACACATGCCTTGCGGTAAGAAGAGGAAGCGACACAAGATGGCCACGCACAAGCGCAAAAAGCGCCTGCGCAAGAACCGTCACAAGAAGCGGGTCCGGTAGGATCGGCTTCTGACGCGTGGGTATTCGGTCAAGTACCGAGTCCCTGGTCGTCCCATTGTTCACTCCCTGTGGGGTGGGGATGGGCGCGGGTGCCCAAGCGCCAATGCACATCCCGATACGTCGGGTCCGTGCCTATGCTTCACACCATCACACTTCCTAGGTGAGCGTCGATCTGGTCATCAAATCGAGCCCTTCCGATACGGCCATTGCCATCGTGAAGGACAAACTTCTAACGGGTCTTTCCCGTGAGAAGAGCGACCGTGGCTATGCCGTAGGCGACGTCTATCTGGCCAAGATCCGCAAGGTGGCTCCGGGGCTCAATGCCGCATTCGTCGAAGTAGGGCACGAGAAGGACGCCTTCCTGCACTATTACGATCTGGGCCCACAGTTCAAGAACAGTTACCGCTTCACCAAGGCTGCAGTGAGCGGCAGCCTCGACAGCAGTATGCTGGAGGGCTGGAAGATGGAGCCCGATATCCAGAAGGAGGGCAAACTGCAAGAAGTGGTCAGCGCCAGCCAGAGTATTCTGGTGCAGATCGCCAAGGAGCCGATCAGTACGAAAGGGCCGCGCCTCAGTGCCGAGATAACCTTGGCCGGTCGCTATATGGTGTTGGTGCCGTTCATCCAGAAGATCAGCATCAGCAGTCGCATCACGGACGAGGAGGAGCGGAAGCGACTGAAGCAGACCATCGCGGTATTCAAACCGCAGAATTTCGGTGTGATCGTGCGCACACAAGCCGAGCACAAAGGCACGGTTGAGCTGGAAGCTGATCTGAAGAGCTTGCTGCAGCGATGGGATATGATCTTCCGGAATCTCAAGAACGCCATGCCCCCGAAAAAGGTGCTGGGCGAATTGGATCGGACCAGTGCAGTGCTCCGCGATCTCGTCAGCGCTGACTTCGCCAACATCCACGTGGATGATGAGCAGGTCGGGGAAGAGGTTCGTCAGTATTTGGAGGTGAACGCTCCGGAGAAGAAGAACATCGTTAAGCTTTACAAAGGCAAGCTCGACATCTTCGACCACTTCGGGGTCAATAAGCAGATCAAGGCCGCCTTCGGCCGGCACGTGTCATTGCCCAGTGGCGCATACCTGATCGTGGAGAAGACCGAGGCCATGCACGTCGTCGATGTGAACAGCGGCGGCAGAAAGGGTGGGCAGAAGGACCACGAGCAGAACGCACTGGAAACGAATCTTGAAGCGGCGGTGGAAGTCGCGCGTTTGTTGCGGTTGCGCGACATGGGCGGCATCATCTGCATCGACTTCATCGACCTGTACGAACCGGAGAACCGCCGCCAATTGCACAAGGTGCTGAAAGAGGCGATGGAAAGCGATAAGGCGAAGCACAATGTGCTTCCGATGAGCAAGTTCGGTGTGGTGGAGATCACGCGTCAGCGTGTTCGCCCCGAGACCGAGATCGTAACCACCGAGAATTGCCCAACATGTAATGGGACCGGTGAAGTGAAGGCTCCTGTGCTCATCATCGATGAATTGGAACACGCGCTCAATTATCTGCACGGCGAAAAGAACTTGAGCGGGCTTACCGTGGTGGTCCATCCATTCATCCATGCGTATCTCACGAAAGGCCTATGGAGCCGTCAGCGTCAATGGTGGTGGCGTTGGAAGAAGAGCGTGAAAGTGAAGCCCGAAGGCGCCAGCCAATACTTGGATTTCAGCATTCTGGACGCTGAAGGCAAGACGGTGCCGCTGTGAGCGAAGTGAAGATCTGAGCCCGGTTCCGCCCGGTTCATCTCCACATTTGCATTAACTCCACAACCATGTCCTCAGGTCTCGTCATGCGTTCCACGGGTAGCCGCTATCGCGTGCGCGCGGCCGACGGATCGTTGCACGATTGCGTGGCCAAAGGCAATCTTCGGGTCAAGGGCTATACGAGCACCAATCCCATAGCCGTGGGCGATCGAGTGGACTTCATTCCCCAGATCAGTGCGGAGGAAGTCGGGGCGATCACGGCACTCCACGACCGCAAGAACTACATCATTCGGCGCAGTGTGAACCTGAGCCACCACATGCATGTGATCGCGGCGAACATGGATCAAGCACTGTTGATCGCCACCGTTGCCAGTCCGCGCACCTCGTTCGGATTCATTGATCGCTTCCTCGTTACGGCCGAGGCATATAGTGTGCCCTGCGTTGTTGTGCTGAACAAGTTGGATGCGTGCGACGAGCATGATCGCGAAGTGCTCGAAGCCTACAAGAACACGTATGAGGGTGCTGGCTATCGGGTGCTGCTTACTTCCGCCATTACGGGCATTGGGATCGGAGCAGTGAAGGCGCTGCTCCAGAGCAAGGTGACACTCCTCGCCGGTCATAGCGGCGTGGGCAAGAGCACGCTGATCAACGCCATCGACCCGTCCCTCGACCTGCGCACCCAGGAGATCAGCGGGTCAAGCGACAAAGGCCAGCACACCACCACCTTCGCGGAGATGTTCGAACTGAATGCCGCTAACGTCCATTTGCCGACGGCCAGTGGTGCTATCAGGGCCGAGCCAACAACTCAGACCTTCATCATCGACACACCCGGCGTGAAGGGATTTGGCCTGGTGGATATGACCCCGGATGAGATCGTCGACCAATTCCCGGAGATGTTCAAATTGAAGAACGCATGTCGCTTCAACGACTGCAAACACTTGGACGAGCCCGGTTGTGCCGTGAAGCGCGGGGTGGAGGATGGCTCGATCGCGGTGAGCCGGTACACGAGCTATGTTGATATGGTGAACGGCGTGGAAGATGAAGGTCCATACAGGGTTGGTTGATCTTATCGATCGTAGATCGGAAAACAGATGATCAGATGATGAAGAACGTTCCCCTCGCGCTCTCGATAGCCGCAACACTTGCTGTTGCCTGCAGTTCGACCCGAAAAGCACCTGAAGCCAATGCTACTGCTGCGGTTTCCGATGCCCAAACGACGACGACCGCTGAAGCGGTCCCGTATGTCTCCTTCGCCCTGTCGCAGCAGAATGCCGATGCCGCCATCTACCAGAACAGCAGCGCCGAGATCCGTCGCCTCTTCCAACAGTGCTATGAGTTGGCGCGACTTAGGCTCGATGCTAACCTGGCCAAGTCGCATGTGTTGCCTGCCGCGGTGATCGTCGACATTGACGAAACGGTGTTGGACAATTCGCCCTATCAGATCACCGGCGTAGCCAAAGGACGCACGTTCACGCAAGCCAACTGGGCCGAATGGACCGCCAAAGCCGCGGCCAAAGCGCTCCCGGGCGCGCTCGACTTTCTCCGGTATGCGAAAGGCCGGGGGTGCTCCATCTTCTACATCAGTAATAGGAGCATCGCTGAGCGGGAAGCAACGATCAAGAATCTGGCGTCATTGGGGTTCCCCGATGCCGACGACCGCCACGTATTGTGCATGGACAAGACCAGTGATAAGACCGAGCGTCGCGCTCAGGTGAAGGCGAGCCACTATATCGCTTTACTCTGCGGTGATCAACTCCGGGACTTCGATGAGTCGTTCAAGGACCGGACAACGGACTATGGGCGGCCGCGCGTGGATGCGGCGCAGGATACGTTGAGAAACTACTTCATCATGCTGCCGAATGCCATGTACGGCACTTGGCTCGATGCGGTTGGCGGCAAAACCGACTCCCTGAAACTGGACCTGAAACAGAACTTCTTCAGCAAGCACGCCTACTGAAATGCGCGCCGTTGTGCAACGCGTCAGCGAAGCAAGTGTCAGCATCGGGGGTCAAGAGCATGCTCGTATCGGTCGGGGCTTGCTGGTATTGTTGGGCGTTGAAGCGGGCGACAGCAACGATGATCTGCAGTGGCTCTGTGGAAAGATCGCACGCCTGCGCATCTTCGCTGGTGCCGACGGTAAGATGGATCTTGATACCGTGCAAGCGAGTGGCGATATCCTGCTGGTGAGCCAGTTCACATTGCATGCGAGCACGGCCAAGGGAAATCGGCCCAGCTACATCCGCGCGGCGCGTCCCGAAGAAGCGATCCCTTTGTATGAGCGTGCAAAAGAGGTGCTCGCAACTGCGACCGGACGCACGGTTCAGTGCGGTGTCTTCGGTGCCGACATGCAAATAGCATTGGTGAATGACGGTCCTGTGACGATCACGATGGACAGCAGAGTGAAGGAGTGAGCTAGCGCACCACGATCCATGTGGCGGCACCCTCGGCCGCCGCATACGGCAGCACGGTAAAGAGACCTGTTGTACCCAAGCGGATCGTTTGATCGTGCGTGCCGATACGCACCACTTCATACGGCATCGTTCGCCCTTGCGCGTCGATCACCCGAAGTCGGGCGGTACTGCCAAGCGTCACCGTGCCATCGGTCGGATTCGGGTGGGCGCTGATATTGCCCGATACGCGTTGCATACCAACGACCTCCGAGTAGGTGCCGCTGCCATCCGTGTCGATCATATGCAGCCGGTAATAGGAGAGGCCGTTCAACGGTTGCATATCCAAATGCGCGTATTCGATGGTCTGCTGTGAAGTCCCTGCCGCTGCGACCGATCCGATCGGCTGCCATGTTGCGCCGTCGTTGCTCCGGTGAACCTCGAACCAGGCCGTGCTCTCCTCACTTGCCGTGAACCATTCCAATAACACGGCATCGCCCGCGTCGATCGCCTCGAACGAAAGGAGTTCCACGGGAAGCACGACCGGGTCGCAGCTGACCGTGGCCGTGCCGCCGAACTCCAACGGCACCGTGGTGGTGACACTGGACCAGTTGCTGAAACAGATCAAGTACTGTTCTCCAGTGACCACGTTCAGTGGGGGCTCGAAGTTGGTGGCATTGCCGCCCGGTGGCAGTGCACTGGCCAGCCCCGTCCCGCCCCAGCTTGCTCCGTTCCAATTGCAACGCACAGGGGCCAAGGTGTTCGCTACCACATCGGCGCATGCGGTCGCATCGTAGGTGTACATGATCCAGTCATAAAACCCGGCCTGTTGCCCTAGCCCTCCGAAGGTGAATTCAAGACTTCCACCACCGCTGATGTTCACGATCATCCACGTGCTATTGAGCTCGTTGTTCTGCAAACAGCCATAGTTGTCGGTACCCCATGCGCTCAACTGCCCATCGCCCCAATCGAGCAAGGGGTTGCCGATCGACCCGAGCACGGGTATCTCATTGATGGCACCGATGCCATTGGGGTCGATCGCCCAACTGTAGTTGGTGCAGATGTTCACCGCATCCGGACAGTCGCTGGCCGTAACGGCGGTCGCTGGAGCGCAAGCCGTGGTAGGGCTCAGGTCGATGATGCCTTGACCAATGCTCCCTGTTGCAAGTGTGCCGCTGTTCACGGTCGTACCTAGGCTGTTCACCAAGGTCCATGTTGCACCGTTCCAACCATCACCCCACGAGTCGAACAGTTGCATCACATAACAGCCAGTATCCAAGCAGAGCTGTATGCTCGACGGCGCGAAACCCGTGCTGACGATCAGCACTCCGTTCACCAGATTCCAACTGATCTCGGTCGGGAAGGAGCCACTAGTGACGTTCAGTGTGTAGTTGCTGCAATTGCCGCCACCGCAGCCCCCTTGCAGGTTCACCTGTGCGGTGCCGAAGCTGCCGTTGTTGAGCGTTCCGCTCGCCACGATGGTATTCGCTGGTTGAACTTTCATCACCCAACTCGCTCCATCCCAGCCATCACCGAACAAGTCGTACATGTACATGGTGTAACAATCCGCCGGGAGGCACACGGCCACGGTCTGCGGTGCGATACCGCTCGCGACCGTTACGCCGAAGCCGTTCAACAATTCCCAATCGATCTCATTGTCGAAGAGCCCACCGCCCACCGTGATCGTGTAGTTCGTGCATTGCGCGCGCGCGCTGCCGACCGCAATGACGAGAAGGAGCAGCGCAACGAACTTCTTCATCGCACAAGGGTCGGTTCGCCGCAGGAGCGTGGATCGAGATGTTCGAAGCGGGCAGCGGTGATCGGTGCCCGATGCCAGCACCGCAGGCTCATGCCCAGTGGCAGAAGAAGGGCCTCGACTTCCGCTTCCTGAAGTCCGCAAGCCGGTTGAAGGTGCAGCATCAGGTTCCGTGTATTGTAGTCAGTGCGGCTGATCACAACGCCCGGCTGTGCGCTGAGGATGCTATCGGCTTGCCATGCATGTTGGGGGCTGCGAACCCCATCAACCACCGCCTGCACGCGATGCAGGTCAGGTGGCTGCTGAGCGTGCGCTGAGATCGCGAAGCAGGTGGTCGCGATCGCGATGCGGCAACCATCTTTGAGGCGAAGCAGAATACCCATGCCGCGAAAAGCTAATCGTATTGACCATATGCCCGTTGGACCGATCGCTGTTCTCCAGACCTGTGTGGATGAATGGATCAAAAGCGTGGGTGTACGCTATTTCGACCCGATGACGAATATGGCGCTGCTCGCCGAGGAAGTGGGAGAGGTAGCCCGTGTGATGGCGCGCACGTATGGTGAGCAGTCGAGGAAGAAGCAGGACAAGCAGGATCTGGGGGAAGAACTCGGTGATGTGCTCTTCGTGGTGCTCTGCTTCGCCAACCAGACCGGCACCGACCTGCAGGCGGCTTTCGACAAGAAGTTCGAGAAACGTACGAAGCGCGACGCTGATCGCCATAAGCGGAACAAGAAGTTGCGCTGAACGATCACGGAGGAACCGTGCACGCTCCTCGGGTGTCGGCATACGGCAGCTCTCCTTTTCCCGAACCAGCGGTAGCGGTTCCGTGCTACGCAGTCGTATACCGCGTTACGCACCGGAGCGGGAATGACCAGGAGTACGGTCAAGACTTTCCAGATACCGCCGATATCGCCCAAAACCCTCAAGGCCGCCGAGCTCTTCGTGAAGGTTCGACCGTTCCGTTGGTAGATCACCGTGTCCAAGGGCGGTGCGAGATGTTCCGCGATGCGCTCTTGCGCGCTAGTTCCTTGCAACGGCGAGAAATGCAGAACACGACCACGGTCTTCCTGCATCAAAAGGTCGATGAAGCTATTGCAAAGGCCGCATACCCCATCGAAGAACACCACAGGACCGTTGACCTTCGAAGCGCGCAACCAGCGTTCATCCAACGTGAAGAAATGGATCATGAGCATACCCACGGTGAGGTCCGCAAAATCCACTATACACAGGATGCCCAGGTGCATCGATACCATACCCAGCCACGCGAACAGGCGGGTGCGCCGGAAGAGCGTCAGAGGCAGGAAGAAGACTTCCATCGCGAGGATGCACCATGTCATGATATGGTGGAACGCGTCGGGCCACCCAAGGATCCACGTGCGCAACCATGTATCCCGCGCCAACGGGTTCTCCAACAGATGGACAAGGGCCGAGCCGTTGCGCCAGCTCGGGGCCAGCCATTTGTCGATGCCGCTGATGGTGTAGCCAACCGCCATCAGTACCCATGCACCGATGTAGAGCACCCGGGGCAATGCCCATGTCACATCGCCACGGCTTTTTGAAAGGCTCAGCGGTTCTCCCCTCGGCACTACTGCACACACCAATAGCAGCCAGCCCACGTATGGTATCCCGGGGTTGGCAATGAGATTGTTGCGGTCGAACAGGCAGGCCCAACCGAACCACAGCAGCAGCGAAACCAGGGGGCGTTGCCACCCTATTATGAAGGCAATGCTCAACAGCGCGAGTGTTATGATGAACCCCGTCCCGAACCCATCGCTATTGAGCCAGACCAAGGGGTTCGGCAAGATGCCAGCGGTCATGTTGAGCGTTGGATCCGGGATCATGCCGTTCGGCCCCCAGACTTCCGCAGCGTAGGGTATGAGCGTTATGAAGTGCACGAACAAGTAGCACCCGAGTACGATCCGGAAGAACGCGAAGTGGTAGGGAGAGATGGGCTTCAACGACAGGGTAGCGGTTTCAGGACCCATTCATCCGTGCGGCCTTTGGTGCGGCTGCGCAACACGAATCGTGTATTGCGTATGGTAATGGGTAGCCCCATTTCCTTTTGAAGCACACCGCTACAAAGGCCATAGCGTAGGACGCTTTGCCACAGCGCCTCGTCCAGAACCGGCCCGTACGCGATGGCTGCGCCGAACACATTGCGGCGGTTATACGGACCGCTCAACCTACTGTAGAGCGCCGGTGTTACAGGCAATTCAGTTGTTGTCCGCGTGCTGTCCTCGAATACGATGAACACATTGTTCGCGAACGTTTCCACGCCTTTCACTTCGGTGAACACGATGGGCAACGGCGCAGCGGCTGTGACCGATCCCAGGCCCTTCACAGTGTCGTTGTCCAACAGCCATCCGGCTATCCGCAGAAAACCGATCACCAACACAAGCGCATAGAGCACACTACGCATCCCGTCGCTTGCCGTTCACGTTGCGGAAGAGCAGCATATCCACCAAGCGGGCCTCACGTTCCGGTTTGAAACCACACGCGATCTGCTGCTCCTTGGGATTCTCGTACGTGCCAAAGAGCATGTCCCAAACGGGCAGATCGCTGAAATTGTTGAAGTGCTTCCCACGCTGGTGGTGTATGCGGTGCATTTCCGGACGCTGGAAGAAATAGCCCATGGCATGCGGCGTGCGCACGTTCATATGGTAGATGTACTCGCCGATACTGCTGTATAGAAGGCACCATCCGGCGGCTTCCAACGAAAGACCCAGCAGTAGGAAGTTGATGCTTCCGATGATTATGGAATTGACGACGATCTCGAACGGATGCTTGAAGAACGAGGTGATCGTTTCGATGCGTTGCGGACTGTGGTGTATTTGATGGAATGCATTCCACAGGAAGCCCACCTCATGGCGCCAGCGGTGCCACCAGTAGAAAACGAACGTTACCACGAAATAGCCCACGAGACCACCCACCCAGGGCTTTACGGGAGTGAGGTCGAAGAGCGAGGTGCCTTGCAGCCAACTGTCCCAGGTTGCGCGGCCCAGAAACAGTACGCCGAGCTGAAGAAGGTTGATCACGATGACACGGGTCCACCATCCTTTCACATGCGGCAACTGTTGATCGGGGACGATGCGTTCAAGAACGATGAACCCCAAACCGATGGCGATCATCATAATGATCATGTGCGCGGCATAGTTGCCGCCAAAGTAGCGGCTGCTGCGGAGACCTACGAGCCGCCCTGTCCGCCACTACGCTGCCCGCCGCCGCCGCCGGTGTTACGGCCTTGGCCGCCACGCCCACCGCGCGAAGGACCACGCCCACCACTGCCACTGCGGCCTTGACCGCCGCCACTACCGGATGGACGCTGGTTTTGGCCACCACCCCCTTGTCCGCTGCGTTGTCCGCCGCCGTGCCCGGGCGAACTACCCGATCTATGGCTGCTCTGCTGGCGAGGTCGTTGGTGATTGCGCGGGCCGCGTTCGTCCACTTCGCGAGGAGGTGGGGCTGCCCCCTCGAAGGGATGCTCGCGCATCACCGGGATCTGTTTTCCGATGAGCTTTTGGATGTCGCGTAAGAAGTCCTTCTCCTCACCGTTGTCACAGAAACTGATCGCCAGTCCGCTCGCTCCGGCACGGCCGGTACGGCCAATACGGTGCACATAGGTTTCCGGAATATTCGGGATCTCGTAGTTGATCACATGCCCGAGATCATCGATGTCTATGCCGCGTGCTGCGATATCCGTAGCGACAAGAACACGCGTGGCGCCCCCCTTGAAATTGCTCAAGGCTTTCTGCCGCGCAGTCTGGCTCTTGTTGCCGTGGATCGCTTCAGCAGTGATGCCGCTTTTCTCCAAATCTTTTACCACCTTATTGGCGCCGTGCTTGGTCCGTGTGAACACCAAAGCGCTCTTGATGGCGGGGTCTTCCAACACATGAACGAGCAGCGCACGCTTGTGCCCTTTGTCCACATGGAAGAGTTGTTGTTGCACCTTTTCGGCTGTCGTGCTCTGGGGCGTCACCTCAACCCGGCGTGGGTTCGTGAGGATGGTATTCGCCAAGCGCGATACGTCGGGCGGCATGGTGGCGCTGAAGAACAGCGTTTGGCGCTTGGTAGGTAGCTTCTGGATCACGCGTTTCACATCATGGATGAATCCCATGTCGAGCATGCGGTCTGCCTCGTCCAATACGAAGATCTCGATCTTCTCAAGGTGCACATAGCCTTGGCCCATCAGGTCGAGCAGCCGACCCGGGGTGGCTATCACCACTTCAACCCCGCGTTGCAGGGCATCCGTTTGGGGCTTCTGTCCAACACCACCGAAGATCACGGTGTGGCGGATCCCCAGATTCCGGCCATAGGCCGAAAAACTCTCACCGATCTGGATGGCCAATTCCCTGGTAGGGGTGAGGATGAGGCACAGTGGCTGCTTGGCCGTGCGCTTGGAAGCGGGCGGCGGCGTGGCCACGGGCTTTGCCCCGAACCACTCCTTCAATTTGCTGGCTGTGCCAGCAACTGGTGCGGGACTTCCGCCGGAATGCAAGAGTTGCAGGATGGGGAGCGCAAAGGCCGCAGTTTTTCCGGTACCGGTCTGGGCACACCCGAGGATGTCATTCCCTTGCAGTAGCAGTGGTATGGCTTGTTCTTGGATGGGAGTGGGCTTGGTGTAGCCTTCTTGACGCAATGCGTCCAGGAGGGGCTGGATCAGCCCCAATTTGTCGAATGTCATTTGTGTGTTGAGAGAGAAGTGGTCGCTGGCGGCCGGAGTGCGCTGGTACTCCTGGCATCGATTTCCTGCCAGCGCGTGTCCCGAACAGCTCGGAACGGTTAGTAGTCTGATTTCGGGAACGAATGTAGGGTGATCGGCCCCGGGTCCGTGCTTTATAGCTATGGTCCGGCCCTAAGCAAGATCTTTACGAATAGGCTCTGCGGGTCGCTGGACCTCCGATCATAACACACATTCTGACCTACAGTTCGTCCCTCATTCATGAATACATTTGGTCCCTTCCTTTAGCACAAACCTCAACCAAAACCCCAATGAACAAACAATACATCACAGCTCTGGCCGCGATCTTGATCGCCGGCGGGGCGACGGCGCAGAACGCCGGTGGCCTTCGCTCTTTGAAGGTGCCTTATGACGCTACGGCGGTGAAGCCTACCCAACACCAAGGTGGCGCAAAGGGTGCCGTTATCTGGACGAACGACTTCGCTACACCCGCGGATTGGGTGATCAGCCACGACCCTAATGGTTTCGTCGTGGACTGGCAGATCGGTATCGGTCTGGAAAGCACTGGTCAGTACGCCACGCCAGCCATTCTTAGCACAACGGCAGCGAACGGGTATGCCATGTTGTGCTCGGATTGCGGCAACAACTCAGGAACAACCTACGAGCAGAGCTTCCTTACAACGGCTTCTTCGATCGACCTGAGCGCCTACCCGAACGTAGTATTGCAGTTCGAAACGCAGTACCGTCGTTTCAACAATGAGCAGACCTACGTCGCGATCAGCACCGATGGCGTGAACTGGCCTGTTCCTCCAAGCGATACGGCTACGGTTGGTCTGCCCACGGGACTTTACCCAGTATGGTACGATGGGGAACTGACCCAGAGCGTGTCTCCGGGCAACCCCACCATTAAGCGGATCAACATCAGCGACGCAGCAGGCAGCCAAGGCACCGTATGGGTTCGTTTTTACTGGTACGGTGTATGGGGCTACGCATGGTATGTGGACGATGTTCAAGTTGAAGAACAGCCTCAGTACGATGCAGTGATGATGAGCGGGTATGTATCGCACACCGGCACCGGCGATGAGTACGGTCGTATCCCCAGCGCTCAATACGACGGCGATATGAACGTGGGTGGGTCGTACACCAACCCAGGCGTGCAGGACCAGACGAACGTGGTTGTCACCGCTCTTGGTGGTCCGATCAATGCTTCTACGAGCACTCCCCTGCTTCTCACGGATGAGACCTTGTTCATGGATGAGGTGGTAACTGTAGCATTGCCTGAGGCGATGTACAACTGCACACTCGCTGTTTCCAGCGACCAGATCGCACAGGATGCGTTCCCTTTGAACAACGTTTACTTGCGCAATTTCGAGATCACCAGTGACGTCTACTCATTGGACGGCATCGGTAACCACCCTGCTGGTTACGAGTCGTTGACGGCTACCGGAACGAACAGTTTCACGGACAATGAGGACCAACTGTACTTGATGTCCATGTACTACATCAATGCTCCGATGACCGTATACGGTATTGAGGTTATGCTGGCCAATGGAACTATCGAAGGGGGCACCATCGTGGCCAGCCTGCACGATACCACCGAAGTATTGAACGACAACGTGCTCAGCCCGCTGGTCAGCAGTCCTGAGCATATCGTTTCCGCTTGGGACATCAGCGAGGGTCGCGCAGGGATCGCTTTCGCCAACCCAGACACGCTGAATCCAGGCGTGTACTACGCCGCCGTTGAGCTCCTCAGCAACAGCAGCGCGAACACCATCCGCGTATTGGATGATGTCACCGTTCCGCAACCTGCACTTGCCAGCATGATCAGCCTCGCTTCCGATGGCCTCTCCTACACCAACGGCAATGCTTACGCTATCCGCCTTAGCGGCAATGCTTCCGTTGGCGTGCAAGAGAACGATCAGCTGATCGGCATCACCATGTACCCGAACCCCAGCGAAGGCCTCTTCACCATCAACACGACCGAGGCTGGTCGTTACTTGGTTGATGTGATGAACATCCTCGGTGAAATGGTCCAAAGCACGAGCTTCAACAACTCGATGAACATGGACCTGACCGGTCTGGCCAAGGGTGTTTACACCGTGCGTGTGAGCAACGAGGCAGGTAGCACCGTTCAGAAAGTGACGATCCGCTAAGCGGCGGTCATCGAACGATCGAGAACCCCGCGCACCAATACGGTGCGCGGGGTTTCTTTTTCCGAATGCCGCGCCGTTTGCGAAGGTGTAAGCGGTCGATTAACGTGTTGATACCAATGTAAAAGGCCCCCTTTCGGAGGCCTTTTACATTGATATCGTGATCGGATCACTCTGCCAACACGAGAACGGTGTTCTTCATCACCTCCACAACGCCGCCCTTGATCGGGAAGAGCTGCACTTTCCCATCGGCCAACGTCACTTTCACGTCGCCCGCTTTCAGCACAGTGATCAGCGGAGCGTGGTTATCGAGAAACCCCATGCTCCCATCCACACCGGGAACGCTTACCAATTTGGCGTCGCCCTTGTAGATCTCTTTGTCCGGGGTGATGATCTCTAGTCGCATAGGGGAGATGTGGAAATGTGGAGGATGTGGAGATGTGAAGATGCCGGGATGCGCTCATTTCCACATCTGCACATCTTCACATCGATTTTACGCCTTGGCTGCGTCAGCCAGCATCTTCTTACCGGCAGTGATCACATCCTCGATGCTCCCCTTCAGGTTGAATGCGGTCTCGGGGTATTCGTCCATCTGGCCGTCCAGGATCATGTTGAAACCCTTGATGGTTTCCTCGATGGGAACCATTACTCCTGGCAACCCGGTGAACTGTTCGGCCACGAAGAACGGCTGACTGAGGAAACGCTGCACTTTACGTGCACGGTTCACGGCCATCTTGTCGCTTTCGCTCAACTCGTCCATACCGAGGATCGCGATAATGTCCTGCAACTCCTTGTATCGCTGAAGGATCTCCTTCACACGCTGCGCGCAACCGTAGTGCTCTTCGCCAACGATCTGTGGCGTAAGGATACGGCTGGTGCTATCAAGCGGGTCCACCGAAGGGTAGATACCCAGCTCGGCGATCTTCCGGCTCAATACCGTGGTAGCATCCAAGTGGGCGAACGTTGTTGCAGGTGCTGGATCGGTCAAATCATCCGCAGGAACGTAAACGGCTTGCACCGATGTGATGGACCCCCGCTTCGTGGAGGTGATCCGTTCTTGCATCGTTCCCATTTCCGTGGCCAGTGTTGGTTGGTAACCCACGGCGCTGGGCATACGGCCCAGTAGCGCGGATACCTCGGAACCCGCTTGGGTGAAGCGGAAGATATTGTCCACGAAGAAGAGGATGTCACGGCCGCCGCTTTGTTCATCCCCATCGCGGAAATACTCGGCCAATGTGAGACCGCTCAGGGCTACTCGGGCACGGGCTCCAGGAGGCTCGTTCATTTGCCCGAACACGAAGGTCGCCTGACTGGTCTCGAGCTTTGCGTAGTCGACTTTGGTGAGGTCCCAGCCACCCTTTTCCATGCTGTGACCGAACTCCTCGCCGTACTTCACGATGCCGCTCTCGATCATTTCACGCAACAGGTCGTTCCCCTCGCGGGTGCGCTCACCTACGCCTGCGAAAACGCTATAACCACTGTAGCCTTTGGCAATGTTGTTGATCAACTCCTGGATCAACACGGTCTTGCCCACGCCGGCGCCTCCGAACAAACCGATCTTACCGCCCTTGGCGTAAGGTTCGACCAGGTCAATGACCTTGATACCCGTGAAGAGCACCTCGGTGCTGGTCGTCAGTTCCTCGAATTTCGGTGCCTCACGGTGGATGGGATAGCTCTTCCCCGTGTTCACCGGCTTCATGCCATCGATCGGTGCGCCCACCACATTGAAGAGGCGGCCCTTAACGGCATCGCCCACAGGCATGGAGATAGGTTGGCCTTGGCCGATCACTTCAACTCCACGGGCCAAACCATCGGTGCTGTCCATGCTCACGGAACGCACGGTGTCCTCGCCGATCAACTGCTGGGTTTCCAGGATCAGGATGCTGCCATCGTCCCGGGTGATGTGCAATGCGTCGTAGATATTGGGCAGGTTCTTCCCTGCCTCGAAACGAACGTCCACAACAGGCCCGATGACCTGAACAACTTTGCCGATCTGCTTTCCCATGTGCTTGGTGCGGGGGAACACCCCCTGTTTTGCGGCCGCGAAAGTAGGCGTCAAGGGCATACGCGAAAAGGGTGTGGATAAAACCCTTCCGATGACCTGTTCGACCTGTTCCGGTGCGGCCCAGCCCACGGTCAGGGGAGCTCGTTTCACTCTCTTTTGCGGCCCCCGCGGTCGCAAGAAGCCCGAAGGACCCTAAGGGCTCTCTTCTGTTCGATCCGGCGCGGGGCAACCTATTCGGTTGCAGGGGCGATCTTCGGCGGCGCATGAAGATCCATACCGATATCACCGACTTCTATGGCGTGAAGAGGCCCGTGCTCACCACCGGAACGTTCGATGGCGTGCACATGGGACATCGGAAGATCCTGCAGCGGCTGAAGGAGATCGCCCAGCGCGAGGAAGGGGAAAGCGTGTTGTTCACGTTCCATCCACACCCCCGTATGGTGCTCTTCCCGCACGACAACGACCTGAAGCTGTTGAGCACCCAGAAGGAGAGGACAGCACTGTTGGAAGAAGCCGGTATCGACCACTTATTGGTCGTGCCGTTCACCCGCACTTTCAGTAGGATGACAGCTCTGGAATATGTGCGCAATGTTCTGGTCGACGGACTCGGCCTGCATGCTATGGTGATCGGTCACGACCACCGTTTCGGGCGCAATCGAGAAGGTGATATCCATTTGCTGCGCCAGTACGGAGAGGCGTATGATTTCAAGGTGGAGGAGATCCCTGCCGAGGAGATCGACCATGTGAAGGTGAGCAGCACCAAAGTCCGACAGGCGTTGCAGGCCGGCGATGTGGAGCATGCCCGTCAGTGGCTTGGCTACGAGTATCCGATCACCGGCCTTGTGGTGAAAGGCGATCAACTCGGCCGGACCATCGGGTTCCCTACAGCCAACATCGCCCTTACCGACTCCTACAAACTGGTGCCGGGCGACGGCGTGTACGCCGTGCGCGTCTCCTTACGCGACGGTGAATTCACAGGCATGCTCAATATCGGTAAACGACCAACGGTGCAGGGCGATGGCGAGCGCACCGTGGAGGTACATGTGCTTGGTTTGGATCGCGATCTGTACGGAGAGGGCATTACCGTGCGTTTCAGTCAGCGGGTGCGGGACGAACGGAAATTCGACGGCCTCGATGCATTGAAGGAGCAGCTCATGAAAGACCGCGATCGGGTCCTGGGAATCTTCGGATCAAAAGCATGATCACGCGCAATCTCCTGTTCCTTTTTCTCTCAACATCCGTAGCTGCGGTAGCCCAGGCGCAACTCTTGGAGCCCCCTGCGCTTGACAGCGTTCGCACCTTCACCAGCCTGGAGAAGGCGCTGAAGGACCCGCTAAGCGTTTATCGCCTTGACCTGTCCGGCGATCGGTTGAAGGTGTTGCCCGAGGATGTGCGCAAGTTCAAGAACCTCAATTCATTGGAACTGCGCAACAACAAATTGAAGGAATTGCCGGAGTGGATAGGTGAGTTGGAATTCTTACAGGAGATCGACCTCGGACACAACAAGCTCGAAGTATTCCCCGCGGCAGTATGCAAGCTGAAGCACCTGAAGAAGCTCGTGGCCAGCCAAAACGAGATCCCTTCGTTGCCCGGGTGCATCGGTGGGCTGGAGAAGTTGGTAGTGCTGGATCTCTGGAGCAACGATATCGGGGCGTTGCCCCCTGAGGCCGAGAACCTGAAGGCGCTGCGTTTCCTTGATCTCCGCGTGATCCAGATGAACGAGGAAGAACAAGCTGCGATCCGCGAACTGGTGCCTTGGGCCACCATGTATTTCAGCAATCCCTGCAACTGCGGCTTTTGAGGGTTGGCACGTTCTGGTCGGCTGCGCACCGTTCCTTAGCGGCATGTCATCACAGCTTGCATTGGGTTTGGAGTGGACGGCAGTGGTGCTCAATATCCTCTTCACCATACTGATCGGTCTGGAAAAGCGGAGCGGCTGGCTGTTCGGCTTCGTTGCATCCGTGATCAGCGTGGTATTGTATCAGGCCCAAGACGCTTGGCTCATGGCGTTGCTCAATGTGTTTTACGGCTTTATGGGTCTCTATGGTTGGTGGGCATGGGGCAGCGCTTCGGAAGACCGGCCACTCACCCGTTTTCCGCTGCCCAAGCATCTGCTGTTGCTCGCCATTGGTGTTGCGGTGACAGGCCTTCTCGTTTGGGCAATGAGGTACTGGCAAGTGCCCGGAACACACCAGGGCATGGAGGCCTTCATCGCTTCCTTCGCCATCATTGCCACGTGGCTGATGAGCGCGAAGGCGGTGGAGAACTGGATCTACTGGACCATTGGCGATGTCGTGGCCGTGGCCTTCAATTTCCTCATCGGCCTCAACGGGTACGCCCTGCTCAACGTGGTGTACATAGGCCTTGCGGTGGCCGGGTACATCCGTTGGAACAGGGCATACAATGCGCGGTTGAAGCCTCAGGCTATTCCTTGACGAAGGTCATCGTACCGGTGCGCGCTCCATCGCCAACGCGAAGTGTGTACACACCAGTAGCCAGTGCGCCAGCATCGATCGCGAATCGTTCGGTGATCACGCGTTCCGAAATCACAACGCGACCTGTTGCATCGGTGACATCATAGTGTGCATCCGGTGAGAGTGTTTTTCCAAGTGATACAGATACGCTCGTGTGCGCAGGGTTCGGCCAAAGGCTCATTTCGATGGAACCGGGTACCTCGTCGATGCCTGTGGCAAGCTCCAGCTCAGCGATGTGATCGACTTGATCGCCATTGGCCGTCAGCATATCACCACCAGCCACCAACCGGGTACCGACCATTGCCAAGGCGCGCACCGGTGCATCGAACGTTGCCGTTGGTGTGAACCCATCGACCAGCCCGTGGAATACCGCGATGTTGCTACCGTAGCTCAATCCGCTGGCAAGCGAGAAGGAGCCGCCGAGGTAGAGCGCTGTGTCGGTCGCGAACAGGCAGCTCAAGTGGGTGGGTCCAGCCCCCGGGAAGAAATAGAGGGTAAGGTTGGGCATGAGTTGCTCCCAGGTCGTGGCCCCAACAGCGATACGAGCAAGACCGAATACCGGTGCGATGTTCTCATAGAGATCACCACCGGCGTGCAACTGGCCATCGAAAAGTTCGAGGTCGCGCACGGTCGCGTTCAAGCCATCGGCGTACTGCACCCAAGCGTTGCCATCGTATCGTGCTACGTGCATCACGGAGCTGTCGGGATTGCCGAATGACGAGAGACCGGTGAAGGCTCCGCCCATTACCAGTTCATTGTTATAGGAAGCCAGTGCGTGGATCGTGTTGTTCATGTTGCCCCCAACGTATTGCCATGCCATACCGACCAACTTGCTCACTCGATGAGCCGTGCCAGCAAAGCCGGATTCGGTGCCCGCGGCATACAGCTCATTGTTGTGGATGTGGAACGCATGCACCGCTGGCGACATTCCTGGAAACACGCTGGTATAGGTCCAAGTAGCTCCGTTCCAGATCGCGGCGTCGGCATTACCGTTCTGGAACGTACCGCCTACCATGATCACGCCGGCCTGCTCGATCGCGCACTCTATCGTTCCATCCACACCATTACCAAGTGGTTGGTAGGCGGAGCCATCCCAGCGCGCGACATGCATGTGGTTCGAGCCACCCGCTTGGGTGAATTCCCCTGCCACCAAGAGGTCCCCATTGCTCAATTTCAACAACGTGCTCACTGACGCATTGGTTCCCCCCCCGAACGCGATCCATGGATCAGTGGCCGGATAGCCGGGTTGTATCCAAGCAAGTTCATTCGCGGTGAATCCATGTTCCGTTCCCCACGCGCCTACTTCCGGCAATGGGATGTCGAGCACGTACGCCAAGTTCATCTCATCATGGATGCGCTGTGCCAACGCACCGTTCCCGCTTTCACGCATCAAATGGCCCACGGCACACGCGGTGTTGTGCGGATCGATGAACACCGGATTGCGGTACGGCAGGGCATGGTTCTGTGGGAACACACCCCGGTCGGCATATGCACGCAGCGTCTCGACCAATTGAAGGCGCAGTCCATGTTGTGCTGCAGATAAGCCTTCGGGCATGTTGGCAACAAGCTGATCGCACACCATGCGCAAATGCGTGGCGATGCGTTCGTTCTCGTTGGCAAAGCTCACCATGTGCTCGTCCAGCGAAGTATTGTCCTTGATGCGCCACTGCGCATTCACTTCGATCATATGCGCACTGAGCGGGGCAACTTGTTTTGGTGCCAACTGCGCTTGTCCACTGATCACAACTGTCGCGAAGAGTGGGAGGAGGATGGTTCGTTTCATGGCTAGTGCCTTTTCGGTTTCATGAGCATGATGCTTGAATGCACCGACTGCGCTGCCCATGGAGGGATGGAAAGTTACTTTGGGTGCGATGCCGAGCCTGCCGAAAGTGTCATCGTGACCGATCGGATCTTGAGAGCCAGCCATGAAGAAAATCGTCGTTACCGGCCCCGAGAGCAGCGGCAAAACCACCTTGACGCTCGCACTGGGTGATTCCCTCCGCGCTGTGGTTGTGAACGAAGTTGCACGGGAGTACATCGACGAGCTTGATCGCCCGTATGCCGAGTCGGATCTTCTCGTGATCGCCAAAGCGCAGTTGGAGTTGGAAGATGCCCTTTCCTCCGCGGCGGGGCCGGACGGCCGCATCATCTGCGATACGGAACTGCTCACCATCCGCATTTGGAGCGAAGAGAAGTACGGCCGGTGCGAGCCTTGGATCGTGGAACAGACGGAACGGCGCCATTACGACCATTGGCTGCTCTGTAAGCCGGACATCCCCTGGGAGCCTGACCCCCAGCGAGAGAACCCACTCGACCGGGACCGACTGTTCGCGAAGTACGAAGCACGGCTGCGCGGCTTGGGTAAACCATTCACCGTGATCCACGGAGACCACGCTCAGCGCGTGCGCATGGCGTTGGAGGCTTGCACCAAGCTCCTGTGATGGTCCGTAGGCTTTTCAGATGTGGCATGAACATGGCTGGGCGGCGCGCCATCGCTCATTCTACATTCGCACCCATGAAAATCCGCAGCGTCATGTCCTTTTCACGCATCGCCCTTGTGGCCGCCGTAGTGCTTGTTGGCCTTTATGGCTTCACCCGCAAAGAGCCCGTGCCTGCCGAGGGCGGCGAAACCAAGATCGGCCTCAACGTGGGCGACCGCGCTCCCGAACTGGCGTTCATGAATGCGGACAGCACCAAACTGTTGAAGCTGAGTGAACTGAAGGGCAAGTTCGTGCTGATCGATTTCTGGGCAAGTTGGTGTGGCCCCTGCCGCCGCGAGAATCCGAACGTAGTGGCCGCTTACGACAAGTACAGCAAGGCCAAGTTCAAAGAGGGCAAAGGATTTGAAGTGTTCAGTGTGAGCTTGGATCGCAGCCGCACAGCATGGCAACAAGCAATTACCGCGGACAAACTTGCCTGGAAATACCATGTGAGCGACCTGAAACATTGGAGCAGCGCTGGTGCTAAGCTTTACCAGGTGCAGGGCATTCCGGCCAGTTGGTTGATCGACCCGAACGGGGTGATCGTTGCGAAGAACCTGCGCGGGCTCGGCCTGCATCAGGAGTTGGACAAGCACATCAAGGCCTTGTAAGCCGTCCGAACGACCACGTGCAAAGGGCTGGTGAAGCCCGTTGGCTGGTCGAACAAGACCAACGTAAAAAGGCCCCGACGAGTCGGGGCCTTTTTCATTTCACGGGCCCTTCAAAAGAAGAAGGGTTTGGTAATGCTTACACCACCCCTTGATCCAGCATCGCGTCTGCCACTTTCACGAAACCGGCGATGTTGGCGCCTTTCACGTAGTTCACCTGTTTGCCTTCGGTGCCATGCTTCACGCACGCCGCGTGGATGTTCACCATGATGGCGTGGAGGCGCTCGTCCACTTCCTTGCGGGTCCAGCTAAGGCGCAGGCTGTTCTGGCTCATCTCCAGGCCGCTTGTGGCAACACCACCGGCGTTGCTGGCTTTGCCCGGTGCAAAGGCCACTTTGGCGGCTTCGAACACGGCGATGCCTTCCGGTGTGGTCGGCATGTTGGCGCCTTCGGCCACATACTTCACACCTTTCTTCACCAGCGTCTTGGCGTTGTTGCCGTCGAGTTCGTTCTGTGTTGCGCAAGGCAGTGCCACATCGCACTTGGCCACCACGTCCCACACGCGTGCACCTTTCTTGTAGGTGGCGCCTTTGAACTTCTTGGCGTACTCTTCGATGCGACCGCGCTTCACGTTCTTCAGCTCCATCAAGAAAGCCAACTTGGTCTTGTCGATGCCGGCTGGATCGTAGATGCTGCCATCGCTATCGCTGGCCGAAACCACTTTTGCGCCAAGCGCCGTGGCCTTCTCGATCGCGTACTGCGCCACGTTGCCGCTGCCGCTCACCGCAACCGTCTTGCCTTTGAAGCTGGTGCCGTTGTGCTTCATCATTTCCTCTGCGAAGTACACGCAGCCGTAACCCGTTGCTTCCGGACGGATCAATGATCCACCCCACGTGATGCCTTTGCCGGTGAGCACGCCGGTGAACTCGTTCGCCAAGCGCTTGTACTGGCCGAACATGAAACCGATCTCGCGACCGCCCACGCCGATGTCGCCCGCAGGCACGTCGGTGTCAGGGCCGATGTGGCGGAACAGCTCCGTCATCAGGCTCTGGCAGAAACGCATCACTTCGCCGTCGCTCTTGCCTTTCGGGTCGAAGTCGCTACCGCCTTTGCCGCCGCCCATGGGCAGCGTGGTGAGGCTGTTCTTGAAGGTCTGTTCGAAGCCCAGGAACTTCAGGATGCTGAGGTTCACGCTGGGGTGGAAACGAAGGCCGCCTTTGTAGGGTCCGATAGCGCTGTTGAACTCGATGCGGAAGCCTCGGTTCACCTGCGTGTTGCCCTTGTCGTCGACCCAAGGAATGCGGAAGATGATGGTGCGCTCAGGCTCCACCATACGCTCCAAGAGCATCTTGCCCTTGTACTTGGGGTTCGCCTCGATGAACGGGATCACCATTTCGGCCACTTCATGCACGGCCTGCAGGAACTCGGGTTCGCCACCGTTGCGCTGTTTCACGGATGCCATGAAGGCGTCCACAGCCTTGTTCGATTTCGCCATCGCGATATGCTTCGTTTTTGGAAAAGCGGTGCGAATGTAGCCGGGGGTCATGCACCTGCAAATGCGTTTTGCCGGGCCTTTGCCAACAGTCCGCTCACGCCAACGCGTACACCTTCCCGGGCAGGCTCTTCACCACGCCGTTGAACTCCATATTCAATAGTAATGCCGCCACTTTCCCTTGGGCCATGCGGGTGTGCAGGCAGAGCTCATCCATTTCCACCTTTCCCTTCGCCTTCAACAGTTCCATCAGCTGTTGTTCATCGGGTGAGAGGTCTACGAATAGCGCGGATTGCTTCGGGGCTTTCTTCTTTCTTTCCTCCCAGCCCATCGCCTTGATCACATCGTCGGCGCTGGTGATCAAGGCCGCCTTGTTCTGTTTGATCAGAGCATTGCAGCCCTCGCTGCGCGTATCGCTCACTCGGCCGGGGAAGGCCAGCACATCGCGGTCGTAGCTGTTGGCGATATCGGCTGTGATGAGCGAGCCACCGGTGGGGCCGCTTTCGATCACTATGGTGCAATCGCCCAGTCCGGCGATGATGCGGTTGCGCGCCGGGAAGTTGCCGGGTGCGAAGGGCGAACCGCTGGGCAGCTCGCTCACCAAACCACCGTTTTCCAGCATTTGGCGGGCCGTGGCGGCGTGTTCCCCGGGGTAGAGTTTGTCGAGTCCGTGCGCCACACTGGCCACGGTGGGCAATTTGTGTTTCAATGCCGCTCGGTGCGCGGTGATATCGATCCCGTAAGCGAGCCCACTGATGATGGATGCGCCGGTCGGAACAAGTGCTTCCACCAACTGCTCGCACGTACGCTTGCCATGTTCGGTGGGTTGCCGGGTGCCGACAATGCTCACTGTCCGCGGTGCATCCAGGTCCGCGTTCCCTTTGGTGAAGAGCAGTATGGGAGCATCCTCGCAATTGCGCAAGCGCTTGGGGAAATCGTCATCCAAGTAGAATTGGATGCGTACGTCGTGCTTTCGAGCGTACTCCAGCTCCTTTGCGGCTTTTGGCACAATGCTCTTGTCCGTGATGTAGCCGATGAGCTTCTCGCCGATGCCCGGCACCTTGTCCAGCTTCCGCCTGATGTGTTTGTCGGTGAAGAGTTCGTCCACGCCACCGCAGTACGCTACCAGGTTGCGCGCGTTCACCGGCCCAATGCCCTTGAGCATACTGAGCGCAATACGGTGGATAAGCCCGGTGTCGTCCATGTTGTCCAGTTCCGGCGAATTCTACATTCGCCATCAACCCACCGCTTCGGTCATGCTCTTGGCGGGCCGACAAACAAACGATTTTCCGATGAGGCCATATCTGCTCGCGTTCTGTTGCTCGATCCTCATCGGCGCGCATGCGCAGGATGCGATCCTTGTGGGCACCATAACCGATGCTGTCACCAAGGAGCCGCTCTTCGGCGCAACGGCATCATGGGCTTTGGGGCAGGGGACTTCATCGGACATGGACGGGGGCTATCGGGTTGTAGCGCCAAAGGGGGATATCGTGGTCACATTCAGCATGATCGGATATGAGCCTTTGGAATTGCGCGTGACTACCGTACCGGGACAGGAAACCCGTCTGGATGCGGCGATGAAGCCCACCGCGCGCCAGCTGGATCAAGTGGTTGTCAGCGCAGGCAAATTCCAGCAGCGCGTGGGTGAGGTGACACAAAGCCTCAGCGTGCTGCCAACGGAACTGGTGCGCAACAAGAACAGCATGAAGGTGAGTGAGGCGCTGGATCAAGTGCCCGGGGTGATCGTGATCGACGAGGATCCGCAGATCCGCTCGGGAAGTGGGTTCAGCTACGGGGCCGGAAGTCGCGTGATGCTGTTGGTGGACGATCTGCCGATCCTGAGCGGCGATATCGGTCGTGCGCAATGGGCCTTTCTGCCCACGGAGAATTTGGAACAGATCGAGGTGATGAAGGGCGCGAGCAGTGTGCTGTATGGCAGCGCGGCGCTAACCGGGGTGATCAATGTGCGAACGGCTTTTCCGCGTAAGCAACCACAAACGCGGGTGAATGTGTTCGGTGGTGTTTACGACACACCGGGCCACGCACCCGCGAAGTGGTGGGACAATAACCCGCCGCTGTTCACCGGCGCCAATTTCTTCCACAGCCAACAATTCGGTCGGTTCGATCTGGTGCTGGGCGGAAACGCATGGGCCGATGCCGGATACGTTGGTCCTGAGCCCTTGCCACCCGATAGCATCGGTGATCCACATCGTGTCGGTCCCGGTGGGTATGAGAACCGGGTGCGCTTCAACATCGCCACGCGCTACCGGAGCAAGAAGGTCAAAGGGCTCAGTTACGGCATCAATGCCAACGCGATGAAAAGCCGCAGCACGAGCGTGTTCATTTGGGAGGACGCGGGCGACAACATTTTCCGTCCGGAGACGGGAACGGTTACGAGAACGATCGGCACTCAGGCCTATGTGGATCCGTACATCACGTACTACTCGTCACGCGGCACGCGGCACAACATCCGTGGCCGTTGGTACCGGCAGATCTTCGAGAACGACAATAACCAGAGCAACGCAAGTGATTTCCTGTACGGCGAATACCAGATCCAACAGAAGGTGGAGTTCCTCGGGGAGACCAATCTGACTGCCGGGGTCACCGGACAGAAGACGGTGAGCAACAGCGAACTGTACAGCGGCAATGTGGAAGGCAAGAGCACCAACACCGCCGTGAACGCCAGCGCATACCTGCAAGTGGACAAGAAGTTGTTCGACCGATTGATGCTGAGCGGTGGTGTGCGCTACGAGCACTTCAAGGTGAATCAGGACAAACAGGAGCAACCCGTGTATCGCGCCGGTGCGACGTGCCGATTGCACAAAGCCACCTACCTGCGTGCCAGCTACGGTCAAGGCTATCGGTTCCCTACGATCGGCGAGCGCTTCATCACCACCAGCGTCGGACAGTTGAACATCTACCCGAATCCCGGACTTCAGCCGGAAGAGAGCTGGAATCTCGAGGGTGGATTGAAGCAAGGGTTCAAACTCGGCGGCTTCACGGGCTACTTCGATGCCTTTGTGTTCCAACAGGAGTACAGCAATTACATCGAGTTCACTTTCGGGCAGTGGGGAACGGTATCCATCGACAACTTCCTCGGCTTGGGATTCCGTAGCGCGAACACCGGGGGCGCTCGCGTTACCGGGTATGAATTCGAACTCGCGGCGAAAGGCATGATCGGCGCTGTGGAAGTCAGCACCCTGATGGGCTTCACGCACACTCTGCCGGTGAGCACCACCCCACACTATGTGTACGCCGAGCCCACCGCCGCCGGGGCCAGCTTTCCGCCGAGCACCTACGCCAACACCAGTTACGATACAACCGACTACCTGCTCAAGTTCCGGGTGCAGAACATGTTCCGCGCCGATGTGCAAGCGAACTACAAGAAGCTTGGTCTGGGGGTGAGCGTGCGCTACAACAGCCACGTGCGCAACATCGATGCGGTGTTCGTGCAGCTCGATGAAGCCCCGCCTCCTACATCGCTGAACACGGGCGTAGGCCAGTGGATGGTGGACCATACCTCCGGCGATTGGATCATCGACGCGCGCATCCAGTGGAGCCTTACCGATCAAGTGCGTGCTGCATTCATCGTGAACAATCTGGGAAATGAGGTTTATGCTATAAGGCCGCTCAGCGTTGAGGCGCCGCGTTCGTTCCAATTGATGTTGACCTTGGCCATCTGACTTCTCGACTTCGCTCGAAGTGACAACAGTGCGAAGGTTCCAGCCATGAAACTCCTCGGTATCATACCCGCACGCTATGCCAGCAGCCGCTTGCCCGGCAAGCCCTTGGTGGACATTGGCGGCAAGAGCATGGTGCAACGTGTTTGGGAGCAGGCGAGTGCTTCGCGATCACTGGCGCGCGTGGTGATCGCGACCGATGACGACCGTATTGCCGGGCATGTGCGCACGTTCGGTGGCGAAGCGCTGATGACACGACGCGATCATCCAAGTGGTACTGATCGTTGCCACGAAGCATTGATGTTTTCCGGTGCAACATTCGATGGCGTGGTCAACATCCAAGGCGACGAGCCCTTCGTGGTGCCGGCACAGATCGATGAAGCAGCCGAGGCGCTGAACGAAGACGGGGTTGACATTGCCACGTTGGCCCAAGTGATCACGGACGATCGCGATCTCGACGACCCCGGCGAGGCCAAGATCATCGTGGACCACCGGATGAACGCGTTGCTGTTCTCACGCTCGCCTGTGCCCTATCTGCGCAACAGCGATGGCCGTGCGCACTGCCAGCAGTTCAGGTACTTGAAGCATGTGGGCCTGTATGCCTACCGCAGCGACGCGCTTGCCCGGATCGTTCAACTGCCGCCTTCGCCGTTGGAATTGGCCGAATCGCTCGAACAACTGCGCTGGCTGGAGGCCGGCATGCGCATCCGTGTGGGGCTTACGGAGCATCCTTCGTTCTGTGTGGATACCCCGGCCGATCTGGAGGAGGCGCGGCGTAGGTGCTTGGCTTGAGCCGGTAGAGGGGCAGCGCCGTAAGTTCGCCGAGCGATGAACCTCAGTACCCGGATCCACGACCTGCTGTTCGATCACGACTGCGTGATCGTGCCGCGCTTCGGTGGGTTCTTGGTGCATTACAAAGGCGCCTATGTCGATGAGGCCCGCAAGCTGGTACACCCGCCCGGTAAGGAGGTCGGCTTCAACAAACAGCTCAACCGGAACGACGGATTACTCACCGATGCGGTGGCCAAGCGCGAGAACCTTCGCTATGAACAGGCCGCTGCGACCATCGCCACTCAAGTTGATGCATGGCAGCATGCGCTCGATAACGACGGTCGGCTGGAATTGAAGGGCATCGGCACGTTCTGGAACGATGCCGCGAAGAATCTGCGTTTCGAGCCCGATCCGCGCAGCAATTTCCTCAAGGATGCGTATGGCCTTCGCCCAGTGGCCGCAGTGCCTGTTGCGAAAGCGGCGGTTGTTGCACCTGCGCCCGTCGGTCCGGTAGTGCGGAAGCTTGAACCCATTGTCGAGCCGATCACAGAAGGAACTTCAGGGCGCCGCGTAGTACTGTGGACAGCCAGTGCGGCAGCGGCAGTGCTGTTCGCGTTCGCTGCTTGGATGCTGAACCCCACCGGTGTTGGCAATGGCCAGCAGTTGGGCGGTTGGTTGTCCGGGTTGAAACAAGAGCCCGCCGTCTATGTTGCGCGCACTTCACCTGCTTTGGTGCAATTGCCGACCGACGACAGCGCTCTTGTGCTGCCCTCGGTTGGTTCGGGTGTGCAGCGGATCGATGTGGCTGATGGGACCGCGTTGAATGTTGATATGGGCTTGCCTGCGCCCGCTGTGCCCGATACCACACATGTGGCCACGGCCCCCTTGACTCCCGCAGGTTCGTTAAGGCGCTATCATGTGATGGGCGGCTGCTTCGCCGTGCGCGAGAACGCGGACAACTACATCATGCATTTGCGCGGCCGCGGTTTCGATGCGGCACTGATCGATGAGCACAAGGGCTTGTGGCGTGTGGCCATCGGCAGTTTCGCCGATAAGTCATCGGCCAACGAGGCGCTGGCCGCCGCGCGTAAGGAAGAAGCACCAGAAGCTTGGTTGCTGCGCAAATGAGACCCGTGATCCGGTATCGTGGCGGTTCATCAAGCGCATAGATTTGCGCCCCTTCAATTTCCGGCTGTGCGCACCATAGAACTCGAAGTCTGTACGTTGACCTTTATCGATGAGGACATCGTGCATGCCCATTTCAAGGACGGGCACACGGTTTCGCAAGAAGAGGTGCACACGATGTTCGAGGCCATTGCCATTGAGCGTAAGGGGCGCAAGGCGTTGCTCGTGGTCAGTGTTGGCGTTGGAAGCACATTGAGCAATGAAGCACGCACCTACGCTTCGTCGGAGGAATCATCGCGGTACATAGCTGCTGATGCCATCGTGGTGAGGGACTTCGGGCACCAGCTCACGGCCAACGTGTTCGTGCGGCACAACAAGCCACAACGTCCCATTCAGCTCTTCGGCGATATGGACAGTGCCGTAGCCTGGCTCGGCGGGCATCGTGGTCTCGTTGGCCAGCCCTGACCGGGTCAGGCCTCTTTTGCTCCAGGGTCCGCTGATCGTTTGTTGCGGTACATCATCACGGCCAACGCTATGGCGATGCCGAGGAACAACGCGCCGAGCAAGCCCCACATCGTCCCCAAGGATGCCTTCATCGCCACAAGGAACACGAGCGCGAAAAGGAATGCGACCGCGCCAAGATTCCAGAGCCTGATCCCAGCGCCACCCCACCTCAGGCGGTTCGTGCGGATGCGGTCGAAGAGCCGTTGGTTGATCAGGTGATAGACGATCAACAGGGCAGAGAAGCCAAGCTTGGCGTACATCCAGGATTCCGTCATCAACCCCGGGTTCTTGATCAACAGCCACGCCCCCGATAGCACCATGAGCACCAAGCTGGGCCATGCAATGCCGTACCAACCGAACCGCTCCATTCCGGTGAATTGCTTGACGAGGATCGCGCGCTCCGGGTCGAATTTCTTCTCAGCGTCCTTGTGGTGGATGAACAGCCGCAGGACATGGAAGCTGCCCGCGAAAAACGAAACCATTGCGATCACGTGCAACGCTGCGATCAGTTTGTACCATTCCATGTGGGAAAGGTACGTGGGTCATGCAGGTTATGACGGTAAGCCGCGAACCGGGGCCCGAGGGTGCATCTTCGCGCCTGCAACCACCCCGAAAGTACCCTACGAGTAATGCAAGAACGAACCGCCAAAGAGAGCTACGCCGAGACCACGCACCTCGTGTTGCCGAACGATACCAACACCTTGGGCAATTTGTTCGGCGGCCGCTTGCTGCAATGGCTCGACATCGCCTGCGCCATCAGCGCCCATCGGCACTGCAAGCGTGTGGCTGTAACGGTGGCCGTGAACCACGTGAGCTTCGATCGGCCGATCAAGCTCGGTGACTTCGTCACCATCCAATCCAAGGTGAGCCGGTGCTTCACCAGCAGTATGGAAGTGTGGGCCGATGTAAGCGTGGAAGACCAGCTCACGGGCAACAAGATCGCGTGCAACAGCGCCATCTACACGTTCGTGGCCGTCGACCAAGCGGGCCATCCAGCGCACGTGCCACCTGTGGTGCCGGAGACCGAGGAAGAGAAGAAGCGCTACGATGGTGCGCTGCGCCGCAGGCAATTGCGCCTCATCCTTTCGGGCAAGATGAAACCCGAGGATGCTACCGAACTGAAAGCGTTGTTCGAGTAACTGCGGAAGTCACAGGCTCTCTTCCAGCGCATCGGTGTCGAAGAACTCGCCGGTAGCCGTATCAAGCGCCCGAAGTCCCAGGTGTCGCACAATTGCGGCGACACATGCCGCGCTCTGGTCGCCCCCGTGAACGTGCACCACGATGTAGCGAACTTGGTCCGATGACTCCATCACGAAGGCAATGCTGATGTCGATGTTCGGGCGCTTGATGAACAACCAACCATCCTGATGCTCGGTGTATGCTACAGCCTCGGCGATCCTTGCTTCCAATTCCTTGCGCGTGCCAATGGGCTTCAATTGGAAGTTGGCAGGAAGGTCCCGCACCGACTTCACGGCAGGCAGATCTTGAATGTAGATGTCCCAGGACATGTGTTAGGCGTTGGCAAGCTGCGCAATGCGCGCGGTATCCTGTTTCTCCATGCACCTGAAATGTCCCTTCGGACACGTCTCGTAACCCAGTTTGGAACACGGCCTACAGTCCAGTCCTTCCACTTCCACCAACTGTGCCCGCTCGGGATGCTGCGGTATATATGGCCCCATACCGAAGGCGGGGATCGTATTGCCCCAAACGCTCAGCACGCGCTTCTTGAATGCCGCTGCCACATGCATAGCGCCGCTGTCGTGGGTGATCACACTGCGGGCTTGTTTTACCAGCGATGCGCTGCCGAGCAGATCGAACTTGCCGGTGGCATCGAAAGCGCGCCCACCCACCGCCGTGGCAATGCGTGCGGCCACTCCTGCATCATCCTTTCCGCCCACGATCACGAGCGGGCCCTGAAGTTGTTCGGCAAGCTCCACCAATTTGTGGGGTGGCAGGCGCTTGGTAGCATGCCCACCGCCGATGCACAAGGCGATGTACCCACTGCGATGTGCTTCGGGAAGACTCTCCAGTGCAACTTCGTTCTGCGGGGGAATGAACAGGTCAAGGCCTTGGCCATCGTTCTTCACGCCCAAGTGCTCTACGGTGCTCAGGTACCGATCCACGATGTGCTGGTGCGGTAAACGATCGCGCTTGAAGTTCACCATCAACCACTTCTCCCAGTTCAGCTTCGGGAAGCTCTTCGACGGTACACCGAGCGCACGCTTCACACGCGCGGTGCGCAGGTTGTGATGCAGGTCCACGATCAGGTCCAAGTTCTCGCGCTTCAGCGCAGGGATCACCTCACTCAACTCGTCATCGATCGTGTGCAGCTTGTCGATGTACGGTGAGTGGGACACCAGATCCCGGAAGATGGCCTTGGTGAGGAAGTGTACCTCGGCCCCCGGCAACTGCTGCTTGATGCAACGCGCTACCGGCGAAGTGAGAATAATGTCGCCGATGGACGAAAAGCGGATCAGGAGGATCTTCACCCGGCGAAGGTGCGTGTTGATGGCTTTGCACCTTCACAACGTCCCCACATTTCCACATCACCTTTCTTCGTGGCCATGTTCAACGATACGCACGCGCACCTTTACCATGGTCAGTTCGAAAGCGATCGGGCCGCCATGGTGCGACGGGCGCTGGATGCCGGCGTCACCAAGCTCTACCTACCGAACATTGATGCTGACAGTATCGCAGGGATGCATGCCTTGTGCGAAGCCTTTCCCGATGTGTGCGTGCCGATGATGGGCTTGCATCCGTGCCACGTGCCGGAAGACCCGACCGCCGCCTTGGACATGGTCGAACAACTGCTGCATGAGCGCAAGTATGCCGCGGTAGGAGAGATAGGGATCGACCTCTACTGGGAGAAGAAGCTACTGGCGCAACAGCAGGATGCCTTTCGCCGGCAGATCCGCTGGGCGAAGCAGTTGAAGCTGCCGATCGTGATCCATTGCCGGGAGAGCTTCGTTGAGACGATCACGATCGTGGAGCAGGAGAAGACAGCCGATCTGCGCGGTGTATTCCATTGTTTCACCGGACCTGCGGAACACGCTCAGCGCATTCTGGCATTGGACGATTTCTACTTGGGCATCGGTGGCGTGATAACATATCCCAAGAGCGGGTTGGCTCAAACCATGGCCGTGGTGGGGCCGGATCGCTGCATGCTTGAAACGGATTCGCCCTATTTGGCCCCAGTGCCGCACCGTGGCAAACGCAACGAAAGCAGTTATATCCCTGTGATCGCGCAAGCGCTCGCTAGTGCCACAAGCCGAACGCTGGAAGAGATCGCGCAGATCACCACCCGCAACGCACAAATCCTGTTCTCCTGATGGCCAAGCCCCGCAAAGTCCTGCTGATCTATACCGGTGGCACCATTGGCATGATGGCCGATCCGCGCACAGGTGCGCTTAAGCCCATGGACCTTGAGCATATGGAGGACCAAGTGCCCGAACTGAGCCGCATCGGCGCGGCCTTGGCCACGGCATCGCTGGATCCGGTCATGGACAGCAGCGACATGGGCCCCAAAGAGTGGGTGCGGATCGCGCAGCTCATCAACCAGCACAAGGATTATGACGGTTATGTGGTCTTGCACGGCACAGATACCATGGCGTACAGCGCCAGCGCATTGAGTTTCATCCTGAACGGGCTCACGAAACCGGTGGTCTTCACCGGCTCTTTGCTGCCGTTGGGCGTGTTGCGCACCGATGGCAAGGAGAACCTTCTGACCGCTATCGAGATCGCTGCTGCGCACCAGGATGGTGTGCCTGTTCTACAGGAAGTGGCCATCTATTTCGAGTACAGTTTGTATCGCGGAAACCGCAGCGTGAAGACCCATGCCGAACGTTTCGAAGCGTTCCGCAGCCCCAATTGGGGGCGACTTGCGGAGGCCGGGGTCCACATCCGGTGGAACCACGCCGCGCTGCTGCCACCTCGCTCCGGACCGCTCGACGTGCTGGATCAACTCGACCCGAACGTTGGCGTCATTCGGCTGTTCCCCGGCATAAGTGGCGATTGGGTACGGCATTCATTGGGCACGCCGGGCCTGCGCGGAGCGGTCCTCACAACATTCGGCAGTGGCAATGGTCCACGCAACGAAGACTTCATCGGCGCGTTGCGCGAGGCCCGGAGCCGTGGTATCGTGTTGGTGAACGCTACACAGTGTTTCGGGGGAAGAGTGGACCAGGGCCGTTACCAGACCAGCAGTGCGTTCAATGAATTGGGAATTGTGCCGGCCGGCGACATGACCGTGGAGGCAGCCGTAACCAAGCTGATGTTCCTCTTCGGCCAAGGGCTCACCGAACAGCAGATCGCGCTGCAATTCCCGCAGTCCATTTGCGGGGAGGTGAGCTGAGCCCGGCGTTCGGTAAAAAAGAAGCCCCGACATGTCGGGGCTGATCTGCGGAGAGAGAGGGATTCGAACCCTCGTTACCCTTTCAGGTAAACACGCTTTCCAGGCGTGCGCCTTAAACCACTCGGCCATCTCTCCAAGATGGGCGGCGAATGTAGGAATGACGTGGTTCCACGCGCTGAACGGCCCGATACCCTTGGCAACCCAGCTATTTTCGCGGCCCCGACAGAGTCGGGATGAGACACATGCCCCGCATCGGCCCGCTCGAACTACCCGAATTCCCGCTGTTGCTGGCGCCCATGGAGGACGTGAGCGATCCGCCGTTCCGTGCGTTATGCAAACGCCATGGCGCCGATCTCATGTACACGGAGTTCATCAGCAGCGAAGGCTTGATCCGCAAAGCGGCCAAGGGCATGAAGAAGCTGGACATCTTCCCCGAGGAGCGACCAATCGGCATCCAGCTGTTCGGTGGGAGCGAGGATGCGATGGAAGAAGCCGCGCGCATTGCTGAAGCAGTGCAGCCGGATCTTATTGATATCAACTACGGTTGCCCCGTGCACAAGGTGGTAAGCAAGGGTGCCGGTGCTTGCTTGTTGCTCGACGTGGACAAGATGGTGCGCCTGACGGAGAAGGTGGTGAAGGCGGTTAAGTTGCCGGTAACGGTGAAGACCCGCTTGGGCTGGGACGATCGCACGAAGAACATCATGGATGTGGCCGAGCGGTTGCAGGATGTTGGCATCCAAGCGTTGAGCATCCACGGGCGCACGCGTGCGCAGTTGTACAAGGGCCCTGCGGATTGGACATTGATCGGCGCGGTGAAGAACAACCCACGTATGCACATCCCGATCTTTGGCAACGGTGACATTGATAGCCCTGAGAAAGCAAAAGAGTATCGTGAGCGGTACGGCGTGGACGGCCTGATGATCGGCCGTGCGAGCATCGGGCATCCGTGGATCTTCAACGAGATCAAGCACTTCTTCAATACCGGCGAACACCTTGCCCCGCCCACCTTGAACGACCGGGTTGACGCTGCGCTTGAACACTTGCAGCGCAGCATTGCTTGGAAGGGCAATTACGAAGGCATTGTGGAAATGCGCAGGCACTACAGCAATTACTTCAAGGGCCTGCCCGACTTCAAACCGATGCGACTGAAGCTGTGTACCACCAACGATGCCGAGACGCTTTACGCGCTGTTGGATGAGGTGCGTGCGGGGTACGAGATCGCTGCGTAAGAGAGCACGGTGATCCTACACTCAAAAGATCTTTCGATCAAGACTGGCCACTGACGAGGAACCTTCGGCTCAACCCGCGCAGCGGCACGCGCGAGGCGATGAAGCCGATCAGGAGCATGGTACCGGTGATCAGCACCAGATCCAGCGGTAGGACTTTCACAGGATAGAACTCGACCACGGAATCCTGCATGGCCAAAAGGCCGAAGCGTTGTTGCAGCCAGCATAGCAGCAAGCCCAGAGCGATCCCGGACAATGTCCCAACCACGGTGATGAGCATACCCTCCGCGAAGAACACACCGCGGATCGTTGCCTGCTCGGCACCCATGCTCGTGAGCGTGCGCATGTCCTTCTGCTTCTCGATCATCAGCATGGTGATGCTGGCGATCAAATTGAACGCGCCGATCAGTGCGATGAAACAGAGCACCGTGAACGTGACCCACTTTTCCGTTTCGTTCGTGCGGTACATCAGTTCGTTCTTCTGGTAGCGCGTCTTCACGGTAAAGCCGTTGCCGACCCGATCCCGCACCAGTTGGGCCGCTGCATCGGCATCTGCTCCGGGTTTCACTTTCATCTCAAGTGCGCTCACCTCGCCTTCGTAGTGCAGTAATTCATTCGCCAAGTCGATGGGCACCACGGAGTACTTCGAATCGAATGTGAGGTTCATGCTGAACGTGCCGCCCATGGCCACGGCCCGGCTCTCGAACGCACCCTGCTTGTGCTTGCTCAATTTGCGTCCCCGCACCGGTGCACTGATCTCAAGCGGCTGGAACACGCCGTCCTTCAGCGGTACATCCAAGTCGGTGCGCAAGCCGATACCGAGCAGCGCATAGTCGCCATCGGGACCTCGGAGCGCCGTATCGCCAGCGTAGACATACTCCGCCATATTGCTCATGGCCAAGTACTGCGGTTCAACGCCCTTCAATGTGGCCACTGCTTGCCGATCGCCACAGCGCAGCAATACGTTCTCTTCTATGGTCCAGCTTGTTGCCTCAATATCGGGAAGGGTTTCCAAGGCGGCCCGGTCGATGCTATCGCGCGAGAATGTTTTGCCCCGTGCCGGGGTGATAGTGATGTCCTGGTCTAACGGACTGTAGATCGTATCCACCAGCGACGAGATCCCATTCGTGGCGCTCAGCACCACCACCATGGCGGCCGTGACGACCGCTAGCACCAGCATGCTGATGGCCGTGATGATATTGATGGCGTTGTGGCTCTTCTTCGCGAAGAGGTAACGGCGGGCGAAGAGGAGAGAGAGGTTCATGGGGATGTGAAGTTGTGTGGGATGTGCAGACCCCGGGTATCATTTCCACATTTTCACATGTCCCACATCTTCACATTTCATTTCCACGCCTTCACGATCAAGCCGGTACCTGTGCTGTGGGTGATGGACACGTCCAGCCAATTCAGCAGGTAGGCAAAAGGATACGTGAGGACATAATAGAACGGCAGGATGATGAAGAACAGCTTGCTCGTGTTGAGCATCAGCAGCGGCCACTTCATGCTGAGGCGCCAACTGATCTTGCCTGGCGTGCCGTAGCTGTACCGTGCTTCAACCTTGCTGAATCCGTTGCGCAGGCATTTCGCCTTCAGGTCGTCGATGTTGTAGCCATCGCGCACGTGTTCCTCAATGAACGAGCCTTCGCCTTCGTCGTGCACATCGCTGCCCCCTTGATCGCTCGGAGTGCTGATGACGAGCATGCCCCCGGGTTTCAGTGAAGTGCTGTAACAGCGGAGCGCCGCTTCATCCTCCAGAATGTGCTCCATCACGTCCACGCAAACCACCAGATCGTAGGCGGAGGGCATCTGGTACTTGGTCACATCCCCACGGCGAACTTCACCTTATTGCGACCGATAGCGCCGAAGAATGCATTGCAGTCCGCAACCTGTTCCTCTTTCACATCGAGCGCCAGGATGTCCGCTTTCGGGAGTCGGGCGCTGAGCCAATACGTGTATTGGCCGTAGCCGGCACCGGCGTCATAGATCGAGAGCGACGCGCTGCCTGTCGACTTACCGACTTGGTCTTTCCACTTCCTCAACTCCTTGTGCACGTGCCATGCACGCAGCAGTAACAGGTCGAGAAGCGCATAAAACACCTTGCGCAGGAACGGCGAACGGTTGAAGACGTTGCCGAGGCTGCGTTTAACGGGATCGTACTGCATGATGAAGATTCAAGACACAAGTCTCAAGTTCAAATGTCAACGTCCGAGCGGCATCCCCTTGTGTCTTGGTCATTATGACTTTTGACTTGTGCCTATGACTTTTTCAGCAACGCGTTGATCTCCTCCGCCCGGTCCAGCGAATCATCGAGGTAGAACAACAGCTCCGGCACCACGCGCATCTGCTTGCCGATCCGGTTGCCGAGTTTGCCGCGCAATTGGTGCGCATGTTCCTTGATGTTCTCCAGCGCTGTAGGGCGGTCCTTCGGCGGGAAGAGGCTCACATACACCTTGGCCACTCCCAAGTCGGGGCTCACGCGCACCACCGTAACGGTGATCATGCCACCGGGGAACAGGGCGCGGCTCTCCTGCTGCATCACTTCGGCCATTTCCCGCAGGAGCAGGCTGTTCACTTTGTTCTGGCGGATGCTGTCCATGTGTTCGTAGGGCGGGCGAAACTACACCCCCGCGCCAAAGCCCGGCGCTCCGGTACTTTCGCACCCCGTGAAAGAATTCCTGAGGATCCTGCGCTTTTCGCGCCCGTACACGCGCTTGATGTGGTTGAACGCGATCTTCAACCTGATCAGCACCCTGTTCCACTTGGCCTCGTTGCTGCTGTTCATTCCATTCCTGCGGTTGCTGTTCGTGAAGGAACAGCCACCGTGCCCGGGACAGGTTCAGGCGGCTGCGGGGCCGACGAAGACGGGCCTTGACGCGGTGTACCAGCAATGGATGGCCGACTACATCGCGGCCCACGGCGCCTTGGGTACGCTGGCCTTCATCTGCATTTTGGTGATCAGCAGCTTCCTACTGAAGAACGTGTTCCGCTGGATGGCCATGAGCACCATCGGCACACTGCGCAACAATACCGTGCGCGACATCCGTGGTGCTGTATACGACAAGATCCTGGAGCTGCCCATGCAGTACCACACCGGAGAACGCAAAGGCCATGTGTTGTCGCGGATCACCAGCGATGTGCAGGAGATCGAGTTCAGCATCCTCAATTGGGTGGAGATGGTCTTTCGCGAGCCGGTCACCATCGTGCTCTCGCTCGGTATCATGGTGAGCATGAGCGTGCAACTCACGCTGTTCTCGCTGGTGCTGCTGCCCATCACCGGCCTGCTGATCGGCCGCATCGGCAAGAGCCTGCGACGCACCAGCATGCGGGCACAGGAGAAGAACGCTGATGTGATGAGCCACGTGGACGAAACGCTCACGGGCATGCGCGTAGTGAAGGCGTTCAACGCCGAGGACCGCATGCGCCAGCGGTTCGGGCGCGAGAATGAAATGCTCACCCGCATCAGCACGGTGGTGTTGCGCCGCCGCGACCTGGCCTCGCCACTGAGCGAATTCCTCGGGGCGTGCGTGATGGTGGCCTTGGTGTATTTCGGTGGACGCTTGGTGATCGGCCACGATGCCTCGCTTAACGGCGAGTTCTTCCTCGGTTACATCATCGTGTTCTCGCAGTTGCTGGCCCCGATCAAAGGTCTCACTACTGGGTGGAGCAACATCCAGAAAGGCAGCGCCAGCGCACGACGGATCTTCGAATTGTTGGCCGTTGAGAACAAGGTGAAGGAAGTTCCGGACGCGCAGCCCATCAGCACCTTCAACGACAGCATCCGGTTCAACAACGTATCGTTCGCCTACGATGGTAGCGACGCTCCCGAGCTCGTGTTGAAGGGCATCGACCTCGTTGTACCAAAAGGCAAGAGCGTTGCGCTGGTGGGTACCAGCGGTAGCGGCAAGACGACGCTCGCTGGATTGCTACCCCGCTTCTTCGACGCCACGTCCGGCAGCGTTACGATCGATGGAAAGGATGTGCGCCAACTGCGCATTGCGGATCTGCGCAAGCTCATGGGCATCGTCACGCAGGACAGCATCCTGTTCAATGACACCGTCGGCAACAACATCGCCTTCGGTGCGCTCGGTGCCACCGAAGCTGACATCCGCCGCGCTGCGGAAGTCGCGAATGCCCACGGGTTCATTAGCGCCTTGGAGAACGGCTACCAGACCAATATCGGCGACGGCGGCAACCGCCTCAGCGGCGGACAGAAACAACGCGTAGCCATTGCGCGTGCGGTGTTGAAGAACCCTCCCATCCTCATCCTTGACGAAGCGACCAGTGCTCTCGATACAGAAAGTGAACGGTTGGTGCAGGATGCTCTCTTCAAGATGATGGAAGGCCGCACCAGCGTGGTGATCGCCCACCGCCTCAGCACCATCCAGCATTGCGACGAGATCATCGTCATGAGCCAAGGCAACATCATCGAACGGGGCACCCACGCGCAGCTCTTCGCAGCCGGAGGCCAGTACCGGAGGTTGTGCGATATGCAGGCGTTTTCCTGAAGCTTCGAGCCTGACTGCCCAAGGCGTCATCGCGAGGAGGCCTTGCGACGAAGCGATCCATGCTACCGTCGTAGAGGTGACAAGCTCTTTGCGCCGGCCGAACCTCGCATGGATCGCTTCGCGCCTCTGAAGGCGCTCGCGATGACGCACCCGATCAACCGTTCCTCCCTTTACTGAAGCTCGCAGCCCGTGGCCGTACTGCCCGATATCTTCGGCACATGCATTCCTTGACCAGTCGCGCGCTTATTGTAGCGCTCACACTCTCCTCGTTTCACTTTCCACTTTCCACTTCGGCCCAACGCCCCCCCGCCCAACCCAACGCCGCTGAGATCCTGCACAAGATGCAGAAGCTCAATGTGCTGGGCAGTGTGCTGTACATCGCCGCGCATCCCGATGATGAGAACACGCGGCTCATCTCCTGGTTGAGCAATGGCAAGAAGGTGCGCACCGGCTACCTCAGCCTAACGCGTGGTGACGGCGGACAGAACCTCATCGGTCCCGAATTGGGCGACGCGCTCGGGATCATCCGCACACAAGAGCTGCTGGAGGCGCGGCGCATCGATGGCGGTGAGCAATTCTTCACCCGAGCGGTGGATTTTGGGTACAGCAAAAGCCCCGAGGAGAGTTTTGAGAAATGGGGCAAGCAGGAAGTGCTGAGCGATGTGGTGCGTGTGATCCGCATGTTCCGGCCGGACATCATCATCACGCGCTTCCAGACGGATGGCAGCGGAGGCCATGGGCACCACACGGCTTCGGCCATACTCGCGCAGGAAGCCTTTGACTTGGCGGGCGATCCTAAAGCCTTTCCGGAGTGTGGTGAGCCTTGGCAGCCGCGCCGCCTCTTCTACAACGGCAGCAGTTGGTGGCGCAAGGATCTGGCGGAACTCGCCAAGAAGGACTCGAGCTGGTTCACCGTGGATGTGGGTGGCTATGACCCATTGCTAGGCCTCAGCTACACCGAGATCGCTGGCCGCAGCCGCAGCATGCACAAGAGCCAGGGCTTCGGCGCTGCGGAGACGCGCGGCGAGATGCTGGAGTATTTGCACTTTGAGAAGGGCGACCAGCCGAAGACGAAGGACATTTTCGAAGGGATCGATATGACGTGGGGGGAGGCTCGAAGGACCCATGAGGCGCGCAAATCCTTGAGCGACGATTTGCCGAAGAGCTATGATGCTCAAGCTCCAGCCGCAAGTCGCTCGGGATGCTCAAGTCTCTCCTGACCGAGGTTGACCGATGCACCGGAATGGTGCCACTCGCTCAGGAGAACTTCTTCCTTCTGGAGAAGAAGGAAGAGTTAGCGCACTTGATCCTTGCCTGTGCGGGAACGTCCTTCGAGGTATTGTGTGCCGAAAGTCAACTAGCGGTCACCTTCCCTTTGACCTGCGCTTCTCCCTGGGATCGAACGGAATAAGCTCCCCTTGATTCACCCGGACGACTCATCCGGGTTGATATTGCCGTTCCGGTCCCGGAGCTAGTTGGTGCGACATGATACGACAATCCGCTTTCCAGCGACAACAGAATTGGACGGGCCATTTTGGTTGGTTGAACCACACGCTCATCTGCATTCAGTGTTGCGATGGGACATCGGACTGCCTCGCACCTTGAACAAAATGAGGACGGAGCTGTTGCTCAACCACGACCATGTCGGCCACAGTGACAGATCACTCTTGTCAAACAGTGAAGTCACGTACAAATGGGTCGACCGCGTCGACGGCGAGCGCATCCGCCCGGTGTACGTCACACCCGTGGCCTCATTGATCCCGAAAACCGATGTGCTGATCGCATACGGTGGCCCTCAGCAAGTAGTGGTGGAAGTCGAGGCGCTGACCGACAGCCTTACTGGTCAACTGAACGTGGTGTTGCCAGAAGGCTGGGCCACAACGAAGGATCTGAAGGTGGTGAACATCGCCAAGCGCAACGCGCGCCAGAGTTTCACCTTCCAGCTGACACCGATGGAGGGGGCGAAAGCCGGTCCTGTGAAATTCGAGTTCACGGGACCGAAGGGGAAAGCCGACCGGACGCTGCACGAGATCGACTATCCGCACATCATGCCGCAGATATACTACACCCCTGCCGAGGTGAAGTTGATCCCACTGGATGTGAAGACCACCGCGAAGACCGTGGGCTACATCAAAGGCGCTGGCGATGATGCGCCGCAAGCCATCGAGCTGCTTGGCGCTACCGTTGAAATGGTCGAGCCTTCCACCGCCACGTTGGAGAGCATCAGCAAGTACGATGCGATCGTGGTGGGCATCCGCGCGTATAACAACAATCAAGGGCTGAAGCACTTCAACCCGATGCTGATGAAGTACGCGGAGAACGGCGGTACCGTTGTGGTGCAATACACCACGCGCACCAACGACATGGTGCTCCCCGATTCGCTGATCGGTCCGTATCCGTTCAAGCTCACGCGCGATCGCGTTACCGTTGAGGAAGCGCCGCCCACCTTCCTGCAACGCGATCATCCGCTGCTGAACGTTCCCAACAAGATCACCTCCGCCGATTTCGATGGCTGGGTGCAGGAGCGGGGCCTCTACTTCTGCGGAAGTCTGGACGAACACTACACACCGCTCATCGCATGGAACGACCCCGGGGAACAACCGCTGAACGGCGGCCTCATCACCTGCGACTATGGCAAAGGGCGATATGTGTATACGGGTATCAGCTTCTTCCGGCAGTTGCCCGCGGGCGTGCCGGGGGCGTATCGGCTTTTTGCGAATTTGATATCAGGGCCGGAGAGCGCAAATGAAAAATGAAGAATGTAAAATGTAGAACTCTGAACTGCTGACGCATGGAGCGGAAGTACGACATTGAGGACCGGTGCATTGTCTTTGGTGCGGCGGTAGTGAAGCACACGGACAACATGCCGAACACGAGGGCTGGGAATCATCTTGCCGGACAATTGTTGAGAAGCGGAACAGCGCCTGCGCTCCACTACGGAGAAGTTCAAGGCGCGGAATCGCCCCGTGATTTCATCCACAAGATGAGCGGCGCGTTGAAGGAACTCCGTGAATCGAAGAACAACATGCGCGTGCAGCTCTTGGCGGGCATGATGGACTTGAAGAATGCTGAGAACGCATGGCTGTTGAAGGAATGTGGTGAACTGGTGGCCATCTTCACCTCAAGCATTAAGACTGCGGAACGCAACAACCCAAGGAAGTGACCAGCGCCGTCGTTCGCACTTCTGCATTCTACATTCTACATTTTACATTCTCCTTTCCTCCCGTGCATCCCTTCGACTGGACCATCCTGCTAGGCACACTGACCTTCATCGTGGGCTACGGTGTGTGGCGCACGCGCAGCACCAACACGGTGAACCGCTACTTGCGTGGTGACAATGAAGATCGGTGGTGGGCCGTGACGTTGAGCGTGATGGCGACGCAGGCGAGTGCTATCACTTTCTTGAGCACGCCGGGCCAAGGCTTTCTCGACGGCATGGGCTTCGTGCAGTTCTACTTCGGGCTTCCGTTGGCCATGGTGGTGATCGGCTGGGTCTTCATCCCGCTTTTCTACAAGTGGAACGTCTATACCGCATACGAATTCATCGGCAAGCGCTTCGATCACCGTGCGCGTTTGCTCACCGCGATCCTGTTCTTGATCCAACGTGGCCTTTCAACGGGCATCACCATCTATGCCCCGAGCATCGTGCTGAGCAAAGTGCTGCATTGGCCATTGGGCTGGACTTGTGTCTTCATCGGCGCACTGGTGATACTATACACGACCACCGGAGGTGCGAAGGCCGTGGGCATAACGCACAAGCAGCAGATGGCCGTGATGTTCACCGGCCTGTTCGTTGCGTTCGGGTTGATCCTCTACTACTTGAAAGACACACTGGACTTCGGTGAAAGTCTCAGCCTTGCCGGTGCGCTGGGCAAGATGAACATCATCGATACGTCGTGGGACCCGAAGGCGAAGTACACGTTATGGAGCGGCCTGATCGGTGGATTCTTCCTGCAGCTCTCGTATTTCGGTACGGACCAGAGCCAAGTGCAGCGTTATCTCGGAGGGCAAACGCCTCAGCAGGCGCGCAGCGGCCTGCTCATGAACGGATTGGTGAAGATCCCGATGCAGTTCTTCATTCTGTTGATCGGGGTGATGGTCTTTGTGTTCTATCTGTTCCACCCTGCGCCCGTGCATTGGAACGAGGCGAACGTCGGCGATATGCAGGCCACTGCATCGGCGCACCCTAAAGCCGAAGGCATTGCGGCAATGCATGCCCAGAACGCCATCCGCATCGAAGAACATGCGCGTACATGGGTATCGGCCAATGACGCGGAACGGGCGCGGATGACCGAAGAGCTCAGTAGTGATCTCGACCGGGACAAGTCCTTGCGCGCTGAATACGCCGAGCAGGTGAAAGCTCAACTACCGGATGCCGAAACCAATGACAAGGACTACATCTTCATCAGCTTCATCATGGACAACATGCCGGTGGGCATCATCGGGTTGTTGTTGGCCATGATCTTCTGCGCGGGCATGGGCAGCACCAGCTCGCAACTCAGCGCGTTGGCGACGACCGCCGTGGTGGACATCTTCCGCGCCGGTGGAACGGGAGAGCAACAAGTGGTTGCGACCAAGTGGGCCACCGTTGCTTTCGGCGTTCTCGCGCTATGCTTCGCTGCGGTGTTCTCGCTTTTCGAGAACCTTATCCAAGCCGTGAACATTCTTGGTTCACTGTTCTACGGGACCATTCTTGGCATCTTCCTGGTCGCGTTCTTCATCAAACGTGTTCAAGGCATGGCCGTGTTCGTCGCGGGCTTGGTCGCGCAATCGCTCATCCTGATCCACTACGCGCTGGACTACTACAACGTTTTTGCGACCATGGATGGCGACGTCGTTGTGAACGATCCTATCGAGATCGCCTTCTTGTGGTACAACCTGATCGCTCCAGCGATCGTGTTTGCACTTGCTGTCGGCTTGCAGCTGTTGTTCTTCCGGGACAAGTCGACAGAAGAACAACCGGATATCCGGTGATCCCCGCTACGCCAACGCCTGCTTCAGGTCTGTGATCAGATCTCCAGCGTCTTCGACCCCCACGCTCAGTCGGATGAGGGTATCGGCCAAGCCATTCTTCATGCGCTCTTCGCGGGGAATACTCGCGTGCGTCATGCTCGCTGGGTGACCAACAAGACTTTCCACACCGCCGAGGCTTTCCGCCAATGAGAACAGTTCGGTGTTGCGCAGGAAGCGGAACGCGTCATCGATATTGTCGCCTTTCAACGTGAAGGAGATCATACCGCCAAAATCGCGCATCTGCTTCGCGGCGACAGCGTGGTTGATGTGCGTCTTCAAGCCCGGCCAGTAGAGCTTGTCCACTTTCGGATGCGTGCCGAGGTATTCGGCGATGGCACGGCCGTTCTCGCAATGGCGCTGCATACGCAGGTGCAAGGTTTTCAATCCGCGGAGCACGAGGAAGCAGTCCTGCGGTCCGGGTGTTGCGCCGCTGCCGTTCTGCACGAAGGCAAGCCGCTCGGCAAGCGCATCGTCGTTACAGACCAATGCACCCATCACCACATCGCTGTGACCGCCCAGGTACTTCGTCACGCTGTGCATCACGATGTGCGCACCGAAATCCAGCGGCGTTTGCAAGTATGGTGAGGCGAACGTGTTGTCCACCGCCAACAGGCAGTTGTGCTTCTTCGCCAAGGCGCCCATAGCCGCGATGTCGATGATGTTGAGCAGCGGGTTGGTGGGTGTTTCCACCCACAGCAACTTCGTGTTCTTGGTGATGTGCTGTTCAACGGAGGCCGCGTTGCGCATGTCCACGAATTTGAACTTCAGCCCGAAGCCTTCGTAGATCTTGGTGAACAGCCGGTAGGTGCCACCATAGAGATCGTTGGTGCTGACGATCTCATCGCCGGGCTTCAGCAGTTTGCACAACGCGTCGATGCTGGCCATGCCACTGCTGAAACACAGACCGTGCTTGCCGTTCTCCAGCGCGGCCAACGCACGCTGCAACGCTGTGCGCGTAGGGTTATGCGTGCGGCTGTACTCGTAGCCCTTGTGGTCGCCCGGACCGGCTTGCACGTAGGTGCTTGTCTGGAAAATAGGCGTCATGATGGCGCCTGTGGACGGGTCGGGTTCCACGCCTGCGTGGATGGCTTTGGTCGCGAACTTCATTGCTTTTGATGAGGGCGGCGAAAGTACACGGCGTTGCCACCCGGATATCTTGCCAACCGTTGGCGGGCCATCCGTGTACCGGCCTGCCGACTTCCACCGACGCCCTCCATGGACCGCAAGCTTCTGGCTCACCTCGCACTTCTGGTGGTGAACCTGATCTACGGGGCCAATTACCCGGTCGCCAAGAGCCTTATGCCCGACGTCATTGGTCCAGCAGGTTTCATCATGCTGCGCGTGATCGGGGCGGTGCTGTTGTTCTGGAGCCTGCGCGCCGTTTTCCCGCAGAAAGTTGACTGGAAGGATATCGGTCGCTTTGGGCTCTGCGGGTTGACGGGCGTGGCCGTGAACCAACTGTTCTTTTTCGAGGGCTTGGTGCGCACAACAGCGGTGAATGCGAGCATCATCATGGTGGCCACACCGATCCTGGTACTGGTGCTCAGTGCGGCGATCATCGGTGAGCGCATTACGCAGCAAAAGCTGGGCGGCGTGCTATTGGGCGCCGCGGGCGCGCTTACGCTGATACTTAGCCATGGCAATGGTGGGGGGAGCGGGTCTTCGCTAAAGGGCGATCTGTTCATTCTCATCAACGCGTGCTCTTTTGCGGTGTACTTGGTGATGGTGAAGCCGCTGATGCGCAGGTACTCGGCGATCACGGTCATGAGCATGTGTTTCTTGATCGGCTCCGTGATCGTTCTTCCATTCGGTACAGGCGAGTTCATGCAGGTGGAATGGTCTTCACTTCAGATGGACGTGCTCTTGCGGATGGGCTTCGTGGTCGTGTGCGTCACCTTCATCGCATACCTGCTCAACACGTGGGCACTGCGGCATGTGGAGCCGAGTGTAGTAGGCATCTACATCTACTTGCAACCGATGCTCGCGTTGTTCTTCACGTGGCTCGCGGCGCAACTCACGTGGTTGGGCAGTAGCCCCGATCCCGTCAGTCTGGGCTTCGGATGGGTGCAGGGCTTGAGCGCCGCATTGATCTTTCTCGGGGTCTACCTCGTGGGTCGGGCCGATGCGAAGGAGGCTTAGCGGGCCGTTTGACGGCTCCGTGTCCCGGCTACATTCGCCGAATGCTCCGCTCCATGACAGGCTTCGGCCGCGCCGAAGGTTCCATCAACGGGAAGAAGATCACCGTGGAGCTGCGATCGCTCAACAGCAAAGGCCTCGACCTGATGTTGAAGCTGCCATCGCTTTACCGCGAGAAGGAAACGGAACTGCGCCAATGGGCCAACGAACGGATCGTGCGTGGCAAAGTGGATGTGTACATCGGTGTGGAAGAGGCGATGGTGGAGAAGCGCACCAGTTTCGATGTAGCGCTGGTGAAGCAGTACCACGAGGAATTGGTCGTGGTGAAGCAAGCCGTTGCGCCACGCTCGGATACCGACCTCTTGGGTATCGTACTGCGTATGCCCGATGTGTCCCGCACCACACGGGATGAACTCGATGAGGCCGAGTGGGCCCAGGTAAAACAGTTGTTGGAAGAGGCGCTGCGTTCGTTCCAAGCGTTCCGCGCTGCGGAAGGATTGCAGTTGTACAATGAGCTTGCTGCACGCGTGAATTCCATCAGCGCTTTGCTGGCCGAAGTGGAGCCGCTTGACTTGGCGCGCGCAACGCGCACCCGTGAACGGATACAAGCGAAACTCGACGAGCTGAGGGTGCAAGTGGACCAGGACCGCTTCGAGCAGGAACTGATCTACTACCTCGATAAGATGGATGTGGCGGAGGAGAAGATGCGCCTGCGCACGCACTGCAACTATTTCATCGAAACCGCGAAGGCGGAAGACCAGCAGGGCCGCAAACTCGGTTTCATTTCGCAGGAGATCGGCCGGGAGGTGAACACCCTTGGCAGCAAAGCGAATGATGCGGGTATCCAGCAGTTGGTGGTGCGCATGAAGGACGAATTGGAGAAGATCAAGGAGCAAGTGCTCAATGTGCTCTGACCAATGTCCACCAGCGGAAAGAGCATCATCTTGAGCGCACCCAGCGGCGCGGTCAAAACCACCATCGTGCACCGGTTGATCGCGGCGGAGTTGGGGCTCGAATTCAGCGTGAGCGCCACCAGCAGGGCCATGCGCCCCAAAGAGGTGAACGGCAAGGATTATTGGTTCATGACCCCGGAAGGTTTCCGCGCGCAGATCGCACTGGATGCCTTTGTGGAATGGGAGGAAGTGTATCCGGGCCAGTTCTACGGTACGCTGCGCCAAGAGCTCGATCGTATTTGGCACGCAGGCAAGCATGCCATCTTCGATGTTGATGTCGTCGGCGGCCACGATCTGAAGAGCATCTTCGGCCCGAACGCACTGGCTTTGTTCATCAGTCCGCCTTCGCTTCAGGTCCTTGAGCAGCGCTTGAAAGCGCGCGGAACGGAAACGGAGGACAGCCTGCGACAACGAGTGGCCAAGGCCGATCGCGAAATGCAATACAAGCCACATTTCGATGTCGTGATCGTGAATGATGACCTGGAACGTGCGTGCGCTGAGGCGATCGAGCGGGTCACGACTTTTCTTTCCGCATGACGATCGGCTGCCTTTTCGGAACGTTCGATCCTCCGCACAAAGGACATGTGGCGATCGCTTCAGCCGTTCGGACGCTCGCCATGCTCGATGAAGTTTGGCTGGTGGTAACGCCGGTCAATCCGTTCAAACAAGGAAAAGTGATCAGCACCGATGGTGAGCGGTTGCACATGACGGCTCTTGCGGTTCGCGGCCACGAAGGGCTGCGAGCAAGTGATGTGGAGATGGGACTTGCACAACCCAACTACACGGTGGATACGCTCGAGGAAATGCGACGCCGGTTCCCGGAGCACACGTTCAGCCTGATCATGGGCAGCGATAATCTGGCCGGATTGCACCGCTGGAAGGGTCCGGACGAGATCCTCGCACATCATCGCGTTTTGGTTTACCCCCGGCCAGGTGTGGACCTCCATCGGCAACAAGCCATCTACACGGATCACCCTCAGGTGCAATGGGTGGAGGCCCCGCTCATGGATTTTAGCAGCACGCGCATCCGCAATATGGTGCGCGAGAAACAGGATATTTCCGCGCTCGTCCCGATCTCGGTGCGCGATCACATTTTGACGAAAGGTCTTTACGCTGGCTGAAGCTGGCCGTGGTGAAAGCCTACGGCGCGCATGAGGTGATCGCGTAGAACGGCAACCGCCTTGTCGTACGTGTACTCGTTCACCACATGCAGGTCGCACAGATGGCGGTGCGGCAGCAGATATTGGCGATAGGCCGGTAGTACGTGATTGGTCCACTGGTAGTGTACATCATCGGGTCCGTAGCCGCGTTCCGCGGCATCGCGCACCAATCTCCGTTGCAGTTGCGTGTCTTCGCTGGCTTCCACATACACCTTGAGATCGAAGTGATCGCGCGTGGGCACATGGTCGAGCACGAAGAGGCCTTCCGTCACGATCACCGGTGCCGGCTTCAACTCGAACTAGCTGGCCTCCTTCGCGTCGTTGTTGAAAGTGTATTCTTTGCGCTGTATCGGTTCGCCTTTAGCCAAACGCCGCAGATCATCCACCATGGCATCGAAGTCGATCGCACCAAACAGGTCGAAATTCACTTTGCCGTTCTCATCCGATACCTGCTGCTCGATCGGGTGGTAGTAGTCGTCTTGGCTCACTACGCAAATGCTGCCTTCGGGCATCACCGCCTTCAATGCACGGATCAGGCTGGTCTTTCCGCTTCCGCTGCCCCCGGCAATGCCTACGAAGTATGGTTTGGTGGACATAGTGCTGGCGGCTGGTCGGCTGGCGAAAATAGGCCGCGGCCGATCAGCAGGGAAGGGCGGTAGGCGGAAGGGAATTTCGGGTGCCCGAACAATTTGGCACGCTGGTTGAAAGTTCAAGTAACGGAACCCCTAACCAAGGAAGCCATGCTGACCCAGATGAAACTTTACCTGAAACTGAAGAAGGAAGCCACCAAGCTGATGCTTGCAGGCGATGTGGAACGCTACATGCACAAGTTGCGCGAGTTGGCGCAAGTGCGCCCTGCTGCTGGATCGGTGACCGTCTGAACATCATCCCTAACCAAAGGGGCACGAAGAGTCGACTTGGGGCGGTGAAAGTGACGCCCGTTCTTGGGGCGGGATCGAGGGATCGGTCCCGCCCCGCTTTTTTCTTCCCACGTCCGACAAGGGTTTCCCGACTTTCTCCGCTGCCCGTGGATCCTTTGCCCCCTATGCTCCGTTGAAGGTGCCCATGACGAAGAAGGATAAGATAGCCTTCATCAAAAGCAGCAAGCGGAAAACACACGTGTACAACGACCTGCATAGGTTCTCGGACCATCAATTGGACGGCCTCATCCGTGAGATCGTACAGGGCCTGATCCGGGAGAGCGAGATCATCGCCAACGCCTACATCAACGGGTACAGATGAACACGTAACGTCGAAGCTCTGCGAAGGCTATGTGCCACAGGCAGCAAGGCCCTGGATCCATCCGGGGCTTTGTTGCGTTCGGGCCGGTCTGGCTACCCTTTATCCACCACGCGCGGAACCTTGAAGTAGTCGCTGTCCTTCACCGGCATGTTCCGCAGGGCGTCAGCCTTGGTGAGTTCCTTGTACACGACATCTTCACGAAGAACGTCATCGCCCTCGGTCATGAAGATCAATGGTTCCACGCCGGTGGTATTGACTTCCTCCAATTTGGCCACGAAAGCAAGCACACGCTCCATGTCCTGCAAAATGTTGGCCCGTGCTGCAGGATCACTGAAATCGAGTTTTGCCAGTTCGGCAATGCGGTCCAGGGTGGCGTCGTCCAGTTTCATTTGTCGGCGTTAGAGGCTTCGATCAAGGGTCCTTCGATGATGTCGAAAACAGTGTGCCGCAAGGTAGCGAGGTCCCGTTCGGTCAACCCTTTGGTTTCCACATGCGGATGCACTACCGCGTAGGCGATCCCCGGACGGCCGCGGCTCAAGAGCTGCGTGGGTTCGCCGAACAGTTTCCAGTGGTTGATGAAGGTGACCGGCACGATGGGGACCTGTTTGGCGATGGCCATGGTGAATGCCCCGTCCTTGAAGTGCTTCATCCGGGGAGCGTGGACCGGGATCGTTCCTTCAGGGAACAACGCTATGCTCGCGCCGTCGCGAAGGGCGCGTTCAGCGCGCCGCAGGCTTTTGGCCGCCTCCGTTCGGCTGCCGCGGTTCACGGCAATGTTCATTCCCTTGAAGAAGATGTTGAAGAGCGGCCACCGGAGCAGTTCGTACTTCCCCATGAACAGGAAATAGTCCGGTATGGTGTTGTACATGTGGATGATGTCCAGGTAGCTGCCGTGGTTGCTGCAAACAACATATGGGGGTGGTGGCAGCGGAACGGTCCGCTTCACCTTGATCGGCATGCCGACGCCGCATTGGAGGAAGTACGCCCAAGCACGCATCCACTTGAAAGCCTGACGGTAGCGGCTGGGTTTGTACAGCAGTATGCGGAACGGGATGTACAGCACTGCAAGTGACAGGAAGAACACACAGGCGAACCAGAGTTTGAAGAGGATCCGGAGCGGACAGAAGAGCCACTTGGACCACACCGAGCGGCTCTCCTCACCATCCGCGATGAGCGGGGCGCTGTGGTGTTCCGGGGTTGATGGCATGGTCACTTCCGGTTGGAAGGGGCGCGAAGATATCCGCCTATCTTGGCGCCCTTCCAACCGCTTATGACCCGCGTCCTTACTGGAATCCAGAGCACTGGCATACCTCATCTCGGCAATGTGCTCGGCGCCATACGTCCAGCAGTGGAGATGGGGAACACTGGGGCGAACGAGAGCTTCCTCTTTATTGCCGACCTGCATTCGCTTACGGCCGTTCATGATGCGGCGACACTGCGCGAGAACACCTACGCTGTTGCGGCCGCATGGCTGGCTTGTGGGTTGGACACGTCGCGCACAACGTTCTATCGTCAGAGCGACGTACCGGAAGTGGCGGAACTCACATGGTACCTCGGCTGTTTCACACCGTACCCCATGCTGGCCAATGCGCACAGCTTCAAGGACAAGAGCGATCGCCTGAGCGCGGTGAACGCCGGCCTGTTCTACTACCCTGTGCTCATGGCCGCCGACATCCTGCTGTACGACGCGAACGTGGTGCCCGTGGGCAAGGACCAGAAGCAGCACTTGGAGATCACCCGTGATATCGCAAGCGCATTCAACAACGTTTACGGTGAAACACTGGTGTTGCCGGAGGCTCGCATGCAGGAGCACGTGATGGTGGTGCCGGGCACCGACGGGCGGAAGATGAGCAAGAGCTATGGCAACACCATCGTTCCGTTCTTACCGGAGAAGGAGCTGAAGAAACAAGTGATGAGCGTTGTTACCGACAGCACACCCTTGGAGGACCCGAAGAACCCGGACGAGGACAACGTGTTCAAGCTGTTCCGTCTTCTGGCTCCGGCCGATGCCGTGGAGACGATGCGCCAGAATTATCTGCGCGGCGGATATGGATACGGTCACGCAAAGAAGGAATTGCTGCAGGTGCTGCTCGATGGTTTCGCAACCGAACGGGATACCTATCAACGACTGCTTAACGACAAGAGCGAGTTGGATCAACGCTTGAAAGAAGGTGAATTGAAAGCCCGCGCCGTCGCCACTGCAACACTTGCCCGGGTGCGCGAGAAGTGCGGATACCTGAAACGGTGATCAGTTGCAGCCCGCGCCGAGTACTTATGGCTTTCCATAGCGCTCCGAATATTGTCGGTACAGCGCTTTCTGGTGATCAGCGAGACTGATGCGACGGCCTTGAATGAACGCATGCACCACATTGTTGGTGCGCATGTCCAACGCATCGCCCGTGCTCACGAACAGGGTAGCTTGTTTGCCGGTGGCCAGACTTCCGCAGATGCTGTCGATGCCAAGGATGCGCGCCGCATCGAGCGTGATGCTCGCCAGCGCTTCCTCCTTGGCAAGGCCATACGCGGCAGCGGTACCAGCGACGAACGGCAGATTCCGCATGCCAATGCGCTCCTTATCACCTGTATAGCTGAGCGCGAACCGGATGCCCCGTGCTTGCAACAGTGCTGGAAGGCGGTATGGCAGATCCACATCCTCATCATCCCGCAACGGAAGGCTGTGCAGTCGGCGCAGGATCACATCCACGTGGTTGTCACGCAGCAGGTCGGCCACGCGCCAAGCATCATAACCACCTACGATCACGAGTTTCTTGATCCCCATTTCCTTCACAAAGAGCACGGCTTCCTGGATCTCCCGCGCCACGCTCGCGTTCACGAACAGCGTCTTCGACCCATCGAACAACCCAAGCAGTGCACCCTTGCGTATGTCCACTTTCGTTGGGTTCGACCTGATCCATTCCTTGTAAGCCTTTGCTTCCGCGAAGACCATCCGCAGCTCGCGCAGTTGTTTGCTTCGTTCATCCTCCTTTTCCGCGGAGGTCTCACCGGGTTCGGCCCACCAGCCGGTGCGTTGGTAAGCGCGGGGCCACGTCATGTGGATGCCGTCATCGGCGCGTACGATCGCGCTCTGGTTGTCCCATGCATCCAGCTGCACTATGCAACTGGTGCCTGCGATGGTACCCGTGCGTGGTGCGATCTGGGCCAACAGCACGCCGTTGTTCCTCACGGTGGGAATGATCCGACTATCCGTGTTGTACGCCGTGATGGCGCGTACCTCCGGTGTCATATCGCCGGTTTCGTTCAGGTCGTCCGTAGCGCGGGCCTGGTCGATCTCGGCCAGGCCCAAGGTGGCGTCCACCGCAACGAACCCCGGGTAGACGTGCTGTCCCTTCACATCAACGATGCTGTCGTACTTCAACACAACGCCATAGGCATAGCCCACATAGTCGATCACGCCGTTGCGGAAGCCCACAGCACCTTCATCGATCACACGGCCGTCTCCGACATGCACTGTACCGCCTGTTATGAGGATGCTCTTGGTTTGGGGTGGGGCGGGAGTGGGGCGTTGGGCAAATGCCGGCGGAGCAGATAGGAGCAGGAGCACAAGTAGGAGCAAGGGCGTGCGACCGCTCCTGCTCCTGCCACGTGGTCCTTGCATCCGCTTCATGGTTCCTCTCCGATGGTTTCGCAATGCCAATGCGGACGTTCTTTCTTCTCCGCCTTGCGCACCGGCGCGCCGGCTTTCTTGGCTGCGAGCATCAAGGCAATGATCCTTTCGCGTTCGTCTGCAACAGCCTTCCGGAGTTCAGCATCCTGCGACAGGTCATACCGGCGCACGCCATCAACGAAGGTCATTTCACATTTGGCATCGATGCTCAATGGGTTGGTGTTCCAGAGTACGATGTCCGCATCCACCCCGGGTTCTACCTTACCCATGCGATGGTCCAAGTGGAGCATGCTTGCGGGGTTCAGCGTAACGAGTTTCCATGCTTCCACCTCCGGTACGCCACCGTACTTCACGGCCTTTGCGGCTTCTTGGTTCAAGCGTCGGCTCATCTCCGCATCGTCGCTGTTGATGCCGGTGTTCACGCCCTGTCTCCAAAGAATGGCAGCGTTGTATGGAATGGCGTTCTCCACCTCGAACTTGTATCCCCACCAGTCGCTGAAGGTGCTCGCGCTGGCGCCATGGGCTTTCATCCGGTCAGCCACTTTGTAGCCTTCAAGGATGTGCGTGAAAGTGTTCACCTTGAAGCCCATGCTGTCAGCCAGGTCCATGAGCATGCTGATCTCGCTCTGCACATAGCTATGGCACGTGATGAAGCGCTTCCCATCAAGGATCTCGCGCAGCGCATCGAGTTCAAGATCACGTCGCGGTGCAGGCTTGTTCGGTGCGATCGCCTTTGCCAGCTTGCGCACTGAGGGCTTCGGGAGCGAAGCCTCATAGAGCGCCCAATCCGATCCGTATTGCCGCGCACGGTGGAACCCATCGCTCATCAACTGCTCAACACCCATGCGTGTTTGCGGGTAGCGGCGGCGGTCGTTCTCCCAGTTGCTCTGCTTCACGTTCTCTCCCAATGCGAACTTGATGAATCCATCGGCCCCTGCGATCTTCATCTGCTCGCCATTGAGGCCCCAGCGCATTTTGATCAACGCGCTCTGGCCACCGACCGGGTTCGCACTGCCATGCAGCAGTTGCGCGGCCGTTACACCACCGGCCAAGTTGCGGTACACGTCAATGTCGTCCGGATCCACAACATCGCCCATGCGCACTTCAGCCGAGTTGGCCTGTCCGCCTTCGTTCACGCCACGTGCGATGGCAATGTGCGAATGCTCGTCGATGATCCCGCAGGTGAGGTGTTTGCCTGTTGCATCCACGCTCAGCACATTGATCTTCATACGCGGGAACAGCACTGACTTGTCCAGTCGTTCGCCGATCGCGAACACCTTACCCTCGTGCAAGCAGACATCGGTGTTGCGCATGATGCCTCGATCGGTGTTCGTCCAAACCGTGGCATTGCGCAGGATCACCGTTTCAGAATCCGGTAACATGTTGCGGCCGAACGCCATCAATGGATACCAAGGGATGCCCGTTGCTGAGGCGTACAAGCTGTCCAGTGTCCGATCGTCGTCTTTCTTTTTCCGGTCCTTGGGTGTCTCCCCTTGCCGCACTGCGCTCCAAGCGATCCAATTCCCGCCGGGCAGTTGTCCTTGGCCGTCCCAAATGCGGCTGCCGCGGTGCACGATCCCATTCAGCCGCACCGGGCCGTTGATGCCAAGTTTGGTACCATCGAACACCACAGTCACGAGTTCACCTTTTATCCGCAGATCGGACTTTACGCTGGTGCTGTCGTCCTGCGGATCGCTCACTCTTGCTTCAGGCTTGCCCGTTTCCCCGGTAACCTTCATGCGCAGTATCCGGCTTTGAAGGTTCAGGTCGTATGTGCCACGCACGTCCTGTTTGTCGTCAGGCACAAGCACCTGGCGCACGCCAGCAACCCAGTGCTCATGCAGCACGCCGTCCTTGGCGAAAAGATGTTCGCCGGTGATCTGGAAGCTGGCCAGTTTCCCCACCTCAAGCGTCCCGACACGGTCGCCCATGCCGATCATCGCAGCGGGTATGGTCGTCAGCGCTGCCATTGCGGTGGTGGAGTCAAGTCCGGCCGCCAACATGCGGCGCAGGCTGGCGATCATCGCGCTCCGGTCTTTGAGCCCGTTGCTGGTGAAGGCGAACGTGATCCCCGCCGCCTGCAACATCGCTGCGTTCTTCGGGGCCAGTTCCCAATGCTTCAGCTGCGCGAGTGATACCTCCATGGCCGCGAACGGGTCTTCAACATCCAATGCGTCGGGCAGTGTGAGCGGTATGATCAACCGCATTCCGGTGGCCTTGATATCCAGGGCGCGCGCGTACTCGTCCCCTTTGCCTTTCACAATGAAGTTCATATTGAACTCACGTCCTATTTCCGCTGCGCGCAGGATGTCGTTCCGCTCGCTCGCTTCGAAGAACAGGGGTCCGGAACGCTGCGTGTTGATCGCATCCAGTTCACTATCCCGCAGGTCCACGCCTGAAGCTGCCGCGTACCACTCCACGTCGTAGAGCGTTTGCCGCAACAATGCGATGCTTCCTGTAAGCGACGACGGGTAGGCATCGGGTGAAGTGCCTTTCCGGAAACTGAAATGCGCCGATGCGAAGGGGTTCAGTACATCGAGTTGACGGGATCGTTCGGCAAGAGCGATCACGGCACCACTGCCACGAGCTATCCCGTCCATGCGGTGCACCAGCATTGTGCCCACACCCAGATCGCGCAGTTGCGCGTTGGCTTCCTTGTCGTGCGCATACAATGCCGAAGCATCGGTACTTGCGCGTATGGCACCGTTCCAATTGCCGATGCCGCGCTCATTCGGCTTCCGGTCTTTGTCCGCAGGAATACCTGCGCTGCTCCATGGTTCAACGAACGAGGGCCATATGTGCAGACCGGAGAAGTCGACCTGAACAGCCCCGGCAGGTACCTTGCCCGAAGCTTGACTTCCGGCGTACAGGATCTTGTCGTCCTGTACGACCAGCAGTCCCATGCCGATGGTTTCGCCCGGTGCCGGATGCAGGGTGGCGCCGGTCAACGCGTAGACAGTTCCGCTCGTTGCATGCGGTCCGTTCACAGGAACCGTTACCTGCGCTGTGCAAGGCGCTGTTGCCAGAAGCAGAACAAGGGGCAGATACTGGCGTGCGCTCACGGCTGGCGAATGTAGAAGCGAGCACCAACCAACGGCCACGGTCGCGCATCATTCTACATTCGGCCCGCTCTGGATCAAATTGTCGCCGATGACCGATCACCTACCTCTCCTTCAATCTTCCAATACCGCCAGTTCCATTTCGGTCTTGATGTTCGCACACAGTGTTCTGCGCTGGCTGGTACTCATATCCGTTGGTCTTGCTGGTCTTATTGCCTTGCGTGGTTGGCTCATGAAACGCCCCATCATCGTGTGGGAACGCATGGTGGCCATTGTTGCGCTGACCCTTTGCCATGTTCAAGTGGTCTTGGGTATCATCATCTACAGCATCCGGTTCAAGCGTTACGTGCCGCCGTCGTTCTCGCCGCGCGACATCACCTTCTGGAAGTACGAACACATTACCATGATGCTGCTTGCGGTGATCCTCGTTACCGTGGGGCGGGTGCTGAGCAAGCGGGCCGTGACGGAGAACGCCAAATGGAAGTTCATCGCGATCTTCTACTTGATCGCCGTGGTGCTGATGTGCTTTGCCATTCCTTGGCCGGGCGGCGCCATGGGCCTCAACCGGGAATGGCTATGATGAAGACCCTTTCCGTGATGGCCGTGGTGCTATTGATCGCAGCTTGCGGCGAAGCACCCGATGCGACGAAGGCCGTGAAGGACGATGGCGCGCCGGATGGAGCGGAGATCTTCGACATGTATTGCACGCTATGCCATGGCGCCGATGGCACGCAGGGCATCAACGGAGCGAAGGATCTGACGAAGAGCGTGCTCTCTAAAGAGGAAATGACCGCCATCGTGACGAACGGGCGCAACACGATGGCCGCCTACAAGCAAGTGTTGGACGCTGCACAGATCGATGCCGTAGTGGCTCACGTGCGTAGTTTGAAGAAGAGCGAATGATCGACCCGAAGGATACCGTGAAGGCGGAACGGGCCGTGCTCGTCGGCCTCATAACCGGCGACCAGACCCCTGAACTGGTCAAGGAATACCTGGACGAGCTGGAGTTCTTGGCGCTGACCGCCGAGATCAAGACCATGAAGCGGTTCACGCAACGCCTGCACGCTCCTGATGGACGCACGTACGTGGGCAGCGGTAAGCTGGCCGAGGTAAAACAATGGATGGAGGAGCATGATGCCGACACCGTGATCTTCGACGATGAACTATCGCCTGCACAACAACGCAACCTGGAGAAGGAACTCGGCCGACCCGTGCTCGATCGCCCGCGGTTGATCCTCGACATCTTCGCTCGCAGGGCACGCACTGCGCATGCCAAGACACAGGTTGAACTGGCGCAGTACCAATACATGCTGCCACGCCTTACCAAACTATGGACACACTTGGAGCGGCAGCGCGGTGGCACCGGCACACGCGGTGGTAGTGGTGAGAAAGAGATCGAGACCGATCGCCGGATCGTGCGCGATCGTATCGCGTTCCTGAAGCTGCAACTGAAGGATATCGACAAGCAGAAGGCCGTGCAGCGGAGCAATCGCGGCAAGCTGGTGCGCGTCGCCTTGGTGGGTTACACCAACGTGGGCAAGAGCACGCTGATGAACGTGTTGAGCAAAAGCACCGTGTTCGCCGAGAACAAGCTGTTCGCCACGCTGGACACCACTGTCCGGAAAGTCGTGCTTGGTAATCTGCCTTTCCTCATCAGCGATACGGTGGGCTTCATCCGCAAGCTGCCACATCAGCTCATCGAGAGTTTCAAGAGCACCTTGGACGAAACGCGCGAAGCCGATCTACTGCTGCATGTGGTCGACATCAGCCACCACGATTTCGAAGCGCAGCACGCCACGGTGAAGGCCACGTTGGCCGAGATCGGCGCGGGCGACAAACCCGTTATCACGGTCTTCAACAAGATCGATGCGTACCGCCCGGCACCGCACGACCCGCATGATCTAGCGCCTAAGCGTGAGGATCAATTCACGCTGGATGAATTGCAGCAGACCTGGATGGCGCGCCTCGATGGTGGTGAGTGCATGTTCATCAGCGCGGTGCACAAGGAGAACCTGAGCGATCTGCGCAAGCTCCTGTACAACCGCGTGAAGGCGATCCACTTGGAGCGCTATCCGTACGAGAGCGATCTGTTGTTCAGTGATGAGTTCCTCTCCTGAACAATAGCCGGCTCCCGCTGCGTTCTATTTCCAACTGCGGCTACAGGTCATGCCAAAGAAGAAGAGCAAGAAGTCCAGCAACAGACCGCTATTGAAGCTGGTGTTATGGGTCCTGTTGGGACTTGTCGCGGCGTTCGTAGTGCTGTTGCTGCTGGTGCGCGGCGGTGCGTTCGGTAAGCTGCCGAGCAAGGAGGAACTGGCGGCTGTGCGCAACGAGGAAGCCACCTTGGTCTTGGCCAACGATGGCAGCATCATCGGGAAGATCTTTGCGGAAGACCGCACGAACATCCCGTACAGCGACCTGCCGAAGCACCTGATCGATGCGTTGGTGGCCACGGAGGATCAGCGTTTCTTCGATCACAAGGGCGTGGATGGGCGCAGCTACTTGCGCGTGTTCTTCCGCTCGTTGCTGGGCGGCGATCGCAGCGGTGGTGGTGGCAGCACCATCAGTCAGCAGATCATCAAGAATCTCTACGGTCGTGAGCGGCACGGCATCCTCACCGTGCCGGTGAACAAGATGAAGGAGGCCATCGTGGCAACACGGCTCGAGGAGGTGTACACAAAGGAGGACGTGCTGATGTTGTACTTCAATTCGGTGCCCTTCGGGGAGAATGTGTACGGTGTGGAAGCCGCCGCGCGCCGCTTCTTCAGCAAGCCGGCCAAGCAGTTGCGTGCCGAGGAAGCGGCGGTACTGGTCGGCATGCTGAAGGCCAACACCACATACAACCCACGGCTCAATCCGAAGAATGCGCGGGGACGGCGCGATCAGGTGCTGGAGCTGATGAGCACGCGCGGCTACATCGCCAAGGAACTGAAGGACAGCCTGCGCGCATTGCCGCTAACCGTGCGCTACGCCGGCAACGATGCCCTGGACGACTTCGGCTACTTCACGCACCGCGTGAAGGAGGAAGCCACGAAGCGACTGGAGGAAGTGAGCAAGGCCACCGGCAAGACCTACGATCTGGAGAAGGATGGCCTACGCATCAAGACCACGCTCGACCCAGCGCTTCAGCGTCTTGCGCTGTTGGCCATCGAGGAGCACTTAAGCGCCATGCAACCGAAACTCGACCGCGAGCTGCGCGGCCGGAAAGCGCGCACGGCTTGGGAGAAGCGCATGAGCAAGAAGAGCAACACAGCATGGAAGCGCGATGACAAGAAGCTGCGTGATGTGTTCGCATGGGAGGATACCCCGGCCGATACCATGAGTTACCGCGATAGTCTCTGGCACTACGAGCGTATGCTGAATGGCGCGGTGTTGATGATGGAACCCGGTTCCGGAAGCGTGCGTGCCTGGGTGGGTGGCAACGACCATCGTTACCTGCCCTACGATCAAGTGCTGGCGAAGCGCCCCATCGCTTCAGCGATCAAACCGGTGATCTATGCGGCCGCGCTGGAGAAGGGCCTGCAACCCTGCGACTACTTCAACAACGAACCGCGCGTGTACACGGAGTACGACGATTGGGAACCGCACAACTTCGATCACGATACCACGGGTGGCCGTGTTGCCATGTGGCACGCACTGGCCCGCAGCATGAACCTGGCCACCGTTGATCTCTATTTCCGCACCGGTGCGGATACTGTTGGCAACACCTTTGAAAGCGCTTGGCCTGCCATCGCGCGACAAAGACAAACCCGCGATCTCACTCGGCGCGCTCGACATCTCGTTGCAGGAGATCGTGCGGGCGTATGCGGCGTTCGCTATGCGCGGTACCATGGTGCAGCCGCGCATGATCGAGCAGATCACCGATGCGCAAGGCGTGGTGCTGTACAAGGCCCAGAAGAGCAAAAGCAGCAAAGCCGTGCAGGCCGTTACCGCCGCGACCATCACTGCCATGTTGCAGCGCGCGGTGGACCAAGGCACCGGTACCGCGCTGCGCTCGCGTTACGGTGTTTCCATGCCACTGGCGGGCAAGACAGGCACTTCGCAGGACTACGGCGATGCATGGTTCATCGGGTACACTCCTGGACTTGTCATGGGTACATGGGTGGGTGCGCGCGATCCCAAGATCCACTTCAGCAGCGGCCTCGGCAGCGGATCGCAATTGGCGTTGCCCATAGCAGGCAGTGTGTTCGCGGCGATCGAGCGCACACCCGATCTGCGCAAGCGCTACGTCCGATCCTTCGATTGGATCGCGGAGTACGATATCGATCTCGACTGCGATCCCACGCGCGATCCCGGAGCACTGGAAGAGTTGATCGAAAGTGTCTTCAGGAAGAAGACCGCCGATTACACGTCACCTCCCGAGGACTCGACGAAGCAGGAGAAGAAGAACCTCTTCGAGCGGTTGTTCAAGAAGAAGTGAGCTTGGCTATGAGCCGTTAGCTGTTGGCTATTGGCCATTGGCTGGGACTGCGGTCCTCCCCGCGCAATTGTCATCCTGACGAGTCCTCGAGGAAGGATCTTTCAGATGGCGATAGCTCGTGGCCTCCCTGCTCCTGTGCCAAGAGAGATTCTTCGTCGAGGACTCCTCAGAATGACAGTCGGTGGATCAAAGCCCTGATGTCACTGCCTTCTCCCACTGGGCGGTATCCACGCCGAGCTTCTTCAGGCACTTCACCGAATTCATCTTCACGTTCTCCGGCGGGTTCATGCTCAGCGACTTCTTGAAGGCTTTCACGGCTTGATCGTTCTGGCCGTTCATCATGTAGCCTTCGCCCAAACTGTCCTGCGCGTTGGGGTCGGTGGGATGGCGCTTGGCGTTCAGTTCGAACATCTTCACGGCTTCGGCTGTGTTGCCGGCGCTGGCGAGTTTGTAGCCGTAGGTGTTCAGCTCGGCGTTGGTGGCGTTCTCGATCATCCTCTTGCGGAACACTTCGGCCTCGGCCGTCTTGCCGGCATCGGTGAGCAGGTCAGCCTTCAGCGTCTGGTTCTCGAAATTGGGTTGGCGTGCAATGCTGCGATCCACCCAGGCCATGGCTTTTTCCGGTGCGATCTTCTCCTGGTGGCAATAGTGCGCTGCTTCGTACCAAGCTTCCCAGCCGAAGGCCGTCATGCCGCGCAACTGGTCCTCCATGTTCGCCAGCACTTCGGCATGCACATCCACGGTGATCTTAACGGGCACTTCCACCTCAGCCCAGCGCATGGCCAGTGTGGTGGAAGTCTCACCGACTTCGCTGAACAAGTAGGTGAGTTGTTCGGCCTTGCTGCATACGCCGGGGGCCACCGTTGCGCGCATGGCGTCGTTCTCCTTCTTGTAGAAGAACGATCCCCATGCCGTGTGATCCTTGCTCAGGATCACTGTACACGCAGCCTTGGTGGGGATGAAATGCAGACCGTATGTACCGGCCGGAATGGCTTGTCCTTCCACCTGCGCGGCGCTGGAGAAGGTGATGGTGGTATTCTCGTTCGCACCGGCGCGCCACACTTGATCGTAGGGCACCACATCGCCCCAGATCGTTCTGCCCTTCATGCTCGGGCGACTGTAGGTGATGGTGATGTCGGTGGTGCCGATCCGTTGCGTGGTGGTGCTCTGCTGGCTTTCGCGCGGCAGGTCGAGCAGTGTGTACTGGGCGTTGACGCGGAACGGCCATGCCGCGCTGACGATGCCCGTGGCAACTAAGAGGTGTTTGATGCGCATGACAACAAGGGGTTGGACACGAAAAGTATCTGCGGGCCGGTGGTGGTGGCGCGCCGTAATGACCAATGGTGCGGGTTGGGATGGGGTAGTATGCCGCACACCATGGAGGCTGTCATCCCGACGAGTCCTCGAGGAGGGATCCATCAGGAAGGGAGCCGTGCGCGAAGAGAGATCCCTCGTCGCTGAGCCTCCTCGGGATGACAATGCACGTAGAGCGATGAATCGCCCTATCGCTCCTGCTCCTGCAGCGCCTTTGAAATGTGCTCGCGATAACTGCGGCCGCTCACGATCCGCTCGCCGGTATCCATGCTGAAGATGTACTCGTTGTTGCCGCTGTACCGATGGTTGCGGATGTGCGCCACATTGAGGATGTAGCTGCGGTGCACGCGCAGGAAACGCGTGGGGTCCAGTTCCGTTTCCACCGCGTTCATGGTCATGCGGTAGAGGTGGTGGCGGTCCTTCAGTTGCAAGTGCAGGTAGTTGCCTTCGGCGCGCATGAAGATGATATCGTCCACGCCGATGCGCCATTCACGTCCGCGTTCGCGGATCACGATCACTTCGGTGTACTCGCTGTTGGCGTGCATGTGCTCGCGCACCAGGTCCATCAGCTTGCCGGTGAGCTTGGTGCTGAAGCGCATGTCCATCCACTTCTTCGCCTTGCTCAGCGAAGCTTGGAAGCGGTCGTCGTCGTAGGGCTTCAACAGATAATCCACGGCGTTCACGTCGAACGCTTTCAGGGCGTACTGATCATGCGCGGTAACGAACACCACGAAAGGCATACGCTCCTTGCCGAGCTGCTGCACCACTTCAAAGCCGTTCACTTGCGGCATCTGTATGTCCAGGAACATCAGGTCGGGCTTGTGCTTGTGCACAGCGTCGATGGCCTCGGTGCCGTTGCGGCACTCTGCTACCAGTTCGATCTCCGGGTCTTGCGCCAGCAAGCGTGCAACCCGTGCGCGAGCGATCGGCTCGTCGTCGGCAATGATGGTGCGTATCTGTTTCATGTGTGGGTGGGTTTTGTCGGGGCGGGGAATTCGCCGCCCTTATTGCTCAGTTGCCGTTGGGTTCGTAGGGTAGTGTCATGGTCACTTGGAAGCCGTGGCCGCCGGGCGATTCCACCTTCATGGTAGCGCTGCCCCCGTAGATCAGTTCCAAGCGGTCGCGCACGTTGCGCAAGCCGATGCCGTTGGTTTCCATCGCCCCTTGGACGCCCTCACATCCCTTGCCGTTGTCCTTCACTTTCAGCGTTAACCATTCGTCACTCCGTTCGGCCTCTATGGATATTTCCACGGCACCGCTGGTCTTGTTGGGCCCGTGTTTCACGCTGTTCTCCACCAAGGGTTGAAGCAGCATGGACGGCACCAGGGCGTTGTGCAGGTTCTCGGGCACCTTGTAATGCACTTGCAGCCTGTCTTGGAAACGCACCGATTCGATACCGAGGTAGTTGCCGATGTAGTCCAGCTCCTTGCCCAGCGTAATGCGCTCGCGTTTCGTGGTATCCAACGTTACCCGCAGTAGCTGGCCCAAGCGGCTCAGCACTTTGCGCGCGCCGTTCACATCGGTGTCCATCAACGCGCTCACCGTGTTGAGGGTGTTGAAGAGGAAGTGCGGCTGCAGTTGCTTGCGCAGTGCGTTGAGGTGCGCGCTCTGCAGTTCAGCCGTGAGCTGCACCAGTTCCGTTTGTTTGGTGCGCACGGCTTGGTAGTGCACCACGGCCGCCAGCACGCCGATCAGCACCCAGAATTCCATGAAGCGGCCCACCAGTGCCGGGGGCACGGCTTCCACGGCCCAGCTCATGTACTCGCTGTTGAATTGGAAGATGTCCTGTGTCCACAGGATGGCGTAGTAGATGAGGCTGGTGCTCACTTCGTGCATGGTGCCGATGAGCAAGCCGAACAGCGTGAGCATGCCCAGGTGTTTCCACATAGGGCGCGCGGTGGGCGGCCAGCGCTCCAGCACGCGGTACACCAAAGGCAGCAGCAGTGCCCAGAACAAATAGTTCAAGTAGGGCACCGGTGCTTCGCGCCACCAGCTGAATTCCCTCGACTGCATGCTGTCGCCCATGTCCAGGTTGTTCTTCAACCACGCTTGCAACAGGAACAGCGTGGCCAACCCGAACGCGATCATCAGCACGGTGCGGTAGCGGAAGGGGAGTCGTTTGAAGTAGCTCATTCTCTCTTAAACCTGCACCAAGCTATCAACGGGACAGCCCCGTTTCGAGCGGGGCTGTCTTTGGACTGGTCGCTTGTTGCGCTATGAAACCTCAGAAACCTCTGGATCCAATACCGACCAGCCACCACGAAACTATCCGCACATCAGGCGCCGCACAGGGCCGTGCGTGATGAACGGCAGCCGGAGTGATGGAAAGGTTGGACGTGTAAATGAGCGCATACGCCGTGCATTTTTTCCGCAGATGGCGCAGATGACACCGATGAATGCGACAGGCTTACCTCCCTGTCTGTTCTCTTATCTGCGTCATCTGCGCCATCTGTGGACTACCCCTCAGCCGACAGGCGGGTGATGGGGGGCAAAACGAACAGCCCCGTCCTGAAATGTTCAGAACGGGGCTGCTTGGAAGGCCGGTGGCTTACTGCCCCGAGAAGTAGTACGTATTGCCGTTCACCGTAACGCTGATATCGTCGTCGCAACTGCCGTTGCCGAAATCGACGGTGCGCACGGCCAAGTCCTGCGGGGTGATGGCCACACTGCCGCTGACGATCCACGGACAACCGATCTCGATGCGCAGCGATTGGAGGATGGCCAAAGTGTATGCAATGCCGTTGCGGTTAACGCCGTTGCCGTTGCCGCTGATCAAGTACACATCGTCGAACGGCGTACCGGTGTCCTCGCCCGCTATCCACGTGCGCACCCGCGTGGCGTTGTGCGTGCTCGTCCAACTATTGTCAGGCGCGGTGATGGTGCCGGCCACGCTCACGTTGAAATACATGTGACCGTCCTGGTTGAGGCCCATGTTCGTTACCGACTTGGTGCCTTGCACTTTGTAGTTGTTCACGTAGTAGTTCTGCGGGGTGATGGTGATCACCGTACCCGCATCGCGGTAGCCGCCGGTGAAGGTGACCATGATGCTGCCGCGCCGTGTGCGGCCATCGGTGCCGGTGCAGTTCACGCTACCGAAATCGATGAGCATGGTGTGCGGCATCGCGTTCATGTCGATGATCACGGTATCCACGCAGCCGTCCAAGCTGGCGCGCAGGCCGCCGTCCTTGGCGGCGTCATCGGCTTGTTTCAGCACATCGCTGAACAGTGCCTCACCAATGGAGTTGTCCATGGCGCTGGTGTAGTCGTTGTTCGGCGATTCCTCCTGCTCCTTGCGGCAGGCTGCGAGGCTGAGGCCCGCAAGGGTGACGTAGGCAAAAAGGTGGGTCTTGTTCATGTGGTTCTTGCTGGTTGCGGCTTTCTGACGGAAGTGGGTGGGTTAAGGTTTGATCGGGCCATTGGGCACCGCGACTTGTTCAACGCGATAGGGGTGGGGGGAATTGCCTTGGGGGGTGCGAGAGACGGGCGACACGCGCTAGACAGATAGACACTCGCGGAACGCGAGCGTCAACGGAAGTGCGCCACGCGAGGTGGTGCGGGGCGCGCTTACTCCAAGGTTATCGGCTTGTAGTATGAATAGCCGTTGTTGTATTGGACATCCTCGCGGGTGCAAAAGCCATCTGTGTATGTGAAGAACGACTTGGTTTCCAATCCATGTTGTATTGGATGTATGCGCTCTATTTTCTCGAGCATCGCCGATACCTGACCCGCAGTGTTCTTTTCGTAGATGCTCGTGACCCTGGTAACTTGATAGTATTCATTGGAAGCGTGATACATACTATCTGTCCTGATGATCCGGTCGTCGAGGTACTGGTACCGCCAGTAATTGTCTATCCGGAAACCACTATTCCCCTTGTAATTGCGCAAAGCACTAGGTCGCCTTTTATGTACTAGCCAGCCAGAACGTCGTGTCCGAGGAGTATTCATTCATGCCAACCCAAGTTCGTTGAACCACGGGCGTGTCACCATTAGTGGTCGTGTCCCGTCTTCGTGGATCCTCCGGGAACCGTTCTTGTCTTTTCAAGCGACCGTTCTTTTTGCAGCGCAAATACTTGCCACCGACCTCTCGGAAGTATCGGGTAAAACTCCGATACTCGTCGCTAGGATGGGAAACGAACTCTACGATCGAATCATTCAAATGAGTGATGGTACATGAGTATCTGAGGCTCTGAGCACCACCCCTCTTTTCCACCATAGTCAGATCCAGATCGCGACCGATCTCGATCAGTTCTTTGGGGCCAGTTCCATCATAGGTGAATGGATCGTCTATCCCTGTTGATAATACGGGTATCCATTGCGCTGGGCCGTTCACTGCGAACAGGATAAATGCGCCTGTTAGAAATGGTCCTGCGAGATTCATGGCCGCTCAAATATTGGCAGAAGTCGGTCGCCAGGTTCCTCTCCGCACCAGCTCGGCTACAACGCGCGGGCAGGTGTGATCATCACGGGCAAGAGAAGGCTGCCCGCTTTAGATCGCCATGCCCTTGGTAGACCGTGCCGTTCGAACGCATCACGCGGTAGTAGGCACGTACCAACTCCGAAGAATCCGGAGAGAAGGCGATGGAGGTTGGGCTGAGATACACGGAGTTGCCGGTGATGTTGTTCTGCGACCAAAGGATCTCCCGCTGGCGGTTAACGATCCGCATGTCGAAGTAGGAAGTGCTATTCTGGTTCGTGTGGATCTGCCAGCCATATACTGACGGATTGGGGAATGCGAAGAAGAGAAAGGTGTCAGGCGCGGAAACTGCTGCCGGGCCGGTGGGCCTGCCTGCGAAGAGGGAAGACTCCCACTCATCCCACTGGTCCAAGAGCTGCCAGTCGGTGCTATCGGGCAGGCAGAAGACATCGGCGTTCATATCGCGATAGGTTAGGCCATCGATCTCCAGGTCCACAACCGTGGGCGGGTCCTTGCGGCAGCCCTGAAGCAAGCACAATAGCAGGAGCAAGCTTGGGATGGGGCGCATTGACCAAAGCTAAGTGGTGCGGCCAGACCGGGAGCGGAGCTAACTAACCCTCACGCACCCCCTCGCATGAATGTGAAAGTCTGCGTTCTATCCGTTCAGTTCTTCTCCAAGTGGCGCAACGCATCGGCCAGTGAACCCTGCAACAGGTCCGGCCCGCACCACGGCTGCTCGCGCAGTTCGGCGCTCACGCGCGGATCCACGTCGGTGAGGTATACCACCCGGCCGCGCGCATGCAGCTGCTTCACGATATCCTTCAACCGGTGCATGCCGGTGGCATCGATCAATGGCACGTTGCGCATGCGAAGGACCACCACGCCATGGCGGTCGTGGATCTCCTGCAGCACATCCTGGAATTTCTGCGCGGCGCCGAAGAACAAGGGTCCGCTGATCTCGAACAGCATCACGTTCGCAGGAAGCGTGCGGGCGGCATCCGCGAACGAACCCTCATCGCCCCCCTGTGCCAGCACGGGTTTCAGGTCGGTGATGTCGCTCATGCGTTTCATGAAGAGGAAGGCAGCGAGCACCATGCCCACTTCGATGGCCAGCACCAGGTCGAACACCACGGTGATCAGGAAGGTGACCACGAGCACCAGCGCATCGTACCGGTTGCTCTTCAGCGCGCTGATGAAACTGCGCCATTCGCTCATGTTGTACGCCACCACAACCAGTATGCCTGCCAGGCAAGCGAGCGGGATCCGCCCGGCAAGCGGGGCCGCGAGCAACATGATCGCCAGCAACGTGAGGGCATGCACGATGCCCGCGATGGGTGTGCGCCCGCCGTTCTTCACGTTGGTGGCCGTGCGCGCGATGGCGCCTGTTGCCGGTATGCCGCCGAACAGCGCGCTGAGCATGTTCGCCGCGCCTTGTGCCACCAGTTCCATGTTGCTGCGGTGCCGCCCGCCGATCATGCCATCGGCCACCACCGCCGAGAGCAGCGATTCGATGGAGCCGAGCAGGGCGATGGCCAGCGCGGGCTGCATCAGGTCGCGCAGCATCGCTAGGTCGGGCAGGGTGAACGACGGTGCGGGCAGCGTGCGCGGTATGGCGCCGAACTGTTGCTCAATGGTGGTTACGGGCAGATCGAACACCGCAACGGCCACCGTGGTGATGAGGATGGCCAGCAAAGGGCCCGGCACGCGCCGCGTGACCTTGGCGCCGAACGCGGTGATGAGGAGTGCGCCCACACCAATGAGGGCGGCCCATGGTTCCATGCTGCCGAAGTGGACCGCGTACGCCTCCCATTTCGCCAGGAAGTCCGTCGGTACCGTTGGCATGCGAAGCCCGAAAAGATCTTTGATCTGCGAGGACAGGATGATCACCGCGATACCCGACGTGAAGCCGACGATGAGCGTATGCGGGAAGTATTTCAGCAGCTTGCCGAAACGCAGCAGGCCCATGACCATGATGAGCACACCGGCCATGAAGGTGGCGATGGTGAGGCCTTCCACGCCGTGCTCTTGCACGATGCCATAGACGATGACGATGAACGCACCCGTAGGGCCGCCGATCTGCACGCGACTACCACCGAGAACACTGATCACCAACCCGGCGATGATGGCGGTGACCAATCCCTTCGTGGGGGTAACACCCGAACCGATGCCGAATGCGATGGCCAACGGCAGGGCCACGATACCCACTACGATGCCTGCGAGCACATCCTTGCGCAGTTGTGCAGGGGTGATCCCTGAACGCAACAGCGTGAAAAGCTTGGGGACGAACTCGCCGCGCTCCGCCGTTTTTGGTCCCGCAATGGGGCGTGCAGGTTGCTCCTGTTCGCCCCGTTCGTTCACTGTTCTGGGGTATTCCGCCGGACCCAGTTGTCCAAGGCGATGTGCGCGATCACGATGGCGGAACTACCCGGCGCGATGCAAACCCATTGATGCCATTTCAGTTCTTTCCACATGCCGTATGGACAAAGGAACGATTTTGATCTGCCTATGACATGTCCGAGCGCGTTCGCACGCGCTCGCCCGGGATGTGCGTCTACGACGCCACGGTTATCAAGCACGCGAGGGGGGTGCGGTGGCGGACCGGTAGCGGCAGCGATTCTGCCGTTCAGGTCGTCTGCCTTTGCAACCAACCCGCGCGCCCATGCAAAACCGTCCAGACCCTGCTGAGCCTCCGACACAGTGATGTTGGTTTTCTGCGCCTCCACCATTTCTGCGGGCGCAAACGGTGTGTACCATCGACAGCATCAGTGTGAGCCCGCCTCCGCACCTCACACACGATCGCGAGCGTCGCGGACCGGATGGGAATCACGGTGGTTCACGGGCAACCTGAACATGAGCAACGCGGTGATCGCGAGCACCAGCCACTTCGCAGTTGGACGGCCAATCAATGTGTATCTGGAGATAGACGTGGACACATCCGGCAGCTGGTGTGCCGATGTCGGTGCCGGATGCGCAACCGGGAGTCTGTTAAGCTGGGCCACTGTCACCCTGCCCGGGGGCAATTACATCCTTATCAACATCAGCGGCAGCCTGATGTTCGATAGTCGCTCCACTTGGCACCAGCATCTGTTCAGCTTGAGCGGGGCGCCAGGCGGCTTTGGAACTGGGGCGATAGCCTCGCGGTGGACCTCCTTCTTGCAGTACGCGGCGTTCAGCGATGAGCTGATCTCATGTTGGGGATGGTCTCCGGGACCTTCAGAACAATAGCATGGGGCAACTGAACTGATCCAGTACCCGATGTGTATATCTGACTTGGACCGGGGGGCTTTAAGAGCGGCGACACGCTGAGCGTCGGGCAAACTGTGTTCGCCTTTCCGATCGTTCCGGGCACCATCGGTTTCTATCTGGAGGTGTACCCGGGGGCTACCATGCCTGTGGGCATTTTCAATGGCACGCTCGCGATCTCATCGGGCTTATGTGCCGTGCAGCAGATGCCGAGGCTCCCCCCCTGGAGCGGCAGCCACCATGCCCGCAGCAACCGTGGCGCACCCATATGACTCTCATGGTCGAACCCACCAACACGGCCACCTACCCCTTCGCCGTTCCTTGGCAATTGATCGGGACGGCGACCTGGTCAATCTGGCTCCGGGCACCATGCAGTTTGCGGGCTTTGCATACATCACCACAGACACATTCTGTGTGGCGCCCGGCATCGTGGATACAGCTTCATCACGGATCCCACGATGACACCGGACAGCACCGTCATTGCTTATGCAGTTGCGGAGAATTTTGGCGGCATCGCGACCGTTTGGAACGTGAACGACGGCAGCGACCCCACACTGATGGGAACCAACATTCACCCTCTACAGGGGCGTGCATCGTGGACACCCGGCCAATGCCATCGGGAACCGACGATCGCGAGCGTCCGTGGATCCCCGTCGACGATGATATGCTTTATGCAACAGGGGCCTGCCAACTGGTTGAAGCCTTGGGGTCTTGCGGATTGCTCACCACCAGACGGTCCATGGTGAGGCAGGTGCTCACGGTCAGCGTACATAGCTCGCGTCGGGCAAGTGCTCGATATGATCCGGCGCCCGGCGTGCTACCTGCTTTTTCACTTGCTGCCAACTGGCCAGGCTGTGCGGGTGTTCCGTGCACTGATCCCAAGCCCGTGCGCGTCCCGCTGTAGAGCGGGAGTAACGCACTCGCCCGGCATGTGCGATTACGACGCCACGGCTCGCCGCTCCAACCTCATGAACGTAAAGGCATACGCATGCCGTTCGTCGGCAGGGTGCTCTTCGCGCCACACTTCCGTCCAAACTTTCGCATCGATCTCGGGGAAGTGCGTATCGCCTTCGATGTGCGCATGCACACGGGTGATGTAGAGGCGATCGACAAGTTGTAACCGCAGGGCTTCCTTGTAGATCTCGCCACCACCGATGATGAAGGTTTCCGTTTCGCCCTCGTGCCTGGCCAGGGCCAGCGCTTCGGCAATGCTGGTCACCACCACGGCGCCGGGTGCGTGATAGCGGGCGTCGCGCGTTACAACGATGTTCGGTCGGCCCTTCAGCGGACGGTATTTCAGTGGAATGGTTTCCCAGTTCTTGCGGCCCGTGATCACATGGTGGCCCATGGTGGTGCGCTGGAAGAACTTCATGTCGTCGGGCAGGCTCCACGGCAGATCGCCCTTGCGGCCGATGATGCCGTTCTCACTTACCGCCGCGATCGCCGAGACGATCATACGCTCACAGCGGCTTTGATGTGCGGATGCGGATCGTAGTTCTTCAGCGCGAAGTGCTCGCCGCGGAACGCGAAGAGGTCCGTCACCGATGGGTCGATCTCCATCGTGGGCAGCGGACGGCAGTCGCGCGTGAGCTGCAGGCGCGCCTGTTCCAAGTGATCGTTGTACAGGTGTACATCGCCGAAGGTGTGCACGAATTCACCGGGCTTCAGTCCGCACACTTGCGCCATCATCATCGTCAGCAACGCATAACTCGCAATATTGAACGGCACACCGAGGAAGGTGTCGGCGCTGCGCTGGTAGAGTTGGCAACTGAGCTTGCCATCCGCAACAAAGAACTGGAAGAGACAGTGGCATGGTGGCAGCGCCATGTTCGGCACGTCGGCGGGGTTCCACGCGCTCACGATCAAACGCCGGCTGTCCGGGTTCTTCTTGATCATGTTCACCACATCGGTGATCTGATCGATCGTGCTTCCATCCGGCGTCGCCCAACTGCGCCATTGCTTGCCGTACACCGGCCCGAGGTTGCCGTCGGCATCGGCCCACTCGTCCCAAATGCGCACACCGTTCTCCTTCAGGTAGGCGATGTTGGTATCGCCTTGCAGGAACCACAGCAGCTCGTGTATGATGCTCTTGGTGTGCAGCTTCTTGGTGGTGAGCAACGGGAAACCTTCAGCAAGGTCGAAGCGCATCTGGTAGCCGAAGCAACTGATGGTGCCCGTGCCGGTGCGGTCGCTTTTGCGCACGCCATTGTCCAGGATGTGGCGGAGGAGATCGTGGTATTGTTTCATTGAGTACGTAGTCCTTTTGGTTCTGCGAGAGTCTCCCGCGCGGTTCCCGTTGCTGAAAGATCCCTCCTCGAAGACTCGTCGGGATGACAGACCCGTGGCAAACAGATGTATTGGCATTTCCGCCGCGAAACTACCCCAACCCCGGCACGCTCTGGTCGTCGGTCTCGTCGGGTGTGTGGCGCCATCCCTTCCATTCGGGCAGGGTATCGAGCAGGCGCTTCTTCATGCGCTCGTAGTAGCTGCGCTTGTCGATGGTCTGGCTGATGAGGTAGGCCACCATGGCGGCGTACATCAGTTGCAGGATGATGCTGTGGCGATCGGTCATTTCCAGCACCAGTATGGCGCAGGTGAAGGGCGATCGCGAGGTGCCCGTGAGGAAGGCCGTCATGCCGCACAGCACCAGCACATTGAATTCGCCGCGACTGGGCTCGAACCACTGCGCGATCCACCCGCCGATGGCCGCACCGCTGGCCAGGCTGGGTCCGAAGATGCCGCCAGCACCGCCCGCCGAACCGGTGAGCAATGGCCCCAACAACCGGCCCAACTCATCCTTCCAGCTCGGGTCGGGCTGCTCCTCTGCTGAACAAGTAGCCTTCCATGAAGTGCCCGCCGCTCCCGCGCTCGCCCAGGAAGTACACGCAGGTCGCGAACGCCAACGCGCACCCCAAAGCCATGGCCAATTGCGCTGCCCGCTTGCGCAAGCTTCTCCGGAATTTATCCGTGGCCAACAGCAACTTGCACAGGAGCGCGCCCAGCAAGCCGCACGGTAACGAGATCAACAGCACCTTGTACATGAACGAGGCGCCCACCGGCTCCAGCTGGGGGAGAGCCGCCGCAGAAGTAGGAGCCCAGCAGCCACTGGGCCGTCATGCCGGCTATGATGACGCTGCCGAACACCGCCGTGCGGAACTGCGCCATATGGGTTTTGGTGAGTTCCTCGATCGCGAACACGATACCGCCCAGGGCGTGTTGAAGGCCGCGCTGAGGCCCGCCGCGCCACCGGTAATGATCGTCATGCGCCGCTGGATCTTGGGCCAGAAGGCGGGCAGGTATTGGTGGACGGCCCGGTACACGCTGCCGGCGATCTGCAACGTAGGGCCTTCGCGGCCCACCGCGCCCCCACCCAGCACCATTGCCAAGCTCCCGGCGATCTTCACCAGGATGATGCGCGGATTGAGGAACCGCCAACTGCGGTCGCGCGGGGTTTCGTCGGCCACTTCCACTGCTGCCGTCAGTTGCGGCACACCGCTACCACCCGCGTACGGCGCGAACGTGCGCACCAACCACCACGACAGCAGGAAGCAGATGGGTGCGGTAACGAAGATCCAATCGGGATGCAGGTTCAGCACATAGAGCTGTGCTTGTTCCGCGTACTTGAACAACAGCGTATAGCCCACGGCGATGAACACCGTGATCACCGCCGCCACTTGATAGGGCAGCGCCAACATGGTGAGCTGCTTGAAGCGTTTCGGCAGCAGCTTGCTGAGCCAAAGCAGCAACCGCGTAAGGGCGCGGCCCACTTTGCGCCCGATCGTGGCGCTCATGTAGCTCGCCAACGTTCCGCAGAAAAGCGCCTTCAACCCGAGCTTGGCAAGATCCCCTCTACGCTCAGGGGCCAGCTCGCCGATGCCGCCGATCTGCATGCCCACACTGCTGAAGTTCGCGAAGCCGCAGATGGCGATGCTCACGATCAGCAGCCCTTTCTCGGTCACTACTTTCTGTGTGCCATCGCTCAAGTGCTGGAACGCGAGGAACTCGTTCACCGTGAGCTTCTCGCCGAGCAAGGTGGCCACGCTGGCCGTGTCCTGCGCGGGCACGCCCATGGCCCACGCCACCGGTGTGAAGAGTTTGCCGAAACACCAATCGAGCGTCAGCGCGAAGTCCAGGCCGCATGCATGGCCGATGGTGGACATCAGGAAGTTGATGAGGGCAATGAGCGAGATGAAGCCGATCAACATCGCGATCACGTTCATGGCGATCTTGAAACCGTCGCCCGCGCCATGACCGATGGCATCAATGACGTTCACGTAGTTGCTCTTCACCTCCAGCTTCACACTGCCCATGGTCTGGCTTTCCTCCGTCTCGGGCCAAACGATCTTGCTGATCACGAGTGCGCCGGGCGCGGCCATCAAACTGGCGGCGATGAGGTTGGCCGCGAGGTCCATGCCGGCACGTTCGCCCATCCCCACATACACGATGAGGATGCCACCGGCGATGCACGCCAACGATCCGGTCATGCTCGCCAACAGTTCGCTCTTTGTCATGCCCTTCAGGTAAGGGCGGATCATTACTTGCGCCTCGACTTGTCCAACGAACGCGCTGGCCACGTTGCTCCAGTGCTTCGGCCCCGCTCACGCGCATAACAGTGTTCATGGCCTTGGCCACGATGCCCACAATGAACTGCATCACCTTGAAGTGGTACAGGATCGCCACCAGCACACAGACCAGGATGATCGTTGCCGTGATGTTGAAGGCGAAGATGAAACCGCCCTCAGCGAACTTGCCGATGGTGCCGTCGAAGTGATCCACACCGATGCCGCCCCACACGAAGGAGGCACCCTCACGTGCCGCATGCTCCACATCGCCCATGCGCCGTCCGAGCCATTGGAAGCCCCGCTTCACGATATCCACTTTGAAGATGAGCACCGCGATCAGCACCTGCAGTCCAATGCCGCTCAACACCAACCGGTAGTTGATGCGCTTGCGGTTGTTGCTCGCCAGAAAGGCGAGGCCAAGGATCAGCGCAATGCCGATGAGTCCGGTGAAGCGTTCCATGTTCCGGTCAATCCTCGTCGTCGTCGGTGTAGCTGTCCGGTTCCGGCTTCGGCTTGGCCGTGAGCACGCGATAGAAGAAGTAACCGGTGAGCAACGTTACCGTGCCCATGGCGAACACCATCAGAGTGAGTGCGGAACTGTTCATTTCGTCCAGTTTTTCAGGTTGGCCTTGCGCTTCATGTAGGCTACGCGAACGAACCAGCAGGTGGTGGCGAACATGAGGAGAAGCAGCACGCGTGCTGCGTGCACTTGCCATGGAAGGCCGGTGGCGGTGATCTTCTCCCAAATGCCGGGGAGCGATGCCACGAACACACCACCGATGAAGAGCGGCGTGACGTACTTGATGATGAAACGGAAGATGGTGGGCACCTTGATGTCGGCACCAGCGTTGATCTCCTTCCAGCCTTTGTCCATTCCGAAGACCCAAGCGAAGAGGATGATCTCGAACAGGGCGAACACCACAAGGCCCACAGTGCCGGCCCAATAGTCGTACTCATCGAACACGCCCTCCTTGAAGTACAACACGCAAGGCAAGCCCAGCACCAGGATGATCAGTCCGAAGAACCAAGCGGCATTCTTGTGTTTCCAGCCGAACTCGTCCTTCAGGAAACCCATTACCGGGGTGCCCATGGCCAACGAACTGGTGATGCCAGCGAAGAACAACAGCCCGAACCAGCAAACGCCAGCGATCATAGCCAACGTAGGGCCCCACTGTGTGAACAGGTACGGCAGCGTCTTGAAGCCGAGGCCAAGGCCACCGCTCTGCGTCATCTCCACTACGCGATCGATACCCAGATACCCGATGCTGATGGGGATGATGATGGAAGCACCCAGCACCACTTCAACGAATTCGTTCATCCAACCGGCGCTCATGGCGTTCAGCGCGATGTCGTCCTTCTTCTTCACATAGCTGGCGTAGCACTGTATGCTGCCCATGCCCACGCTCAGGGTAAAGAAGATCTGGCCCGCCGCGGCCAACCACACTTTGGCCGTCCATATGCTGCTGTAATCCGGTGTCCACAGGAAGTTGAGACCGACCGTGCCATCGTTCACCGCACCGTGGTCACCGCTCTTGAGCGTAACAGCCATGATCGCCAGGAAAATGCCGAAGAGAATGAGCAGTGGCATACCCACCTTGGCAACTTTCTCAACACCACCGCTCAGGCCCTTGGCAAGGATCCATGTGTTCAGCAGCAGGCAAATGAGCCAGAAGACGATCGGCTCGAAGGGGATGCCTGTGGTGGAGGTGTTGATGTCAACGTAGTTGCCGAAGAAGCCGGCCACTTGATCGGCCGTTTGTCCGTTGAACGTACCGGCGATGCTGTGCCACAGGTAGCTCAACGTCCAGCTTTCCAAATAGCAGTAGTAGGCCGCAACGGCGATGTTGGTGAAGATGCCGAACACACCTATGTATTTCCACAGCGCACGCTTCGGGTCCATTTCGTGCAGGATGAAAGGCGTACTGTGATTCCCTTTGCGCCCGCCGAAACGGCCCATGCTCCATTCCACCCAGAGCAGTGGAATGCCCATCAGCAGGAAGCAAACGAGATAGGGTATGATGAACGCCCCGCCACCGTTCTGGATCGCTTGCACCGGGAAGCGGAGGAAGTTGCCGAGGCCGACGGCGTTGCCCGCCATTGCCAGAATGAGACCGACGCGCGATCCCCAGGATTCCGTATTCGCCATTCGACAGGGTTAGGTCGCGGCAATGTAGGATTTACACGGAACGCCAACGCCGGCAGGACCGGGGCCGCCGCACGCTCAATTGGTCGTCTCCCTGCGCTTGATCTCGTCGCGCAACTTGCTGGCCACTTCGTAATCCTCGTTGGCCAAGGCTTCGCGCAGCAACTGTTGAAGCTCATCCATGCTCTGCGCCGTGATCGGCTTATCAGCCGTTGTCTTGCCCTTGCGCTCGCGTTTCTCCTTCTTCTGTTCCTTCCCCTCCTCGCCACCTTCCTCGCTCTCGTCCACTTTCAATCCTGCCGCGCTGAGGATGAACTCGTAGGTATTGATCGGGCAATCGTAACGCAAGGCGAGTGCAATGGCGTCGCTGCTGCGCGCATCGATCTCGGCCGTCTTGCCGTTCTGCTCCATGATCAGCTTCGCATGGAAGATGCCTTCCACGAGATCGTTGATCACCACTTCCTTCAGCGAAACGCCCATTTGATCGCCCACGCTTTTGAAAAGGTCGTGCGTCAACGGCCGGGCAGGCTTGATGTTCTCTACTTGGATGGCGATGGCTTGCGCTTCAACCCCGCCGATAATGATGGGTAACCGGCGATCGCCGTTCGCTTCAGTGAGGATGAGCGCGTAGGCCCCCGCATGCGTGTGGCTGTATGTGATGCGCAGGAAGCGCAGTGCGACTTTCTCCATCCTTTTCGGCAGGGGCCGTGAAGGTAAGCCCGTGGACCTTACGGCCTCTCAGCGCTCGGCGTTCAGCTTCTTGGCCGCTGCGATCAGTTGTGGCAACACTTCAGCGGCATCGCCGATGATCCCATAGTCGGCCGCTTTGAAGAACGGTGCCTCCGGGTCTTTGTTGATCACCGCGATCACCTTGCTCTGGTTCACTCCGGCCAAATGCTGGATGGCCCCGCTGATACCGATGGCGATGTAGCAGTTCGGGCGGATGGCCACGCCCGTTTGGCCCACGTGCTCGTGGTGCGGACGCCAGTGCATATCGGCAACGGGGCGGCTGCAGGCAGTGGCTGCGCCCAGTTCCTTGGCGAGTTCTTCCACGGGTGCCCAGAACTCAGGCCCTTTCATGCCACGACCTGCGCTCACCACGATCTCCGCTTCGGGCAGGTTGATGCCACCACCGCTTTTGCGCACTTCTTTGACGGTAACCCGCGCTGCGCCCAAGTCGCCGCCGAAGTCCGAAACAGTCGCGGGGCTTCCGTTGCTCTCGATCGGGATCGAATTCGCCATCATGCTGATGACTTTCACCGGACTGGTGATCGACACCCAAGCTTGCGCTTTGCCGCTGAACACGTTGCGCTTCACTTGGAAGCCGCCGTCCATATTGGGCAAGCCGATGGCACCTGCTACATGTCCGGCTTTCAACCGCGCGGCAACACGCGGTGCTACTGCTTTACCCGTGCCGTCGTGAACGCAAACGATCACCTGCGCTTTTTCAGTCGTGGCGGTGTCGGCCACCAACTTCGTGAGTTGCTGGCTTTCGATGGTCTTCACGCCCTTGGCGACCACCACTTTGGTTGCTCCGAAGGCGCCCAAGCCTTCCAGGTTCGCGCCGTCGCCGAAGGTCACGGCTGTAACACCGCCACCAAGTTTCGCGGCGATGTGCTTGCCATAGGTGAGGGCCTCTTGTGCTGCTTTCGGCAGTTTGTCCCCGCGGGTATCAATGAATACAACAACGCTCATGTTCTTGCTGGTGTTGGTCGACCCAGTGGGTCGACGCTACAGGTGAACGATCAGATGACTTTGGCTTCGGTGTGCAACAACTCGATCAATTGACCGGCCTGGTCGGCTGGGATCATCTTCACCGCTTGCTTGGCCGGTGGCAACTCGAACTTCACCGTGCTGCTCAGTGTTTCCACGGGGGCCGCAGGAACAACCGTCAACGGTTTCGTGCGCGCGGCCATGATACCCCGCATGTTCGGGATGCGCTGCTCGGCCATGCCTTTCGCGGCACTGATCACAAAGGGTGCGTTCACTTCAACCACTTCCACACCGCCGGGCACATCCCGTTCGACCGTCGCAGTGTTGCCCGCCATGTCCAGTTTGCTGGCAAGGGGCACATAGGGAAGGTCCAGCAGTTCGGCCACCATGCCCGCGACTTGGCTGCCGTTGTGGTCGATGGTTTCCTTGCCGGCAATGACCACGTCGAAGCCTTTGTCCTTTGCATAGGCCGCCACTTGCGCGGCCACGCCGTACGCATCGGTGGGTTGCGCATCAACGCGCACGGCATCGTCAGCGCCGATCGCCAGGGCTTTGCGGATCGTAGCATCGCAATCCGCGCCACCAACCGTGATCGTGGTCACGCTGCCGCCGTTCGCTTCTTTCAATTCGAGCGCGCGCACCAGAGCGTACCACTCATCGTAGGGATTCACGATCCACGTAACGCCGTTGCCGTCGTATTGTGTGTTGTCGTTGGTGAAAGCGATGCGCGCCGTGGTATCGGGCACTTGGCTGATGAGGACCAGAAACTTCATGCTGTTCGGAAAGGGTGCGAACTTAACGGCTGGGAATGCACGGAGAGCCTGCCCCGGCGATGGCGGGTGCGCCTTGCTGCGGCTTTGGCCACGGGGCGCCCATATCCGCCCTCTGGAAGCGGCAGTGGTGCTTTCAACTGTGGAATTCCTTTCTCCGATCGTGGTGCTTTCGCGCCGTTGATATCGGCGCCTATGCTGAACAAGGCGTGGAGTTGATCGGCACACGATCGGTCCGTCCTCATCCAAAGATCACCTGCCATGCGTACCCGAATGAGATCCCTTTCGCTGATACTCCCAGTTTGTGTTCTGGCATCCTGTGGGGTCGACACCACGCCCGGACGTTTGCCCGCTGACGCGCAAGCCGATTACGAGGAAACTCCGAAGCTGAGTTGCGTGGCCATGAACGGCCGCTCGTATGTGATCTCCTTGGAGAACGGCCCACCGGCAACGGACACCGTCGTTTTCGCCAGCGACCGGATGGAGGCGGTCGGCGGAGTGGGACGCGGTTTTGCTGCTGCGCCATATACCTGTAGTGAAGCGGATAGCGTGTCGATAACAGCCGAGATGGCCAGTGATTCTTCGGGGGTATTGCGCTGGTCAGCAGCCATTCTGGGCGATGAAATACACGGCACCATAACTACCGTGAATGCAGGCACTGCAGGTCAGGCGATCACCTTCGCCGGCCATGCGATCCCCGGGAATAGTGCCACGCTGCGTACACCGCAGCGGCAAGTGGAGAGGCTCTGAAGGGAATTGCACAGGCCTACTTCGCCCGATCAGGGAAATGGAAGGTGGAACTGCGTTCGTTCTGTCGGCGTCCCCGTGCACCACCCTCGGTGCGCCGTTCGCCCGCATACATTCGCCCACTCAAGCAGAAGCCTATGCGTACCGTACAGTTCCGCGAAGCCCTTAATGAGGCGATGTCAGAAGAGATGCGTCGCGACCCGAACGTTTTCCTCATGGGCGAGGAAGTCGCGGAGTATGATGGCGCTTAAAAAGTGAGCAAGGGGATGCTGGCCGAATTCGGGCCGAAGCGCATCATTGATACGCCGATCAGTGAACTCGGCTTCACCGGTATTGCGGTGGGTGCTGCCATGAACGGCTTACGGCCGATCGTGGAATTCATGACGTGGAACTTCGCCGTGCTGGCCAGCGACCAGATCATCAACCATGCAGCCAAAATGTTGCAAATGAGCGGTGGCCAGTTCCATGTGCCCATCGTGTTCCGCGGCGGCAACGGCAGCGCCGGGCAACTTGCTGCAACACACAGCCAGAGCTACGAGGCTTTTTACGCCAACATCCCAGGGCTGAAGGTGATCACCGTAAGCAATCCGTATGATGCGAAGGGCCTGCTGAAGGCCGCGATCCGCGACGAAGACCCCGTGCTCTTCATGGAAAGCGAGCGTATGTACGGGGACAAGGGCGAGATCCCCGATGGCGAGTACCTGCTGCCGATCGGCGTGGCCGATGTGAAGCGACCGGGAACCGACGTTACGATCGTGAGCTTCGGGAAAATGATGAAGGTGGCGCTGGGTGCTGCGGAAGAACTGCAGAAGGAGGGTATCAATGCCGAAGTGATCGATCTCCGCACTATCCGTCCGTTCGATGTGCCCACCATCGTGAACAGCGTGAAGAAGACCAACCGTCTGGTGGTCGTGGACGAGTGCTGGCCCATGGCGAGCATCGCCAGCGAACTGGCTTATCGCGTGCAGAAGGACGCTTTCGACTACTTGGACGCTCCGGTGGTGCGCATCAACCAGGGCGATACGCCGCTGCCGTTCAGCCCGCCCCTCATCGAGGCTTCGCTGCCGAACGTTGCGCGCGTGGTGAACGCGGTGAAGGAGGTGATGTACGTGGTGAAGTAGCGCGGCCATCGGCTGGTGGCCTTTGGCTGGGTATCCCCTTCGGAAGTCGTGGTAGCAGTGGTGGTCATGGGCCAAAGACCATCGGCCAAGAGCGCATTCAACCGCTTGGCTATTTTCGCCGCCCTTTAGAAGAAACGTTCCAACGGAGGAACAACTCGAACGACCACAAACGAAGAAGACATGGGAAGTGAATTGATGTACTACATACCGCTGATGGGTGTAGTGGGCTTGGTTGTCATGATCGGCAAGGCCCTTTGGGTGAACAAACAGGATGCTGGCGATGCCAATATGCAGGAGCTTGCGGGCTACATCGCCCGTGGCGCCAGTGCATTCTTGAAGGCGGAATGGAAGGTGCTCGGGGTGTTCGCCGCTGTTGCTGCCGTGTTGCTCGCTTGGAGCGCCGAGTTGGAATCGGTCGCAAAACACACCGATTGGGTAATTGCGATCGCCTTCCTGATCGGGGCGTTCTTCAGTGCCTTCGCGGGTTGGATCGGTATGAGCATCGCCACGAAGGCGAATGTTCGTACTACACAGGCAGCGCGTACCAGCTTGGCCAAGGCATTGAAGGTGAGCTTCAACGGCGGCACCGTGATGGGATTGGGTGTTGCGGGCCTTGCAGTAGTTGGTCTCAGCACCTTGTTCATCGTGTTCCTCCGCATGTACGTGGGCGATGCAGGTGCTAACGGTGAGGAAATGATGAAGTGCTTGGAAGTGCTCGCTGGTTTCTCCCTCGGCGCTGAGAGCATCGCTCTGTTCGCCCGTGTGGGCGGTGGCATCTACACCAAGGCTGCCGACGTTGGCGCCGATCTCGTTGGCAAGGTGGAAGCCGGTATACCGGAAGATGACGCCCGCAACCCTGCGACCATCGCAGACAACGTGGGCGATAACGTGGGTGACGTTGCAGGCATGGGCGCCGACCTCTTCGGTAGCTACGTGGCAACGATGTTGGCCACCATGGTGCTTGGCCGAGAAGTAGTGAGCATTGACAATTTCGGTGGCATGGCCCCGATCCTGTTGCCGATGGTGATCGCCGGTCTTGGCGTGTTGTTCAGCATCATCGGCACCTTGTTCGTGAAGATCAACAAGGACAGCGACAGTGTGATGAAGGCGTTGAACCTCGGCAACTGGGGCTCGATGATCCTAGTTGCGGTATCCAGTTATCCGTTGGTCCAATGGATGTTGCCAACGACCATGGTCTTCCAGCGCACGGGTTCTGAGGACTTCATCACAACCGCATGAACGTGTTCTTCGCCATCATTCTCGGCCTCGTGGTCGGCACACTGATGAGCATGGTCACTGAGTACTACACCAGCATGGGCCGTCGCCCGGTGATGAGCATTGTGAAGAAGAGCGGTACCGGACACGGTACGAACGTTATCGGCGGACTTGCCATGGGTATGGAAAGCACAGTGTTGCCGATCCTCTTGTTGGCGGCAGGCATCTGGGGTTCGTTCGAACTCGCCGGCATGTACGGTGTGGCGATCGCCGCAGCGGGCATGATGGCCACCACGGCCATGCAACTTGCCATCGACGCTTTCGGCCCCATCGCCGACAACGCTGGTGGTATCGCTGAAATGAGCGGCTTGCCGAAGGAGGTGCGTGAGCGCACCGACAACCTGGATGCTGTGGGTAACACCACCGCCGCTACCGGCAAAGGTTTCGCGATCGCTTCAGCAGCGCTCACGGCCCTGGCGCTGTTCGCTGCCTACGTGGGCATGTCAGGCATTACGGGCATCGACATCTACAAAGCGAACGTGCTTGCCATGTTATTCGTGGGCGGCATGATCCCGTTCTTCTTCAGCAGCCTCGCCATCAGTGCCGTTGGCAAAGCGGCCATGGACATGGTGAAGGAAGTGCGCCGCCAGTTCCGCGAGATCCCCGGGATCATGGAAGGGAAGGCCAAGCCGGAATACGAGAAGTGCGTTGCCATCAGCACAAAGGCTTCCATCCGCGAGATGATCGCACCGGGTGCGCTGGCGCTGATCTCCCCGATCCTCGTCGGTTTCCTCGCTGGACCAGAAGCGTTGGGTGGGTTGCTGGCCGGCATCACCGTGAGCGGCGTGCTCATGGGCATGTTCCAGAACAATGCCGGTGGCGCGTGGGATAACGCCAAGAAGAGCTTCGAGAAAGGTGTGGACATCGATGGTGTGATGTACTACAAGCACAAGGCCGACAAGCCGTCGCTTCCGCACCAAGCCGCCGTTACCGGCGACACCGTGGGCGATCCATTCAAGGACACGAGTGGTCCTTCCATGAACATCCTCATCAAGTTGACGTCGATCGTAGCGCTCATCATCGCGCCGCACATCAACAAGAACGACAAGGCGGTGGATGCCGACATGAGCGGACACACGCCTGCGGCGGAGAACACGATCACCGTTACCAGAGAACCCGCTGCGGACTGATCATCGAACTACCCCAACGAAAGAGGCCCCGACTTGTCGGGGCCTCTTTCGTTAACGAGAGTGGGTTCTATCAGCGCTTCTTCGCCACTGCCTTCACCGGCACCTTCACCGCAGGTTTACTGGCGGCCTTGGCCACCGGGGCTTCAGTGGGGAACAAACCGTGGATCTCGGCATCGATGGAGTTGATGATCTTGCCGAGGTCCTCGGGCTTCATGTGGAAGGCGTTGTCCTCCACATCGATGATCAGCAGCTTGCCTTTGTCATAAATCTGGATCCAGGCCTCGTAACGTTCGTTGAGCCGCTTGAGGTATTCGATGCTGATGCTGTTCTCGTAATCGCGTCCGCGCTCGCTGATCTGCTTCACCAGCTTGTCCACGGGTGCGCGCAGGTAGATCATCAGGTCGGGCGGGGTGATGGCCGTTTCCATGTTCTGGAACAGCTTGTAGTAGTTCTCGAAATCGCGCGTGGTCATCAGGCCCATCGCGTGCAGGTTCGGGGCGAAGATGTACGCGTCCTCGTAGATCGTACGGTCCTGTATCACCTTGCGTCCGCTCTTGCGGATATCCATCATCTGCTCGAAGCGGCTGTTGAGGAAGTAGATCTGCAGGTTGAACGACCAACGCGCCATGTCCTTGTAGAAGTCGAACAGGTAAGGGTTGTTGTCAACGGCTTCTTGGAGCAGGTCCCACTTGTAGTGTTTGGCGAGTAATTGTGTGAGGGTGGTCTTGCCACTTCCGATGTTGCCGGCGATCGCGAGATGCATGTTGCGTGTTTCGTTGGGGAGTCGCGAATGTACCGGCAGCGTTACTTCATGTACAGCGCTGTGGATAAGTAATGCGCCCCGCTGTGGAAGTCACTTCCGCGCAAGATCGCGGATCACAATGCCGGAGGGAAAGCGCATGTACGCAACGCCATGCTCCATGCGCACATCGATCACATCGGGATCGCCCGCGTTCACGATATCGGTGAACGTGAAGGCGCGCATATCGAAGATGCTGAAGCTGCCGTCCTTGAAGAAATGGATGTGCTCGCCACGCACCTCGAAACTCTTCGCGCCGGTGATGGGGATGGTCTTCGCGTAGGTACCGAACAGATCGAAGACGAGGATCCCGTTCGCGGGATCGTTCACGTACAACCAGTTGTCGCGCTCGATCATCTGCGTCGGCATCGGTGCATGACCGATCAATTGATCCAGCCTTCCGGTATTGGCCTGTGGCCGCAGTTGAGCATCGACACGGATCAGCGAGAGTTCCTTCTGATCGAAGAACCAGAAACTGTTCTGAACGCTGGCGCACACCAACGTCACCTGCGCGAAGCCGTTGCGTGGCAGATCGATCACACTGCCCTGCACGGCGAGCGTGTTATCCAGCACGGCCAACTGTCCTTGCTCCTGTGCGAACACCATCGGCTTCAATGAATAGAACGCATCGATGGAGCCGATCCGACCGAAGGTCTTCAGGCTGTTGCGCTGCATGAGCTCACCCTTCACGTTGTACAGTTCGAGCACATCGCCGCGCACGGCGTACACGTTCCCCAGCTCATCCGTGGTGAACTGATCGAACGCGCCGGTGATCGACATCGAGTCCTGCGCTGCCTGGCCGCTGACCGACATGGCCATCAGGGCGGAACAATAGGATAGGAGCAAGCCGCGCATCATGCCGCGATCACCGGCAACAATTGCTCCAACCAGCTGCGGTCGTTCGCCAAGCGGGGCACCTTGTTCTGGCCGCCGAGTTTGTTGCGCGCCTTCATCCATTGGTGGAATGTGCCGCAGGGCAGGTTGTGCACAAGGGGGCCGCGCCAGCACACGATCGCCCCGGCGTTTCGCATCGTAGTCGCTGTTGAGCTCGCGCAGTGTGCGGTCGAGCACGCTCACGAAGTGCTCCATATCAGCTGGCTCGCGTTCGAACTCGATGGCCCACTCGTGCCCACCTTGACCCGTCCCGTCCATATACACGGGGCCGGCGGTGTACTCGCTCACCACGGCATCGGTGCCCAGGCAGGCGGCTTCGATCCCACGGTCGGCGTTCTCCACGATCAGTTCCTCGCCGAAAGCATTGATGAAACTGCGTGTGCGACCGCTCACTTGTATGCGGAACGGATCGGTGCTGGTGAAGCGTACCGTATCGCCGGGCATGTAACGCCATAGGCCGGCATTCGTGCTGATCACGATGGCGTATTGCTGGCCCACTTCCACTTCGTGCAACAACAGCGTACGCGGTTGCTCGCGATGCAATTCGTGCATGGGCACGAACTCGAAAAAGATGCCATAGTCGAGCATCAGCAACAGGTCGTTACTGCCTTTTTGGTCCGTGATCCCGAAGAAGCCTTCGCTGGCGTTGTAGCTCTCCAGGTAGTTCACCGTGTTGCCGGGGAACAGGGCAGCGTACTGCTCGCGGTACGGACGGAAACTCACACCGCCGTGCATGAAGAGTTCAAGGTTCGGCCACACCTCCAGCATGTGCTGCTTGCCGGTGATCTCCAGTATTCGGCGCAGGATGATGAGCGTCCACGATGGCACGCCGACGATGCCGCTCACGTCTTCGCGCAAGGTGGCGCGCGCCATCTGCTCGATCTTCTCTTCCCAGTTCTCCAGCAACGCCACTTCAATGGACGGGGTGCGTTTCAGTTCCACCCAGAACGGCAGGTTGCGGATGATGATCGCACTGAGATCGCCGCTGTACGAATCGGTACGCAGGTGTTCGATCGCACTGCTGCCGCCCACCACCATGTTCATGCACGCGTAGAGTTTGCTCGCTGGATTCATCTCGTAGTGCAGCGCGATCAGGTCCTTGCCGCCTTTGTAGTGGCAATCCTCCAAGCTCTCACGCGTTACGGGGATGAACTTGCTGCGATCGTTGGTGGTGCCGCTGCTCTTGGCGAACCACTTGGTATCCGTCGGCCACAACAGGTTCTGCTCGCCGGATCGCAGTCGCGCCACATAGGGCTTAACGGCTTCGTAGTCCTGCAAGGGAACGCGCTCGCGGAACTGATCGGTCGTCTTGATGTCGTCGTAGCCGTACTGCCGTCCCCATTCCGTGTAGCGCGCCGAGCGGATGAGGTTCAGGAACACCTCGAACTGCGCCTGGTGCGGATGCGTGCGGAACAGCTCGATCTGCTGCAGACGCTTCTTGATCAGGAAAGAGAAGAGGGCGTTAACGGGCATTGGCGGGTGAGTGTCCGTCTATCTTCGGCACTGAAGGTAAAAACGGTTTCCATGGTGCAAGGGCAGTTGCTGAAAATGATGGCCACGGTGGAGGGCGGCAAGGTGCGTTACGCCATGCGGCTAGGGGAGGAGTTGCTGGACATGTCCAGCTTCATCGGCCAGCCGTTCAGCGTGAAGCCGACGGGCGTGCTCACCTGCACCAACTGCGGCAACCGCGTGAAGAAGTTCTATGGCCAAGGATTCTGCTGGCCGTGTTTGAGCACTGCACCCGAAGCGTCGGAGTGCATCGTGCGTCCGGAGTTGTGCCGCGCCCATTTGGGCGAAGGCCGCGATGCGCAGTGGGAGAACGATCACCACAACACCGAGCACTTCGTGTACCTGAGCCAGAGCGGTGGGTTCAAAGTGGGTGTTACCCGCAGCACGCAAATACCCACGCGCTGGGTGGACCAAGGTGCTGTGCAGGCCGTGATCATAGCGCGCACGCCGTACCGGCAATTGGCAGGGCTGATCGAGGTTGAATTGAAAAAGCAGTTCGCCGACAAGACCAACTGGCGCGCGATGCTCGGCGCGGTCGCACCCGACCGCGAAATGATGAGCGCGTTGCGCACGCGGGCCTTGGATGCATTGGCCTATGAAATGGGTGCCTATGCCTTACCCGAAGAGGAACCGATGGTGCTCGAGTACCCCGTGCTCGCCCACCCACCGAAGGTGAACAGCATGAACTTGGACAAGGTGCCGGAGGTGGCTGGTACGCTCGCTGGCATCAAAGGACAGTACTTGATCTGGAGCGACGGCCGCGTGTTGAACGTAGGTGACCGCAGGGGCTATCACGTGGTGGTGGCGTGATGTTCCCGTCCTGCGATCGCACTCGTTGTGTTGTCATCCAGAGCCTTCATAGGCGAAGGATCTCTCAGCGAATGGGTGTTGGTGGTTGAGAGATCCCTCGTCGCGGACTCCTCGGGATGACAGACCGGCGGGTGCGGAACCCCACATCTCCCGCATCTTCACATCCTGTCTTCTCCACATCTCCACAACTTTCTACTTTACCCCGCCATCGCAACGCACCGTGGAGATCTGGGAATTCATCAAAACGCTCTTCAACCCCGAGAGCATCATCAATTACGGCGGGCTCACGTTGTTGCTGATCGTGCTCTTCCTCGAGAACGGAGCGTTCTTCGGTTTCTTCCTGCCCGGCGATTCGCTGATGTTCACTGCGGGCCTGCTTACCGCAACGGGTGTGTTGGACCACAGCGTCACAACCGTGGTCATCAGCATGTTCGCAGCGGGCATGGGTGGCTACCAGTTCGGTTGGTGGACGGGACGGCGAACGGGCAAAGCCATGATGAACAAGCCCGATACGTTCTGGTTCAGGAAGAAGCACATGTTGCTGGCGGACAACTACTACAAGAAGTACGGTGGCAAGACGCTCATCATCGGGCGCTTCGTTCCCATCGTGCGCACGTTCGCACCTATCGTTGCGGGTATCATCACATGCCGTTGGGCAGGTTCACCCTGTACAACTTCATCGGCATGGTGGTATGGGTGGGTACCATCTTCACGGCCGGCTACTACTTGGGACAGGCCTTCCCTGGCATCTTGGATTATCTCGGTTGGATCGTGGTGTCCATGATCATCTTCGCTACGCTGCCTGTTGTGTTGCAGCTGCGGTCCCAGCGCAAGGAGCGGCAGGCCGCAGAAGGCAAGCAGCCGTAGCCTTTCGCCGCGCTGGAAGCGGGCAACAGACTTTTTTTCAGGGGGTACGTAACCCTTTGCCCGCACCCCCGTTTGAACACTCAGGTTTTGGTCAGGAAACTGATCGTTAGGGCAAAGCAAGGGCTGTCGGTATCTCCGGCAGCCCTTCGCTGTTTTTATGGGTTGAGGGATCGCAGAGGCCCTTGAAGGAAGTTGTCATGCCGGGCTCGACCCGGCATCTCCATTATGGCGCTACCGCGCCATTCAGATCTCCGACGAACTCAATAGCTCAAATGGTGCGGTAGCGCCATAACGGAGATCCCGCATCAAGTGCGGGATGACAAGATGGTGAGGGCATCCGTAAAACAAGCAGCGCGGGCTGATGGGCCCGCGCTGCTTGTTCCTATCACCCTCCTCTCAATACACTTTCAACTCGAACGGCATGCGCGCCTGTATGCCGCTGATGCGTTTCACATCGGCGATCTTCTTCAGTTGCGCTGCGGTCTCGGCATCGGTGCCCAGCATTTGCTGCGCGGCCCATGTCTTCGACTGCATGCTCAGGTCTTCCATCAACTGCTCGAAGAAGTCTTCTTCCACCGGGTAGTTCACCACTTTGGCGTGGCTCAATCCGGCCAGCTTCTCGGCTTCGGCGATCGCATCTTCCAAGCCACCCATTTCATCCACTAGCCCGCGGGCCATGGCATCGGTGCCGGACCACACACGGCCTTGGCCGATGCTGTCCACCATGGCCATATCCATTTGCGCCACGCCAGCGGCTTTGCGGCCGTCGCTCACGCGCTGTTTGAAGGTGCTGTAGAAATCATCCACCCAGCCTTGTATGATGCCTTTCTCTTCTTCCGTGAGCGCGCGGCTGGTGGTCATCATACCGGCGTACTTGTTGGTCTGCTCGCCATCGAAGGTGATGCCCAGCTTGTTGTTGAAGAAGCCCTGCATGTTGGGGATGATGCCGAACACGCCGATGCTGCCGGTGATGGTGTTCTCCTGTGCGAAGATCTTGTTGGCACCGCAGCTGATGTAGTAACCGCCGCTGGCGGCCACATCGCCCATGCTCACCACGACGGGCATGCGTTGTTTGGCCAGTTCCACTTCGCGCCAGATCACATCGCTGGCCAGGCCGCTGCCGCCGGGGCTGTTCACGCGCAGCACCAAGGCCTTGATCGTGGTGTCCTCACGTGCGTCGCGGATCGCGGCGCTCAGGGTGGTGCTGCCGATGCTGCCATCGGTGCTCTCGCCATCGATGATGTCGCCCTCGGCGTACACCACGGCGATCTTGCCTTTGCCCAACTTCGTTCCGGTACTGTCTTTCGATCCCTCGGTGTTACCGGCGTTCTTCTTCACCACGGCGCGCTTGTACTTGCCGAGCTCGGCCATTTCCAGCTCCTTGCCTTTTTCGGTGCCCACTTTCACGCGCAGGATGTCCAGCACTTCGTCGCGGTACTTGGCGCCGTCGATCATACCGGCCGTAACGGCGTCCTCCGCACGGCGCACCTGCATCGTTTCAGCAATGCCGTCCAGCTTCGCTTTATCGAGCTTGCGCTCGGTGCCCACGGTGGTGAGGTAATCGCTCCACAGGCCATCGAGCAGCGCAACCACTTGTTCGCTGTTCTTCTCGCTCATCTCCGTTTCGGTGAAGACCTCGCCGAAGCTCTTGAACTTGTTGCCGGTGCCGCGGATGAACTGCACATCGATATCGAGCTTCTCGAACATGCCTTTGAAGAACATGTACTCACTGCGCAAACCGCGGAAGTCGAGACCGCCTTGAGGGGTCACGTACACTTCATCGGCAACGCTCGCCAGATAATAAGTGCGCTGCGTGTAGTAGTCGCTGAAGGCGATGACGGGTTTGCCGCTGGCGGCCTTGAACTCGGCGATCTCCTCGCGGATCTCCTTCATGGTGGCCATACCGGCCTGCACCATGGTGAGGTCCAGGAAGATGGCCTTGATGCGATCGTCCGTAGCGGCTTTGTCTATGCTGGCCAGGATATCGTTGAGGCCCATGGGGCTGCTGCCCTTGAACGGACCGAAATCCAGTTCGAACTGCTGCTCGCTGCCGCGATCCATGATCTGCTGGTGCAGGGTAATGTGCAGCACGCTGTTGTCCTTCACGTTGAACAGTTTGCCGCCGCCGAACGACGAGTTGTTGCCCATTTCAGACAGGCCCGAGAAGATGGAGCCGATGAGGGCCACGACGAAAATGAAGATCAGCAGCAAGCCGACCAGGAAGTTGCCAAGCATGCTGGCGAACAGGAATTTCCAGAATTGTCCCATGTGTTGTGATTGTTGACGGTGCGAAAGTGGCGCACGCCCCAAGGCTGCCCCCTTTCCATTACACGAGCGGTGGGCCGTGGGGTACGGCTGGTAAGCGTGGCGCCGGGGCAGGGGCCAAAGGGGCGGGCGGCGACCTGGATGGAGGGCCGCCGCTTATTCCAGCACCAACCGCTGCGCCTGACTTCCGTTGGCGGTGCGCAACGTGATGGTGTACACACCGCGCGGCAGGTCGGCCATATCGAGTATGTGCGTATCGCCGATCATGCGTTCGTGCATCAACTCACGTGAGGCGATATCGGTGACGATGAGTGTGGCTTGTTGGTGCGTGGCTCGTGTACTCACCAGCAGCGCACCACTTGCCGGGTTAGGGGAAAGAAGGAAATGATCGCCCATTGCCATCATTCCCGCTCCTGTGGAAGTCTCGATCACGGTATATGCCGTGTTCGTGAATACAGGCAGATTGTAGTCAAAGAAGATGGCGGCTTGGTTCAGTATGGAATCGCCGAGCAGGAGGGTGGACAACGGTTTGATGCGGTAGTGCACGTAGCCATGGCTTGCTGGTTCGTTCGTATTGGAGTCGGCCAGCAGGATATTGTCGAAGCGGAAGTTGAGCACATTGCTGGCCGCGTGGTGCGTGATGCTCACCGGATGCGATGCGGCCACGAACTGGAACGAACCGAGTTGTGCGTTCGTGGGTACGGGGTCCTGCACGCGCACTGTGAAAGCCGTGTCCGTGCCCGTGTTCTGGAAACGGATGATATAGTTGAGGTAGGGAGGGTCGGCCAGATCGGGGGGTTGCAGCGTGGCGCGAGCAACAGGGAGGTCGTTCGGATCGTACGATCCGATAACGGTGACGGCCCATGCTGCTGAGTTGGTGGTCGGGTCGGCGTCGTCGATGATGGGCGTAATGCTTGCGGAGGAGTTGATCGAGGAGCCGAGCGTTGCGTTCAAATTCACGGTCCCGTACACTGAGATATTCCCGACCTCGAACGGCTGCAGGGCGCTCAACGTCCACACGATGGAATCGGCGGTGATGGAGCTTGGTGCTACGGAAGCGGAGTCGAAGTTGAAGTCCACATCAGGATGAAAAGCCACCGTGGGCGCGAGCAATGTGGTACCGACATTGCCGTACTGGATGGTATAGCGCGCAGGGAACCCCGGGCGGAACGCGGATGTCGGCGTGAGGGCAACAGTGATGTCGTTGACCGCAGCGGTGGGCTGCAAGGCAAAGTCGTTGCCTGCATCGGTCTGCTGGAAGCCGACGAACGATGCGGAATGCGTTGCGGGAACACTGGCGTAGTTGGGCACGACCATCGGTTCCACAGTGAAGTTGCCGGAGCCCACCACAACGAGATGATAGGTGCCATCCTGCCTCGACCAGCCCACTTCGCCTGTGCCGATGGATCGCACACTGCGATACGGCACCGGCAACTCACCAACATCCTGCGTTCCGTTGCTGTTCAGATCGCAGAAGATCGTGCCGGTGATGGTGTTGTACTCTCCGGTGAGTTTAACCACCCAGCTATCGCTAACGCCGTTATGCCCCGTTACCTGGCCATTGACGGAGTATGTGCCTCCGGCAACGCCTATCCCGCCATCGTTCAATAGGTCAACACCAAAGGCCTGTTCGGAGCTGCTTCCGCCCAGCGAGGTCTGCCAATCGATGATTCCCGACGCATCGAGCTGCACCACCCAGTAGTCGTTGTTCCCGAAAACATAAGTAACGTCGCCGTCAGCGTTTGTGGCTGTACCGGCCGCAAGGATGGTATTGACGGGTGTGTGCCGCACGGCCGACATGGTTTCCGCCCCGGTTCCGCCAAGGCATCGCTGCCATTCAATGTCCCCCACATCGTTCACCTTCACCACCCATGCGTCAGATCGTGGGCTTCCACAATCGTACGCCGGATGCCAGCCCACTACATCGCCATCCTCCGAGGCGGTATTCCCGGCCGCGACAAAGCCACCACCGGTGGCAGCATCCAGGGCCATGAATGTATCGATCATTGTTCCCCCATAGCACGTTTGCCACTGGATGTTGCCTGTGGCGTCCACCTTCACCAGCCACGCGTCCTGATTTCCGTGGTTGCCGGAAACGTCCCCATCGTTCGAATTGGTCCTACCCGCGAAGAGGTAGCCGCCATCACTGGTTTGCAATACTGCTTGGGCAAATTCCCAGATCGTACCGCCGTAGGTGCGTTGCCATTCGATCCCGCCTGCGGCATCCAGCTTCACGAGCCAAGCATCGTCCAGGCCATGTGGCATGGTCACATCCCCATCCGTCGAGGTGGTGTAGCCAGCAATGATGTAGCCGCCATCGATCGTTTGCTGCGCATCGTAGCCCACCTCATTCGACGAACCGCCCAGCGCCTTTTGCCATTGCAAGCTGCCGCCAGCGTCCAGCTTCACCACCCAAATGTCGATCTGGCCATGCGCGCCGGTAACATCCCCGTCGTTCGAACTGGTTTGGCCGGTTATGATATAGCCACCATCACTGGTAGTGGCTATGGACCTGCCCAGATCGGCGGCGGAACCGCCCAATGCAATTTGCCAAGTCAACGCGCCGAGCGCATCCAGCTTCGTTATCCATACGTCGTTATTGCCATGTTGCCCGGTAACATCGCCATCGTTCGAATTCGTATGGCTCACGACCACGCAACCTCCATCGGCAGTGCGCTTCAGCTCTTGTGCATACTCTGTGGATGACCCACCCAACGCCTGTTCCCAAGCGATCGGCGGTGCTTGGGCCGCAATGGATACGGACAGGGCCAGACTTGCGGAGAGGAGAAGTGTGCGCATGAGCGTGGGAGTGCTTGTTGATCAAAGTTGCCGCCGCGCATGGCGCTTAAGCGCCCGTACCCTTTCGGCTTCTCCACGGTCCGCCGTGTATTGCACGCTCAGTTCATGCGCAACCCCAGCGTATGCAGCGAGGGCTTGTGCACGAATTGCTCCAGCACCTTGTACTGGTACCTGGGCTGGCGGCCGGGCGGTACCATCTCGCGCAGATCGTAGTAGATCTTGTCGTTGCTGCGCCGCCAGTAGCGCGCTATAACGCGGTACACCGTGGCGTTGTAGTGCACCCCGTCGGTCAGCTTGTGCCGCGCACGCGCATCCAGTTGTGCTTTGAAGTTCTCATCCATGCGATCGACGGCGAACTTGTCAATGTCGCCGCCAATAATGTATGGTGCGGGCGGAGGCAGGATCAATGATCAATATCCAATGCTCAAGGGTAGGATGTGTTCCCCTTGGAAATTGAACATTGGATATTGGCCATTGGCCATTCGCCATTCGCTATTCTCTCCCAACCCCCCCATCCCGACCTTCGGCCCCGATGGCCAAGACAGCTGAACTGCGCCGGTGGGGGTATTGGGGTACGGTGGTGCTCTATGCGTTGGTGGTGGCGGTGCTGGTAACGGTGCTGAAGGTGTTCGAGTACCACTATTGGATCCGCGACTTGTCGGTGGAGGTGTACATCGGTGTGGTGGCCACGCTCTTTACGGCCTTGGGTGTTTGGCTGGGTGCCAAGCTGCTGGGCCGTAAGCAAGCGGTGGCCCCGGTGGCCCCGCCGACGGTGGATGCCGATGCGGTGCGCAGGCTCGGTATCAGTGGGCGCGAGCTGGAGGTGCTGCAGCTGATGGCGTTGGGTTGTAGCAACCAGGAGATCGCCGACAAGCTGTTCATCTCCCTGCCCACGGTGAAATCCCATTCCTCCAGTTTGTTCCTGAAGCTGGAGGTGAGCCGCCGCACGCAAGCGGTGGTAAAAGCCAAGGCGCTGAGGCTTATTCCTTGATCCACGGGGTCATCCGTTGGTATGGATCTGCGCCTTGGGGCTTGTGATCCGTACCGAAGTATGATGGCCGATGGCGGGCGCCTACGTTTGTTCGCGGCCTGAAACCAACACCTATGAAAAAGACAGTCCTCACGTACGGTATCATCGGCGGCATCATCGTTTCGGCCATGATGTTCATCACCCTGGGCGGTGGCGAGCACGACTGGGACAATGGCATGTGGATCGGTTACACCACCATGGTCATCGGCCTCAGCACCATCTTCTTTGCGGTAAAGACCTACCGCGACAAACACTTGGGCGGGGTCATCAAATTCGGAAAGGCCTTTCTTATGGGGTTGTACATCACCCTTATCGCATCCACCATGTACGTGGCGTCGTGGATGGTGCTCAGCAGCATGTCCGAACAGGACATCATGCAGCAGTACTACGATCACACCAAGGCGCAATTGGAAAGCAGCGATAAGCCAGCGGCAGAGGTGGAGGCGGAGCTGAAGGAGATGCAGGAGTTCCAGGAGGTGTACAAGAACCCCGCTGTGAAAGTGGGCTTCACGTACATGGAGATCTTGCCCGTGGGGCTGCTGATCAGTTTGCTCTGCGCCGCCATCCTGCAACGGAAGTCGCGCGCACCGGCGATGTGAAGTGGGCTGGCACTTGAACGCAACAAGCCCCGGCTTTTGGGCTGGGGTTACCCGATATGGAAGTACACCGTGCGGCTGCCTTTCGACTTTGCGTATTCGATAAAACTCTTCATGTTGCCAAGGTCCTGTAGAAAGCTGTTGTCAAAGTATGTGCTGCCAGCGGCCTCGGGAAGTCGCGCGAAGTAGCGGTTGTTCTTGAGGGTATCGCAGCCGTGGTCGTTCAACTGCGAAGGAAGGTCGGGCATGCCCGATAGGCGTTGTATGAGCGTTTCAACTGTGGTCAGCAGGCGATCGATGTTGTTCTCGCATTTGGCATTTGCTTCCTGGATCTGGACACGTATGCGTTCTCTCTCCGCTCCGGTGGATGCTTCTTCCAGCATCTCGCTGATCGCGTACTCGTCAGCGTATAGTTCCATCTCGTGGAAAATGGCAAGATCCAGCTTCACCAACTTGGCGATCTGTTCCAATTCCGCCTCCCCCTCCACGACATACTGCCTGCACATGAAGTTGCAGAATGTCCGGCTCAACCGGTGTTGCTGTCGGAGGTCACCAGTGAGGTACTCGGCCGTATCGAGCTCTGCGGTGTTATCGGTTACGAGAAAGATGTCCAGTCCCATGCCTCGGTGTTGAGTTCCCCGAACATAACGCACAAGCCCCGACCACATGGCCGGGGCTTGTGCATTGATGGGCTAAAACGAACCCAGCCCCGATGCAACGGGGCTGGGCCTTGCGTGCCGTGCGGCACTTATGTGGTTGGACAGTGGTTGCCATCCTGCTGCCCCGCAGTGGGGGCAGTACACTTACGACTGTACCTTAAGCAGCCTTTGCCGCGCTGATCTCGCTGGTAGGACCCTCACCGAGGGCGCCTACTGCGGTAACGCGGAAGTGGACCAGCACGTTGGCTTCGAGACCGGTCTTGGTGAAACGCGATTGCGTTTTCACCCCTACCACCTGCCAACCACTTTCCAGGTTCGGGTCGCCCATGGTCATGTACACTTGGTACATGTGGGCACCCCGTACACCGGGCCAATCGAGGTCAATGCATCCCGCGAACGAGCTCATGCGGGCCAACAGATATGCCGGCGCCACCATGGCGATGGCGCTTGACTGTTGTACCGCTTCGAACCCACTGCTCAGGGCGATATTGCTATCGCCGTTGGATGCACTATTGACGTAGCGTGCCAAGTCGGCGAGCATGGAGCGGAGCGTCCGTGCTGCTGTGTTCTTGGCTGCAATGGCCGCGCTGGCCTTGCTCTTGGCCGCCTCAATGGCGTCCACGAGCGTGGTCATAACGGTTGCAATGCTTGCAAGCGTGGGGGTAGGTGTGGCGAAAGCCAGGTTACCCGTCATCTTGCCCACTACGTAGTTGCTTGTCCCTACCAACTGGTCGGGAGTGGAGCGGCTTACGCCTGCTTTGATCAACGTTTTCATGGTTTTGTGCGTTTGCGTTTTGCCTGAGGTTTGCTTCCTGGAGTTGCTTCGGCCCAGCGGCGCCGTCCGGTTGCATCCGGTGCGGTGCCATGTTGCTGTCCGGGGGCTGTAACCGCAGCACCCGTAGATGGGGTTATTCGGCGCCGGTGTCAAAAACTCCTGCAACCCGCACCGGCGCTGCACTTTTTTGTGGATAAAGATTTTCAGGAAGTGCGTGACCCCGGCAATTGTGTCACTGACATGGCCCCGTTGTTCGACGACAAAACCGTTTTGTGCTCGAACAAAATGCTTTTGTTCTCGAACATTTTGCTTTTGCTCTCGAACAAAATGGAATAGTCCTCGAACAATGCCGCTAAGTGCTCGAACAAAATGGTTTTGTTCTCGAACATTTTGCTTTTGCTCTCGAACAAAATGGAATAGTCCTCGAACAATGCCGCTAAGTGCTCGAACAAAATGGTTTTGTTCTCGAACATTTTGCTTTTGTTCTCGAACAATGCCGCAGAGTGCTCGAACAAATTGTTTTTGTCGTAGCACCATACGGTTGCCGCAACGGCCTATCACCTGAGGCATTCGACGACCAAGGCGCGGTAACCCCAAAAAATACCTGTTTCCGGGTATTGTGGGCGTGCCGCCGCCCTTGCTGCTTTGCCTTGCGCATGTGGGCCATTGGCATACAGCTCCGGCACGCCACCCGCTGGGCACCACAGGTGCACCTGGCCGTTGGCACCCACAACCTGTTGCTATTGCCCGCCTACCTGTGCGATCTGCCCACCGAGCGACTTTGGAAGGTGCATGACCGCCATCGCAAGAACCGCCGGGAGCGCAACGTGGCGAACCACGCCCACTACTACTACCCCATACCGCACGGCAGCTTCCACGCCTGCCACCTGCCCATAGCCCGCAACGGCGCAGTGCCCGCCACGCTGGCCCACACCCCCAACGGTGTGCTGCTGCACTTCTACGTGCCGCTGCTAGCAGCAGGACTTCCACCGGGCCCGTGGCTGCCGCCTGTCATCTATTACATGCCCACGCGCAGTGTGTGCATAGAGCACGTTAACGGCACCGGCCACCACCTGCGCTACTACCCCTTGCACGGCTGGCAACTGCTGCTACCGCACCACGGCTTGCTGAAGCACGCCGGTGTTAGCGCGTGCGGGCAGTTTTATGAAGCGGTGGTTTGGGCTTGGGTGAGGTAGGGGCAAGCCCCAATACAAGCAAGCGCCTACTTTTGAAAAGTGGAAAAGACAGCAACCTTCGAAGTAGTGGTACACGGCACAAAGGGAGGCAAGCCCTTGGTGCCCGCAGACTATGACATCAAGGCGCTGCGGGAACTGCTGGAAGAAGTGGAAGTGCTGTTGTTCCCGAACGACCGGCGTGAACGCCCGGTGATCAGCTACGAAGTGAAAGAGGGGTCCGTCCGGAATCTCTTCCGCACGGGCATACAGGCTGTAGCTCAAACCGGGGCCGTAATAGGCTTGGTCGCATCTTCCGGGTCGGTTGACATGTTGGAGCCGCGCACCGCGCGCGCCATAGAGGCCATGCAGCGGTGGGCTCAGGAAAGCGATATCGCCTTCACGCTGCGCACCTCGCTACCCGATACCAGCGAACTGCGCATTGATCGCACCACCCATTTCGTCCGCACGGAAGCAACCGCCGTAGAGACCGAAGTCTACCTTTATGGTAAAGTGGTTGATGCCGGGGGTAAGGAGAAACCCAATATCCACTTACAGGTGGATGGGCAGAGCATGTATGTGATCGATGCTGCCGAACAGTTCCTCGCCGGTCTGGACAAGAACATCCTCTACCATCGAATGGGCGTTCGTGCCGTGGGTCGCCAGAACCTGCAAACCGGCGAGATCGAAAAGGGCTCGCTGAAGTTGATCGAGCTGATCGACTACGACGACCAATACGAAGAAGCCTACCTGAAGCGGTTACAGTCCAAGGCGAGTGCTTGGCTCAAGGACATAGACCCTGATCAATACCTCAACGATGTCAGGGGCGAATACGGCGCTTAACGGTGTGTTGCTCGATACGAGCTTCGTGATCCGTCTGCTCAAGACGAACGATCCACTGCATGCGAATGCCAAGGTGTGGTTCCGTCAATTGCTGGACCGGCGGGTGCCTATGTACTTGAGCACTATCAGCATAGCGGAGTACTGCGTGAAGGGCTCCTTCGATGAACTGCCACTGCGCAATGTGCGAGTGCTGCCGTTCAACATAGACCATGCTCGCCGTGCAGGTCCGTTCACCGGTTCGCTGCTACAGCAGCGCAAACAACCCGGTGCCGATGATGACCGCACGGTGGTGATCAACGATGTGAAGCTGCTGGCACAGGCGGAGGTGATCCCGGGCATCAGCCATTTCCTTACCAAAGACCAGCGCTTCGTTCAGCGGATGCAAGCATTGCGCGCAGGCGGGCACGTCTTACGCACCATGGTGCTTGACCTTAACATACCCATGGCCGATGCGCTGGGCATGCTCGACTTTCCGGAATGAGGCTATCAGAGCAATGCACTACAAGATTGAAGGGTGCTGAAGTCTTAGACGAACGATGTAACAGTTATGAAAAGCGGCAAAGGCTTAACTGAACCTGCGATCAGCTTTCCCGTGCTTACTGTAGTTGATGGTTACTACGACTACTATCCAACGATGGACTCATATACCAGGGGCAGAAAAGCCGATGTGGAGGCAATTACGCGGATCGAGGAGAGGGTAATTACATGTGACGCACAGCTATTCAATAGAGGCGGCGTTACGTATCTCGCCGATTCGAATCCGTTCTTCGGATTCAACATTGCCTTTGGACTCCGCTATGGTTTCCTAAGGAAGGAAATGACCTTCGTGAAGGAGTTGACGCTCGATGAGATATTCGAGCATGGCCTGCGCATATTCGAGCAGAACGGGAGGGAGTATGCGAGCGCTGGCGTCAATGGGGCCGCATTAAAAGATGATTTGTTGAGATGCGCGCAGCGCAGCAATGCAATTAGGCTGGCGTTTCTCCTTGCCGATCCTTCACGTCCCCCTCTATGACATCTCCTCAAAATACCCGCAGCAGCTCGGCTGTAGCCCTCGGCCGACGCTCGGCTTCGCCGAGTGTCCATCGGTAGTGCGCCTTCGGCGCCAAGCAATGTGCCAACTGCCTAGCGTGGCTTAAGGAGCGCAACGCGTGAAGCCTATGTGGAAGTCGCGGCGTATTTCACATCGCCATGGCCCACTGCGCCTGAGCGGGCAAGGGTTTTTCGACCAAAGGCCAGCGACAGAGCGACACTCGGCGAAGCCGAGCGGCGGCACAGTGCGCACTTTGCACCACGGCGTGCATACGCGAGGTGGTGCAGGGGAACAAGAAGCTCCACTATCTTGCACAGATGCGTCGACTTGCACACCTCGCCCTCACGGCGTGCCTTATACCATTGACAGCGAGCGCACAGATCGAATACAGCAATTGGTTCTTCGGTTATGGTTGCGGCATGCGGTTCGATGGCCTCGCCACGCCCGTATTCCAAGGCGGCAGCCCCATCCACGCTCTCGAGGGCACCGCCACCATGTCCGATGATGCCGGCAACCTGCTGTATTACACGGACGCGTTAACGGTGTGGAACGCGAACCATGTGCCGATGCTTAACGGCACAGGCCTTTGGGGCGGTAACTCGGCCACACAATCCTCCTTGTGCGTGCGGAAACCAGGCAGCGCTTCCCTGCACTACGTCTTCCAAGTGGGTAACGCGAACAATGCGGACCTGTACTATTCCATCATCGACATGTCGCTGGACGGTGGGCTGGGTGGCGTGACGGCGGACAAGAACATACTGCTGGAGACATCCATCACGGAGAAGATCGCGGGTTGCCCGCACCAGAACGGCATCGATCGCTGGATCGTGGTGCATCGGTGGAACAGCGACGAATTCAATGCCTACCTGCTCACCTCCGCCGGGCTGGATACCGTGCCTGTGGTATCGGCCGTAGGCGCCATACACACCGGCTCGATGCTCCACACCGCCGGTCAGATGAAGATCTCGCCGAACGGGGACAAGCTCGCCCTGACCACTTACTACATGAACAGAACCCAGCTGTTCGACTTCGATAACAGCACTGGCCTCGTGTCCGCACCGATCGGCCTGCCTGAAACCGAACGTGAATACGGGATCGGTTTTTCGCCTGATGGCACCAAGCTGTATACAGCCACTGTGCTCTATGACACGCTCTTTGCCCGCATCCTTCAGTATGACATCACTTCCAACGACTCCATGCTCATCGCAGCCTCGCAGTACATGGTCTACCAGGATACCCAGAACTTCGGCAGTTTGGAGATCGGCCTCGATGGGAAGCTTTACGCGGCGCGGTACACGACCAACTACCTGGGCGTGATCAATGCACCGAACGAGGCTGGCGCCTTGTGCGACTATGTACACAATGGCTATTGGCTCCATGACAGCATCTGCTGGTTAGGGCTGCCTAACCAGCTCGCGTATCCCTTCACCGATAAGCCCATTGGAATTACGGAAGCGGATCATGCGCGACCGGTCCTGGTGCCCGATCCGATCGAGGACGAAGGCATCCTCCACCTCAATGGTGTGACCGCCGGTCGCTGGTCCCTCGTGGATGCCCTGGGCCGCGTGGTGCATAGCGAGGCGACGAACGGGGCCCGGTACATCACGATCAATTCACGGGGCCACAGTCCCGGGTTGTACTCCATCGTGCTTCTGGCCGGCGGTGCACCGGTGGCTACCATACGGTGCGTGTTCCAATAAAGGCACGGAGCATTTCACGGTGGGCGGGAGCCCATCCGTCCTTTGCCCAAGCACGCGCTCGCGTTTTCCGCGAGTGCGCATAAGCAATAGGGGCTCTGCCCCGTCCTGCCCAGTGCGCTGCGACTTGTCCACTTCCATATTCCCCATCAATGCATTGCCCACCTTCTGCATGAAAGCACCCCCGGCAGCAGCTCGGATGTAGCCGTCGGACAGTGCGCACTTTGCACCACGGCGGGCATACGCGAGGTGGTGCGGTGGTTGTGGAACACACGCACTTGTGCGCTGTGGAAGCCGCGCAACGGTGGTGCGTTTGTTGCCCCGCTTCGTGGCGCACAAACCCCATGGCAAATGGGCATATCACCGATGCGCAGGTCAAAACCGGGATCGGCCTGCATTTGGCGGCCATAGGAGCAAACCCGGATGCCCAATGGAACGCTTGAAGTTGCGGACACGATTGCAACAGTTGCACGACTTTCTCTCGAACAGCCGCTATGCGCTGGAAAAGGTGAACGGCACGGTGCGCAACAAGAGCGTCAATGACCTCCTGTTCACCATGGCGTGTCGCCGGTTGATCATGGTGAACATGCTGGACCGCGAGTTGGGCACCTTGGCCGTACCCAACAAAAAGGGCCCCGAGGCGGAGGTGTTCTTCAAGCGTTACGTGGCGGGGCCCGATGATCGTTCTGAAACGGATGTGGCCGCCGGGTGCATGACGGTGTGCGAGCATGAGGAGGACCTGCTGCGAGGCGGCTTGGAAGAAATGATGTTCGAGCCGGGCCTCTCGGGCCGCACACGGCAGATGATCAGCGAACTCATTGACCAAGTGCGGGAGAACCTCGCCGACCTGCGCTTCATCAAGGGCAACTTGTCGGCGTTGCGGGCGTAGCCCTTTGCGGCAGTTTGCCGCGGTTCATGACCTTCCGGACGTGAACGGAATTTGGTATGCACCGACCTGGCGTTAGGCAAGCGCTGCGACTCGTCTACTTCTCTTTCCCCCTCAATACATTGCCCACCATTACATGGAAGCCCTCCTTCTTCTTGGTGGCAACATGGGCAAAGCGCTGGGGGCGCAGGGCGCGGTCTTGCGAACATGTCAATGGAGAATCGGATCCATCGTTCTATTGGTAGCCAGCGTTTTGGTGGGTTGTTCCTCCGGGCCTAAAGGCATAAAGGGATCGCGGCCAATAATGAGAAGAGATGGGTTGAGGTAAAGGGCCATTTCATCCAGGTCCCTTCGAACGCTACAATAACAGATGAGGTGCGAGAGGCAATGGTGGAGTGGGACGATATTGTGGGCTATGTAAGTGAAGGCTCAATGAAACTCAGTGCCACGGAGTATCTACGCACTTATCACTACGATGTGGTCAGTGATACTGTATTTGATGGGTGGGTTCATTTTGTTGCTCTGAAGAACGACTCATGTCGTTCCTTGATGTATTTCGAATCGAGCGAGCTGCCCAATGACGATCTGTTCGAGAACAGCTACTTCTTCTATTCAATCGAGTTCCCATGTCTTAAGTCGTCCACCTCGGAAGCACAAGTGATGGAAGTTTTTGATTCGATGTTCGATCAGCGCAACCGAACGAAGAAGTAATAGGTACTGGTTTCCCCCTCAATACATTGCCCACCAATACATGGAAGCACTCCTTCTTCTTGGTGGCAACATGGGCGATCCGGCGGCAACGCTGGGCAAGGCCATTGGCATCCTGGGCCAGGGCGGCTATGTTGTTTATCTCGGGACCGACGATCTACTTGGTGGGCCAGACTGGCTCGAAAGTGATCAATCGTTTGAACAGGTTTGCTTTCCGGACTATTGGAACCGACACCTCGCTCTGAAGCAGTGGTATTATGACCAGTTCTTACCCACGCCCGGGCGCGTACTGATCCAACAGTATTACACAACGTTCAATCTTCCTCGCATTGGTGGGCCAATGGACTACGGAAGTCCGTACTATCCAATGGGACCTTATGACCATGAATTTTTCTTTCTAAGGGCGGTACATGTGAGAACTGCAGGATAAGGCGCGTATGTGTACTCCGTTGTGGATACCGCCAAGGACTAGATGGCAGCTTTGGTTGCTCGCTGTTGTATGCTCGGCTGCAACGCGATCGCAGGCAACGACCTGTACAACCATCGCAGATGGCAACATCATGAACCCAGTGATCTGGGATTGTGGTTGCCAGCCTAGCACCTGTGATACTCTGCTCATCATGCATGCGGTTGTCGCAACCGGCTCCGCGACGTTCACGAACGCGTTTGTCTTGATATCAGCCGACGGCGTTCTCACTTCGCTTGATACACTGTCTTTCACGGGCCGCTTCGAGAACCAAGGCTTGGTGGATGTTCATAGGCTTGTTCAGCCACAGGGAAATCAAGTGTGGTCCAACAGTGGATCGGTAACAGCCTCAGTGGTTTGGCTGTGGGGCGATTCTGTTCTGAACACTGGTGTTGTGCACGCGTCGGATACGCTGAATATCGGACCGGCGACAACCGCGCTCAACCATGGCCTGATGGAAGGGGATTTCCTATGGTCCGGGGGGATCTACAATTACGACACGCTGCTATTCAGCGGCGCGCAAATGGATTGGCCATTGGTGAACAGCGGCTATTGTCGCATCAGTGGCTTGTTGATCAACTTATTGCTCATTGCCAACGAGACGTCCGGCGTGCTCAATGCGGACAGCATTTTGTGTTATGGCCAAATCGACAATCGGAACGTGATTCATGCCGACAGCTTGTTGCAGTTCGGTACGGATCTTTTCCCGCAAGGGGAGATCAGCTACTTTCCCAATACGGCGCGCATCGAATGCGGAAATCTGAAGAACCATGGGGATATCCTTGGACAGGGCGATATATGTGTCCGCGATTCCACCATCAACTATGCCACTGGAACAATAACCGGGTCTCCTGACATCTGCGATGCGACGATGAACGCCATAGCAGAGCCGTTCCTGGATTTGAACCTGGGTGTGGTGGGCAACGGCGTGAATTGGTGTGATATCGCGGATTGTGCAACGGGTATTATATCTCACAATGCTAAACCATCGCTGCTATCCTCCTTCCCTGTACCCGCGTCCGACGTGGTGCGCATAGTAGTTCCGCGATCCGAGCACGTTGCGATAACGGAGGCTATCAGGAGTGATGGGGTGATGACACCAATGCCGTTCACGCGTGGATTCGGCAATGTGAGTCTCGATGTCCGTGCTACGCCTGATGGCGTTTATCAAGTGCGCCTGAAGCGTATTGACGGTGCGCTGATAGGCATTGCCCGTATAGTCGTGGTCGGGCGGTGATCCAATAAAGCGCTCGGCCTTATTCAAGGGGAAGTGCCATCGGCGAGTGCGCTTCATCATCCTCTATTCCCCCTCAATACATTGCCCACCATTACATGGAAGCACTCCTTCTTCTTGGTGGCAACATGGGCGATCCGGCGGCAACGCTGGGCAAGGCCATTGGCATCCTGGGCCAAAGTGCCGGGAGCGTGCTCTCGGTAAGTCGCGATCATTGGACCGAGCCATGGGGCTTCACCGATGATCGGCTCTTCCTTAATAAGGCAGTGATCCTGCGCACCGAGCTGGCCCCCGTGCAACTGATGGCGGAGTGCTTGCGCATTGAACAGGTGTTGGGTCGTGTGCGTTCGGCAGGGGAGGGGTACACGTCGCGGCCCATCGACATCGACATTCTGCTGATCGAAAACCAAGTGGTGAACGAACCAAGTCTTGTGGTGCCGCACCCGCGCATGCACGAGCGGTTGTTCGCGTTGGCCCCCGCCGCCGATGTCGCGCCCAGTGGGTGCATCCGATGCAGAAGCGATCGGTGCTGGATCTATTGAACGATGCGTTGAACGCGGCGCACGCTCCGAAGAGTGTGTGATTGCCAACGCGGCATGGCGCTGTTACGCGGAGGTTTTTCCGCAGATGGCACAGATGGCACAGATGAATGCGGAGTTCATTCTACTGCACTCCCTATCGGCGTTATTTGCGCCATCTGCGGACAACAGGTCGCACAGTGAATGGTTGTTGGTGGTCGCTGCGCAAGACGCATGCGGCGCGTCGTCCTAACGCGTGCGTGTTCACAAGTACGTAGTGCCCTCGGATCCACGGGAAACACCCCGGATAGTTTTGCCAAGCCTCGCTCTGAAAGCTCCGATCAACGGGCTTTTCCGGTGCGTGGTGCGTTGAGCGGCCCCACCGTTCAGCGAATGTGCTACCCGTTTTCCCCCATGCCCGTGAACGGCGCCGCCACCCCTTGCACAGTTGCCTTACACGGGCGAACAATGGACCATCCATCATGATCGGACAACTACGCCTTTGCCTTGCTGGCCTGCGCCAGCGCACCACTTCACTACTGAGCATAACGCTGCTGCTGCTGGCGGCGGCGCTGGCCCCGCAGCGCGCGCAGGCCACGCACGCCATGGGCGGCGAGCTCAGTTTCGAGTGCATCGGCAACGACATCTATCTGGTAACCCTCAACTTCTACCGCGACTGCAATGGTGTTGCCGCGCCCACGGGTGGCGCTGATCTGCAGTTCAATGTGCGCAGCACCCAATGCGGCGCCAACTTCAACGCGAACCTGACCCCGGCGGGCGTGCAGGTCATTACACCGATCTGTTCGTTCGAAACGGATCGTTGCCTCAGCACGGGCGGTACCTATGGTATTGAGCAACACACCTACACCGCTACCATCAACCTGTCGGCGTTCGCGAACTGCAGCGATTGGATCGTGGCGTGGGACCTGTGCTGCCGCAACAACGCGATCACGTCTTTGGTAAGTCCCGGCGGACAGCAATTGTATTTGGAGGCGCGGTTGAACAATACGGTAACGCCGTGCGACAATTCCCCCGAGTTCCTCACGCCTCCCACTCCTTTCTATTGTGTGGGGCAGCCCATCAGCTACAACCCCGGTGCGGTGGATGTGGACGGTGACTCGCTCGCCTTCCAATTGGTGAACGCGCGCGGTGTGAACGGCGGCAACCTGGCCTACATGGGCGGCTATTCGTTCACGCAGCCGATCCACAATGCCGGTGGTGCTGGTGCCGTGGTGTTGAACCCTGTTACCGGAACGCTCACCTGTATCCCCGACATCCAGCAAGTAGCGGTAGTGAGTTACCGCGTGAGCGAGTACCGCAACGGTGTGCTGATCGGTTCCACCACGCGCGATATCCAGTTCGTGGTAAGGGCCTGCACCGGCCAAGCGCCCACCGCAAGCGGCGTGAACGGCACCAACGATTACGATGTGGAAGTGTGCGCCGGTACGCCCGTCACATTCACCATCACCAGCACGGATCCCAACGGCGACAACACCTTCCTGACGTGGAACAACGGTATCCCCGGCGCGTCATTCACCGTCGCTGGGTCGCCGTTCCAAACGGGCACCTTCACGTGGACACCGACCAACGCCAACATCGGCCAGAACTTCTTCACGGTAACGGTGCAGGACAATGGTTGTCCGCTGATCGGCACCAACGACTACGGCTTCACCATCACCGTAACGCCGCCGAACACGCCGGTAAGCGCAGGCCCCGACCAAAGTGTGTGCGCCACCAGCGCCACGCTCGCCGCCACACTTCCTTTTAGTCAGGCGCCACACAACTGGACGGTGATCAGTGGCACGGGAACGTTCGTGAGCAGTATCGATCCCGGCACTGTGGTGAACGGATTGTCCATCGGTGCCAACGTATTCCAATGGAACGTGGACTACGCCACCTGCGGAAGCGCCAACGACCAAGTGACCATTACGCGCTTTGACCCGGCGCTGGCACCTGCTACCGCAGGCCCGGACCAAGAGCTTTGCCTGCCAACGAACAGCACAACGCTGGCCGCTAACACGGCCGCTGCACCCGCAGTGGGCACATGGACGGTGATCAACGGCACCGGCACGTTCGCGAATGCGAACTCGCCCACTTCGGGTGTTTCCGGTTTGAGCGTCGGTATCAATCGTTACCGGTGGACGATCAATAACGGCCCTTGTGGCAACACGCAGGACGATGTGATCGTGACGGTCTTCGATAACAACCAACCGCTGGCGAACGCCGGTCCGGACATACAGATCTGCACGCCCGCGACTTCCGTTACCATGCAAGGCAGCGCGGTGACGCTGCCCGCAACCGGCGTTTGGACACTTCAAAGCGGCACCGGCGTGATCACCACGCCCGGCAGCCCCAACACCACGATCACGGGTTTGCCTGTCGGCGTGCACACCTTCCGCTGGACGGTGAACAACGGACCCTGCGCCCCGCCGAGCAGTTTCGATGATGTGGTGATCACGGTCTTCTCGGCCAGCAGTCCGAACGCCAATGCGGGTGCCGATCAGCAGATCTGCGCTACCAGTGCTTCGCTCACTGGCAGTGTGCCAACGTTCCCGGCCAGCGGCGTGTGGAGCGTGGTGAGCGGTGGTGGTGCCATCACCACCCCCAACAACCCGATCACGGGAGTAACGGGCCTTACCACGGGCACCAACATTTTCCAATGGACCGTGAACAACGGCGCCTGCGCGAACGGTGTTACCAGTGATCAAGTGACCATCGTGGTCTTCGATCCCGCCAGCCCGGTGAGCAATGCCGGTCCTGACCAGTTCATCTGCAATACCGTTACCACTGCGACCATGGCGGCCAGCGTGCCTGTGGCACCAGCGGCCGGTACGTGGAGCGTGCAGAACGGTGGCGGTACGATCACCAGCGTCAACGACCCGAATACCACCATCACGGGCTTGCCGGTGGGCGAGAACATCTTCGTGTGGACAGTGACCAACGGACCGTGTCCGGGTTCCACCACCACGGATCAAATAACGGTTTGGATCTACGACCAGAACGCGCCCGATGCCGAATGCTGGTGCCGATCAAGAGCTGTGTACTCCGAGCAGCACGGCAACCCTCACCGGTAACGCACCTGTATTCCCCGGCACGGGCCAGTGGACCTTGGTGAGCGGCGGTGGCACGATCGTCACTCCGGGTTTGCCGACAACGAACATCACGGGTCTGCCCATCGGTGTGAACGTGTTCGCATGGACACTGAACAACGGTGTGTGCTCGAACCCGATCACCGTGGATGAGGTGAGCATAACGGTGTACGATCAGAACACACCCATCGCCAACGCCGGACCCGATCAAGAACTCTGTACACCCGCCAGCACCACCACACTGGCGGGCAGCGCGTTGATCGCACCGGCCACCGGACTGTGGACCATCGTCAGCGGCACCGCCACCATCGACGACCCCACCGATCCGAGCAGCGCGGTGAGCGGGCTCACTGTTGGTACAGTGGTGCTGGCGTGGACCGTGGACAATGGTCCTTGCACCGCACAGCCCACCACTGATCAGGTGACCATCGAGCTGTTCGATGTCGCAACGCCTGCGGCGGATGCCGGGCCCGATCAGGACATCTGCACACCGACCACCTCGGTTACCATGGCCGCCAGTGCTGTGATCGCGCCAGCCACCGGTACCTGGACCTTGATCAGTGGCGCCGGTGGAACGGTGGCCAATGCGAACGATCCCAACACCGCCATCACCAACCTGCCCGTGGGCGTCCATGAATATGAGTGGGCTGTGGACAATGGCGCATGCTTCGGTGCCAACACCACCGATCAGGTTACCATCAGCGTATTCGATGGTTCGCAGCTTGTGGCAGATGCCGGCTTGGACCGCGAGATCTGCATCCCGACATTCCCGAACACGATCGGGTTGGAAGGCAGCCCAGTGATCTTCCCCGGCACCGGCACGTGGACGCTGGTGAGCGGTAGCGGTGTGATCACCGACCCTAACGATCCGAACACCGTCGTTACCGGTCTCACTGTGGGTGTCAGCGTATTCCAGTGGACGGTGACCAACGGACCGTGCGCGGACCCCCTCACCACGGATCAAGTGACCATCTCGGTCTATGACCAAGCCACTCCGGTCGCGGATGCCGGTCCTGATTTCCAACTCTGCACACCGTTGACGAGCGCGCAGTTGCAAGGCAGTGCGTTGAACGGACCCGCCACCGGCCAGTGGTTGCTGATCAGCGGTACCGGCGTGTTCGCGGACCCAACCGATCCCAACACGATCGTCAGCGGCATTTCGCTCGGGCCCAACGTGTACCAATGGACAGTGAGCAACGGCCCCTGCGTGAACCCCATCACCAGCGATCAGGTAACGGTTACCCTCTTCAACGGTCTTAGCCAGCAAGCGGCCGCTGGTCCGGACCAAGCGTTCTGCACACCCACCAGCAGCGCGGTGATGAACGCGACCCCGGTATTCGCTCCGGCCACTGGCTCATGGTCGCTGATCAGCGGCGGTGGAAGTCCGGCCAACAACAGCCCGAACACCACTATCAACGGACTGCCGGTAGGCATTAACGTGTTCCAGTGGACCGTGGACAACGGTGCTTGCGGCATCACGACCGATCAGGTCTCGATACTCATCTACGACCAGAACAACCCGGCTGCGAGCGCGGGCCCCGATCAAGAACTCTGCACGCCGATCACACAAACGAACCTTGCCGGTAGCAGTGTAACGGTGCCCGCCATCGGCACATGGACACTGGTGAGCGGTAGCGGCAACATCGTTGCTGCCAACAGCCCGAACACTTTGGTGAACAGCCTCGGCGTAGGCGACAACGTATTCGTGTGGACGGTGGATAACGGCCCCTGTCCGAACGGTATCACAACCGATACGGTAGTGGTTCATGTCTTCGACAATACGGCCGATGAAGCTGATGCCGGACCGGACCGTGTGCTCTGCTCGCCGGTACCCTTCGTGATCATGGCCGGAAACGCGGCCACGGCACCCGGTGTTGGTACGTGGACCACGGTAGCAGGTACCGGTGTTGCCAACGACGAGAACTCGCCCACCACGATCATGAGCGGTATCAGCATCGGCGACAACATCTATGTATGGACGATCGACAACGGTGCCTGCGGAACCACCAGCGACTCCACGTTGCTGGTGCTGCATAACGGCAACCTGCCGTTGGCCAACGCAGGTCCTGATCAAGAGCTCTGCTTGCCCACCACGGGCACAACACTGGCAGGCAGCCCTGCGCCTTATCCCGCTACTGGCCTCTGGAGTTTGGTGAGCGGCACGGGTAGCATCAGCAACGCCACTATCAGCAATCCCACGGTCTCGGGCCTGTCGCTCGGCATCAACCAGTTCGAGTGGGTGGTGTTCAACGCGCCATGCGCCAACGCCATCACGCGCGATACGGTGACAGTGATCGTCTTCGATCCGAACGAGCCGGTGGCCGATGCGGGTCCTGACCAGGATCTCTGCACACCGCTCACCACGACCAACCTCGCGGGCAACGTTCCCAACTTCCCCGCTGTTGGTTCCTGGAGCACAACGAGCACGGCCAGCATCGTGGACCCCACCGATCCGCTGACTTCCGTGAGCGGCCTCACCGTGGGTGAGAACATCTTCACGTGGACCATCGACAACGGCAGCTGCAACGGCGGCGTGCCCACCACCGATCAGGTGAGCATATTCGTCTACGACGAACTGAACCCTGTTGCCAACGCAGGTCTCGATCAGGAACTCTGCTTGCCCACCACCGACGCAACGCTGAGTGCCAGCACCTACACGTTCCCCGCCACTGGTCAATGGACCGTGCAACAAGGCGCGGGCACCTTCGCTGACGATACCGATCCGAACACCACCGTCAGCAACCTCGCAGTAGGCGAGAACATCTTCGTATGGACGGTGAACAACGGCCCGTGCGCGAACCCGATCACCACCGACGCGGTGAGCATCTTCCTGTTCGACGACACGCAGGCCGATGCCAACGCAGGCCCTGACCAGAACCTGTGCACGCCGAACATCAACGCCACCATGGCGGGCAATGCGCTCACCTTCCCTGCCATAGGTACATGGTCGCTGGTGAGCGGTAGTGGCACCATCACCGACCCCAATGATCCCACCACGGTGATCAGCAACTTGGGCGTTGGCGAGAACGTGTTCGCGTGGACGATCGACAATGGACCATGCGCCAACGGGATCACGTTCGATCTCGTGAGCATCTTCCTCTTCAACGATGCCAATGCGAATGCCGATGCCGGTGCGGACCAGGAGTTGTGCGCACCCACCTCGAGCACCGTGCTCGCAGGCAGTGCGGTCATCTTCCCATCGGTGGGCACATGGACGCTCATCAGCGGAACCGGTGTCTTCGCCGACATCAACGATCCGAACACGACGATCAGCGCACTGGCTGTTGGTGAAACGGTGGTTGAGTGGACAGTGGACAACGGTCCGTGCGGCAACGGCATCACCACGGACCAGATGAGCATCTTCATCTTCGATCCGAACAACGCAAGTGCTGACGCCGGACCGGATCAAGAGTTGTGCATGCCCACCACGAGCACCACGCTCGCGGGCAGCGCCACCATCTTCCCGAGCACCGGCACATGGACCTTGGTGAGCGGCAGCGGTATCCCGTTGGATCCGAACGACCCGAACACCATCGTGAATGGGCTTGCCATCGGCGAGAACATCTTCGAGTGGACGGTGTACAACGGACCGTGCGCCAACGGTACCACTACCGATCAGGTGAGCATCTTCGTCTTCGACGATACCAACCCGATCGCAGCCGCTGGGCCCGATCAGGATCTCTGCACGCCTACCAACTTCACAACACTTGCGGGCAGTTCCGTGACCTTCCCCGCGGTCGGTACGTGGACGATCCTTTCCGGTACCGCTACCATCGCCGACATCAACGATCCGAACTCGGCGATCACCGGTATCGGTGTCGGCTTGGTGACCATTGAATGGGCAGTGGACAATGGCCCTTGCCCGAACGGCAACACCAGCGACACGTTGACCATTACACTGTACGACGGTGGCATGGCCACTGCCGACGCAGGACCCGATCAGCAGGTATGCGATGATGTGCCTGAAGCCACCATGGCAGGCACGGCTGTGATCTTCCCCGGCACCGGTGAATGGACGCTGGCAAGCGGCGGCGGCACCATCGTGGATGCCAACGATCCGAACACGCTGATCACCGGTCTGCCCATCGGGGAGAACATCTTCGTGTGGAGTGTTAGCAATGGTCCCTGCGACCAGCCCACCAGCGATGTGGTAAGCATCTTCGTCTTCGACGATGGCAATGCGATCTCGAACGCAGGCCCCGATCAGCAGGTGTGCACGCCGGTCACCAGCGCGACACTGGCCGGTAGCGCCGTCACCTTCCCGGCAACGGGTACATGGGTGAACACCTTCGGCAGCGGCACCATCACCGATCCGAGCGATCCGAACACCACGGTCACCAACCTCGGCATCGGCAACAACATCTTCCAGTGGATCGTGAACAACGGCGCTTGTGTGCCGAGCATCACCACCGATGAGGTGACGATCCAGCTCTTCGACCTGAACCAGCCGCCTGCGGCCGCTGGTCCTGATCAGGATCTGTGCACACCCGCTTCCACTGCTACCATGGCAGGCAATACACCGGCAGGTGTGGCCATCGGTGTGTGGAGCACCACGGGCACAGGCCAGTTCGCCGATGTGAATGATCCGACCACGCTCGTCTCCAACCTCACCGTGGGCGAGAACATCCTTACGTGGACCATCGACAACGGTATCTGCGGCATCAGTTCGGACGATATCAGTGTGTTCGTGTACGACTCGCTGCAACCACCGGCGAACGCTGGCCTCGATGCGGAGCAGTGCGTTCCTGATGCCGACTACGTGTTGGATGGCAGCCCGATCATCTTCCCTGCAGTTGGTACCTGGAGCCAGATCCAAGGCGCCGGTCTGTTCGCCGATGTGAACGACCCCAACAGCTTGGTGACCGGATTGGCCGAGGGCTACAACGTGTTCGTGTGGACCGTGGACAATGGCCCCTGCTTGAATGCGATCACTACCGATACCATGACGGTGATCCTGTTCCCAGACAGCACACCGCCACCACAGGTCGGACCCGATGTGGAGATCTGCTTGCCGAACACCACGGCATCCATCACCGCCACCGCACCACCGCTTCCGTTCACCGGTAGCTGGAGCATCCTCAGCGGCAACGGTGTGATCACTGACACCAGTGCGGCCAGCACCACCGTTACGGGTCTCACCCTCGGGATCACCGAGTTGTTGTGGACCATCGACAATGGCCCATGCCCGGATAACATCTTCAATAGCGATACGCTTACCGTAACGGTGTACGATCCGGGTGCGCCCCCGGCGAATGCCGGCCTTGACCAGGAGCTGTGCACGCCAACGACGTTCACCAGTTTGCAAGGCAACGTCCCGCTGTTCCCGGGAGTTGGCACGTGGTCGTTGGCAGGAGGCACGGGTGCGATCGCCGATCCGAACGACCCGAGCAGCACCGTGACAGGTCTCACCATCGGCCAGAACATCTTCGTGTGGGAGATATACAACGGCAACTGCGGTCTCGGTCCGAACATCACGCGCGATACCATGAGCGTCTTCGTGTTCGATGATGCTGCGCAGGATGCGACGGCCGGTGCCGATCAAGAGTTCTGCACACCCACCAGCACCAGCAACTTGAGCGCGAACAGCGCCGTGTTCCCGGGCTTCGGCTTCTGGACCACCACCAGCGCAACGGCGCAGATCGCCGCGGTCGGCGACCCCAATAGCGCGGTGAGCAACCTCACTGTTGGTGAGCACGTGTTCGTGTGGCACATCGACAACGGTCCTTGCCCGAATGGCCTCACCACCGACACATTGGTGATCGAGATCTACGACGATAACGCACCCGATGCCGATGCTGGACCCGATCAGGAGATCTGCATTCCAACGTTCCCGAACCAAGTGACCATGGCGGCCAATGCCGCTGTGTTCCCCGCTACGGGCCAATGGACGGTGATCAGCGGCAGCGGCACGTTCACTGATGATACCGACCCGACAACGTTGGTCACCGGTCTTGTTGTCGGTACCCATGTGTACCAATGGAGCATCAGCAACGGTCCCTGCGGAACCACTACGAGCCAAGTCACGGTAACGGTATTCGATGCCGCACAGCCGAACGCCGACGCAGGACCTGATCAAGAGGTGTGCACACCAACCAGCAGCGTCACCATGGCGGGTAACATCGCGTCGCCACCTGCAACAGGTTCATGGTCCATTATCAGCGGTAGCGGCAACATCAACGATCCCACATCGCCCACCACGGTGATCACGGGATTGGGTCCCGGTGAAACCGTTCTGGTGTGGACCATCAGCAACGGCCCATGCGCCAACGGGCTCACCACCGATACGATGGTGGTCAGTGTGTTCGACGACAACGCCGCCAATGCCGACGCAGGCGCCGATCAGTCGTTCTGCTCTCCAGTATCAACCGTGAATATGACAGCCAACTCCGCGACTTTCCCTGCCATCGGAACATGGGCGCTCATCAGCGGCGCCGGTATCGTTGCCGATCCGAGCGATCCCGCAAGCGCCGTAACGGGCCTGGGCATCGGTGAGAACGTGTTCGAGTGGAGCATCAGCAACGGGCCGTGCGGAAGCACCACCGATCAAGTGACGCTGTTCGTCTACGACAGCACGATCGATGCAGCGGATGCCGGTGAGAGCTTCACGCAATGCCAGCATGAAAGCACGGAGATCAACCTCGCGGCGCTGGATGCTACGAGCACGGGTAGCGGTAGCTGGAGCGTTGTGAGCGGCGGCGGAAGCATCGGCAACCCCGGCGATCCGAACACGCTCGTTACCGGTTTGCCGGCAGGCATCAACGTGTTCGCATGGACCATCAGCAATGGCCCGTGCCCTGCTACCAGCGATACCATGACGGTGTTCCAGGAGGATTGCCTCACGCTCATCATCCCCGATGCGTTCAGCCCGAACCGCGACGGTGTGAACGACACGTATGTGATCGACGGCCTGCAGTTCTACCCGAACAACAGCATCAAGATCTTCAACCGCTGGGGCAGCCCGGTGCTGGAGCGCAGCCCATACAACAATGACTGGGACGGTCGCAGCGAGAACAGCTTGAACTGGGGCGAGGAGCTGCCCGAGAGCACCTACTACTACATCCTCGACTTGGGCGACGGCAGTGAGCTCTACACCGGTTATATCTACCTGAAGCGATGACACACACCCACCGCATCGCACCAACAAAAGCAAGTCCGATGACCACACGCTGGAGATCGACCGTGATCGCATTGTGCCTGGGCGCATCCGCCATGGCGCAACAGGATCCGCAGTTCACGCAGTACATGTTCAACATGCTCGCGCTGAACCCCGCTTATGCCGGCAGTGCCGACCGCTTGCAGATCAAGGCGCTCACCCGCCACCAATGGGTGGGCTTCGAAGGCGCGCCGACAACGCAAACGCTCACTGCGCACGCACCCGTGTGGCATGAGAGTCTGTGCATCGGTGGTACCATCATGCGCGATCAGCACGGCCCGGTGAACCAATACGGTTTCAACGTGGACGTGGCGTACCGCATCATCATGAACAAGTCCAAGCTCTCCTTCGGTATCAAGGGCGGTGTCAACTTGTTCCAAGGGAAATTCTCGGAATTGAGCCCGTTGGAATCGCACGACCAAGTGTTCCAAGCGGATGTGAGCACCAAGACCGATCCGCAGTTCGGCTTCGGCGTGATGTACTACAGCGACCGTGGATACATCGGTCTCAGCACACCGAAATTCCTGCGCACCGAATTCTACGAGACCGACAGCTTGGCCTTCGTGAGCGAGACCGGTCAACGTCCGCACTGGTTCCTGAGCGCGGGCTACGTGTTCGACCTGGGCACCTACACCAAGTTGAAGCCCACCGTGTTGTTGAAGGCCGTGAACGGGGCACCGATGAGCTTCGATGTCAGCGCCAACTTCCTGTTCTACGAGAAGTTCTGGTTGGGTGTCATGTACCGCCACGAGGACGCTGTTGGTGCCATGGCGCAGTACCTCATCAGCGATCGTTTCTCCATCGGCTACGCTTACGATTTTCCGCTATCGCCATTGCGCAACCACAGCGGCGGCAGCCATGAGATAATGATCGGACTGGAACTCGGGAAGAAGATCACCGGCATCCGTTCACCGCGCTATTTCTGATCCATGATGCAGATGAACACTACAGAGAAGGCTTCGGGCCTCGTGCTCCGGGTTCCGGGCTTGCTGCTTTGCCTGCTGTTGCCCTTCACCATGCTGCATGCGCAGCACCTGAAGCAACGCATGGCGGACAAGGCCGTGGCCAATTTCGATTACCCGCTTGCGGCCAGCATTTACGAGGATATCGAGGCCAGCGGCAAGGCCGATGCCGCTGATCTGCGCGCACTATCACGTGCGTACACGAACATGGGCGAACTGGCGAAAGCCGAAGCCACCTATGCGAAGGTGGTGGCCGGTACACCCACGAGCGGCGACATGCTGCGCTATGCTTCGTTGTTACGGGCCAACGGCAAATACCCGGAGGCGCTGGATTGGTACCGACGCTATGCAGCGGCCGTTCCCGACGATGCACAAGCGCTGGCGTATGTCAACGACAGCACCATGTTCCAACGCTTGACGCGCGAAGGCTTCGGCAGCACCGTGCGTACCGTCAACATCAACAGCCCCATGGCTGATCTCGGCTTAGCGGTAATGGACGACCTGCTCATCTTCAGCAGCGCGCGTGGCGAAGGAACCGGTGGAAGTCGCATGTACGCGTGGGACTATCAACCTTTCCTCAACCTCTATTCAGCCTTGCTGAAGGGTGCCACCGCAGAGGATCCATTGGTGATGCGCAAGGACCTCAACAGCCGCTACCACGATGGTACCGTCACCTTCGATTCGCTTTCGCAGCGGCTCTACTTCACCCGTAACAACTGGTACTACGGCGTGCCCGAGAAAGCCGACAATGGCGAATTGAAACTCGGCATCTTCTTCAGTGTGGTGAGCACAGGTGAGTACAACAACAAGGAGTGGGGCAACCTGGTGCCATGGGAGCACAACGATCCGCAGTTCAACAACGGTCACCCCTGCGTTAGTCGCGATGGCCGCCGCATGTACTTCACCAGCGATCGGCCGGGCGGGCAAGGCGGCACCGACATCTGGTTCTGCGACAATCTCGGTAACCAGTGGGGTGTGCCACAGAACATGGGACCGAAAGTGAACACCATCGGCGACGAGATGTACCCGTTCGTCGGCTTGGACAGCACGCTCTATTTTGCAAGTACGGGGCACCCCGGATTGGGCGGCATGGACATCTTCATGAGCCGGCTCACGACCAAGGGACCCGGACGTGTCCTCAACATGGGTGCGCCGCTGAACAGTCGCTTCAATGATCATGGGCTCATCCTGCTGCGCGATGACAGCACGGGCTTCTTCGTGAGCAACCGTACAGGAGGCAAAGGCAGCGACGATATCTATGGAACCACCGTGCGCAAGCCCGGCATCTTCATGAAAGGGATCGTGGTGGATGAGGCCACGATGCAACCTATCGACGGTGCTACTGTTCTCATCAAGGATGCATCGGGCAACATCATGTCGAGCGCGGTGATCGAAATGTTACCAGGAGGGAAGTTCACCATCGATGCGCCGTATGAGGAGAACTACACCATCGCCGGCAGCAAGAACGGATATACGCGCAAGGAACTCGCGATAGAGACGGAGACCGCGCAGTTGGACAACATCGTGATCGAACTGACGAAGTACGATTACGGTGCTGAGGGTACCGTTACCGACGCGAGCACGGGTGCATTGATCACCGGTGCCACCGTGGTGCTCATGGATGCGGCAGGGACCAAGATCCAGGACATGCAGACCGGCGCGAACGGTCGCTATCAGTTCCCCTTGAAGCCGGAAAGCGACTACCGCCTCAGCGTGGAGAAGGACGGATACTTCAAGCAGAGCGCGCGCATCAGCACGAAGGGCAAGCCCAACGCTGTGATCGTTACGGACTTCAAGCTCGTGAAACTGGAAGTGGGCGCGACGATCCGCTTGGACAACATCTACTATGATCTGGCCAAGTGGAACATCAGGCCCGACGCTGCCGTGGAGCTGGACAAATTGGTCGCTACACTGACGGATAACCCCACGGTGACGATCGAGCTGAGCAGCCACACCGACTGCCGCGGCAAGGATGCCTACAACATGAACCTCTCAGAGAAGCGCGCGAAGAGCGCCGTGGAGTACCTCGTGAAGAAGGGCATTGCCAAGGAGCGCGTACAGAGCAAGGGCTACGGCGAAACGAAACCCAGCGAAACATGTGATTGCACCAAGTGCAGCGACGACGAGCACCAGCGCAACCGCAGGACCGAGTTCACGGTATTGTCGAAATAGGTTTTCGGGTTGGTTGATGGGAGCGCGCGTCCCGGCGAAAGTCGGGACGTGCGCGTTTTCGGACCTTAATCCAATGGATGCACCCCGAACCGACAGTAGTGGATCTTCCGGCCCTCGGCTAGCCACATGGTTTCGTAGTAGGTGCGGATGTTCAGGACGGCTTGCTCATCGGGCGAAAGTCGCGGCACCAGTTCGCCATAGACGTCCGCACTGCTTTCCTGCAGCGGCAATTTCTGCTCCTCGATCTGCTCCAATGTGTACTCGTACAGCAGCTCGCTGTCGGTCTTCAGATTCACTACGCCGCCTGGAGCAAGAATGCGCCGATAACGTTCCAGGAACAACGGTGATGTGAGCCGCTTGCGTGCCTTGGCGATCTGCGGATCGCTGAAGGTGAGCCAGATCGCGCTGACCTCGCCGGGTGCGAAGCAACTGGTGATCTGGTCCACGTGCGTGCGGAGGAAGGCCACGTTGGTGAGGTCTTGTTCTTTCACGTTGCGTGCGCCACGCCAGATGCGCGCGCCCTTGATATCTACACCCACGTAGTTGCACTGTGGCTGCAGTTTGGCCAAGCCGATGCTGTATTCGCCCTTGCCGCACCCGAGTTCAAGGACCAACGGCGCATCGCGCTTGAAGTACTCGGCGTTCCACTTTCCCTTCAAGGCGAAACGATCCTGCATCACCTCCTCGAAGGCCGGCTGCAGCACATGTGCGAACGTGAGGTTCTCAGCGAACTTGGGTTGCTTGGCCTTGCTCATTGGGCCGCGAAGATGCGTGGTGCCAAGACATCTGCAGCGCCTGTCTTACAAGAGCGACTTGTAGAACGCCACTGCGCTTTGGATCGTCTCCAAAGGATCCCGGAACGTGATGCCCAACGCCTGCGCCTTCGACGTGTCGTAGCGGTAGTGCTGTAATGCGCTATGCGCGGTGTACCGCGTAACCAACGATCTCCCGCCCATCAATGCCGTGCGGAAAGCCTCCGCGCGCCACGCCAGCCCCAAAACCCACGAGGGGATGGCCTTGGTCGGAGGGCGTTGTCCATTGGCTTCGGCAATGGTCGTGAACAAGGTGAGGTAGGAGATAGGCTCGGTGCTCAGGATGTAGCGTTCACCTGTAACACCGCGATCGGCGGCGATCAGCATCGCGGCCGCAACGTCGCGCGCATCCACCAACCCGTTGCTCCCGGTGGGGTAGAACGAAGTGCCTTTGGAAACCCTGCTGATGACCGCAAGACTGCCACGCCCCGTCGCGCCCGCGCCATACACCACGCTCGGGTTCACCATAACGGCATCGAGCCCTTCGGCCACGCTGCGGTGCACTTCCATTTCGCTTTCGTACTTGCTCACGGCATAGGGCGAGGTGTGCTTGCCCCGCTTCCATGGCATGTCCTCGTTCACCGGTTGTCCATTGTCCGAGCGGCCTGTGGCGGCAGTGCTGCTCACGTGCACCAGTTTGCGCACGCCGCATTCCAGTGCAGCGTTCACCACGTTCGCCGTCCCGTTAATGTTGGTGGCGAACATCCGCTTGGCGTCGCGCGGATCGAAGGACACCATCGCGGCGCAATGGAACACACGCTCCACACCGCTCATCGCCTCGCGTAGCGCAATAGCATCCAGGATGTCACCCTCGGCCCAAACGATACGATCGAACAGCGCATTCCCATCGCGCCGATAGTGGTTGAAGACCTTACGCACAATATCGCGGTCCGACCCCTGTCTCACCAGCCCGTGCACGGTGCGGCCTTCCGCCAGCAGTTCCAGCGCCACATGCGAACCGACCAGTCCGGTGATGCCGGTAACGAGATCCATCGGCGCAAGGTAGAAGTCGGCTATCCTGTCACCCTGAACCTGACGAAGGGCGATATTCGCGCCGCGATGGCCGTGAAGGATTTCATAGAGGAATTGCGCTGGCGCGGGTTACTGCAGGACAGCATGCCCGGCACGGCGGAGCATTTGAACAATGGACCGGCCAACGGCTACATCGGTTTCGACCCAACGGCCGACAGCCTGCACGTGGGCAACTTGGTGCAGATCATGATCCTCGTGCATTTCCAACGCTGCGGCCATAAGCCGATCGCCTTGGTAGGCGGCGCTACGGGCATGGTTGGCGATCCCAGCGGCAAGAGCGCCGAGCGCAACTTGCTCGATGAGGATGCACTGCGCCACAACCAAGCCTGCATCCAGGCGCAGTTGAGCGGTTCCTGGACTTCAAAGCCGCAGATAATCCGGCTCGACTGGTGAACAACTACGACTGGTTCAAGGACATGGGTTTCCTGCAGTTCATCCGCGATGTGGGCAAGCACATCAGTGTGAACTACATGCTGGCCAAGGACAGTGTGAAGAACCGCATGGAGACCGGGCTCAGCTTCACTGAGTTCAGCTACCAATTGGTACAGGGCTTCGACTACTACTGGTTGTGGAAGAACATGGGTTGCACGGTGCAGATGGGCGGAAGCGATCAATGGGGCAACATCACTACGGGGACGGAGTTGATCCGGCGGATGAGCACAGCTTCCACGGGATCGACCCCGGCCTTCGCCGTCACCACGCCGTTGCTCACCAAGGCCGATGGCAGCAAATTCGGTAAGAGCGAAAGCGGGAACGTGTGGCTCGATGCTGCGCGTACGTCACCGTACAAGTTCTACCAATTCTGGCTGAACGCGAGCGATGATGACGTGATGCGTTTCGCCAGGATCTTCACCACATGGGAGCGGGATGAGATCGAAGCGCGCGAGACCGAACACCGCGCCAAACCCGGCACGTTGCAGAAGCTGTTCGCCGCTGACATTACACGGCGGACGCATGGAGAAGCGGAGTTGAACAACGCCATCGAAGCGAGCAATGTTCTCTTCGGCAATGCAACTGCGGATGCGCTGGGCAAGTTCTCCCGTGACCAGTTGCTCGACATATTCGAAGGTGTGCCCCAAGGCGAAGTGTCGCGCGTGAATCTTGATGCTGGCGTTCCCATCATCGAACTGCTCAGTGATCACAGTGGTTTCTTGCCCAGTCGTGGCGAGGCCAAGCGTGCGTTGAAGGAGAACAGCATCAGCGTGAACAAGCAGAAGGCGGGAGAAGAACGCATCGTTACCTCCGCGGATCTGCTCACGGGCGGGTTGCTGCTATTGCAACGCGGTAAGAAGAACTACTTCCTGGTGAAGGTGGTGGACTAGTTCTCCACCAACAGGTTGCACCCCCGTGCATCGCTGTTGTCGAAACGTCCTAGCGCTTCGAACGAGCCATCCGCATGCATCCGCCCGAGATCCTGTGTGGCGATGAACGGGCATGATCCGATGTTGCACAGGTCGATGATGTCCAGTCCGCCCGTGCGCCCGGTCGGTACTTGAGCGAACGGATCGTTCACATCGCGTACGCGCACGTGCATCCACGGCGGACAGGTGTAGCGGCCAGCGCCGGTGCTCCACGCTTGCGATAGCAACTCGGTCATGCCGTACTCACTGTGTATCGCTGGGACATGGAACGCGTGCTGAAGGATGCGGTGCAGGTCTTCCCGCACGATCTCCGGCCGGCGGCTTTTCATGCCTCCTGTCTCAACGATCACTGTGTTGCGTAGCGGCATCGCGTGTTGTTCCGCCAGATCGAGCAACGCGAACGTGACACCGAGCAACATGGTCTTGCGGCCTTCTTCTTCCGATCGTACAAGTACGTCGCTCAGTTTCTCGTATTGGTTGAGGTAGGTGCCGCTCAGCGGATCCGCACTCTCGGCGATCAGCCTTTCGGCCATGTACACCAACGAGCTGCCGCTGCGCTCCAAGTACGAGGGAAGGAGAGCAAGGATCCTCCATTCCCGCACATTGCCGAACACCCGCCGGAAGCCTTCGGTGAACGATCGGTCGTAGAGCGAGAGCCAAGGCACATGATGACTGCTGGTGGTGATGCCCGTGGTACCGCTGCTGGTGAAGACCACTTCAGGATGCAGACCCCCAAGGAGCACCTCCCGCGACTTGAACAACCCGATGGGAAGGCACGGGATGTCCTTCCAATGCCCGACTTCCACCGCTCGCTTGCCCAATCCGGAAAGGAATCCCCGATAAACAGGGTTCTGTGCGGCATGCAGGTGGAATAACTCCATGGCCAGCGCGTTGAAGGTTTCAGGCCCCTCGATGGCGAAGGGCCGGTCGAGCAACGCGGGATCAATGGATGCACTCATGCACTACCGGCCAGGAAGGCACCTAAATTCGTGCGCACTATGAAGCAGTTGAACAAGTGGACGAAAGTAGCCGGAGGCATGGCCCTGTTGCTTGTGCTGTTCACCGGTTGCTTGAAGACCGAGGAATTCCCGCCGGAGCCGGCCATCGCCTTCAAGAGTTTCGGCCAGTTCCCTGATTCTGCCAGTCTCGCGATCACCTTCACCGATGGTGATGGCGATATCGGCTTGGCGCAGGACCAGACCTACGCGCCTTACGACACCGGGTCGATCTACTACTACAACTTTTACATGGACTACTTCCGCAAGGAAGCAGGAGCGTGGGTTTTCAAAGGCGCCATTGGCAATCGGATCCCGGTGATCACCCCGAGCGGCCAGAACAAGGCACTGGAGGGAGAGATCGCACGTCGCATCGAGTCCATCCAGATCCCCGGTTTCCCGCAGCCATGGTATGGCGGTCTCGATGACGCGGAAGAGGGGGACACCATCCGCTTCGATGTTCGCATCATCGACCGGGCGCTGCACACCAGTAACATGGTGAGCACTGGCGATATCGTGCTGCAATAGCGCACGGGCCCGGTGCAGGCTTAACACTGCCGAAACATCGACGGGTAGATTTGCGGATCTTTTCCATGGCCGCCGATCGCTCCATCGATACCCTTACCCCGCGCCAAGTGGCGCTGGTGGCTGCCGCGTTCGTGGGCATCTTGGTCGGTATGCTCGCTATCGTTCTGGTATTGCGGTTGGATGCTGCGATCAGCGTGTGGTGGTGCCTTCTGCTTGCGGCTGTTGCCTTCGGCGCAGCGTACTTGGTGGTAATGGTCGCGCTGGAACGGTTCATCAATGCCCGGATCCGGTTATTGTTCCGCATGGTGCACGACCTGAAAACCGACAGAGGAGGGTCGGCGCCAGTGGTCGACATGAGCACCGATGTTCTTGGGCAAGTGCAAGCCACCGTGGAGGATTGGGCCCAAGAGAAACGGACCGAGATCACGGAATTGCGGGAGCGCGAGCAGTTCCGGCGCGAGTTCATCGGCAATCTGAGCCATGAGCTGAAGACGCCCATCTTCAACATCCAAGGCTATATCCTGACGCTATTGGAAGGAGGGCTCGAAGACCCGAAAGTGAACCGCGATTTCCTTGAGCGCGCTGCGCGCGGCACGGATCGCCTCACCAAGATCGTGGAGGACATGGACCTGATCGCGAAACTTGAGAGCGGTGTCATGGAAATGACGCTGGAGCCGACCGACCTGTCCGATCTGGTGAACGATGAACTTGCCGACGCCTCGCGGCATGCGAAGGAGAAGGGCATCATTCTACGCAGCGAGATCACCGAGCCGTTGATGGTGCAGTGCGATCCAGGCCGCATGGCGCAGCTGTTCATGAACCTGCTGAACAATGCGATCAACTACGGCAGGCCAGGCGGAAGCGTGGTGGTGCGCGCGTTTACCGTTGAAGGCGGGCAGGTGCTGGTGGAAGTCTCGGACAATGGCATCGGTATCGCCCCCGAGCACCTGCCACGGCTGTTCGAACGGTTCTATCGTGTGGGCAAGAGCCGGGCGCGCAACGAAGGCGGCAGCGGCCTTGGTCTCGCGATCGTGAAGCACATCATCGACGCGCACGGACAAAGCATCACGGTGCGGAGCACGGAAGGTGAAGGCACTGTGTTCGCCTTCACGTTGAAGCGGGCTTAGGGGCGCACCGCCGCGAGTCCTTTGGGTTGCTTCGTGCCCAGCCGGAACACACCCGGCACATCGTTGTTGTTGGCCACCACCAGCAATGGGGCGCCTCCACCGCGCAGCAGTGCCAAGTCCTTCACGTTGCCGTTCGCATAGAAACCGCTTTGTTGTGGAGTGATGGGAGTGAAACCGCCTTTGCCATCGCCGAGCAACACGCGCCCGATACCGGCATCGTACCGCACCGTTTCCACTTCGGCACCCCAGTGGTTGCCCGCTGCGATGAGGTCCGGTTTGCCATCGCCGTTCACGTCGTGGACGATGCATGCGTTGATGGGTGACACCTGCATGACCATGGGGAACGGCGTGAAGGTGAACTTGCCCGAACCATCGTTGGTCCATGTACCGCTGTGCATAAGGGTTGCCTTCAGGTGCAATGCCGTAGCCAGTTTCTCCTCGCTATAGATCCCCGCCAGGTCGCTGTGTGCGAACGCATCGTACGTGGGGAACTTGTCGAGGATCATGGGGCATTGCTGGCTGCTGCACTCACGCCCACGCACCGGCAGCAGTTTGCCGTCTTTCTCCTTGGAGAGCACGATGTCGCTGCGCCCGTTGCCGTCGAAGTCGGCCCAGTAAACGTGTACCGGATGCTCTTTGTCCGCCTTGAATTTGCTGTTCCAGCCGAGGTTGCCCGTCACCAGATCTTGATCACCATCGCCATCAAGATCGGCCACAGTGAGGGACGACCACCAACCGTTGCTGCCTTCGAAGCCTGCTTCAACTGTGGCATCCATGAACATGCCGTGTGAGTTTTTGAAGAGCATCACCGACATCCATTCGCCCACGCACAACAGGTCGAGGTCCTTATCCCCATCCACATCGGCGAATCGGCAATCGGTGATCATACCAGGGCCCTTGAGTGCAGGGCCGAGGCTTTCCGTGGCATCCGTGAATCGGCCACCGTCGTTGCGCAAGAGGTAACTGCGCGGAGCGAATGGATAGTGCGCCGGTGTGAGCCGACCACCGATGAACAGGTCCATGTCGCCATCCTTGTCGATGTCGCCTACGCATGCGCGTTGTGCACTGGTCTCCATTGGTGGCAGTGCCGTGGCGTCGTACCGGAAGCCTTTGGCGCCGTCGTTCATATACAGCCGTTGCGTGAATACCGGATCGCGGATATCGTGCTCGTTGCTTCCGCTCAACACCAAAAGGTCATTATCGCCGTCACCGTCGGCATCGAAGAAGAGGGAACCCATGTCCTCCATTGCGGCCTGAGCACTCCAAGGTTGTGTTGCCGCTTTGGCAAAGGCACCATCTCGTTGTTGAATGAAGAGGGTACCACTTTGCCCGTGCGCTCCGCCGATGAAGAGGTCGTCGAGGTCATCGCCATTGACATCGCCTGCGCCCAGCATCGGACCCAGATTGCTCAGTTGATGCGGCAGCAGCACTTCCAATTTGAAGTCGTCGTATGGCGCTTCCTGATGGCGGAAATCGAGTCCAATCGCCAAAGGGTCCTGAGCCTGTGCCACCACTTCATTGCTTTCCGCTGCGATCGGTCCACCCGTTATCATATCCCCGCCGTCATCGTCCACCGTCAATACGCTGTTCACGGTCGGAACGACCGGATCCCGCAAGAAGTGGACTCTGCCGTCAGGCCAAACGATCTCAACCCTCTGCACCTCCTTCGCCTCTCCCAACCCGAAATGCAGCACGGGTTCAACACAACTCTGGTAGCCGCGTACCGGATACAACTCCTGGTACTGCTCCCCAGCCTCGGTCCTAACCGTGACTTTCGCCCCGAAGGCCGAGCGCCCTGGCAGTGCGTTCAGTTTCACCCGGAGCCAGTGGTTTCCGTTCAGTTGCTGCGTTGCGGTGTTCTCATACAATGACGCAACTGCGTCGATGTTGTTGATCAGTACATCCAAGTCACCGTCGTTGTCGAGATCCGCGTAAGCGGTGCCGTTGCTGTTGATCGGCTCTGTGAAGCCCCACTTCTCGCTGACGTTCTCGAAAGTGAGGTCGCCTTTGTTGCGGTAGAGGTAGTTGCGCAGTTTGGCGCTGGGCACGAGATCCAGAAGATCGGAAGTGCGCGGGCGGGTGGCCGTGTCGTTATACCGTTCGAAGTCTTTCACGAAATCGTTGTTGCGCACATCGCGCTTGAAACCATTGGTGATCACAAGGTCTTTCCATCCGTCGTTGTCGAGGTCGCAAAGCAGGGGAGCCCAACTCCAATCTGTGCGCGCCATGCCGGCCATCTGGCCCACCTCGCTGAAGGTGATACCGCTGTATCCACCGAAGGGTGCACCGGGGGGGGCGCAACCCGGAGGCAACGGACCGTTGTTGAGCTGCAAGGTGTTCACCATGAATTGGAAGCCGTAGCCAGCGCCCACGTTGTTCCAGAATTTGGCGGGGCTCATGCTGCCCATGTTCGTCTTGTTGCGCACGTGGTCCTCGGCGGTCATGTCCAACGTCACGATGTCCGCCCAACCATCGTTGTTGTAGTCGGCTGCATCGGTGCCCATTCCGAAGTTGCTCATATGCCCGGTGCGTGCTTGCATTTGCTCAGCGAACACGCCGTTGCCCTGGTTCATGTACATGAGGTCGGGTACATCATAATCATTGGCGGCGTAGAGATCCGGCTTGCCGTCCTTGTCCAGGTCGGCTATGCTTAACCCGAGACTGTACGCGAATGTTTGCATGCCAGCTTCATAGGTGATGTCCGTGAAACCGCCTTTGCCGTCGCCGGTGGGTGGTCCGTCGTTGCGGTACAGTCGGCTAGTGGGTGCGGTGCGCGCGCTGATGGCCGCCATCACATCCTTGTTCGTGAAGCCCTTTGCCTTCAGGTGTGGGTGGTTCAGTACGTACAGGTCCAAGTCGTTGTCGCCGTCCATGTCGAAGAATGCGGCTTGCGTGCTGTGCGTGGTATCGGCAATACCGTAGCGAGCTGCTTCCTCCGTGAACGTGGGGATGCCATTGGCGTCGTTGCCTTGGTTGATGTACAGCAAGTTTGTTGTGTGCGCGTAGTTGAACGACGGTCCACCACGGCACACGTATATGTCCAGCGATCCATCGGCATTCACGTCCGCCATGCTCACGCCCGTGTGCCAGCCTATCGTATCCAGCGGAAGTACCCGCTCGGTGATGTCCTCGAACTTTAATCCGCCCTTGTTCAGGTAGAGGCGGTCGTGGACCTGGTTGCCCGTGAAGTACACATCCTGCAGTCCATCGTTGTTGAGGTCACCCACGGCCACGCCACCACCATTGTACATGTACGAGAACACGAAATAGTTCAACTCGCTGGTCTCGGTGATCGGATTGCTGAAGGTGATGCCGCTGCTATCCGCAGGCACTTCGCGTAGTAAAGGAGGGGCAGCTGTCTCCGTTCCGGAAGGGGTACCCGGTTCATCGCCACCACAGCGTGCAGCAAGCAACGCCAACGCGACCAAGTAAAGTAGAGGTGTGCGAACAGACATGCCCGCGAAGTTGGGGGCTGAATGGCCACAGACACATGTCGGAGGGCGGACCGTTCTGCGCACTGTGCGTATTACCGTTCCTCCTCAGCATCCCGTGGTCATCGTCCCTGTGCCAACCGTTGCTCGCTTGCCAGCCTCCACCCTTGCAAGGGACCATTGTTGTTGGCCACCACCAGCAACGGCACCCCGGACTTTCCAAGCCGAACCAAGGCCAAGTCTTTGGCATTCTCCCATGCGAAGAGCCCGCTCTTGTGTGTCGGCAGGGGTTTGAAACCGCCTTTGCCGTCGCCAAGAAGCACGCAACCGGTGCCACCGTCATAGCGGATGGTCTCAACTTCCACACCCCAGTTGTTGCCCACGGCCACGATATCCACGTGGCCATCGTTATTCACATCCAGCACCACACTGCCGTTGATCGGGGCGCTTTGCGCCATGCCGGGCAGGTCGTGCAGCTCCCATTTGCCCCCTCCCTGGTTCAGCACGACGCAACTGTACATATGCTTGGCTTGCAGGTGCAGTGCTTTGGCCAAGTTCTCCTCGCCGTAGATCTGGCCAAGGCTCGCGTTCGCGAAGGCATCGAAGGTCTCGAACTTGTTGGCGATCATAGGGCACTGTTCACTGCTGCATTGACGGCCGCGCACGGGCACCGCCTTGCCCTTGTAGTCCTTGGCAAGCACAATATCCGAATGCCCGTTGCCATCGAAGTCGTTCCAGTAGACATCAAGAGGGGTGATCGACCTTGGGATGGAACTTGGAGTTCCACCCGATGTTGCCGCAGATCATGTCGCTATCGCCATCACCGTCCAGGTCGGCCATCGTCAAACTACTCCACCATCCTTCTGTGTCTTTCAGCCCGCTCTTCGCATTCGCCTGGGCGAATTCCCCACCGGTGTTCTCGAAAAAGGTGATGGGCATCCATTCGCCCAAGGCGATCAGGTCCGCATCGCCGTCGCCATCGTAGTCGTTGAATTCGGCGTCGCTTACCAAACCGATGCGGACCAGGTCGGGCGCGAGTGATTCCGTGGCATCGCTAAAGGTGCCACCACCGTCGTTCAGCAGCAGGTAGCTGCGTGGCGTGTTGGGGTACTGGCCGGGGATATTGCGGCCGCCGACGAAAAGGTCCATGTCCTGGTCGCCGTCCACATCGGCTGCGCAAACGCGCATTGCGCTGGTACCCATCTCGGGCAAGGCTGATGGGTCATAGGCGAACGACCCCTTGCCGTTGTTGCGGTACAGCCGGTTCAGGTAGTTGCGCGGATCCTGATCCACTTCGTTGCTGCCGCTCACCACGTAAAGGTCCTGATCCCCATCGCCGTCGGCATCGAAGAACAGCGAGCCAAGGTCCTCGCAAACGGCGTGATCGGTCCACGGCTGGCTTGGGCTCTTGGCGAAGGTGCCATTGGCATTCTGCAGGAAAAGCCCACCGCTCTGCCCGCGTGCGCCGCCTACGAACAGGTCGTCCAGCCCATCGCCGTTCGCGTCGCCCACGCTCATCAATGGGCCAAGTTCGCTCTGCTTGTGCGGCAGAAGCAATTCGTGTTTGAAGTCGTCGTAAGTATTCTCTGTATGCTTGAAGGCTAGCCCGGTCGGCAGGCTCTCCGCCAACAGCTTCGGCTCGGTGGCCCTGGGTGGCGGGGCCTTGGCCGTGGCGCGTTCCACCTTCAGTACTTGATCGGCTTTCACGTTGGCGAAGCGGCTTTCCTGTCCGTCCGGCCAGCGCACCACCAACTCCTTGGCGGAAGTCTCGGCGCCTAGACCGAAGTGCAGGATGCGGTCCACACCGCCTTGGAAGCCGCGTGTGGGCATCAACTCCTGGAATTGCTCGCCCTGCGGAGTGCTCAACGTGAGCTTCGTTCCGTAAGCCTTTCCACCATCGCCTTCCACCTGCACGCGTAGCCAATGGCCTTTACCTTTTTGTACAGTTTGGTTCTCATACACCTCGGCCATCGCATCGATGTTGTTGATCAGCACATCCAAGTCGCCATCATTGTCCAAGTCCGCATAGGTGGCACCGTTGCTGTTAACAGGTTGCTTGAAGCCCCACGCATCGCTGACATCCTCGAATCCGAGGCTCGGCATTCCGCTTTCATCGGCGCCTTTGTTGCGATAGATGTAATTGCGGATCCGGTTCGTGGGCACAAGGGAAAAGAGCTGCTGCATGGACACTTGCTTCTGCTCTTTCAGCTTGTCGCTGGCGTTCACGTAGTCCACGTCGCGCATGTCGCGTTTGTAGCCGTTGGTGATCACGAGATCTTTCCAGCCATCGTTGTCCAGATCGCAGAAAAGCGGCGTCCAGCTCCAATCAGTCTTGCTGACACCGGCTTGCTGCGCTACCTCGCTGAAGGTGCCATTGCCGTTGTTCATCTGCAGCGTGTTGAACATGTATTGGTAGTGGTAGCCCACTTTCACCACACCCCAGAATTTGTCACTGCTCATGCCGGCCATGTTCTTCTTGCTGCGGACATGGTCCTCGCTCACCATGTCCACGGTCATGATGTCCGGCAACCCATCGTTGTTGAAGTCCGCCGCGTCGCAACCCATGCCGAAGTTGCTGATGTGGCGCGTTGCATCTTTCACCTTTTCCGTGAAGGTCCCGTCACCGTTGTTCATGTACATGAAGTCGGGCATGATGTAGTCGTTGGCGATGTACACGTCCGGGCGGTCGTCGCCATTAAGGTCGCTGATGGCGATCCCTAAGCCATACGCCATGTTCATGATGCCAGCTTTTTTCGTCACGTTCGTGAACCGGCCACCATCGTTGCTATAGAATTGGCTACTGGGTGCTTGGCCGCTCCGTATCAGTGCCTCCACTTCCAGACTGTTCAGTGTCTTTTCATCCTGCAAGGGACAGTTCATGACGAACAGATCAAGATCGCCGTCAGCATCGTGATCGAAGAAGGCACTTTGTGTTGTGCGCCCCGTGTCGGCGATGCCGAATGCTTCGGCCCGCTCCTCGAACTGAGGGACACCTCCGGGCTGGATGCCGCCTTTGTTGATGTACAATAAGTTCTTACGTAGATCGGGATCGGTATACCAGCCGCTGCGGCTCACGTATATATCCAGCCAACCGTCATCGTTCAGGTCCACTATGTTCACGCCGCTGTGCCACCCTTCGTGCTTCGTTGGAAGTGTCTTCGGGGTCACATCCTCGAATGACATCCCACCTCTGTTCAAGTACATCTTGTCCGGGTTGGCGGTGCCCGTGAAGTACACGTCCGCCAGGCCATCGTTGTTGAGATCGCCGACCGCAACACCACCGCCATTGTACAAGTACTCGTACTTGAAATAGTTCATGCTGGCATCCTCGACGATGGGGTTGCTGAAGGTGATACCTGTTCGTTCGCTCGAAAGGCTTACCAAGAGCGCATTTTCGACGGCAGACGCAGGTTCTTCCGGAACTTGTTCAGCCTGATCCGCGGAGCCGCAGCCAACTGCGAGGAACGGGAATATGTAGACGAGGATGTGCGAAGGTGACAGGTGCTTCATTGTTTCCAGTTCATCTCGTTCAAGTACCAACTGCCCTCGCTTTTCACCATTTTCATGAAGGCATGCCGCTCCAGTGTGGGGTGGCTCGGGGATAGTGTGATCGGCAATAGCGCCGTGTCACCAGTGACGATCGCCGCGCTGTCAATACGGGCGCCGGAGAACCAAGTCCGGAATTTGTCGATCTGGTCCATGTCTTCGGTGGCTATACTGCACATGAGCCGTGCAGGCGGGCCGGTACTGACGCCTTCTTTGCACAATAGCCTGAGACTATCAAGCGCATCCGTGACGATAATGTCCTTGATAGTGGCGAGCACGTTCTCGGGGGTGCTTTGGTCGATGTTCGGAGCGCGGCCTTTTTCGGAGCGTGGTACCACAACATCAGAGGCCGACACCTTGGCCGGATCCTCGGGTACGTTTCCCGTGCTTGTGTTACCCCCAGTGCAGGAAGCGAACAGCAATTGAACAGCGGACACGCAAGCAAGAGCAAGCGACAGAGTGGGGAGTGGAAGTGGTTTCATATCGGTGCGCAACGAAAGTAAACGGCTGCTGTGAGCCCGCAAGTCGAGTTCACCGGACCATGTCGTCCCAAAGCTGTATGGCGTGCTCGTTGTTCACGCTGATCCGGGGGATGTCGTCGTAGAGGGTAACAACCCCAGTGATACACACCACTTTGTTCACCAGCCAAGTTTCAGGATCATAGCTGAAATTGGGACCGTTCACGTCCCACACGGTGGCGTAGAAATCCTGGTTCGGGTGCATGCGATCCAGGTTCAGGTACACGGCATTCGCCTTTTGGGTGCGCCGGGTGCTGACAACGGTGCCGCAGATGGTGGCTTCTTTCCCTACGTGGTATTTGGCCTGCACGGTGTTGTACAGACCTTTCGCCAACGGCGCTTTCAACGGCTCCACTTCGCCGAAGAACGGATCACCGTCGTGGTACCAGTCGGCGGGTTGGCGCATGGCTTCTATGCGTGCTTCGGTGATGTCATCCAAGGCAGGGAAAAAATCCAGACCTGTCAAGCGTTCAACGCTGTCGACGCTGACCGCATAGCTGATGGGCGGGTGGTCGTTCACGCCGTTGGTCATCACGAAAGCGATCGCCTTCTTGTCGTCGCCATCCAGATCGGCAACGATCTTCCAATAGCGTTCGGGGATGCTTACTTCGTTCTTGTGGCCGGGGTTGTTCATCTTCGGAAGACCATCGCGGAGCACGGGACCAGTAAGGACAAAAGCGCGCTCGTTACCATAGTGCACGTAGCGGCGTATCCAGTCTTCCAGATCGGCCCACGTGCCACGGTTCAATTCAGGCTTTTGTGGTGCGACGTTGCTGTACAAATAGGTGCCCGCCATGGCCGGTTTGCTCCAACGCATGTCCGCGCTGGCCACCAAGTGCCCACGGTCGTAGCCACTGTTCCAGTAATCCTCCACCGTACTGCTTCCTGTTGGTACCAAGCTGTCCATGAGGAACGTATCGATGCGCGCGAGATTCCCCTGCACGATGTCGGTGACCACGATGTGAGCGGTCCATTTCGCGATCTCGTGCGTTTCGCTGTACACCAGCGCATGCGCCGGATGCCATATCACTTGTTCGCCCGGTGCCAAGGCGGGTAGGCCCCAGCGTTGCACATCCGCGCGTATCACGGCAAGCTTCGCAATCTCCAGTTTCTGTTGAAGTGCTGACCGCTTATCGTTGAGTTCGGACCATTGCTGTTCCAGCGTGCGCAAGTCGGTAGCAGGGTCTTGGGCGATGCTGGTTGGCAGCAACAAGGAAGAACACGTGAGCAGAATGATCGGACGGAGCATGCGCCCAAGTTATCGCAACAGGGTGCCGAGCTCATCCAGCGCTTCGTAGAGGAGATGCTGCGACCCCAAGTTCGTCCCGTTGGGCTGCGGCAACCGATGATCCAGTGCTTGGGCGATATCGATGCTTCCTTGGCGTTGCACTTGGAAGCGCCCTGTTGCGCCGTGCAGACGTCCCAAGTATTCCTGTTCTTCTTGACCCGGGGTTGGCACGACAAGCCCGCTGAGGCCCAAGGAAGCGAGGTCCATCAACGTGGTATAGCCGCTGCGCGAAACGACCAGTTTTGCGCCCTGCAGAAGTTGCGCGAGCAAGCTGGCCGAGGTGTGCGGAAGGACCCGCACGTTGCCGATATGTTCCTCCCCTGTTTCATGCGCAAGCTGTGGCACACCGCGCACCAACAAATGGTTGCCGTCGATGCGTTGTAGCTGCGCAAGCAGCTCACGTTCGAGCAGTGTGCGCTGTGGTTCCGGCCCGCTGATCACCGCTACCACCTTTAACGGGCCTGTATCCTCAACTCGACTTGTCGCGGAACCTGCCGTTGCAGTGTCCCGACGCATGCGGCTCAGCGCTCCGATGTACCGGGCATTTTTCGGTAGATCACCGTGGGACAGGTCGCCCGCGAGGCCGAGTGCTTCGGGAAGGTCGATCACCCAACACCGATCGAACCGCGCAATGTGCCGAAGATTCAACTTCCTCAATGCGTTTTGTGCGATAGGAGTGAACGGAAAGACCTGATGCGTTACCAGTATGCTCGGCAGGTCGTGGGCGCGCACACCGAAACGCTGATCACTGATCACCGCATCCACGCGCAACGAACGCCGCAAGCGTTCGAATGCACGCTGCTCCGCCTGCACCTGCCGCACCATCGCCGGGAACTGCAACGCCATGCGCCATAGTTGTGACCCTCCTTTCGCGTAGCGGATGGTGAGGCCCGGTAAACGCACATGCTCGAGCGTTGGGAACTCCTGGCGTAACAACGCGAGCGGACCACCATCGGCTGCGATCACAGGTACCGCGCCACGCTCCAACAGCGCCGTTATGATCGGCACGCATCGCGTGGCGTGCCCTAAGCCCCAATCGAGCGGAGCGACAAGGATGCGGGCATGCTGCATGGTTTCCGGACCCCCGATGTGATGGGACGCAACGAATATGGTGCAGGGCTCGTGAACCCCGTGTTACGGAACCTGGGTCCTCACTCGCCTTTCTCCTTCCGCCTCCCCAATTCCACGACCGCCGCTTCGTAGACTTCCTTGAGTTCTTCAGGGTGCTCCACGTACCATTGATAGGTGACCTTGTACCGCTCGGCGGTGATCTTCCGCTCCGTGTACATCTCTTCATAGTAACCCTTTGCGGGGCTTTCGGTGCGCTGCTCCACCATCACTTCGTGCTTCACGCGCGCTTCGATCAACTGCACATCCGCCAGCACGTGCACGAATTGCTCGCGTTCGATCAGATCCGTCGGTGGAGCCGATACCTCGGTACTACCTGCGCCGCACAACAAGGCGATGGCCAGGAAGTGCTTCATCGATCGAAGAGCAGGCGCTGTCCGCGCATGCTCGTGTTCACGCGTTCGCCGTCCCAGACTAGGTTGCCGTTCACCCAGGTGCGGAGCACACGGCTTTGGAAGCGCTGACCTTCCAAAGGGCTCCACCCGCACTTGTACAACAGGTTGGCTTTGCTGACCGCCCAAGGGGCGCTCAGGTCCACCAATACCAGGTCGGCGTGGTGCCCTTCCCGGATGTAACCGCGCCTGCTCACGTCGAAGAGCCGTGCCGGAGCGTGGCACATCTTCTCCACCACACGTTCCAATGTGATCACGCCCTGGTGCACCAGTTCAAGTATGGTGACCAATGCATGCTGCACCATCGGGGCTCCGCTCGGGCACTTGGCGTAGGGTAGGGCCTTCTCTTCCAGCGTGTGCGGCGCGTGGTCCGTTGCGATCACGTCGATGCGGTCATCCAGCACAGCTTGGCGTATGGCCGAGCGGTCGGCACCGGTCTTGATCGCCGGATTCCACTTCACCAAGGTTCCCTTGGCTTGGTACGCGTGCTCATCGAACCATAGATGATGGATGCACGCCTCAGCAGTGATGCGTTTGTTCTTCAGCGGTCCTGCGGTGAACAGTTCCAGCTCGCGCGCGGTGCTGATGTGCAGCACGTGCAAGCGTGTGCCGTGCTCTCTGGCGCGGGCCACGGCGGCGCTGCTGCTGCGGTAGCATGCTTCAGCATCGCGGATCACAGGATGTACTTCCACCGGTATGTTCTCACCGTACTCGGCGATCGCTTTGGCCAAGTTGGCCTTCACCGTGGGCTCGTGCTCAGCATGCACGGCCAAGATCAAATGCGCTTCGCGGAATAGGCGATCGAGCGCACGTTCATCGTCCACCAACATGTCGCCGGTGCTGCTGCCGAGGAAGGCTTTCAAACCGCAAACGGTGCGCGGATCGGTACGCAGCACTTCATCGATGTTGCTGTTGCCTACGCCCATGAAGAAGCTGAAGTTGGCAACGGAAGTCGCAGCGCCCATGACGTATTTATCCGCCAGCAATTGCTGTGTGAGCGCCTGCGGCACCGTGTTCGGCATCTCCATGAAGCTGGTGATGCCACCGGCCACTGCGGCTGCGCTGCCGTGCGCGATATCGTCCTTGTGCGTTAGACCCGGCTCGCGGAAATGCACTTGGTCGTCGATGCATCCGGGCAACAGGTGCTTGCCGGTGGCGTCCACTTCGATCGTACCACGCGCATCGGTGATGCCTTCTTCCGCCACACGTTCAATGAAGCCATCGCGCAACAACACATCGGCAGCGAACGTGCGGCCTTCGTTCACCACTTGTGCGTTGCGGATCAGCCAGTTGTTCATCTCTTCACGGTGAAGCGCATGCGGATCACGCCGATGAACGCTTCCTTGAAGATGTTCATGCTCATTTTGCTCTTGCCCTTCACGCGATCGATGAAGGTGATCGGCACCTCCACGATGCGCAGGCCTTTCCGCTTCACGCGGTACTTCATCTCGATCTGGAACGCATAGCCGATGAACTTGATGGCACCAAGGTCGAGCTGCGCCAGTGTCGTGTTCCGGTAGCACACGAACCCGGCCGTGGTGTCCATGACACCGAGCCAGAGGATGGTGCGCACGTAGAGCGAAGCGCACCAGCTGATCATGATGCGGTGCCACGCCCAATCGCGCACGCTTCCACCGCGCACGTAACGGCTGCCGACCGTCATGCCAACCCCGTCGACCGCGCAAGCATGGTACAGTCGCACAAGGTCATCCGGGTTGTGGCTCAAGTCAGCGTCCATCTCGAAGATGAACGCATAGTTGCGTTCCAGCGCCCACTTGAAGCCCGCGATGTACGCGGTGCCCAAGCCCAACTTGCCTTTGCGCTCCATCAGGTGCAGACGGCCCGGCCAGCGCGCCATCAAGTCCTTCACAATGGCCGCAGTGCCGTCCGGACTTCCGTCGTCCACCACCAACACATGGAATTCGGGTTGCAATGCGAACACCCGCGTTAGAACATCCTCGACGTTCTCCTTCTCATCGTACGTGGAATAATAACGAGGCGGTCGGGCACGGGCGTGGAATGGGCGGCCGAAGATAGATTGAGGGGGTCGAGGCGATGGGCACAGCGTACCGTGTTCACATCACTTCACAGGCGCTGACTTACCTAACCACCGTCACATGCCCCGTGCGTTCCACGCGGTCGGTGGTGAAGGGCTCGCGCAGCCAGAGTTTCCAGACGTACACGCCGATGGGTACTTCGGTGCCGTTGCTGAAGTTGCCGTCCCAATGCACGGCCGGGTTCTCGGTGCTGAAGAGCGGCTGGCCCCAACGATCGAAGATCATGAAGCGGAATTCCTCGGGATCCGGATTGCCCAACACCGGGAAGAAGAAGTCGTTGAGGCCATTGCCATCGGGCGTGAAGGTGTTCGGCACCCAATAGCCGCTGCCCTGTACAACAATGGTGTGGCACGCCGTGTCGGTGCAGGTTTCCGAAGCGTAGGCGATCAGGCACACTTCGTATTCACCCGGCTCTTCTTCGGGGAAGGTGAAGGTCGGGTTCTCGTCCGTGCTCTCGTCCAGCGAGTCGAAATGCCAGAGCCAAGCGTTCGCGCCGCTGCTGGTGTTGACGAAGAAGATCTCCGCGTTGTTGATGCTCACTTGGGTATCGGGCAAGGCATAGAACGAAGCAACAGGTGGATCCACGACCAGCACAGCCGCGGGATAGGTGAACGTGCCGATGCAGCCGTTGCCGGGATCGATGGTCACCGTGAGGTCGTAGGTGCCGGCGGTGTAGAAGATCGAATCGGGTTCGCACTCGGTGCTGGTGGTGCCGTTGCCCAGATCCCACAGGCAAGTGCCGGGTCCATTGTAGCTGCTGCTGATGCTGGCCATGACCGGGGCGCAACCCGCACCCACGTTCACTGTGATCACCGGCGGAAGATTCGGGATGATGGTAACGTTCACCACCGCATTCTGTGCTGCACACGGAACAGGCGATTGCACGGTATAGGTGTAGTCGCCATTGAGGCCGGTAGCGGGGTCAACGTTGCCGTTGTTCGCCGAACCATCGGGTGCGGTCCACACGCCACCGGCGTCCGGACTTCCACCGAGCAAGGCGAAGAGCGCGAACGGCACATCGTTGCTGCACACGGTGATGCTGCCGTTGCTGCCGGCCTCCGCCGCCAAGCTCACACTTACGGTCACTACGGCTTCATCGTCGATGCAAGCGCCTGTACCCACCACGCGATAGGTGTACGCGCCGGGTATATCGCTCGCCGGGTCGAAACCGCCGTTGGCCGGGTTGCCGTTCGGGTCGGTCCACGAGCCGCCGATCTGCGCGTTTCCGCCAAGTAGTGAGAAGAGCTGCACAGCCGGTTCGGTGTTGCAATAGATCGCATTCGCATCATCACCTGCGTCGGGTGCCGGTGTGATCGTAACGACCACGGAAGCCGTTGCATCGATGCACGGTGGTAAGCCGGTGACCGTGTATGTGTAGTTACCGCTGATGGCCGTGGATGGATCGAGCAACGCACCGACGGCAATGCCGTTCGGATCGCCCCACGCACCACCCGCATCGGGTGAACCGGTAAGCAACGTGAACAAGTCAATGCTCGGATCCGTGGTACACAATCCGATGGCGCCGTTTCCGCCGGCTTGCGCTTCAGGGCTTACGGCCATGGTGAGCACGGCTACATCATCGGGGCAGCCCGCATTGCCGGGGACAGTGTACGTGTAAGCGCCGGGCAGCGCGATCGCCGGATCGAACGTTCCGGAGAATGGCTGGTTGTTGGGATCGGTCCACGTGCCGTTCGGATCAGGTGTGCCGAGCAACGCGCCTGTGAGTTGTATCGCAGCGCCATTGCTGCACATCGCGATCGCGTTGTCCTGTCCGGCATCTGGTCCGGGGTTCACCGTCACATCCACCGTGCTCAGTTCCTGCGGGCATGCTGTACCGGCAACCGTGTAGGTATAGGCGCCTTGCGGATCCGCGCCTGGATCGAAGGTGGTGCCGAAGGCCACACCGTTGGGATCCGTCCAACTTCCGCCGCCATCGGGCGTTCCGCCCAGCAGGTTGAAGAGCGCGAACGGGGCATCGCCGGTGCATACGGCAATGGCGCCATCCACACCGGCGTCGGGTGCACTTTCAATTGTGACGGAGATGTCCGCAGAGGCAGGAAGACAGGGTGAAGTGGCAGGAACCGTGTAGGTGTACGTTCCGGCTGGATCCGTTGACGGGTCGATGTTGCCGCTATGGGAAAGACCGTTCGGGTCGGTCCATGTGCCACCCGCATCCGGACTTCCACCGAGTGCATTGAACAGATCCGTGATGGGATCCAAACTGCACAGTGCCAGTGATGCACTTGTGCCAGCATTGGGCGAACCGGTGATGGTTACGGTGACCGTTGCACTGGCACTGGCACATGGCGCAACACCCGCAACGGTATATGTGTACACACCTGCGGGATCAACAGTGGGATCGATCGTTCCGCTGTGTGCAGCACCGCCGGGTGCGGTCCATGTTCCGCCGACTTGCGGGGCGCCACCGAGTGCGGCGAAGAGCCCCTGTGGGGCACCTTGGTCACAGGCAGTGAGTGAGCCATTCGTGCCCGGATCCGGCAATGCGTTGATCGTTACGGTCACGGTTGAGGTCGCTCCCGGACATGGGGCAACCGCAGCGATGGTGTAGGTGTACACTCCGCTTGGATCTACTGATGGGTCAACGTTCGGGCCGTGTGCAAGTCCATTGGGGTCGGTCCATGAGCCACCAGCGTCAGGGCTTCCACCGAGTGCGGCGAAGAGACTTGTCGGGGCCATGTCCTCGCACAACGTCCACGCGCCGTTGGTGCCTGCGTTAGGGGAACTGGTGATCGTTACAGTGACCGTTGCGCTGGCACTTGCGCACGGTGCAGCGCCCGGAACGGTGTACGTATACACACCAGCGGGATCAACTGTCGGATCGATCGTTCCACTGTGCACGTTGCTGTTCGGATCAGCCCATGCCCCACCTGCATCCGGACTTCCGCCGAGTGCTGCGAAGAGCGACTGCGGCGCGCCTTGATCGCAAACGGTGAGCGCCGCATCAATACCGGGATCGGGCGATGCATTGATGGTGACCGTCACGGTGGAGGCATCGCCCAAGCAGGGTGGCACCGCACCGATGGTATAGGTGTACACACCGCTCGGATCGTTGGCCGGATCGATCAGGCCACCGTGCGCGTTGCCGTTGGGATCGGTCCACGTACCACCGGCATCCGGACTACCGCCAAGCGCCGCGAACAGCGACGTCGCAGCGAACGACTCACAGAGCGTCCATGTACCGTTCGTGCCCGCATTCGGCGAACTTGTAATGGTGACGGTCACTATTGCGCTCGCGCTACCGCAAGGCGCCGTGCCGTTCACCGTGTAGGTATAGTTACCTGCTGGATCAATGGTCGGATCGATCGTACCGCTATGTGCCGCACCCCGGTGCTGTCCACGTTCCACCAACAGCGGGGCTTCCACCAAGTGCTGCGAACAATCCTTGCGGCGCACCTTGATCGCACACGGTGAGCGCGCCGTTCGTGCCCGGATCCGGCAATGCGTTGATCGTCACCGTTACGGTGGAAGTCGCGCCAAGGCATGGTGTGATCGCAGCGATGGTGTACGTGTACACACCCGTGATCCACCATGGATCAACGTTCGGCCCGTGTGCAAGTCCATTGGGGTCGGTCCATGAGCCACCAGCGTCAGGGCTTCCACCGAGTGCGGCGAAGAGGCTTGTAGGGGCCATGTCCTCGCACAACGTCCACGCGCCGTTGGTGCCTGCGTTCGGGGAACTGGTGATCGTTACAGTGACCGTTGCGCTGGCACTTGCGCACGGTGCAGCGCCCGGAACGGTGTACGTATACATGCCCGCGGGATCAATGGTCGGATCGATCGTGCCGCTGTGCGCTGCGCCGCCCGGTGCTGTCCACGTTCCACCAGCAGCGGGGCTTCCACCAAGTGCTGCGAATAATCCTTGCGGCGCACCTTGATCGCACACGGTAAGCGCGCCGTTCGTGCCCGGATCCGGCAATGCGTTGATCGTCACCGTTACGGTGGAAGTCGCGCCGAGGCATGGTGCGATCGCAGCGATGGTGTACGTGTACACACCGCTTGGATCAACCGATGGATCAACGTTCGGCCCGTGTGCAAGTCCATTGGGGTCGGTCCATGAGCCACCAGCGTCAGGGCTTCCACCGAGTGCGGCGAAGAGGCTTGTAGGGGCCATGTCCTCGCACAACGTCCAGCGCCGTTGGTGCCTGCGTTAGGGAACTGGTGATCGTCACAGTAACCGTTGCGCTGGCACTTGCGCACGGTGCAACGCCCGGAACGGTGTAGGTATACACGCCCGCGGGATCAACTGTTGGATCGATCGTGCCGCTGTGTGCTGCGCCGCCCGGCGCTGTCCACGTTCCACCAGCAGCGGGGCTTCCACCAAGTGCGCCGAACAACCCTTGCGGCGCGCCTTGATCGCACACGGTGAGCGCGCCGTTCGTGCCGGGATCCGGCAACGCGTTGATCGTTACCGTTACGGTGGAAGTCGCGCCGAGGCATGGTGCGATCGCAGCGATGGTGTACGTGTACACACCGCTTGGATCAACCGATGGATCAACGTTCGGCCCGTGTGCAAGTCCATTGGGGTCGGTCCATGAGCCACCTGCATCGGGGCTTCCGCCGAGTGCGGCGAAGAGTGATGTTGGTGCGCCAGTCGCGCACAGTGTCAGTGCTGCGTTCGTTCCGGCATCCGGCGAACCGGTGATCGTCACAGTAACCGTTGCACTTGCATTTGCGCACGGAGCGACACCGGCGACCGTGTACGTGTATCCACCTGGCGGATCAATGCTCGGATCGATGATGCCGCTGTGGGCTCCGCCTCCCGGGGCGGTCCAAGTACCACCTGCTTGTGGGATCCCACCGAGGAAAGCGATGAGCGACTGTGGTGCGCTCTGATCGCAAACGATCATTGCAGCATCAGACCCCGCATTCGGTGCAGCGTTCTCGGTCACCGTAACCGTGGCCGCGGCATTCGGGCACGGTGTTGCTCCAGTAACTGTGTAGGTGTAGACACCGGGGCCGTCGATCGCAGGATCGTAGTTGGCGCCGTGCGCTGCACCGCCGGGTGCGGTCCACGTTCCGCCGCCTTGCGGCGCGCCACCAAGTGCAAGGAACATGTTCGATACGCCGCTGTTGGAACAGATGGTGATCGCGCCATTCGTACCCGCGTTCGCTACTGCGACTTCAGCGACCGTAACCGTTGCCGTTGCGCTCGCGCATGGGGCAACACCTGCAACGGTGTATGTGTAGATGCCCGGTGCGTCAATAGCTGGATCATAGTTGGCACCGTGCGCCGCGCCACCAGGTGCGGTCCATGAACCGCCTGCATCCGGACTTCCACCGAGCGAGGTGAACATGGCGACCGCAGCACCTTGGGCGCACACGCTCAGGTTCCCGTTCGCGCCGGCATCGGGGGCTGCGTTGATCGATACCGTTACGGTTGCACTTGCTCCCGGGCAAGGCGCGACGGCCGCGATGGCATACGTGTAGACACCTGCTGGATCCGTCGCTGGATCGAACACCCCGCTATGCGCTGCGCCACCGGGAGCGCTCCAATTGCCACCGGCATCCGGGGATCCGCCGAGCGAAGCGAACAACGCCGTGGGTGCACTTTGCGAGCACAACGTCAACGTGCCATTGATCCCGGCATCAGGCGTGGAGGTGATGGTGACGGTCACCGTTGCACTTGCGTTCGGGCAGGGCGCGATGCCGAGTACGACGTAGGTGTACACGCCTGCAGGATCCACCGCTGGATCAACCGTTCCACTGTGCGCTGCGCCACCGGGTGCCGTCCATGTGCCGCCTGCTGTAGGGGCGCCGGCAAGCGCGTTGAACAAGTTCGATGGTGCGGCTTGATCGCAGAGTACCACAGAGCTATTGGAGCCTGCGCTCGGAGCGGTGTTCTCGGTAACGGTTACCGTTGCCGTTGCATTCGCGCAGGGTGCGATACCGTTGACCGTATAGGTGTAAATGCCCGGTGCATCCACTGCGGGATCATAGTTCGTGCCGTGCGCTACACCGCCCGGTGCGGTCCATGCGCCACCGATATCCGGTGAACCCACGAGCGATAAGAACATGTTCGCTGCAAGAGAGTTCGAACACATGGTAAGCGCTCCATTGTTGCCAGCATCGGGTGGCGCATTCTCGGTAACGGTGACCGTTGCCGTTGCGTTCAGGCACGGCGCGATGCCGACCACCGTGTAGGTATAGATGCCCGGTGCATCCACCGCAGGATCATAGTTCGCGCCGTGCGCCGCACCGCCGGGAGCGGTCCATGCACCGCCGGCTTGTGGCGAACCTCCGAGCGACAGGAACATATCCGCAGCCGGGCTGTTCGCGCAGATCGTCAACGTGCCGTTGGTGCCTGCGTTGGCCGCTGCGTTCTCTGTTACGGTCACTGTGGCCGTTGCATTGCCGCAAGGCGCAACACCGGCAACGGTGTAGGTGTAAATGCCCGGTGCATCAATGTTCGGATCGTAGTTCGCGCCATGCGCAGCACCGCCCGGTGCTGTCCATGTTCCTCCGCCCTGCGGCGCACCGCCAAGGGACAGGAACATGTCAAGTGCAACACTGTTGTCGCAGATGGTGAGCGCACCATTGCTGCCAGCATTCGGTGCGGCGTTCTCCGTTACCGAAACTGTTGCCGAGGCATCCGTGCAAGGGGCGATCCCGACAATGGTATACGTGTACACACCCGATGCGTCGGTAGTGGGATCATAGTTGCCACTGTGTGCGCCTCCTCCCGGCGCGGTCCACGTTCCACCTATTTGAGGAAGTCCGCCAAGGGACAAGAGAAGGTCCGTGATAGGATCATTGGCACAGATCCCCAGAGCGCCATTGAGCCCAGCGTTCGGTGCCAGGTTCTCCGTTACAGTAACAGTTGAGGATACAGCCGGGCATGGTGGGGCGGCTGGTATGGTGTAGGTGTACACACCCGGACCGTCAATTGCCGGATCGTAGTTAGCGCCATGTGCAGCACCGCCGGGAGCGGTCCAGTTCCCACCTGCTTGTGGAGCACCGCCGAGCAGGCCGAACAAGTTGACAGCAGCGTCGGATGAGCATAGCGTCAGCACGCCATTCGTCCCGGCATCCGATGCAATGCTTTCCGTAACGGTAACGGTGGAAGTCGCGTTCGCGCACGGCGCAATGCCAACGATGGTGTAGGTGTAGACGCCGGGGACATCCACGGCTGGATCGTAGTTGACACCATGCGCTAAGCCACCGGGAGCGGTCCATATGCCACCTGCTTGAGGCGGCCCTCCGAGCGCAGCGAAGAGGCTCACCGGCCCACCCGAACTGCACAAGCTCCAGTTTCCGTTGGTGCCTGCGTTCGGTGCTGGATCCTCCGTGACCGTAACCGTTGCGGTCGCATTTGCACACGGCGCGGCACCAGCTACGGTATATGTGTAGATGCCCGGGGTATCCATGGCAGGAACGTAGCTGGCGCCATGTGCAACACCACCCGGTGCGGTCCATGTGCCACCCGCTTGCGGTGCACCGCCAAGAGACAGGAACATGTCGGTCCCAACGCCGTTCGAGCACAACGTCAGTGTTCCGTTCGTACCTGCATTCGTCGCGGGATTTTCAGTAACGGTGACGGTTGCTGTTGCGTCGGCGCAAGGCGCTACACCTGTTACCGTGTAGGTGTAGATGCCCGGTGCATCAACCGTTGGATCGTAATTCACACCGTGCGCTGCGCCGCCGGGGGCTGTCCAAGCACCACCTGCTTGTGGTGCACCACCGAGCGAAGCCAAAAGCGCAACCGCAGCACCGTTCGAGCAGATCGTAAGAGTCCCGTTCGTTCCAGCGTTCGTTGCCGGGTTCTCGGTAACGGTGACCGTTGCTGTTGCGTTCGCGCATGGTGCGACACCTACCACCGTGTACGTGTAGATGCCGGGGGCATCGACCACTGGATCGTAGTTCACACCATGTGCTGCGCCGCCGGGCGCTGTCCAAGCACCACCGGCTTGCGGCGTGCCGCCGAGCGAAGCAAAAAGCGCAAACGCAGCACCGTTCGAGCAGATCGTCTGTGTGCCGTTCGTTCCTGCGTTCGTTGCCGGGTTCTCGGTAACGGTGACCGTCGCTGTCGCATTCGCACACGGCGCTACACCTGTAACGGTGTACGTGTAGATGCCGGGTGCATCGACCACTGGATCGTAGTTCACACCGTGCGCTGCGCCAGGCCTGGGGCGTACCACCGAGGAGCAAAGGCCCACAGCGCTCCTAGCGCGCCATTGTTTCCGCATTCGTTGTCGTATCCAGTAACGGTGACCAGCTGTTCGCGCACCAGCACCGTGTAGGGAAGCCCGGTAAATCACGGTTGGCGTTGAGCCGTGGGGCCGCCAGGGTCCGGGCGCCGCCTGCTTGCGGCGTACCACCGAGCGAGGCAAAGAGCGCAACGCGCTCGTTGGGGTGGCGGGGGGCTGGCGTCGGCGTCGTTGCCGGGTTGAGTGACCGTTGTGTTGCGTCGGTGCAGGGCGCGACCCCAGTTACGTGAGTAGATGCCGGGCTGACCACTGGATCGTAGTTCACACCGTGCGCTGCGCCACCGGGCGCTGTCCACGCACCACCAGCTTGTGGCGTACCACCGAGCGATGCAAAGAGCCCTACAGCTGCTCCGTTCGAGCAGATCGTGAGCGCGCCATTGTTTCCTGCATTCGTTGTCGTATTCTCAGTAACGGTGACCGATGCTGTTGCATTCGCACACGGCGCAACTCCAGCTACCGTGTAGGTGTAGATGCCCGGTAAATCAACGGTTGGGTCGTAGTTGATGCCGTGCGCTGCGCCGCCAGGAGCGGTCCAAGCGCCGCCTGCTTGTGGCGTACCACCGAGCGAGGCAAAGAGCGCAACCGCGCTACCGTTCGAGCAGATCGTCAGTGTGCCGTTCGTTCCTGCGTTCGTTGCCGGGTTCTCGGTAACAGTGACCGTTGCTGTTGCGTCGGTGCAGGGCGCGACCCCAGTTACCGTGTACGTGTAGATGCCGGGGGCATCGACCACGGGATCGTAGTTCACACCGTGCGCTGCGCCGCCGGGGGCGGTCCAAGCACCGCCTGCTTGCGGCGCACCACCGAGTGAAGCGAATAGCGCCACGGCAGCCCCGTTCGAACAGATCGTTAGAGTCCCGTTCGTTCCGGCATTCGTTGCAGAGTTCTCGGTAACGGTGACCGTTGCTGTTGCATTCGCGCACGGCGCAATACCTGTAACGGTGTACGTGTAGATGCCGGGTGCATCAACCGTTGGGTCGTAGTTCACACCGTGCGCCGCGCCGCCAGGGGCCGACCACGCACCACCCGCTTGCGGCGTACCACCGACCGATGCGAATAACGCGACCGCTGCACCGTTGGAACAGATGGTGAGTACTCCATTGGTCCCAGCGTTCGTTGCCGGGTTTTCTGTCACCGTAACGGTGCTCGATGAACTGCCGCAAGGGCCGCCAACGCCAACAGTGTACGTGTAGATGCCTGGTACATCAACGGCTGGGTTGTACGCGGCAGCGTGCGCTGCACCACCGGGAGCTGTCCATGTTCCGCCTGCTTGAGGTCCGCCTACAAGCGAAGCGAACATGTTCGTTGATGCACCATTTGAGCAAAGCGTCAGCGTTCCGTTGGTGCCCGCATTGGGCGCAGCGGTCTCGGTAACAGTAATCGTTGCCGTGGCACTTGCACAGGGTGGAGCGGCAACGTGATAGACATAGATGCCGGGTGCATCAACGGCCGGATCATAGTTCGCACCATGCACCGCTCCCCCCGGTGCTGTCCACCACCCGCCAGCTTGTGGCGTGCCTCCGAGCGAGGCGAACATGTCAGCGGGCAAAGCATTCGCACAGAGGCTGAGCGTTCCGTTCGTTCCGGCATCCGGTAGCGGCACTTCCGTCACCGTAACCGTTGACGTGGCGGCCGCGCAGGGTGCTACACCCGGAACGGTGTAGGTGTATACCCCCGGGTTGTGCGTAACGGGGTTGTAGTTCGGGTTGAAGCCCACGCCGTGGGCAACACCGAGCGGATTCGTCCATGTGCCGGTGTTCGGCGGTGCACCACCTAACTGTGCGAAGAGCGGTGTGGCAGCGCCATTCGCACACACTGTCAGGGTTCCGTTCGTGCCGGCATTCGGCCCCGCCACTTCCGTAACGGTGACTGTTGCAGTGGCGTTGCCACAGGGTGCAACCCCCGCAACGGTATAGGTGTAGATGCCCGGTGCATCAACTGCGGGATCATAGTTCGCACCATGCGCGGCACCACCGGGTGCTGTCCATGTGCCACCGGCTTGCGGTGTTCCACCGAGCGCAGCGAAAAGGCTGGAAGCCGGATTGTTAGCACAGGTGTTCAGCGTTCCGTTGGCACCGGCGTTCGGCCCTGCCGTTTCCGTAACGGTGACCGTAGCAGTCGCGCTTGCACACGCATTTCCCACGGAATACGTGTAGATGCCCGGACCATCGACCACCGGATCGTACATGCCTGTATGTGCGCCGCCGCCGGGAGCGGTCCAACTTCCACCGACATCCGGTGTCCCACCCAGTTCAGTGAAAAGATCAATGGGCGCCGCGGTGCCGCAGACCGTTACTGATCCAATGGTACCGGGATCGGGTGCTGCGCCACCACCTTGGGTAACCACGAAGTTGATCGAGGTGCTGGCAACGTTCTCCACCGGACAGTTGCCATCATCCGCAGTAATGAGCACGTTCACCGGCGAGAATGCCGCGTCAGCTGTCCAGCAGATGGTAGCAGTGGCCGGGTTAGTACCGGTAACTGTGAAAGTAGCTCCCGGCAAGAGCACAGTTGCCAGTGACACCACTTGCAGCACGGTAGCAGGGTCGGCATCGCTGAAGACCACATCCACGCATACGTTGGCACCATCGCAAACTTCGATCGAATTCGAACCCGTGACCAGATAGGTCCCAGCACCACCGGTTACACCCGAGATACCGTTGGTCACGGGTACATTCCCGGTGCATGCAAGCACCACGAACATTTGGTCGCGCATCACCGACCCGATCAGCACGCCGTTCACGTCGAACTCCTGCACCAATACTGTCACCACATAATTGCCGATCAACGCTGGCGTGAAGCTGAGCTGGCCCGTGGCGGGGTCGATGGTAATGCCCGGTGCGGGTAGCAACCCCGTATATCCACCTTGATACGGAACGGGTGACCCGGCAGCGAAATACGCGGTGTTCAACGAGTACACAATGGTGTTGCCGTCAGGCTCGGTAACACCGTAGTTGTAGTTCACCGGCTGGTTCACACAGACATACGGGATGGACTGATCCGTGAACACAGGTGAATTATTGCATGGTGCTGTTGCGTTGTCCAGGTTCGCGTAGATGTACATCCCCGGGGTACCGGTCAGGTTCAGCGTACCCGCACGGCAGCACAAGTCCCAGCTGATGTTCCAATCGTTGCAGGGGGGGAGGTTCACGATGGTGGTGAACACGTAGTGCTCCATGCCTGGCCAAGCACCACCGCTGCACGAACTGTTCGGTAACTCCGCCGCACACAGCTGGCTTACCTCCACTGGTGCGGGCACGGGCATAGCAAGCACCGTGAACGATATGCCGCAATCGCTGCTGAAGTCCAGATCCTGTGGGATCATGGGTGCGCCCGAACAATCGAGGAAGAGATCCAGCGTGATCTCATACGAATTTCCCCCGAGGCATTCGTAGGTGATATCGCCACCTGCAAAGTGACCGGCGCGCGCTGCCAGTCCCGCGTAAAGCAGGCCGATCGCAAGGAGCGAACGTTTGAACCGGGTGCCGATGAGGGCCATGGGGGGGGCGCGGAAAAAGCTGTCGAAGGTATCGCGCGCAGGTACGCGCGTGGGAACCGCTTCGAAGCGGGGTTACGCAAGTCTTACTGTTCATCACAGTGTTGCAGCCTTAACGCTCCGGTGCCGGTACCATCAGGTTTCCAGCGTTGGGACAAGGCTACATTTGGCGCCCTTTCATGGAAGCCCGGCACACGATGATCAGATCCTTACGCTCCAGTCTTCTTCTCATCGTTGCGACAGCGGCCATGCCAGTGCTCGGCCAAGTGGATACTGCCTTGTACGCGCCGGTGGACACCAGCCGGGCCGGGAATGCCCGTATGCCCATGTACGCTATCGATGCACAGGAGCTGGATGCCTCGCTCGGTGCACAGGATATCAGCGGGGTGCTGCAAAGTTCCCGCGACATCTTCACCAGCACGGCGGGCTTCAACTTCGGGAATGCACGTTTCCGCATTCGCGGGTACGACGGTGAGAACACCTTGGTCACCCTGAACGGTGTTATGATCAACGACATGGAAAGCGGGTTCGCACCATGGACACTTTGGGGTGGCTTGAATGATGTGACGCGTTGGATGCGGGTGCACAACGGCGTGGCTGCTTCGCGACAGACCTTCGGCAGCGTGGGGGGCCACACGGAGATCGGGCTGCGTCCGAGCGAACTGCGCAAGGGCCTTCGCCCCAGCTTGGCTTTCAGTGACCGCAGCTACCGCAATCGCCTAATGGTGACCTATAACACCGGCATGCGGGCGAACGGTTGGGCGGTGAGCGTAAGTGGCAGCCGTCGCTGGGCCAAGGAAGGATATGTGGAGGGGACGAGCTACGACGCGTGGGCATACTTCCTCGGTGTGGAGAAGAAATTGAACGACCGCCATAGTCTTGGCTTCGTGTACTTCGGTGCACCCATCATCCAAGGCCGTCAAGGCATCGCGGTGCAAGAGGCGTACGATCTTACGGGCAACAACTACTACAATCCCAACTGGGGCTATCAGGACGGTGAGAAGCGGAACGCGCGCATGAGCCACGATCACAAACCGGTTTTCCTTTTCACCCATTATTGGGATCTGGGTGAAAGAGGAAAGGTGACCACGAGCGCGTTGTACACCTTCGGTCGCGACGGCCTCACCAACCTCAACTGGTTCGATGCGAAGGATCCGCGTCCCGACTACTACCGCTACCTGCCGAGCTATTTCGAGCAGACCGATGGGGACTATGCCTCGCAATTGGCGAGCCTCTGGGGCAGCGATGACGACACACGGCAGATCAATTGGGACCAGCTCTATTTCGCCAACGGCAAGAACCTGTACACAGTTGAGGATGCTGAAGGCATTGCAGGTAACAATGTGAGCGGTGCCCGCAGCAAGTACATCGTTGAGGAGCAGCGCACGGATCCCACCCGTTGGGGTTTGAACACGGTGTGGGACCGGGCTTGGAAGGAGGGTATGCACGTTACCGCGGGGGCCAGTTGGAACAACCAGGTGACGCACAACTACAAACTGGTGAAGGATCTTCTGGGTGGTGATTTCTGGGTCGACTTGAACCAATTCGCTGAATTGGACCAGGACGATCCCAACGCCGCGCAGAACGATATCGAGAATCCTAACCACGTGGTGCGCGAGGGTGATCGCTTCGGGTACAACTACGACCTGCACGTGAGCAGCATCAACGCATTCGGGCAGTTGGAGAAGCAGTGGCGCAAACTGGAAGCATACGTAGGCTTGAACGTGGCACACACGAGCTTCTTCCGCGAAGGCAATGTGGCCAACGGTCGCTTCCCCACCACCAGCAAAGGCAAGGGCGACACGAACAGTTTCTTCCACTACGGCACCAAGGCGGGTGCCGTGTACAAGATGAGCGGGCGGCACTATGTTTCCGTGAACGCCGCCCACATGACACGGCCACCGGCACCGCGATCAGCCTACCTGAGCGCACGTAACCAAGATGGCGTGATCGATGGACTCACGAATGAGAAGGTGACCAGCGCCGACATCAACTACCAGCTGCGCGCACCGCGCATCAAGGGTCGCCTCACGGGCTACTACACGAAATTCAGCGACCAGGTCTGGAGCCGCAGCTTTTTCCACGAGGAGTTCCTCACCATCGTGAACTACACGATGACGGGCGTGGATCAAACGCACATGGGAGTGGAATTCGGCGCGGAGGCGAACCTGACCGCCACATGGACGCTCACCGCCGTTTACGCTAAGGGACAATACACATACAGCAGTCGGCCGTCGGCAACGGTGACCCGCGACAATAGCAGCGAGGTATTGGCCAGCGACCGCACCGTGTATTGGAAAAACTATCGTGTCGGTGGTATGCCGCAAACGGCCGCCAGTATCGGATTGAAATACAATTCACCCAAGTTCTGGTTCGCCGGTGTCAATGGCAATTTCTTCGACGACATCTACTTGGATCCGAACCCCGGACGCCGCACCGTGGAAGCCACGGAGATCTTCGTGGACGAGGACCCACAAGTGGACGCACTGTTGGAGCAGGAGAAATTGGAGAGCGCCTTCGTGCTTGACATCTTCGCGGGCAAGAGCTGGATGTTCAAGCGCAAGTACCGCGTGGCGGTGAACGCCAACGTCAACAATCTGTTCAACGTCACTGACTTCGTCACCGGCGGGTTCGAGCAACTGCGCTTCGATCGCCAGGACGTTGATCGTTTCCCGAGCAAATACGGTTACATGTACGGCCGCACCTTCTTCCTAATGGCCACCTTCAGCTTCTGAACCATGAACAACCTCTTTTCATTGCGCAACCTCAGCATCGCTCTGGGCGCCGTTACACTCTTCGCATCGTGCGACAAGGAGTTCGATGCACCTCCCATCGCGTCGATACCGGATAGTGCGGTGATCACCATCCCTGAATTGCGCCAGATGTTCGGGGACAGTGGCCAGTTGCCAGTACGGTTCACGCAACCCTTGAGCGTGTATGGCATCATTACCGCCGATGAGGAGAACGGCAACCTCTACAAGAACGTTTACATGCAGGATGGTGGCCAAGCCATCAACCTGCGGTTGCGGAACAGCGGCGGACTTTACCAAGGTGACCGTGTGCGGGTGTATCTGCCCGGCTGCACGTTGAACCAATACAATGGTGTGTTGCAGATCGATTCGGTCGATGTGGACAACAACGTGGTAAAGCAATCGACGCTGAACGTTGTGGAACCCTTGGTGATGACCATCGCCGAACTCAACGCCTCGCACTTGAACGGCTACGGTTTGGACACATTGCAATCCATGCTCGTGCGGATCCCGAACGTGGAGTTCGTGCTCGATGAGGCTTGTTATGGACAGCCATATGCCGATGCGGTCGGACAGCAATCATTGGATAGGAACCTCAGTGACTGTAACGGGAGCATCATCGTGCGCAGCAGCGGGTATGCCAACTTCGCAAGCTTGCCGGTGGCAACGGGTAACGGGACTTTCACAGGGATCCTCGGTCAATACCAAGGCAACAACCAGCTTATCATCCGCGATCTCGGCGAGTTGGACATGAACGGCACGCGTTGCGATCCATGCCCGCTTCCATTCCAGCCATGCGCTGCCGCTGCAACGGTGCAGGAGGATTTCGCTACCGTGGTGAGCAATTCGAACATCAACCTGGCCTGCTGGTTCAGTGGTTCGCTCTCCACCGACAACCGCGTATGGCGCGGCGGTGCCTTCCAAACGGAACTGTTCGCCCAAGGCAGCGCATACACGAGTTCAGCGCCGTCGACCGTTAGCTGGTTGGTAAGTCCGAACGTGCAGGCCACTGGCAGCAACACGTTGCAGTTCATGAGCCAGCGCGCTTTCGGCGATGCAGGCCATGAGCCTTTCTCGCTCTTCATCTGCACCAATTTCGATGGCACCAACCTCGCTACCGCCAACTGGGTGCCGGTCACCAGCACCTTCGCCAGCGACGGCACCGCCGACTTCGTTTGGGTGAACAGCGGTGTTGTTCAACTCAGCGGATACCTGCCCGTTGGATACACGGGAGGCTTCGTGGTCGGCTTCCGCTATACCGGCAGCGGCCCCAACAACCAGGACACGAACTTCCGCATTGACGACGTGCAGATCAATTGATCGTCCGGCGCCGGTCACACAACCCTAACGAATACCAGAACACATGAGAGCTTCACTACTTCTTCCACTGCTTGCACTATCCACCGCCGCCAGCGCACAGTTCACGAGCGGTTTCGAGACGTGGACCGATACCGTGCCCTCCGATTGGATGGGCTCGAAGACCACGCTCAGCGCAGATAGTGTTGCGCAAGTGAGCAACAACCCGCACGGAGGCACCTATGCCGTTCGTTTGACCAACAGCGTAAGTGGCCACAAGCGTTTCACCACGCAATCGGCTACCGTAGTTGATGGCACCACCTACGATGTCACGTATTGGGTGCGCGGCAACGGCAGTGGCCGCACCGGTTTGTTCGATGGTCGCGCTGCCGCATCGGGCTATGCATCGTATACGCCCTACTACGTTTCCACGGGCAACGCTTGGACCCAAGTAACGCAGCAGATCACCGCCGCGAACGATACAACGGGTGCACAGTTCATCCTTTCCGTTCAATTGACCAGCGGCCCTGAGCACCTCGTGATCGACGACGTGAACATCACCGGAGGGATCATCGTTCCTCCCGTGGATGCGAGCATCTATGAGATCCAGTACACAACGGCTTTGGACGGCAATTCCCCTTTCAACAACCAAGCTGTGAACACAGGCGGGATTGTCACAGGCGTGGATACTGTGGGGTCCAATTCGTACTTCATCCAAGCCGGTATAGGTCCATGGAGCGGCATTTATGTGTTCGACAACACGTCGGTGGTAGCCCTGGGCGACAGTGTGACGTTGACGGCGACCGTGACGGAGTTCAACACGACGACCGAACTCACCAACGTGAGCAATTTGGTGGTGGTTGGCCAATACCCGCAGCCTGCTCCCCAGATACTGGATGCCACTGCCGCCGCCGCAGAGCAGTGGGAAGGTGTGCTGGCGCACATTGCCGAACTGGAATGCATGAACCTGCCCGACGCGGGCACGTTCTTCGAATGGACGGGCACCAGCTGGCAGGGGTCGATGCCTGTGGACGACCTCATGTATCTCTATGCGCCTGTCCTGGGCAACTTCTACAACGTTACCGGCGTGATGCATTTCGCGAACGGCGCACGCAAGATCGAGCCGCGTGGTCTGAGCGATTTCACTGCGGGTACGGGCCTCAAGGACATCGGCATGTTCAGTGCCGGCGTTTTCCCGAACCCTGCGAGTGCTTTGTTAACGGTGATCACTCCGGACCTCAGTGGTCGCGTTGAATACACCTTGAGCGATGTTGCCGGTCGTGTGGTGCATAGCGCGGTGATCACCAACGAGCGCAGCACGATCGATGTGAGCGCAATGCCCGCCGGTTTCTACACCCTGACTCTCCGCAACGGTTCTTCCGTTTGGAGCACCCGCGTATTGGTGCAGCGTTGATCTGAACGTATTCAACGAAGAAGCCCCCGACTTGTCGGGGGCTTCTTCGTTCCGGTGGGGTCCTGCTGAAACTCACTCCGGCCGTGTCAGCACCACGTAAACCGGGAAGTGGTCGCTGTAGCCGTTCATGAACTGGTTGCCGACGAAGGTCCGGAACGGGTACCCGGCGAAATTGCCGTCCTGTTGGCGCATGTAGGGTTTGTTGTGGATGTGTACGCCGTGATAACTGTATCGTCCACCGGCACCTGTGCAAACCGCGGGGGTCATGATGATCTGGTCGAACAGGTTCCAGCTATCACGCCAGGCCAATGTGCCGATGCCATCCTTGTACAGCTTATCCATGGGGCCATAGAGCAGTGCACCGGTCGCAGCGCTTTTGTCGCCAACGGCCTTCATATGCTTGCGCACGCTTTCGTTGATCGGGTCGTCGTTCAGGTCGCCCATGTAGAACACGCGCGCGTTGGGGTTCCGTGCCATGAGCGAATCAACAATGTGTCTACCTAGATCAGCAGCCAAATTGCGCAACGGGCGACTGCGCTTTTCGCCACCCCGACGGCTGGGCCAGTGCGCAACGATCGCGTGGATGGTGTCGCCATCGAGAATGCCCGTAACAAGCAACTGGTCACGGGTATGGAAGGATGTGTCGTCCGGTGCAACGAGGCGATAGCCTTTTTGTGAGAGCATCGTGAATTGCTGCGGGTCATAGACAAATGCCACATCAACACCCCGCCGATCCGGTCCTTCATGGCTCACCACTTTCCAGCCGCGCTCCGCCAAAGGGGCGGTGTGTACAAGGTCTTCCACCACGCTTCGGTTCTCCACTTCCGCCAAGCCGAGCAATGCCGGGCCGCGCGGATGGATGTCGGTGGCCAGTTCCGCGATGACATGCGCCATGTTGTGGAGCTTCTTCATGTAGCGCTCACCGGTCCACTGGTTCAAACCGTTGGGCAGGAATTCCTCGTCCTGCACTTCAGGTTGATCGATGGTGTCGAACAGGTTCTCGATGTTGTAGAAGCCGATGACGGCCGGTACCACTCGTTGTTGGGCCTGTGCCAAGGCAAGCGCGGGAACTAGCAGGCAGAGAGAAAGGGCAGGGGTGCGGGACATGTGGAGGGTGCGCCAAAGCGCCGCCGAAAGTATCCGATCGCGTGCCGTGCCTATGAAGGTGGGAAACGGAGCGGGTTGCGTTGGTTGTACTTGCGCAGGAACTGGAACAGTACTTCGTCCTTGTTCCGCTTGCGTGGCGGGATCGCGAGGAACTCCTTGTAGAGCTGTTGGTCATCACGGATGCCGACGGCCAAGCTGCTCGCATTGAATACGTCGTATGACCCGTTGCGCATGTTCAACAAACGCTGGATCCGCACCGGGGTGCCCGGGTCAAGCAGGCCCCCGCCGACGTGCCATTCCTCCACCATCATGTGGCACAGCGAACCCAGCATAATGATGCGCTGGAACCCATTGCGGATGTTCTTGTAGATCCCATCATCGTTGCAGAACCCCCATATGCGGTCGATCGGTATGCGCTGGCGCTTCCCGGTGCTGTCCAGCACGAATACCCGGCCATCCACGGTCAGCAGATCAGAGACCGCTTGCCCTTCGCTGTTCACCAACGATGCCAGCGGCACCGAGGGTGCATTCATTCTGAACTCCTGCCACGAGCGATAGATCCCTTCGCGGAAATCGAAACCGCCGTAGTACTCCACCCAATCATTCTCTTCAACGATCTCCTCGAACGCTTCAATGTTCTCTTCCTCGAAGATCTCCTCTTCAACCGCATCGGTGGTGTCCACCTGAGCTTGCGCAGCGAAGCAGTTGGACAGCGCAAAAGCACAGCAGATCGCAATGCGCGAATACGTGCTATTGTTCCCGGTGAGCACTACGACACCGAACGTATGAACTCCATTACCTCTTGTGGTGCTTGTGCATGCACCCAATGCCCGGCGTAGTCTATTGTTTCTATGCGGCTGTTCGGGAACTGTTCCTTGATCTGCGGAATATCCTCACGGGTGATGTAGTCGCTCTGCCCACCGCGGATGAAGAGCGTGGGAACGCGCACCGTCTCCGGCCCGATGGATGCGAGTATGTGCTCCAGATCGCGGCTCAACCCCTCCACGTTCATACGCCAGGCGAGTTGCTCAGGCGTTTTCCAGTGCAGGTTCTTCAGGATGAACTGCACCACGCCGGGTTCCTTGATGTGTGCCTTGATGTGGGCTTCAACATCCTTCCGGTTATTGGTGGACAGATCGGCGGTGCGCAGCGCATCCACGATATGTGCATGGTTGTCCTCGTGCTCACGCGGGCTGATATCCAACACCACCAAGTGCTTCAACAGATCAGGCCAGCGCTGTGCAAAGACCATGGCCGTTTTGCCGCCCATGCTGTGGCCAACGAGCACTACGTTGTTGAGGCCGAGCGCCACGATGAGCGCGTGCACATCGCCGGCCATGTTGGGGTAGGAAATGTGCGTGGTATGCGGACTGCGGCCATGATCACGTTGGTCCACGAGCAATACATCGAAGTCCTTGGAGAGTTCCGTCCCGATACTGCCCCAATTGTCGCTGCTGCCGAACAGGCCGTGCAGGATCACCACCGGTGTGCGACCAGCGCCCTCGCCCAAGCGACGGTAGTGGAGGGCTGCTATCTCGGACATGGTATTGGCTGAAAGGCAAAACGCCGAAGCCAACCCTCTGGACAACACGCAGCCTGGTTCATCGTAGTTCCCGCAAATACAAGCCCACCGTGTTCTCCATCCCGAAGCGGAGCGCATCACACATCAATGCATGGCCGATGGATACTTCGGCAAGGCCGGGTACGTTCAAATGGAAATGACGCAGGTTCTGCAGGTCGAGGTCGTGCCCGGCATTCACGCCCAGGCCCAAAGACGAAGCGTACTTCGCTGCAATGGCGAAGGGCGCCACAGCGCCATCCCGGTCTTTGCTGAAATGCAACGCGTACGGTTCGGTGTACAGCTCAATGCGATCGGTGCCGGTCTCTTTCGCCGCGGCGATCTGTTCGGCATCGGTGCCCATGAACAAGCTGGTACGGATGCCGGCGGCCTTGAAGCGCGCCACCACCGGACGCAAGAACGCCCCATCGGCTTTTGCATCCCAGCCCGCATTGCTGGTGAGCACGCCCGGCGGATCGGGCACGAGCGTTACCTGATGAGGTTTCACCTCCATCACAAGGTCGATGAACTCAGCGTTCGGGTAGCCCTCGATATTGAACTCGGTGGTCGCCACTTTCTTCAGTTCGCGCACATCGGCGCGACGGATGTGGCGTTCATCGGGGCGCGGATGAACGGTGATGCCCTGCGCGCCCATGCGTTCGATCTCCACGGCCCAACCCACGACATCGGGGTTGTTGCCACCGCGCGCGTTACGCAACGTGGCGAGCTTGTTGATATTGACGCTGAGACGGGTCACGATCGGCTTCTACCTTGGCCCCGGTGCGACCGGGCGCCCAAAAGTAGAAGCGCAACGCACCACTGAACGCATATGCACGCCATCGACCTCATCACCGACGATATCCCACCGTTGCGCACCAGTGACACCATTGGCCGTGCGCTCGATTGGATGGAGGAATTCAAGGTGAGCCATTTGCCTGTTGTCGAGAACCGACGCTTGGTGGGGATCGTGCAGGACAGTGCGCTCGTTGACAAGGGCGACGTGAAGGCAGAGCTGGGTACGGTGCGTGATCGGTTCACCCACGTGTTCGTGCGTGGCGGGCAGCACATCTACGACGTGATGAAGGTGTTCACCGAGCAAGGCCTTACCATCGTGCCGGTGCTTGACGATACCGGCAACTTCCTCGGCACCGTGGGTGAACACGAAGCACTACGTCGTCTGGCGGAAGTGGCGAACATCAACCAGCCGGGCAGCGTGGTGGTGCTGGAAATGAGCAGTGTGGATTACAGCTTGCACGAGATCGCACGGATCGTGGAAGGCAACGATGCGAAAGTGCTCAGCGTGTACACGCACAGCTTGCCCGATAGCTCACGAACGGAGGTGACATTGAAGATCAACCGCGAGGACATCAGCGATGTGCTGCAGAGTTTCGAGCGATACGATTACCGCGTGAAGAGCACCTATCAAGGCTCGCGGTTCCATGACGATCTGCGCGGGCGCTACGATGAGCTGATGCGTTACATCAACCTCTGATCCGCCGCGGCGAGGGCGAATGGCCATGGCCCGCAACCTGTTAATCGCGCTGTTCGGCTTAGCCTCCTTGTTCGTATACGCCCAGCCTGACACTGCGTTTTTGGCCCCACTTGATGGGCGTAGGGAGATGTCCTTGCCGGTGCGCATCATGGGTGCTGTGGTGAACGGGAACAAGACCACCAAAGAGCATATCATCGTGCGGGAACTCACGGTGCGCGAGGGCGACACGCTGACAAACACTGGGCTGTACGAAGAACTGGAACGCAGCCGCCAGAACCTTCAGAACCTCGGCCTGTTCAACACGGTGCGCGTTCTGCCGTTGTGGATCAGCCCCACCGAGGCATTGGTGGAAGTCACGGTGAACGAGCGCTGGTACTTCTGGCCCAGTCCCATCTTCGAATGGAGCGATCCCAACTTCAACACGTGGTGGCGCACCCGTGACCCGTCGAGGCTGAACTATGGGCTCTTCCTGAACAAATACAACTTCAGGGGCCGCAATGAAACCATCTATCTGCAGTTGCAGTTCGGCTACGCGCAACAGTTCGGACTGCGCTACCGCATACCATGGTTCAACAAGAAGCAGCAGTGGGGCATGAGCATCGGCGGCGGTTGGTTCCAACAGAAGGAAGTGACCATTGGGACGTATGACAACGTGCGCGTGTTCCATTCACCGGCCGTGGGCAATGCACGCGAGCAAACACACGCCGATGCCGAGATAACCTACCGTCCCGCGCACGATATGCGGCATTACCTGCGATTGGGCTTCACGCAGGCCGATATCGTCGATTCCGTAGCACTGCTCGCGCCTGATTACTTCAACGACACCGTTACGCATACGCGCTTTCTCTCGCTGGCGTACGGAGTGTCATGGGACCGTCGCGACGTTCGTGTATTTCCTCGTCGCGGCCACTTCGCCGATCTGAAGGTCCAACGCCACGGCCTCGGAGTGCTCGACGAACAAGCACCCAATACCACCACCATCTTCGGCAGCTTCAACAAGTGGATCCCTGTGCGCCAACGCTTCACGCTGAACGGCAGCGTGCGTGGCAAGACCACGTTGGGCGGACCGGTACCCTACTTCACGCAGGAGGGCCTTGGTTATCGCAGTAACGCAGTGCGCGGCTTCGAGTATTATGTGGTGGATGGCCAGCACTGGGTGCTGGGCCGGAGCAATGTGGTATACACACTCGTGAAGCCCTTGGTGCGCCGCGCGGAATTCATGCCCATTGAGGAATTCCGCACGTTCAACTTCGCCCTCTATCTGCAAGGCTTCGTGGATGCCGGCTATGTGTGGGATGAGCGCTATGCCGGGCGGAATTTCCTCGACAACCAATGGCTCAGTGGCATGGGTGTGGGATTGGATATGGTGACCAGTTATGATCAAGTGGTCCGCCTGGAATACAGCGTAAACTCGATCGGCGACGACGGCCTCTACTTACATTTCACCCAACCCTTCTGAACGATGATCGTAGCGGTGAATGGCCGGGAGATGACGGCCGCGACGGCACCGGTGGTTAGCGATCTGCTGGCGCGCATGCGCAATGCAGGACTTCAACCGGTACTGCAACCCGACCTATCGAAATGGTTGGCCGGGCATGGTGTAACCGGCGCCGTAACGCACACCGCGCAAGGCACGTTGGCGCCCGGTGCCGAAATGCTCATCAGCTTGGGAGGAGACGGCACCTTCCTCGATAGTGTGGTGCTGGCCGCAGCCAGCGGCACGCCGGTGCTGGGCATCAATTTGGGTCGTCTGGGTTTCCTCAGTAGCATTCCAGTGGAAGAATTGGACAAGGCGTTGTCCGCGCTTTCGAACCGCCGCTTCACCCTGGAAGAACGCACGCAATTGCGCGTGGATGGCGACCATGCGTTGGGTGCCAATACCGTCGCGTTGAACGAAGTGAGCGTGCACAAACGCGATAGCAGCACGATGCTCACGGTGCATGCCTATGTCGATGGCCGCTTCCTGAATACGTACTGGGCAGATGGGCTCATTGTGGCCACGCCAACAGGTAGCACTGCATATAGCCTCAGCTGCGGCGGACCGGTGCTGGATCCCAGTTGCGACAGTTTGGTGATCACACCTATCGCACCGCACAACCTCAACGTGCGACCGTATGTGCTTCCCGATCGCAGCCGCATCACGCTCATCGTCGATGCACGCGAGGACAAGTATCTGGTGAACATGGACAGCCGCAGTGTGCCATGCAGTGGCCATGCACCCATCTCCATTACTAAGGCCCCACATACCGCCCGCCTTGTGCGCCTGCCGGATCAGGACTTCCTACATACCCTGCGCACCAAGCTCACATGGGGCCTGGACGTGAGGACGGGGCCGCCGGGATAGTGCAAGTCCGATGCTCGCGTCGCGAGTGCCCAACCGACTGGTCGAATGCACTCGGTCGTAGCCGATCCAGTTCATGTGCCGTTGCTATCTGCACGTCGCCAACCAGTGTCCGCTATATCATACCCATAGGCACGCGGGTACCACGTTGCCCATTGCATTTGCGCGCGCCATGTGTTGAAGCACATGATGACAGCAAGGAAAGAGCCACTAAGAGGATGAAGAACCTTTTCATGCATCAGTAACGCGAATGCCGGCGCTCAGCGTATGGCGCTGAGAACCTCATTGTCACTGAATTGCGCCCAGCGGGCTATCCCGTGGCTCCGAGCCGTTCTTCGCTATCGCGCAGACAGGCTTTGAAAGTTCGGCGCCCATTCCGGGCTTCAGCAAGAGCTGGCCGAGGGAGGGCGCCCCGTAGAGGTATTCGTCTCCCTTTTCGGTTGGCTGTAAGGTGTACACCAATCCGTCGGTGTCCTTCAAGCAGTATTCGCACAATCGTGCTGCGATCATCTGCAGGATGTCGATGCGGTGAACGTTCCACACCTCATCCAGCGCGAGGTAGCCGCTGGAGAGCAGTCGCTCCATTTCATGGCGATCCTTGATGGCCGGGTCGTAGGTATGGTGGCCCGCCCAAGAGAAGGAAGTGCCGTTGTCGTTACCTGTCGGCAACCACAGCGGCTGCGCATTGAACATCAAGTACGCATGCAGATCCTCCGCTTGATCGTTCTTTACCACGATCACTTGGCGCAAGTAGTCGTACTGCAAGTAGAACGAACCTGCTGTCGACGGCATCAGCCCACCGTACCGCTCGAAGGGGTGCTGATGCCCCGAGGGCTCAAGCAATCCCAGTTCACGCAACGGCGCAATGTCGTACGACCCCAAAAAGTCGCTCAACTCCACATGGCCTTGCTTCCGCAAGTCCTGCAACAACACATAACGATCCTCGAAGGCCTGGCTGGACATGGCACAAAACTGCGGCTCGTGCATGCGCCCAGAACCGCCGACCGGCGCGGGTTTTACAGCGAACGTGTTGATCGGCTCCGCTAACAAAGCAGTGTTGATCGGGGTGCTCCGTGGCCTGTACGGATCCACTTTTTGCGGGTCTCACCCCAGCACCGTGGTGAAGAATGCTCCATTCCACATACGGAGCCTAGGCATCCCCTCCGACCGGTCGCACCGCCCCTATACCTTTCGCGCCGTTTTTACCGTTTGAAGCCCGTCCCGACCGATCGGGATGAAACACATGCGCCCTTTTCTGTCCTTGTTCCTGCTGTTGCCGCTGGCTTCCCTGGCCCAGGTAAGCGAGCTCGGCCTTACTGGCGGGGTCACCTATTACATCGGCGACCTCAACACCCGCCATTATTACAACATGAAGCCCGCTATTGGGCTGGTATACCGGTACAATTTCGATGAACGCTACGCATTTCGGCTGCAAGGTTTGTACAGCAAACTGGAAGCGTTCGACAGCGATAGCAAAGACCCGAATGCTGTTGCCCGCAATCTCAGTTTCACCACCAGCCTGTTCGAGGTGGCCGGGTTGCTGGAGGTGAACTTTTTCCCGTACAGGGCAGGAAAAGACAAGAAAAGCTGGACGCCGTTCCTGTTCGTGGGTGCCGCCTATTTCCGGACCAATCCCAAGGCCGACCTGAACGGTGTTGTCTTCGATCTGGCCCCACTCGGAACTGAAGGTCAGGGCACCAGCGCCGGGACGAACGAACCCTATGCCTTGGACCACTTGGCTTATCCCTTCGGGGCTGGCCTGAAGTTCAACCTGCGCCGGGTGGACATCCAATTGGAGTGGGGCATTCGGAAAACCAAGACCGATTATATCGACGATGTGAGCGGCCGATACGTGGATAACACCCTGCTTGAATACGAGAACGGCGACCTGAGCGCCGCCTTGGCCGACCGCAGTGGTGCCGACCGCAGCAATGGCGACCCCAATGCCGGTCGTATGCGTGGCGATAGCCACACCAGCGATTGGTACCAGTACACCGGCGTCAGTATCACCATTCTGTTGGGTATTCCCTTCACCGATTGCGACGAGCTCTATAAGAGCATGCGGGAGCGGAGGCGATAGCCCCTCGCGCCGATACGAGGCCGCTTCACACTCTTTCCCATTTCGGACCGCTCCTTCATCCGGCCCGGAATGCGACCTTCGCGCCCGTGAACAAGGCGGAGAACCCAGCACTGGATGCGTTGCTTGCCCGGATCGACCGGCAGCGCGTACCCAAGCACGTAGCCATCATCATGGATGGCAACGGCCGTTGGGCGCAGAGCAAGGGCGAAGAGCGTATCGTGGGCCATAGCAATGGCGTGCGCTCCGTGCGCGAAGCCCTCACTGGCGCAACGGAGGTAGGGGTTCAATATCTCACCCTCTATGCCTTCAGTACCGAGAACTGGAACAGGCCGCGGGCCGAGGTGGACGCATTGATGGACTTGCTCGTTCGCACCATGGCCAGCGAGTTGGAAGAACTTATGGCCAACGGCGTACGGCTGAATGCCATCGGCGACTTGGAGAGCTTGCCCAAGAGCTGTCATGATACCTTGATGGAGAGCATGAGGGCCACTGCGGGCAATACGCGCATTACTCTCACGTTGGCGCTCAGCTACAGCAGCCGTTGGGAACTGCTGCGCATGGTGAAACGCATCGCGGCTGATGTACGCGATGGCCGAACCAGTGTGCAGGAGATAGATGAAGCCATGGTCGATCGCCACCTCACCACCTACGGCATGCCGGAGCCCGAACTATTGATCCGCACCAGTGGCGAACAGCGCATCAGCAATTTCCTGCTTTGGCAGATCGCTTACGCCGAACTGCATTTCAGCCCTGTACTGTGGCCCGATTTCGATAAGGCCACGCTCTTCAACGCCATCCTCGATTTCCAGAACCGGGAGCGCCGGTTCGGCCTCATCAGCGAACAGGTGAACCCATGATGGCCCGTATGAATTCCAATGATGTTGTCATCCAGCGCAAGTTTCAACGCATGAAGCTGGTTGGCATCCTCAGCCTGTCAGCGGTACTGTTGAACAGTGCTATGATCACCGCCCAGACGACCACGGGCCCGGTCATGGACGCCAATTTCGCTCGTGAGTACGAGATCGGTGGTATTACCGTAAGCGGCGCGGACCATACGGACGCGAACGCGGTGAAGCTCTTCACCAACCTGCAAGTAGGGCAGAAGCTGATGGTGCCAGGCCCCAAGATCACCGATGCCATTGAGCGCCTCTGGGAACAGAAGCTCTTTGCCGATGTGCGCATCGAAGCGGCGGAGATCCGTGGCAGCGTGATCTTCCTCAACATCATCGTAAGGGAGAACCCGAAGCTGAGCCGCTTCAAGTTCAACGGCATTACACGCGGCGATGCTGAGAAGCTGCGTGACGAACTGCACCTAGAGAGCGGCCAGCAGCTGAATGCGACCCGGATGAACATGGTGCGGGAAGTGGTGAAGAGCCACTACGTGGACAAAGGGTTCCTCAACGCCGCCGTAGGCATACGCCACTACCCCGATTCGTTGATGGCGAACGGCGAGATGCTGTTCATCGATGTTGACAAGGGCCCGCGCATCCGTATCCAAGACGTTGATTTCTCCGGCAACGTGAACATCAAGGACGCCAAGTTGAGGCGGGCCATGAAGGAGACCAAACGCAAGCGATGGTGGAACATCTTCGGTTCAAGCAAGTTCATTGCCGCCGACTACAAGGCCGACAAGGCCAAGGTGGTGGAGTTGTACAACAGCTTGGGCTTCCGCAATGCGAGCATTGTGCGCGATACCACCTATCAGGTCTCCAAGCGACGCATCAAGGTGGACATCGTCATTGAGGAGGATCGCCGGTTCTACTTCCGCGACATCCGCTTCACCGGCAACACGAAATACAGGACGGATACGTTGTTCGCCATCTTGGATATCAAACGCGGCGATATCTATAACAAGTCTCTTTTGGATAGCAGGCTGTACATGAGTCAGAGCGGGCGCGACATCAGCTCGTTGTACATGGACCACGGCTATTTGAGCTTCTATCCCGAAGCTATCGAACTGGCCACCGAGGGTGACAGCATCGACTTGGAGGTACGCATACGCGAAGGCAAGCAGTACCGCATCCGCAGTGTGATCATCAAGGGGAACACCAAGACCTTCGACCATGTGATCCGCCGGGAGATCTACACCCGCCCCGGTGATCTTTTCGATCGCAGCGATGTGTTGCGCAGTCAGCGCGAATTGGCCAATCTGGGTTACTTCGATCCGGAGAAGCTCGGGGTGAATCCCGTGCAGGACCCGCGCACCGGCTTGGTGGATCTGGAGTACACGGTGGAGGAGAAACCCAGTGATCGGTTGGAACTGAGCGGTGGTTATGGTGCTGGTCGGTTGGTGCTGTCGGTGGGCCTTTCATTCACCAACTTCAGCATGCGCAACCTGTTCAAGAAGAGCGCGTGGTCACCGCTGCCCGCTGGGGATGGGCAGACGCTCAACCTTCGCGTGCAGACCACCGGCCGCTTCTTCCAGAGCTACAGTCTCAGCTTCGTAGAGCCGTGGCTCGGCGGTCACAAGCCGAATGCGTTCAGCGTGTCGGGGTATTACAACGTGCAGACCAACGGCCTCGATCGCGAGGATCCGGAGCGACAGCAACTGCACATTATCGGGGCAACGGTCGGTTTGGGCAAGCGCCTTGCGGTCCCCGATGACTATTTCATACTTCGCCATACGCTCAGCTATCAGCGCTACATCCTCGATAATTATCGCAGCCTTTTCAGTTTCAGCGATGGCACCAGCAACGTGCTGGCTTACCAGTTGAGCATCAATCGCAACTCCATCGACAATCCCTTTTTCGCCCGCCAAGGCAGCAGCATCCTACTGAGCGTGAAGGCCACGGCACCATACAGTTGGTTCCAAGGCGAGCGCGATTTCGAGGGCCTCAGCGATGCCGAGCGCTACCAGTGGCCTGAGTTCCACAAGTGGAAATTCACCACGCAATGGTTCACGCGCCTTACCCGGCAGAAAGCAGGGCATGAACTGGTGCTGATGGCCCGCGCCGGCTTCGGCTTCATCGGTCGTTACACCGAGGACCTGGGCGACTCGCCCTTCGAGCGCTTCTACTTGGGCGGTAGTGGCCTCAGCGGGTTCAGCCTCGATGGTAGGGAGATCATTGCGCTCCGGGGATACGACGATGCTTCGTTGACCACGCGCACGAACGGAAGCATCGTAGGCTCCCAATTCATCACCAAGTACTCCACCGAACTGCGGTTCCCGATCTCCCTCAACCCCAGTGCTACCATCTACATGCTCGGCTTCGTTGAGGCCGGCAACACGTGGAACAGCATCGACCGTTTCGATCCGTTCGCGTTGTACAAAAGCGCCGGCGTGGGTCTGCGGCTCAATCTGCCCATGTTCGGACCCATGGGCCTTGACTATGGCTGGCGGCTGGATGATGTACCGACGGCCCCCTTCATGGCCAAAGGCCAGTTCCACTTCTCCATCGGCATAGACCTTGGCGAACTCTGAGCGCCTCCACCTACTTTCGACACCCTTCAACATGAAGCGTCCAACCCTCTTTGCCCCACTTCTGTTGGTTGCTATGGCATGGGCACCACGTGCCCTTGCTCAGACCAAAGTCGCGTTCGTTGACACCAAGTACATCTTGGAACGCATGCCCGAATACGAAGCGGCGCAGCAGGAACTGGACCGCATCAGCGCACAATGGCAAACCGAAGTGGAGGAGCGCCATGCCATGATCAAGCGCATGCGCGAAGCCTATAATGCAGAGGCCATCCTGCTGACCGAGGAAATGAAACGGAGCCGAGTGGATGAGATCGAGAAGCGGGAGCGCGAAGCACGTGACCTTCAGAAAAAGCGGTTCGGTGTTGGGGGCGATATATTCAAAAAACGCCAAGAACTCATCCAGCCTATCCAGGACCAGATCTACCAGGCCGTGAAGGAGCTTGCGGGCACCAACTACGCTGCGATCTTCGAGCTTGGCGGTGCGAGTGGCATCCTGTTTGCCAACCAGAAGTTGGACAAGACCAGCGCCGTGATGCGGAAGCTCGGTATCAAAGACGACAAGGACAGTGATAGCGGTAACACACGCGGCAACGATGAGCAGGAAGACGATGGAGGAGGAGGCGATGAGAAAGACGAGGCGCCGAAAGAGGTGGCACCACCGCGCGGCGGTGGGAACGATGGAGGCAATTCAACAGGAAAACCCCGATAACCCTTACGTACGGGTGGATGATCGTCCACTCCAATAACCCAAGCAGATGAAGAAATTCCTTACCGCAGTAGCTCTTGTGATCGCCACCATGCCAGCCATGGCGCAAGGCAAACTGGGCCATATCGATATGAAAACGCTGATGCTCGCACTCCCTGAGCGCGCCGGTGCCGAAGCCAAGATGCAAGAAGTCGCGCAAGGCCTGGATGCGCGTATCAAGGCCATGGGGGCGGAGTATGATGCGCGTCGTGCCGAGCTTCAAGGCAAGGTGGCCACCATGACCGAGACCGAGAAGGAAATGGCCGCGCAGGAACTGCAGGACATGGAACAGCGGATCGGTGCGGCCAACGAGAAAGCACAAGAGGACTTGGCGAAGCTGCAGGATGAACTCCTGAAGCCCATGGTGGATCGGGCGAACGGCGCTGTGAAAGCCGTGGCCGAGGAAGGCAACTACACCTACATCTTCGATAGCAGCGTGGGCATCGTGCTTTACTTCGACAAGGGCGACGATATCCTCAACAAGGTGAAGGCCAAGCTCGGCATTCAATAAGGCGATGACCCAATCGGGCGATCACCGGCCCATCGGCATTTTCGACAGTGGCATCGGTGGCCTCACCGTTGCCCAGGCCATTCAGCAGGCGCTCCCGCACGAGCGCCTGCTCTATTTCGGCGACAACGCGAACGTTCCCTACGGCGCCAAGACCAATGTGGAGATCCTGCGTTTGAGCCGTGGTATCACGCGCGCATTGCTCGAACGGGATTGCAAATTGATCGTGATCGCCTGCAATACCGCGAGTGCGGCAGCGCTCAAGCCGCTGCGTGCCGAACTGCCGGAGGTGACCTTCGTCGGCATGGAACCTGCCGTCAAGCCCGCCGCTGAGCATACGCGCACCGGTGTGGTGGGTGTGATCGCCACCGTGGCCACCGTGCAAGGGGAAGTGTTCACGAGTATCGTTGAGCGCTTTGCACAGGATGTGAAAGTCATCAAGCAGGCGTGTCCGGGACTTGTCCTGCAGATTGAGGCGGGTGAGTACGCAACACCGAAGACCGAGGCCATGCTGCGTGGATGGCTTGAACCGATGGTCGCCGCCGGCATCGATGCGTTAGTGTTGGGCTGTACCCACTATCCGTTCGTTCGACCGTTGATCGAGCGTATCGTTGGACCTCAGGTACGGGTGATCGATCCAGCGCCAGCGATCGCTCGTCGCGTTGAACATGTCCTGCGTGGGACGGGTGCGCTCGCCGGCGACGATCGATCCGGTGGCATGCACTGTTTTACCAGTGGGGTCCCTGAGTTTTTCCGTGGTGTACTTCAGCACTTGGGTATGACCGATGCACATGTGGGCCAAGGGCACTGGGCCGGTAACGAACTCACCCTTTCATATACCAGCCCGCGTATTTGAGGTAGTTGGTGGCGATCCGCTCGATCTCGTTCTTGCTGAGGTCTTCGCCCACTTCGCGCACCCGTTTACCGGGTACGCCCGTTACAAGACTCCCGGGTTCGATGCGGGAGCCTTGCAAGACCACTGCCCCGGCGGCGATCACGCTTCCTTCCCCAATGACTGCATGATCCATCACGATAGCACCCATGCCGATCAGCACCTTGTCGTGGATGGTGCAGCCATGTACGATGGCCCCGTGCCCAATGCTCACGTCGCTGCCGATGGTAAGCGCGGCCCGCTCGTACGTGCAATGCAGCATGGCCAGGTCCTGGATGTTGGTGCGGTCACCGATGCGTATGCGGTTCACATCGCCGCGGATCACCGCGTTGTACCATACACTGCACTGGTCCCCCATCACCACATCGCCGATCACAACGGCCGTTTCGGCCAGAAAACAATCGCTCCCGAACACGGGAGCGATACCATTGAGCGTTCGTAAAAGTGCCATCCCTAGTGCTTGGGTTTGCCGCAGCCTTCGTTCTTGCAGCACGCGGGCAGTTTGTTCCAAGCGGCTACATCGGCAGGAACGTCATCGGCCATGTAGCCGAGTTTGCTGATCGCCGTACGGATCGCCGCAGGAGTTGTTTTCCGACTGTCGTAGACCACCTCCACAGTAGCATCCTCCAGGTTCACGGCCACTTTCTGCACGCCCTTCTCGTAGATCAATTCCGTTTCGATCGTCTTTTCACACATGTCGCAGATCGTGGTGCTTTTCACGAGCAGCGTGTCGTTGTGCTTCTGTGCGGCAGCCGATACCCCGATCAGGATCAGCGCGGCGGTGAGGATGTTCTTCATTTTTCTTTGGTTGTTGGGGCGCGGAATTCCGCGCCCTTACTTGTTTTTCTTTTTCAGTGTGTATCGGAGGCCGCCATAGAACATTCGTCCATTGGTCGGTCCCCAAATGATGCTGGCGTCAAAGTCCGGGCCGAAGGGTTGCTCGGGTGCGATGATCTGCGGATGTTGCATGAAGTCGGTGATGTTCTCGCACCCAAGGTAGAGTTCGAGCGGACCGAAGACGCGGCTCAGTTGTGCATGCAGTAACGTGTAGTCGGGCGCACGTTCACCGAAGTGGTGAGCGCTGGCGTTGTCGGACAAGTCGGGCAAACGGCTTGTGCCGAACCAGTTCAGCGTGATATCGAAACGCCATTTCTCGTTGGGGCTGGTGAACGCGAGATCGGCCATGGCGCGGTGCTCGGGTACGAAGGGCCGGGACAGCAATTGTCCGCTGTAGGTCGTGCGGGCATCGTACCAACGGTAAGCCACTTTCAGCTGCAATGGACGCACGAGTTCCACTTGTAGATCGGCCTGCACCGTGGTTGCATACGAGGCACCGCGCAGGTTGTACAGCCGCAGTTCATGCGCGCTGGCGTCCATATCGGCCACCATTTGATCGGTGAATTCAGTGCGGTAGGCATCGACGTTGAACGCCCATTTGCGTTGCATCCATTTGAACTTGTGCGTAAGGGCTACACCGACGTTCCAACTACGCTCGGCGTTAAGGCTCTCTTCCACGATCACCGTGCGTGAACTGGCCAGGGCAGAAGCGTTCTCAACATACGGGTTCGCGCTACGCCAGCCACTGCCCCCCGAAGCACGCAATGCTGTGAGCGGTCCGAGGTCGTATTTCAAATGGAGGCGCGGCGACAGGAAATTCCCGTAGTGGTCGTTCATGTCGAACCGCAGACCGCTCACAGCTGTGAAATTGCCGCGCTTCAAGGTGTGTTCAGCAAAGGCTCCCGGTATACGCTCGGTGCGACCGAACGTGCTGTCGATATAATGCTCCGTGAAGTCCGCGTAGTTGAAGGTGAGCCCTGCTTTCACTTGGTCGTTGCCATCGCGCAACAGTTGCTGGAAGATAGCACTGAACGAACCACTGTGCTCCAGGCCCATGTGTATCCGGTTCCCGAATTGTGCATCGAGCGTGTGCTGCCTGAAGTTGCCGATCAGGCCGATACTGCGCGTAGGGTTGTTCTTGAAAACAAAGCCGCCCTTGGCGAAAACATCCACCAGTTCGTTGCTGATACCCACTTGGTAACGCGGGATCGCAGGCCCCACGTCCTCGTCCCGTGAGACTTGTCCGCCACGTCGGTCATCCAGGACGTAACGCACACCGAAGTGCGCGTCGCTGCCGTCGCCTTGGTATTCAACCCGGTCGAGGATGTTGATGCGGTTGTTCAACACGTTGTCCAAGAAGCCATCCTTGTTGTTGTCGAGTTCGGTTTCGTTGAAGTTGGCATGTACCATCAACAGGTTGTGCCATGCGCTGTCGAGCCGCTGTGCCGAGTGCACGTTGGCTTCATAACGGCCTTGTGCGTTGCCGTACAGGTTCACGAAGAGCGGCTCCGCACTGCTTGGTTGCAATAGGGACAGGTCGATCTGGCCCGTCATACTGCTGTATCCGTTTACAACTGGGCCCGTGCCTTTGCTCACGTTGATGCCACGGATCCACGGGCCTGGCAACAGTGTCAAACCATAGCTGCTGCTGAGGCCGCGGAGAAAGGGGATGTTCTCCACGCTGATGAGCGCGTACTTGCCATCGAGCCCCAGCATTTTGATCGCTTTTGTCCCGCTCACCGCATCTGCATAGCTCACGTCCACGGTAGCGTTCGTCTCGAAGCTCTCGCTCAGGTCACAGCAAGCCGCCCGCTTCAATTCCTTCTGCCCAATGCGTTCCATGTTCACCGTGCTCCGGGTGTCGAGCAACGTGCCTTGCGTGCGCTCGACGATCCTCGCCGCCCCGAGTTCGACCACTGGCTCCAGAACGAATGCCACGACTTCCGAAGGGGCTTCCACGATGGTCAGGGTGTCGTTCGAGTAACCGCTTGCGCTGGCCACCAGTTGGCCAGGCCATTGAATCGGAGCGATCGTGAATTTGCCTTCTCCGTCGGCCGTTACGCTGATCGCAGTGTCCACCCAGTACACGTTGCCGTAAGGGACCGTGATCGAACCATCGGCCTTTCGGCCGCGCACGGTACCAGCAATATCCTGTGCCGCTGCGTTGAGCGTAGCGATCGCAATGAGCAGCAAGGTGATCCTTGAACGCATGTCTTCTTTTCCTGTTGAATGAACCGAGGGAACAACACCCGGAGCACCGGTCGGCGCAGCAGGTTGATCAGGAAAGAAGAAGCCTATAAAAGGAGTGAGCGGTTAAGGCTCAACCGTTCAGGAGCCTTTTCCGGCGGTGCGCGATCGGTACGCAGTGTGGCAGTAGGTGCTGACAAGAGGATCTCCGGCGTGGGTGTCAGAAGAGCCATCATCGGCAGGGCCACGACCAGTTTGATCGGTGCGCCAATGGTATGGTCGCTTACTTGGGCACTGGCCTCGGTGTGTATGCAACACGTTGCTTGGAACTCCGGTGTGTCACTTGGTGCTTCGTTGTCGCAGCACCCTTTGACATGACCAAAGTCCACAACACTGCGCCCACTGTTCAAGCACGTTGTACGGCACAGGGCCGGCGCCAAAGCCGCCACCAATAGGAGCATCGCCGCGAAGTGCACGGCGTACCGGTTGGTGCGTAGCTGGTTCATGAGCGGCCCAAAAGTAGCCCGGTGTATTGAAGCGGGCTTCACCTGAAACGTTAACGAGCTTGAAAGGCTGCGCGATACATGGGGTTACTTTCGCCCCGTCATGGAAACCGTCAACCGCAAAGCCTATACGGTATATGCCGAGAGCACTCCGAACCCGGCCACACTCCGCTACGTCACCAATCTGCCGCTTCTGCCCGAAGGCCGCATGCTCGAGTTCACGGCGCCCGATGAGTGTGTGAACATTTCCCCACTCGCCGAGAAGATCTTCAACCTGCCGTTCGTTACCGGGGTGTTCCTCGGCAGCAACTTCATCACCGTTACCAAGAACAACAGCGTCGATTGGGACCTCGTGCAAATGGAACTGCGCGAGTACATCCAAGACTACCTGCGTGAGGACGGCCGTGTGCTCAATACCGACATCAGCGCGGCGGACATGCATAAGGCCGAAGAACGTGCAGTGAGCCACGCGCAGCCGATCACGGAGGACGACGCCAAGATCATCACCGTGCTGGATGAATATGTAAAGCCGGGAGTTGAAGGCGATGGGGGCCATATCGCCTTCCGGTCGTACAAGGAAGGTGTTGTCACTGTCCAGTTGCAAGGCTCTTGCAGTGGCTGCCCCAGCAGCATGGTAACGCTGAAGGGCGGCATCGAGAATCTGTTGAAGCAGATGGTGCCGGGCGTTATGGAAGTGGTGGCCGAGGAGGTTTAAGGGCTTTGCTTTTTGTGCATATCCCGGGTTCCCCGCATCCTATGATCAAACACACCGATCATGGGACACAGAATTCTTCTCCCGGTAGCCTTTGCGCTTAGCGCCTTGGTTGCCAACGCCCAGAGCATGGGCGAGATACGCGGCAAAGTGCTAGATGAGAAAAAGGAACCGGTACCGTTCGCGACGGTCGTTGTATCTCTCTCTTCCGGTCCGTTCGGGACCATGGCCGATGAGGAAGGGCGTTACGTGCTGAAGCCACTTCCCGCCGGCACGTACGCAATGACCGCCAAGACCATGGGGAAGGCGGATTGGATCGGCGAAGGCATCGAGGTTTATCCCGACCAGTTCACCTCGGTCGATATCGTGATGAAAGAGATGCCCAGGGTTCTTCCGGGGGTTGTTGTAAAAGCAAAGCCCGATTACATACATACCCGACCGAAGATCGACCCTGAGCAAACCGGCAGGCAGACGTTGTTGGCAAGCGAATTCGCTAAGGACCCGAATCGAGCGAACCCGATCAAGTTCGTGTCGAGCAGCTTCGTTGGTGTCACCGCTTCCCGCGACAACGAAGGCCTGCACTTCAAGGGCAGCCGCACGGAGAACATGGCGAGTTTCGTGGATGGTGTGCGCATTGCCGGTCGTTTGCCGCGTGTCCCAAGCAGTGCGATCAGCAGCGTTACCGTGTACACCGGCGGGCTTCCGGCCAAGTACGGCGACGTGACCGGGGGGGTGGTGGTAATCGAGACCAAGACTTACCAAGAATTGTGGGCCCAGGGACGCGCCATGCAGTTGCGCCGCGAGTACGATGCCCGCCAAACGCAGGAAGCACTGGAGCAACAACAGCTGGAAGAGAAGAAGCCCCATGAAGCGAAGGAGGAGATAAAAGACACCGAGCTGGAAACGAAGCCGGAACAAGGGCAGGAGCAACCACCTTTGGAGCAACCAGAACAGTGAATGTTCCTACGGCGGAAACAGCAGCAAGCAAGTAGCGATGAGGAATTGGTCCTGGCGATCAAGGCCGGCCGCTCCGAAGCGCTGGGCGTAATCTGGGACAGGTACGCCCATCTGCTTTTCGCCGTGGGGATGAAGTATCTCAAGAATGCGGAAACCGCCAAGGATGCCGTGATGACCTTGTTCGCCGAATTGCCATCGTTGATCAAGCGCCATGAAGTGCGCAATGCAGGGGCTTGGCTGCACACGGTGATGCGGAACCATTGCCTGATGCAGTTGCGCGGCGCCAAGCCGCTCACGGAACTTAACGGCACCCAGCAGGACGAAGCCGATGATCTGCTGGCCGCCCACTTGGAGAACGAGGAGATGTTGCGCCGCATGGAACACGCCATCGATGAACTGAATGAGCACCAGCGCGACTGCATCAAACTGTTCTACCTGGACCGGCTTAGTTATGCCGAGGTAGGCGAACGCTTGAACATGGCGTTCGACGCCGTACGCAGCAACCTCCAGAACGGTCGGCGCAATCTGCGCATCATTCTGGAGCGTGGCACAAGTAACACTTCAGGTACGGCCGCGCACAACGCCCCATGACCATGGAACACCTGTCCCGAACACTGTTGGAGCGCTACGCGCATGGCCATGTGCTGGGCGCCGAAGCACACGCTGTGGAGTTGCACTTGGAGCGCTGTGAACTGTGCCGCGAGGCCGTGGAAGGGTTGGCCGCGACAAAGGCTCCGTTGCCGGAGTTGGGGAGGCCGATGGGGAATGGGCGTGGAGCGAGTTGGTTGCGCCCGGTGTTGGTCGTAGGCGTAGTTGGCCTCATCAGCGTATTGCCTTGGCTGCTCCCAGCCATGATGATGAAGCGCTGCTGACAACCGGGAGCATCGATGGCGGCAACGGATCCCGAAGGTGCTAGGCCCTTCGCCGTCGACGCGCCGAACGCCATTCAGCCGCCCACCGAGAACGAGATCACCGCGGCCGTGCAGATCCTTCCCAGTCAACAGATCGGGCACGAACCCGCGCTGAGCAAACCACCCCTGAAAACGGACGAAGTAGTGGTGCGACGCGACACCATGTCACCTAGAGGAACTACCGGTGCGTGTTCAACTTCCGAAGCCGGTTGATACGGTCGTGGTGCGCACTTCGAGCATTGCCCTCGACTCCCGCCAGCTGGTGTTCCTGCACAACCTCAAGCTTGTTGATCCGAACGAACTGTATGGCGACCATGTGCCGCACATCAACGACTTGGGCGTGAGCGCCCGGTTCGCTTCCCCGGAAGACCAGGCCGCTGCGGAACCGGAAACTCGCCCTGTACAATACCTCGACCAATTCGATGTGGCGCTTGCTGCCTTTTCGCGCAATGATCACAAGCGCGCACTTACCGAACTGCGCACCGTGCTCGCCCAATATCCCGATGACATCAACGCGCTGTTCTATGCGGGCCTCTCGTGCTACAATCTTGGTCTGTACAAAAAGGCCGAGCGCTACTTTGCCCGGGCATCCATCCACCCGGTAGGCACCTTCGATCAAGAAGCGCGCTGGTACCAAGCACTCAGCACAGAACGTTCGGAGGGAGCCCCTGCAGCCCGCCCGCTCTTCTTGGCCATCGCTGGTGGTGGGGGGTTCTATGCGGCGCAGGCGTTCGGTAAAGTGCAAAGCCCTTAATGGTTTCGTAGTGGATTTCCCGAAAGGAGCGTTTGATGACCTCTTCATGCGACCTTATAGCGGGGCCTCCAACACCCCGCGTTGTTTCAGCACCCATGGAAGTTGTGTAGTATCAGCCTCTCGTTCCACGGTACGATCCCTTGGAACCAGGAACAACACAACCCATGAGACACCTTTTGCCCTATCGTTCTTCGCGCTTTGGAGCAGTTCGTTGCTCGCGCAAGCCATCTTCACGTCAAGCGGGGTTTTTGTTGTGCCTGCCGGGGTCGATACCATCGGCATTGAGCTGGTGGGCGCTGGAGGCAACGGCGGAACGAACGGTGCTGGGGGCGGCGGGGGCGGCGGTTATGCACGTGGCTCTTTTGTTGTGAGCCCCGGCACTTCCTATTCGATCGTGGTTGGAACCGGTGGAAGCGGATTGGCCACGATCGTAGGAGGCCTCGGAATTCTTGCTGGTGCGGGGGATAACGGGACTTCCGTGAGCAACCCGAACATCGGAGGTGGTGGTGCTGGTGGTGCTGGACTTGGTGGCCAAGTGAGCCGCACAGGTGGAGCCGGTGGTGGTGGTTACTACACGTATTTCGGCGGCGGTGGCGGTGGTGCCGCTGGTGCAACAAGCAACGGTGGCGTTGGTGGCAACACCATCGTGTGGAACGGGAACAACTGCTTGACACCCGGAGGAAGTGCGGGCGTGGCCGGAGGTGCTCCTGCCGGTCCTGGCGGCAAGGGCGCCGGCTTTACGGATCCCAATTGCACAGTTACCGATCCCGAAGGGAATGGCGTGGCCTATGGCGGCGGGGGTGGTGGCGGTAACGGCATCGGTTCACCAGGTGGTGTAGGAGGTGGTGGCATTTGCATCATCTCGTGGAACAGCGCAAGTGCGATAGGCAATGCGCCGGGACAACCAGCGCCTGTGCTCATCAGCAACCCGATCGTCGACCGCATCGGTTTGCGGAATGCAACAGGCACAGAACGCTACGAATTGCTGGATGCAGTGGGCAAAGTCCTCTGGGCGGGTAGCCGTATTCAAGAACAAGACTTCACATTCTTGCAGGCGGGCACTTACTTCCTGCGTGTGTTCGACAATGGTGCCCAGGGCACCATCAAAGTTTTGAAGTAGAAGCGGAGTTCACACTATCGACCGGGTCTTTCCGATCGCTGCACCGTTGGCTTGTCGGGTACCCGATTACATTTGGTCGCACCCCATCCGCATGCAACCCGCGCTCAAGGAAGAAGGAGAGTTCAAGTACATCGATGTCGGCGAAGGGCCGCCGTTGATCTTTCTGCATGGTTTGTTCGGGGCGCTCAGCAACTTCGAGGGGCCCATAAACCACTTCAGCAAGCAGTACCGCGTGGTGATGCCCATGCTGCCGCTTTACTCCATGCCGATGCTCAACACCAACGTGCCGGCGTTGGCCGAATTCCTCGATCGCTTCATCCGGCACAAGGGCTTCACGGAGATCAACCTGTTGGGCAATTCCTTGGGTGGTCACGTGGCCTTGGTTTACTGCACCAAACATGTCAGCCGCTTGCGCACGCTTATCCTCACGGGCAGCAGCGGACTGTATGAAAATGCTTTCGGCGGCGGCTTCCCCCGCCGAGAGGACAAGGAGTATCTCCGCGCCAAGATCGCGTTGACGTTCCACGACCCGAAACACGCCACCGATGCCTTGGTGGAGGAGTGTTACGAAACGGTGAACGATAAAGCCAAACTGATCCGCATACTCTCGTTGGCCAAGAGCGCCATTCGCCACAACATGGCCAAGGACCTGCCCAATTTGAAACTTCCGGTCTGCTTGATCTGGGGTAAGCAGGATACGATCACCCCTCCTCACGTTGCCGAGGAATTCAAGTCGTTGATCCCCCACAGCGAGTTGTTCTGGATCGACAATTGCGGCCACGCTGCCATGATGGAACACCCCGATGTGTTCAATGGCATCGTTGATAGTTGGCTGAAGAAAACCTTGGCCAAGAAGTAATGCGTTGCCGGTGCGGCATCATGGGTCGCCTCGACTTGTCGCCCGTGACCCGCTGATCATCACTTACTACGCTCTCCTATGCACACCCTCAAGGCAGAACATCTCGGCAGTGGCCGCAAGGCGGAACATTGGCCCAAGCCGAACCTGCCGGAGTACGCGTTCATCGGGCGCAGCAACGTGGGCAAGAGCCGCTTGGTGAACATGCTCGTCGGTATCAACAAATTGGCGCGTGTGAGCAACACACCGGGCCGAACGCGCAACGTGGAGCATTTCAAAGTGCAAGGCACCAGTGCCGATGCCACTGCGGAATGGCTGCTGGCGGATCTTCCCGGCTATGGCTTCGCTAAAGTGAGCCGCGATGAACGCACAGCATGGCGCGCGATGATCGATGCGTACCTGCTGGAGCGAGAGAACCTGCAATGTGTTTTCGTGCTGGTGGATTCACGACTGGAACCGCAGAAGAACGATCTCGGCATGATCGGTTGGCTCGGCGAGAAAGGCATACCGTTCGCGATCGCCTTCACCAAGAGCGACAAGATCAGCCAGCCACAAGTGATGAGCAGCGTGGCCGTGTACAAGAAGGTGCTGAAGAAGACCTGGGCCAAGCTGCCCACGCTCTTCATCACCAGCGCCGAAACGCGCAAGGGCCGTGATGAACTGCTCGAGTTCATTGCCAGCATCAACGCGGACTGGAAGGGGCTTCCTTGAACGGATCTTCAGAACAACGGCGCCGTGTGATCGATGAAGATCATGCGGTATGCCTGCGCAGGCAACGACCAACTTTGACCGAGGAACAAGTTGAGGATCATTGACAGCGCGACCAGTGGATAAAGCCGTTGAGGGGGAACGCGATCGTTCAGCATCGCCAAGGCGAGCGCGAGATACGGCAGCAGGTACGCCATGCTGCGATCCACATCGATCACGGCCATCGCGGTTCCCCATACAAGGCAGAAGCCTGCGACATAGGCGAGCAGAAAGCCGAACGCGCGCCCGTTCCAGAGCGCGACAAGCAACAGGGCAACGATCATCAGCAAGCCTTCGCAACCACGACCTAGAGCAGTGAGGGCCGTTGGCCATTGATCGAGCAGATAGGTTGTTGCCACCGGTGCGGAGCGTAGGCCGAACCAGTGACCAAGTGCTATCCGGAGAACAGCATATATGGCCCACGCCGATACCAACGGGAAACTCCTTCGCAGCACATCAACAAGGCGGCCGTTCCCTCCTGCCTTCATGACGCTGGCCCAATGGAAAAACAGCAGCGCAGGAGACGCCACGAGCGCACGTTCATCGGTGAACCATGCGAGCAACAAGAAGAGGATCGACAACCCAGGTCTTCGCGTCAGGATCGCCGCCATTGAGAACGCGAGCGCGAGCGTGTCGAAGTAGCCCCATATATCCTCGAGGTACGGGTGGCCGCCCGCCACCAAGCAGCACGATAGCGTGGCCAAGAACGCCTTCTTGATCGACCCTGACCAATGCAGGAGCAGCGCAAAGAGCAACGCGTGCAGCGCGAACAGGGTCAGCAACTGGAAAGCCCAGACCAGCGGAACAGTATGCAGGCCAAGCACCTTGCACAATACTGCCGGAACGAACCGGAAACCAAGCTTCGATGCGTGCGACCAGTCTGAATACGTGTGCGTATGATCCCGGAAAGGTTCTTCAACCTGTTCGAAGAACGGCGGCCAATTGGGGCCGGTGCCGCCTTGGGCATAGGCCAGATCATAGAGCGGGAAGTTGCTGAGGACGGTGAACGCCGAAAGCACAAGCGTTGCACGCAGCGGCGTTGCGAGCATCCATCGGACCAAGGGAGTTGCTCCAACACCGTGTATCCAACGGAACAAAACATCCGCCCAGCGGTCGACCAAGTTCATCCTCCGCGGGTCGTTCATCGGTGATCTTGTCGATCGTGGCCCCGGTCGACCGTCACAAAAGTCTACTCCGGTTTCACGCCGAGCATGTGCTCTGCGAAGTACACTCCGAAGTCGCGCATCTGCGCCGCCATCTTGCCTTCGCCGGTGGCTCGCTCGAAGGTGTCGGCCATCGTCAGGATGTTCTGGTGGAAGAACGACTTCATCTCATCGGTGGTCATGGCTTTGGTCCACAGATCGATACGTAACGTGTTCTGCTCCTTGGCGTCCCACAAACTGATGAGCGTGCTCTTGCATTCGCTTTTCGCGCTCGCGTCATCGGCCTCCCACTCAATGCGCTCGGGCACTTTGTTCTCGTCGAGGGTAATGGTGAAGCGGATCTGGGAGGTGCTCATGGGAATGGTCAATGTTCAATATCCAATACTCAATATCCAAGGTGCGATCCAGCGACCTTCCTACCTATTTGGAAGTAGATCATTGGTTATTCAATATTGGATATTGATCAGCGGGGTTTGTAGGTCTTCAGGATCTGTTGCGCATCGGTGAGTGCGAACAACTGGGCAAAGGTGAGGTCCGGGTTGTCGGCCATGTATGCTTTCACCAAACGGTAGCCGATCCACTCGCCAACATGCCCGGACTTTCACGGGGAAAGCCATTGGTGAACGGTGCGTCGTTGAGGATGCGGCTTACGGCTTTTTCCTCTTTACTGAAGAGCAGTTCATCGTTGACGATCTTCTGCCACATCATGTATTCGTTCTCCTCACACCATTTCAGTTGTTCGGGTGTGAAGGCGAACCGCAACGATGCATCGGTTGCGGGCATCACGGCTTCCAACAGGGCCATCACTTTGCCGATCTCCACGAGATTGGTCAGCAGGTCTTCACCACGTGTATCACGAAGCCAGTGCACCATAAGCCATCCCTTCACTGCCCCTGGCGCGAGCATGTCAGGCCGCATGCGGTCCTTCACGAACTGCGGAAAACTCTCAGGAGCGAGGTACGATCACGCGCTGCCCCGGCCCGATGAGACACTCCGCGCCGATGGCCAGCTCGGTATCGGTGGGGTAGAGGCCGTAGTTGAAACAACTGTTGAAGACAATGACCCGCGGCGTAATGCTGTCAGGGAATACCACCTTCAGTCTTCCGAATGCATCCTTCATGTCCGCGACAGGACCGGCAAGATCGCCGAGCGCGCTGTCGATCGCGACCTGGGCTTCCATCCAATCCGGATCGCTGGTGAACGTGTTGAGCGCGAGCGGAAGCCGGGGGTCCTCCAATGCTGCGGCTTGAAGGATGTCTTCCACATAGAGTTGCCAGAACGGTCCGAGTTCCGCTTGCAGTTGGCGGCACCTCCACAACATGCTGTCCGGTGGTGTGCGGAACACCTTGTGGTCCAGTCTAACCACTTCCAATTCAATAGGAACGGGTTCGATCTCCGCGTGACTTCCGCCATCGCACGCCGTCAACAACAAACTGAAAACAAGCGCGGCGCAGGCCACTGCTCGACCTGCTCTGAGGCTACATTCGCACCATACTACCATGAACGCCAAAACTATGAGAAAGACATCCGCTGCACTGGTGATCGCCTTGGCTGTCACGTCCTCGGCATTTGCACAGAACGAAGGGCGATCGGTACGTCTGGGATTGTCCATTGCCCCCAATCTGGGTTGGATCACGCCCAGCGGCAAGAAGGTTGATAGCGACGGCTCGAAGCTCGGCTTCCGTTTCGGGCTGATGACTGATTTCATCATTGGCGCCAACGCGAATTATGCATTCGCGACCGGTCTATACTTGAACAATATCGGGGCGAAGTACAAAAGGACCTACACGGCCCTCACAGACAGTCTTGTCAGCTCTCAAACGGCGGCATTGAGGGTCCAATATGTTGAGCTGCCGATCAGCATCAAGTTGAAGACGAACGAGATCGGCTACATGACATACTTCGGCCAGATCGGCTTCGATACGGGCTTTCGTGTAGGCGCAAAGGGCGATTATGAGACGGTACGGAACGGCCAAACCGTTTCATTGAAGGATGAGGATGCGAGCGACGACGTTTCCGAATTCCGGGTGGCCTTGGTGGTCGGCGCTGGATTCGAATACAATTTCAGCGGCAATACCTCTGCGCTCGTCGGGTTGAAGTACAGCAATGGCTTCAACAACGTGTTCGATAACGATGACTTGGGCCAAGCCAAGCTGCACTATGCCGAACTGACGTTGGGCATGTTGTTCTAATAGCGAACGATAACCATAGAAGCCCTGCCCTGATCGAACGGGACGGGGCTTCATTATGAAGCAGGCCCGACCGGTCGGGATATTGAAGGATGCACACGGAGAAGGTCATTGCGCATATTGTCGGCTGGCTAAAGGACTATTGCACCACCAACCGGCGCTCGGGTTTTGTGATCGGCCTCAGCGGCGGTATCGATAGTGCGGTTACCAGTGCCTTGTGCGCGCGCACCGGGTTGCCGACGCTGTGTATTGAGTTGCCCATTCATCAAGCCCCTTCTCATGTTGCGCGCGCACATGTGCATGTGAAAGCATTGGAGGCCGAGTTCTCCAATGTGCGCATGGAGCGTGTTGACCTGACACCCACCTTTCTCACCATGGCATCGGCCCTGCCGCGGACTGCTGACGATGCCACTGTTCAATTGTCCTTGGCGAATACGCGCGCGCGGCTGCGCATGACGGCCCTCTACCACGTCGCGGGTTTGCACGGGTACTTGGTTGCTGGCACCGGGAATAAAGTGGAGGATTTCGGTGTCGGCTTCTTCACCAAGTACGGCGATGGCGGCGTGGACCTCAGCCCCATTGCCGACCTGACGAAGACGGAAGTTTACGCCCTGGGCAAGGCCATGGGGGTGGTGCAGAGCATCATGATCGCCAAACCCACCGACGGCTTGTTCGGCGATGATCGCAGCGACGAGGACCAGATCGGTGCATCGTATCCGGAATTGGAATGGGCCATGGATCTGCGCGATCGTGGGGTGGACATCACTCCACTCGACTTGTCCGAGCGCCAGCGGAAAGTGCTCGCGATCTTCGATGCTCGCCGTGTTGCGAACCGGCACAAGATGGATCCGATACCCGTGTGTCTGGTGCCGTCGGAGTTGAAGGGCTGACAGGGTCGTCGTTCTGTTGTCCGTCCGCTGCTACTTTTCAGCGCATGGATCAAAAGCACCCGAACGAGACCGGATCCGTTGACGCGGTGAAGGCGCAGCAGCGTGCCGCACTGCCGGTGATCAAACGGCTCATCAGCAAACCGGTTGCGAGCGCACTGCACATGGCCTCCAAACGGAGGGAACAGCGCATGCCGATGGTGGGTTGGTTCGATCCCGGCCAGTTGTTGCGCACGGGCGTGAAAACACTGTTCTCGCTCATCGTCGGGGAGCGGAGCGATCGGCGTTTGATGCTCGCGTTGGCTTCCACCAGCACGGAGCCTTTCGTGCACACGCACTATTTCAAAGACGGTGAGGATGGGCCTGAACCTGACATTGCGCGTGAGCGCGATGAACTGTGGATCGACTTCATCTGCGACACCGGCGATGGATGGAACCCCACCTACGCGATCGCCTACGCCGCAGCGCAGGATCAATTGAAGGTGGCCGATGGTAAAGGCGGAACCATCGACCTCCCACGCGGGGATGTGTTGCTGTTCGGAGGCGATGAAGTCTATCCCACGCCCAGTCGCGAGGAGTACCAACGGCGGTTGGTGATGCCGTTCACAAAGGCCTTCGGTGATGCAAAGCCCTTGGAGCAACCGGTAGCCTATGCCATACCCGGCAACCACGATTGGTACGACGGCCTCAACGCCTTCTCGCGCCTGTTCTGTTCCGATGTCGGCGGCCGCGCGTTCGCCGGTTGGCGCACGCAGCAACAGCGCAGCTACTTCGCGTTGAAGTTGCCGGGCAACTGGTGGCTCCTGGGTAGCGATGGACAACTCCAGAGCGATCTGGATACCGGCCAGATCGAGTACTTCCGATCGGTGGCGGTAGGCATGAGCGCAGGAGACAAAGTGGTGCTGTGCCTCTCGCTTCCGGTGTGGACCTACGCGCACAAGTACAGAACCATGGGCCGCGTGTTCGATGAAACGGATCTGATGTACTTGCGCGATCAGGTGTTCACCCCGTGCAATGTGGAAGTGAAACTTTACCTCACAGGCGATCTGCATCACTACCGGCGCCACGAAGAGGTGGGCCGTCATGCAGCAGCCGGCTCGCCGGTGCAGAAGATCACTGCCGGTGGTGGTGGTGCGTTCCTTCATCCTACCCATGAGGAAGACTTGTCCGTGATCACGGAGTCGGCGGAGGATGGGCAGGGTGCGGCGCGCACCTTCGCCGAGAAGAAGTGTTATCCCGATCCCGCCGTTTCATCGCGATTGGCATGGGGTAACCTGCTCTTCCTGTTCAAGAATCCGAAAGCCGGGATACTGCCTGCCATCCTGTACTTGATGACCGCATGGCTCGTTGGTGCATCGTACAACGGCAAGGTCGTATCGGACCCATGGCGCGCTTTTGAAGTCACGTTGCAACAGTTCGAAGCCCAACCGGGCATAGCGCTCTGGATGCTCGGGCTGTGGGCGGTATTCATTGCATTCACCGACACGCACTCCACGCTCTACCGGATCGTTGCAGGCACCCTGCACTGGGCGGTGCACTGGGTGGCGATCTTCTATATCGGTTGGGGTTCGTTCAACCTGTCCACACTGCTGTTGGGCGATACATTCGGTGGTGCAGTGCTCACGGCTGCCATGATCTTCGGCGGCGGTTGGATGGCGGGTTGCGTGATCCTTGGGCTCTATCTGCTGATCTCGATCAACGTGTTCGGCCGTCACAGCGAAGAGGCGTTCAGCGCCTTGCGCATCGAAGACTTCAAGCACTTCCTGCGCATGCGGGTGGCTGCGGACGGTTCCTTGACCATCTACCCGATCAAAGTGGAAAAGGTGCCGCGCCAATGGCGTTTCTGGCGCAACGGCGATACGTCGCGCAGCGTGGTGCAGCCGGTCCCGCCCATCACCCCCGAACTCATCGAAGACCCCATCGTGCTCCGCTGAGCGACCGGTCGCGCACTCCGAGGTCACCTTTCGCCGTTCTGGTCATCAACCACCAAAGGCACCAACGTGAGCGACCCTGAGATCCTCGCACTCATCCGACAAGGCAAGGACCACCAAGCCTTCGTGAAGCTCTATGCGCACCTGCCCATGGTGGAACGCATGGTGCGGCAGAACAGCGGCAGCAGGGCCGATGCGAAGGACATGTTCCAGGACGCGCTCATCATCTTCCACCGCAAGGCGAAGGGCGAAGACTTCGTGCTCACCTCCGCCATCGGCACCTTCCTCTACAGCGTGTGCCGCAACCTCTGGCGCGATGAATTGCGCCGCCGTGACAAGGCGCTGACGAAATGGGAAGTGGAAGACACCGCCGATGATCCCGCTGACCTCGGGGCACTGCTCGCGCAGGAGAGCGGCTTCAAGCTGGCGGAGAAAGCACTCACCTCTCTTGGGGACAAGTGCCTTGAGATCCTTCGTCGATTTTACATCGCCAAAGAGCCGTTGATGCACATTGCAAAGTCGCTCGGTTTCGCCGGTGAAGGCGCAGCAAAGACACGGAAGTACAAATGCCTGGAGGAAGCCCGCAAGCGCTTCCGCCGTATGAACACATCGGCGCACGCCACGGAACCACAGCACGCATGAGAGACGAACTACACCTGTTGGAGCTGGCCGATCGGTACTTGGATGGTGCAATGGGGCTGACGAGCGCAGCGCGTTCGAAGGCCGCATGGCCGCCAGCCACGAGCTGCGCGATGTGGTGAACGACCAGCGCGCGTTGCGCGAAGGGATGCACCGTGTGGACCTTCGGATGTCGGCAGCCAAGGCCTATACCAGCTATCGTTTCGGGAATTGGTGGCCGTGGGTCGCGGGCAGCACAGTGATCGTTGCACTGGGTATTGCCGGTGCACTATTGCTGTCACATGAGGAGGTGCATACCGTTCAAGTTGCCAACGTGGTAGACCCCATTGCTTTGCCACAGGATACCATCCGTGAAGCGCGGGCGCCCGACAGTGCATCAGTGGATCGTGCCACCCACTCCCGCACCCATGCCGAACCGCTGGTCGATACCGTGTACGTCGCCACCGTGAACGGCAAGCGCGTGAGTTGGGACAGCATACCGAAAGGGGCCGTGATCGTTGAGCAACGCGCGGAGGCGAGCCAAGAGGCGATGATCACAACAGCGGATGGGGGTGACCTGCGTCCGTTGACGAAGCAGGAGATCGCCGAGCGGCTGGACAGTGTTGTGCTGCTCGGTCAACCGGCCGGTGCGGCGGTTACCAGCACCACCACGGAACCCATGTTCAAAGGCGGTTGGGACGCCATGCACCGCTACCTGCAAGTGAACATCCGCCCCATCGCCAAGAGCGATGCGAGCGGAACGGTGATCGTCGATTTCCTGGTGGATGAGCTGGGCCGCATCAGCGACGTGCAGTTGAAACAATCTCTCAGCGAAGCCCACGACAAGGAGGCCATGCGCGTGATCAAGGGCATGCCCAAATGGCTGCCGTGCAAAACCAACGGGAAACCTGCGCGGTGCCGCATGACGGTGCCATTGATGTTCGGGGAAAGACTGAGGGATAAGTGACCTGCGCACACCAAGCTGCGCGACTTCCACAACATCCGCACTGGTCGGTCCGCTACTGACCGAACCACCGCATAGCGGCATCCACCGGCTTCACGCGGGCCTTGAAGCGATAGGTGATGAACAGGCGGTAATTGCCCACGTTCCAAGCGTACTGTGCGCCCGGCGTCAGGTTCGTGATGCTCTGCTCGTTCACGTACTGCACGCCAACATAGGTGCGGGCGCTGTTGTATCCCATCGCTACCCGTGCCTGCGTCCGCACGGCCAGGCTCCAGTCATCGCGCAGCTTATCACCCTCTTCGCTCGGAGTGGTCGACCGACTGTAGGCCAAGCCCAGCCCACCGGAAGTGGAGAGTGAAAAGAACACGTGCTTCGCGATCACGAACGTGTGCGCGTAGCCGAACAGCCCGCCGACCTCGAACTGGTCGATGCGACGGAAACGGAGCGCAGGCGAGAACAGACTGTCCACGGCGACCGGGATCGTTGAATGATCGGCGCGCAACCCTTGGTACACCACGTTGCCACCCAGCAACATGGATCCCGCGCTGCGTTTCTGCCACGCATCCTGGTTGAAGGCCGCCCGGTAGCTGAACCGCTTGTTCCCGAAGATGTGCATCACGCTCACCCCCAGGTTCCGTTGACGCATGTCGGGCCGCAATCGCTCGTCGTCCATGATCCGCAGGTACGTACTGTCCTGCGCGGCCGATCCCGGGTAACTGAGCCGATCGATGTAGTACCCGCGATAGCTCTGGGCGAACAGGTTGATCACCCAGCGCCTGCCGTAGATGTTGGCCTGCCCATCGAAGTAGCGCGTCTTGCCGCGCAGGCTGTCGTCGCTGTTCAGGAACGGGAAGCCGATGCCGATGTTGAGCGTCAGTGCCCGGTAGCTCGCACCCAGCCCCAAGTTCGTGCGGGTGTTGGGACGGTACTCCACATTGCTGCCGATGTCCTGATCGCGCATGTTCATCGCGTTGAACTTGCTGCTCACATAGAACCGCGTGGTGAGCATGTGCGTGCAGTCGATGACGTACGCGCTATCGAAACCGCCGTTGCCGGGGGGCATGCGCAAGGTGTCCTGCGCAGCACTGTTCAAAGGGGCCAGCACAACCGCCAGCGCAACGGCAGGGAATACAGAGAGCGTCCGCATCAGCTCATGCACCACGGCCGCTCGCGACCCTGACTTCCGTTGTACACCACCACATACCGCTGACCGCCCCGGCGAACATCGTGCCTCATCGCACGGCCTCCAGTTTCCGTTTCAGCGCCTCCAACTCGCTGATCGCTTTTTCCTTCGCCTTCTGGTATTCGATCTGGTCCTTCTCGGCATCGGGCACATCGTCCTGCCGCTTGTTCGCATCCTTCTGTGCGCGCTGTTCATCCTTCAGTTCCCTGCTCATGCGCTCCTGCAGGTCGGCCAGTTCCGCTTGAGCCTTGGTCAGTCGCCGCAGGTCGTCGGCGTCGCCGCTCTTGTTGTAGCGCTTCTGCAGCTTCACCACTTCCTGCTGCTGCTCGGCCTGCTTGTCGCCCACTTTGCTCTTGTCCCGTTTGGCATCCTCCAGATCGTCGTTCGCGTTGGCCGCTTTGCGCTCCGCCTGTGCTTGGTCCTTCTGCGCACCTGCCAGCTTGTCGGCGTACCGGTCCACCACCTTCTGCTGCTCATCCACCTGCGGCTGTATCACCGCGCGGTTCAAGCGCACCGCCAATTCGTGCATCACCTTTTCCACATCGCCGGTGGTTTCCAGCGGGGTACTGTCGTTCGCGCAGAACGCCAGCGTCAGCCGTGCGGGTCCGCGTTTGGCGCCATCGGTGGCATGGGCCAGCACCAGTATGGGCGCCGAGGAAAGGGCCGGCACCAGCACATGCAACGCCTTGGTGGGTTTGCTGCCGCTGAAGTCGGCGCCGTATGGTTTGTACTCCTTCTTCCACAGATCCAGCGCGTCTTTGCCATCGGCTTCGTACACCGGTATGCTATGCCCGGCCAACGACCACTTGCCGTTGCTGATGGTGCCGGGTTCCACGCGCAGTTCGCCCGTCCAGTTCAACGTGTAACCGCTCTCGGTGCGGTCTTGGGCGTGCACGGATGTCATGAGGCACAACAACACGATACTTAGGCCCAAGACCGCAGGCCTACGGAAGTGGACGAGGGAGTGCGTAGAGTTCATCGGTCGCTCGTATCAAGCATTAGCATTGGATCCCGAAAACCTTGCTCCACTGCCGCGTCCGGTGGAGGTCGGTACGGCTTGGCAAGGTTCGAAAGTACCGTGTGAACAGGGTCGTGCCGGCGTCCGCATCGTGGACTTTTGACATGGGAATGTGCGCCATACGCCGAACTGGGCACTATGCCCTTTTGCCGGGCATGAACCCTGCGTGCGGATCTTCCCGACATTCGGCACTGCGCAGCATGAACACACGTTCTACCCCTACACGTGTGGTGGCCACTGCCACTGGTGCCTTGGTGCGCGCCTGCGTGTTCGCCTGTTGCCTGTTGCAGCCGTGCTGGGTGCTGGCCCAGCACCGCTGGCATGTGGAGCAGTACACCGCCGCCAACGGACTTCCGCAGAACAGCGTGCGCTCCATGGCGTTCGATACTAGCGGTTACCTGTGGCTTACGAGCGAAGGTGGCTTGGTGCGGTTCGATGGGCTCCGCTTCAAGGTGTTCTCCACCAGCACCGATAGTGCGATACTGGAGGACCGGATGGGCCACCTGTTCCGCAGTGCGGCCGGTGAGCTGTTGGTAATGGATGTATTGGCCAGCTTGTACCGCATTGAAGAGAACGGTCCGCGCCGCTTGGTCGATGGGCGCAGCTTCAGCAAGCGACCGCACAAGATCGCCGGTGTGTTGCCGTCGGTGGGTGCCTTCCGCACCATCGTGGCGGATGCCTTGTCCGATCCCGCACTGGCGAACTGGGCGCGGTGGGAGGACCAGTTGCTTGCCGCCGATAGTGTCCAATGGGCGGTGCTGGGGCCCGACGGCCTCCGCTTCCATAGCGGTGCCAACGCGGTGGGGACGATCGCCGTTGCAGCGGACCACCACATGGACTTCATGCTCGATGGCGCTATTCATGTGCTGGACCGCCAGGGGATGTTGTACCGACGGATCGTGGCACGCGCGCGCTATCGCCGGTAACCATGGATGGCGGGCCGCATCCTTCGGCCATACAACGCTTCTTCTGGAACCCGGTGCAGGATGCGGTGTATGCATTGTCGGCGGATACGTTGTGGCAACTCGTCCCGCGCGCGCCGGGCCGCATCGCGTTCGTTCCGATCATCACCGGGTTGCCGGTAGGAACATCGGTATTGGCCGTAGCGGTATCGCCGGAGGGCGACAACGTATTCGTCGGCACCGGCAACAAGGGTCTGTACCGGTATCACCGCATGGAGCAGCAGGGTACTGACACAGGATGGATGGGAGGCGGATGCCGATGGCTTCCGGCGCGATCCATGCTACCCGGCCAACAGGAAGGCGTTGCCATGCACCTTGATCCGCAGGGCCGCATCTGGACCTCGCGACTGGACTCGGTATGGATCATCGAACGTTCGAGCGGCCGGATCGTGCGCGAGTTCATTACGCCCTCGGGCCTCGTTACCGCGTATCTGCAGGAGGGCGATACCACATGGGTAGCCGGTATCGCAGGCGTGGTGGCCTACGTCAACGAAGCACCGGTGGTCGTGTACCGCCGTACCGCCGCCGACTTCCACGAGCAGGTCTTCGCCTTGCAACGCGCACCCAACGGTTCGTTGTGGTTGGCTACGGGCAAGGGTGTCTTCAGCGTCGATGCGTCCACCGGAACGGTATCGCCTGTCCCGGGCTTGCAGGAGATCTTCGTGCGTGCGCTGCACCGCGAGGGCGACAGGATGTTCGTGGGTACCTATGGTCAGGGTGCTTTCGCTGCCATCGGCGAACGCATCGTTCCCTTTCCGCTCGATCCGCGGCGTGATCTCTCGCATGTGCATGCCTTCGTACGCGACCTGAACGGCTGGCTATGGCTACCCACCAACCGCGGATTGTTCCGCGTGGAGGGCAGTGCGGTGGAACGCTACCTGCAGGACACCACGGCGGTTTTCCAGTACGCCTTCCATGGCCCCCGATCGGGCGTGAGCACATTGGAGTTCAACGGTGGGTGCAGTCCTACCCATGCCCGGTTGGAGGATGGCCATCTGGTGTTGCCGACGATCGATGGCCTGGTATGGTTCCATCCGGACCACGTTCACGATCCGTGGCCGCGTGGAAGGGTGCGCGTGGATGCGCTCCGCGTGAACGGTGTTGCCATGGATCGCTCGAAGCGACTGGCACCGTTGGACACCGATGCTGCGATCGACTTGGAGGTAAGCATTCCGTTCTGGGGCGATGTGCGCAACCTGCAGCTTCAATACCGCTTCACGGGTTGGACCAGGATCCGTTGCCCGTGCCCGATAACGGCTATATCCAAGCGGTGCGGCTGCCGGCGGGGCGCTACACCTTGCAAGTGATGCTGCCCGGTGCCGATGGCGGCGCACAGGACCTCCTGCACTTCGAAGTGTTGGCGCCGTGGTACTTGCGCTGGTGGTCGATCACGTTGGCCGCGGCATTGCTGGTGCTCATCGGCCTGTTGCTGAACCGTCAGCGCTTTGCACGGGTGCTGCGCCGCAAGGAGGAACTGGAGCGGATATTGGGCGAGCGGGCTGCACGGATCCCCAAAGGAGAAGACGGCAATACGTCAGCGGTACGCTAGTACAGCGAAGCCTCCTTGTCCCGTTCCGCCGGTGGGGTCAGGTTGTAGTTCTCTTTCTGGAACAACTTGAAGCCGAGCGACACATAGAGGATGTTCGACCGGAAACCGTTGTAGGGTTTGTATTCCACACCGTTCCTGTTCTCGGTGAAGTCCTCGTTGTGGAAATTCGTGATGTAGTACTTGAATTTGATGCAGGTGCCTTTTGGCAGTTGGTAGCCCAGCATTACAGTGTGGAAGAGCGGCTCGTTGCGATCGCTGAACCACACATTGAACTTGTCCTCCTTCTTCTCGTTCTCGAAACGTTTCTCCTTGTAGTTGAACGGTAGTTCCAATTCGTAGCCCACGAACAACAGGCCCTTGCCCATGGTGCCCACCTTGAAACCGACGGGCAACCCCAAGCTGTACGTGCGGAACTTGTAGCGCAAAGTGGTGTCCGGCACATCGTAGATGAACCCGACGTTGCGCAGTGACAGTCCCACGAAGAACCCGAAGTGCTCATTGAGGTCATAGTTCGCCACGCGCTGCAGGTTGAAGAACGGCGAGAACCGCGGGATGGAGCCCTTGTCGTCACCCTTCACATCGAGCAGCGCGTAAGAGAGGATCCACTCACCGCCGGAAGCGAAGTACCATGTGTGCGGCGCAGGAGCCGCGGGCGCACTTTGCTGCGCATGAACAGGAGCAATTGCACAGACGAAAAGCGCGATGACGATGGTGGAAAGCCTCATGTGGATGTGATCACACGAAGGACGGGAATAATCCCTGTGATCATTCACCGCTGGGGCAAGACCGCACGAGTATACCAATCTTGTGCAATGGGCAAGTATGATGTAATAGGAGAAGAGTGGCTCACCCGATCGTCCATGTATGCTCGCCCTTGAGCAGCGCATCCAGATCACCGGCACCTTTCTTCTCCTTCGCCAGCGCCACTTGCGCGGTCAGCTTGGCTTCGTGTGTGGGCCGGTCGTTCACGTAGAACACACCGAAGGGCCGTGGCATCGCACCTTCCAAGCGCGGGTCGTCGAAGAGACGCACGAGGATGCTGGCCTTATACGGATCACGCTCATCGTGGATCCACAGGTCATCGAGACTTGTCCCGCCAGCGTAAGTGTCGACGATCACGGGTGTCATGCCGTTCAGCTTGATGCCACGCGTGCCGTTGGCGAAGGTCAGCGGTTTGCCTTGCTCAACGAAAATCGTGTTCAGCGGCTTGCTGGCTTTCTCCGTGAAGACCTCGAAAGCACCGTCGTTGAACACGTTGCAGTTCTGGTAGATCTCCACGAGCGATGTCCCACGATGCGCATCGGCGCGGGCGAGCACTTCGCGCATGTGCTTCGGGTCGCGGTCCATGCTGCGCGCAATGAAGGTGCCGTCAGCGCCCTTCACCAGCGCAAGCGGATTGAAGGGATGGTCGGTGCTGCCCATCGGCGTGCTGCGCGTTACAGAGCCTTCCGGACTTGTCGGGGAATACTGGCCTTTTGTTAGGCCGTAGATCTCGTTGTTGAAGAGCAGCACGTTCACGTCAACGTTGCGGCGCAACAGGTGTATGAAGTGGTTGCCGCCGATGCTCAACGCATCGCCATCACCGGTGATCATCCAAACGCTCAACTCGGGGCGCACGCTGCGCAGGCCGCTTACGATCGCCGGCGCGCGGCCGTGGATGCCGTGCAGGCCATACGTATCCAAGTAGTAGGGGAAGCGCGAAGAGCAACCGATGCCGCTGATGAACACCACATCTTCCTTCTTCTTGCCGCTCTGTTCGAGCAGCGTCTGCACCTGTTTCAGGATGCTGTAGTCGCCGCAGCCGGGACACCAACGGATCTCCTGGTCGCTGCTGAAATCCACTTTCGCGGGTGGTGCTATGGTGCCGTTCGTCGTGCTCATAAGTTCAAGAGGTTGAGCGCACCTTCGCGGATCTCCTCGCTGGTGAACGGCATGCCTTGGATCTTGTTCAAGCCTTGTGCATCCACCAGGAATTCAGCGCGCACCATTTGGCGCAGCTGGCCGCTGTTCATCTCCGGCATGAGCACCTTCTTATACTTCTTCAGCAAAGGCCCAAGTCCTTTGTTGAAGGGGAACATGTGTCGGATGTACGTGCGCCACGCTCTGTCCTTCTTGCTGCAATTGAAGCGCGGCGGAGCGGATCGCGCCGTACGTGGATCCCCAGCCGAGGATCAGCAATTCACCTTGCTCGGGGCCGCTGTCCAAACGGATCGGCTTGTAGCGGTCAGCGATGCGCGCGACTTTCTCCGCACGCAGTCGCACCATCTTCTCGTGGTTCAGGGGCTCGTAGCTGATGTTGCCTGTTCTGTCCTGCTTCTCGATCCCGCCGATGCGGTGCTGCAATCCCGGCTGGCCGGGCAACGCCCATGGACGTACGCCGCGTTCATCGCGCAAATAGGGGAGGAACTTGTCTCCGTCGTTCGGTGCCTTGATGTACGGCGGAGTGATCTCCGGTAGATCCTTCGACGCTGGGAAGCGCCAAGGCTCAGAGCCGTTCGCGATGTAGCCGTCGGTGAGGAGGATCACGGGCGTCATATGCTCCAGCGCGATCTGCACCGCCTCGAATGCCATATCGAAACAATCGATCGGCGTGCTGGCAGCGATCACGGGGATCGGCGCTTCGCCGTTGCGACCGTGAACCGCTTGCCAAAGATCGGCTTGCTCCGTTCGTGTCGGTAGCCCAGTGCTCGGCCCACCGCGTTGCACGTTCACGATCACCAGCGGGATCTCCAACATGAAGGCCAAGCCCATTGCTTCGGTCTTCAATGCGATGCCCGGTCCGCTGCTCGCGGTAATGCCGAGCGCACCGCCGTAGCTCGCACCGATGGCCGAGCTGATCGCGGCGATCTCATCTTCCGCTTGGAAAGTCACCACCCCGAAATTCTTGTGGCGGCTCAGCTCGTGCAGGATGTCGCTCGCGGGCGTGATCGGATAGCTCCCGTAAAAGAGATCAAGCTTCGCTTTTTGCGCACCGGCGATCAGGCCGAGCGCGGTGCCTTGGTTGCCGGTGATGCTGCGGTACGTGCCCTTCGGCATCGGTGCTGCTTTCACTTCGAACCGCGTGGTGAAGGTCTCGCTCGTCTCGCCGTAGTTGTAACCAGCTACAAGTGCCTTCAGGTTCGCATCGAGCACTTCCGGCTTCTTGCTGAACTTGCGTTGCAGGAAGCCTTCGGTGAGCGCGTTCTCGCGGCTGTACATCCAGTTGATGAAGCCGAGCACGAACATGTTCTTGCACCGGTCCTTCTCCTTCATGCCGAGGGTGGTGCCCTCGAGTGCCGTGCGCGTCAGCTTCGTCACGTCCACGCTGTGCAGGTGGAAGTTCGCGAGCGAGCCATCGGTGAGCTGATCGGCCTAATCGATGTAGCCGGCAAGACGCAGGTTCTTCCTGTCGAAGCCGTCGGTGTTGGCGATGATGGTGCCGCCGACCTTCAGTTTGCCTAGGTTCGCCTTGAGCGCTGCGGCGTTCATCACCACCAGAACATCCGCTTGGTCACCGGGCGTGAAGATCTCCACGCTGCCGAAGTGCAACTGGTATCCGCTCACGCCAGCGAGTGTTCCCTGCGGCGCGCGGATCTCGGCGGGGAAATTCGGGAAGGTGCTGACGTCGTTGCCGAACAGCGCGTTGGTATCGGTGAACTGGCTGCCCGTAAGCTGTATGCCGTCGCCGCTATCGCCCGCGAACAGGATCACCACGTTCTCGCGGGTCTCCGTGGGCTTCTTCTTTATCGTAGTGGGCATTGAGAGGTGAGCCAAAGGTAGAGGCCGCTTACACGCTCAGTGTGATGTAGCTCAGGCCACAACCCCTATGCCCGTCTGCCGGACAGGCTGGTTCACCGCCTCCACGCTGCGGATCTCCGGGGCCACACGCTTGATCGCTTCTTCCACACCGGCTTTCATGGTCATGGAGCTCATCGCGCAATCGCAACAAGCGCCGTGGAGTTTCACGCGGGCTATGCCGTCCACTGTGATCTCTTCCAGCGAAATATCCCCACCGTCGGCGTTGAGAAAGGGGCGCAGATCGTTCAGTGCAAGTTGTGCGCGCTTGGAAATGGAATCGCGTTGTTCGCGGGTGAGCCTCATTGTGCGGCCAGCTATGGGCTTCACGTTGGAACCGATGGGCGAAGCCGTGGTCGTTAGTGTCTTGGCCACTGAATCCACCAGCGTGCGGAAGGCTTCGGCTGCGGGAGTCTCGCCTTGCAGTACCGCCGGACGTCCGATGTCAGCGGCTTCGCGGATGCTCTGCACCAGTGGCACCTCAGCGATGAAAGGAACCTTTAGTTCCTCGGCGAGTGATCGCGCACCGCCTTGTCCGAAGATGTAGTACTTGTTGTTCGGCAGTTCGGCTGGCGTGAACCAAGCCATGTTCTCCACTATTCCCAGCACCGGCACGTTGACGCTGGCCAGCTGGAAGAAGCCCACGCCCTTGCGCGCATCGGCAACGGCCACCGGTTGCGGTGTGCTCACGATGATGGCCCCCGTCAAGGGGATGGCTTGTACCAACGACAAGTGGATGTCCCCGGTGCCGGGCGGAAGATCAACGAGCATCACATCGAGCTCGCCCCAGTCGGCATCCTTGAAGAGTTGTTCCAATGCCTTGCTGGCCATGGGGCCGCGCCATGCGATCGCTTGGCCGGGATCGGCGAAGAAACCGATGCTCAACAGCTTCACGCCATAGCTCTCGACCGGAACGATGAGGTTCTTCTCGCCTTCCTTCCGCACGGCAGGCCGCTCGTGCAACACATCGAACATCAATGGCATGCTCGGGCCGTAGATGTCCGCATCCACCAAGCCGACGCTGAAGCCCCGCTGCGCCAAGCCCGCTGCAAGGTTCGCGGTGATCGTGCTTTTGCCCACACCGCCTTTGCCGGAAGCGATCGCGATGATGTGCTTCACCTTGGGTAACACCTTGCGCACGCCTGCGCGATCGCCACTGAGCGGGTTCACGCTCACCACCACTCCAACATCCTTGCCGAGCGCCTGCTTCAGTTGGAAGGTCACCGCTTCTTCCATGCGCTTGCGGCTGTGCATCGCGGGATTGCTCACCTCCACGGTCACATGCACGGTGTTGTCGTCCACCACCACCTCGCGCACGAGGTCGAGTTCAACGATGTCCTTCTTCAGGTCCGGCTCGATGATGCGAGAGAGCGCGGCGCTTATGGCTTCTTGGGTGATGGGCATGATGAAAAGGGAGCGCGAAGCTACAGGTGTGCAGGTGCTTCAGGCCCCGACATGACCATTGGGTTGAACTTTTTCCGGCAGCGGACGACGAGGCTTCCGAATGGGGATCTTTCAACTGTGGGCTAAGCACCCTTGCGGTCAGACGGAACCGAGGTATCCACCGCGTCCTCCGTCAAAAGCCATGTCTCTGCTCGTGCGGGGTTGTCGAAGAACGCCACGGTGGCGGTACCCATTGGAATGGTGTTCACCATGTTGTCCACTGCGATCAGATTCAGCCCATCGTTGCTGCTGACGATGGCAATCCGCTTCAACCCGGCTTCGACCAGTTTTGGGATGATCTCGCGCTCGCTCCATGCACGGTCCTCGTATAGGATCGGTCCCATCCTGCGTGCGTCGCTCAGGAAGTACTTCAGCCCGAATTCCTGCACGGCGCTGAGAACCTTGTTCGACGGTCCTCGATATGCAGCACCAGCGGCATTCCCTTTCCAAGTGAGGCGCACCAACTGCATTGATGGCACCACCTCAACCGACGCGAATTCATCATCGAACATCATCAGCGAACCCATGCGTTTTTTCTTTAGAATGCAGAAAGGTATTCCAAGCGGGTGGGTAGAACAAGCTGTGTTCTTGGGTTCTATAGTGGGGCCATCATAATCCCAGCTCCACCATCGGATCCCAGAATTTCTTCTGGAAGTCGACCACCTGGTCCTTTTGGATTTTCACGCCTTCTTTCTTCAACAGATCCGCCATGCGCGTGGGCGTGGCGAAGTGGTGTTTGCCAGTGAGCAGTCCAGCGCTGTTCACTACACGGTGGGCCGGCACTGCGGGTTTTGTGACGTGCGCATTGTTCATGCAGTAACCGACGATCCGCGCTGACCGCGCTGCACCGAGGTATTTGGCGATAGCACCATAGCTCGTCACGCGGCCTTTTGGCACTTGGCGCACCACGTCCATCACATCCTGGAAGAAGTCGCGCTCTTGAACGGCGCCGTAGCGGATCTGCTTTTTGGCCATGGGGGGAAGGGGCTGTGAAGATGTGAGGAAGCCGGGCACGGTAGCCTTCTCGCCATCCCCCTACCCCCTTCAAAAGGGGACAAGACCCAAGACCGATCCTCCCTTTTTGACCCTCTCCTTGGGAGAGGGCAGCGTGAGGTCCCATTGTTAGGATCTCCCACGATCTCCCACAGTCGTTTCATGAGCAGATCCGCGCCTCATTTGGGCATATCACAACTTCCTTGCATCTTCGCCGTTGAAGATTTATCAACAAAAGCACAGAACAGGGGGAGATCGTGGGAATAAGTGGGTAACCACTTCTACATTCGCCGCAATTCCTGACGTGCATGCGCCATGCTGAACCTGTTGGGCGAGTACCCAAGTACCCTGGATGCCAAGAGCCGCGTGCTCTTGCCTGCCGCGCTGAAGAAGCAGCTCGGTGGGGAGGCGGCCAAGGGCTTTGTGGTGAACCGCGACGTGTTCAGCCAGTGCCTTGTGCTGTACCCGATGGCCGAGTGGGAGAGGACCAGCGCCGATGTGCGCCGCCTCAACCGCTTCGACCCGGACAACGTGGAGTTCATCCGGCGTTTCCTCAATGGGGCCACGCCGGTGGAGCTCGACGCCAACGGGCGGCTGCTCATTCCCAAATCACTGATGGATCATGCCCGCATGGGCAAGGACATCGTGTTCACGGGCATGGGCGACCGTATCGAGGTATGGAGCGAGGAGCTGCACAAGCGTGCGCTCGGCGGGAAAGTGGACTACAAGTCATTGGCGGCGAAAGTCATGGGTGGTAACCCGAAAGCCAATGGCGCATGAGTACCACGACCCCGTTCTTTTACAAGCCTGTATCGAAGGACTGAACATCAGCCCCGCTGGCGTCTATGTGGACGTCACGTTCGGTGGTGGTGGCCATAGCAAGGCGATCCTGCAACGCTTGGGTCCGAAGGGCCGGTTGATCGCGTTCGATCGCGATGCCGATGCCTGGAAGAACGCGTTGGACGACCCACGCTTCACATTGGTGCGATCGGATTTCAGGTGGATCAAGAACCACTTGCGCTTCCATGAAGCACTGCCCATCGACGGTCTCCTGGCCGACCTGGGCGTGAGCAGCCACCAGTTCGATGAAGCCGATCGCGGTTTCAGTTTCCGCAACGATGGTCCGCTGGATATGCGGATGGACCGCCGCGCGAAACGCACCGCAGCACAGTTGCTGGCCAGCGTTGATGAAGCCGAACTCGCGCGGATCCTACGCACCTACGGCGAAGTGGACGATGCCAAGCGCGTAGCGAACAAGATCATCGCTGAACAACGCGCCGGCGCGCTGCGCACCACGCACGAACTGGCCCAAGTGCTGCAACCCTTCACCCGCGGCCATGGCAAGGACAAGTTGTTGCCGCAAGTGTTCCAAGCGTTGCGCATCGCGGTGAACGATGAGTTGGGATCGCTGGAGAAACTGCTCGCGCATGCCGCTGCGATCATCAAGCCGGGAGGCGTACTGGCCATCATCAGCTACCACTCGCTGGAGGATCGCATGGTGAAGAATTGGATGCGGAGCGGAAGCGTGGATGGCACACAGGACAAGGATGTGTTCGGCAACATGAAGCGACCCTTCAGCCCTTCGACAGGTAAAGCAATTGCACCCACTGAAGAAGAGATCAACAGGAACCCCCGGGCCCGTAGCGCCCGCTTGAGAACAGCAACGAGAACGTGAACACACTGCGCGAGAAGAAAGGCGAAGAGCCGGTAGAGAAGAAGGCGCCTAAGGCGAAAGCCAAGGTGCCCACCTTCTTCATCGGCATCCTCAACGGCTCCTTCCTCACCAAGGAGCATGTGCTCGGCAACATGTCCTTCATCCTCTGGTGCGCGGGATTGATGCTCACCTACATCGCCTACGGTTACTACACCGAACGCACGGTGCGCGATCTCCAGACCATCGACGCGGAGGTGAAGGAGTTGAAGAGCGAGTACCACAGCGAGCGTTGGGCGCTCGAACTGGAGGAACAACAAAGCAACCTGGCCACGGAAGTCCAGCCGCTGGGCCTGGTGGAAAGCACAGTGCGCCCACAACAATTGGAAGTGGACGAAGACCTGTTGGAGACGCCGCCAAAGAACTGATGAGCACCGACAACAAAGCCTTGAAGTTGCGCATGTGGGCCGTGTATGCGGTGCTCGTGCTCTTCGCGCTGGGCATTGTGTGGCGCTTGTTCACCATACAAGTGGTTGAAGGCGAGCAATGGCGCGCGCGCGCCGAAGTGGTGACCACCAAGTACCGCACGGTGACCCCCGATCGTGGCAACATCTACAGTGCGAACGGAACACTACTGGCCACCACGCTGCCCATGTACGATCTGCATATGGACATGAAGGCCGAAGGCCTGACGGACGAACTTTTCAGCAGCAAGTTGGATTCAGTGAGCACGGCACTGGCGAACTTCTTCCAGGACCAGAGCGCACAGGACTATCGACGCGAGCTGATCGACGCGCGCCAACGTGGCAAGCGTTACCACGAACTGAAGCGGAACGTCACCTTCCGGCAGCAGAAGGAGGTCAGGACCTTCCCGCTTTTCCGCATGGGGAGGAACAAGAGCGGGTTCATCGCGACGAAGCGTATGGAACGCAAGTACCGCGTGAACGGCGCTGCTAAACGCTCGATCGGCGGTCGCCTCAACGACTCGACGTGGTTCGGATTGGAAGGTGGTTTCGACAATTGGCTGCGTGGCGTGGAGGGCAAGCGGCTCGAACGCCGCCTCACCGGCGATGTATGGATGCCGGTGGATGATGGCGATGGCACTGACCCTTTGCCAGGTAGCGATGTGTACACCACGCTGGACATGAATCTGCAGGACGTGGCCGATGCCGCGTTGCGCAAACAGATCATCGCCACCAGGGCGCACCATGGTTGTGTGGTGGTGATGGAAACCGCGACAGGTCGCATCCGAGCGATCAGCAATCTCACCCTTTCTGCGGACAGCACCTGCGCTGAGACCGAGCGCAACTGGGCCGTGTGGGAGGCCGTTGATCCCGGCAGCACCATAAAACTGGCGAGCCTCATCGTGGCCATGGAAGATGGTCTGTTGGACCTGGACGACACTGTTCATACCCATCACGGCGTGCGCTCGTGGTACGGTAGGAAGATGTACGACAGTCACCCGAACTACGATGTGCTCACGATCCGCCGCGCGTTCGAGTTGAGCAGCAACGTCGGTATCGCGGGTGCTATCTGGCGTCGCTACAAGAACGACCCGCAGAAGTTCGTCGATGGCCTGAAGCGTTTACGCCTCGATCAACCCGTCGGGGTCGCCATGCCCGGTGAAGGCATGCCGAAGATCCTGGACCCGAAGTCGAAGGAATGGAACGGATTGACACTGCCTTGGATGGCCCACGGCTATTCACTCAACATCACGCCGCTGCAGATGCTCACGTTCTACAACGCGGTGGCGAACAAAGGCCGCATGATGCAACCGCTGTTTGTTGAACGGGTGGAGCGCAACGGGAAAGTGCAGAAGGAGTACGACCCCGTTGTGCTGAACGAAAGGATCTGTAGCGATGCCACGCTCGCGCAAGCACACAGCTTGTTGGAGGGTGTCGTTGATACGGGTACTGCCACCAATTTGAAGTCGAGCTACCTGCGTATCGCCGGCAAGACCGGCACTGCGCAGATCAACGATGCGGAAGTCGGATACAAGGGTGGGAAGGTGAAGACCCACCGTGCATCGTTCATCGGATACTTCCCTGCGGAAGCGCCGATCTACACCTGCCTTGTGATGGTGAGCGCACCCCGGAGCGGCATCTACACGGGCAACTGGGTGGCAGGTCCCATTTTCCGCAGCATCGCTGACAAGGTGTACGCCAACCGCTTGGAGTTGGAGCATGTTGCACCAGCGCAACAAATGGCAGAGGTCCAACCGCGAGCGCCCATCACCATTGGCGGGCACAGCGGCGACCTGCACACAGCCTTGGAAGGTCTCGGCATTGCGCACACCATGCCCGGCGAAAGCGAATGGGTACGGACGGACGCTGGTGACAGCACGATAACCGTGAAAGAGCAGACCGTGCCGCAGCGTACCCTGGGGTTGGTGCCCAACGTGTTGGGCATGGGTTTGCGCGATGCGCTGTTCATACTTGAGAACCATGGTTTGCGCGTGCATGTGGTGGGCACGGGCATGGTGAGCCAGCAATCATTGAAGGCCAACACGCGCTTCACGCGTGGCAACGCCATCACTATCAAACTGACGTGATGAAGTTGCTCAAGGAGATCCTCTATCGCACACGTATCGAGCAAGTCGTTGGCAGCACCAACGCCGCCATCGAATACATCACGTTCGATAGCCGTGCTGTGAAACCGCTTGCCCTCTTCGTCGCAGTGAAAGGGACCAAGAGCGACGGACACGCGTTCATCGATACCGCTGTTGCCAACGGTGCGACCGCGATCGTTTGCGAAACGCTTCCCGAGCATTTGGTCGATGATGTGACGTACGTGCGCGTCGCCGACAGTCAGCACGCGCTGGCCATCATGGCCACCAACTTCTTCGATCATCCGAGCGGCAAGTTGAAGCTGGTGGGGATCACCGGCACCAATGGCAAGACGAGCACCGCCATGATGCTCTACCGCTTGTACCGCGCGCTCGGTTTCAAATGCGGGTTGCTGAGCACCGTCGAGATCCGCATTGGCAACAAGCTGATCCCGAGCACGCACACCACCCCCGATGCTGTGCGCATCAATGAACTGCTGGCGGAGATGGTGGCGGAGCGCTGCACGCACTGCTTCATGGAGGTGAGCAGTCACAGCGTGGTGCAGGAACGCATTACCGGATTGCAATTCGTCGTGGGCGTGTTCAGCAACATCACCCACGATCATCTGGACTACCACGGCACGTTCGCCGAGTACATCAGGGCCAAGAAGCGCTTCTTCGATCAGTTGCCTGAAGAGGCCATCGCCCTAGTGAATGCCGACGATGCGAACAGCGCGGTAATGGTGCAGAACACCAAAGCCCGCAAGCGCAGTTACGCGGTGCAGAGCATGGCCGACCACAAGGCCCGCATCATCGAGAACCAGCTGATCGGTCTGCACCTCAACATAGATGGACACGATGTCTACACGCGACTGGTCGGGGCTTTTAATGCGAGCAATCTGTTGGCGGTGTACTGTGTGGCCACGGCGCTCGGCGAAACGCCCTTGCAGATCCTCACCGCGCTCAGCGACCTGGAGCCACCACGTGGCCGGTTCCAGATCGTACGCGGAACCAGCGGTGTTATGGGCATCGTGGATTACGCCCACACTCCCGATGCACTGAAGAACGTCCTCACCACCATCCGCGATGTATGCACCGGCGATGAGAAGGTGTACACCGTGATCGGCTGCGGCGGTGATCGTGATCGTACCAAGCGGCCCATCATGGCGCGCATTGCCGCGGAGTACAGCCATGTTGCCGTGCTCACCAGCGACAATCCCCGTAGCGAGGAGCCGAACGCGATCATCGAGGAGATGAAAGCGGGGCTCTCAACAGCTGACCGCACGCGCTGCTTCACGGTGGTGGACCGGCGCGAAGCGATCGCCATGGCGTGCAATCTGGCCAAACCCGGCGATGTGGTATTGCTGGCCGGTAAGGGTCATGAGACCTATCAGGAGATCGCCGGTGTGAAACACGATTTCGACGATGTGGCGGTGCTGAAGGAAACGCTTGAACTCCTGCACAAGTAATGCTGTACTACCTGTTCCAGTGGCTCGATCCGTACGGCAACATCCCCGGCAGCGGGCTGTTCAACTACATCAGTTTCCGTGCAGCACTGGCGGTGATCACTTCGTTGATCATCAGCTTCTGGTTCGGAAAAGGCATCATCAAGTTGTTGCGCCGGAAGCAAGTGGGCGAGACCGTTCGCGAACTCGGATTGGAAGGACAGAATGCCAAACAAGGCACGCCGACGATGGGCGGCCTCATCATCCTGGCCGCGATCCTTATTCCCACCCTGCTGTTCGCGCGCATCACCAACATCTACATCGTGTTGATGCTGATCACCACCGTGTGGCTTGGGGCCATCGGCTTCATCGACGACTACATCAAGGTCTTCAAGAAGGACAAGCGTGGACTTGCTGGCAAATTCAAGGTGATCGGGCAGATCGGCATCGGGCTCATCGTTGGCATCACGGTGTATACGCACCCCGTTATCCGCACGCGTGTGGAAGTGACACCTGACGTTGCGCAGCGTGTTGAATCGGGCAGCGTGCGCACCTGGCAGGACGATCAGGGCGCTACGCACTACATGCGCGACATGAAGATGGCCAACACCACGATACCGTTCGTGAAGGGCAACAAGTTCAACTACAGCAGTGTGCTGGTGGCGCTCGGGCTCGACCGGTCGTACACCTGGATCCTCTACATCCTTGTTGTCATCTTCATCATAACGGCCGTCAGCAACGGTGCCAACATCACCGATGGACTTGATGGATTGGCCACGGGTGTCAGCGCGGTGCAGGTGCTCACCCTCGGTCTGCTCGCCTATGTGAGCGGTAACGTGATCTTCAGTGAGTACCTCGACATCATGTACATCCCCGACAGTGGGGAGTTGGCCGTGTATATCGGCGCGATGCTCGGTGCATGCATCGGTTTCCTGTGGTACAACGCTTACCCTGCGCAGGTCTTCATGGGCGATACCGGCAGCCTCGCGCTGGGCGGCATCATCGCCACGCTCGCCATCCTGGTCCGCAAGGAACTGCTGATCCCCATTCTCTGCGGTGTGTTCCTGGTCGAGAACCTGAGCGTGATGCTTCAGGTGTCCTACTTCAAATACACGAAACGGAAGTACGGGGAAGGTCGCCGCATTCTGAAGATGTCGCCACTGCACCATCACTATCAGAAGCTAGGCATCCACGAAAGCAAGATCGTTTCGCGCTTCTGGATCGTGGGCGTAGCGCTCGCTGTTCTCACCATCGTAACGCTCAAAGTGCGATGAAGCGGTTGTCGATCATCGGTGCACAGGAGAGCGGCGTGGGCGCGGCCGTGCTGGCGAGTAAGCTGGGCATGGACGTGTTCGTGAGCGACGCGGGCAAGATCAAGGATGCGTACCGCGATCAGCTCAGGGCGCTCGGTATTGCTTACGAAGAAGGTGGCCACACCAAAGACCGCGTCCTAGGTGCCGATGAGATCGTGAAAAGTCCCGGCGTGCCCGATACCGCACCGCTCGTTATGGAAGCGGTGTCGAACGGCACGAGTGTGATCAGCGAGATCGAGTTCGCCGCGCGCCATACCACCGCGCGCATCATCGGTATCACGGGCAGCAACGGCAAAACGACCACAACGCTCTTGACCGGTCATATCCTGCGCAAGGCGGGTCTCGATGTAGCGGTAGGGGGCAACGTCGGCACCTCGTTCGCTGGACTTGTCGCGCAACGCGACTACCCGCTGTACGTGCTCGAGCTGAGCAGTTTCCAACTGGACGGCATCAAGGCGTTCCGGCCCGATATCGCCATCCTGCTCAACATCACGCCCGATCATCTGGACCGCTACGGATACAAGCTGGAGAACTACGCTGCCAGCAAGTTCCGGATCGGGATGAACCAGACCGCGCAGGATCATTTCATCCACTGCGCCGATGATCCCGAGACGATCAAGGGCTTGGCGCTGCACCCCGTGCGCGCCCGCAAGTGGCCCTTCTCCATCAAGCATTCCGTGCCGCAAGGCGGCTTCCTCGATAACGATCAACTCACCGTAACCGCAGACCAAACCACATTCCACATGCCTATACACAAACTCGCGCTGCAAGGGAAGCACAACGTGTACAATTCACTTGCTGCAACGATCGCAGCGCGCGTGCTCGACATCCGTAGCGAAGTGCTGCGTGAGAGCCTCAGCGATTTCCAGAACGTGGAACACCGATTGGAACGCGTGGGTACCGTGAACGGTGTTGAGTTCATCAACGACAGCAAAGCCACGAACGTGAACAGCGTGTGGTATGCGCTCGAGTGCATGGACAAGCCCGTGGTGTGGATCGTCGGTGGCCAGGACAAGGGCAACAACTATGGCGAGATCAAGGACCTGGTGAAGCAGAAAGTGAAGGCCATTGTGTGCATGGGCCTCGATAACAGCAAGATCCACAAGGCATTCAAGGATCTGGGTATTCCGATGGTGGATACGGCCAGTGCCGAGCAAGCGGTTATGCATGGCTATGACCAGGCAATGCCAGGTGATGTTGTCCTCCTGAGCCCTGCCTGCGCATCGTTCGATCTGTTCGTCAACTACGAAGAGCGTGGCCGTCGTTTCAAGAACGCCGTGAAAGCCCTCTAGCCATGAAGGACCGCAAGACTCTCCGCACCATTGTTGAGGCCTCGCCTCGCGCCGGAATGAGCATTGCGCAGCGCTTGGTGCTTGCCCGCCAGCAGGCCTTGGCCGATGCGGCCACAGGCCCCCATCGCATGGAGTATGTGGGTACTATCAAGGGTGTCGAGTACATCAACGACAGTCGCAGTACATACTTCGATTCCACCCTCCGATCAATTGCTGAAGTCGGCAAGCGCACCATTTGGATCGTTGGCGCCAACGGCACAGAGGCGTCGCACGCTGTTCTCGCCGACCTGCTCAAGGAACATGTCGGCGCCATCGTCTTTTTCGGTCCCGACGCGGAAATCGTGACGGACTCTTTGCCGGAGAACATCGATCAGGTGTTCCATGCGCAGGAGCTGCGGACCGCCGTGTTCTTGGCGCGCGAACTGGCCACCAGTGGCGATGCCGTGCTTTTCAGTCCGGCATGCCCCAGCGGCGACGGTTTCGCGAATTATGAAGAGCGTGGGTTCGAGTTCAAGCGCGCGTTCTATGATCTCTGAGTGAAACATTGTGATCCACAGAACAGCTAACACCCGCATCCCGTGAAAACCTTCATCAGCCAACTGCGCGGTGATCGCACCATCTGGATGGTAGCCTTGTTCTTGGGGCTCATCAGCTTGTTGGCGGTTTATAGCAGCATATCCAGTTTGGTGGTCAAGCGGGGTGGTTCACTGCACCTCCTCTTCAAGCATGCGATGATGCTGGTGACGGGTGGCGTGATCATGTACTACGCAAGCCAATTGCGCCACACGATGTATTCCCGGTTGAGCATGTTGGGGTTTTGGCCTGTGGTCGGACTGCTTGGAATTACGCTTGTGTTCGGCAGCAACATCAACGACGCAAGCCGATGGGTGGAGATCCCCGGGATCGGCATCAGCTTCCAAACCAGTGATCTGGCCAAGGTGGTCCTTATTGTGTATTTGGCGCGTATGCTGAGCAAGCATGCGGAGGAACTACAAACCTTCCGCGGGGTCCTGTTGCGCTTGATGATCCCCATCGGTGCGGTATGCGGGTTGATCCTTCCCGCCAATTTCAGCACGGCAGCGTTGATCTTTATTGTGTGCCTCGTACTGATGTTCCTTGGGAAAGTCCCGTTGAAATGGATCGGCGCCTTGGTGGGTCTGGCCATCGGTGGTTTCGTCCTGTTGGTTGGCGCGAACGAAGCATTTGACCTTGGGGTGCTGCCGCGTGTTGAAACATGGCAAGCCCGCTTGGAGAATTTCGGAGCAGCCGATAGTGAAGGCAACTACCAAGTGGAGCATGCGGCGATAGCGATCGCGAATGGTGGCATGCTGCCATACAATGGTCCCGGTGGTGGTGAAAGCCGTAACCACCTGCCGCACCCGTACAGCGATATGATCTACGCTTTCATCATCGAGGAGTACGGCAGTATTCTCGGTGGCATCGGGTTGTTGCTGTTGTACCTCATTCTCATGCGCCGCAGCATCAAGGTGGCCGCGAAGTGCGAGAAGCCGTTCGGCGCGCTGGTGGCCGTGGGCCTCAGTTTCAACCTTGTGCTGCAAGCCATGGTGAACATGGGTGTGGCCGTTGGATTGCTGCCAACGACAGGCCAACCGTTACCGCTGGTAAGCATGGGTGGCACCAGTATCTGGTTCACTTGTTTGGCGATCGGCATCGTACTCAGTGTGAGCCGGAGCATTGAGCCACCGACCACCGAAAGCGGGACCGATGCTCCGCGTAAAGCGCGTCCCTCCACCACTTCAACACAAGGCCATGCCGGAGAACCCGCGCTCGCTTAACGTGATGATCAGTGGAGGTGGCACGGGTGGCCACATCTTCCCCGCGATAGCGATCGCCAATGCGATCAAGGAGCGTGAGGCGGGTACGCAGTTCCTCTTCGTCGGTGCCGAAGGCAAAATGGAAATGGAGAAAGTTCCTGCGGCCGGTTATCGCATCGAGGGCCTTCCGATCCGCGGTTTCCAACGAAATGCATTGTGGAAGAACATCGGCCTTCCGCTGCGGTTGTTGCGCAGCATGTTGAAGGCACGCCGCCTTGTGCGCGAGTTCAAACCGCACGTGGCTGTTGGTGTCGGTGGCTATGCAAGCGGGCCTACGCTGGCTGCGGCACAACGCATGGGCGTGCCCACGTTGATCCAGGAACAGAACAGCCACGCCGGTGCGACCAATCGCATGCTCGCACAGCGGGTGGACCGTGTGTGCGTGGCCTATGCCGGAATGGAGAAATACTTCCCGAAGGAGAAGATCCTGCTCACCGGCAACCCCGTGCGGCAGGATGTTGTCCGCCTCACCGGCAAGCGTCCGCGCGGCATGGAGTTTTTCGGCTTTGCTGAAGGCAAGCCCGTGCTTTTCGTTACCGGTGGAAGTCTGGGTGCGCGTGGTATCAACAAGGGTATTGAAGCTGCGCTGCCACTGCTGAAGGAGAACAACATCCAAGTGATCTGGCAAACGGGCACCACGTATCTGCAACAAGCGGAAGTAGCTGTTGCGCGCCTTGGGTTTGCCGATTGCAAGGTGAGCGCCTTTGTTGCGCATATGGATCTGGCGTATGCCGTTGCGGATCTGGTCGTTGCGCGTGCAGGTGCCATCAGTGTGAGTGAATTGTGCTTGGTGAAACTGCCTGCTATCCTGGTGCCATTACCAACGGCCGCCGAGGACCACCAGACGAAGAATGCACGTGCGCTTACCGATCGTCAGGCAGCGGTTCTGGTGCGCGACGAGAACACGGAGGAGGAACTGGGCACGCGCATCATCGAGTTGATGAACGATGCAGCCGCCCGTGAACGTTTGAGTATTGCCATGGCCTCGTTGGGCATGAGCAATGCAGCCGAAGCCATCGCTGCGGAAACCATCCGGCTTGCCCGTCAATGAGCACACACAACGCACATACCCTGTTCTTTATCGGCATCGGCGGCATCGGCATGAGCGGCCTTGCGCGCTATTTCCGTCGGAGCGGCGCGAACGTGGCGGGCTATGACCGCACGCCCAGCGAGATCACCGGTCAGTTGCAAGGCGAGGGCATCCACCTGATGTTCTCCGAGGACCCGCGCCTGATACCGGATGAGTTCCGGAGCGCGGATGCGAAGGATGTTCTTGTTGTGCGCACGCCAGCAGTGCCTCTGTCGAGCCCTCTGCTGAAGTATTGGCAGGATCGCGGTGCACGCATTGTCAAACGTGCGGAGTTGCTCGGGCTCATCACCATGGATCGCCGCACGGTGGCTGTTGCCGGTACACACGGCAAGACCACCGTGAGCACCATGCTCGCTCACTTGCTGCGCGAAGGTGGTGTGCGCTGCAACGCATTCCTCGGTGGCGTCAGCGTGAACTATCGCAGCAATATCCTGCTCGACAACGATGCCGTCGTGAACGTGGTGGAAGCCGATGAGTACGACCGCAGTTTCCTGCAATTGCGTCCGAGCGAGGCCATCATCACGGCCATGGATCCCGATCACTTGGATATCTACGGAACGGCGGAGGCGATGTACGAAGCGTACGCACAGTTCGCTGCGCTCTGCACCGGTACCGTGCTTGCGCGACGTGGCCTGAGCGGCCGATTGCGCCATGCCAATGTGAAGGAGTACACCTTGATGGAGCCGAGCGATGCGTACGCCATGAACGTGCGCGTGGAGAACTCGGCGTACCACTTCGACCTGCATGCACGCGGTGTTTCGATCCCCGGGCTCACGTTGGGCATGCCCGGTCGCCACAACGTGGAGAACGCCGTTGCGGCCAGTACCATCGCTTTGGAATTGGGCGTAACCCCAGAGCGTTTAAGACAAGGACTGGCCTCCTTCAAAGGCGTCGAGCGACGCTTCGATGTCCGGTTCAAGGGCACAAAAAGCGTGTATGTGGACGATTATGCACACCATCCGCAGGAATTGGAGGCGGCCATCCGCAGTGCGCGGGAGATGTATCCCGGCCGCTCGGTCACCGGCATTTTCCAGCCGCATCTTTTCACGCGCACCCGCGATTTTGTTGATGGATTCGCCAGTGCGTTGGCGCTATTGGACGAGTTGATCCTGCTGGAGATCTACCCGGCCCGGGAGGAGCCGATCGAGGGCATCAACAGTGCTTGGTTGTTAGAACGCGTGCCGATCGCGCGCAAAGCACTGGTGAAGAAGGAAGATTTGTTGAAGGAACTCGAAGGTCGTGGGATCGATGTGCTGATGACGCTTGGTGCAGGCGACATCGACCGCAGCGTACCCGCGATCGTGAACCTTTTGAACCAGCGCGAGCGATGAGCCAGAAGCCCCAAGGGACGAAGAAGTGGTTGCGCCCGGTCGCCTATATCGGCGGCGCGGTGCTGCTGCTTACCGCCCTTGGTTTTGTTGAGGCCACGAACGACAGTGCTGTATGCAACGAGCTCGTGATCGATGTGGACGGCCGTTCGGACATGCACTTCCTGGATGCCGATGCAGTGCGCGCCCAGGTGAACGATGAGGTACCGGTGACCGGTATGGCGTTGGGTGAATTGCCGATCAAGCAGATCGAGGATCGTCTGCGCACCCTGCCTAGTGTAGCCGATGCCGACGCATATCATACGCTGGACGGGAAGCTGCACGTGCGCGTGCGCCAACGCGAGCCGATCGTTCGCGTGATCGATGCCAACGGTCACAGTTTCTACATCGACAAGGAAGGTTGGACCATGCCGGTGAGCGACACGTGGACCGCCCGTGTGCCGGTGGCCGTGGGCAACGTGTTCGAACCGGCGACTTCCACCGGTGTGCGCAATGTGCTGGTGGCTGACACCACTGCGCCCAACTCACGAGCAGCCTTGGTATTCAATGCCGTCCTCACGCTCAGGTCCGATCCTTTCTGGAATGCCATGATCGACCAGATCGCGGTGCTGCCCGACGGTCAATTGGAACTGATCCCGCGTGTCGGTCCGCGCCGCGTGCAAGTGGGCTTCGGCGACAAACTGCACCAACACCTCGACAAATTGAACGTGTTCTACAAGCAAGGCATAGCCAATGGCGATTGGCGCCGATACCAACGCATCGACCTGCGATTCGCCGACCAGGTGATCGCCACCAACCGCAACCCAACCACAACGCCAACACACTGATCCATCATGGAGAGCAACAATCAGGACATCGTCGCCGGCCTGGATATCGGCACCACCAAGATCGCCTGCATCGTAGGGCGCAAGAACGAGCAGGGAAAGATCGAGATCCTTGGCAAAGGGCAGAGCCGCAGCGACGGTGTGACGCGTGGCGTGGTGGCCAACATCCAGAAGACCGTTGACAGCATCATCCTTGCGGTGAAGGCCGCTGAGGACAGTTTCGGGATCAACATCCGCTCGGTGCATGTGGGCATTGCCGGTCAGCACATCCGCTCACTGCAGCACCGCGGCATCCTTACGCGCGACACCTTGGAGGATGAGATCCAGCAGAAGGACATCGACCGCTTGATCGATGATATGCACAAGTTGGTGATGCCTCCCGGTGAGGAGATCATCCATGTGCTGCCCCAGGAGTACATCGTGGACAATGAGCAGGGCATCAAGGATCCCATCGGCATGAGCGGCATCCGCATGGAGGCCAACTTCCACATCATCACGGGTCAGATCACGGCGGCGCGCAACATCAATAAGTGCGTACACCGGGCCGGGTTGGAAGTGACAGGGCTTGTCCTGGAACCCTTGGCCAGTGCCGATGCGGTGCTGAGCGCGGAGGAGAAAGAAGCCGGCGTGGTGTTGGTGGATATCGGCGGTGGCACAACGGACATCGCGATCTTCTTCGACGGTATCATCCGCCATACCGCCGTGATCCCCTTCGGTGGCAACGTCGTCACAGACGACATCCGCCAAGGCTGCAGCATCATGCGCGACCAAGCTGAACAGTTGAAGACCAAGTTCGGCAGTGCATTGGCAGCGGAGAACCGCGACAACGAGGTGGTGTGCATTCCAGGATTGCGCGGCCGCGAGCCGAAGGAGATCAGTCTGCGCATGTTGGCCGAGGTGGTGCAGAGCCGCATGGAGGAGATCCTCCAACAGGTGCACTACGAGATCAAGAACAGCGGATTGGAGAACCAGATGATCGCGGGTATCGTGCTCACGGGAGGCGGTGCACAGTTGAAGCATCTCAAGCAGCTCACCGAGTACGTTACAGGGCTTCCGGCCCGCATCGGATACCCGAACGAGCACTTGGCGAACAGCACGGTGGACGACGTGACCAGCCCGCTCTATGCCACTGGCGTGGGTCTCGTGATGAAGGGTTTCGACCACTTGGCCCGCCGACCCCAAGAAGAGAAAGTGGCGGCTCCGAAAGTCAAGGACCACAGCAGTCGTACGGCGGGCAACTTCTTTACCCGTGTCCTCGAAGGTGCCAAGGGCATACTCGACGACGATCACGAGTGAACACTGGCACGTTGACAGAACATACCAGCACCACGCAGAGCACCATTCCCATAACCGGACTTTCGTACAGGCCCCGAAGTAGCCGGGAAACCAACGATCTCCCTCGACCAAACCCAAGGCCATGAAATTCGATCTCCCAAAAGAACTGTCGTCGATCATCAAAGTGATCGGCGTGGGCGGTGGTGGCAGCAACGCCGTTAACCACATGTTCGCCCAAGGCATCAAGGGCGTGGACTTCATCATCTGCAACACCGATAAACAAGCGCTCGATATCAGCCCCGTTCCGGTGAAGCTGCAATTGGGCATCGCACTTACCGAAGGACTTGGTGCTGGCTCCATTCCCGAGCGCGGCAACCAGGCCGCGCAGGAGAACATCGAGGAAATCCGTCAATTGCTCGGCACGCGTACCAAAATGGTATTCATCACCGCCGGTATGGGTGGCGGCACGGGCACTGGTGCGGGTCCGGTGATCGCGCGCATCGCGCGTGAGATGGGCATCCTCACGGTCGGCATCGTTACCATGCCCTTCTCATGGGAAGGCCGCAAGCGGAAGCAACAAGCGACCGCCGGTATCGAGGAACTGCGTCAAGCTGTGGACACGTTGCTCGTGATCAACAACGAGAAGTTGCGCGAGCTCTTCGGCAACCTCAACGTCGGTGAAGCATTCATCCACGCGGACAATGTGCTAACCACCGCAGCACGCGGTATTGCCGAGATCATCACCGTTACCGGCAAGGTGAACACCGACTTCGAGGACGTGAAAACCGTGATGAGCAACAGCGGCGTCGCCATCATGGGCAGCGCCGAGTGCGCGGGCGAGGACCGTGCATTGCGCGCGGCGCAGGAAGCACTGGCTTCACCGCTGCTGAACGACAACGATATCAGCGGCGCCAAATACGTCCTGCTCAACATCACTTACGGCGACAAAGAGGTGCTGATGGACGAGATCACCGGCATTACCGATCACATCCAGGATGCCGCGGGCAGTACCGCCGATGTGATCTGGGGTTACTGCCAGGACACGACGTTGGGAGAAAAGGTGCGCGTAACGGTGATCGCGACGGGCTTCCGTGTGCAACCCGATGCGGCCACCTTGGAGCCGGCGAAGCCCGAGCGGAAAGTCACGCCACTGACCGCTGACGTGCCCACCATGATCACGCAGCCGATCGTGAATCCCGTGGCGATCTCAGTGCCACGCGCGGAAGCGCCCATGCCCAAGGTCGAGACACCGCAACCGAAAGTGGAGCCACAGATCAGCGAGCCGTACTTGAAGGTGGTTGAGCCTGTGCGCGCTGCAGCACCTGCACCAGCATCAGCACCGGAGCCAGCGCCAGCGCCTAAGGCGGAAGAGCCGCTGACCCAAAGCACCTTCGAATTCGAGATCACCAACGAGCAGCGCACCGTGGCTCCGCAGCCAGCGCCCGCACCGGAGAAGATCGTGCATCAGCTGACGCCCGATCCGGTACAGAACCAGCAGCCTTCGGAACCCGTGCGCAACGACCGCTTAGCCCCGGCTGAGCACCAGATGCGGGTGGAGGACCGCATTGCCAAGATGCGCGAGCTGACACTGAAATTGCGCAGCCCGAACGGCTTGGCCGATCTGGAGCGCGAGCCCGCCTACAAGCGCAAGAACCTCACGCTCACCGACGGCCCGCGCAGCACGGAAAGCAACGTGAGCCGCTACACGTTGAGCGAAGGGACCGACGAGAACGGCGAGCGCCGAACGGAGATCAAGAAGAACAATCCGTTCCTCCACGACAACGTGGATTGATCGCCCATGGATCTGAAAAGCCGCATCGACGCTGACATCAAGTCGGCCATGCTTGCAAAGGACAAGGACAAGTTGAATGCTTTGCGCGCGATCAAGAGCGCCATCCTGTTGGAGTTGACCAAGGAGGGTGGAGGCGAGGGCATCAGTGAGGAAGCGGGAATGAAGATCCTCGGCAAATTGCATAAGCAACGCGCGGAGGCGGGTGCCATCTTCAAGCAACAGGGTAGGGAGGACCTCGCCCAAGAGGAAGAGGTACAGGCCAAGGTGATCGAAGCATATTTGCCCGCCCGCCTGAGCGAAGGGGATGTACGTGCGGAAGTCGCGAAAGTGATCGCGGACCTTGGTGCCAGCGGCATGGCCGCCATGGGCAAGGTGATGGGCGAAGCGAACAAGCGCATGGCCGGCAAAGCCGATGGCAGCCAGATCGCTTCCATTGTGAAACAACTTCTCGGCACAGGATGATAGGTTGGGTTGGAATGGGACGCGGACGGCGGCAATGGGGCCGCCGTCCGCGTTTTGGGTAGCTGCTACTTTCGGCGCATGGAGCAACTGCTCACCCAACTCCGCGCATACAGCGATCAACTGGTGAAGCTGCCCGAGCATGAATGGACGCGTTTCGCGGGTATCATGCAACCGGCTTCGTTCAATAAGGGGCAGCACTTACTGGAGATCGGCCACGTATGCGATCATGTGTGTTTTCTCGGTACGGGCCTCGTGCGCGCCTATCGGATCCACGATGGTGAGGATCTTACGGAGCAGTTCTTCTTCGAGGGCAACTACGCTACAGAGTATGAGAGCTTCTTGACACGCACACCCAGCACGGTCGGCTTGCAAGCCATGGAGCCATGCACCCTTGTACGATTCAACCATGCCGATCTGCAAGGCACCTACGCGAGCAGTCCCATGGCCGAGCGAATGGGCCGGTTGATCGCCGAACACATCTTCACCGGAAGTTCACGGCGTACACGGAGCTTGTTGTTCGATACACCCGAGCAACGCTACCTCGCACTGATCAAGGAACGGCCGAAAGTGATGGCCCGGGTGCCGCAGAAATACATCGCCAGTTATTTGGGTTTGAAGCCGGAGAGCTTGAGCCGCATTCGTGCGCGATTGACGCGGAAGCCGGTCGCTGCCTGACTTGTCGGATCACCTCATAGCGTCAATGGCTGGTCGTCCCATTCACCGACCGCCCATCACAGCGCTTGATTTCTTAACTCAAGTCAACGCTGACCTTACCATGTGCGCGGAACATTTGTGCCATCAAGACAAAGACATGGAGTTCATCAACACCCCGGCCCCGAGTTGCCTCGCAAGAACATGGGCGCTACTAATGGTCGTCGTTCTTTCAATGCCGCTGTTCGCGCAGACCCCGACACAGACCATCCGAGGTCGGGTGCTCGATGCCGAGAGCGGTAGCCCGGTTGAATTCGCCGTTGTGGCGGTGAAGGATGTTATACCAATGATGCAAGCCGAGAGCGATACGGAAGGCCGCTTCACGCTGCGCCATGTGCCCATTGGTCGTCAAGTGCTTCAGGTAGCCGTTATGGGCTACAAGCCGTTGGTAACAACGCCGCTGATGGTATTGAGCGCAAAGGAGCTGGTGCTCGACATCGAATTGGAGCCGGAAGCCAAGCAACTCACCGATGCCATAGTGAAGGGCGGCAATGCCGCAAGCGATCAGTTGAACAACGAAATGACGACCCTTAGCGCGCGCACATTCGATGCGGCCATGGCCGAACGCTTCGCCGGAAGTCGCGCTGATCCTGCGCGCATGGCCACCAACTTCGCAGGAGTTAGTGGTGCCAACGATGGGCGTAATGACATCATCATCCGAGGTAACTCACCCAGTGGATTACTCTGGCGTTTGGAAGGGGTGGATATCCCCAGCCCGAACCACTTCAACAGCTTCGGAAGTACGGGCGGGCCGGTGGGCATGCTCAACAACAATACGCTTGCGAAAAGCGATTTCATGACCAGTGCTTTTCCAGCGACCTATGGTAACGCCATCAGCGGAGCGTTCGACCTGAACATGCGCAACGGCAACGACCAGGAGCATGAGTTCCTGACGCAGATCGGCTTCAACGGATTCGAACTGGGAGCCGAAGGCCCGATCGATAGTGCCGGTCACAGCAGCTATTTGGTGAACTATCGCTACAGCACGTTGCAAGCATTCCAAGCAGTGGGTTTGGAGTTCGGGACGGGTGCCGCAGTGCCGAAATACCAAGATCTGAGTTTCAAGTTGAACTTCCCGATGAAGGGCCGCAACAGGATCACCTTCTTCGGACTGGCTGGTGCCAGCAGCGTTGACCTGTTGGGAAGTGAAACCGATTTCAGCGAGCGCAACGACAACGATCTCTTCGGTACCGATACGCAGGACATCATCAACAAGAACGCCACCGGCATTGCCGGGGCTTCGTGGACGAAGTGGTACAATGAGAACATCAGCACGAAGCTGACGGTGGCCGCAACCTATCAGCAGGAGAAGACGAACGTCGATTCGCTCACGTGGAGCACGGGCTCGCCTGACGAGATCACGTTACTGGACCGGGATCCTGTTTGGAACAGTGACAATGAACAGCGCACTTACGTGGGCCACTTGCAACTCCGCGACAAGATCAACGCAAGGAACACCATCACAGCCGGAGTGGTAGTGAACTATTATGATGTTTCCTTCATGCAGGAGCTTTACCGGTTGGACTCTGCGGGTGGTGGTGCGTGGGATGTACTGCAGTCCGGTGCTGGTACCCAGTTGCTGGGTCAGGCATACGCGAGTTGGAAGCATCACTTCACCGAGAAGCTCGCGCTGAACATCGGCTTGCACGGGCAATACCACGACTTGTCGAATGCGGCAGTGATCGAGCCTCGAGCGGGCTTGTCGTACAAACCTTCTGACGTTGGGACATGGTCCGTTGCCTATGGCCTGCATTCACAATTGCAACCATTGCCGGTGTATTTCAACTCACGGCCCGATGGGTCGCCCACGACCAACGCGGATCTCGGGTTCACGCGAAGCCACCACAGCGTGCTGGCGTATGATCGGAGGCTCGGCGCTAACTGGCGCGTGAAACTGGAAACGTATTGCCAGTGGCTCTTCGAGGTGCCCGTTGAACGGGATAGCAGCAGCTTCACGATGCTCAACACCGGTGCTGACTTCGGCTCGCCAACGGAGGACGATCTGGTGAACGAGGGCAACGGCCGGAACTACGGTATTGAGATGACCGTGGAACGGACCTTCAGCAAGGGTTTCTACAGCCTGTTCACCGTGAGCATCTTCAAGAGCGAGGCACGTGCCAGTGATATGGTATGGCGCAGTACCACTTTCAATGCAGGCTATGTGGTCAATGCACTGGCCGGGCGGGAGTGGAACGTGGGCAAGCGGGGCAACAATATTTCGGTGGATCTGAAGGGGACGTTCGCCGGTGGTCGACGGTATACGCCCATTGATCTCGATGCTTCCGTGGAGCAGCGCCGCGATATCCGGGACGAGTCGCGCACCAACGAACTACAGTACGACCCCTACTTCCGGGTTGATGTGAAGCTCTTCTACCGCATGCAGCGGAAGCGGGTGACCCACGAACTGGGCATCGATCTGCAGAACATTACCGGTACGCGGAACATCTACGCGCAGTACTTCGACGATCGCACGCAGGAAGTGGTGACCGAATACCAGTTGGGATTCTTCCCGATCCCCCTGTACAGGTTGCTGTTCTGATCGCTATTCCACCACCAATTTGAACCCGACGCCATGCACGTTGTTGATGGCAACGCGGGGGTCCTCGCGCAAATACTTGCGCAAGCGGCTGATGAACACATCGAGACTTCTGCCGAGGAAATAGGTGTCGTCACCCCAAACCATGTTGAGGACCAATTCGCGCGGAAGCACTTGGTCCTGGTGCATACACAACAGGCGTAGCACCTCCGCTTCGCGTTTGGTGAGCTTTCGATCCCCGCTAGGATGGCTGAGCGCCAGGTTGCGGAAGTCGAATGCATATGCCCCGATGGTGAAGTTGTCGCGCTCGCGCTTGCTATCGCCCTTGCCCAATGTGCGGCGGAGTATTGCTTCGATCCGCAGCGCCAATTCCTCGTGGCTGAAGGGCTTCGTCACATAGTCGTCGCCACCTGCTTTGAAACCGGTGATCCGGTCGTCTGTCTGGCTCTTTGCTGTGAGGAACACGATCGGGACGTGCTCATTGGTGGTCCTGATGTCCTCCGCTAAGCTGAATCCATCCTTGTGCGGAAGCATCACATCCAGAATGCACAGGTCGTAGGCGTGCTCATTGAAATACTTGAGGCCCTCTTTGCCGTCGCGGCACAGATGCACCGTATATCCCTTTCGCTTCAACATGTCGTGGATCACGAAGCCGAGGTTGGCGTCGTCTTCGACAAGTAGAATGTTGGCTTTTGGAGTACTCATGGTCGGTCTTAATTGTATTGGCAGTGCGGCATTGTCACATCAACGGAAGTTCAACGGTGAAGGTGCTGCCCTTGCCCGGTTCGCTTGCTACTTCGATGAGCCCACCGTGTGCCTTGATGATCTGCTGAACGTGGTGCAGCCCAAGACCGAAGCCCTTCACATTGTGGATGTTGCCGGTCGGCACGCGATAGAAACGATCGAAGATGAGCTTCAGGTGTTCCCGCTTCATGCCGATGCCGTTATCCGAAACGCTCACCCGCAGGGCAACCCGATCGCTAACGGTGGTCACCGCAATGCGAGGTGTGTCCCCGCCGTACTTCACCGCATTGTCCAGTAGGTTGAAGACCACATTATGGAGATGAACGGCGTCCCCTTCAACAGTGAAGCTTTTCGCTGCCAAGTCCAGTTCCATCGTCCCGTTGGTCTCTCGCAATTGCAGTGTGAACGCTTCGGCTGCATGCGCAATGACCTTGTGCATATCCACCGCCGTCTTCTTCAGTTGCAGTTCTCCGCTTTCCAACGTGCTCAGCTGAAGCACTCGCTCCACTTGTATGCGCAGACGTTCGTTCTCCGTGCGGATGATCTTGGCGTATTCGCGCAACCGGTCCGGTTCGTTCACGATGCCCGGATCCGCAAGGACTTCGCTGCTGAGGGCGATCGTGCTGATCGGTGTCTTCAGTTCATGCGTCATGTTGCCGATGAAGTCGTTCTTCATCTCGCCCAGTTTCTTCTGCCGCAGGATCGTCCATACGCTGTAGGCCAGGAAGGCGAAGACAATGAGCGTTACGATCGCCGGGAAGATCCAGGTGAAGGCGCTCGCCTGTGAGCGCGGTGGTGGCGGAAGGTCACGGCGCGGGAAGAGTACCCCGAAGTAGTGCCCATCCCGGTCGAGTTTCTGTAGTTCGGTGTGTGCAACGGTGTCGGTGCGCACACTGTCGTTGAGGCTCACATAGTTGCCATAAACGATACTGTCCGTGAAGCAGTCGTAGATCCCGTACTCGAAGTCGTCCAGGATATTGCGGCGTTCGAATTCCTGTTTCAGCAATTGCTCCAGCAGGTACGGGTGGATGGTGTCATTCATCGTTACGGCGAAGTAGTTCGGCCGTTTCTGTTCCACCGCATCGAACAGGTTGCTGGGGTCCTGGTTGATCGAGAGGATCCGCTTCGTGACATCCGTGAGCGCAATGGTCACACGATCGTTGAATTGCTTCGCCTCGGCCACATGTTGCTCGATCTGCAATTGTTCTTGTTCGCGCTTCACGCTCAAGAGCTGGTCCAGCCAAAGCACTTGCGTCAGCAGCACGCCGATCACGCTCAGCACGGCGAGAAGGACTATGGTACCGATCGATCGACGACGCATTGTTACGTGCTGGCTAAAGTAGGATCGACCATCACCATCATGGGGCTGTTAACGTTCCGTTGACGCGCTGCTCGGCTTGACCGAAAGGGTCAGAAGCCCTCGCCATCGCTTCCACCGGCCCCGGGTTCGCGGCGTTGCTGTTGGCGCCCTCTACGGAAGAAGGACGCGTCCTGCTGTCCGAACCGCCACGTCAGTGTGAACCGCACGAAGCGTTGTTCGCGTCGGCGCCAGCTCTCTTGCGTGAATTCAGGCGTTTCGTACCGCGTACCCCAGCGTCGCGTGAAGAAGATGTCGTTCACCGAGATCACTCCCGTGAGCTTCTTGCCCCAATCCTTGCTCACCGATGCGTCCATGCCCCATTGATCGAGCTGTTCGCCTTGAGGGATCGGCCGCGGGCCTTCGTACTCGGCATTCAATTGTGCGCTCCATTGCTTGGCGAACTTCTGGCTCAACGCCACTTTTCCGTTGCCCGTCCAGCCGTTGTTGGTCACCGCACCCTCGGCCAGTCCTACTTCCAAGTACTGTAGAGTGCCGCTCAAGGTGAATTGTGTACCCTTCAGCGGTTCCCACTTCACGGTGTTCTCCCAGCCGTAGGTCCAGCTGTCGTCGCCGTTCACGAACGTACTGACCAGGATGGAAGAGTCGCTTGGGGATGGGAACACATAGCTCGTGATCAGGTCGCTCGTATGCTTCGCGAAGACAGAGGTGAGCCATGTGTGACGTTCCCCGATGGGTAGCAAGTGGTTCACTTCACCGATCTCTATCAGCTCTGGTCCCAAAGCGGGGTTGCCTATGCGAAAACTGCGGCTGTCACTGAACATCACGAAGGGCATCACCTGCCAATGGTTAGGCCGATTGATCTTACGGCTTAGGTTGAATTGCAACTCGCGGGTGTTGTCCCATTTACGGCTTAGGTAGATCGCAGGGAACAAGGCCTTCAGGATATCGTCGGTGCCATCAGGATAGCGGATGGAGACCGACGGACTGCCATTGCGGGTTGCTTCGAACCAGGTCTGCTCAACGCGCAAGCCGGCCTGCAAGGCCCAATGCATGCTCAGTTTATGCTGCCAGTTGAAGTAGATGGCGTTGATGATGTCGGTGACATTCTGATCGCTGCTCAAAAGGCTATCGGGTACTTCTGCACCGGCAAGGTTGTCGCGGAAGTACACGTCGAGGATATTGTACTCGCGCTTCATGCTGCTCTTCAGGCCGTATTCGAACCGTGTGCTATCGTTCTTGGGAGCTTGGGCGTCGAACTGGAATGTCCATTGCTGGCCCTGGGTGCTTCCTGTGTTGTGCTGGATCACGGGGTTATCAGGAAGCAGCGCGCCGTTCGCGTCGTATGCATAGCGGTCAAAGCGCGAGTCGCTTGCACGGTCACTCATGTTCCAGTTCAGGTCCGCCGTCCACTCCTTGCCAGGTTTCGGGCTTTTGCGCCGGAATCCAAGTGATCCGTTCAGGTTGTACCCACCATTTTCCTGCACGTTGTGTTGGGTGCCGCTGCTGGTAGGTGTGCCGATACCATCCGTGTTGGTGAAGGTCTGGTCGTCCACCGTATTGAATCCACGACGGTTGAAACCTCCACCGATCGTAATGGTATTCCGGTTGGTGACCGCATAGTCGACCCCGATACGTCCGCCGTACATCAAGCGCTCGCTATCGCTTTCGCCCAGCTGATCGAACGACCCGATGGTCTCTCCGTTCGCGAGGTCGGTGCGATTGCTTTTTTGGTCAGTGGTGTTGTCGTTGAAATTGAAATTGCCGCTCAAATTGTACGTAAGCGGTCCCTCCTTCACCTGGATGTTGCCGCTGCCTTGGTAGCGACCGTTCGTACCGATACCTGCTTGCAACTGTCCGGTATACCCGGGCTTGGTGGACTTCTTCAATACCACGTTAACAATGCCACCCGAGCTGTTGGCGTCGAATGCCACCCCAGGGTTGGTGATCACTTCAACGCGATCGATATCCTCGGCCGGGATCTGTTCCAACTGGATCAGCGTTGGTCGTCCGTCAATCAAGATCTGCGGCGAGGAACTGCGCATGGTCACGTTCCCTTCCACGTCAACACTTAGGCCCGGGACATTCTTCATCACATCGGTGGCATTGCCTCCGCGTGCGGCAAGGTCCTTGTCCACGTTGTAGACACGCCGGTCCACTTGCAGCACCATGCGGTTCTTCTCGCCGGTCACTGTTGCATCCTTCAGCAGGGTGACATCGGGTTCGATGCGCAGGTTGCCGAGGTCCAGGTCAGGTTGTTCGCGTGTGATCGTCACCTCCCGCACCAAGGGTTTGTAACCGATATACCCCACCGATACCTTGAAGCGTCCGGGCCGCAAGCCATCCACAACGAAATCGCCGTTGGCTTTTACGATACCCCCACCAATAATACTATCCTTAACAAGGCTGCGAACGGAAACCGTGGCGTACTCCGCAGGCGCATTCGTGCTCGCGTCAAGCACCCTTCCATAGATCTTCCCGATGGCCGGACCATTGGGGCGCTGAGCGCTGATCGTTCCGGAGAACAATGCGAACGTGAATAGGATCGGCAGGGCCTGTTTGATCATTAACGTTCGCGCGCTCAAGGGGGAACAAAAGTAGCCGGGCCTTATGCGCCGGGAACCATCGCAGTGCGCGGAACCATGCACACCATCGTTGGTTTAACCACTTTTCACGTGTTGGGCCACAAAAGAGAAAACCCCCGGCAATGTGCCGAGGGTTTTCGTTGTCGATAGTTGTTTGGATCACTCGTCGCCGAAACCGCTGCCGCCGCGATCGTAACCGCCGCCTCCGCCGCCGCGCTCGCGACGCTCGTAGCCGCCACCGCCGCTGCCACCGCGATCATAACCGCCTCCGCCACCGCGGCCGCCGCCATAACCACCACCGCCACCACGACGGTCGCCACCACCGCCACCGTAGCCACCGCCACCGCCGCGACGCTCACCACCACCTCCGAAACCGCCACCACCTTCGGTGCGAGGACGAGCCTCGTTCACCACCAGGTCGCGTCCGCTAACGTTGAAGCCGTTCAGTGCTGCGATCGCTGCACGTCCGCCTTCGTCGTTCGCCATTTCCACGAACCCGAAGCCACGGCTACGATTCGTTGCCTTGTCCAAGATGATCTTTGCCGACGTCACTTCGCCGTATTGGCCGAACAGTTCCTGGAGGTCTTGGTCCTTAACGCTGTACGGAATGTTCGCTACGTAAATGTTCATGTCCACTGACGGTTTGAGGTGCTTCCGTGTGTTTGGTTTTTGTGGAAGCGGGCGCCAAAGTAGGTAAATAACCTTGCTGGCAATGGCTTGTTGGCCCACCGCGACCGGTCGGGCCTGACCGGTGGGCCATCCATTGGGTGGGCAGCCCGTGGCTCAGACCAACCGTTTGCTCACCGCCTTGCTCACCGCCTCGGCATTACTGCGTACATGCAGCTTCTCATAGATCTTGCGCATATGGCTGTCCACGGTGTGGTAGCTGATGCCGAGCTCATCGGCGATCATCTTGTAGCTGCGGCCCTTCACGAGCTGAGTAAGTACCTCCTTCTCACGGTCGCTCAGCCCGAACTGTTCGGTGCTGGTCTCCGTTTCGTTCGCCCTGAACCGTGCCAAGACCTTCATTGCGATCGCAGGGGTCATGGGCGCGCCACCTGCATGTACGTCACGTATGGCCTGCATCATCTCCAGGGCGCTTGCGGTTTTCAGGATGTAGCCGCTGGCGCCAGCACAGATCGCATCGAACACCTTGTCCTCATCATCGAAGACGGTTTGCATCAGGACGCGTGCTTCCGGATATCGCGCCCTGATCGTACGCACACCATCTATCCCGTTCATGCCCGGCATTTGGATGTCCATCACGATCACATCGGGTTGCGCCGCATCGAGGTCGCGCATCATCTGCGAGAGATCAGGATGAACGGCCACGCACACCATGTCCTCCTGAGCGTCCACCAGCATGCGGAACATTTCACGCAGGTCCTTGCTATCGTCGAAGGCGATAACGCGGATGGGGTCCAGCATGGCGAAGGGAAGGTATCGGAAGGAACAATGAACGGTGGAAGGTGATCAACCCCGCCGTGGCCATCGCACCCGTCCCAATTCGAATTTGGGCACCCCAGATGCTGATGGCCGGCCGGGAAAAGTCGAAGCCGGGTCGATATGGCTCACTGAACGGAACACGTTGTTGGACAGCGTTCGTCGATCACATCAAGCTAGATGACCCGCTCGGCAGCAGCGCTCAGGGCGAATCCTCACGCCCGCACCATTCGAAAAGCGATTTCCGCGTTCTGCGCACCGTGTGACCGTCAGCATCCCTAACGGCGTGCTGAGGTCCTGTGGAAGGCGCATCCACCCGCAGGGTGACGTGGCAGCGGGGTCGCGGAATACGGACACCCGTTCCTCTCCGCGGTATGCGGTGCAGCCCATCACCGATCGACGCTACAGGTCACCGTGCTCACCGGTGGTGATGCTTTGGGCCTTGGTCCGTATTGGCGATGGTATGCGATCCGTCGATCAACGCACCGGCATTGATCTGCGTAGTGATGTCGATCACATCCGTTGCACCAACCGTCATCTCGACCAAGGTGCTCACATTATCATCGAACCAATATTGGTAAGCGGTCAAATTTCCGCTGTTACGATAGAAGAGCGAAGTCGATGGAACGCTCCACGCATTAGCGCATCCTGAATCCCATCGTTGGGTTAGGGTCGTTGCCAGGGCAGGGCAGCAACGTCCACAACGCAGGCGATAACTGATCCCACCAGCAACCGGGGTGGGGGTTCAACGCCGACCGTCATCGTCGAACCAGTAGCGGCAGGCGTTGATGGTTTGAGTCCACGTACGAGCAGCCCAGGGAAACAGGAGCGAAGTGTGCCAGCATGCGAAGGCGTTCACCAGCCCGGTGCTTATGGTGTGGTGCTGCTCGGCCTCGGCTTTGGGTTGAGCATCATCAGGATGGAAACGGCCAGTCGGAGGTCGATGCCCGAAGAAATGGCGATGTTCGCCACTTCGTAATGCGGGTTCACCGGACAGCACCGGGCTTGGAGGGTGATAGTCGTCAGAGGCCGAGGTCATTACCACCGAAACGCATTGGCGCCTGGGGTCCAACGCGCACGCGCATCGTCGCTGAACTCGTAGGTGTTGTTGAGTTCATTCACGAAAATGGTGTTCGCGGTTTGGCTGAAGATGTTGCCGGAGCCGGTTGCTCCTGGGGGCAACCCGGCATTGGTGAAGATGCAGTTATTGGACGTGGATATCCCGGGGGAGGTGATATCGAATGGCCGGGTAACAACACTCATAGATCCCGGCGCGGGTGGACCCGCCCGTTCCGGCCATTGCCGAACAGGAATTGCTCACAAACAATGTTGCCCAGCTTGTTCATTGTGGCCCCGGTTCCGGAGAATATGCAAAGTGTTATCGTATACTGTGCCGCCGTTGCTCGGGCATAGCAACGAAACCCTGAATATGCACTTCATCAAATACGCTCGATGAGCTTGGTCGTTCGAGTTGGCCGCAGAGCCACGGAACAGATTCATGCACTGGCAGCGTTGGAAGACCATGTTCCTGGGGTCATCATCCTGACCCGTCGGTCAGTACGCCGCGCTGGGACATCGTGCCTGAATTGTGATGGTCGGTGCAAGGAACCGCCGGAGGCAGCCGTGGTCGATGCCCGACTTTTGGAGAGCGTCGTGGTACCCGTTGCGCCCGTGCTATCCGGGTTGATGCCAGCCCCTAAGAAGTGGAGCATCTTGTCCACGATCAATGCCGGACCACCAAAGGAACCGCCGCTCAGGTACACGTGGTCACCGGTCTGGCCGGCCACCGCCGGTCCGATCTCGGTGAATACTTTCGGCTCGGTTCGACCTCGGTAGCTGCGCCAGGAGCGCAATAGGGCGAATGGAAATGAAGGAGAAGTGGTCGGTTCATGAAGCTCGTTGGTCTGTGCACGGCAAAACTCCTGCACGGTCATCTGGCCATCAATCCCGAATTCTCGCTAGGTCCACCTCAACGCCTACCAAGGTGCCGAGGCCCGGGGCGCTAGTAAGCATCAGGGTACTACCGAGGGAAGTCGCGCGGCGGTGCATGCTGCCAAGGCCATGGCCATCGGGATGCAGGTCTGGGTCGAAGCCCTTACCATCATCCTTCACGCTCATGGCCAAGGTGCCGTTGCGGCGATGTAAGGAGACTTGCACGATGGAAGCGCCGCTGTACTTGCTCACGTTGTGTATGGCTTCTTTGAAAATGAGCACGATCTCCTTCCGGGCGTTCATCGGCAGTTTCAGGTCCTCTAGGCCTCCGCTTACCGAGAACGATACATCGATGCCCTTGCTCTCCAGTAGCTCGTTGGCGATGCGGCGCATGCGTTTCACCAAGGCTTCACCCTGATCGTTCTTCGGGTCTATAGCCCATACAATGTCGCTCATGCTGCGCAAGCTTTCGCTGCTGGTTTCGCCGATGCGCGCCAGCAGCTTCTTCACCTGCTGGTTCTCCACTGGCGAAAGCGATGCGGCAAGCTGACTGCCTATGGTGATGCTGCTGAGCGATGATCCCACTTCATCGTGCAGGTCGCTGGCGATGCGGTTGCGCACCGCCTGCAACTTCAAGGCCTGCAGCAGGCGATAGCGCGACCAAGCGCATGCCCGCTGCTCGCCATCGCAGCTATGATCGCATAGAACCACCATCGCTTCCAGAACGGTGCGTTAACCGAAATGGTGAGCAGCAATTGCTCCGGACCCACTCGCCCAAAACCGTCCCTGACTTTCACCAACAAGCGATGCGTACCGATGGGCACGCCAGCGTAGCGGATACGTTCGCGCATGCCGATTGTGCGCCATTCTACTTCCACGCCTTCCAACCTGTACTCGAGCAGCAGCGCTTGTGGATGCCCGAGGGCCACGGCGCTCACACCGATGTCGACCACACTGGAGCGATAGCTCAATTCCACGTTGGCGTCTTCCACGCGCAAGCGCTTTGCCTGCGGCTGTTGCGCCGGTGCAGAATGCTGCAGGCGCAAGGGCCGGAGCCTGTCGAAGCCCGCCGGCCGGAAGGTGAGCAGGGTGTTGTCGGCGCACAATGCCATTCGGCCATCGGGCAATGTGGTGATCGCCGTGGAGAGCTTCCGGAAGCGTTGGCCATCGTTCACCGGGACATGCAAAAAGGTGTTGTCGGTTGTGTCGAAGCGCAGCAAGCCATCGCCGGTGGTGATCCACAGGAACCGGCCGTTGCGTCGGTGGCGATGGCGTGCATGGCAGTGCGGCATCTTCGCGGGTGGGACAAAGCGGTCGACCTTACCGACAATGCACGCGTAACAACGCCTTTCGTAACGGCCCAACCGCTGTTCCGCATGCCATGAGACTTGCGCACATCTTCACCCGAACGGCGAAATTCTCGGCCACCTCCGGGCCGGGTGGGGGCTGCGGTCGCCCAACTGGTGGAGACCATCGGAAGCTTGCCAGTGGTAGAGGCCGTTCACCGATCCGAACCAATAGCGGCCTTGTGTATCGCGTACCATGCTGCTCACCAGGCTGTACGAGTTCACCTTTTCGGCTGATGGCGGCATGGCTGCATCCAAGGACCTGCTGCGTTGGCACGTCCACCACTTGCACGCCGAAGCCCAAGGTGGCGATCACCAATACCGGCCGACCCTCACAGTATCGGCCGAGAGACCCCGCACCTGGTACATGGTCCCGAGGGCGTACCGTGTGGTTCCCCACGTCGGAGGTTCCAGCGCCGCCATCACCGGCCCACCTTGTTCACCGCCATTGTGCCGATGCCGTACTCCGTTCCCACGATCCGCCTGCCCTGGTGATCGCTAGCTATCACCGTGGGTTGAAAGGCCCGGCCACCTCCGTTATACGGCTGGTGGTGCAAGCCGGCCGCCTGCGGTCCTTTGAAGGAAGAATCCGTCCGATGAGAAGATCCGCACTCCGCTCCCTCTGCCTCCAGGCGGTGGAAGAACAGCTCCGGCTCTTCGCCTTCGGGTCATTGCTGAATAGTCCTGCATGGTGAACTGCCACTCCGGGTAGTTGGAACATGAAGTCCAAGCCATTGGGCGTGCCTAGCCATAGCGTGCCCCTGCTGGCACGGAACAGGCAGCGCACGTGGTCGCTGCTCAACGAGGAAGGGTCCGACCGGTCGCGGCCATACGACCATGGGGCCTGCCCTCAAGTGGCACATGGAGCAGGCCCTTTGCCGTATGCCCAACATTCAACCCGTTGTTCCATTGCGCCATAGCGATCACCTCCTCCTGCGTAGGGATCGACCGCGGGTGGCGGTCGGCGCTGCTGAAAGAAACAGGGCAGTCGCGCCATGGCACCACATCCGCCCCGTTCTGCCATCCTCCGCACACGAGGGAGTCGCCGATGAGCGCTGCGCATGTGAGTGTTTGTGAACTTGCGCGCTGTACGCGTGGATAGTGCGTGATGGACCCGTTGTGGCGATCGGCGATGAAGCTGAGGTAGTTGTTCAGCAGGCCGATCCACAGGTGTTCATCGCTCAATGGTGTGATGGCATGGCACCAACCGCGCGTATTGATGGGCGTGTCTGACGCTCGAGCTGGTGCGATGCTCGTACTGTCCGTCCAGTAGCTGAAGCGGAAGGTGCGCTTGTCGAGGAACATCATCGTTACCTCGCGCGATCCGATGAGCAGTGTGGTATCGTCCAGATCATACAGCGAGGTGAGTTTGTCGCTGGCCATGAAACTGACCAGCGTATCGCTTCGATCGAAGCGGCGCACCGCACCATCGCGTCCCCAGCCTGACCAAGCCCTTGTCCCGGGTAGCGGCCCATACGGTGCCTTGCCTGTCTTCGAGCACCGCTGCGATGCTCGCTTCGGAACCAACCACCTGCTGCACCGTGCTGCCATCGTACCGGTTCAGCCCGCGCTCGGTGCCTATCCAGATGAAGCCTGCGCGGTCCTCGTACACGCATGTGATCGCGTTGTCGCTGAGACCGTGGTCGGTAGTGAGGTGTTGGAAGCGTAACACTTGTGCATGCGTTGGAAAGTTCGTTCCAACCACCAAGAACAGCCCGATGCCTATCGCCTTGTGCACGGTCCCAAAGTAGAGCAGCCCCTTCAACGCAACAGGGGCCCCGACATGCGGGGCCCCTGCTCGAATGAGTGCGATGTGGGTTACTCGATCACAATGCGTTCATGGTATCGCTCGTCACCCATGCTCACGATCACCGTGTACAAACCGGTACCGATGTCGGTGGCCATTTGCATGACGTGGTTCAATTCGCCATTGGCTGCGGCACTTTGTTCGCTGTGCACGCGGCGGCCCAGCGCATCGAACACGTCGATCACGACCGGTTGTTCATCCAGTACGCTTAAGCCGGTCATGTTCACGGTAACGCGACCATCGCGCACAGGGTTCGGGAAAAGCTGAAGCGTTACATCATCATCAGCCGGGCTGCGTTCATCACCTTCTTCGAGATCACGGAACTGGGCGTTCGGCTGGTTGCTGATCCTGATCGTGCACATGCTGCCATACGCGCACCACGTAGCCCCGTTGTCGAAGCTGGCCCGCACGGTAACGCGGTAGGTTCGTCCGGCTTTCAGGGGTGTGGTATACCACTTGAAGAGCTGGCGCGACCTGTCAGGTCCGGCGATGCTGCGGCTGTAAGCGGGTTGTCCGGGAATGTTGGTGAAGAGGAACTGGTAGCGGTTGGCACCGGGTACTTCATATGCCCAGAGCGTTGTGGTGCCGTCCAGCTTCACGTTTACGATGTTGCAGGTGACCACGGGATCGGGGGTAGTGGTGAGCTGTGTGGGTTGGCAACCGCCGCCGATGGGTGTACCGGCGCACAAGCAGTTGGTACCGATCACATCGTTGTTGGTGTTGGCGTTGTTGTCGTTGCATGCCGTGCCAGGCTCCGGACCACCGGGGCAGAGGTCGTTGGCATCGCAAGTGCCATCGTTATCGGCATCGGCGAACGTTCCAGCGCAGAGGCAGTTGGTGCCGATCACATCGCCGGTTGTGCAGGCGTTGTTGTCGCTGCAGGCGGTGCCAGGCTCCGGACCACCGGGGCAGAGATCATCAGCATCGCAGGTGCCATCGGTATCGGCGTCAGCAAACGTTCCTGCACAGAGGCAGTTCGCATCGTACACATCACCGGTGGTGCAATCGTCGTTGTCGTCGCAGGCCGTTCCGGGCACAGCAGGACCACCAGGTACGCCTTCGCAATCGTTACCGAGCAGGGTGCCGGCGCAGAGGCAGTTGGCGCCGATGATGTCGTTGATGGTGTTGGCGTTGAAGTCATCGCACACGGTGCCGGGCTCCGGACCACCGGGGCAGAGGTCGTCGGCATCGCAGGTGCCATCGGCATCGGCATCAGCGAACGTTCCAGCGCAGAGGCAGTTGGCGCCGATCACGTCACCTGTTGTGCAATCGTCGTTGTCGTTGCACGCGGTGCCGGGCTCCAAGCCACCGGGGCAGAGGTCGTCGGCATCGCAGGTGCCATCGGCATCGGCATCAGCGAATGTTCCAGCGCAGAGGCAGTTGGCGCCGTAGACATCACCGGTGGTGCAATCGTCGTTGTCGTTGCAGGCTGTTCCGGGCTGTGCGGGTCCACCGGGCACTCCTTCGCAGTCGTTACCGAGCAGGGTGCCGGCGCAGATGCAGTTGCTCACTACATCGTTGATGGTGTTCGCGTTGCCGTCATCGCACGGGTTACCGTTCACCAAGTTGGCCAACAGCGGGCAAGCATCGTTGCAATCCGGGGTGCCGTCGCTGTCGCTATCGGTATCGGCCACGCCGCATCCGCAAGCACCCGGTGCGACTTTGTTCGGGTCGTTAGGGCACAGATCATTGCAATCCGCGGTTCCGTCGCTATCCGTGTCCACATCGCTCACACCGCAACCGCAGATGCCGGGTGCGACCTTGTTCGGGTCGTTCGGGCAGCCGTCGTTGGCGTCGCAGGTCAGATCACCATCGGCGTCCTGGAAGGTGTTCGTTACGTTGCCGTTCAGGCACTCGTCCAATGTACACACGTCGTTGTCGTCGATCACCACTTGCGAGCAGGAACAACCGTTGCTGTTCACACCTTCGCCTGAGGGCGTGTTGGCGCAGAGGTCGCCGGAGTTGCAGACACCGTCGTTGTCATCGTCGTAGCAATCGAGGCGGTAGCTCACGCCGCACACCGTGGGGCTTAACACTTCGATGTAGTAGGTGCCTGCCGCTGCTGGACCGGCTGTGGCAACGCTGCTGGTGGCTACCACGCCGCCGCCCCCAACCGCTGCTGTTGCGTTCGTCGAAATGACGGTGGAGGCTGAATTGCGTATACGCAAAGTCATGGTCCCAGCCGCCCCTGCGTTCTCGGCACGCACATTCACGGTGAGCACACCCCCGGGATGGTTCACCTCGAACCAATCGCTGGTGTTGTCATACTCGAAGCTCGCGCGACCGAAGGCCGGTGCGGCGCTCAGGTCGATGACGATGGCTGGACCAGCGCTCTGGTTGGGCTCAGCATCATCCGCAAAGAGCGGTGCGGCAACGGTATAGTTGAAGCGGTAGGAAACTCCGCAAACGGTGGGATCCCGCAGGTCCAGATAGTACTCGGCCTCGGTCCCCGTGCAATTGCGGGTGAAACTGGTAGTGGCGGGCGATCCGTTGGCGCCCACGCTCGCGGTCCAGGTCTCTAGCACGGTGCTTGAGCTGTTCCGGAAGAGGAGGTTCATGCTGCCTGCCGTTGGGCCGGCGTTCTCGGCCAACACGGTCACGGTGATCACCCCATCGTTGGGCGCCTGTAGTCGGTACCAATCACTGGCGTTGTCGTAATTGAAGGTCAAACGCCCTTCATGGTCCGTTCCATAGTTGGCGATGATCGCTTGTCCAGCAGAAGCATTCGGCTCTGCATCGTCAGTGAATACCGGTGCCGCGACCGTGTAATTGAGTCGATAGGAAACGCCGCAGACAGTAGGATCGCGCAGGTCCAGATAGTACACTTCTTCGGTACCGGTGCAGTTGCGGGTGAAAGTGGTGGTGGCGGGCGATCCGTTGGCGCCCACGTTCGCGGTCCAGGTCTCCAGCACGGTGCTTGAGCTGTTCCGGAAGAGGACGGTCATGGTACCAGCTGCGGGGCCGGCGTTCTCGGCCAATACAGTAACGGTGATCACCCCATCGTTGGGTGCTTGCAACCGGAACCAATCGCTGGCGTTGTCGTAATTGAAGGTCACGCGTCCGTCGTAGTCCGTTCCTGCATTGGCGATGATCGCTGGGCCTGCGGATTGGTTCGGCTCTTGGTCATCCGCATAGAGCGGCGCTGCCACGGTGTAATTGAGGCGGTAGGAAACACCGCAATCATCCGGGGTATCCAAGGATAGGTAGTACACGTCTTCAGTGCCGGAGCAAGTGTGCGTGAAGGTGTTGGACACCGGCACTCCGCTGGCGCCGATCACGGCAATCCACGTCTCGATCACCGTGGAAGCGTCGTCGCGGAGATACACGGTCATCTCGCTGGGCAAGGCCCCCGCATGCTCAGCAAATACGGTCACTGTCATCAAGCCGTCGGTGGGTGCCTGCAGTCGGAACCAGTCGATCGTATTGTCGTACTCGAAGCTTAGTCGGCCATCATAGTTGGTGCCTGCATCGGCGATGATCGCAGGGCCTGCGCTCTGGTTCGGTTCGGCGTCATCGCCGTAGAACGGCGCAGCCACCGTGTAGCTGATGCGGTATGAAGCTCCGCACACCGAGGGTGCATCGAAGGTGAGGAAGTAGTGCGCTTCTGCACCCGTGCAGTTGCGTGTGAACGTATTGGTCATCGGAGTGCCCGAAGCGCCCACGTTCACCGTCCATGTCTGCAGGACGGTGGAAGAACTGTTACGCAGGCGCAAGTTCATCGTGCCCGGTGCAGCATCGGCGTGCTCAGCCAGTACGGTTACCGTTATCACACCATCGTTCGGTGCGAGGATGCGGTGCCAGTCGTCGGCATCACCATATTCGAAGTTGATCTGTCCATCGCGAGGAACGCCGGCATCCAGCGTGTCCAGGGCTTGACCAGCGTTGACGTTCGGCTCGCTATCGTTGGCGTAGTCCGGTGAAAGCCGATCGTACGTGAGCGAGTAGTTCGTGCAAACCGAAGGACTCGGGTTGGTGATGCTGATGTAGTACACGCCGATGCCTGAGCACAGGTGTGTGAACGTCTCGTTCACCGGCACCCCGTTCGCGCCAGCGGTCAGCGCGAACGTGCCAATCACCGTTTGAGCGCTTTGCGGAGCAGAAGGCTCACCGGCAGATCCGTGGGACCAGTGTTGCTCATGCTGCTCTGCAGTCGCAGCTGGCCCTTGAAGGCGGTGTGAGGTGAGAGTAATCATCCGAGCTCGTCCGTGGGTGCACAAGCACCGATGCTGCCGGCCATGGGCGTGTTGTACGTGATCGGATCAGCGGTGCCGCTGCCGTTGTTGGGCTCGGTCTCCGTTTGCGCCCACGTACACAAGGGCACCAATAGGGCCATTGCGCAAGCGAGCAGTTTGTTCAGGGTTCTCATGGTTTTGGGTGTTGGTTGTTGAGAATGGGAGAGGGTTTTGGAGGTTGGTCGCTTGGTCGGAGGTTCCGATCCATGTACATCGGGATGGGTGGTGCGATGTGAACGATCATTCAGTAGAACGCCTGCGCGGCCGGTCGATCGACCGGCCGCACATCAACCTTCATGGAGCGCGTTGTCAAGGCAATTGCGCTGAGCGGCTGTTGGTCGGCACCACACCGCCGATGTTGATCAGGATCGGGTCCCGATCGTTGTCCGTGCCGGTGTACTTCACCGTGCCGTCCAGGTTCACATCCTCAGCCCGGTAGCCGTCCGTGGTGTTCGTGGGCACGGTGCCGCCAATGGCAATGAGGATCGGATCGCGGTCATTGTCCGTACCAGTGTACTTCAGCACCCCATCGAAGTTCACATCGCCGGACCAGAGCACTTCTACCGGCACGGCACCCGTCACGCTCTTGCGTGCATCCGTGCCGAAGGTGGCAGTGGTGGAAGTCGTGAGGTCGACCAAAGGGGACGTGGAGGAAATGCTGACGGAGGTGCCGGTCATGCAGCCCAAGTGATTGCGGTGCAGCGCGGCGACGTAGTAGTTAGCCTGACCGACAGCGAATGCGACCGGTGAGGTTCCGTCAAGGTCGACGACGTCGTTATCCCGTTGAAGCAATGCGCTTCGGCTTGACACCACTGTTCCCGCGTCGTTCGCATCGCGTAGTTCAATGAGCACCCAGTCCGTGATCGCATCATTGCCGCTTAGTGCGAGAAGAGCAGGTGCAATGCTGCCCGTGCCACCGCCGGTGTGTACATAACCAAGTGCCGGGTACGGGTCTGAAAGCGGAAATGCGGCGAGACCACGCAGCGCATCGTCCATCAGGCCGGTGCTGGCATCGTAGGGGCCTTCGAGCATAACGCGCACCGGAACGGAAACAGTAGCAATCGTTCCCTCGCAACTGCAACCGGCTATGATCACATCATTGATGGTAGCGCCGTTGTTGTCGTCGCACGGCATGCCGGGTTCGGGCCCACCAGCGCATACATCAGCAGCGTTGCAAGTGCCGTCGCCATCCGCATCGTAGCAATGGATGCGATAGCTCACGCCGCAGGTGACATCCTTCAGGATCATGCGGTAGAGGGAACCCGCCGAAAGCGATGGAAGGGTGAAGGTGTTGGTGAGCGATGTGGATGAACCACCCACCGGTACCGTGAACGAACCGAACAACGTGCTGGCGCTGTTGCGCACTTCCAGCACCATCGAACCTTGGCCCGCGTTCACATGCTCGGCACTGATGGTCACGCTCCACGGACCACCGGGATGTGTGAAACCGTAGTAGTCATCGTCCGTGGTGTTGTAGAATCCGATGTGGCCCTGGTGCCCGGCTGCGTTCAGGTTCATGGGTGTGCCGGCGCCGCTGTTGTTCGGTTCAGGGTCGTTGGCATAGACCGGCTCCGTGATGGTCCAACTCACACGATATGAAGCGCCGCACGTGTTGCTCGACAGGTTCAGGTAGTAGGTCACCGTGGTGCCACGGCAGCTCAAGCTGAATGAAGTACTGTCCGGTGTGGAGTTGGCGCCTACGGCAGCGTTCCAAGTGGCGAGCGTTGTGCTGGTGCTCAATGAGATACGGGCGGCAAGCGTCTCAATGGTCGAGGCTCCTGCGTGCTCCGCCTCGATGGTCACGTGCAGCACACCGTCGGCAGGTATGTTTATGCGGTAGTAGTCGTTGTTCTCCCCGCCACCGAAATTGAGTTGTCCGGTCATGGGTGTGGAGCCGGGAAGAACGATCGCCGATGACGTGGATCCGTTCGATTCCAGATCGTTAGCGAAGACCGGCGCGGCCATGGTGTACTTCCAGCGGTACGAAACGCCGCAGCCGTAGGAGGCGAGGCGCACATCGTAATCCGTGGTGGATGTGCGGCAGGGGATGCTGAAGGTGCTCGTTACGGGAACGCCGTTCGCTCCCACCGGGATGGTCCAGAACTGGATCGTGGTGCCCGCCGATGTGTAGATGCGCAATTCCATGGAATCTGCAACTGCGCCCACGTGTTCGGCTTGCACCTCGAAGGTCATCACACCGTTCGTGGGCGCAACGATGTTGTACTGGTCGGCGTCGCTCGAGTCATCGAAATCGAGCTGACCTTCCTGAAACGTGTCGTGCGCTACCAGCGGACCTCCCCCGCCGGGGGATTGGTTGTTCGGCTCCGCATCGGTAGGGAAAACCGCGGGCAGCATGGTGTACTTCCAGCGGTAACTGGTGCCGCAGGTAGTGGAGGAGAGGCGTATGTCATAGTCCTTGGAAGAGCTCCGGCACGGGATGCTGAACACGCTGGTGACCGGTACACCGTTCGCGCCCACCGGGATGGTCCAGAACTGAATGGTAGTGCCAGCCGATGTATACAGTCGAAGCTCCATGGAACCAGCCATCGCGCCCAAATGCTCAGCCTGTAGTTCAAATCGCATCACGCCATTGATCGGCGGAACGATGTTGAATAGATCGTTGGTGGTGTTCCCATAGAACTCGAGATGGCCATCCTGGTAGGTGTCGTGCACCACCAGTGGGCCGCCCCCGCCGGGCGTGTTGTTGTTGGGTTCCGGATCGTTCGCGAAGGGCGGTGGAGACACTGTGTAGCTGAGGCGGTAGGAGGTGAGGCAGATGTCCGAACTGATGCGTAGGTAGTATTGGACCGTATTGCCGAGGCAAGCCCGTTTGAGCAAGGAGCTGATCGGTATGGAACCTGCACCGATCGGCGCGGTCCAGGTCTCTAGCACGGTGCCGCTGCTGAGGAAGAGCTGCACCGTAACGATCTGGTTCGGCTGGCTCCCTGCGTGCTCGGCCTCCACGAGAACATGCAACTCGCCATCGCTGGAGAGGTTCACCCGGTATTGGTCGGTATTGTCACTACCGAAGTTCAGCCGCCCCTGTGTGGTCTGCGTTTCGGGCAGCACAATGGCCTGTGCTGTGCTGTTGTTCGGTTCGGTATCGTTGGTGAAGACCGGCGTGGTCAGCGTCCACTTCAACTTGTAGGAGATGCCACAGGTGCTGGAGGATAAGCGCAGATCGTAGTTCGTGCTGCCCGTGCGACAGGTCACGCTATCCGTGGTGATAATGGGTATGCTGCTGGTGCCCACCGGCACGTTCCAGTTGTGCAGCACGATGCCCGCCGAACTGAGCAAGGCCACTTGCATGGTTCCTGGATCCGGACCGGCGTGCTCGGCCTCTACTTCGATGTTCACCATGCCGTCCGCCGATGGCACAATTCGATAGAGGTCGTAGAAGCTCTCACCATAGAACTCGAGATGGCCTTCGGTGTAGGTGTCGTAAGGCAGTGGCGTACCCGGTTGCAGGTTGTTGGGTTCTGCGTCGGGTGCGAAGTATGGCGCGGTCATGCTGTACTGGATCCGGTACGAAACACCGCAAGTGGAGGACGTGAGGCGCACGTTGTAGGGGTTCACTGTGCTTTGGCAGCGTATGCTCACCGTGCTAGTGTCCGGGATGCCATTGGCACCAACATCCAGGTTCCACGTTTGCAGGGTGATGCCGGTCGAGGAATACAGCCTCAGTTCCAAAGTGCTAGGTGCTGCACCTGTGTGCTCGGCCTGCACTTCGAAAGTCATGACGCCATTCGTGGGTGCGGCGATGGTGTAGTAGTCGTAGGCATTCTCCCCATCGAAGGCGAGATGCCCTTCCGTGTATGTGTTATGCGCCAAGGATGTGCCCGGAGTACCATCGTTGGGCTCGGTGTCGGCGGCGAAATGCGGTGCCGTCATGGTGTACTTCAGGCGGTACGATATGCCGCAAGTGGATGAGGTGAGGCGCAGGTTGTACGCGTTCAACGTACTGCGGCAAGGGGTGCTTACCACAGTTGTATCGGGCGTGCCATTTGCGCCTACGTCGATCGTCCACGACTGGATGAGGCTGCCCCCAGCCGTGAGGAGCGCCAGATCCAAACTGCCTGGTGTTGCGCCCGTGTGTTCTGCCTGCACTTCGAAAGTCATGACACCATAGCTGGGTGCGACGATGTTGTAGATGTCGTTGACGTTCTCCGCGTCGAACTGCAATTGGCCTTCCGTGTAGGTGTCGTGGGCCAGGGCTGCTCCGGGTGCGCTGTTGTTCGGTTCCGTATCGGCCGCGAAGAGCGGTGATGAAACCGTGTACTTGAACCGGTAAGAGGTGCCGCAAACACCTGAGGTGATGCGGATGTAATAGGTGTTGACGGTGCTCCTGCACGTGATGTTCACGTTGCTCGTGATCGGTGCGCCATTGGCACCGACCGCTACATCCCATGCCTGCTGTTCGGTGCCGGTCGAGTTGAGCAGCGCTACGACCATGGTGTCCGGTGTTGCTCCCGTATGCTCGGCCTGCACTTCGATGTTCAGTACACCGTTGCTGGGAAGTACGATGCTGTAGTAGTCGTAGATGGTTTCCAGATCGAAGTTGGTTCTGCCATCGCGGTCGGTGTTGTGCGCAACCGGTGTGGCGGTTGCGCCGATCGCATTGTTGGGTTCGGGGTCGTTGCCGAAGGCCGGTGCCAGGATCGTGTATGACAGTGAATAGAATGTGCAATGCGCCGTGCTAGGGTTGTCCATAACGATGCGGTAGGAACCGATGCCGATGCATGGGAACAGGAATTCACCGGCAAGGGGCTGTTTGTTCGCACCCGCTTGGAGGACGTGGGTGCTCAACGTGCTTCCACCGGAGCTCAACACGCGGAAAGTCACATCGAGCGCAGTAGGTCCCGTGTTCGATAAGCAGGCGTGCACGCGCAACACGCCTTGGCCCGTAGTGGCTAGGCTGAAGTAGTCCGAGGAATTGTCAGGGGCAATGCACGCGCCCATCGTGCCGCTCTTGTCGGTACCAGGGCTGAGTGCATTGGCTTGACCCGCGCTGTTATTGGGTTCGCTTTCAAACTGGTCCGCACAGATGCAACTCGTGCTGGAGTTGTTGATGGAGAGGTTGGTGCCGTTGTCTATCCCCACAGTATCGGGATCACTCGCGATGACGCGTATCCTATAGCCATTGCCAGGGGACGTCCCCGTGGGTATGGTGGCAATGATGGTCCCGTTCGCCGTGGCATTCAGTATGCCGATCGACACAGGGCTGCTGAAGCTCCCGCCAGCATTCGATAGCTCGGCGATGAAGATGTTGCTGGGATCGAAAGTGCCTTCGACCGTGTAAGGAACGCTCACCAATTCACCGGCACAGAACGGACTGCCATCCACTGTGCCGATGGTGACGCTTGGTGGGATGTACAACCCGAACTTGGCCAGGAAGGCGGCCTGGTTCGTAGTCGAATTCTGGTGGCCGTTATAAGCAATACCCGTGGTCGATCCAGAGGTACCCGCAACATTTACCATCTCTTCAGGACCTGCGGAACAACCACGTACGCTCTCCTGGAAATTCCCACCGTAATAGGTGCCCCACTGTCGGATACCGCTTGGGTTGAACTTGACGATGTATGCATCACCACCCGCATTTGTGGGTTGATGACCATCCGGGGTCGCGATCCCGGTCGGACTGTTCGTCTGGCCAGCGAGGTACGCATTGCCGTACCCGTCAACCGCACAGCCATCTCCGGATTCATCCGCACTACCGCCGTAGTAGGTAGCCCAAAGTCGCGAGCCCGAGCCAGAGAATTTCGCCAGGAGCCCGTCCCCGAAGGTGCTGTTCTCACCTCCCTCAGTGCCGCCATAGGAGTTCTGGTGCCCTCCGGAACTGATCCGGACGTTGACCGTGTGGTTCCCGACATATACACATTTCCATCCACATCAGTTGCAATAGCTGGGTCGTTTTCAGTGTCCGCACCTCCGTAGTAGGTGCCCCATTGTCTTGATCCGGAACCGGTGAATTTCACGAGGAAGAGATCGTTGTCTCCTCCAGCGAACGCATTCATGAACCCACCGGAAGCAATGCCGGAGCTTGAGTTGGTGGAACCAGAGAGATAGACATTTCCACTCTGATCAGCAGCACATGATGTCCCCTCATCGCCGCCGGCACCGCCATAGTATGTCGCCCACGAGCGGTTGCCGTTAGGGTCGATTTTACCAGGTAGGCATCTCCAAGGCCCCCTGATGAATTCTGGTGCCCGGCCGAGGAGATGCCACTGAGCGAGTTGGTCCAGCCGCAGATGAACACATTCCCATCCCCATCTGTTGTGCACCTCGCCTTGCTTTCGAAATCTGATCCACCGTAGTAGGTAGCCCATTGCCGGGCACCGGTGTTGTTGAATTTCACCAGGAACGCATCCTGCCCCCCACCGTAGGTGCCTTGATGCCCTGCACTGGCAATGCCGGAACTGGATTCCGTATAGCCCGAGAGATACACGTTGCCGACGGCATCGAACGCACAGCCGTGTCCAACCTCGTTGGCCCCTCCTCCATAGTATGTAGCCCATAATCGGACACCGTCGCTATTGAAGACAGCTAGAAAGGCATCGGCATTGCCGCCACCTGAGGTGTTCTGGTGCCCACCAGAGGCGATGCCGGTTGATGAATCGGTCCAGCCTGCGAGCGCAACGTTCCCATTCGCCGCTGTTGCGCAGGCCATACCCTCCTCGAAACCTCCACCGCCATAATAGGTGCCCCAGATCAGGTCCGGGTCGATGGTCAGAGCGCGCGCACGATCGTATCCCCCCAGTTCGAAACGCACCACATTCCCATCGAGCACGAATCGCGTGGCCACTTGCTTTCCGTCCTGGAAGCTCAACGGTGCCTTCTCCGTGAAACGCCCCATGCTGTTTCCCCGGACAAGCCCGCCATCACTCGCGATGAAGAGCTCTTCATGATGCGTGTGGCGCATCCGGATCAGCGATGGGTCCGCGCCGGGATGTACGATGAAGTCCTGCTTGATACCACTAGGCGTGGTGAACACCACCCAGTCAATGCCGGGATACACGTCGTGGTGCGTGAGTTTGGTGTACGAATGGACATCCTCCACATTGTCGGCGTAGTAGTTCGTGTGGTCCGGGCTTCGGCCTTCGGCAGTGATGCGCGGGAAGAGGAGCGCACCTTCCAGCATCACGTCCATGCGGCCGGTTTCCATGCGTGCGCCTTCCATCGGTTCCGCCACACCGTTCTTCAAGGCATCGGCGTGTCCTTCGGGCAGGTGTGCACGCTTGAACTGATACGCGATGCCATTGCCCAAGAGGAAGAGCTGCGTGTTCCCCTGGGTCAGGCGGTAGCGCACATGCGGCGCCGGCTCACCCTCCATGGTGCGCACTTGGCCTTTGTTCTCCTCAAAGCCCGTGGGTGCGACCGCTGCCGATGATGGAACGGCAAGAGGCGTGCTGATGGGATCGCGGGGGACGATAGCGAGAAGTCCGGTTGTGAAAAGCGTAACGAGAGGTAGGGTCAGTGAGCGCATGGGTTGGGGACTTGGGTAGGATCGTCTTACATCGGTGACAGGGGCGGAATGTGAACGATCATAAAAACCAGGGTCATTCCTGTTCACATTCCAACCCCTTCCCGATGATGCTGTGAATACGGTCCCACCCATACCACATGACCTCCAACCACTCGATACCGTATTATCGTGCTCCGCTTCCCGGCGGATCCATCCTTTCCCACGGTGGAAGTCACAGTCACGGATATCGAAACGCAGTCCCATTGGTCGGCCGGCCTTCGCCGGAACGACCCGGCGACCGTGCGCGCCCTTTACAGCAAGCACTTTCCCACCGTACGGCACTACGTCTTGCAGAACAGTGGCACCAGCAGCGATGCGCAGGACATGTTCCAAGAGGCGATGACCGTACTGTGGTTGAACGTGAAGGAGGGGCGACTGGTCCCGGACGCCGACCCCGGCGGATTCCTCTATCGGGTAGCCAAGAACAAATGGCTGGACGTGGTCCGGTCAGCAGCTCACAAGCACATGAAAGTGGTGCATGACGACCGCGCACTTGATCATCGCACCGATGCCCCGGACGACATCGAAGAACGCATCGTGCGCTTGCGTGGGGTGTATGACAAGCTCGATGACAAGTGCCGTGCAGTGCTCGATCAGTTCTATTACGAGCGGAAGGACCTCGCCACCATAGCCGGTGAAATGGGGGTGGAGGAGGAGAGCATCCGCACCATCAAATACCGTTGCATGATGAAGCTGCGCGCATTCCGCAAGGCCATCAGCGGCGAAGAGAGCGAAGTGATATGAGCAACAGCGCATTGGATAGACCCACTTTCGAGGCCATCGAAGCGTACGTGCTCGATCGCATGAGCGCGAATGAGCGCGCGGTGTTCGAACAGCGACTTACTGGCGATGCAGTTCTGCGTGCAGAAATGGAGCTGGAACAGGAGAACATACACGCGGTGGAGCTGGGGGGCGTAACGCGCATGCTGAAGTCCATCGCAGCTGAGGAAGTAGCGAGCGGGAAGAGCACGGCGCAGGGCAACTGGAAGCAATACCTGAAGTATGCCGCCGTTGTTGCGATCATACTGTCCGGTTCGCTCTGGTTGTTGCGGCCATCGGCGAACGAACGGCTCTTCGCTGAACACTTCGCCGCCGATCCCGGATTGCCCGTGACCATGAGCGCCACCCATGATCATGCCTTCCAAGATGCGATGGTTTCCTACAAGGAAGGCAAGTATGCCGAGGCGCGCAACAAGTGGGGTCCATTGCTACAAGCCGAACCCATCAACGATACGTTGCGCTATTACGTCGCGAGTGCTTCACTTGCGGATGGCGACGCCGCCGCCGCGGTGCCGCTGTTCGAGGGTCTTGCGGAAGAGCCGATTTCCGCGTTCAGCGACAAGTCGCGGTGGTTCCTCTTCCTAGCCTACGTGAAGACCGGTGAAGTAGCGAAGGCGAAAGCGATATCGTTCGATGGTGATCCGACTTACGCCGAACGCGTGCGCGCCATCAAAGCCGAACTGTAGTAGCGATGCGTATCGCGTTGTCGTTGACCATGCTGTTCGTTGCGATCACGGCGATCGGGCAAGGCTCCGGTCGGTTGGCGGAACGACACCTGCGCATCAGTGCTTTGCACAAAGCGGAGGACCATGTGGCGACGGTCAAGGAGATCGAGCTTCAACTGAAAGAGGCCGTCGGTACCCCTTGGCAGGATTCGATCTACCGCTACACGTACGCACTGGGGCGTGCCGTATGGAAATCGGAGAGTGCTGATGCGGGTGTGGCCTCTGCTGAACGCGTGCTGGCGCTGGTGAAGAGCATCGACAAGAACGTGTTGCACCAATTGGATGCCATGGACGACGTAGCCCGGCTCTATTTCGGCATGGGCCGCATGCTCGATGCTGCCCGCGCTGATTCAGCCGCGCTCGTGTTCGCCGATGCGCACAAGGAAGTACCGCTCATCCGGCGTGGCAAAGCACGTCAACGTCTCGCGCTCGATTATTCCAGTATGGGCGACTATGAACCATCGCTGAGGTACTACCTCGATGCGAAAGCCACTTACGAGCGATCGGACACGTTGCTCGCCACCAACATGAGCGATGCGTGCAGCGGAGTTGGATCAGCTTGCTGGCATCTGGGCCGACCGCGCGAAGCAGAACCCTATTACAAGATGGCGCTCGATTTCCTGGGCAAGAGCAGCGATCCGCGCAAGCCCTTCCGCATGGCAGGCACGCTCATCAACCTGGGCATCCTTTGGCAGGATGTGGGCGACTTCGCGCGTAGCAAAGCGAACTATCTGGAGAGCATTCGGCTGTGCGGGTCGGTGGCGGATACTGCTACGGACCCCGCCTTCCGTGATGAAGCGATCATGGGGCGCACTCGTGGGTACGTCAATTTGGCTACGGTCTATTTCGCCATGGGCGACGATGGGCGCTCGCGCCAACTGTTGGAGTTGGCCTTGAAGGACCGACAAGTCCTGCTCGAACCGGACGACCCCAAGTTGCTCGGCGTGCAGGACCGGCTCGCGGATCTGGAGATCGAGGCAAAGAACTTCACCAAGGCGGAGGTGCATGTGCGCCGCTATGTGGACGCTTGTGAGAAGTACTTCGGAACACGCAGTGAGGACTACATCCGCGCTTGTGCGAAGCTGGCCAAGGTGTATGCGGGGCTCGGTCGGCTATTGATCGCGGATTCGCTCTTCGAACGAAGCATCACATTGCACAAGGCGATGGAGAACGCGGACACGGACCCCGAGTTGGCTTTGGCGCTCCAACAACGCGCCGCCTTCCGCATTCAACAAGACCGAATGTCCGATGCGCTCGCTGATCTGAAAGAGGCGCGTGCCATCATAGAGCGCGTGCATGACCCATCGTATTACAAGCTCGCGACGTACGACCTGTTCCTCGCCGAAGCATCCTTCGCCGCTGGCGATCCGCGCGCCGCGCACCGCTATGCCACACGCGCGCTCGCCCTGGTGCAGGACCGCGTTGACGCACTGAAGGCCACAGCGATCCCCCAGACTTTCGCACAACCTTACCTGTTGCCTGACGCCCTGTACTGGAAGGTGATGGCCGAGCGCGCCATGGACAGTAGCGCTGAACGTGCCAACTGGATGTCGGAAATGGATCTCGGTGTGTTGGCGCTCGCTCGCAACAAGGCCGCCTACGATGATGAAGGTTCACAACTCGGCCTCATCGGCGATCAGAAGGACTTCTTCCATCTGGCGATCGACGTGGCCTACGAGGACTGGCAGCGCGAGGGTTCGGACAAAGGCTTGGATCGCTTCCTTGATCTCACGGAGGCCGATCGCTCGATCCTGTTGAAGAGCCGATTGAACGACTTCAGCGGCATCCGTTTCGCCGGTGTGCCCGATTCCATCATCACGCGCGAAGGCCAACTGATCGCTGCGTTGGATATCGAACCCGAGGACCGCGCCGCCACCAAGGATCTTGACAAGCGCGAGAAGGCGTTGGCCGACTTTCTCACGCGCTTGAGCAAGGAGCACCCCGACTATTTCAACCTGCGCTACGGCGATCCGCATGTGAGCATTGCCGACCTGCGCAAGCAACTGGTAACGCCCGAGCAGAGCCTCTTGGCGTACGCCATCACCGGTGAGCACGTGTACATGCTGGTGGTGCGTGCGGACACGGCCGTCTTGTTGCAAGCGCCCAAGAAAGGCTTGGCCGATGCGGTGAAGGCGCTGAACGCGGCCGTGGCCTCGCGCGATGCCGATGCTTACACCCGTACTGCGCACCAACTCCATCAACTCGTTTTCGCTCCGGTGGCCCACTTGCTCACCACCCAGCGCCTGCTCATCATCCCCGATGGTGCATTGCACACGGTGAACTTCGAAGCATTGCTGGATGCACCGTGTACCCCGGCCGACTTCCGCAGCCACCTGCTGCTGCAGCGCTATGCCATTGCGTATCTGTTGAGTGCCACCACGGCTGTGCAGTTCTCCGATCTCGCACGCGAACGAACGAAAGGTGTTCTCGCCATCGCACCGGGCTTCACCGATGAACTGAAACAGGACTACCTGGCTCGTGTGCAGGACTCCACGTTGGTTGACCGTCAGTTCCTCGGTCTCGTACGGCAGCCGTTCGCAATGAGCACTGCTGAAGGACTTGGAGGAAGCCTATCGGCGCGGGTGATGGTGGGCGGCGATGCGAGCGAGCAAGGCTTCCGCGCGGCGGCGAACGAGTACGGCATCCTCCATTTGGGAACGCACGCGGAGATGAACGCTGCTTCGCCCATGTATTCGCGCCTGGTCCTGAGCAAGGATGGCCAGGGCGCCGATGCTGACGCGGATGGCTACCTGCACGCCTACGAGATCTACGAGCTGGACCTGCGTGCGCAGCTTGCGGTGCTCACCGCTTGCGAAACCGGCATTGGCAAGAACGTCGATGGCGAAGGCGTGCGTTCGCTCGGTTACAGTTTCGCGTACGCGGGGTGCCCCAGCTTGGTCATGTCGTTGTGGAGCATTGATGAGAAGGTGAGCTCCGAGATCATCACGCGTTTCTACGAGCACCTCGCTGACGGTATGCCCAAGCACGAGGCCCTCCGACAAGCCAAGCTCGATCACCTGTCAACGGCGAGCGATGAACTGGCACTGCCCTATTACTGGGCGGGCATGGTGCTCGTGGGCGATGTCTCCCCTGTGGAAGTCGGCACGCCGTGGGTGACCTACGTCCTGTGGGTCGCCACAGGCGCAGTGCTCCTCTTCATCGCGCTCTGGTGGCGAAAGCGTAAGTAAGACTCACGACTCCCAACTCACGACTCCTCACTCACTCCAGCATCACCGGCATATCCTTCGGATGCTTCACACTGTAGCTGAAGCCGAGCTTCTTGGTAGCCTTCGGTTCCACCGTGATATTCCATGTGAGCTGTCCGGTCTGCTCGTTCACTATTGCGTCAGGACTCTCGATCAGCTTCACCTCGATCTCGCTCTGTGGGCTCAGCGGATGTTGGTCGCGTACTTCAATGTCGATGGCGCTGCCCTTCGTGTTGCGCACGCTGATGTCGAAGCCCACCGTGTTGGTGCGCTTGCCACCGATCACCGCTTTATCGTTGGTGCTCTTGCGGCGCACGCGCTCCACCACCACACCCTTGTCGCGGCCGAGTGACACGTCGAGCGTGTCCTTGGTCTGCTGCAGGTTCAGGTAGCTCTGGCCCACGTAGGTGCCCTCGAAGAACACGTTGGCGGTGCCGGGCAGCAGGTTCAGGTCTTCCCAGCCTGTGGTGCGCGCGTAGAGGAAGGCGTCCTTGTCCAGCTTCGGGGTAACGAAGTGCTTGTAGATCGCGGGCACAGTGTGTGTCTTCACGGCAACGGTGTGAGCGAGCCCATCGGCAGGCACACTGAAGGGTGCATCGATGGAGAACTCGATCGTGGTGGTGTTGTACACCACGGTGTTCGCCACTTCGAGCAAGGCTTCCGTGTCTTCAGCCCGCTGCCCATCGCCGTTCGACCAACCATAGGCTACGGCCGGTGCCATTGCTTTTTCATCATCCATCCGTGACCTGTACTTCTTCCTGCCTCCGGATATGGTTTCCAACATGTACGGTTGCTGCAACACCCATGCGCTCAACATCGGCATGTTGCCACCGAGGGTCGGGTTGCCGCTGCTCAAGGCCAGATCCACCTTGGTCCAATCCTCGCCGGTGTTGTTGATCACTTGCGCCTTCATCAACAGTTCGATCGGCGTGCTGGTGCTCTTGGCGCGCAGGTCGTACGCGGGTGTCCATCCGGCGTCACTCACGAAATAATTCAGTGTGAAAGTCGCGGCGACTTCCACCGGTGCGTCGATCTCCACCACGATCTCGCTCGTGGGCCGGTGTTGCTCGCCTTGGTATTGCGCAAGCTGCGCGCGCAGCTTGTCCGCTTCACGACCGATCTCCGTGAGTTTCTCTTGCTGCGCCAGCCAGTTGGCCTTGGTCACTTTCAAGCGCTCGCGCACGTAATCGTTCACCGCCGTGAGCTGTGCCGCGGTCAATCCGTTCTGCGCACCGCCGATGCTGCTGTTCTTGTTGAGCAGTTGCTCCTCGTTCACCCACACATCCTGCATGGCCTTTTCGTAGGCCCAATCCTTCTCCAGTTTCTTGAGCGCGGGCGTTCATTAGGGGGAGCGGTTGGTGGAACAAAGAAAGAGCGGCGCTCTTGTGCGCCGCTCCCCTGTACACATTCAATGCCGAAGGGTTCAATGCACGCACTGCACCGGCAGCCGCAGCGCACCGTTACGGTCCTGCGCCGTAAGCACATACATGCCGGGGTTCAGCGTGGCCCCCGTCCATACATCGCACTTGCCGCCGGAGCAGCTCACTGACTTGTCCAGCACCAACCGGCCTTGCGCATCGTGCAATGTGATGCGCACTGGGCCATCGGGCTGTTGCGGTAGCTGCACCGTGAACCGGTCGGTGAACGGATCCGGGTATACGCTTCCGGTTTCCTGCTGCTGTTGGTCTGCAACACCCACATGCAAGCAGCCGCCAACGTTATCGGGCCAATTCACATCCAGCCATGCGGTGCGCAGCAGTATCCAATCCTTCAACTCCTGTACTTCACCTGCGTAGTCCATTGGTATGGGGCCGGGGTTGGGCCACACCCACGTACCGAGGATCGGCCACACATTGAAGTTGCGCTGTTGGCTTTCGTCCAAGTGCACGGCCATGGTATCGCACCACGCCAACAGGCTGTCGGTGTGAAGCGGCCCGCTGCGCAGTTCATCCCAACGGCAGCGCAGGCTGTCGGTGAACGACTGGTCCTCCAGGAAACGCCACCACCAGAACGGTACCATTTTCCCGCCGGGACAATCGTAGTTGAGGTTGTAGGCCCAGCCGGTGTAAGCGCTGCCGTTGCAGTAATCAGCGTTGTGCCACGATAGGTCGAAGTCCCACAGTGGACCCATGGTGAGTTTGCCGCCGTTGCTGCGCTTGTCCTTGTGCAGGAAGGTGCTCAGGCGGTAACCGTCCACGTTGCGACCCATCTCGTTCACGATGAGGAAGTCGATGAACGAACGCTGGTCGATGTACTGCGCGTAGCCCAGCACCGGATCGGTGAACTGCGGCCCGATCAACGTCGTTTCGAAACTGTCGATGTACGCTTCGATGTAGTTGCGCTGCTGCTGTGCGGGATCATCCGGATAGTCATAGATGAATTCGATCACCTCGTTGCCTGGCGCGTTCGGCGGCGGGTACTGCGAGTTCCATGCGACACTGTTGTTGCCCTGCGCCCAATCGATCTTCACGATGTAGCCGCCGGTAACGCTGTCGCCCGCCAGATCATCGGGGTCCAGCTTCGCGATGTCCACACGATCGTTGTCGCGCTTGATCTTCTCGGTGAAGACGTAGGTGCCGAGGTACTGGCCATCGAGCACCAGTTCCACGTGCTGCGTGCGCGGCGCCCAGTGGCCCATGCTGCGCCCCAGGTGGTAGGTGATGGCATTGTTCAGCAACGACTTGTCGCTGTAGTTCGCGCTCAGTATCCAGTCGCTTTCGGTGGGCATGCCCAGCAGCGCCACGCTGGTGTCGTTATCGTTCGCATCCCACAGTTCAAGACCGTAGCTCTTCTTAGGGAACATGAGCGAACTGTTGCCGCGCAGTTCAATGCCGATGCGCCCGTTGTAGTCGGTGAAGGGGTCGGTGATGTCGTTGCGCACGCCGGGTGCGTTGTTGATGATGCCCATCGTTGCGGGCACCTTCGGCTCGTTGGGTATGGCGCTTTCGGTATTGATGACCACGATGGGCAGGTTGCTGCTTTGCACGCTGAAGTACGTGGCCGGATCGTTGCCGAAGCTGATGGACCAATCCAGCAAACTGCCAGCATCGGCGAACGGATAGGTATCGAGGATGCGCAGTTTCCAGATGCCGTTCGGGTCCTGCCCGTTGTTCACCACGCCCATTTGCTGCATGGGCCGCCAGTCGCCGGTATAGGGCTGGGCGCCGTTGACGATGAGGTTCGTGGCATCGGCACGGAAACAGGTATTGGTATAGAAATCCTGGTCGCCGCCGTTGCCACCCACGAGCAGCGCGGCTGTGCCATCGGGCGCCACGATGGTGATGTCCAGATCGGCGATCCACGAGTGCTCCACGGTGATGCACACCTGCTCCAGCCCGAAGTTCACCGTGTCGATGCTGTTGGGCAAGGCGTTGACGTTGATCTCGAATTCGTACCACGATCCATCATCGGGTATGGGGCCGCCCGTGTTGGTGAAGGTTTGCGCCGTACTGGTGAGGGAAGTCACGATCAACCCGAGCGCAACGATGATCTTTGCCGTCATGGCGCGCAAATTAGATGCGCGCCCACATCCAACCTTCCGCCTTCACTCTCCCCCCTTTCCCCTTACCCCTTCACCCTTCCCCACCATGCTCCGCTCCCTCCTCCCCATTGCAACGCTCACCATCGCCTTGCTCTCGACCGGTTGCTCCAACGCACAGGCACCTGCTGAAGTAACCCCGCAAGAATTCGCGGCACTGGCTGATAAAGACAATTTCATACTGCTGGATGTGCGCACTCCCGAGGAATGGAACGCCGGCCGTATGAAGGATGCCGTACACATCGATTGGTACGCTGACGATTTCACCGCGCGTGTGTCCAAGCTGGACAAGTCGAAGCCCGTGCTGGTGTACTGCGCCTCCGGTGGCCGCAGCAGCGAAGCTCAGGATGCCATGCGCGATCTTGGATTCAAACAAGTGGTGAACCTGGATGGCGGAATGAAGGCGTGGCGCGCCGCTGGGCTGCCCGTGGTGAAGTGAGGGTGTGGACTTTTGCACGGCAAGTGCTGCGGCCGGTCAGGAGGTAGGGAGTCCACGCAAGAGTGATGAGGTGCTGTCACTTCACCGTCTTCACCACCCCCAACCACGCATCGATCACTGCGTGCAACGTCGGGAAGGTTTCGGCGCGCATGCGCAGCACTTCATCGCGGTCCATCCACTTCACTTCGGTAATGTCCTCATCGGCCTCTGCCACGAGCTTCTCGCTGGAACTGGTGCGCATCAGGAACCAGTCCGTGCGTTTCAGGTAGTGGCCGCCCTTGTGGTCGTAGGTATGCCAAGTAACGGCCAATGGTGTGTGACTTCCGTCGGCTATGGTGTCGACGATCTCAACGTGTTTCAATCCACATTCCTCCATCACCTCGCGCACGGCGGCATCGGGCACGGCTTCGCCCTTGTCCAGTTTTCCCTTGGGCAGGTCCCACCGGTTGCGGCGGTACATGGCCAACAGGCGGCCCCGCTCGTCGGTTACTGCGCCACCGGCCGCGTGCACAAAGGCGAAGCGCGCGCTGAACCATTCCCACAAGCGCGATGGCTCCGGGTGGGTGAGCAGCAGCGTGTCGGCCATGGATCCTTCGAACGCGCGCAGCACGTTTTTGAGGTGTTGCGCGTCTGTGATGGGATGTTCCTCGACGGTGCCGTAAGAAGGTAGCAGGGTCGCGACAGCCCCCATCACCACCGCTCGCTCGCCGATCCAAACCACATACTTTCGCTGCATGGATGCACGTCTTGATCCCGCGCTGAAAGTAGCTGAGTTCCTGCTGCAGATAAAGGCGGTGAAGTTGAGCCCGAAGAAGCCCTTTACATGGGCCAGTGGGTGGAAGAGCCCGATCTATTGCGATAACCGCAAGACCCTTTCGTACCCGGCGGTGCGCACGTACATCAGGCAGCAGTTCGTGCAAGCGATCGAACACGAGTTCGGCCGCCCCGATATGATCGCGGGCGTGGCCACGGGCGGCATTGCGCACGGCGCGTTGGTGGCGCACGATATGGGCCTCCCATTCGTGTATGTGCGCAGCGGCGCCAAGGAGCACGGCATGAAGAACATGGTGGAAGGCGACCTGAGCACCGGCCGCAGCATCGTGGTGGTGGAGGATCTGGTGAGCACCGGCAAGAGCAGCCTCGCGGCGGTGACGGCCCTGCGCGAGGAAGGTTGCGAAGTGAAAGGCATGGCCAGCATTTTCACCTACGGCTTCGATGAGGCGCGCGTGGCCTTCGACAATGCCAAGGTGAAACTTCACTCCCCTCACCAACTACAGCATACTGCTGGACCAAGCCCTGCACAGCGGTTACATCACCGAGAAGGATCTGCTGCCGCTGAACGAGTGGCGCAAGGACCCGAGCACCTGGGGCAAGGTGGCTGCGTAATTGGTGTTGATCAGGTACTGCCCTGCACTGCTCTGTCATCCAGAGGCCATTCCGATGGCCGAAGGATCTCTCAGGAACGGGGCATTGGTGGAAGAGAGATCCCTCGTCGAAGACTCCTCGGGATGACAGACTGGAATGAAGTGGAAGACTCCTAGGGATGACAGACGCAAACGAACTAAGCAACACGAACAGATGACCCGCATCGAAAGCAAGCAAGTGGAAGTGTCGAAACCGGCAACGGACCTGTATGCCTTCCTGCAGGACATGAACAACTTCAAGCTGTTGCTGCCGCAGGACAAGATCAGCGATTGGCAGAGCGACGGTACATCGTGTTCGTTCAAGGTAGCGGGTGCAGCTACCATCGGCCTTATGCTCGATGGCGGTACACCGCCAAGTCTCATCAAACTGAAAGCCACCGACCGTAGCCCGTTCCCCTTCACCCTCGATGTGCATTTGGTGGAAGAGAACGGCAAAACGAAAGCCTACCAAGTATTCGAAGCCGAGCTGAACACCTTCATCAAGATGATGGTGGAGAAGCCGCTGAAGAATCTCTTCGACCACATCGCCGATCGACTTGTCGCTGTGCACGGCTGAGTGTTTTAAGTTGCAGCTCCTTTGCCCCTCTATCTCCAACCCGTACGCACGCTCTTCGCAGTGATCGCCGTGGCTGCACTGTCGGTTGCGCTTACCGGTTGCAGGAAGGAAGAAGTGAAGAGCCTTGAACCCGCGTTGGGTGAGGCGTTCCTGTTCTGTGAGGATAGTTGTCATGTGAGCCTGCCGAACGTGTTCACACCCACGGGCGATGGAATCAATGAGGTGTTCATGTTCGTCGGTCGGCACTTCACCCTTTCCGAATTGAAAGTGTTCGACATGGAAGGGACTGTCGTGTTCACCACGAACAGCCAGAGCAAGGCATGGGACGGCCGATATTCCATCCCCAACGCACCGGAGCCGGCCGCTGGCCGCTACATGTACCACTTGGCAGGTGTTACCAGCACCGGCACTGTGCTCGATGGCTACCGCCCGATCCAGCTCGTTACCGACCACTACTCGCCCTGCTTCAACGATTGCGTTGCACCCGTATACGGCGACCAGTTCGACCCGCGCCGCTGCGGTGTGGTGTATACCTCGAACGACCTCATCTGCTTGATGTAAGGCGGTTCGGTCCACGCACTGCGTTCCCGAATAGTTTCGCGCCCGATCCACGCGATCAGGATATTTCCTGATCGACCAATTGTCTGACGTTCTGATCGCCTCCACATGGCCCGCGGCCGCTTCAAGGAACACGACGCCCCCAAGGCGAAACTGAACAAGACCACGCTGCGCAAGGCGCTGCGCATCTTCCGCTACATGCGGCCCTACCGCTGGCACTTTGCTCTGGGCTTCGTCTTCCTCATCATCACCAGCTTGCTCAGCCTGGCGTTCCCTGTGCTTTTGGGCAAGCTCATGGATGCTGCGCCCAGCAGCGGAAGCTTCATGGACAGTGCCTTGGGTGACCTCACGGACACGGCATCCATTGCCAAGCTGTTGGCCATCTCGTTCATCCTGCAAGCCTTGTTCGGTTTCGGGCGCATCTACCTCTTTGGTCATGTCAGCGAACATGCGCTTACGCAGTTGCGCAAGGACACCTACTCGCATTTGGTTCGCTTGCCCATGAGCTTCTTCGCGCAGCGCAGGGTTGGGGAATTGAACAGCCGCATTAGCGCCGATGTGGCCCTTCTGCAGGATCTCTTCACCACCGTGACCGCCGAGTTGGTGCGGCAGTCCATCATCATCGTGTTGGGCCTCATCATGCTGTTCCAACTGAGCCCGCAGCTCATGTTCACCATGGTGTCGGTGGTGCCGGTGGTGGCCGTGGCGGCGGTGTTCTTCGGTCGCTTCATCCAGAAGCTCAGCAAGCAGGTGCAGGACGGTATCGCGGACAGCGGTACCATCGTGGACGAAACCCTGCAAGGCATCCAGAACGTGAAGGCTTTCGCCAACGAAGCGTGGGAAGTGGTGCGCTACGGAAAGAGCGTGGATGCCGCGCGCACGCTGGCGCTGAAGGGCGCGCGCTGGCGCGGTGCCTTCGTGTCGTTCATCATCCTGTGCATGTTCGGTGCCGTGGTGATGGTGGCGTACCGTGCGGTGGAACTGAAGAACACCGGCGCGATACAGCCCGGCGAGATCATCAGCTTCATCATGCTCACGGTGTTCATCGCGGCGGGTTTCGCCAGCATACCGGAGATGTTCGGCACGGTGCTGAAAGCCATCGGCGCTACGGAGCGTCTGCTCGATATACAGGAGGAGAAACCGGAGCCGGTGAGCCTGGACAAGTCACACGACGTGCTGAAGCTGAACGGCCGCATCGAATTCCGGGATGTGGGATTCCACTATGCCTCGCGCGAGGATGTGCCGGTGTTGAAGGGCGTGTCGTTCACTGCCGAACCCGGCGAGCGTGTGGCGCTGGTGGGACCGAGCGGCGCGGGCAAGAGCACCATTGCATCGCTGTTGCTGCGCTTCTACACGCCGAACGAAGGTCGCATTCTCATCGACAACAAGGACGCGCAGGACTATCCGCTCAGCGCCCTGCGCGATCGCATGGCCATCGTACCACAAGAAGTGTTGCTCTTCGGTGGAAGTATCCGCGAGAACATCGCTTATGGCAAGCCCGGTGCATCGCAGGACGATATCGAAGCAGCGGCGCGCAAAGCCAACGCGCACGAGTTCATCGAACGCTTCCCGGAACGGTACGATACCATCGTCGGCGAACGCGGCATACAGTTGAGCGGCGGCCAGCGACAGCGCATCGCCATTGCCCGCGCGGTACTGAAGGACCCGGCGATCCTGATCCTGGACGAAGCAACTAGCTCACTCGATACTGCCAGTGAGAAACTGGTGCAGGATGCCTTGGATCAGTTGATGCAAGGCCGCACCAGCTTCGTGATCGCTCACCGCCTCAGCACCGTGCGCAGTGCGGATCGCATCCTTGTGCTGGACAAGGGAATCGTTACCAGCAGCGGCACGCACGACGAGTTGATGGCCGATACCGGTGGCCTTTACTACCACTTGAGCAAGACGCAGTTGGCGGAGGCGTAAGCCTATAGGTCGACTTCCACCACCTTCTTCGTCGCGAAGAACTCCTCGCTGAAGACCTCGCTCAACTCGTGCACGCGCACGTCTTGTTTCAGCGGCAGGATCTCGTCGGCCAACTCGCCGCCTTTTAAGTAAAGCAGTCTTCCACCGCCTTTCGGCACCAGGTGCTTCGTATCACGAATGAACTCCGGCAGCGTGGTCACTGCACGGCTTACGATCACCTCGTAACGGCCTCTGTGCTCGGTGCTGCGCACTTGCTCGGCGGTGGCGTTGGTAAGTCCCAAGCCTTCGATCACACCCTTCACCGCGGTGATCTTCTTACCGATGCCGTCGATCAGGTGGAAGGTGCACCGCGGAAACATGATCGCGAGCGGTACACCGGGGAAACCACCGCCCGTGCCCACATCCACCACGCGCGTGCCATCCGCTAATGGCGCCACTGCAGCGATGCCCAATGAATGCAGCACGTGCCGCTCGTACAGGTGTACGATATCGTTGCGCGAAATGAGGTTCACCCGTGCGTTCCAGTCGCCGTACAACTCACCGAGCTTAGCGAACTGCCCCTGTTGCTCAGCAGACAGGTCGGGGAAGTACTTCGATAGGAGCGCGATGGGATCCATGTGAAGATCGTTGCTCAAGTGCGCATGAGGCAATTGATTTCTTCCTCCTCTGTCATCCCGAGGAGTCTTCGACGAGGGATCTCTCTTCCACGGCGGCCCCTTGCATGAGAGATCCTTCGTCCATCAGAATGGCCTCTGGATGACAGAATGATGCAGGGCTCACCTCTCCACATCCCCGACATCTTCACCTCTTCAAATAGTATCCTTCTTATTGTCCAGCACACCCATCAGGAACTCGCGGGCGCGGAACAGTTGCGCTTTCACAGTGCCGAGAGGTAGGTCCAGCTCGTCAGCGATCTCCTCGTAGCTGTACTCCTTGTAGTAGCGCAGCTCGATCAGCGTGCGGTAACGCGGTTTCAGTTTCTCCACCACCTCGCGCATCACTTCCACCTTCTGGTTCCTGATCGCCACATCGGCCGGATCGGGACCGTGGCCACGCAGCTCGATCGTCATCTCGTCTCCATCGTCCGTGCCGAAGGGCTGGTCAATGGAGAGCATCTTCTTCTTCTGCTTACGGATCCAATCGATGCAGTTGTTCGACGCGATCTTGAAGAGCCAGGTACTGAAGGCGTAGTTCGGTGTGTACTGGTGCAACCGGTTGAAGGCCTTGCCGAACGCCTCGATGGTCAGATCCTCGGCGTCGTCCTTGTTGTTGATCATCTTCAACAACATGAAGTAGATGGAGTCGCGGTAGCGGCTCATCAGCTCGGCGTAAGCCTTCTGGTCCTTCTTCTCCACGGCGCGGCCAACGAGCACGAGATCGTACCGGGCCTTGTCACTGAGGTTCTCGCTTACTTCCATCGGCGTGGTTTGATGATGAGCGTGCTGGTGTACAGCAGCGGGTCCAGGAACAGGAACAGCCATTCTAAAGGCAAGGTTAGCACGATGAGCAACGCCCCCGCTTTCAGGCGGTGCAACGCAAGGGCGACGACAGGATAGAAGAGGAACAACTGCACGGCCATGGCACCTGCGGCCCATGCCCACTCGCCGAGGATGCACAGCGCGGCGAAGCAGGCCCAGAAGAGAAGGCGCGCGCCCGGGAGAAGCATCAGCAACATCTGGTGACCGAAACGATAGTAGCGCGCCGTGGTGAAGTGCCTGCGCTTCCTGCGGATCCATGTGGCCAGGTCGGCCGTGGCCGCGGTGGTCATGAAGGAATCCTTGTCCGCCATCACCGATGTGTTGCGGGTGCGCGCCACGGCGTTGATGAACAGGTCGTCATCGCCGCTCATCAGGTGGTCGTGACGGCGCGGGCCCCGCGCGTTGAAGAACAGGTCCTGCGTATAGCCGAGGTTGCGGCCAACGCCCATGTACGGCAGCCCGGCCAGCGCGAAGCTGATGTACTGCATGGCCTTGGTGGTGCCGTCGTACCGCTCAAGCACGTTGGTCAAGCCTCCTGTGTGCTGGTAGGGGCTGTGGCCGATCACGATCTGGCGGCCTTCCTTGAAACCGGCGCACATCAGCGCCAACCAATCGCGACTGGTCGGAACGCAATCGGCATCGGTGAGCACGATATGGCTGTGCTTCGCCGCGCGGATGCCCACGCCCAGGGCGATCTTCTTGCCGTAGCTGAACTTCTCGTCGGCCTGTATGTTCACCACGCGCAAGCGCTCGTACTTCGGCTTCAGCCAGTTGAGCACCTCCAGCGTATCGTCGTCGCTGCGATCGTTCACGATCACCACCTCGAAGTCGTTGTGGCGCTGCTCCATCAACATATCGATGAGGGCCTGCAGGTTGCGGGCCTCGTTGCGCGCGCAGATCACCACGCTCACCGGCTTATCGCGATCGGGGTGGGCCCATTGGGTGCGGAAGGCCAAACGGCTGAAGATGACAGCGTGGAAGAACAGCAGCACCACAACGGCACCGAGCAACACCCATAAAACGATCTGGACCAACGGCATAGGCACGGCCGCGCAACCGCTGCGGCACTGCGGCGAAGCTACCGGGGGGTATTGCGCGCCGTGGACGCGCTAAACTCAGTTATGAACAGCGGCGGGGTGGATGAGATGCGCTGCGTGAAGAGGTAACCGAAAGAAGCCGACGCCATCGATCCACTAACGCTTCATGAATCGTCCGGGCAAGCGATCACCCAAGCGCACATGATAGCTGCCCGCTTTCAGGGCCCTGCACATCCAGCACCGCCTGGGTACCGCTCACTACCGTGGCGAGCACCACACGACCGGTCACGTCCACCACTTCCAACAGCGCACCCTGCTGCGGTTGGGCGAAAATGACCGTCAGTGCATCGCTCACCGGGTTCGGGCTCAACTGCATGTGGGTAAGCGCCACCTCCATTGTGGCCGTGTTATCGTCAACAGTGAAAACGGCCGCATTGGTGATCACCGGTTCATTGAAGTCGAAGTAGATATTGGCCGTGTTGCTCACCGAGGCGCCGAGCATCAGTGTATTCACGGGCTTCATGCTGAACTTGACGAAGCCATGGCTCTCGGGCTCATTGGCATTGCTATCAGGTAGGTTGATGTTGTCGAACACCACGAACAGCACGCCGTTCTCCATGTACCATGTGTGCGCATGGCTTGCCGCTATCAGGTGCATGGTGTTCCATTGCAGATCGCTGCTCAGCGTATCGGTTATAACAACGCGCGTGGCTTGGTAAGTACCGGTGTTCTGGAAGCGAACGGTGTAGGTGACGCGCTCGCTTGCCGAGACTTCCGCGGGCGTGAGTTCAGTGGGGGAGACGGTCTTGTCGTTGGGGTCGTAGCCGTTGACGCCGTCAAGGTCAGTGTTGTCGTTCGGGCGTCGGGGCCAAAGGGCCCACCGTGGCGGTGTGGTAAATGTTGGTGCCAAGTGCGGTACCCACGGGGGTGCTCATCGTCACACTGATGTTGTGCTGTTCGCTGATAGCCATTTGCGTGAAGTTCCATGTTAGGGTATTGCCATTGATCACGTCCGGTGCTGGGACGCTGCTGATGAAGGCCATTGCGGCATCGTACGTGAACGTGACAGAGCCATCCTGAACTTGAGTGCCGGCGTTGGTGTAGGGCAAGTTGTACCAGACATCGAAACCCGGAACAGGTGGGACAATACTGGTCAGGTAAGACCAGGTCTGGACGTTGGGCTGAAGGGTAACTCGAAATCATTAAGCGTGCCACTCCATTCCATGCGGGGAACGCGGCGCTGTGCTGCGCGGGACTCACGGATTGCAAGTATGGATGATCGGGCGCACAGTTGATCACATAGGAGCCAACTGGGACCCCGATCGTGTACGATCCGTTCGGAAGGGAACCGGTCATCCAATTATCGGGCATGGTTGCCACACGGCCTTGCGAACGGAGGTTCGCCGAGTCCGCACCGTTGCCGTTCTGGTCGAGGTAACCTTTCCGCCAATGCCGTTGGTTCGGATCGACAGTGTTGGCAGGTTGCATAAGGGCACTTCGTTCGGCGTCAAGGGCGTCCCGGGGGGGGAACCGTCACCGCGCTCATCTCACTTTGAATTGGGTAGTGGTTGGTAGCGGCTGTAGCAACTCGGACCGCCCCTCAATTTCAATTCATTTAGGTCCGTGGGCCAATTTCCGAACACGAACGTGGGCATGCTTTGGAAACGAAGCCTCGGACATGATCCGGCAACTGTGGGATCGTCAAGAAGTGGCAGGTTCCAATAGCTCATTTTATAACCCACCAATCTGGGGGCCGGGTGTTTGGGTCAGGTTGTATAGGGCTGGAGCGATATCTCGTTTAGACAGTGTTTGGACAAGCGGCAGGGCGTCACGGGAGCCCTAAACGCCCCAGGGGCGTTGAGGAGGGTCATTCGCTCCGAAGGGTGCTCGTGTCGGACGTGGGAACCCCAATGGGTCCACATTTGCGGGCGTGAGATCGCTGAGTCCGGCGGCGGGCGGGAGCACAGGGACATCGTAGATCTCGCCAAGCCTAAGGACTTCCAACGATGCCGGAAACTGCGGCATGAGAGAAATGGAGAAATCACTCCAGATCTCCAATTCGACGAGGTTCGCGGGAAATGACGCAACCGTTAGATCAATTGCGACACCGGTTTCATCATGGAGGAGATGCAGTTCTTCTAGGTTGGTGAGCGCCTCCACTCCTGTGATGTCCGCTGGCGACCAGTCGAAGAAGATCGTCAGTTCGTGGAGCGCCAACGCCCTGATGTACCATTCGCATCCAACGCCAGGATAACGCTGCGAGAATGCGCAATTCAGTCGGGCGAGGTGGGCCAGCACAGAGGAGGGATACGTTGGTCTGGGCGGGAAAGGTGCGGGGAAGCTAACCGTGCAGGACGCCTTCGGTTACATGTCGCCCCAAGGCGGGGGCATTTCCTCTCCCCACACTTACCTCCTCGACACGGCTCACTCCAACGCCTCCAGTATCGCCTTCACGCTCATACGTTCTTTGTGGTCTTCCTCGAAGTGCAGGGCCTTGATGCGCCCATCGGTACCGATGATGAAAGTGGCGGGCACCGGCAGGATGCCTTCCGTGTTGCCGTTCGCCTTGTCCACATTGTAGCCGACCAGCTTCAGTCGGCGGCGCCGTCCCTCGGGCTCCACGAAGGCGGTGCCGTAGGCGCACATGATGCGGTATCCTTCATCATGCACCACATGGAAGGTGGCGCCGCTCTTTTGTATGATCTCGTCAGCACTCTCCGGTGTCTCGGGCGACACAGCGATCACCGTGGCGTTGCGATCAAGGAGCAGCTGCAGGCTGTCCTGCAACTGGCTCATGTGTTTGTTGCAATAGGGACACCACGAACCACGGTAGAACACCAACACCACCGGCCCGGTGGGCACCGCTGCGGGCACTACCACACTGTCGCCTTGGTGATCCTTCGTAGCAAAGACCGGTGCCACATCGCCCACCTTCAAGCGGCCCAACTCGCCGCAATAGGCCTCCTTGGGTTTTTGTGCGTGCAGGTGCAGGACGCAACATGTGGAAACCAGCAATGAGAAGAGTGTTCGAAGGGTGGTGGACATGGCACCAACGTACGTCATGTGCCGCACTGTGGATCGTCGTGCGCGTGACCATCGCATCTTCGCGCCCCGATGCGCTTCACCCTCCACCATACCGATCCACAGAGCAAAGCCCGCGTGGGTGAACTGCGCACCGATCACGGTGTGATCCAGACACCCGTCTTCATGCCGGTGGGCACCCTGGGCGCGGTAAAGACCATTCATCCACGCGATCTGCGCGATGACCTCAATGCGAGCATCTGCCTCGGCAACACCTACCACCTCTACTTGCGACCGGGAGTTGAGATCATTGAACATGCCGGCGGCCTGCACAAGTTCAGCGGGTGGGACCGTGCAATGCTCACCGACAGCGGCGGCTTCCAAGTGCACTCGCTCAGCGACATCCGCAAGATCACCGAGGAAGGTGTGAAGTTCCAGAGCCACATCGACGGCAGCGCGCACCTCTTCACGCCAGAGAATGTGATGGACATCCAGCGCAGCATCGGGGCCGACATCATCATGGCCTTTGATGAGTGCACGCCATGGCCGTGCGAGTTCCAGTACGCCGAGAAGAGCATGCACATGACGCATCGCTGGTTGGAGCGCTGCATCGCACGCTTCGACAGCACTGAGCCGAAGTATGGTTACCACCAGATGCTGTTCCCCATCGTACAGGGTAGCACCTTCCCAGAGCTTCGGAAACGGAGTGCGGAGTTCATTGCCAAGCAAAGCCGGGAGGGCAACGCCATCGGTGGCCTCAGTGTAGGCGAACCGGAAGATGAGATGTACGCCATGGCGGAATTGTGCTGCGACATCTTCCCGACCGACAGGCCGCGCTATCTGATGGGTGTCGGCACGCCGTGGAACCTGCTGGAGAACATCGCTATCGGCATCGACATGTTCGATTGCGTGATGCCCACGCGCAACGGCCGCAACGGCATGCTCTTCACGCGCAATGGAGTGCTCAACATCAAGAACAAGCAATGGGCCGACGACCACGGGCCCCTTGATGCGGCGGGCAACTGCTGGGTGGACAAGTCGTACAGCAAGGCCTTCGTGCGCCACCTGTTCCAGAGCGGCGAGCTGCTGGGGCCGCAGATCGCCAGCCTGCACAACATCGGCTTCTACCTCGACCTGATGACCGAAGCCCGCATCCGCATTCTCGACGGCTCCTTCACCACATGGAAGGCACAACTATTGCCGGCGCTGAAGCAGCGGATGTGAAGATGTGAAGATGTGGAAATGAGATCCTGACGGTAGCCTCCACATCTTCACATCCCCCGCATCTTCACATCCTCTTCCTCCACCTCCCGTGCTCTCCACCCTCGACCGCTACATCATCAAGAAGTTCCTCGGGACCTTCTTCTTCATCCTTGCGGTGATCATGACGATCGCGGCGGTCTTCGACGTGAGCGAGAAGACCGAGGACTTCAGCGAGATGACAGCAACGTTCTGGCAGATCGTCACCGAGTACTACGTCAACTTCGTCATCTACTACTCCAACTTCTTCAGCGGTCTGCTCATCTTCATTGCGGTGGTGTTGTTCACCAGTCGGCTGGCGCACCGCAGCGAAGTGATCGCCATGCTGAGCGGTGGCGTCAGCTACAACCGGTTCCTGCGGCCGTACTTCATCAGCGGCACTGTCCTGGCACTGGTGGCGCTCTTCGTCAACCACCACGATCCTGCCCGATGCGAACAAGATCCGGTTGGCCTTCGAGGAGGAACATATCCGCGCGCAGTTCTTCATCGACGATAGCCATATCCACCGCGAGATCGAACCCGGCACGATCGCCTATTTCGAATCGTTCGATGCACACGCGCGCCGTGGGTTCCATTTCAGTCTTGAACATTGGGATAGCCTCCAGTTGAAGAGCAAGTTGTTCGCTGACCGTGCCACGTACGACACCCTGACGGGTCACTGGAAAGTCGAGGACTATTACATCCGCACGATCGACGGACAGGAGGAACACATCGAGCGTGGTACTATGCTCGACACGGCTCTCACGCTGGTGCCAAGCGACGTGGGCCAACGACCCGGGAACGCCGCTGCCATGCGCACGCCCGCGTTGGATGCCTTCATTGCTGCCGAGCGCGCACGCGGTGGAAGCGACACCGCCTTCTTCGAACTCGAACGTCATCAACGCACGAGCACACCGTTCGCCGTGTTCGTCTTCACGCTGATCGGTGTTGGGCTATCGAGCCGGAAGGTGCGCGGGGGCACCGGCCTGCATTTGGCCTTGGGTTTCCTCATTGCGCTCATGTATGTGTTCGCACAGAAGATCACCTCGGTGGCAGCGACGAACGCCGGGCTACCACCGCTGGTGGCCGTTTGGATACCGAATGTGATCTTCCTTACGCTGGGGATCTACATCTATCGCACCGCGCCGAAGTAGCGAGGATTACAACCGCACGTCGCGGAAGGATGCGATCGCGCGTGTTACGGCTCCCTTCTCCCGCACCGATTCACCGCCGCTGTCGAAGGTGTCGTGCGTGCGCAACGTCCCGAACTTCAGCTTGCTGAGCCGTTCGATCTCCGTGATGCGGCATTGGCGCATGGCCACGCTATCGCTCATGGTATCGAAGTCTTCCGCAGCATCGAGCGCGGGTTCCATCTGTTCGGTCTGGTCGGCGAGGAAGCCGGTGGCGCGTAGCTCGCCATCCACCTTCCGCACGAGGATCTTCCAGAATTTCCGGGGCACGCGTACGCCCTTCCATTCGGGATCCTTGGAATTGAAGACCGGCCCCACGAACACGCTCACCTTCTCGTCGCCTTCCTCCGCGTTGCGGATCACATAGTTCTCAATGCCTTGCCAGTGTTTCGCGCTCTGGTTGAAGACGGCGGCTTGCGGCGTGCAGTTGGTGAAGTGGAAGGTGTCGGCGTTGGCGCGTTTCGCCACGGCGGCCGTTCCCCAGTTCGGGTACTCACGGCGCACCAAATGCCCGCGATCGAAACGTAGGGGGTACTTCGGTTGCCCATCGTACATCGGCTGTTCGCACTGGTCCTCTTCCGCGATGCGCGGATCCTGGAACCACTTCTCCGTGGCTTCGCCACCGCCTGGCACGCCGTCGCGGCTCATCTGCTTCCAGAGCTTGCCGTTGATGTTGGTTGCGGTGAAGAAGGCCATGCGCCGTTGTGCGTTCATCACCACGCTGAAGTGCGCGTATTTCAACTCGTGACCGGTGTTCGGCGCCAACAACTTCGCCACCTTCTTTTTCATGGCGGCGGTCATTGTCGGCAGCGCGATCGGATCGCCCTTCAGGAACTTCGGATCGTATCCATCGCGGTTGTCGTATCGCTCGTCGATCGTCACCGATTCACCTCCCGTGCTCCGATCGGAGCCGCGACTTCCGCCGTCCATTTCAACGGTCGGCAACTTCAACGAGATCTCCAGCGGAAGTATGATCGTCGCCGTGCCGTCGGCACCGATGCGCAACGTGCGGCCGTCGCCACTGCCATCATCGATCTGCACAGGTCCATCCGTCCGGAGTTCGCCGCGTGTGGCGTTCACCACGGGATCCAGCAGGCGCTTGCTGCCGCTCACCGGCTTCAGGTTTTCATCCTTCAATGCCTTTACGATCGCGCTCACGCGGATGCCCTCGTTCAGGTCCCTGCCTTTGCGACCCTTCTGCCGGAACGGCTCACCGTAATGGTGCAATGCGATCGCTTCCCATTGATCGTTGAACACCGGCGAACCCGAACTACCCGGCATGGTATCGGCCCTGTAATGCAGCACGTGCTCCAGTCGGCTCACCAACAGGTTCTCGCGGATCGTGATCTGTTTCAGGTCCGCATCGGGGTGCTGCACAATGTTCACCCATTCTCCGATCACATGCTTGTCGCCTGTGCCTAACAGCGGAACATGCCCATAGGAGGAGAGTGCAGGACCCCGTCCCACGCGTTCGCCCACGGCTACAATGGTGAAGTCGAACTTGCTCTCGGCACTGGTGATGAAGAACTTCTTCGGGTCCAGTTCGAAGCGCGTGATGCGTTTGGGCTGATCGTTCACATCCAATTCGTAGTCGAACTCGATGAGTGCATCCTTGGCTGCGGCCATATCGGGCAACACATGATTGTTGGTGAGGAAGAGACCGGGCGCCACCATGAAGCCACTGCCGAAGCCATCGCCATCCCGGCTTGCCACGCGGGCTACGGCACGCGCTGCCAAGCGGGCACGCTCCAAGAAGGACACGCCGAGAAAGTCGGTGGTCGCACCTTGTATTGATTCGCGGCCGGTGGCCATGGACTCGATCATCTGCCGGTCGGTCTTCAGCAGTGCTTTGCAACGCCGTTCCATGCGTCCAGGCTCCTGGTCGGCATCCTGCAAGCGGCCCTTGGCCTCCATCGCGAAGGTGTGGTTGCGCTGCTGGGTCATCTCTTTTCCGGCCGCGCGATCGCGGAATGCGCGCTTGATCTTCTCGGGCACTTGCATGGTCTGGGGGGGTGGGATGGTGGCAACGAAACTATTGGCCAACTCGTACGCCTGAAATACCTGATCAACGGTATTTTGGGCCGCCTCGATACCCCGATTGTGCAATATGCCCGTTCTTGCCGATAGGCTCCTGCCGCTTTTGCTGAACGCGAGTTTGGCCCACGTGGAGCTGCCTGGCGGTTTTGGTGTGCTCGACCCCATGAACGGTCCCCACGCTGTGGAAGTCAGGCGGATCGTGGAGCTGTTCCATCGGAAGTTCTTCAGCGACGACCGGCCGCGCACCCTCATGCTCGGCATCAATCCAGGGCGCTTGGGTGCTGGTAGCACCGGCCTCTGCTTCACCGACACCAAGCGCTGCGAAAGCGATCTGGGCATACCCGTGCATGGCATCCGCACCCACGAGCCCAGCAGCGACTTCTTTTACCGCGCGGTGCGCGCCGCCGGTGGTGCGCAGACGTTCTACAGCCGCGTGTACGTAAGCGCCGTCTGCCCGCTCGGCTTCGTGAAGGACGGCCCCAAGGGCACACCCGTCAACCTCAACTATTACGACGACCCGGCACTGATGAAGGCCATCCGGCCCTTCGCCGCGCGGTGGATCCGCCGCGTGGTGGACACCGGCATGCGCACGGACAAGGTGCTGTGTATTGGCACCGGCAAGAACCTCAAGTTCCTCGAAGAGCTCAACGCCGAGCACCGCTTCTTCCAGCGCATCGTTCCGCTGGAGCACCCGCGTTTCATCATGCAGTACAAGGCGAAGAGCCTGGAGGAGTATGTGCGGAAATACGTTGAGGCGGTGGGGTGACGTGGGTGCTGGTCCCCCTTTGCAGGTGGTAGGGGGATGACGCTACCGTTCTATCTTCCCACCGATGAACACCCAACGCCTCTTCGACATACCGCTCCTGCAACTGGAGAAGTACCCGAAACAGGATGCCATCGGCAGCAAGCACGATGGCGCTTGGAAAACTTACAGCACCCAAGAGCTCATCGCGCTGAGCGAGCAGGTGGCCTTGGGGCTGATGGCCCTCGGCATCAAGCCCGGCGACAAAGTGGCCATCGCCAGCGGCAACCGCGCCGAGTGGTGCATCGTGGACCGCGCCATCCTGTGCATGGGCGCCATCAACGTGCCGTTGTACCCCACCGCAAGCGCCGAGGATTATGCCTACGTGCTCAAGCACAGTGGCACCAAGGTGTGCTTCAGCAGCAATGCCGAGATCCACGCCAAGGCCGTGCACGCGCAGTCGCAGTCGCCCGCGCTGCAGCACCTCTTTACCTTCGACAAGCTGCCCGGTGTGCGGCACTGGAGCGAAGTACGGGACTCGTCCAAAGGTCAAGACAAGCAGGTGCTGAAACAGTACGGCGATGCGGTGAAGCGCGACGAACTCGCCACCATCATCTACACCAGTGGCACCACGGGCAAGCCCAAGGGCGTCATGCTCTCGCATGGCAACATCCTCAGCAACATCGAAGGCAGTATCGAGCGCCTCCCGGTGGACCACGAAGCGCTGTGCATCAGCTTCCTCCCGCTCAGCCACATATACGAGCGGATGCTCATGTATCTGTACATGTACGCGGGCGTCAGCATCCGCTTCCAGGAGAGCATGGACAACCTCGGCGATGCCATCCGCGAGGTGCAGCCCCACGTCTTCACCGCCGTGCCGCGCGTGCTGGAGAAGGTGTACGACCGCATTGTGGGCAAGGGCGAAGAGCTTTCGGGTATCAAGCGCAAGCTGTTCTTCTGGGCACTGGACCTAGGGCACCGCTACGAAGTGCACGGCCGCAGCTGGTGGTACAATGTGCAGTTGGCGATAGCGCGGAAGCTCATCTTCAGCAAGTGGCAGGCTGCCTTGGGCGGTCGGGTGCGCGTGGTGGCCAGTGGCAGTGCCGCACTGCAACCACGTCTGGCGCGCGTGTTCAACGCGGCGGGCATTCCGCTCATGGAAGGTTACGGCCTTACTGAAAGCTCGCCCGTCATCAGCGTGAACTGCGAGAAGAACGACGGCTTCCGCTTCGGCTCCACCGGCCGACCGCTGAAGAACGTGCAGGTGCGTATTGCCGAGGACGGTGAGATCCTCGCCAAGGGCCCCAACATCATGATGGGCTACTACCTGGAACCGGAACTCACCGCCGCTGCCCTCGATACCGACGGTTGGTTGCACACCGGCGACATCGGCGTGCTCGATGATGGTTTCCTGCGCATCACCGATCGCAAGAAGGAGATGTTCAAGACCAGCGGCGGCAAGTACGTAGCGCCCCAGGTCATCGAGAACATGCTCAAGGCATCGCGCTTCATCGAGCAGGTGATGGTGATCGGCGAGAACGAGAAGTTCCCCGCCGCGCTCATCGTGCCCAGCTTCGCCTTCTTGAAGGACTACTGCGAACTGAAGGGTATCCCCTTCACCACCCCTGCGGAAGTCATCAAGGACGAACGCATCGCGCAACGCATCATGAAGAGCGTGGAACAGGTATGCACGCCGCTCGGCCACTGGGAACAGGTGAAGAAGATCGCGCTGCTACCCACCGAATGGAGCATCGACGGCGGCGAGATGACACCCAAGCTCAGTCTGCGTCGCAAGCAGATCATGGCGAAGTACGATGCCCAAGTGAAGGGCATCTATGCGTAGGTACGCTTGTAGTTCACTTGGCCCTCCCCTCCATCTCCTTCTTCCAATACCGGGCATCGGCCCAGAACGTTCCGAAGGGCACAAGGCTCGCAAAGAAGGCAATGCCCACCTGCTTCAGCGACCAGTTGGCCAACAAACGCATGCGCAAAATGGCGGCCATGAAAAGGACGAAGAGGATGCCGTGCACCCAGCCCGGATACTTCACGGCCTCCTTGATACCCAGGCCGTATTTCACCGGCATGGCAATGCAGAACAGCACCACGTTGGAAAGGCCTTCAAGGAAGCCCATGATACGTAGGAAGCGGATCGCTGAGAGTTGTTGGGACATGGGTCGGTTCAGTGCGCGACCATCACCGGCACGCGCGCGGCAAAGGAACCATCGGCGGTGATCGCTTGCACGGGGGGGGCGGGCGAGGCGTTCGGGCAGGTCAACCCGGCCGACGCGCAGCTCCGGTTGAGACAAGTCACGCATGCATTCACCACCATCACGCTTCCGCTAACTGCTCGTCGAACTTCACGCCGATGCGCAGTTCGTTGCGCAGCACCAAACGGCCTTTGTGGGGACGCAGGAAGTACAGCGCATCCACTTCGCTTACCGGTTCCGGCGCTGCTGTAATGGCCATGAAGCCAAGGTCCTTGGCCATGTTCAGCACCGCTTTGCGGTTCACGCTGTCCAGCGAGTGGATCTCGTCCAAGAAGAAGGGAACACGCGACAGTGGCATCCGTTGCTTCGGATCCTCCTTCAGCATACTGCGCAGCACGAGCAGGTTGAAGAGCACTTTGATGGTGATGGCGGTACCGTGCGATTCCACCTGCAGGTTGTCGTAGCTGTGTGTGCGGCCGGCGCGCGTGCTGATGGTGAAACGCAGTGTGAAGAGGTCGCCGTAGTTGAGCGTCAATCGTTCGCTCAGCTTGTTACGGAAGCTCTGGTAGGCTGCATCCAGTTTCCCTGAACTGTCGAACAAGCCCGTGTGATCGGTCTCTGCAAGTTCCTTCAAGGCCACCACCAATTCGTTCTGGTCGATCACCTCCATTTTCAGACTTTCCAAGTTGCTCACGTTCACGTTGCCGAAACGGCGGTTGAGCTTCTCGGCGGCGCTCTTGATATCGTTGAGCCCGTTGAGCACGTTGGCGAAACTGGCCCGCAGCAGGTGCAGGTAGTTGTCCCAATCCTTGCGCAGCGTTTCCTCGAAAGACGGAAGGCCCTCGATCTGTTCGCGCATCAGACGCACGGTATCCAGTTCAGTAGGACCAATGATATCGCTCTTCAGCACGTTCTCGATCTTGCTGCGGAGCTGGTCCATCTCGTGGGACATGTTGTTGTGCTCCAGCATCAACTTGCGGTACAGCTCTATCGCGTCTTCCGCATCGTTGGGCACGGCGATCAGCTCGCTGCCTTTCGCGTTCGGGTCCGGGGGCGGTGCACATTGCTCCATCAGCACGAGCAGGCGGTTGAAGCGTTCGTCCTCTTTGTGCAGGGCGGTGCGTTGCTCGAAAAGTTTCACACCGATATCCTCCAGCTTATCACGCACTTCCTTGCGTTGCGCATCCGATCCGGTCTTCTCCTTGGTCAGTTCCGATAAGCGCTTCTGCAAGCGCGGCTCTTCGCGTTTGTCGATCTGGTAGCGGTCCCAGCGGGCCAGCACGTCCACGTGTGCATCGCATTCAGCCTGCGCTTTCGCACGGTCCTTTGCCAATGCTTCCCGGTTCTCAATGGCGTCCATCAGCTTGCGCAGACGGTCCTGTTCGGCTTTCAGGTCGGTGAGCGATTTCTTCAGGGCTTTCACATCCACGAGCTCCTTCCACGCGCTGCTGTTGTCCGGCAGTGGCAGGCTCATGAGCGCATCGCTGTACTTGTCGTCTTTGATATTCTCAGCTATGCTCTTCAACAGCGCATCCACCTGTTTGCGCTTCTTCAGGTCAACACCACCTTTCTCCACAGGCAGCTTCAGGATCTCCATGTTGAAGAGCTTGGAGAGGCCGTGAAGGCTTTCGTCGCTCATCGATTCGCGCAACTCGGTGATGAGCGCCTTGTCGAAGTTGGCGATCGCCCGTTCGGTGCTGGCTACACGACCGGTCACTTCGGACAGGCTGCGCGCTGTGCGCTGACGGTCGGCTTCCTCGGCGTTGCCCAGTTGACGGTTCAGTACATGGAGGCGCTCCTTCGCGTTGGTAAGCGCTTCGCGTTCGAGGCCTTCCACGAATTGCTCAAGTCCTTTGCCCAGTTCGGCAATACGCGACAGGTCACCTTCGGCCCGGCCCTTGAAACCGGCGAGTTCGGCGATCTTCTCGTCCAGGTCCTTCAGGATCTCCGCCGTGCTGATCTTCTCCTTTTCCAGCGCTTCCTGCTTGGCCACGATGGCCTCTTTCACATGCTTGTTGTGGTCGTGTGCCTTGCGGCGTTTCTCCATCAGATCGCCGTGAACGAAGGCCAATCGCGCTTCCAATGCAAAGCGCCCATCGCTCATGTCGATGTACTTCTCCAGGCGCTCTTTCTCGCTCTTGAGCGTGTTCAGTTTCAGACGGCGATCGCGTATGCGCTCGAAGTCCTCCGTCATGGAGCGCGTTGCTTCCAACGCAGGTTTGTTCGGCGGTATGCTCGCCAGCATCAGCAAGCTACGCTTCATCTCGTGCTGGTCGATGGAGCGCAGGCTGAGCAGGTTCTTCAGTACTTCCTTGAAGTGCGCGTAACGTTCGGTCTCGGTAAGGTGAACAACACCCAATCCGTTGCTCTCGCCTTTGGTGGCAACCAAAATGGCATCGCGATGAGCGGCCGCATCGCGGAGCACGCGGAAGTTGCGCTCGCTCAGTTTGGCGTCCACGGCTTTCGGGTCCGACACGCGACCGTCTTTCGAGATATAGTCGTTCACATCATAGGCGCCTTCGTAAGTGAAACGCACGGGATCACCGCCACTGGCCTTGCTCTGCCCGCGCCAGCCCAGCACATATGCACCGTTCGGTCCCTCGAGTTCGAACAGCAGGTAGCTGAAGTGGTCGGGGAAGTAGTATGCGCGTGTGGCCTCCGGGTCGTGATCGCCAAACGCCATCTGGTTGCGATTGTCCAGATAGAGGAACTGCAGCGTATTGATGAGCGTCGTTTTGCCCGCGTTGTTGGGGCCAACGAGTTGGATCGAGTTCGCGAGATCCACTTCGGCATAGTCATAACTGCCGCTGCGGATGGCGATGAGCTTGGTGGGTCCGATTCCTGCTTGCATGTGCGTGTCGTTGTGTTCGGTCGGGCCGGCTTAGTTCATTTCTGGGTCAATGGGCTGTCCGAAAGAGGGCAGCACCTCGCGCGATTCCTGTTCAGCCGCCGTGCTGATCTCCTGACACTTGTCGAAGAGACGGTGAAAGGGGCGCAGGAACCGGAAGCTGTCATCGTTGAAGTACTCTGCCCAGCCTTTGGTGACCATGCTCTTGATCAGTTTGCGCAAGTCGCCTTCGTCGTCCACTTCCACAGCGCGCATGTGGGCCTTGTAGCGGTCGCTCTTCAGGTGAGGAAGCCCGGCAACGGTGAAGCGTTCGGTGAGCAGATACTCTTCCACGGGGCGCCCTTCATTGGCAGCAGCCTCAATGAGGATGAAGCAGAACACTGCCATTGGAGCGAGTGATGCCGCGGGTGGTGTGCCTTCCGCTGTTTCGGTGTGGAAGTAGAAGAAGTCGCGCGGGTGGCGCATCAGGTTCAAACCAAGCGGTTCGAAGTATGCTTTGTAGTCTTCGTAGCTCTCCGCAAGCGAGGCATGCAGGGTACCTTGTTCGTGCGTGATGTAGGCACCTTGACGAAGCTTGTCGAAGATGTCCTTCAGTTGCGGTAGGGTGTTCATGCCTTGGTGATGGAAATGGTGGAGGCTTCCAATACGCCGTCCCGTGTTCGGTATTGTTTCGTTTTGCCGCTCTTGAAATCGACATCCAGTTTGGGGTCGAAAAGCAGCTTGCTCAAACCCAGCAACGCATCGGCCGTTCCTTTTTCCGGGAAGCTGGTCGTGAGCCAACCAGTGAGGTCCTTAACAGGTAATTCTTCGTTGAGGATGGTCGGCAATTCATTTAGCCAAAGCAGGCGCACGTAGTCCGGCGGGGTGTCGCTGTTCTCCGTGGTGTTCAGCAGGGGTGGAGGGATGGGCGGGTGCGAGATCACCTTCTCGATGGTCTCCCGCAACACGGCGTCGGTTGGCGGGCACTCCACCCGTGCATTCGTGGTCTGCGTCACATAGTTGGACACCCAATCTTCCAGACGCATCTGGCGCAAGCGGCCCAAGGCCAGCGTGGCCCCGTGGGCGATCGCACTGGATCGGCGCAGCACATCGTACAGCGGTTGCAGTTCCTTACGGCTCTCGGTAAGTGTGTGGATCGCACGTCGCCGCAACACACGGATCGCCCGTTCGTTGCGCTCCACCATCGCCAATTCAACGTACACGCCTTGTTCCCGCGCTGCGCGCAGCACGATGTCGGTCTCATCGAGGGTGCTTTCCAGCAGACCGTCCACCCGCACGATCTCCACCAAGGGATGCACGTACTGGTCCATGAGGCTGAGGATGCGCAGGTAGCGCTCGCGTACGCTCACGCTGGTGCGGTCGGCCTTGTAGCGCGCCACTTCCGCCATCACCGCACGGTGCGTGGCATCCAGATCGTCCTGCATGCGGCGCAGGGTGTGGTCCACTTCGTTGGTGGCCATTGCCACGCTCAACGAGTCGGTCGCTTCCACGCCCATGGAAATGCGCTTGCGTGCGCTTTCCAATGACGCGATGTAGCCCTGGATGATCTCCGGGCTCGTAGGCAGCGCATCGTTGTACAGGAAGTTGAGCAATTGCAGCAAGGGCTGGCTCATCACGTAGTGGGAACTCCCTTCTTCCAATGGCACGATCACTTGCAGTTCCGTTAGGCGCTGCCACGTGGTTTCGGGCTGTTCAACCGTGGTGTCGTTGAAGGTGCGGATCAATTGGCGCACCTGCGCTTCGCTGATATCGCCCGGCTTTTGGGCAATGGCGTGCAACAAGGGCACATGCGTGGCACAGAAGTCGAAGAAGCGTTTGGGGGTGAGCTGCATCGGCGGATCGGCAAGACCTGCCGCGCTGTTCCGCGCGTTTCAGGCATGCGAGATTACGCCGGGATGGGCAGGAGCGAGGGCGGGAGTTTTCGACAGGTGTTGGTAACCCGACCACCACGAACAAAGTCCTAACGAACAAGCCCCGACTTCCGCCGGGGCTTGCACAGTTCAGTTGAACGGATCGACTTACATCATTCCGCCCATTCCGCCCATGTCGCCACCGTGGCTATGGCCGGCTGCTTTCTCTTCTTTCTCCTCGCTGATCACGCACTCGGTGGTGAGCAACATGGCTGCGATGGAAGCAGCGTTCTCCAGTGCCACGCGGGTCACTTTGGTTGGGTCGATGACCCCAGCGGCGAGCAGGTTCTCGTACACCTCGGTGCGGGCGTTGAAGCCGAAGTCGGCTTTGCCCTCGCGCACTTTCTGCACAATGATGCTGCCTTCCAAACCGGCGTTAGCAACGATCTGGCGCAGCGGCTCTTCGAGCGCGCGCTTCACGATGCCCATGCCGGTGGTCTCGTCGGCGTTGATGCCTTCGGCCTTGTCCAACACTTTCTGTGCGCGGATGTACGCTACACCACCACCTGGTACGATGCCTTCTTCCACTGCGGCGCGGGTAGCGTGCAGGGCGTCATCGACACGGTCCTTCTTCTCTTTCATCTCCACTTCCGTAGCGGCACCGATGTAGAGCACGGCAACACCGCCAGCCAGCTTGGCCAAACGCTCCTGCAGCTTCTCCTTGTCGTAATCGCTTGTGGTGGTCTCGATCTGCGCTTTGATCTGGTTCACGCGACCGGCGATGTCCTCTTTCTTGCCGGCACCGTTCACGATGGTCGTGTTGTCCTTGTCGATGCTGATCTTCTCGGCCTTTCCGAGCATGGTCAGGTCGGCGTTCTCCAGTTTGAAGCCGCGCTCCTCGCTGATCACCGTTCCACCCGTGAGGATGGCGATGTCTTCCAGCATGGCTTTGCGACGATCACCGAAACCAGGGGCTTTCACCGCGGCCACTTTCAGGGCACCGCGGATCTTGTTCACCACCAGGGTAGCGAGTGCTTCGCCGTCCACATCTTCGCTGATGATCAGCAAAGGCTTGCCTGTTTGTGCGCTCTTCTCCAGGATCGGGAGCAGCTCCTTCATACTGCTGATCTTCTTGTCGTAGATCAGGATGTAGGCGCCTTCCAGGTCCACCTCCATTTTCTCCGCGTTGGTCACGAAGTAGGGGCTGAGGTAGCCGCGGTCGAACTGCATGCCTTCCACCACTTCAACCGTGGTGTCAGTGCCTTTCGCTTCTTCCACGGTGATCACACCTTCCTTCTTCACCTTGGCCATGGCCTCAGCGATCAGGGTGCCGATCGTGTCGTCGTTGTTCGCGCTGATCGAAGCTACTTGCTTGATCTTGGCGTTGTCGTCGCCAACGGCTTGGCTCATTTTCTTCAGGTCGGCTACCACCAGGGTAACTGCCTTGTCGATACCGCGCTTCAGGTCCATCGGGTTCGCGCCAGCAGCAACGTTCTTCAGGCCTGCGGTAACGATCGCTTGGGCAAGAACGGTTGCGGTGGTGGTGCCGTCGCCGGCGATGTCGGCCGTTTTGCTGGCCACTTCCTTCAGCATCTGGGCGCCCATGTTCTCCACGGCGTCCTTCAGTTCGTCTCTTTGGCAACGGTAACGCCGTCCTTGGTCACCTGGGGCGCTCGAATTTCTTGTCGATGATCACGTTACGGCCCTTGGGACCGAGGGTCACCTTCACGGCGTTCGCGAGGTGATCGACGCCACGCTTCAAGCGGTCGCGGGCATCAATGTCGAATTGGATGTTCTTGGCTGCCATTGCAGTTGGGTTTTAAGGGAAATGAAAAAGGGCGATGGATGCATCGCCCAGTAGTACTTAGTTGAGCACGGCGTAGATGTCGCTTTCGCGCATGATCATGTAGTCCTTGCCTTCGAGGCTGAGCTCGGTGCCGCTGTACTTGCCGTACAGGATATTGTCACCCACCTTCACGGTGAGGGGTGTCACTTTGCCGTCATCGGCCACACGGCCGGTGCCAACGGCGATAATGGTTCCGCGTTGGGGCTTTTCCTTGGCGGTATCGGGAATGAACAAACCACCCTTGGTGGTCTCTTCGGCGGCGGCGGCTTCAACAAGCACGCGATCAGCGAGGGGCTTCACTTTGGCCATTGTGTTGATGTTGGTTTTGGATTTGGGTCTATTGTGGGATGCCGCGACCGGCAATGAAGATGCCGTTCGGCGGATCAGGGATCCAAACTGCCATCCATTCCGGAATCCTGACAAGTCAGGCCACCGGCGGCCGATAGTCTGTCAGGTGGTCGGTTACTCGCTGGTCTTCGCCGAGTCCGCTGCACCAACGGTGTTCGGATCCACCTGTCCTTCCGGAAGAACCGGTTCGCTGGTGGGGATCTTTTCATCCACAGGTCCCTCACCGGTGGCTGCCGTGGAAGTTTGGGTGCCTCCGATCAAGCACAGCACCATGAGCACACCGGCCATGGTCCATGTTCCTTTCTCAAGAAAGTCGGTGGTGCGCTGCACGCCTCCGATCTGCTGAGCGCCACTGAAGCCGCTGGCCAAACCGCCGCCCTTGGGAGCTTGCATGAGTACGAACAGCCCGAGGAACGCGCACACGAGCAGAATGAGGATCGAGATGAACATGGTCAGCCTTCTTTTTTCTGTTTTTCCGCAGCCGCCTGCGAAAGGGCCGCGAAGTAAGCTGCTTTTTCCGGCACTTTCAACGCCAATCTGCGATAGGCTTCAGCGGCCTTCGGGAAGTTGCCCTGTTGCTCATAGATCCGGGCAAGGGTTTCCGTTACCAGGTCGGCCTGCACCCGTAGGCTTCGGCGTCCGGCTTCCTGCGGCGTGAAGAACTCCGTGCGGGGCGGTTGGCCGGGTTCGGTTTTCTTCAGGAAACGGTCGATAGTATCGCGGGTGAGGGTCGGGGAGGGGGTAGTTGAAGAAGCGGTCGGTCGCGCTGCGATAGGTTGATTTTCCTCTTCTGATGTCGCTTGATCGGCAGCCTCCGTCCGAGGGTTTCGGAGCCAATCCTCAGCGTCGCCGCTGCCCAACGTCCTGAACGGAACGATCGGTCCAGGGACTTCCGTCGCCATGTCCAACCAGTCGGTGAAGCGCATGCGCTCGCGGATCACGGGCGGTGACTTTGGCTCGGACAAAACCGGTTCCACGGGCACAGGAGGTGGCTGATCGATCTTCGATATCGCGGGGGACGCAACAGGTGCTGTAGGCATTTCCGCAGCGGCCTCCGTCACCAGCGATCCCAAGCTGTAGCCCGACGCAATAGCCGCTTCCAGCATCTGCTGTTCAAGGATGCGTTCCGCGATCTCGTTATCGGTCAGTGGCTCTCGAGGGATGACCGATGCTTTAGGTTCAATGACCGGCAATTCCTCGGTCACACGCTCCGCCGAAGTCCCTAACGGCTGATCATCACGAACGACGGATAGAGTAGGAGCAGGTACTTCGCGTTCCGCGTTCCTGCCAGTTCGGTTGAACAATACTTCGCGGTCGGGCACATGTGCTGCCGCGTCGCGCAAATGCTCGCTGGCCATCACTTCGCCAAGGGCTTGTTCGCCGGAGGCCAACAGTACATGGGCACTACTGAACCATGGATGCCGTTCGGTGAGTTCACGCAAGGCGCCAAGGTCCTGCAACGCTACGCGCCCAGGTTCTTCAAGCAGGGCGGTCAGGCGAGTGCGGTCCATATGCGATCGGAAAATGAGTGGATCAGTAGATCAGATGGTCCAAGTGAAGACAGCAGAGTCGTGGTCGTGTGTCATTGTCTGATCTTCTGATTTTCTGATCCTTACCAGTTGCCCAATGTGCGATCGAAGATATCCTGCGCCAGTTGCTTGCTGATCTCTTCCACCAGTGCGGTCTCCACGGAGCCGAGATCCTGTGTGCTGTTGTAATCGGCGAAGCGGCTCACGTTGAACTCGGTGTCTTTGGTCTTGTCAGTGGCGTTCGTATAGCGAACAGTGATCGAGATCGTCAGCCGGTTCAAGGCGGCGGTTTCGTTGGCCTGGATGGCGACGGGTTGAACGTCGTAGCCAGTGATGGACCCGGAGAACTGCACATCGCCGTTCTTCCGCTGTTGGTCCAACGGTGTTTGTGCCTGAAGCAGGTCGCGCAGGATCTCAGTGAACGTCTGCGCGCTCTGGGCACTGCTCAGCGGTGCCTTCGCTTCGAACTGGTCCACGCTGAAAGTCTTGGCGGTTCCGACACTGGCGGGCGGCGTGAAACTGTAGCTCACCGTGCAGCCGGCCAATGCCAGCGCTGTCGCTATCAACACCAGCTTCCTCACTTGATCTCGTACTCTTTGATCTTGCGGTAAAGCGTGCGCTCACTGATGCCCAGTTCCTCGGCTGCGTATTTGCGACGGCCGCGGTGTTTAGCGATGGCCTTTCGGATCAGCTCCTTTTCCTTGTCGGTGATGCTCAACGATTCCTCCACCTCTTGATGATGCACATCCTGGGTTCCGGCACCAGCGCGTTGAGGCAGTTGTATCCGCATCGGTGCATCCTCGTTCGTTTGCGGCGGCAGATAAATCTCACCACCGTAAACCGGTGATGGCGCTGAAGGCAATGCCTGCCCTTGTGTCAACGAAAGCACTTGGGCTTTCAAGGCGTTCAGGTCGTTCTTCAGGTCGAAGAGGAATTTGTAGATCAGTTCGCGCTCGTGCGCCCCGTCCATTCCCATGGATCCGGGACCAGCCAAGGCCGGCAGGTTCGTGGGGCCATCGGCAGGTATGTAGCTCTTTAGTGTTTCGCCGCTGATCGTACGCACCTGCTCGATCACGCTCATCTGTTCCACGATGTTGCGCAGTTGGCGCACATTGCCCGGCCACCGGTAACCCTCCATCAAGGCCAACGCTTCGTCCGTGAGAATGAGCGGCTGTGTCCTGTACTTCTCCGCTGTGTCCTGTGCGAACTTCCGGAACAGCAAGTGGATGTCTTTGCGCCGTTCGCGCAGTGGGGGCACGGTGATCGGCACTGTGTTCAAACGGTAGTACAGGTCCTCGCGGAATGTGTGCTTGGCAATGGCCTCCAACATGTTCACGTTGGTGGCGGCCACTACGCGCACGTTGGTCTTCTGCGCCTTGCTGCTGCCCACGCGGATGAATTCGCCGGTCTCCAACACGCGCAGCAAACGCACCTGCGTGGTCAACGGTAGCTCGCCCACTTCATCCAGGAAAAGCGTTCCTCCGTCGGCTGTTTCGAAATAGCCTTTGCGTGAATCGTGAGCACCGGTGAAGGCGCCTTTCTCGTGCCCGAACAATTCGCTATCGATAGTGCCTTCCGGGATGGCGCCGCAGTTAACGGCGAAGTAGCTCTGGTGCTTTCGGGCGCTGTTGGCGTGGATGATCTTCGGGATCACCTCCTTGCCACTGCCGCTCTCACCCGTAATGAGTGCCGACAGGTCGGTTGGGCCTACTTGTGCAGCGATCTCCACGGCGCGGTCCAGCAGCGGGCTGGTGCCGATGATGCCGAAACGTTGTTTGATCGGTTGGATGTTCATTCAAGCGATGGATAATGGCTCCATGGCCGCGGGGTAAGGGATCACAGCGATCACTTCTCCCTTCAGCGAAGCGGCCGTACCGCTCAAGATCCGGACCCTCACGAAATCGCCTGCCTTTATTTCAGTCGCCCCACTGCCGCGCGGTACGATCACTGTCGTGTACTGATCGTCCCGTCCGTACATGAATTCTGCGCTGCGTTTGCTCTCCCCTTCCACCAGCACAACGCGCTCCTCGCCAACGGCATTGCGGCGCAGGTCGCCAGCTGTACTGTTCAGTTTCGCGATCACTTCTTGCAAGCGACGGCTCTTCACTTCTTCAGGCACATCATCGGGATACTTGCGCGCGGCCAGCGTTTTCGGGCGCTCGCTGTACTTGAACATGAAGGCCATGTCGAAGCGCACTTCCTCCATCAGGCTCAAGGTCTGTTGGTGATCCTCTTCGGTCTCGCCACAAAAACCGGTGATGATATCGGTGCTGATGGCCGCGCCGGGCATGTGTTTGCGGATGCTTGCGATCCGCTCCAAGTACCACTCCCGCGTGTAGCCGCGGTTCATGCGTTTCAGCACTTCGCTGCTACCGCTCTGCACAGGCAGGTGTACGTACTTGCAGATGTTGGCGTAGCGCGCCATTACAACCAGCACTCTGTCGGTCATGTCCTTCGGATGACTGGTGCTGTAGCGCACGCGCAGGGCAGGGGAGACTTCGGCCACCATGGACAGGAGATCGGCGAAATCGACGCTGCCGAGGTCGTTGGCCACTGGCTGTTGGCCATTGGCCAATAGCTCCTTCTCGGTCCACTTGTAGCTGTCCACATTCTGCCCCAGAAGTGTCACCTCCCTGTATCCTTTCGCCACCAATTGTTTGCACTCTTCCACAATGGAATGCGGATCGCGGCTGCGTTCGCGGCCACGGGTGAAGGGTACCACGCAGAACGCGCACATGTTGTCGCAGCCGCGCATGATCGTAACAAAGGCCGTCACGCCATTGCTGTCCAGTCGCACCGGCTCTATTTCGGCGTAGGTCTCTTCGCGGCTCAGCAGCACGTTCACTGCTTTCTGGCCGCTTTCCACTTCATCCAGCAGCAACGGCAAACTGCGGTAGGCATCGGGGCCTACCACCAGGTCAACGACCTTCTTCTTCACAAGCAGATCCTCGCGCATGCGCTCGGCCATGCAGCCCAGCACGCCCACCTTCATTCCGCGCTTCTTCGCTTTCAACGCGTTCATCTCGTTGATGCGCTGCATAACGGTGTACTCGGCCTTTTCCCGGATGCTGCAGGTATTGAGCAGGACGAGATCGGCCTCCTCTGCCGTGGCTGCGGTCGTGTACCCATCCTTGGTCAGGATGCTGGCCACGATCTCGCTGTCGCTATGGTTCATCTGGCAACCGTAGCTCTCTATGTAAACCTTCTTGCTCACTGCCTTTGGAAAGGGGGCCGAAAGTACGGACCTTGGCAGGCCTGACGTTGTGGCATGTGAGCGGCGGGTCGACTGTCGAATAGATTGCTGAAACCTTTCAAGAACGTGAACGCGACGCGCGTCCAGTACTTCCGAATTGTTCTTGGCGCGGTGACTGTCGCCGTGTCGACCTCGTTCGGGTATTCACAACAATTGCTCGGGGTGTCGGTCGGGGTGATGGATTTTGAGCTGCGCGCTCGCAAGGGGGAGGGTCATCAGATCGCGAAGTTCGAACCAAGCCATGGTGCTTTTCCCACTGCCACAGTGTTTTTCCGAGACAAACGGTTGACGCATTTCAACTGGTGCTTTGAAGCGATCTACTCCAGAAAGGAGTTCAGCGCGTACTACTCCAGCGGTAGCTTGGCTGGAAGCAAGGGCGCGGAGGGAGAAGTTGTGCTGGACCTTATACACCTGTCCATCTTGCCGCAAGTGAAGCTTGGGCCCAAGGGCCGAACCTCGATCCGGTTCGGGTTCATGCACGGTGTCATCATCAAGAGCTACTTCACTGGCCGCGAATGGAATTCGTACCCGTATCAATGGAGCAGTCGGGAATTGCATGCCGAACCAGCTGAGGATTTCGTCGGTGATCTGCGGTTCCTTATTGGCTTCGGTGTGGAATTACCCGCTGGGGAGGGTATGGTGATAACGACGATCCGTATTGGAGTCCAGCTGTTGGCCCTTTGCTCGCGCGGCAACCCTATTCGTTCGGACAGGAGTGGGGGATCCGGTTGGGCTGTGGACGCATGATGCGGAATAGGAAAAGTTCGACACCCGTTAAGCCATCCACAGGTGATCGAAAATGAAGACCACCATTGCACGGTTGATCCTGGCTTCCGCGGTGGTGGTGAGCGGATCCGTGTCCAAGGCGCAGTACCTCATCGGCGCCTCCAGTGGAGGCGTGCTTTTCGAGCTGCGATCCCGTCCCAGTGATGGGCATGCCAGCGCCAGCTTCGATCCGGGTCCAGGCCCGTTTTGGACGGCCTCCGTTTTCTACCGCGAACAACACTTCGATCACACCAATCTAGGCCTGGAGTTGATCTACACGCGTAAGGAATTCGAGGTGAGCTACAGCGATGGTGGTCTGGCCGGTTCTTATGGTACAGAGGGATATGTTGAACTGGACCTGCTTCATCTGGCGATCATCCCGCAGGTGAACCTCGGGGCTTCAAAGCGGGCCGTGGTCCGGTTCGGATTGATGCAGGGCATCCTCCTGCGCGGTAGGATCTCAGGTCGTGAATGGTACCATGTGGGCGGAACCAACTACGACCGAACATTCGAGAAGGAACGTACTGAGGATTTTGGCGGAGACCTTCGATTGTTCTTCGGATTTGGTTTCGAGGTGGCAATGGGAGAGCGGGCCCGTGTGCTCTTCGACCCGTATTTCACGCCTGCTATCACCAGCTTATTGAAGCAAGAGCCACGGTCAAAGGGTATGGAATGGGGCCTCAGGATCAGCTTGGCTCTTCGCATGCCGGGTACCACGATCGCTGAGTGGATGCTAAGGATCACACCAGCAGGTGAACCCGGGTATTGAACGGATGCGATCCCATGCGTTTTGGTCGACCCACCTCCCTGTTGAAAATTTTCCTTCCCGTAGGGAAGAGAGATACATGAGGCCAGGGGGGTGACCAACTTCCCGATCCAACACCTTTCATTTGCCGCTCTGTTCATTGGGGTAATGGTGCCCTGATGGCATCTGTTCAGCAGCATGGCCAAGAAGAAGGAAGCAAGCGGTGATCTGGTGATCGTGGAGTCTCCGGCCAAGGCCAAGACCATCGAGAAGTATCTGGGTGAAGGCTATACCGTGCTGAGCAGCTACGGCCACGTCCGCGATCTTCCCGAACGCGATCTGAGCGTGGACGTGGAGAACGGATTCGAACCGACCTACATCGTTCCGGACGACAAGAAGGCGCGCCTCAGTGAACTCCAGAAACAAGCGGACAAGTCAGAGACCGTGTGGCTCGCGACCGACGAAGACCGTGAGGGGGAAGCCATCAGCTGGCACTTGAAGGAGGCATTGAAGCTGGATCCGGCCAAGGTGAAGCGGATCACCTTCAACGAGATCACGAAGAAAGCCGTGCTGGAAGCCATTGCCAATCCGCGCGAGATCGATGTGCACTTGGTAGATGCTCAACAAGCGCGTCGTGTGTTGGATCGTTTGGTTGGTTATGAACTGAGTCCGATCCTGTGGCGCAAAGTGAAGCCGAGCCTGAGTGCGGGCCGCGTGCAGAGCGTTGCTGTGCGGTTGATCGTCGATCGGGAGCGGGAGATCCTCGGCTTCAATTCCACGAGTGCGTTCCGCGTGACCGCGGTATTGCTTGTTGATGGCAAGACCCCAAGTGAAGGCCGAACTGCCTGCGCGCTTTGCCACTGAGCCCGAGGCGTTGGCTTTTCTCCAAGGTTGCGTTGGTTCCACGTACACCGTTGAAGCGGTCGAGAAGAAGCCTGGTAAACGATCCCCCGCTGCACCGTTCACCACTTCAACGCTTCAACAAGAAGCATCGCGGAAGTTGGGCTATGGCGTTGATCGCACCATGCGGATCGCGCAAGGCTTGTATGAGCAAGGAAGCATCAGCTACATGCGCACCGACTCGGTGAACCTGAGCGAATTCGCGATCAACGCCGCTGTCGATGCGGTGACCACGAACTACGGCGCACGGTACAGCAAGAGCCGCCGCTTCGCCAGCAAGAGCAAAGGTGCGCAGGAGGCACACGAAGCCATACGCCCGACGGACTTCATGGTGCGGACTGCCGGAGCCGACCGCGATGCTGAACGATTGTACGACCTGATCTGGAAACGCACTATCGCCAGCCAGATGGCTGAAGCGGAATTGGAGAAGACGGTCGTCAACATCGCGATCAGTGGCCATGCCAACGAGAAGTTGGTCGCGCAGGGCGAGGTGATCCTCTTCGATGGTTTCCTGAAGGTGTACATGGAAGGCCGCGACGACGAAGAGGGCGACGAGCAGGAAGGCCTGCTGCCTGAGATGCGCCAAGGCCAGCAATTGCAGTTGCAGGAAATGGCCGCGACTCAGCGCTTCGATCGTGCAAGCCCCCGTTACACGGAAGCAAGCTTGGTGAAGAAGCTGGAGGAGCTCGGCATCGGTCGCCCTTCTACGTACGCACCAACGATTAGCACCGTTCAGAAGCGCGGTTATGTGGTGAAGGAGAGCCGTGATGGCGTTCCGCGCCCATACCGCGTCCTTACACTAGCCAGTGATGCGATCACCGATGCTACGGCCACCGAGAATGTCGGCGCCGAGAAGCAGAAGTTGTTCCCCACTGATATCGGTATGGTAGTGAATGACTTTCTGGTGGAGCACTTTCCCATCATCGTCGATTTCAATTTCACGGCGAACGTGGAAGAAGAGTTCGACGTGATCGCCGAGGGCAAGGAGGATTGGCGTGCGATGATCAAGCGCTTCTACACGCCGTTCCACCAGACCATTGGCACCGTAAAGGACACAGCGGAGAAAGCCACCGGCGCCCGTGAGTTGGGCATTGACCCGGCCAGTGGTCGCAAGATCTTCTCTCGCATCGGCCGCTTTGGTCCCATGATCCAGATCGGTGAAGTGGGCGACGAAGAGAAACCCAAGTTCGCCAGCCTGCGGAAGGATCAGAGCATCGGCACCATTGAACTGAAGGACGCGCTTGATCTTTTCAAACTCCCGCGCACCCTCGGCGAACGTGATGGTGAAGTGGTGAGTGTTGGCATCGGTCGGTTCGGACCATACGTCCGATTCGGCGCCACGTATGCCAGTCTGCAAGCGGAGGATGATCCGTTGGCGATCGACCTCGCACGCGCCATTGAACTGATCGATAACAAGAAGGCCGCGAACCAAACGCGCGACCTCGGTGAATACCAAGGCGAAATGCTCACGGTCGGTCGCGGTCGCTTCGGGGCCATTCGTGAAGGCCGGTAAGATCTACGCCAATATCCCCAAGGGCGAGGACCCGGCGTCGGTGACGTTGGAACGCGGCATCGAACTGGTTGCAGCTAAGATGGCCGGGGCCGCCGCGCTCATCTTGCGCAAGTTCGAGGGCAGCGAGCTGCAGATCCTCGACGGTCGCTACGGCCCGTACATCACCGACGGAAAGAAAAACGCCAACCTGCCGAAGGACAAGAAGCCGGAGGAGATCACGCTTGAGGAGTGCGCGAAACTGATCGAGGATGCACCCGCCAAAAAGAAGGGGCCAAAGCGTGGCGGTTTCCGCAAGAAGAAGTGAGGATCAGTTGACAGTGGGGCGTTGACAGTTGATGGCCGAAGGCCGCATCGGTTCGAAAGGACCTACGGACCTTTCGGGCAGTATCCGCCGGTCTCCAACACGTGCGGGATCTTTCGTCCCGCTCAACCTTCCCCATGGACCTTTCCATCTACTTCCAACCGAGCGAGCGGTTCGGTCGCAGCCAACCCGACTGGAGTATACACGCATTGGGTGCGAACACACGGTTCCACACAACGAACCGCTTTCCGGAGCTCGAAGGCGCGGAGGTCGCGATCCTCGGTGTTCTGGATGATCCCGGTCATGCTCGTCCACGTAGCGTGGTGAAGGCGCCTGATGCGGTACGAGCTGAACTCTATGAGCTTTTCCTGCCGCCTGGGAATTTGCAGTTGGTGGATCTGGGCGACCTGCATCCGGGCAATAGTGCGCAGGATACGCAGCACGCCTTGGCTGAGACCCTAGCCCAACTCATGCGCATGAACATTGTGCCCATTGTGCTCGGCGGCGGACAGGGCCATACGTTCACCCAGTACTTGGCGTACGAGAAATTGGAGCGAACTGCGAACTTGGTCTGTATCGATCCTCGCTTCGATCTTGGGGATCCGGGCCAAGGCTTGGCCGACACAAGCTACTTGAGCCACATCGTGCTGCGTCAGCCCAACTACCTTTTCAACTACAGCAACCTTGGCTACCAAACCTATCTCATCGACCAGCCGGGCATCGAGTTGATGGACAGGCTGTTCTTCGATGTCCATCGCCTCGGAGAGGTTCGCGGGGCGGTAGCCGATATGGAACCCGTGCTCCGGAACGCCGACACCCTGAGCGTGGATATGTCCGCTATTCGACGGAGCGATGCACCCGGTACCAGCCGCCCAGGCCCAAATGGCTTCCATGGTGAAGAAGTCTGCCAGCTGATGCGCTACGCCGGTGTGAGCGAGAAGGTGACGAGTTTGGCCATTTATGAACTGGACCCGGACCGGGATGTGAACGGAACGACAGCACAATTGGCGGCCCAGATGGTGTGGTGTTTCTTGGATGGTCATCGAAGCCGCACGAACGACTTGCCATGGATGGACCGGAAGAAGTTCACCAAGTTCCATGTACCGATCAAAGGCCATGATCAGGAGTTGGTGTTCTACAAGAGCATGGTAAGTGACAGATGGTGGATGGACGTGCCTTACCGGGCGGAGCAAGAAGCCCGCTTCGAGCGTCACCATTTGGTCCCGTGTTCGATCGGCGACTACCAAGCCGCCTGTCGCGAGGAGGTTCCGGACCGTTGGTGGCGCACGTTCCAGAAGCTCAGCTGACGCGCCATTTAGGCGTCGGAACGGGTCGCGATCCCAAGGCTGCGCCAGTGTTGGGAAAATTTGGAGGGATCCAACCGTTGCTATATTGGCGCCGGGATCAACCACGGTCCCAGTGGGATATTTTGTCCTATTGGGGTCCACTGAACAGGAACAGAGATGAGGAGGATCGTTACCGCTTTTGCCTGCGCCGTGACGGTGAGCACAGCGCTCGCCCAGCAGGACCCGCAGTTCACCCAATACATGTTCGATCGCTTGTCGATCAATCCCGGGTCAGCCGGTACCAATGGCAACATGTGCCTGACTGCCCTGCTGCGCCAGCAGTGGACGGGCTTCGATGGTGCCCCGAAAACAGGTCTGCTGAATTTCCAGATGCCGATCAACGCCATACACAGCGGCGTTGGATTGTCAGTGTATTTGGATCAGCTCGGCCAACAGAAGAACACGTTGGCTCGCTTGTCGTACGCCTATCATGTTCGTTTGCAAGGCGGTATCAGCACCTTGGGTATTGGCCTGTATGCCGGCATGACCAGTCGTAGTTTGGGTAACAATTGGATATCGGTCGACCCCGTAAGCAGCGATGAAGCCATCCCGGACAACGGGGCCAGTGCCACCGGCTTCGACCTTGGTCTTGGCATCTACTATACTTCTCCAACCCTCTACGCGGGTATCTCGAGCACCCAGTTGCCCCAGACCGAACTCGGGGACGTAAGCATCAAAAATGCCCGTCACTACTACGTTCTCGCTGGTTACAACTGGAACATCAGGCAGGGTAGTGACAAGTTCGTGCTCCAGCCCAGTGCGTTGGTAAAGAGCGATGGTGCCAGCACCCAACTCGATATCTCCGCTTCCCTGCTCTACAATAGGATGGTATGGTTAGGCGTTTCCTTCAGGACCGAGGATGCCATCGCCCCCTTCATTGGTTTTCAGCGACAAGCGGCCAACGGCAAATGGTCATGGAAGATCGGATACAGTTACGATGTGACCACAAGCCAGTTGAAGAATTACAGCAGTGGCAGCCACGAGATCATGTTGAACTACTGCTTTAAGATCGTCAAGCCCCCGAAAGTGTTCGAGTACCATCACCCGTTCTTCCTGTAAAAACGGGCGTCGCGTAACCAAAAACCTGCAACACCGTTGTATGCCTTGTCTGAAGCGTGCGCTTACCTCGCAACTTCAAAGGAACCAGCAAGGACCCAGCGGCCAAAACGGAGGATCATGAAACGTCCCTTAGCATATCTGTTCGCCATTGCCGTGCTCGCGAGTTGCGGTGGCGGTGGACAAGGTCAGTTGGTGGGTGCCTACGGTAGACCCGAGTGGTACCAGATCGACCCGTATGGGATGAACTACATCCCAATGGGAGCATACGTCATGGGCCCTAGCGATGAGGATGTTCCGTATGCGCTGAATGCAAAGAGCAAAACGGTGAGCGTTCAGGCGTTCTACATCGACCAGACGGAGATCACTAACAACGAATACCGCCAGTTCGTTGAGTATGTCATTGATAGTACGGCCAAACGGATCCTGGGGGATGAGGATATCGGTGAGCACGTGATCACCGAGGATGAGTATGGGGAGGAACTCCCTACCCCGCAACTCAACTGGGGAGATCGTATCGATTGGTGGGGAGAGGAGGAGCGTGAAGCGCTTGCCGATATGTACTTGAGCGAGAGCGAGCGTTTTTACGGGAACAAGGACATCGATACGCGTAAACTGATGTTCGAGTATTACTGGATCGATCTCAAGAACGCTGCTCGCAAGGCCGGTAAGGACTTGGATCTGAGTTATACGAACACGCTTGGTCACAACAATGCCATCCGCGGGCATAGCGATCGCAGCAAATTCATCATCAAGGAGGTCATCAATGTTTACCCGGATACGTTGGCTTGGGTGCATGACTTCACGTACAGCTTTAACGAGCCGATGACCAAGAATTACTTCTGGCACCCGGCTTATGACGATTACCCCTGGTCGGCATCACCTGGACCCAAGCCAATGCGTTCAACGTTTGGCGTACCCGTCTCATGAACTCATGGCTCCAATCGAATATGGAGCCGTTCATCAACGATTTCCGGTTGCCAACCGAGGCTGAGTGGGAATACGCATCACGCGGAGGATTGGATCAGGCGCCTTATCCATGGGGTGGTCCTTATATCCGTAACCGCCAAGGCTGCTTCCTTGGAAACTTCAAGCCTCTCAACGGCAACTATGTCGATGATGGTGGTTTCCATACCGTGCCTGTCGATAGTTACAGCCCGAACGACTACGGGTTGTACAATATGTCCGGTAACGTTGCCGAATGGACGAGCACGGCCTATGATGAAAGTGTCTACGATTTCGACCACGACCTGAATCCGGAATACAGCTATGATGCACTTGCCAACGATCCTCCCGCGTTGAAACGTAAGGTGATCCGTGGGGGCTCTTGGAAGGACATCGGGTATTTCCTCCAGACCGGTAGTCGTACGTACGAGTACCAAGACACAGCCAAGTGCTACATCGGATTCCGTAGCGTGATGACCTATCTGGGCCGTGGCAAGGCCGTGAACGCAGAAGATCTTTGATCCGATAGATAGAAAGGGAACCGGCGGCGTTACCTACTGGCAACGACCGCATTCCATACGAGACTCCGAACAACCTGAACTAAAAACAACCTGGACCACCGATGAAACCCGGCAGCAAGAAGTGGAAGAATTTTATGGCCAAACTTTACGGATTGGGAGCGGCCATCGTGATCATTGGTGCGCTTTTCAAGATCGAGCACTGGCCCTTTGCCAGCTTCTTCCTGATCTTGGGTTTGAGCACGGAGGCGGTCATCTTCTTCTTCTCGGCATTCGAGCCACCGCATGAAGATCCCGATTGGAGTTTGGTGTATCCTGAGCTGGCCACAGGCGAAAAAGCCGAAGGCGACGACTTCAAGAAGGAGGACCAACGTTCGATCACTGAGCAATTGGACGACATGCTCGAAAGCGCCAAGATCGAACCCGACCTTATCGCCAGCCTAGGTGATGGCATGCGCAGCCTGAGCGATCAGGCTAAGCAAATGGGCACCATTACCGGTGCAGCTTCAGCTACTAACGAGTACGCGAATAGCCTGAAGACAGCGACCGAAAAGGTGAGCTCCTTGAGCGACAGCTACACCCGCGCCAATGAAAGTTTGGTGGGGCTTGCAAGCAGCGTGGACGCCGGTAAGAGCGCTGGTGAGAGTCTCCAGAAGATGGGACAGAACCTCACTGCCCTCAATGAGATGTATGAAATGCAATTGCGCGGTAGCCGTGAGAAACTCGAGGCTGCCAATCAAATGTTCGAGGGCATGCACGATCTTCTTGCCAACTTGCGTGGCACAGTGGATGACACCAAACGCTACAAGGAGAACATCGGTACGTTGAGCGACAATCTGGGCAAACTCAACACCGTATACGGCAATATGCTCAACGCCATGCGCGTCAACTGATCATCCAAGGACCACGGACCACAATACCTAACGACCTGAGCAATGGCTGGTGGTAATCTGTCCCCGAGACAGAAGATGATCAATATGATGTACTTGGTACTGACAGCGCTTCTGGCGATGAACGTATCCAAGGAGATCCTCGACTCTTTCGTAACCGTGAACAATGGTCTTGAAACGACCAAGGGCACGCTTCAGGGTCAAATGGACAAGACGTACGCGAGCTTTAGCAAGAACGCCACTGAGAACAAGGCAAAATACGGCGATGCTTACGCCAAGGCCAAAGTGATACAGGATATGGCCAATGTGCTCATCAAGCACATTGACTCTTTGAAGGTCAAGGTCATCCACGAATCGGAGAAGTTGCCCGTTGATAAGATCATCGCACTGGATGCCAGTGCTGGAAGGGATACTGTGATCAACATGATGTACCTCCACAATAAGGATGCGTACAACGAGATCACGAACCTGATGATCGGCGGGGAGCCCGCTACACCGAAGGATGGACCTTGGTCGGCGACGGAGTTACGGACCATGTTGGAAGCATATCGGGATAAGTTGAAAACGATGGAAAGCGCACCAGCATTCCATGCGAACATTGATGCCTTGTTCGATTTTTCCGATCGCTTGGACGCGAGTTTCACATTGAACAACTGGCAATCGATCAATTTCTATCACGTGCCCGTAGCCGCTGGAGTAACGATCCTTTCGAAGATTCAGTCGGATATCCGCAACGGTGAGAATGAACTGATCAATAAGCTCTTCGCCGATGTGGAGGGTTCGAGCTTCAAATTCTCCGAACTCTCCTCGATGGTTGATCCTCTCAGTAGCTATGTGACCGTGGGGAACAAGTACCAAGCGGATATCTTTTTGGGGGCCTACGACCCGAACAACAAGTTCTCCGTCGAACTGGCCACAAATGGCACCATCGATACGGTGAAGAACGAGGTGATCGGTCCCAAAGAGGTGTTCCAAAGCGGCCCGGACGGCAAATACAAACTCGAGATCCCTGCATCGAGCGCGGGCGAGAAGAAGTATGCAGGGATCATCGTCTTCAAGCCGGTTGGACAACCTGAACAGCGCATTCCGTTCATGGAGAAGTTCGAAGTGGCTGCTCCAAGCTTGGTGGTGAGCCCGACCAAGATGAATGTCTTCTACCGTGGTGTTGACAATCCGGTGAGCATCAGTGTGGCCGGCTTCAGCGCATCGCAGATCCAGCCGAGCATGAGCAATGGTACCCTCAGCAAGGACAAGGAGGGCTTTATTGTGAAGCCTGGGAAGGAAGCAAAGGCCATGGTCAGCGTCACGGTCACCAATCCTGACGGAACCAAGAAGTCCATGCCAGGAGTGGAATTCCGCGTGAAGAACGTGCCGAACCCAACGCCTTATTTCGCCGGTAAGAGCGCGAACGACGAGACCGTGAAGAAGAGCGAACTCACTGCCGCACAAGGCGTGATCGCCAAGATGGAGAACTTCGAGTTCGATCTGAAGTTCGAAGTGGTGGAGTACCGTGTAACGATGATCGTTGCTGGTACGCCTATCGAAAAGGTGACCAAAGGCGCAGCGCTTAGCGGCGATATGAAAGAAATGCTCACCAAGGCAAAGCCTGGTCAGAAGGTCTACATCGAGGGTATCAAAGCCCGTGGACCGGATGGAACCGTGCGGAACCTCGGTGGTCTCTCGTTCAAAGTGACTTGATGTACGGACGGCTTATCATCCGCCCAGCAAACCTGAACACGATGAAGAACCTGAAGAACATATTGTGCCTCGCACCCTTGGCTCTTAGCCTTGCCGCTCTGGACGCTGGTGCGCAAACGGTGCTCGATGGGGCTTACATCAAGGAGCACACGAAGACCAAGCGCGTTGTGCCTTATCCGCACATCCGGGAGGCTGACGTGATGTGGTACCGTCGTGTGTGGCGTACGATCGACCTGCGCGAGAAAATGAACCATACGCTCTACTATCCGGTGGAGCCCATCAACGACCGTAAGAGCTTGTTCGATGTGATCAAGCAAAGCCTTTTGGTGGATGGCAGTATCACCGCCTACGATGTCGGTGTGATCGGCCAGGACGACGAATTCACGCAACCTCTTTTGGCCAGCGAACTGAAGGACATTTTCCTGCGAGTTGATACGAGCTATACCGAGGACATCAACACCGGTGAAATGGTGATGGTGGTACAAGAGATACCGCTCGAAAGTCGCGACATCAAACAGTACCGATTGAAGGAGGATTGGATTTTCGACAAGCAACGCAGCAAGATCGACATCCGCATTATAGGCATTGCGCCCATGAAGGAGATGCGCGGCGATGATGGGGAGATCCGTGGCTATTCACCCATCTTCTGGTTGTACTACCCCGAGTGCCGTTACGTGTTCGCGAATTGGGATGTGTACAACAGGGAGAACGATGCGCAGCGCATCCCCTACGAAAGCCTGTTCATGAAGCGCATGTTCAGCAGCACCATCACCAAGTGGACGAACGTTTACGACCGCCAGATCAACAGCTATAAGACCGGCATTGATGCGTTGCTGGAGGGCGAAGAGATCAAGCAGGCGTTGTTCGAGTTCGAGCACGACCTCTGGAACTGGTAGTCCTTAGTGAATTTGAGTTTTGCGACCCCGGCAAGTGCCGGGGTCGCTTGTTTTCGGCCATACTGACTTCCGCAAGCTGTGCGTTGTTGTTGCATGGTCAAACATGCCACCGCTCGGGTAGCGGTCTTGGTTCTGTGCGCCGCGCAAGCCGGTGCGCAGAACCCTAACGAGCCGAAGCCGACCGGACCAGATATGAAGACCAAACGGGTTGTGCCTTATCCGCATATACGTGAGGCTGATGTGCTCTGGCACAAGCGCGTTTGGCGGACCATCGATCTGCGAGAAAAGCTGAACCATGTGCTCTATTACCCAACAGAGCCCATCATCGACCGCAAAAGCCTATTTCAAGTGATCAAGGACGCCCTTCTCTTGGACGGGGACTTGACGGCCTTTGACGTTGGTGTGGTCGGAGAGGATGATGAGTTCAGGAAGCCCCTCTCGGTAGGCGAACTGAACAACATATTCCTACGCGTCGACACAAGCTGGACAGAGGACATCAACACCGGGGAAATGGTCCCGGTTGTGCAACCGGTCGAATTGGAAAGCGCAGATATAAGGCAGTATCGCATAAAGGAAGATTGGATCTTCGACAAGCAGCGCAGCGAGATCGATGTTCGGATCATTGGCATAGCGCCCATGCGCGAAATGCGCAGTGATGATGGCGAAGTGCGCGGGTACTCGCCTGTTTTCTGGCTTTACTATCCCGAATGCAGATATGTCTTCGCCAACCACGAGTGCTTCAACCCGCACAACGACGCACAGCGCATTTCATTCGAGAGCGTCTTCATGAAGCGCATGTTCGGCAGCACGATCACCAAGGTGAGCAATGTGTATGACCGGCCTATCAACAGCCACCTCACCGGTATCGACGCCCTTCTCGAAAGTGAGGCGATCAAACAGGAGCTGTTCGAGTTCGAACACGACCTCTGGAACTGGTGAACCCCTGATAGGGTCACTTTTCGTCCGACCGTGCATCAACGGGAAAGTTCCCGATGCGACGCCCCATTTTCCTTTCTATTCTTCTCTGCTCAGCCACGAATGGTTCCGTTCATGCACAAACGGTATTAGATGGCGCATACATCAGAGAGCACGTTCGCACTCAGCGACCGCTGCCATACACACACTTGCGCGAAGCGGATGTCCAGTGGCATCGGCGCGTGTGGCGTGTGATCGATCTACGCGAGAAGATCAACCTGCCACTGTATTACCCTCTGGTACCTAACAACGGACGCAGCAGTTTGTTCGATGTGATCAAGCGAGGCCTTGAGGAAGGCGCCATCTCCGCTTTCGATCCCGGTGTCTTGCTGAAGGATGATGATTTCCGCAGACCAATGATGCGGGACGAAGTGAGCAGCGTGCTCCACGGTATCGATAGCACTTGGACGAACAGCCTCACTGATCCCGATAGCAACATACTCGTGGTTTCCGAAACCGATGTCGCCACCGAGGAAGTTCTCCAGTACAAAGTCAAGGAAGACTGGCAGTTCGACAAGCAACGTGGGAAAGTGGATATCCGCATTATCGGCATCGCCCCAATGAAACAGGTCACCAGTGATGACGGCGAGGTAATTGGGGCCGCCCCTTTGTTCTGGCTGTACTATCCGGAGCTTCGCTACTATCTGGCGAACGAAGAGGTGCAGATCAGTGGCAATGTCGCCCAACGGATCTCCTTCGAAGAACTCTTTGCCAAACGACGGTTTTCCAGCTATGTCACCGAGGTGAGCAATGTGTACGACCGGAGCCTTCCGGAATACCAGATCGGTGTGGAGGCGTTGCTCTCAGGGCAGCGCATCAAACATGATCTCTTCAGCCACGAGCACGACTTGTGGAACTGGTAGTGGGCTTGGTTCCGACGACTTCCGCTCCGATCGGTAAGCAACCGTGCCAACAACCTACTTTCGCGGCCGCTTTTCCCGGCCATGCTCACACTTACCAACGTTACGCTCCACTTCGGTGAGCGGCCCATGTTCGATGAGGTCTCGCTGTTCATAGGCACTGAAGACCGTATTGGTTTGGTGGGCCGCAATGGGGCCGGCAAGAGCACGTTGCTGAAGATCCTTGCTGGAGAGCAGCGATTCGATACAGGCAACCTCGGTCGTCCAAGAGAGCTCACGCTCGGCTACCTGCCACAGGAAATGACCCATGACCTGGAACTCACGCCCAGACAAGTCGCTGAGAAAGCATTCCAGGAAGCGCAGAAACTGAAAGAATCGCTGGAGCGGATCGAGAAGGATCTTGAGACCACCACCGATAACGATGAGTTGATGGAGTTGGCCGAGATGTGCGCGCATGCGCACGAACGGCTGAACGCTTTGGGTGCTGCCGATCACGATGGTCAGATCGAGACCATCTTGAAGGGCATCGGTTTCGTTGGAAGCGACATGGACCGGCCACTGAAGGAAATGAGCGGTGGTTGGCGCATGCGCGCCGAACTCGCGCGCATACTCCTGGTGCGTCCTGATCTGCTGTTGCTCGATGAGCCCACGAACCACCTTGACCTCCCTGCAATTCAGTGGTTGGAGGACTTGCTGAAGACCTACCCCGCGGCCATCGTGCTCATCAGCCACGACAAGACATTCTTGGACCGGCTCACGAAACGGACGGTCGAAGTCTACCAAGGCAAGCTCATTGATCGTAAAGTGAGCTGGAGCAAGTTCGTGGAGGTGCGCAAGGAAGAACGCGAACGGCAGGCAAAGGCTGCACTCGAACAGCAGCGATACATCGAGGAGACCCAGGTGCTCATCAACAAATTCCGCGCGAAGAAGGACAAGGCCGCTTTCGCGCAGAGCCTTATCACGAAGCTTGAAAAACTCGAACGCATCGAGGTAGAGGACGAGGACTTGCGGAAGATGATCGTACGTTTCCCTCCGGCACCGTTGAGCGGGAAGCTGGTGTGCGAGGTGATGGGCGTGAGCAAGAGCTACGGCTCTAAAGAGATCTTCCGGGATGCGGAACTGATCATCGCGAAAGGCGAGCATCTAGCCCTGGTCGGAGCGAACGGCACTGGAAAAAGCACGCTGGTTCGGATGATCTCCGGCAAGGAACCGCACACCGGCGAAATCAAACTGGGCCACAACGTGGTGCTGGGCCATTACGCCCAGGACGCAACGGATACGCTGGATCCGAAGAAGACAGTGATGGAGACGGCCGAGTATGCGGCCAGTGAGGACAACATGAAACGCGTGCGCTCCATGCTGGGCGCTTTCCTCTTCAGCAAGGACGATGTGGACAAGCCAGTGCGCGTGCTGAGCGGTGGAGAGCGTGCCCGTCTCGCCCTTTGCTGCATGCTGTTGCGCCCGCTCAACTTCCTGCTCCTCGATGAACCGACTCACCACTTGGACATCCAGAGCAAGGATGTGCTCAAGGAAGCGCTCAAGAATTACGACGGTACGTTCCTGCTCGTGAGCCACGATCGGGATTTCCTGCATGGGCTTACGACCCGCTTGTTGGAGCTCGATGACCACCGCATCCGCGATCAGCACATGGATATCCTGGAGTTGATCGAGAAGCGGAAAGCACTACAGGCTTCGGACATGGGCCAATCGTCGAAGCGCGAAACGGTGAAAGCGGACCCCAAGGACAAAGCCGAATACCACGAGCGCAAGGACCGCGAGAAAGAGCGCCGCCGCTTGATGAACCAAGTGGAACGCGCCGAGGAACAAATGGCGAAGCTTGAAGCGGAGGAGAAGGAACTGCAAGCCTCCGTTATGAAGTCGGGTACCGATGCTGCCGCGTTGCAGAAGGGCTACGATCGTATGAGCGAGATCGCCAAGAGGATTGCTGAGCACATGAAGGAGTGGGAGAGCGCTGGTGCGCGGTTGCAAGAGTTCGGCGACGAAATCGCTTGAGCGATCACCGCGTTACCCACGACCGGTCAAGGCATTCAGGTTGGTACACAGGCGCTGCGCAAGCACGTCGAAAACCAACCCGCCATGGCCACCACGAAACTGCCGCCCCGGCAGAAGATGATCAACATGATGTACTTGGTGCTGACCGCGATCCTCGCGCTCAACGTCAGCAAGGAAGTGCTCGATCAATTCGTGCTGCTCGATGAGGATCTCGGGCGCAGTAAGGCTGCACATCAGGCCCGCACAAGGAGCGAGTACTCCATGTTCGAAACGAGCGCGGCGAACATCCCCGAGAAGTTCCGCGTTCCGCTCGCCAAGGCGCGCACCATAGGCACTGCGGCCGATTCGCTCATTGAACACATAGAACGGATCAAAGCCCTAGTGATCGCCGAGGCCGAGGGCCTGCCCATGGATCAGGTGCGCCTCAAGGCCAGCGATGGAGGCGATTCACTGATGGCGTTGCGCAAAGTGGAAATGCAGGACGACCGTGAGGCACTCGCGCATTTGCTCATCGGTAGCGAGCCCGGTTCCCCAAAGCAGGGACCCAATACAGCGCATGACCTCAAGCAGCGCATAGAAGCGTTCCGCGAGCGGTTGAAATCAGCAACGCCGGCCAGCGATACGCAGCTTATCGCCGCGCTCAATGTGCTCTTCGATCTCACTGATCGACGCGATGCAAGTGGTACGCGCAACAATTGGGAGAGCCTCAATTTCTATGAGGTGCCGTTGGTGGCAGGCGTCGCATCGCTGAGCAAACTGCAAGCGGATATCCGCAGTGCGGAGAATGATGTGGTGCGTGCGATCCACAGGAGCGTGAACGAGAAGACGTACGCCTTCACCGAGTTGGTGAGCGCCGTGATCCCCCAGAGCAACTACATCACCGTTGGCGACAGCTTCCGAGCGGATGTCTTTCTGGCGGCTTATGACCCAGGCAATCTGCCGACCATAGAACTGGCCATGGACGGTGGGCGCGTGGACACCGCGACGATGGAGATAATCGGTAGCAAGACCGTGGTTCCTCTAGGGCTCGATGGACTTGGCAAACTGCGATTGGTTGGATCCACTACCGGCGAACAAGCGCGCTCCGGTATCATCCGCTTCAAGGGACCCGACGGTGAGGTGCGCAAGTTGTTCAATGCCAGTTTCCAAGTCGCACGTCCGGAGTTGGTCGTTAGCCCCAGCAAAATGAACGTGCTATACCGTCATGTCGAGAATCCGATCGAGATCAGTGTGCCGGGTTTTGCTGCGGAGGACATCACCCCGCGTATTGACAACGGTTCGCTGGTCCGATCAAGCGCCGGTTGGGTGGCAAAGCCAGGCTCCGGGGGCAAGGCTAACGTTTCGGTGACCGTGGAACTGCCGGACGGTTCGCGAAAAGCTATGCCCGCGGTTGAGTTCAGGGTGAAAGACCTGCCACCTCCCACACCGAAGTTGGGTGAGAAAGGACCGACCGCCAGCAAGGTGAAGCGGAGCCAAGTGACCCGTGAACAGGGTTTGAAGGCAGTGGTTGAAGGCAGTGACTTCGACGAACCGTGGACCATTACCCGATTCACCATCACGTTGGTACGGGCGGGTACCGTGGTGGATAAGCAGAACCGGGGCAACGCTTTCACTGAAGATGTCAGCAAGCTGATCAAGGAGTTGAAGAGCGGCGATCAGATCATATTCAGTGAGATCCATGCACGGTTGACCAAGGTCCCTGATTCACCTGAGCGCCCGTTGTCAGGGATCACATTGAAGGTGGTGGCGGGCTGAACGGCGGCCGTAAGCTTCCGCGGCTATATTTGCGCCCCGTTCCTGAGGAGGTTGGTGATGTGGAACGGCCCGAATTGACACAGTGCGGGGTGGAGCAGATGGTAGCTCGTTGGGCTCATAACCCAAAGGTCGCAGGTTCGAGTCCTGCCCCCGCTACAAGGATAACCCGGCGATGAGCCGGGTTTTCCGTTTATGGGTCTTCATGTCGCATTGGGTTTACGCTTTGTACTCCATTGCCCACGACAAACTGTATGTAGGTGAGACCGGTGATCTACACGCCAGGTTCCTTTCGCACAACGAACTCGCCACGAAGGGCTGGACCGTACGCTATAGACCATGGATCATTCTATACAGCGAAGAGGTCGCAAGCCGGTCGGCTGCCCTAGTGAGAGAGAAGCAGCTCAAATCCGGCGGTGGGCGCACATTCTTGCGCGGGTTGCTTGCCGCCTATTATAACAAGTAGCTCGTTAGGCCTATATCCGCCGAATGGCGGACGCAGGTTAGAGTCCTGCCCCCGCTACAAGAAAACCCGGCGATGAGCCGGTTCGGGTATTCCGGTCTGAGTTCGCACTTCCTCCCTCCCAAAGACCGACCTTCGCGGTCGAAAGCAGCATGGCACACAAAGCCGGATACGTCAACATCATCGGAGAGCCGAACACGGGAAAGAGCACCTTGCTCAATGCCTTGTTGGGCGAGCAACTGGTGATCGTCAATCCCAAGGCGCAAACCACGCGGCATCGGATCCTGGGTATCCTCAACGGTGAAGAGCACCAATTGGTGATCTCCGATACCCCGGGTATCCTCGACCCGAAATACAAGCTCCATGAGAGCATGATGCGGGAGGTGGATGCTGCGTTGCAGGATGCTGACGTGCTGCTCGTGATGACCGAGTTGGGCCAGAGGCCGGAGAACAGTGATGCAGTGCTCGACCGCGCCAAACGTTTCGAAGGCCCGATCATCCTGTTGGTGAACAAGATGGACAAGGGCGACCAAGCAGCATTAGGTGAGGCACTGGCCAGTTGGAAGGTCGCACTTCCACAGGCCGAGGTGGCGCCGCTTTCGGCATTGCATGGCTTCAACGTGGACGAGCTGCGCAGCAAGCTCATCAGTTTGTTGCCCGAGCATGAGCCGTACTTCCCGAAAGATGAAATGAGCGACCGCGACACGCGGTTCTTCGTGAGCGAGATCATCCGCGAGCAAGTGCTTGCGCACTATCGGCAAGAGTTGCCGTACAGCACGCAAGTGGTGGTGACCAGCTTTGTTGAAGAGCCGGACTTGCACGAGAAGAAGGCAGGTATGGTGAGCATCGAGGCCGATGTGATCGTGATGCGCGAGAGCCAGAAGGGCATCATCATAGGGCCCGGTGGCAGCGCGCTGCGTACGCTGGGTACTGGGGCACGAAAGGCGATAGAGAAATGGCTCGGTCGCAAAGTCTTCCTGCGGTTCCATGTGAAGGTGGATCCCGATTGGCGCAGCGATAACACCAAACTGAAACGTTACGGATATCGATGAGAGAGCCCAAGTGATGAGTGGCTGGTATGCCCTGCTCACAACTCTGGACCCGCGACTCACGACTTGCATTTGAATTGAACATGGGAAACATCGTCGCCATAGTCGGAAGGCGCAACGTGGGCAAGAGCACGCTCTTCAATCGCCTCACAGAGCAGAAGGCAGCGATCACGGATCCCTCGGCCGGCACCACGCGCGACCGGCACTACGGCAAGTCGGAGTGGAACGGGTGCCTCTTCAGCGTCATCGATACGGGTGGCTACGTGAGCGGTAGCGACGACATCTTCGAATCGGAGATCCGCAGGCAGGTGGCCTTGGCCATCGACGAAAGCGATACGATCCTCTTCATGGTGGACGTGATGGGTGGCATCACCGCCCTCGACCAGTCCATTGCGGAGATGCTGCGTAGATCGAAGAAGCCCGTGGTGCTGGCGGCGAACAAGGTGGATACAGGCGACAAACAGGTGTATGCCGCAGAGTTCTACCAGCTCGGCTTGGGCGAAGTGTTCTGTATCAGTTCGGCGCACGGGGCCGGTACCGGCGAACTGCTGGATGCAGTGACCCAAGGCTTCACGAAAGAGAGCGATGTGGTGGAGGAAGACCTGCCCAAGATCGCGATCGTCGGAAAGCCGAATGTTGGCAAGAGCTCATTGGTGAATGCCCTTCTCGGTCGCGAGCAGAACATTGTTACGCCCATCGCTGGCACCACACGCGATCCGCTGCATGCTCGGTTCAATGTGTTCGGTTTTGATGTGATACTGCTCGATACCGCCGGTATCCGCCGCAAAGCGAAGGTGCAGGAGGACATTGAATTCTACAGCGTGCTGCGCAGCGTGCGCGCGATCGAGGAAAGCGATGTGTGCTTGCTGATGATCGACGCGGCTGATGGCGTGCAGCACCAGGACCTGCACATTTTCTCGCTCATCCTGAAGAACTCAAAGGGCGTGGTGATCGTGGTGAACAAGTGGGACACCATCGGCAAGGAGACGAACACCATGAAGGAGTTCGAAGCCGACGTTCGTAAGAAGCTCGAACCGTTCACCGACGTTCCCGTCGTGTTCACTTCAGTGACCGAGAAACAGCGCATACACAAGGCCATGGAACTGGCGATGCAGGTATATGAGGACCGCAAGCGCCGCATCCCCACGCACGAGCTGAACGAGCTGATGCTGCCTGAGATCGAACACTATCCGCCACCGGCGTTGAAGGGCAAGTACGTGAAGATCAAATTCTGCACGCAGCTGCCCACGCGCGTCCCGTCCTTCGCCTTCTTCTGTAATTTCCCGCAGTACGTGAAGGAGCCTTACCTGCGCTTCCTAGAGAACAAACTGCGTGGCCATTACCGCTTCACCGGCGTTCCGATCCGCATCTTCCTCCGCAAGAAGTAGGGCGCTCGTCCTTGCTGTTGCCTGCTTCATTTTCGTTGCTCGGTCCTCCGGGCAAACCGCTGACCTGTCCTGCTTGAAGAGACCCTTCGACTGGGGTGTGCAACCGTTCTTCGACCCTGCGGTACCGGAGCATAGCACGGCGGAAGGGGCCTACATCCTCAGCGACAGTCTGCGCATCGCTTTCGCCGCGCAAGCCGCAGTTCATCACCGTCTTTTTCGAGCGCCACCAAGTGATACGCTTCGATGACGCAGATGCGGTGCGGAAGTACACTTCGTTCACGCTCCCCGAAAGTCTCGACCCCACCTACGACAAGCAGGACCTGCCCTTTGCCAAGCAGGACAGCCTGCCGCGCCCGCTCTACTTCAACACCGAAGTGGTCTTCTGTCGTGCACGGAAGCTGGGCGCCGATGTGGATGCCGGTGCGCTGCCCGTGGAAGGACGTGTGATCCGCGAGCAAGTGAAATTCGGTATCGGGTTCCACGAGACGTGGAGCTATGCGATCGATGTATTGGGCGTGTTGCCGGGCGATACGATCGAAGTGCATTGGAAATACAGCATCCCGTTCATGGAGAACTGGATGAAGTTCAACGCGCAGCGCCTGTTCTTCAATGGCGCCTTGCATAAGCGGTCCTCGAACTTGATGATCGAGGCGGATGGCATGCAGGGTTTCAGGCATTGGGGCATTCCACCCGACAGCGTTGCCGACGAAGGCAGAACGGTGAAGAAGTACTGGACACTCAAGGACCTGCTGGCGGTTGCTGACGAAGTGGGTGCCCGCTGGCACGCCGAGCTGCCCTTCCTCACCATCGGTACACTTCAGGATGCGCAGTTCTATGCGCACGTTACACGCAGCGGTATGGCGGTGGACATACCGTATTGGGCCAAGGCCATGCGGCTGCGCGAAGGCAACGCTCATTGGTGGCGACAGGTCGCGTTGAAGAACGTGCCCGATGCGCAGACCGAGCGCATGAAGGGTTTCATGGACCTGTATCCGGGCACGGATCCCATCGATCGGTTAAGGCGCATGCACTCGGCCATCGCTACAACATTCGACTACCAGCTCGACGATGCTTGGTACGACAACAAGGACCGGGACAACCAACGCATGGGCGATCAATTGCTCGACAAACGCTTACGCGAGATCAGCAGGTACGATCTGTATAGCAAGTTGATCTCCATGCTCCGTCTGAAGTATTACACCGCCTACATGATGGACGCGCGTGTTGGGGCGCTTGGGCTCGACTGGCTTTCGCCCGTGTGGAACAACGAGTGGACGTTCTTGGTGAACGACAACGGTACGCCGGTGCACCTACATCCCAAGCGCACGCGCTTCGGCCTGTTGCCGGATGAAATGCCGTTCTACTGGGAAGGCACGCGCGCGCTGGTGGGCGATGTGGACAAGCTCTGGGCCGATGGCGAGCTTGGCGACAAGAAGCCCATTGAGCCGGAGCTCATTCCTATACCGAAGCTCTTGCCCGCGGTGAACCAACGCAGCATCGACATGAACGTTGATGTTGACCTGTCGACAGGGGAGTTGAAGGTGCGCGCGAACATCCTGCTCACCGGGCAGTGGAGCACCTTGACGCGTTCAGCATATCTCTTCGGTGTCGTGGACAGCAGCGCCCATCCCGGCTATGGACATCGGCTGTACGATCTTGCCGGTGCGACCGACGTCCAAGTGGAGTTGGGCGAGGTGCAACAGATGCCGCCGTTCCGTATGCCGATCAAGGTATCCTTCACCCTGCCGGGCCGTGTGTTGTCGAAGGACAGCACTTGGACAGTTGATCTGAGCGGCTTGTTCCATCATGTTGTGGACAGCACGTTCACGGCGGAAGGGCGCGACCTGTCCTATTGGTTCGACTTCGAGGGCGGCGATGAAGTGCGGGCCAGGGTCCATTTCGATCGGGCCGTTCAGTTGGTCAGCGATACCGCCGTATCCACGATGCAGCCTTTTGCCGCCCACTACGTGTATACCACCCAACCCGATCCCAAGACGATCGATCGTTCAAGTGTATTCGGGGTGTACGCGCCGAAGGTCGAAGTGCGCGATGCCCGCGACTTGGAGATCTTGATACGAGCTGTTGCGAACCAGTCTGCTTTGCTGCGTGTCAAGGCGCCGCCTGCGGATCTGGCTTCGCCGGTGCCGGGGCCGTAAGGGTAGCCCGACGAACGGTTGCGCCGGATCCGCAGGAGGACGCTGGCCTTGGTCCCGGTCACTTAGTTTCGCCACATGTACAGGAGCGGCTTCCTACGCCTACCGGCTTTGCTGGTGTTGGCCGCGCTCGTTTGGCAATGCGGGCAGTTCGCTTCGTTCGAAGTGCGGCGGTTGGCCGTGAAGCAGGAGATAAAGCTGCGATTGAAGGCCGGTGTGCCGGAGAACGAACGCGTCAACTTCACGTTCAGTGCGACCGACTTCGAGGCGCTCACGTGGGTGAAGCCCGCGCGTGAGTTCAAACTGAAGGATCGGTACTACGATGTGGTGGCGAAGACCGTGGATGCCGACGGCACCGTACACGTCGCATGCATCGATGACCGCCAGGAGACACAGATCTTCGCCGACCTGGGCGAGATGGTAGCGCTCGTTCTGGACCAACGCGGACAGGGCTCCTCGTCCAATGCGAAGGTCTGGTTCACCGTGAAGCATTGGTCCGTTGACGATGGTGCGACCGCGCAGGTGTTGCCGGAAGCCACTGATGTAATACATGCGCTCTTCAGCGCGTTGCAACTGGAGCATGCCTTCGTGCCGCTTGCTCCTCCCCCTGAAGCGTAGGTGGTCGTCGGTCCTCGCACCGTTCCCTTCCGCTCATCGGCACGGAAGGGGTGGACCTGTCGCGCCTGTTGCGCAGGCCACTTGTGCTGCTATTCCCTCTAACGAACAACAGGACGTATGTCCAACCACAGACTCATTCTCATTCTTGCCCTCGCCGGTTGTGTTCCGGCGGCATGGGCCCAAACGATCACCGTGCTCGATGACGGCACCGGTACGCCCATCGAGGGTGTCACGGTATTCTCCAAGCGACCGGCGGCAAGCGTCATCACCGATGTGAAGGGCCACGCCCCTCTTGATGCCATGCGCGGCGCCGATACGATCTGGTTCAAGCATGTTGCACATGAAACCATGTGGGCGAGCCACGCCACTCTGAGCGCCACGCCAATGGTCCGCCTGACGATGCTTACCAGGCCCTTGCCCGAATTCACCATGAGCGCCAACCGCTGGGAGCAGGAGGACGCGCGCGTGCCGGATCACATCACGGTGATCAAACCGCGCGACATCGCCTTCAACAACCCGGGCACTGCTGCCGATGTATTGCAGCAGAGCGGCGAAGTGTTCGTGCAGAAGAGCCAACAGGGCGGTGGAAGTCCAATGCTCCGTGGCTTCGCGGCCAACCGCGCACTGATGCGTCGTGGACGGCGTGCGCATGAACAACGCCATCTACCGCGCGGGCAACCTGCAGAACATCATCAGCGTGGATGCCAGTTCCATTGAGCGCGCTGAGGTGGTACACGGGCCGGGTGCAATGACGTACGGCAGCGATGCCATCGGTGGTGTCATGGACTTCCACTTGTTGCGGCCGCGCTTCAGCAACGATAGCAGCCTCCTCTTCCACGGCGGGGCCATGGCGCGTTATGCCACAGCGGCCAGCGAGCAAGCCGGTCATCTTCACCTTGGTCTGGGTGGCGGTAAGCTCGCGTTCGTGGGCAGCGCCAGCTTCAACCGCTTCGGCGATCTGCGTGCGGGCACCGATGGGCCAAGCGATTACCTGCGCCCATGGTATTCCGAAACCATCAATGGCGTTGACAGCCAAGTGGTGAACACCGACCCGGAACTGCAAGAGCAGAGCGGATACGATAACATGGCCTTCATGGGCAAGCTCGCGTGGAAGCCGGTGAGTTCGCTGGAGATCGGTGCGAACGTGTACTACAGCACCACCAGCGAGGTGCCTCGTTATGACCGCCTCATAGAACTGCGCAACGGCGCACCGCGCTCGGCCGAATGGTACTACGGTCCGCAGGAGTGGATGATGGCCAGCTTCCGTGCGACGCATACCGCTAAGAAGGGACCGTGGAGCACTGCGCGCCTCATTCTTTCATGGCAGGACTACGCCGAAAGCCGCAACGACCGCAACTTCGGTAGCACGCGCTTGCGCACACAGGCCCAGCGCGTCAGTGGTCTCTATACCAACCTTGATCTGGAGAAGGAACTCAGCGCGCGCACACAACTGCTCTACGGCGCCGAGTTCGTAAGCAACGATGTGGAGAGCACCGGCGAGCGTGTGGACCAAGAGACAGGGGAGTTGGAGGTCATAAACTCGCGTTACCCCAACGGCTCCACGTGGAGCACGGGTAGCGTGTACCTCGGCGCCATGCACGACCTCACCGAACGCTTCACCGTTTCAGCGGGTGCCCGTTTCAGTTGGTCGTCGCTGGATTGTGTGTTCGATACCACCCTGTTCCCGTATCCCGCCACCAGCACCAGCCTCAACAACAGTGCGCTCACCGGGAATCTCGGTTTCGCGTACCAGCCCGGTACGGATTGGAAATTGTCGCTGGACTTCAGCACCGGTTTCCGCGCGCCGAACGTGGACGATATCGGCAAGGTGTTCGACAGCGAGCCGGGCGCGGTGATCGTGCCCAACCCCGACTTGTCAGCGGAATACGCTTACAACGCGGAAGCGGGCATCGAGAAGGTGATCGCGCAACGCGTACGCGCAGGCGTAACCGGTTTCTATAGCGTGCTCGACAACGCCATGGTGCGTAGGCCGTACAGCGTGAACGGACAGGACAGCATTGTGTACGACGGCGATCTGAGCGCGGTGACCGCCATACAGAACGCAGCGCAAGCCATCGTGTACGGCTTCGTCATTGCCGTTGAAGCCAAGCTGGGCGCCGGCTTCGGTGTTGATGTGCGCTACAACTGGCAGCACGGCGTGGAGCAGGACGACGCCAACGTGGACGACGTGCCACTGCGTCATTCACCACCACCGTTCGGGCAAGCAGGTATTTCGTGGCAACGCAAGAAGGTGCGCCTGAACCTGTACACGCAGTTCAGCGACGGCTTCGACTTTGCCGAACTGCCGCCGAGCGAACAGGCCAAGACGCCGATCTATGCGGTGGATGCGAACGGCGATCCGTATGCGCCAAGCTGGTACACCATCAACCTGAAAGGCAGCTACCAGATCACGAAAGGCTTGCTGGCCAGTGCGGGAGTGGAGAACATCACCGATCAGTTGTACCGGCCCTACTCCTCCGGTATCTCGGCTCCGGGGCGCAACTTCATACTTGCACTGCGCGCCAACTTCTAATGCCTACGAACGAACACCCCACGGCAGGCCGGTCTCGGCCGGTGGGGTGTTTTTCGTTTTCAGCAGTGCAACCCATTCGGGCAACCACCGCCCCGATATGGGGAATCGGGAACGAGCACCAGTATCGACACGCGCGGCCACAGCGGGTCTCCGGACGATGAACAATGGCCCGTCTCTTGACCGGTCGCCGTTGGAACCATTGACAAGTCGCAGCGCATTTCAGCATTGCGGGCTGATCCCCACCGGTTCGATGCGTAATGGCAGAATTGAGTCCCGTAGGTGCGGCGGTCATCGTACATCCTGCACCCGATATCAGCGTGGTGCAGTTCAACCCCGACGTGAAACTCACCGCCGAAGTGCTGCGCGATGTGTTGCACGAACGCGGTGGTTGCGAGGCCCCCGGTGTGATGCTCGTAATGCCCGAATACATCGACTTCGATACCAAGTTGTTGCAGGCCGACCACCATACCATGAATGCTCTCGCGCACCACACCGCCGCTGTCGCCATTCTGTGCCACGGACAGGAGATCGCGGATTGGTTCAAGCTCTACTTCGCCTACTACCCGCCCGCTTTTGCTGTGGCCTACTTCAGTGCCTACCCCAAGGCATATGCGTGGCTGGTCGCGAACACGCCGAAGGGACCTGAGTCATAGGCTTCACTCTTCCTCTTCCTCTCCGTCTTCCTCTTCCTCCGTCTTCTCCTTCTTCTTGCGCTCGGGGAAGCGCCATGCCACTTGGAAACTGATGACAACGTTGTTGGCCGTTACAATGGGTGAGAGGAGACCGGTGCTCGTCTGCCCGCGCAACTCCAGCAGCCAGTTGCGTTTCTCGTACCCGAAACCCAGGCCAACGCTCAACTGGCTGCGACCCGCCGCGGTGGAGTAATTCTCCTCCGACACTTCCTGACCATCGTAGAAGTTGCGCACGCGGCCGCGCACCATGTAGCCGTACATGAGGCCGCCAGCGAGGTAGGTGCCTTGCGGTTCAGGCTTCAGGCTCAGCTTCAGCATCAGCGGCACTTCCAAGTAGAGCAGTGAAACATCGGAGCGCGTGCGCAGCACATTGTTCACCGTAACGCCTCCCTTGGTAATGGCCATGGGCTCCAGTAGCAGGCCCACCCGCCGCGAAAGCGGAAACTCCACACTCCAACCACCCAGCGGCCCGAACTTGGGCAAGCCGCTACCACCCGAACCACCCGCTCTGATGGACGCCATGCCGATGCCCAGCTTGGGGCCATGACGCTCCATAAGCACATGTGCAGTGTCTTGCGCGCTGAGGCCCGTGTACAGCAGCATCGCCAGCCAGAAGAAGGAGGTGCGTAGGGATGCGTGATTCGTTGCCATTGCCGAGTGCGAGGCAACATACGAAGAGAAGGGGAGAGGGTTGGGAAAGTCGGGGGAGGGGCGGAGCTCTTAGTCCGGAGCATACTTGCGGAAGGCGTGAGCGCGTGCGAAGGGACGAGGATCCTCTGCCCGAAGTGCATTCGCAGAATCGGGGGTGGGCACTGTACTTCCGAGGTAGCTATTTTGGCATCATGCCATGGACAAAGGGAATGTGGGTCGTTCTGTTTTGCGCTTGTAGTGCAGCCGACGGCCCAGCAGCAGATCCGGTTATTTCGTTGGTTCACGGGGGCACATACGAGTACGGTACACTCTACCCGAACAGCCAAAAAGTTTATCTGCATTTGGTGCACGAACTGAAGTACTGTCAAACATTCGGCACACCGGATACCTGTGCTTGTGAGGAGTGGAACGCTCTCAGTATCGATTCTGCGCTCGGACGGATCGCATTCAACGGATTCGTTTTCGAGAACGGTCAACGAGGTTATCTGGGTGGGTACGTACGGCGTGGCGCGGATTACGTCTCCGTAGGTGATAATCCAAGCGAGGTGTTCACCTATTTCTCCCCGGCTACCTGCCTTGCTCGTGATAGTGCGCCGACGATCAACGAGTTGTAGTGTGCCTCTCGCCCGCCTCCCTACCTCACCGTATCCACCACCATCCCGCCGGTATCGGGCGGCGCGGTGTCGGCGGGTGTAACGATATATCCACGGCTTTTCAGCTGATCGGGCACTGATGGCCCTGCCAGTGTTGCCGGGCCCAGGTTGGAGCAACCCAAGAAGAGCGCGAGCAGGAGCGTGGTAGCAAGGAGCTTGGCCGTTTTCATGTGCCATGGACCACAAAGCGCGGACCGTTGGAGGTGTGCTTCGCGAGATGCCTGAGCGGTAACGCCGAACGATTTCCCAGTATCACATGCACCAAGGGCCGTCCCGTTGCCGGGGCGGCCCTTGGTATGCAATGCCGACGGAACGGTGTTCGGCGTTAAGGACAGGTGGTAAGCAACTGATACCAAGTAATGCCATACAAGGGTGTGGTCACCGACCATATGCCCGTAGTGGAGTTGTAGTTGAAGCAGGTGGCCGGGTTCAACACGCACTCGTTGTAACCGGCTGGGTAGGTGAACTTCAATGTCATCCGGTTCGCTGGCCCGGTATCCGCCTTGATCCGGTAGCTGGTGCCGGGGCCTGTGTTGAAACAGACAATGTTCGGTGCCACTCCGTTCTTCACAGTGACCATCGCCGCTGGACAGACCGCTTGCTGCGGGCCAGGGGCGCTGGTTGTCGGGAGAGTGTCGCACAAGTGGAAATTCACCGGTGGGCCGCCGATGATCTTGATGAACGGATCGCTTTGCAGTTTGGGTGCACCCACGTCCTGCACAGCGTTGATCACCGGGTCCGTGGTCTCGGTCTTCGAACAACCTGACCATGTAAAGAACACCGCGGCGGCCGCGGTACTCCATAGCATGCTTTGGAAAAGCCTCGTGTTGTACTTCATGATGATGATGGATCAGTTCGCCTACTCTGTCTCCGGTTTTCAGCGACCCCGGGCGCGGCGATCATCCCGCCCCGAGGAGCCTTGGGATCACCGGGCACTGCCAAGGTAATTGCGCAGCCGTCGCATCTTCGCACATGCATCATTCACTCTTCGCCGGTTTGTTGGTCGCGGGACTTGTCTCGTGCAACGCACCACAACCACAGGAAGCCGTAACCGACGAGGCGTCGCCGGATACGGCGTTGACGCAGCACACGAGCACAGGGCATCAGCAGTTGGTGCCTGTTCAGTACCTGAAGCAATGGCAACTGCCCGGCTTGGAGCGCTGGGATGAATACTGGCAGAAGCAATACGCCACCGACACCACCGGCGACCTGCGCATCCGCACCGCCGATCTCGATGGCGATGGCGGCGATGATCATGCGCTCTTCCTCTGCAATACCGACACCGCGCAGCGGGATAGTGCCTATGCCATCGTGGTGGCTTTCAGCAACGGTAGTTCGGCACTGCTGGCCAGCTACCCGTGGGCCGAGTACGAGGGTGGCATCGGCATGGGTTTGATGCTGGAGCCGCCCGGCCCGCTCGGGCATTTGGGTGGTGAGGAAGGAGAGGAGGAGATCGCATCGCCGGTGGAGTTGACGCAGCCTGCCATCACGGTGGTCTTCTTCGAGAAGGCAGCCATCACATGGTTCTGGCGCAACGGCGCATTCCACCAAGTGTGGACGGGCGATTGAGCACTCCCGTCATCGCGAACGAGTCAGCGAGTGAAGCGATCCATAGGCTCTTGAGATGAGCACGGAACATGTGGCCGCACAAACCTGTGTTTGGATCGCCACGCGCCTATGAAGGCGCTCGAGATGATGCGCACTAGATCTTCTCGGTTCCTGCTTGCATTCCATCCCCGGGTGTTGGCATACGGCAGGGTGCTAACGGGTGCCAGTTGGACAAATACCTTTTGGGAGTTACAGGGAACCTGTCGTGGTTGATCGCCAACCGGTTCAAGACGGGCCGGAACCTTTTGGGAGTTGCTGGCGATCGGTCGTGGTTGCTCACCATCTGGTTCAAGTTGTGCCACGTCCTTTTGGGAGTTGCGATCAAGCGGTCGCTGTTGAGTGAATACGTTTTGGGAGTTGCGCCCAAGTGGATGCGGTCGGGTGAGAACCTTTTGGGAGTTGTGCTCAATTGGTCGCGGTCGTGTGAAAACCTTTTGGGAGTTGCGCTCAAGTGGTCGCGGTTGAGTAAAAACCTATTGGGAGTTGTGCCCAAGTGGTCGCGATTGAGCGAAAACCTTTTGGGAGTTGCGCTGATCCGATCGCTTGTGAGCAAGAACCTTTAGGGAGGTGTTATCGGGCGAACGCCCTATGCGCAACTATGGCTTCAGGTAACCCCTGAAAAGGACTTTCGTTCCAAGGGCGCGAACCGGAAAGCGGCAACATGCTCATCACCACCCTCGCCAAGCAGACGAAACATCTCACGATGGGTGAGGTGGTCGTGAAAGCACGTGTGATCGGCGAAGCCATGTGGGGCAATCCGCATTTCCCTGATGCGGGTCCGCTCCTGATGGAACTGGCTGCGCGGCGCAATGCCATGCAAGCCGCCAATGTGGCCTGCCTGAACGGTGGAAGGATGGCCACTGCGCGCCGCAAGCGGTGCCGCCGCATGTTGGAGCAACAACTGGACTCGATCTTGGGGTATGTGAGGATGCGCAGCGCGGGCGACGTGAGCATTGCATTGAGCAGCGGCTTCCGGTTGCGCAAGCCGCCATTGTTGTTGCCACCGCTCGACAGGGTGCAGGGCCTGCGGAGCATACCCACATTGAACCAAGGTCGCATCGAACTGCGGTGGGATCGGCAGCACGGTGTGCGCAAGTACTATGTGTACATCAACACTTTCGGTCCGGACAAGGAGGATGGTTGGCGAATGATGTGTTTGACCAGTCGGGCAAAAGCCATCCTGAAGGACATGGAGCCCGGCCGCTACATCTGGTTCCGCGTTTGCGCGTTCAGTGCTTCGGGCATGAGCCCGCTGAGCCAAGAGCTGAGGGCCATGGCATGCTGAGCGCCATTGTCGCAAGTTTGGCCGCCTGATCGCGTTGTATACCAACTAGACCCAAGCACCATGTTCGTGCCCACCATGACCATACCGGAGGCCATTGCCGAGGCAAAGGCCGATCTGGTGAGCGTGCAGCGCAAGCTGATGCATTCCATACAAACGCAGGAACGCGAGCACCGCAAGAACCGCCGCGGCGGCGATATAGTAGGGAAGTTCACCTACGTGTCGCCACGCGATAACAATTGGTTGTACGTCATCACCACCAACAAGAAGCAGTCGTTCCACAACGTGCTGATGTGGTACCGCGCCAAAGAAGGATTGTGCGGCTTGCAACTCGCGCACGAGGGGCTGCACAACCTTTTCATGCCGCACTTCTTCACGCAGTACCGTGCGCGCATTAAGAGCACCATCACTGACCCCGAAGAGAACCTGCGCAACTTCTTCTTCCGGAACCCGGCTGCCATGATCATGCGCACAGGCAAGGAGCACTTGGGCTTCCCGGCGGCGTTCGGTTCGGTGCCCGATGGTTATGTATTGGGTACTGTTCACGACGACCTGAACTATGTGCGCTGCCGCACCTTTGTCGATCACACGCGAGCCTTCAAGAACCAGAAGGAGGACCACGAAGCCTTGGAACTCGTGCGCCTGCTGCGCGAACGGTACCCGGCCTTGCTTGCGCAAGCCGCTGCCGAGGAACGCGCGAAGAAGGAGGGGGTGTAGGGCGCTGCCTAGCGCCCTGCTCAACTACGCATCCACTTCCGCGGCGGCCTGTGCTGTCTCGGTCTTCTTGTTGCCACTGAAGAAGCGGGCCAAGCCACCGATGCCCGATGCCACGGATGAGAGGATGCCGGAGGGCTTACCCGGTACGTCGCCGATCACCTTGCCCAGCAACATGCTGATACCGCTGAGGATCAAGCGGCGCTTGAAACCAGGAACCATTGACGCCACCGCTGTGCCAATGGAGGATACCGTTGACCCGGAAACTTTTCCGTGCAGCAGTTCATGCACCTTGCGGTACGGGGCCCACCTGCGCAACACATCGCCAAGCGCATCGCGCAACAACATGCCGCGGGTCTCGCGGTCTTTCAAGTGATCCCAGCGTTCGGCAATGGACTCCGCATAACGATCGCGTTCATTGCGCGCCAGCCACAGCGCGGTGCGGAAATCACTGAGGGTTTTGTGTGCCATGATCGTTGTTGTCCAATTCGTTGATGCGGTTGAGGATGAAGTTGTCGTTACCACTGCTGGTCCACCAGAGCTGGAAGATCCCCAAGGCGAGGAGGTAGATACCGCCCACGATAACGAACCCCAATGCGTTGGAGTGCAGCAGTTCGCCGAGGTAGAAGCCCAAGCCGATGCATAGGAAAAGCGCGGCCGTGGCCATGATGAGGACCACCATGCTGACGTGGAAGGTTTTGCCCATCACTTCGCTGGCCTTCCCGGTGGCTTTCATCATCACATACCGTTTCTCCGCTTGAACATAGCCCTTCACATCGGCTGCGAAGCCGTCCATGAACGTGCTGAAATCAAGCGGTCCTCCCTCGGCTGTCAAGTGGTCGGTGGAAGCAGTCGCGGTGTTGTTGGTAGCGGACATGTACAATGAGGTTTGGCCGGGAAGTTCAATTCGCCTGCCATGAACCCCGGATAGTGCAATGACAGGCGGATCAAGTGGATACGGCGTGGAAACATTCTTCCAGCTGAAGTGGTATTGGGGCATTGTTTCCACGACCTGTAACAAGAGCACCCCGATCGGATCGCGGACAGCGGGAACAGATGTCTACGAAACGTGTGGGGCTCCATATGCACCGGACATGTCACGCCAAAAGCAGCGCTGAACATCTCTTAGAACGGGTACCCGATCGCGATGTTGAAGATCATGTTGTTGAACACCTTCGGCTCAGGATCCGTGACCACCCATCGCTCACCTTCGGGTCGCGAGGGTTCGCGCAGCGGAGTGGCCAGGTCCAGACGTACCACGATGACCTCGGGATCGAAACGCACACCGAAACCGGCGCCAGCGGCCAGTTCGCTCAACGCGTTCTCCCATTCGAACTTCGCGCCGGGTCGTTGGGGGTCGTCGTTCACCAGCCATACGTTTCCGGCATCGGCGAACAGTGCTCCTTTCAGATAACCTGCGATGGTGAAGCGGTACTCAACATTCGCCTCGAAACGGATCTCGCCGGTCTGGTCGATCAGCACATTGCTGGTTTCGTCAGCCGTGTATGTGCCCGGTCCCACGGAGCGGGCGCGGAAGGCACGCACGCTGTTGGTGCCGCCCACATAGAACTGCTTCACGAAGGGCACCACATCGGAGTTGCCGTAGGGTATGGCGACCCCGGCGAGCAAGCGTGCCACTATGCGGTCGCCAGCCCGGTTGGCCCGGCTGTAGTAGCGCAGTTCCGGACGGAGCCTGACATACTGTGAGAAGCGGCGGCCGAACAGCAGGTCGCCTTCCTCGGGCCGGGGACCGCCAATGCGATAGCCGAGCGTCATCAGATTGCCGCTTTCATCGATACCCATGCTCGCGAGCATATACCCGACGGTGGTGTTGCGCCGCTCCGTGGTAACGGTGTAGGTATACCCGAGGCCCATCATGAACTGTTCCTCGAAGCTGCGCTTCACCGCAGGGTTGGTATCCAGGAACGCCGTGAATTCATCGCTGCTGTAGTACAGCGAATTGTAGCTCACTTCAAGGAGGCGGGCATCGTGCCATACCCGCGGGTTGTGCCGCCACACATAGCCGAATGAGGTGTTGAAGGATTCCAGCCCGTACAAACCCATGCGTCGGAAAAGACCGTAGCCGATGTCCGCGCGTGTGGTGGGAGCGGAGCTGCGCATGGAGCGCAGGCCGCGGAAGGGAACGATACGAGGGATCTGCAGGACACTTTCACTCCGATCTCGTATGCGTTGGTGCCTTTGCGATCACCGGCGATCTGCGTTTCGAAACGACCGTTGAGGTCGGCACTCAGCATCTCCGCCCCACGGAAAATGTCGCGGTCCTTCAACCCGATACGCAGGCCGGGACCAGCGAAGTTGTTGCTGCTGCTCACCGCGTTCAGTTCGCTGAACAAGGACCAACGCTTCTGTGGCACCAGGAACACGTCGGCGTGCAGCACACCGGTATGCAGGGTGTCCTCCGTGTAGTTCACCCGCGTGCTCTTGAACACACCGAAACTGCTCAAGTGTTGCGCGGTCTGGTCGCTACGGGTCGCCGAATAGAACTGGTCCGGACGTATGAATACTCCGCGCACGATGGTCTTCGGGCGGTAGGTGTTCAGGTAGTTGATGTACACCACGGTGTCCACCACAGTGGTGTCATTGGCAGGCAGCGCCTCGTCGTAGTCGCCATGCACGCGAACAACGTCGATGGTGTAGCGCTGCTTGGCCTTCGCCCGCGCGTTCCGTTTCAAGCGCAGGCGCACATCCATCACATGTACTCCTTTGGACGTGTCGGCGGCCCATACCAGATCGTCATCCTTCATATGGTACCAACCCGCGTTCCGTAGGCTGCTTGCCACGCGGTTGCGCTCCGCATCGAGCTTGGCGAGTTCGTAGAGCTGCCCGGTTTCCAGTGGTGAGCGGCTGTGCTCACGGACAATGCGGAGGTTCAGCGTGTCGGTACTGTCGCCATAGGCAATACTGCGCAGCAGGTGCGGCGTCCCGGGGCTCACGTGGAACACTACACGCGCTTTCCGTCCATGGATGTTCACCTCGTACCGGCTGTGCGCCCCGAAATATCCATGGTTATGCAGTCGGTTCTCAAAGGCGGCGTTGATATCGTTCAAGGGCACATCAGCGAGCTGGACCGGTGGCGACCCGATCTTGTTCTTCAACAGGTTGCGCAAGCCGTTCACCTTGCGTGGCTCCTTGATCGCATTGTGCAACGCTGCCGCGGGTCGCATGCCGAGGATGTTCGTATTCGGCTCGGGCACTACCACATCCGCGAGTTCCTCCGTCAGCCGCTTGCGTTCTTCCACCGGAGGTTGGTCCCACTCCACTGCGAAGCCTGCGAACAAGGGTCGTTCGGGTGTGGCATATTTCAGCCCGCTGCATGAACTGAGCAGCGTCGCACACAGCATCGCGAAGTATGCTGTGCCCCTCATGGTGAAGCAGGGGTTTCAGGTGATGCCGGTGTATCCTTCTTGTCTCTCGCGGCCTTCTTCTTCCGCCGCTCTTCGGCCTCCTGTTTTCTGAAGGCTTCCCGCGCCGCCTCCCGTGCGTGTTCGTTCTCCTCGAAGTCACGCGTATGGATGAGCGCGATGCCGCTGTCCATGATCTCGCCATCGTAGATGTCGTAGGCGTTCTCATAGAACCCCCGCAAGCGGAACCTGCCATCGCGTGTAAGGTTGTAGACGATAGCGTACTGCGCAGCCCGTGTGCTGTTCACATTGCTTGCGTTGGCCTCGTTTTCATCAACACCCACTGAACCGCCCACTTCAAAGCTCAATCGTTTGTCGAGGAAACTCTTGCTCACCTTGTAGTCGACCGATGTGCGTTGGTAGGTGCTGCTGCCCTGTGTCTGGTCGACGGTGCTCACGCCGAGTTGGATGTCCACGCCCTTCACGAAGCGCCCGGTGATCTTGTTCATCTGGTCGGAGAGGATGCCGTTCACCGAGTTGCGCGCGGCGCTGGAGGCGATGCTGCTGCTGGGCGCGCCTCCTGCGGCCTCGTCCTGTATGAAAGAGTTGAGCACGAGCAGACCGAAGACTTGGCGGTTGCGTTCTTCCTCCCGGCTACGGTCCGCGAGCCGGTCCAGTTCATCGTTCACCTGCGGATAGCTGTTGCGGTACTCGCGCGGGAGGTCAATGGCAAAACCGATGTCGGGTTTTTCCATCCCTCCCGCGATGTTGATCACCACTTCGAACGGAAGGCGCGCGCTCAGGCGATTGCGTTCGGCCTCGCTCAACTCCCCGGTAGAGTTGGCCACCAGCGGATAGGCCGCACTTTCCGACCTATAGCGCGCCTTGATGTCCATGTGTGCACCGATGGGGTCACCATCCCACGTCACCGTGCTGCCGGGCACCAGGTCGAACCGCTTCTTCACCAACCCATAGAACTGCAGCGTGTATCCGCCTTCGCTCACGGTGAATGGACCGGTCAAGCGCATCTGGCCTTCGGGATCGTATTGGAAACGCAGGTCGCCCTTGCCTTGGAAAGTCGCCTGATCACCGGTGGTCGGATCAAGGACGATAGCGAACGCGGCGCGATCGTCCACACGGACATGCAAGTCGAGATCCACCTTGGGCAGGTGCGCGCAGCGAATCGCGCAGGCGCTCTTCAGCGGTCGCTTGGAGGGTAGTGTCCAGTCCGGATAGATCCGTGGTGAACTCCACGATGCCTTCGCTCTCCACCAACTTCACTTGGCTGCCGGGCAACACCACGCTGAGGTTCGTTCCAGCGAGGATGCCGAGATCGCCCTTCACCACTGGGGCCTTGTCCGTGCCGGTCACGCGCACATCCAATGCGGCGAAGAGGTCGCCGTAGAAGAGTTCGTCCTTGGATGGTGCGCTGTTCACCAGCTGGAAGGAGTCCGTGTGCAGATCAAGGTCGAACCGCATGCTGGACAGGTCCGTCGTGAACACCTGTCCGTGCAGTACGAAGGCGTTTCCCAAGCTGTCCAATACGGTGAAGTTGTTGAATGTGAGACCATCGGCATCGGCGAGCAGGCGTTCGCTGCGCAGTTCGTAACGCGCGCCGGTTTGCTTCACCCCGATGATCGCGTTGGTGAACGTCAGGTCGCCTAGCAGGCTATGGCCGGTCTTCAGTTTGCGCCAGTCCACCGTGCCGTTCAAGCCACCGCCAAGTTCGTAGAGCACGCCGCCGGCGAAGGGTTGCAGGAAAGCCATGTCCTTAAGCCCTATGCGCGCGTGCGCTTCCATGGCCGGCGGTTGCTGTCCACCATCGTAACGCGCATCGGCATCCAGCGCGTTCGTGCCGTTCTCCAAGCGGGCGTTCACTTTGTATTGGTCGCTACCCGGGCCTTCCGCATGCACCACCAGATCGCCCATCGGCTTGCCCGTTACCCTCAGCTCTTCCACCCGAAGATCCGCGCGAAGCGCAGTACTCGTATTCAATGGCAGTAGTACTTCGCCGGTCAGCACACCGCCCACCATCGGCACGCTGTCGCGGGTGGAAACGAAATTCAACAACGCACCCATGTTGAAGTGGTCCAGGTGCACCTCCGTGGTGTTGGCCGTGGTTACCAATTCGGCGCGCTGTTCGCCGCTGCTGAGAATGAAGTGCTCGGCCACCGGTCCAGCATCGGTGAAGCGCAGCTCGTTCAGCGGGTCCACCGTCCATGCCGATGTATCGAGCACCAGACCCTCCGCGAGGTGCATGGCGATCTCGCCATCGATGCGGCGGAAGTCGATCGGCACGACGTATTTCGGCTTACCGTCATCTTGCTCTATCCGGAGCGCGGCCTTCAAAGTACCAGGGCCGGAGTTGGCCGTGAGTGCGAGCCCATCCACATGGAGATCGTTGTAATGGATGCTGTCCATGCGCAAACCACCATCCAGCGCTGTACCCTTCGCATCCGCATTCAACGTCAAGGCGGAGATCGAAATGTCCTGGTACTGCAATACCGGCAGGTCAATGTTCAAGCGCAGTGCATCGGCATCGCTGTCGTAGTACCCCGTGAACTCCTCCAGTTCGATCGCCTTCAGATCGGGCAGCACAATACCCGTCAGCCATTCCGTTTTCGGCAGGGCCACGCGCAGGTGCATGCGTTCGCTGGTAAGAGGAGCGAAGGTGGTGTCCTCGCGGAAGAAGCTGAGCAGCTTCTCCCGTGTACGCGGCAACAAACTGTCCACCGGCACATTGGTGCTGTATTCCACTTCCAGCGCGTCGGTGGCGAGCAAGAACAATGTGGAGTCGGTAGCGAGCCGTCCCTGCACCGCGAACTCCTCGAAGCGGAAGGAACGCTCGTTGTTGGAGAGCAACACACTGTCACCTTCCAAAGCGAACTCGGCAAACCCATCCAGGGAGAACGTAGCGGTGCCTTCCCATTGGCCCTCCACGCCCACGGGATACGGATACCAACCCATGGCTTGCAACTGCAGGCGGTCGGCTCGCAAGGCTACCGCGCCTGAAATGGTATCGCTGCCCACAGGCCAGCGTCCATCAGCACGCAGCGTGACGGCGAATGCCGGAGCGTTTGTCATCACTTCCGCATGTATGGAATCGCTTTGGATGTTCGCGGCGATGCGTGACCCGCTGAAGTCCTGTCCGGCATACAGCAACCGGGAGGGAAGGATCTCGACGCTTCCTGAGCGATCGGATGTGTTGAGCGCTTGACCTTCGCCGGTGATCTTGGCGCTCACCAAGCCCATGGCCGTATCGCCGGTGAACCTGTGGAGCGGAACGTTGTTGATCGTGAGGTCGGCGTTCATCGCATCGGGCATTCCGGCATGTAGACCAGTTGCACCAATGGTGCCTTTCACATCCCCGAGGTCGCTCAGGAGATCCAGGTCGCCATCTGCTCCAGCGCTGCTCCCGCTCACATGCACACTTCCCGTGAGGCGCGACGGCATGGGAACGTCCGCAGGCCAATACGGTGCGACGATATCGTGTATGCCAGTTCCCATCGCGATCTCGCGCACATCGGCGCGGAAGGCGCTGTTCGGAAGGTTGCTGAGATCCTGAGCATCTCCATCCATGTGAAGGATCGTTCCCTGATCGCCTATGATGTCGACACGTAGTGTATCGGCCCGTTGCGCGGTTCCCCTGAAGGCCACTTGAGTGTTCCAGACCTCGTTGGCATGTATCGGCTGCGGCAGCACAACGGCGAACTGGTCCAGCAGCCCTTGCAGTTGTGCGAGGTCGACGGATGAGGAAACGCGCACGCTCAACGGCACCTCTTTCGGTGCGCGTGGCACCGGTGGCCTTCAGGTCGCGTATGAAGGCGGTCACGGTGCGGTCGTTGAAGGCCAAGTCTTCAGCGCGCAAGCTGATCGCGCGGTAGTCCATGTGGTCCGGGTCAACTAGTTCCCGCGCAGGCCGCATGGTGCCTTGATGCATTTGGATGTTGCCTCCATCGATGGCCAGTTCGCGCACCGCTATGTCCAGTCCGCGCGCCCAGTACCGGAACCCATCATGCTGGTCCAGCCATGGTGGCGCTGCGGATGTCAGCTCGCCTTGCACCAGCGTGTCCATGGTCAATGTGCCGAAGTGGGCATCCGTCAGCGCAACCGATGCGAAACGCATTTGTTGGCGCGCGAACACAAGACTGTCAACTTCCAGATCACCGGTGCCCACATGCACCCACAGGCTGTCGTGGCTCACTGCATCCGTCAGCGTGAAAGCAACGTTTTTCAAGCCGAGTTTCCGCAGGTCGATGTCGAGTCCTTCCAACGGATTGGTCAATGCCGGATAGGTATCCGGCGCTGAGGGCCCCGGCGTTGTGGACATGTCCACACGGGTATCGGCGATCCTGATGGACCGTGCGTGGAAGCGCGTTGCGCCGGCATCCATGGCATCCATCTCCACGTTTAGGTCGCCGAGCACCACGTGCATTACGAAGCCACTTCGCGCCAATTCCATGTCGAAGCGCACATCGGTGAGGTCCACACCGGATGCGGAGAAGGGCATGGGGGCAGTGCTGTCCGCGATCGCTTCTTTGACCACCGACGTATCCGGCGCAAAAGCGCGGATGATATAGCTGAAGTTGAAGGTGCTGTCCGCAAACTCGATGCGGCCGTCGATAAGGGCACCAATGCCAAGCTCGACCGCAATTCACCGGCATACAGGAGCGTATCGCCGCCTTCATCGAAGACCATCAGGCCCTCGAGCGATACCCCAACAGGATAGCGCAATGCGAAATGGTCGAGGCTGACCCGCGAGCCGATCTTGCCCTCCAGATAGCTCACGCCCTTTGACCGTAGTAGATCCTGGATCGGTGGAACGTAGACCAACAGCACCAACACCCCGAGCAATACGGGTGGCAGCAACACCAACCACAGGATGGTGCGCAACAGTACCCGCTGCCAGCGTCGTAACCTCTTGCGAGGAGCAGGTCCGGGCTTGTCAGCTAATGGCATGAAGTATGGGCGGCAAGGCTAAGAACATACCGGAACGCAAGGCGCACCGTTGATGGACGTGAGGGATGGATCCCCATCCTCCATGGCTTGAACATGCGCAATGTTCTCCCCATTTTGAGGAACGAATGGGACGGCCGATAAGAGGGCGAGTGTGCGAAGAACACGGATGGGTTCTGCTGGCCTCAACAGTCGCCAGCGCTTGCCGAAGATCCGCGATCAGCAAGTCCGCCTCTCCGAGGTGCCCGCCCGGCCAACATGTCGTCCGAAATGGTGAGGCGCATCCGCACAATTGCCATCACCTTTGGATGGTGAAACACCCGGCGCCATGAACCACCTGTATTTTACTTCCGCCCTCTGCCTGCTCACGTTCACCAACGCGATCAGGGCGAACGCACAGGTATTCGCCGATGACGCAGAGCCGAACAACACCATTGCCACCGCGTTGCCGATCGTGCTCGGTGTGCCTCTTGAAGGCCGGTTGCACGGGGACGGCGGGGACGAGCAAGACCTGTATTCCTTCGTGCTCCCCGATGGCGGACATTTGGAACTGACCATCGAAGGCGAGCAAGGAACCACAGGTGGACTAGCGCTGGTTGTGCATCCCGTGGAAATGGACAGTGGTGTGGGAATGACCACAGCTACTGCGCTCATCGGCGACCTCGGCGTTGTGACCACATCGGTGGTGCCGCTCTCTTGCCTCGACGCAGGGGCGCAGCTCATGCATGTGAGCCGGACGGGTGGGCCATGTTCATACCGCATCACAGCGCAGTTCGTGCCACTGGCTTTTGCCGGCGATCCCGAACCGAACGACGACATCGCCACGGCCACTGTGCTTTTGGAAGGTGTTGATGCCACCGGCCATTTGAACGTGGGTTGGCCTTACAATGGCGCTTCCGCCGACTATTGGCGCATTGACAAGGGCTCCACAGGTTCTGTGACTTTCCACACCGCTTTCGTGACCGATGATCCCGCGGCCGATGCCTTCATCGTGCTGTACATCCTGGACCAGACCGGCTTGCCCATCGGCCCGGAGGTCTACCTCGCGGAGGTAGGGGTCGGCGGTGTTGTAGCGGAGGATACTGTGGTCGTCAACAACATCATGGACGCGCCGGGCACCTACTTCCTGTGGTTCTTCTACACGGCTTCCGTGTGCCAAGCGTACCGGCTGCAATGGACATCGGGTGCAGTGGGTGTGCAAGAGGAAGCGCCGACGCCTGCCATTGGCGTGGCGTTGAACGAGGGGCTCCTCACTCTCACCTCGGCAGAGGACGGCCCCATCAACGTGTGGATGCTCGATGCCTGCGGGCGCCGATCGGTGCCGTTGCAGACGGCAGGTGCGTTCCCGTGCAGCGTGGATCTGAGCGCGTTGGCCAACGGAACCTACTTGGCCGTCGTGCAATTGCTTGACGGCCGGAGGATGACCGCTCGTGTGATGTTGCAACGGTGAGCGGGCTCGTTGGTGCTGAGGCGCCACATCCGGTTCCCACGCACAACCTCGCGTGCGCCGCTCGAGCTGACACCTCCGCACGCGCTCGCGTTTTCCGCGAGTGCGCTTCAGTCCAGGGCGTTCCGCCCGCCAGGTTGGACGGCCTACACCTTCCCCAACGCCTGCCCCAGATCCTCGATCAGCAATTCCGCTTCCTCGATACCCACATACAACCGCACCATGTTGAAGGGCAGGTCGGTGAGGTACCCCTCGGGACCTTTCAGCGCACACACAGGCCATTGAAGGCTCTCGTAACCACCCCAGCTCACGGCCATGAGGAAGCGCTTGAGGTGGTCGCAGAAGCATTCCACCGCGACTTCTTAAGGGCGTCAGTACATTGATCCGAGTTATTGATGTCAACATGAAACAATTCCTTTCGATCAGTCTCCTGCTCTTCATACTTACCGGGTGTGCCGAATACGATGTCGAGAATGAGGGTGTTTTCTACTCCTACGTGGATCACAACCTCAATGGTGTCAAAAAGCCGTTGGAGGGTGCTGATCCAGAGACATTCGAAGTAATGGACAATGACGACTATGGAAAGGACCTACACTCCGTCTTTTACAAGGGTGAACGGATCCCAGGAGCGGATGCTAGCAGCTTCGAATTCGTTGGAGATCTTTTCGCAAAGGACAAGTTCAGGGTATTCTACGCAGGAGACTCGATACACGCGTCCAGCAGTCGAGGCTTCAGGATTATCGACAGCTATTATTCCGCCGATCACAAGGACATCTACTGGACAACAGAACCACTCCACGTTTGCTCAACAAACGACTTCGAACTAATTCCTCTGGACAGCAACGAGCATGAGTTCGAGCGTTGGGCGACTGATGGATGCTGGTACTACCTAAGGCACTTCAAGATCCCCTCCGATGACTATGCCAACGTGCATCTCTATCGCGGCAGTGCGGGGTTTGCCAAGGACAGGAACTGGGTCTATCACCTGGACCGAAAGATCAACTTCATCGATGGCGAGCGAATACTCGATACGGTGGATGTTGCAACGTTCACCGTATCGAGATACATCGAGTGCAAGGACAAATTCGGTTGCATAAACCCATACCACGGTCGGGAGCCATGCGATCCGTGATCGAAGATCTGGGTGAGGCAGATACCGCCACGTGCGCGCTCACGTTTTCACGAGTACGCGTCAGCCTATGGATTCCCATTCAGTACACTTCGTTGACTACAGCTTCCCCAACGCCTGCCCCAGGTCCTCGATCAGCAACTGCGCCTCTTCAATACCTACATACAGCCGCACCATGTTGAAGGGCAGGTCGGTGAGGTAGCCATCGGGTCCTTTCAGCGCGCACACAGGCCATTGAAGGCTCTCGTAACCGCCCCAGCTCACGGCCATGAGAAAGCGCTTGAGGTGGTCGCAGAAACGCTCCACTGCAGCTTCGTCGGTGGCATCGAGTTCAATGGTCATCAAGCCGCCGCAGCGTTTCATCTGCCGCTTGGCCAACGCATGTTGTGGGTGACTTTCCAAGAAAGGCCAGTGCACGCGCTTCACCTTCGGGTGTGCCTCCAGGAACCGAGCGACCTTCTCCGCGTTGTCAGCGCTGCGGTTCACGCGCAGTTCCAGTGTGCGTAGTCCGCGCACCAGCAGCCATGCATCGTGTGGGCTGGGTGCCGCGCCGAGCGTCATGAACTCCTTGCTCATTACTTGGCGCATGTGCGCCTTGCTGCCAGCGAGCACACCGCACACCACATCGCTGTGGCCGTTCAAGTACTTCGTACCGCTGTGCGCGACCATATCGATACCGAAGTCGATGGGGTTCTGGAACAGCGGACTGCTGTAACTGTTGTCGCAGAGCGTGGTGATCTTCTTCTCCTTGGCGATGGCCGCCACCACACGCAGGTCCTGCAATTCGAACGTGAGCGAGTTGGGGCTTTCGGTGATGAAGAAGGTGGTGTTCGGCTTGCACGCGCGGCGGTAGTTCTCGGCGTCGCTGCCGTCCACGTAAGTCGTCTCCACACCGAAACGCACGAGCAGTTCGCTCAGCAACTTCTTCGTCCAGTTGTACGGTTTGTGTACGCACACCACATGGTCATCGGCCTTGGTGAAGGAGATGACAGCCGCCGCGACGGCGGCACTGCCACTGCTGAAGAGCAAAGCATCCTCCGCGTGTTCCAACGCCGCCAACTTTTGGCGAGCCATGGCCACCGTGGGATTGAACCCGCGCGTGTACAACGGCATCTCCATCTCGTTCTGCACCGCATGCCGCATGGCCGCCACAGTAGGGTAAGTGAAGTTGCCGCTCTGCACAATAGGCGGCACCACGGCATCATAACCGCGTTCGCGGTCTTCGCCAAGGTGCGTGAGGAGATGGGAGAGGTCTTCGGACATGCAACAAAGAAAAGGGCGCCACGTGGGCGCCCCTTCCGAATGTTCAACAGCGCTCAATGTGCCACCACCACCGGCACAGTCCTGCTTTCTTCCGAGGTCGTCATTCGCAACAGGTAGCGGCCGTTCACCAATGCACCGAGGTCAAACGTTGCGGACTTGCCTACTTCGATGCTCGCAACGGAAGTGCTCAGCACCGCGCGGCCCATGGCATCGAGGAGCTCCACACGCACATTACGAACGCTGCTGCCGTTCCACAACACGTTCAACAAGCCGGTGGTGGGCAGCGGGTACGCTGTGATGCCGGATACTTGGCCAACGCTTGCTACGGCGCTGGCTTCGCTCACGGTGGTCACCACGGTGTTTGTCAACACAGGAGCGTTGTAATCGAAGTAGATGTCCGCACGGTTGCTCACTTCGTCACCCAGCACGAGACTGGTCTTCGGTGTGATGCGGTAATGGATGCCGCCATGACTGGCAGGTTCATCGGTGGTGCTGTCGGGTAGCATGATCCCGGCGAACGACCAAATGGCCACACCGTTGCTCACCTGCAACGTGTACGGGTGCGTTGCGCCGATCATCTCGAAAGTGCCGAGGTACAAGTCGGCATCGAGGGTATCGCGAACAACGATGTTCACTGCCGGGGCAGTGCCGGTGTTCTGGAACACCACGGTGTACTCCAACGCTTTGCCCGCAAGTACTTCCGCAGGTGTAACGAACGCGGTGCTGACGTACTTCTCGTTCGGGTCCACGGAGGTGACAGCCGAACCTGCCACTTGGTCCAGGTTGTCGCTGATGTGGATGTCGGATTGCAGCAGTATCAATTGCACTGAACTGCTCAGCAATGCGCCAGCAACCACCGTACTGTCCGTATGCACGATCGCGTTGATGGTGGTACAAGCACCGGGCATCAGTCCTGTGAACGTCCACGAGATGTTCTGTCCATTGATGCTGCCCGGCGCCGGAACGCTGCTGACGAAAGCGAGGTTGGGGTCCAACGACAGCAGCACGGTGCCATCGAGGATTTCCGTGCCTTCGTTGCAGTAGGTGATCCACATGTTCGTGTTGTTGCCGATCCACGGGCTGGTGCCCCACAGGTTAATGGTGCCATCGTAAATGCCCGGTATCGGTTGGAAAGCGAAGTCCATGCTATCGGCCAGTTGGCCTTGGCCGGTAATGGTGTAGCTGTGGCTTGGTGGAACGATGGTGTGGTACTGCGGTGGGTTCAACGGGGTGATGGTAAAACTGCCGCCGTCGCTGCAGAAGCCGTACGGGTTGCCATCGCTGTATTCCGTGCCACCTCCTGGGCTCACGTCCAGCATCACCGGCTCCAGCAACTCGCCGACATCGAAGACGCCGTTGGTGTTCTGATCACGGTACGTGGTGCCTTGTACGCTGCCGAAGCACTCGTCGATCTCCCACGTGAAGCCTTGGACGGTCCAACGATCGTCCCATTGGATGAAGTACGCGTTGCCAGCTACCACGGATATAGTTGTCTCGGAGGCGAAATTTGCTCCGCCCGTGCCCGTCGGACATTCGTCGTCTGCGAACGCAATGCAGGTCAACGAACCACAGGCCCCGGTGAATACAGTGAACCTGGTGTCCGCGCCCCCACGGGATCGGATGTTCACCACACCGGTGAAGGACGGCGTGTACACGTACCAGTCGGCATGGACCGCGCTCCAGTTGGCACAGGCCGAAGGCACATAACCATTGCCAGAGGCGGGGCCATCTGCGATATATGCCCCGGAACCCGTGAGGGCCACGGCGGTGGCGCAGGTCTCGCCTTGGGCCGAAACGACCACCGAAGCGGCGCAAAGGGCAACGGTAGCAACGGAGCGTAGGGTCACGGACATGGGGAACAGGTGTTGGTTGGCGATTAGACGTGCAAGGTGACTAAGGCTGCCTCACCCAGAACACAAACCCGTTCTTCCTTCCGACTTCCGTGAAGGTGCCGAGTGCGAGCACTTCATCAACGTGTGTCACCTTGCAGGAAAGGTATACGGGACGGTCTATGTCGCCGTGGAAGAGCACGTCTTCCGCGGGTTGTGCTTCGCTGATGCGGCCGTAGAACTCCGGCACGTAGCTCTTGTAGCCTTTCGTGAGCAGCCAGCAGTCGTCGTTCACGACCTGCTGTTCCCAACAGCTCCAATGGCCTTTGTCTTCGAAGAACTCGATGGCCGCGCGTTGCGAATAGCTCTCGATGTTGTTGATGAAGAAGAACAAGGTGGCCCAGATGAACACCACCACGCCGCCGAAACTCACCAACACGCTCTTTCGGAACTGTCCACGACCGTGCAGCAGATGCGCCCATAGAAGTGCCAGAACAGCACAAGCCCTGCGATAGCTTCGAGACCTGTCCAAGTCACGTCCGCTTCCAGATTCCCTGCGCGAATGGATCGGCGGCGAACA
>JADJCX010000003.1 GCA_016703005.1 Flavobacteriales bacterium
GCTGGGCCAAGTCTGCGCAAGTGGGAACAACCTGAGAATTAGCGAAGTCGGTCGCAGTTGGTGCGGGCCGGTGGCAAGCGGTCGCTGGTTTGTTGATACAACTGGTAAGAGCCTGTGGAAGTTCCGGAAGCGGACCCGCTTGCTCCTCACTAAAACACCTGGTACCATGATAACCACCAACGATAACAAGAGCACTACCCAGAACAGTGCAGCGGACACCAAGGTTCCGGTAACGAACGCGCCTTCGCCAGACGCTACCACCAACAACAAGGCGGGGCAACCGCTGCCGGGCAGCACACCAGCTACGGACAAGCGCGAGGCGCCGACCACCGACGACCGCAAGGACGGAAAGAACAATGCCCCGGGCAGCGTTCCTGATCCGGCCCGCACTACCTCGGGTAACGATCGCCATGCAACGAACACCGGCACCGATACCAAGACGCCACAAGGCAGCAACAGCTAGGCGGCTGCTACGCTTTCATATAGCCGATCCCCGTAGGTGGTCCATTGATCGCCTGCAGGGGATCGTCCGTGTTAAGGGGCTGGAGGTCGCGCCTTGTCAGCGGCCTTTCAGTCTTCATCCACATCGAACGCACTCGTTGCGAACCACGCATCGATGGCGGAAGAATGGGCCGCGAACGCAGCGCTGGGACCGATGGCGGTAACGATGAACTGGCGTTGGCCCAGTGTGGCCCTACGCTCGCGGATGGACAGGGGCAATGCGTGCGCTTCGCTTTGGCCTTGGACCAAGGCCTCGGCGGCCGGTAGTGTGCCCCGCATCAGCAGTTGTTGGGTGGTGCTGGTGGCTACGGTGGGGGCGGTAGCGAAGAACGTCGCGAACTCCGCTGACCAGGCGGTGGATGCGGGGTCCGGCGGCGCGCCGAGGTCTTCGTGCAGCACGTACAGTTTGGCGCTCAGCACCATGGACAAGGGCTCGCCCGGCAGCTTGTATTTCAGCACGTACTTCAGGAAGCCGTCACCTTCTTCGAACGCCTCGTCGGCGCTCCATTCGCTGCCTAGCGGTGTTTCGTACACGCGTATTGCACCATTGAACGCTTCGTGCACGCGCACTGCGGGCGCCTTGGCGCGGGTGATCCTGGATAGCCGGGAGAACAAACCCATGCGGTCAATGTAGGCCCACGCCCCTTACGGCACCAACCCGGCCACCATGGCCACGGCGAAGGTGTCGTTCTTGGTCTGCGTTAGGAAGGGCTCGCCATCCACGCGGATCGATACGGTAACGCCGCCGATGCTGTTGTTGCTCTCCGCCTTCAGCGAAGATTGCGGCCTTCGGGCACCTTCATGGTGTACTTCCACGAGCCGGTGGTGGTCTGTTGCGCCGTGGTGCCTTCGTCGTTCAGGTAGGTGACATCGCACGACGCGCAGCCCACCATGTAGTCCACTTCGCGCAGCTTGTCCTTGCGGCACGCGGTGGTGCCGACCAGTAGAAAAACAGCTGCGCGGGAGTATCGGTTCATCGGCGGCGAACGTAGGTGCGCGATGCGTGGAAAACCTTCCCCAGTGGGCCACTTCTTACGAACAGGGCGACTGTACGCGTGGGCAAAAAGCACCAACGGGGCCGAAGCCCCCGCGAGTGAAAACGCAAAAACCAACATCATGAAAACAAGGCCTGTTACGCAGGGGTGATGGGGCGGGGTTGCGTTGCGCCATTGCCCGCGCGGCACGCAGTGTTCAGCATCCCCCCGCTCAAAAGCCAGCATCCCAGCCTACCGTGATCGCCCCATGGCGGCGTTAGACTTGTCCAACCCCCCGCCCAATGGCCACAGGCAAGCAGCATCTTCCGCGCACCCCGACACACCCATCTTCAATGTGGCCTTGGCCGATGACCACCCTATTGTAATGGATGGCATAGCGGCCGTCCTGCAGCGTTTGTCCTATGTGCGGGTGGTTGTGCGCGCCACCGATGGCCGCCAACTATTGGACGCGCTGCCGAAGGCCGGGCCGATACACTTGGCATTCGTGGATCTGAGCATGCCCGTCATGGACGTTTCAGCTTCAACAATAGCGACCAGTGGATACTGAAGGCCATGCACCTCGGCGCGCGCGGCTACATCGTAAAGACGGAGGGCAATGGGAACCCCTTTGTGCAGGCCGTGGAGCAGATGCGCACCAACGGTTGCTACATAACCGAGCGCGTACACCGCTGTATGCTGGAGAACCCCGATGGTATCAGCAAGGAAGAACGGGAACGCAAGGAGGCGCTCGCATTGCTCTCATCGCGACACTTGGAGGTGATCAAGGAAGTGATCAGCGACCGGGAGCCCAACAGCACGCAGGCGGCGGCCAACCTGAACTTGAAGCCCCGCACCGTGGACAGTCATATCTATAACATCTGCAAACTGTTGGGGCTGAAGTCGCGCATGGGCCTGGGGCTGTGGGCCGTGCGTGCAGGTTTGGTGAAATAGTGCGTCTGCATGCGCGACAAGTTCACTGTCGATCGCGCAAAACCCATTGACGATCCTGCCAGTTCATGAACATGGCGCCTTTGCTCATGAACTTGCCGCCCATGTTCATGAGCGATCCATCAATGTTCATGAGCGATCGCGCTTTGCTTATGAACTTGTCGCTTTTGCTTATGAGCGATCGATCAATGTTCATGAACGATCGGCCCATGTTCATGAGCGATCGTGCGTTGCTTATGAACTCGAGGGCTATGCTTACCAACTTCCGGCGCATGTAATTGCACACGGGTAATGCCGCGAATGCTTGACAGTAGCGGGTTTCCAGAGATTCTTGTGCTTTCTGTGCTTTTCGGGGCAGGCACATTCTTTTGCCGCCAAAGCCGCGCAACTGGCGCTCCACGCTGCCGAGGCTACTTGCTGAAACCCAATACTGGAGCGCTTTTCCAGCTGTCTCTCAGTAATTGTACTGAGCACGTTCTGAAGGATACGGAGAAACACTGGCCCGGCGGTGCATACAAGGGGCGTGTTGTGCAAGGGACAACAAACCATCCCCGGGCACGGCAAGCGAATGGCAAAGTTAAAACGGGCGTAAGCCGCCTCACCTCAGCTGCTCTGGTGGAAAAGAGCAACCACATTGTTACCAGCATGACGGGAACCTGGCATACGCAAGCCTTCAGGGTTTGTTGCCAGCGATCACCACGGCTTCCAACAACCTGGCCGCAGCCAACGCTGCAGCTGCGGGCAACGGAGGCAAGCTGGAACACGAAACCAAGCGGAAGTGTCACGCGATCCTGCGCGCGCTTATCGTTGACCTTGCACCCCAGGTGCAAACGGCCAGCGGTGGCGATGCGGAGACCATCGTGAGCGCTGGTTTCGACACCGTAAACCACCTGCGCAACAGCCACTGCCGGGTGAACCCCAGCAATTCGAAGCCGTGTACACCGGCTTTGGAAGGAGCTGTGAAGTTCCGTTGGGCAGCGGAGAAAGTGGCAGCGTATTACCAGCTGGAAATGTTGCGCGAGGACGGCACCTATAGAAGTGGCCGCCACCACCAAGCGAAGCTCCTTCACGCTGCACGGATTAGTAAGTGGCCGCAAGTACACCTTCAGGGTGTATGCCGTGGGCACGGCCGGCGTAGGCCCCGCTTGCGAATCCATCAATGCAAAGGCTGCCTAAGCAGCTACGCACTGCCACAGGCAACAGCCCTGGCCGAAAGGCCGGGGTTGTTGCGTTGGGGGGGGTAGAGTCTAGTCTTTAACGATACGGTGCGAGCTGTGCATTCCGTTTTTGAACTGAACCCGGAGGACATATGGCCCTTGACCAAGCCCATTCAGGTCCATTGCGATAGTGTGACGCTCACGCACGATGTCTGTTGTCATAACGTGCCTACCGACAGCATCAAATAAGGAGAGTTGTTCTGCCGCCCCATCAAGTGTGATAACGAGGGGGCCGTTAGTCGGGTTGGGCTGAATGCCGATCTGTGGCACAACGGGGTCGAACAAACCTATGGAGGTAGCACACAGGGTTTGTTCCATAAAGGTGCAATCGGAGGCCGTGGGTAGCGATGTATAACTACCTGTGGGTGCAAGCAGCGCACCTGCAGTGCCCAATAGCCAAGTCGTGGGAAGGGCCGTGAGGTTGGCAGCGATGAGATTGCAAGAGGCCCCCTGACCTGTTCCGCTAAGTGTTGCGATGAACACATCCCAAAGTCCAATGCCTGCGTCCACGATGTTCCCGCCAAAAGCGACATCTCCACTAGGGAGAACGGTGGCCGCACCCATCTCCTGATCGTATTCATGGGTGATGCGGTCCCATAGAACAGAACCTTGATCGTCCATGGCAACCACGAATAGAGCCCTCGGGGCCCCAACGGAGTTCCCCGAGATCAAATACCCGTAGTTGGTTAATTCCACATGCACCGCCCGTCCTTGACTGTCACTGAGGCGCCTGGTCCAAAGCGTATCTCCTAGTGCGTCGGTCCGGACGATCAATGGCCATGTGGTTGAAAAGCATCCGGCCCCAACCGCCAAGTAGCCCCCATTGGGGCATTCCACGACATCATGCAACTCGTCACAGACACTAGACACGCCGTACGTTTTGTCCATTCGACATTCCCAGCCGCGTCCAGTTTCAGTAAGAGGCCATCGCTCTCTGGCTGTGTCACCAGGCGGAGCCTGCGATGATGGCACCCCCGTCAAGGGTTGCCGAAATGCCATTGGCTGTCTCATCATAGTTGCTCCCGAAGCGGAGGTTCCAAACAGGTGTGCCATCCCAAGCCAGTTTCTCCGCGACCATATCGGTGTTGCCTCCGCCAGTATCACCAACAATGAAAATTGAGCTGTCGTTCGCTATGCTTGCCGAATTGTAATGGGAAACCCCGGAGCCGCGTCGCCCCCATTCGGGTTCACCCGCGCCGTTGAGCTTCATGACCATGGCCGTTGTGTTATTGTCGTCCTCGGTCACCAGTAGCCCGTTGTCGGACGTGGGCCTACATCGTGGGCAACGCTAACAAGGCCGGCGTTGTAAGCTTGGTCCAAAACACGTTGCCTTCCCGATCACACTTCATCATTAATAGGTCGGCACTGTTATTCCCATTCAAGAAACTCGATGTGTAGCCGCCTACAACAATTCCGGTGTCCGCTGTGCTGGTAACGCATTGAATGCGTTCGTTCGAAAACCCACCATAAATTTTCTGGAAGTATGTCTGGGCCGCGGCACTAGAAAAGGAGCTCGTTAACGCAAAAGCGCAGGCGCATTGTAAATGGATGCTTGTGATATTCACGTCGGGTAATATGTGGTGAAGATGCAGATAAACTATGCCGTGCTGCTTGCAGTTGCCGCTATGGTGTGCCTTAACGGTTCAACCTTTTCCTGCAACCAACCCCCTCAGCACATGCAATCGGCTGTCCCTTCAGCGCACGCGCGGCTTTTCCCCAAGTGTACCTCAGGCATGGGGCTCCCGCCCCGCCTTAGCCAACTACACCACCCCCTCCACAACCCATGCCTGATACGTGCATGTATAAAACGGCGATAGGCAAGCACCGAAGTGCTTGCCTATCCGTCCGTGCCGCGCTTCCTTGGTTCAACCGCGGAGGCGACAGAGTCGATGATGTACTTCATGCGTCGTGCACGCGCTCGGCTCCGGTCGAGTGCGTCTTCAGTCCGGGGCCTCTGGCCAGCCCCTTCGCTCACACCCCGCCCTGCGGCGAAAATGATCGTTCGCACTCGCAACGAACCACACCCCATCCGCGTATCAGCCCCCTCGTAGTTTTCCTCTGCGCCGACCACATGCAACTCACTCCCCTCCACCCCGACGACTTCGAGGTTTGTGCCGCGCTCCATCCGGTGCGCGAGCACGAGCTGCTGGGCCGCATGCGGTGGTTGGTGAGCACGCCCTACGCGCACACCGTTTGCGCGTCGGATCCGGAGCGCGTGTTCGGTTGGGCAGCGGCCGTGCGCTTCGGCGATAGCGCGTGGATCACCGATCTCATCCTGGCCGGCAACCAACGCACCACCGCCATGCCGCGCACGTTGGTGGATGCACTGATGAAGGAACTGGAAGCTGCGGGCTGCACCACCATTACCGCGCAAGTGCGCAGCGAGCACATCGCGCCGTGGCGCGATCTCGGTTTCGTGGAGCAGGGCGCCTACCTGCATTACAGCGGTGGCAAATTCTACCAAGCCACGCTCGATGAAGTGGTGCACTTCGAACCGCAACACAACCTCAGCGTGCTGCACATGGACAAGCGCGCCACCGGCGAGGACCGCACCACGTATCTGTTGGAGCACTACTACCTGGGCCGCGTGTACGAGAACGCGCGCCGCGTCAACGGCTTTTCATTGGCCTTGAGCGGCCATGGGCTCATCATCGCCGATGACCCGGCCGTGGGCTTGGAACTGCAACGCTGGCACTTCCCCACGCAGGACTATATCATCATTCCCGAAGGCAACGCCGCCGCGCACGCGCACTTGGTGGAGCGCAAGTATGCCGTGCAACCCGCAGGCACGCGCATGGTGTATGGCACCCTACCCACCTACCGCCCCGAGATGGTGTTCGCGCATCCGTTCAGCGCGCTGGAGTACGGGTTGTAGGCACAGACTTTGGTTGAAGTTGAACAGCCCCGACATGTCGGGGCTGTTGCTTGTTGGAGGCTTGCGGTCACAGCACCCACAAAGGCCGCGACCACAGCCGCACGCCCTTCTTGTCGCAGCCAACGGCCATGTATGTGCCTTTGCGCCAGCGACGCTGTGTTCACCACGCGCGTTGCAAGTAGTTCGTTGTTGCGCAGGGCCACGCGTCCGCGTGTATCGAAGATGGTAAGGTCTGCCGCCATGGTGCTTTGAATGTTGAGCACAGAACCTTGCGCTACCGGGTCGGGCCAAAGCTGCACGGCATCGGGTGTTGGTTCTGCTTCTTCCACGCTTACGATGGAACAGAAGTCGTAGGTGGTGTTGAGCGGAAGGTCCACGAGGATCAGGGCAGTGTCAACATATGTTGCGGGCCCCGGCAGCGCAGGACCGTCAGTGGTGATGGTCATCAACGAGTCCGGTACGTCTATGTAGTTTATTGGCGCAGGGGCTGTTGGCACCAGGCGGCAACCGCTCAAGGGGTCTATTGCGGATCGCATCAGGAAGGGGCGCTTTTCGGTATAGCCGAACTGGGTTGTGACCTTTTGGTAGACGCCTGCCATCCAGACCGAATCCGGTTCAATATGTACTGCGGTTGCTCCCAAGGTGTGCACCTGCCCCCCGAACGAACCTGGAGACTCCAATAGAAACCCGGGCGCGACCGAACTGCCTGTTGAATCCAACAAGGCGTATGCACCCTGTGTTTGCTTCCAGATACCATCGCTATTCCAAGCGGCTAGGATTCCGTACTGGGTCAGATCTGCCAATCGATGGCGATAGAGTTCACCGTCTGGAGTGAACCACAGGATGAAATCGTAATGCAGTTGAAGTGTATGGCGAGTACCGTTCACCGCGAAGTTGCCCTCTGGGTGGACAACCATCCCGTCCAGCCAAACACCCCATGGGGCATTATTCATTATGTGGTGCTTGTGCCAAAGCATCTGGCCGTTCGCGGCGATCTTCATGATGTCCAAGGATTCTGTTCCGTTGGTGGTCTTGGACGCAATGATGAGACTACCGTCAGGCAAAAGTGCCGTGTGAGTATCAGGGGTGGTGATCTGGGTATCGTCTTGTCGAGTGAATGACCAAAGCGGCAGACCATCACTATCGAGCTTGATCACATTGAACTCGATCTCTGCCCCGGGCTCTCAAACCATCCCGAGGCAATCAATACGGCACCATCCGGTAAAACATGCACGTTGTTCATCCATTGCCAACCGTTCGGGTTGGTCAGCAACGGTGCGGCAATTTGCCGCGTCCACTCCATTTGTCCTGCAGAATTGATCTTCGTTGCGACCCAATGGCCGAGCGCACTGTCTGGGCTCACCTCCTCTAATAGGCCCCAAGTGCAAAAGATCAAGCCATTGTCCGGCGTTGGGGCGAAGGTGCCATAGATCGGAACGGCTGGATTCGCGGAGGAAGCAATGTGCTTTGTCCATTGTGGTACGCCAGCAGCATCCACCCGGATGAGTCTGCGATCACCTGCAACATCCCACAACCAAAGAAAGCCACCCCATCCGGTGTTTTGTAAAGAAACGCCTGAGTGAGCGAATCACCGCCCGGTGCCGATATGAACTCTTGGTACTCCGTTTGCGCAACCACATGCAATTGAAGGAACACTGCGGCAGCGATGCTTAAGGGATGGTTCAGGCAGGTTCTCATGTTGGTGGGCTTGGCGTATCCGACCACCAAGATGCATCAGGATCGGCCATCGCCGTCCGTTGAACCCCTCTCCCCCTCGCGTGTACTTGTCGCGCAGCACAACACACCGATCAACCCCGCATTCCGTTTTTACAACCCAACCCCCACTCCCCTGTACATGCAACGCACCTTCCTGCCCTTCGCCCTCTTCCTTTCAACCCTGTTGCCGTTGGCGGCCCAGCCACAACCAGCGGCCGTGGAGCCGCCGCATATCGAGGTGACCGGTCGCGCCGAGATACAAGTGGTGCCCGACGAGATCCACATTTCCATTGAGCTGCGCGAGCGCGGTAGCGGCAAGGACAAGGTGAGCGTGGACAAACAGGAAGTGGAATTGAAGGACGCCGTGAAAGCCCTGGGCATCGACGGCGCCAACCTCACCCTCAGCGACGCCATGGCCGATCTGGTACCCAAGAAATTCCGGGACGATGATGTGATCGCGCGCAAGGGCTACATGCTGAAAGTGGCCGACGCCGAAATGGTGCGCAAGGTGTTCCTGGAACTGGACCGCTTGCAGATCGAGGATGCGTTCATCCACCACGTGTCGCACAGCAAGGAGGTGCAAATGCGCCGCGAACAACGCATCAAGGCGATCAAAGCCGCCAAGGAAAAAGCGGACTACTTGCTGGAGGCCATCGGTGAGAAAGCCGGTGCAGCAACGGAAGTGCGTGAAGTAGCCGACGCGGACTTCAGGGGCAACGTGCAGACGCGGCAGTTGTATGCGAACGAGCTCTCCGTCGGATACGTGGGCAGCGACTATCAGGAACTCGGTGTGGGCTTCTCGCGCATCACCATCAGCGCCGAGGTGTATGTGAAGTTCGGCATAGCGGCGCGGTAGCCAACAGCGCTTACGCGTCTTGCTCGACTTCGCCTTCGCTCAGCACCACCGCTCCGCCGTTGGCGATGACCTGCGCTGTGCTTGCCGGTGCCCGCTTCATCAACCCGCTGATGAAGAACACCACGGCGATCAACGCCACGGGCGCCAGCACGATCACGGTCCAGTAATCCAAGTTGCTGATCCGCAGCAGCTGGTACGCCTCGCCGAACAACCCCACCGCGCCCAGCGTAAGGCCGATACGTCCTACCGCCCGGCCACCCGTGCGATCGAAGAAGCCCAGCACACGCATACCCAAGCGCGAGAGCGCATGCGCCACAGCATATGCCGTCAGTATCTGCACGCACGTGCCCATGACAATGCTGAGACAGGCCATGCGCACGATCTGATCACGGCTACGCCCGAAGCGCAGGGCCAACAGGCCCAACGTGGTGAGCGCGATCCATGTGCCCACGAACGCTAGCACGCTGTTGATCATAATGATGAAGTACAGCGCCTGGAACAGGCCCGTGAGGAACAGTAGGAACAGCGCCCCAACGCGCGCCTCTCGGGTCCATTCCCGGTGCCGGAAACCCACCAGCGCATCGTGCACATCGGTGTTGCGCAGGCGTTGCCCGCTCTCCCGCACCCACCGTTCGGCGCGCGCGATCAAGGCGGAATAGCGCAATTCCAGCAGTACCAATAGCAACCCCAGCAGCAGCATCGGGAATGCGATGAGCTGGACGAGTCCCGCATCGGGGGAGCCAGCTGAAATAAAGGCGTTCAAGAGAGATCATCGCAGCGGAACGAACGACCAAAGTACCCCGCTGCGAGCAGGTGGCAAGCGGTTGTTGGAAAGATGGAGGAAGAACTACGCGTACATCTTCACCGCCTTCCGGAACGGCTCCTTCGCGAAGTGGTCGGGGTCCTTCACCTTGGTGGGGTACTTCACGTGGAACTCGAACTCGTCGCGGAAGTGGCGGATGGCTGATGCCACGGGCCATGCGGCATCGCCGAACGGGCAGATCGTATTGCCTTCGATCTTCCGCTGGATGTCCCACAGCAGGTCGATGTCCTCCATATGACCTGCACCGTGCTCTATGCGGTGCAACACCTTCTCCATCCAGCCGGTGCCCTCGCGGCACGGGCTGCATTGGCCGCAGCTCTCGTGGTGGTAGAAACGTGTGTGGTTCCACGTGCTCCGCACAATGCACGCGGTGTCGTTGTAGGCATAGAAACCACCACTGCCGAGCATGCTGCCGCTGGCAAAACCGCCGTCGCTCAAGCTCTCGTAGCTCATCAGGCGCGGCTCTCCTTTCGCGGTCTTCAGGAAGAGTTCGCCGGGGATGATGGGCACGCTGCTACCGCCGGGCACCACTGCCTTCAACGGACGGCCGCCGCTGATGCCGCCGCAGTACTCATCGCTCATCAGGAACTCTTCGGCCGGTAGACTGAGGTCGATCTCATACACGCCGGGCTTGTTGATGTGCCCGCCCGCGCTGATCAGCTTGGTACCGGTGCTCTTGCCGATGCCGAGCTTGGCGTATTCCTCGCCGCCTTCGTTCACGATCGGCACCACGGCCGCAAGTGTCTCCACGTTGTTCACCACCGTGGGCGGTCCCATAAGCCTTTCACCGCCGGGAAGGGCGGCTTGATGCGTGGGTTACCACGTTTGCCTTCGAGACTTTCCAAAAGCGCCGTTTCCTCTCCGCAGATGTAGGCGCCCGCGCCGATGTGCACGTGCAGGTCGAGGTCGTAACCGCTACCGAGGATGTTCTTACCGAGCCAGCCCGCAGCATACGCTTCGGCGATCGCTTGCTCCAGGATCCGTGCAACGTAGAAGTACTCGCCGCGGATGTAGATGTAACTGAGGTTGGCGCCCAGCGCGAAGCTGCTGGTGATCATCCCTTCCACCAACAGGTGCGGAATGAACTCCATCAGGTAGCGGTCCTTGAAGGTGCCGGGCTCGCTCTCGTCGGCGTTGCACACCAAGTGGCGTGGCACGCCGGGCGGCTTCGCGAGGAAGCTCCACTTCAACCAGGGGGAAACCCGCACCACCGCGACCGCGCAATCCGCTCTTCTTCACTTCATCCACCACGGCCTCTGGTGTCATGGTCTTCAGTGCTTTCTCCACACTGCGATAACCTCCGTTCGCGCGGTAGCCTTCCAGTCCGCGGATGCCGGGCTTGCCGATGTGTTCGAGCAGAAGTTTGCGGCCCAGGAACCCCACCCCGCACCCCCCCCAGCCCTGGCCGGCCCCGGCCCCGAGTTGCGAGCCGAGCGGCCGCCCGAGGCCCGCCGAGGCCCGGCCCGCGGCGCGCCCGGCCGCGGGTGGCTCCAGCGGTCAGTATAGTTCTGGCGTTTGTTCTCGGTGCGGCATCTGCTCGATCAGCGCATCGGCTTTCCGGCGTCAAGTGCTCGTGGAATTTGGCACCGCATTGCAGCATCGGCGCATAGCCGCATGCACCGAGACATTCCACGGCTTTCAGCGTGAATAGGCCGTCCTTGGTGGTCTCGCCAACGTGGATGTTGAGGCGCTTCTCCAAGTGCGTGATCAGATCATCCGCCCCGCGCAACATGCACGGCGAAGTGCGGCACACTTCCAAATGGTACGTGCCGACAGGATGAAGATTGAACATCGAATAGAACGATGCCACCTAGTACACTTCGATGTGCTGGATGCCGAGCACTTGCGCCACGGCATCCATCGCGTTCACGCTCAGCCAGCCGTTGTTCTCGCTCTGCGCAATGTGCAGGATGGGCAGCAACGCGCTCTTGCTTTTCCCTTCCGGGTAACGCGCAATGATCGTGCGGCACTCGGCCAGCGCGGCTTCGCTGAAAGCGAACGGCGGAGTGCCTTCGCGAACGGTAACGGCTTTCACAGTGGCTCCCATCACGCGTCTAGTTCGCCCGCAATTACGTTCATGCTGCTCATGGTGAGGATCGCATCGCTCAGCATGCTTCCCTTGATCATCTCCGGATAGGCTTGGTAATAAATGAAACACGGTCGGCGGAAGTGCAACCGCGCAGGCGTGCGGCCACCATCGCTCACCAAGTAGAACCCGAGTTCGCCATTGGCGCCTTCCACGCAGTGGTACACTTCGCCAACGGGCACATTGCTTTCGCCCATCACCATTTTGAAGTGGTAGATCAGCGCTTCCATCTCGTTGTACACTTCTTCTTTCGGCGGAAGCACCCACCCGGCACATCGGCGCTGAAGGTCTTCTTGTCCGGCATCTTGTCCAGCTTTTCCACGCACTGGCGGATCATGCTCAGGCTTTCTTCATCTCCTGGCTCCGCACCATGAACCGATCGTGGGTGTCGCCACTTTCACCAACGGGAATGATGAAGTCCAGGTCGTTGTACGAGCAGTACGGGTCGGCAACGCGCACATCGTAATCCACGCCGCAGGCCCGCAGGTTCGGACCGGTGAAACCATAGGCCAATGCGCGTTCGCCGGAGAACGGACCACAGTTGATGGTGCGGTCCATGAAGATGCGGTTGCGCACCAACAGGTTCTCGAACTCCTGCAACTTGCCCGGGAAGACCTTGATGAACTGGCGCAGCTTTGCCCACGCCGCTTCGTTGAAGTTGCGCTCGAAGCCGCCTATGCGGCCCATGTTGGTGGTAAGGCGCGCGCCGCGAGACTCTTCGAAGATCTCGTAGATGGCTTCGCGCTGCTGGAAGATGTACGTGAAGCCGGTCAGCGCGCCGGTGTCCACGCCGATCACGCTGTTGCAGATCACGTGATCCGCAATGCGCGCCAGCTCCATCACGATGATGCGCAGGTAGTCAACCCGCTTCGGCGTTTCAATGCCGCAGAGCTTTTCCACCGTCATATGCCAGCCCATGTTGTTGATGGGAGCACTACAGTAGTTCATGCGGTCCGTGAGCGGTGCGATCTGGTAGAACGGTCGACGCTCCGCCAACTTTTCGAAGGCGCGGTGGATGTAACCGATGGTCTGTTCCGCACTCCGGATCACCTCACCGTCGAGGGTGAGCACGTTCTGGAAAATGCCGTGTGTAGCGGGGGTGTGTGGGGCCAAGGTTCAGTGTGGTGAGCTCCTTGTGCTCGCCACTTTGCACCATGTCGTGCTGCCAGTAATCGGGTTTGACGATCGCTTTACTCATCGGCCGAACATGCTATCGTCTTTGTCTTCGCGCGTGGGGTCCTCCAGCGGGTAATCCTTGCGCAATGGGAAGGCCGGAAAGTCTTCCATGTTGAGAATGCGTTTCAAATTCGGGTGCCCGGTGAATTGGATACCGAAGAAATCCCACGCTTCGCGCTCCATCCAGTTCGCCGTATCCTGCGCATCAGTGAACGTCGGGAAGACGGGTTCCCTGAGCGGCACTTCGGCTTTCAGTCGGATGCGGTGGCCCTTGCGCATGCTTTGCAAGTGCATCACCAGTCCGAGCGTATCGCGCTCCGAGTAGTGCATGCCACACATTGTCGTAAGGAAATTGAAGTCGAGCTGCTCTTTGCAGTGCTGCGCTACTTGGTGAAGGACTTTCTTGGTGGTGTTGATCACCAACATGTCGGCAATGCGCTCATGCGATAGGATGTCGGCACCGAACGCGGCGGTGAGCTGGTCGATCACCAGCTGATCACGATCGGCTTTTACAACGAAGGCGGGCACGCGTCAGTCGATCTTATAGGTCTTGAGCAGGTGCTCGTATTCCTTGCTGTAGCGGCGGCGCAAGCTCTCCTCCAACAAGCGCCCGGACTTCAGTATACCGTCGATCACCTGTTCCGGACGCGGTGGGCAGCCGGGGATGTACACATCGACGGGAATGATGCGATCGATGCCCTGCAGCACGCTGTACGTATCAAAGATGCCACCGCTGCTGGCGCAGGCACCCATGCTCAGCACCCACTTGGGCTCGGCCATTTGGGTGTACACATCGCGCAGCACAGGAGCCATCTTCTTGGCAATGGTGCCCATTACCATCAACAGGTCGCTTTGGCGCGGACTGAAACTGAGGCGTTCCATGCCGAGCGCGCGACATCGTAGTTGCTGGCCATGGTGGCCATGAACTCGATGCCACAACAACTGGTGGCGAAGGGCAGCGGCCAAAGACTGTTCTGGCGCGCGAGCCCTACCGCGTCCGCCAACTTTGGTGGCGAAGAAGCCAGCGCCTTCGTGCCCGTCTGGTGCGCGCACAATGGTGGGCTTGCCCAGTTCCGGACGGTCGCAAGCTGGTTGTCGGGCCGGGAAAACTCACGGCCATGCGGATCTTTTGTGAGTCCCATTTCAATGCCCCCTTCTTGATCACGTAATAGAAACCCGCCAGCACAAAGCCGATGAACAGGAACATTTCGACCAGTCCCGGCAACCTGAGCGTCTTGAAGTTCACCGCCCACGGATAGAGGGAAGATCACTTCCACATCGAAGAGCACGAACAGGATGGCGATCAGGAAATACTTCACGCTGAACGGCGAGCGTGCATTACCATATTGTTCGATGCCGCACCCGAAGTTCTCATCCTTCACTTTGCCCGCGCGCTTGGGGCCGAGCCATGCCGCAGCCCGAGCCCAGCGCCCACGAAGCCCAAAGCAACGATCGTTTTGGATCGCTATAGGTATGTAGTCCTGTGGGGAATCCATGGGTCCGGTTTCGGCGCCGCTAAGAAAGGCGATCCAGCAACAGCCCCGAACAGTGACCGCCTCCATCCGTTGACCGCCGACCGGGTAAAATCGGACAGCGGTGGATCAAATGTGGATCATCAGCGTCACGAAACTGCCCTGGACCATCTCCTGCTCGGCGCACTGCACCACCCCGCCACCCGAGCGCAATAAATCCAAGAGGCCCAAGCCAGGAGCGGGTTGGCCGTTGGCTTTGGCCAAAAGCCCTTCACGGTACTTGCGCGATCGTTCCATGGGGCTCATCGCATTCTTGCGGTCCACCGATGCGGAAAGTTCCTGGCTTGGTCAGGTGACATGAGCATCCCGATGGCGAGTTGACCCCGGTTCCGTTCGACCCGATCGCCACTATGCACTTTTCCTCTTCGGGACCACGCAACTCATCGATCAGTTCGCTGGCCGTTAACAGCGCTCGTGAAAGGGCGCTGGCCTTTCGGGCCGATCGTCCACCCCTTCTCTACCATACGTACCAAGGCTTGGACAATGGTCGGCAACAACGTGCCTTTGTACGCGAGCACCACCCTTGGTCAAGGACCGTGCGGTGCAACCCATCGGTAGCATCTTCCATTTCGCGCACGCCCACGGCACCGGTCGGAAGTACGCTCACCTGCAAATTGAACAGGCTGGACAGGTCGTCCTGCCGCACCACGCTGTGCATCAGGTCGCGTCCGCTGCGCCGCGCCATTTCGATCAGGCCGAGCCCGGCGCCTCCTCGATCGCTCACTTTGTTCCCCTGCAGCCGCTCCAGAAAGAGTTCCTTCAACTGTCCCTTGCTGCGGCCGTGCAGGTCGCCCATGATCTGCATCACGCGCGCTTCGTCCTCGTTGCGCATGGCATTCGTAGTGGCTACCGTGAAGCCTTCATCCCCTCCGCGCATCAGCATGAACGACCGGTCGGCGGCCGTGCTTTTGACCACCGGAACACCATGCCGGATAACATTCTGGTAGGCTTCCACCATGACGAACGCAAGCCGGTTCCGGACATCGCGGCGGCTTGGTCAGCCCAGCCGCGGCTTCACTCAGGGCGATGAGGTCGGCGGAGTGCTCGCCGCGGAAACGACCGGCATGGATGAATGCACAGCGATCGTTCCCGAAGGCCTCGTACAACGTATGGGCCGTATCGATCCGCATTCCTCGGTACGGCCAAATATATCCGGGGCCGCACAGCTCGTTGGTCGATCACTTTACACGTGCCCGATACATTAGGCGACCGGCATGGTGAACGAGGCATCGATCCAGAAGGCACGACTTCATGTGCGTCGTTGGTTCGCCGAGCGGATGCCTTCCTATCTGGTCTTCCACGATCGGGACCATACGCTCTCCGTTACACGCACGGCGCTTGCCATTGGGCGTGCCAGCGGTGTCGGTCCGCATGAATTGTTGCTGCTCGAATTGGCGGGGCCGTCCTGCGATGGGCTACGCCCGGAAGCGGAAGGGTCATGAAAAAGAAAGTGCGCGTCTTGCGCTTGCCTTTCTGAAGAAGTACGGCGTGTCGACATCCGATCAATTGCGCGTTCGTGCGTCGATCATGGCGACACGTGCGGTTACGGAGCCGAGGGGTTGCTGCAGCAGGTGCTCCGCGATGCCGATCAATCGAAGGCCGGGCAACCTGATTTTCTGGAGAAGAGCGAACGATTGCGCGATGAGCTTTCACATCTGCAACTGAAGCACCAAGGCGCAAAGGCTTGGCTGAAAACGAACACGCTTATCTGCAGAACCACCGCTTCCACACGGCGTATGCGTCAAACGCTACGGCCCCCAGAAAGTGGTCAATCTGAAGGAGCTCCGGCAGCGGTCGATCGCCCCGGAGACCGCACCGGTCATCGGTCGTGTGGTCGAGCGCTTCGTGGACCGCGATATCAGTTGGCTGGTCTTTAACGAGCGTGTGCTCCAAGAGGCGCAGGATCCCGCGTGCCGTTGTTCGGAGCGCGTAGTTCTCGGCATCTTCAGCAGCAACCTCGACGAGTTCTACCGGGTACGAGTGGCCGGTTTGCGCAGCCTGTCGAAACTGAAGAAAGGCGAACGCAGCGCCCTGGAAGCGCCCGCCGCGAAACGGGTGGAACGCATCAACCGGAAGGCGTTGGCACAACAGCGCCGCTTCGGCCTGCTCTGGAGGCGCACGCTGCTGCCCGCGCTGGCCCGCGCCGGAATTCGCTTCCTCGGAGAAGGTTCGCTCAACAAGGATCAGCACGCTTTCGTGGAACGCTGGTTCTTGGCGCATGTCGCACCGCTCATCCACACGGCCGCGATCCGTTCCGTCAACGCCCAGTTCATTGAAGAGTTGGGGCGCTTCTTGGAAGTACCGGCAGGCCGCGGTCGCTCGCACTTGATGTTCCTCGACGATGTGATCCGACTGAACCTCCATCACGTGTTCCCGGGCCAGCACGTGCTGTCTTGCCACAGCATCAAACTATCGCGGGATGCCGACCTCTATTTGGACGAAGAGTTCGCTGACTCGGTGGTGGATAAGGTGCGCAGGAGCCTGAAGAAACGGAGCACAGGAGTGCCCGCCCGGTTCCTCTACGACAATGAGATGCCAACGGGCATGGTGCGCTCTCTTTCCACAACCCTGAAGCTGAAGCGCGCCGACCTGGTACCCGGCGGGCGGTACCATCATTTCAGCGACTTGCTGAGCATGCCGTCCGTGGGACGGCGAAACTTGAAGGATGAGGCGGTCCGGGCGGTGCGGCACCCCGCACTGAGCAAAAGCCCGAACCTCTTTCCGGCTGTTCGAAAGGCCGATCTTCTTCTTCACTTCCCGTACCACGACTTCAGCGTGATCACCGATTGGCTGCATCGCGCGGCGCGGGACCCGGCCGTTACCCGGATCTTCATCACGCTTTATCGCGTGGCCAAGGAGAGCGAAGTGTGCAAGGCATTATTGGAAGCATTGAAGCGCGGAAAGCTGGTGACCGCCTTTGTCGAAGTCCCGGCGCGCTTTGATGAGCGCAGTAATTTGTATTGGGGCGGGAACACTGGAGGCTGCCGGGGCTTCCGTACTGCACAGCTATGAGCACTTGAAGGTGCACAGTAAGCTCCTGCTCATCGAGCGGCGCGAACAAGGTGCACGGAAACGATACGCCTATCTGGGCACCGGTAATTTCAACGAGCGCACCGCCCGCATCTATGCCGACAGTGCACCGCTTACCACGCGCCCCAGCATCACCGCTGATGTAGCCGCCGTGTTCGGCACCTTGCCGACCGGAAAGTCAAGATCAAACCCCGGCACCTGTTGCTGGCGCCCGACCGGCTGAGGCCTGCCATAGAAGCATTGATAGATGCTGAAGCGATCCGCGCACGACGGGGTCAGCAAGCGTCCATTCTCCTGAAACTGAACAGCCTCGAGGACAAGTCGCTGATCAGCAAGTTGTACCACGCCGGTCGCGCTGGTGTAGGCATCCTGCATCATTGTGCGCGGCATTTGCTGCTTGGTGCCGGGCGTGCCCGGACCGAGCGAACATCACGGCCATCAGCATTGTGGATAGGTTCCTGAGCACACGCGCGCCTACGTGTTCCACAATGGTGGCAACCCGCTGATGTATTTGTCCAGCGCCGACTTGATGGAGCGCAATATATCGTCGCATCGAAGCCGCATTCCCCTCATCGATCCCGCGCTACAGAAAGAAATGGGCGACCTCCTTGAACTGCAATGGAGCGATAATGTGAAGGCCCGGGTTATCGACGAGGCGCAGACGAATCCGTATCGCAAACGAGCGCGCGGTGCCGGTCAAATACGTTCGCAAGTGGCAACTGCCGAATGGCTGCGGCATAGGGCCCGCACCAAAGTGAAATGAAGCCTTGGTCTCAGCAGGCGGATGGAGGGGAGGGCACGGCTTACCTAACCCTATGAGACGATGATCCTTGCAGGTCCCTGAATCCTGCAACCGGCCCTCCCCATGTACTATCCGCTAAAACAAGAACGTCCGGTTCTGTCGATCCCGCCGTCCGTTCGAGTGAAGTCGAGAACCGCTTTCCTTCGTTACCAAAGATCGAACCGCACAGGACCCGGCTTATTGCTACGTTAACAAAGATCGGCGGCAACGAAGTGCTTGTTGCTTGGACGGCCAGCACTTATGCACCGGGCCATCAACCGCTATTGAGCACAGAACCCCCTCAGCCATGCGGCTGAGGGGGTTCATGATGAAGGAAGACGCCTTAGTTCCGCACCACGGCGTGCCGCTCGCGCATGCCGCCATGGGTCAGCCTCCATGGTGTAGGTGCCTGTAGCCGGCCGGAAATGTCAGCTACGGTCTGGCTGCCGGGCATCACCAACGCGGTGGAAGTCATCACCTCGCGACCGCTCATGTCCAGCAGGCGCCATTGCGCTGCCGCATTGGAGCCATTGTTGGCGCATCGTCAGTGAGTTGGTGGATGGAACAGGATAAACGCTGAACGACCCGGCGCGGGCGGTCTCCTCCACCCCGATGGTCGACAAATGGATGTACGAAACATCGTCGATATAGAACTCCCCAAGCGTTGGCGCACCGCCACCGTAGGAGTAGAAGTCGATAGCGCCCAACTGGTTCGGCCCAACAGCGCCATCCGTTTCGGTGTTGAACGGCCACGTTGCGACAGGCGTCAGGTCGATGAGGAACGATGCGGTCACATTGTCCGCATCAATGAACAAGTTGACTTGGAACCACGTGTCCTGAGCATAGGTGCCCGCTATGGCGACGTTGTTCGCCATTCCTCCGATCGTGCCACCATCAGCGAAGATCACTCGGCAGCGAAGGATGGTGTAGTAAACATCCTCGGTGTGCTGAATGTTGAAGCATCCACCCTTGCCTGTTGGGATGTACATCCACCAGGACAAGATGTAGCTGCCAACGGTTTGGTCTCCGAGGAGGAGAAGCAGAGATTGCCGGGGCTGCCAGCAGCGACAGTGGAAACGCAGCCCATACTGTTTGTCCCTGAATGAGCTTGAGCGGTGGAGACGACTTGGCAGCACCCCCGGCAACCATATTGCCCAGTTAACCGGGTCCGACACGGAAATCGCCGCCCCATCGGCGAAGCTATCGAAGTTCTCGGGCATCAGCACATTCTGCGCCGAGACTGCAGTGATAAGCGATACAGAGGTGAGAAGGAGTAAGGTTCTTTCATGACAACAAGGTTTTGGTGGGATGAAAGTAGGGACGATCCGTTGCGAATGGTTTGATGAATGGTGGGCAAGGCGTTCAACGGCGCCCTTGTCCTTGGTCTGGAACTATCGTGTCCGCAACGGAGTTCGCCGGGTTTAACAGCTGCTTCGGCACCCTGGCTATCTTCGCTGACCTCTTGCCAAGCCCGCGATGGACAAGCGTTTCCTACAATACGACGAAACCCGACCTACCAAAAGTGCAGGATATTCTGGCCATTCAGACGCGGAGAACACCTTCGGCAAGAGCTCGAGCTGCGCAAGGATGCGCTGCCCTTGTGTTCTATGAGGGTCCCCGATAAATAATGCTGCCCGGCATCCACCATGTGATGGCACGGGCCATCAAGGACATCTTCCACGGTATCAAACCCAGAAAGGGCATCGTGTCGAATGCGCCGGATGGGATACGCATGGCCTCCGAATCGAACTGGGGTGGAGAAGGAGCTCGCATCACCAAGGAG
>JADJCX010000004.1 GCA_016703005.1 Flavobacteriales bacterium
GGCGATGGCGATGCGGAAGTGATGGGGCATGATCGTTGTTCGGGCTATCAACCCAGCCAGCTACCGAAGCAACAGCGTCAACTTCGTCCGGTGAGTTCAGGTATCACGATAGTTCTTTTCTTGTTCGTGAAGCAGCAGCAAGCACGAAGTTCCCGCACTGAGTGTGCCGAGGCCTTTCCGCGAACCCATTGCAGTCATTGAACCAGCGGGGTCTCCGCTTCACATCAACCCAGTACCCATAAGGTAAGCTTGGTGCGGGTCCTCCTCTTCTGTAGCATTGCCTTCGTGGTCTCCAACCTGTTCCGCTTCGACCTGTTCGAGTTGAACACTCGTCTTGGCTCGTGGTCGGGCTTGGGCTACTGTTCGTGGGAACCTGTTGGAAGGGGAGCACGGGCGTCTGTTCATGGGGTGCGCTGGTCGGCCTCCATGCACTGAAGCAGGTGCGGTCGGTTGAGGTCACGTTCTGGGGCTCGTCGCGCAGGGCGGTCCTGCTCATGGCACTGGTGCCATTCGTCCTCATCACCATGATGCGATTGTCAGGAACAGCTTTGGCATCAACGTTCATCTGTTCGGGGCCGTGGCAACGCTCGCGGTGCTCGGCTACTGCGTCATGGAGAATTACAGTTGGCGCGGCTATTTGCAACAGGAGTTGGGCGCACTTCGACCATGGTTTGAAGATGCGTCGTCATCGGTGGGTTGTGAATTTGCTTCGCTCGGCTTCCGCAAGAACACGGACGTTCTCGCCAGCATGATGTTCTTTGCGGCACCTTGGTCCTTGGTAGTTGGGGCATCGGGCAGGTGGCGGTGCTCACGCGGTCCATCGGTGCGAGCGCTTGTTTCCACTTCGTGGTCAACATCACCTTCTTCAACGTGTTCTTCCACAAGGCATTCGATCACTGATGCTGGGGTGTGATCATTGCCTGTTGCGTAGGTGCGTGGATCATCAACCTGAAGAAGTGGAGAAGTAGGCGCTGGTCTTGGCATGTGGTTACCGCACCTGGACGAAGCCGCTGCCGGTGATGCGGTGGCGGGTTCGTCAGGAAGGACCGATCATTCCGCCGATGCGTACGCTGCTCCTGGTTGTGTTGACCCTCTTCGCGGTCCCTAGTGTCGCCCAGACCCCACGCTCGCTCGACCGCGGGCCGCCTTGTCCGAGTGCTTGCGGACAACGCCCGTGCGCAGGTCCTCGTCAAGCTCTGCGCTTCAACCTCACCCGTTCGCAGCCGGACAGCGCCCTGTACTACGGCGAGCAAGGCCTTGCCCTCGCCGAGCTTGAATCAAGGATGCCAAGTCCATCGCGGACGCACGCAACAACCTGGGCTGGCTGGGTTGCGCGGTTGACATCATCGCTCTAAGCGTTGTTCCAGTATCCCGTTTCTTCTTCACACCTTCACAGCGTCCCACTTGTCGTTGTCCCGCTTGTTCCAAATGGCGCACGATCCCTCTTTCTTCGAGCAACGCATTGCTGAAGCGCTGAAAGCGCAAGGCGCCAAACCCGAGCACAAGAAGATGTTCGGCGGGGTGGCCTTCATGGTCAACGGCCACATGAGCGTTGGTATCACCAACAAAGGCGACTTCATGGCGCGGTTCGACAAGGCGCGACATGCCGAGAGCAGCAAATGGCCCGGCGCGAAACCGATGACCTTCGGCAAAGGCGACATGAAGGGTTTCTTTTTGTGGATGCCGATGCCGTGGAGAACCCGAAGGCGATGGAGAAGTGGGTGAGGCTTGCGCTGGAATACGTGAAGGGGTTGCCGAAGAGCGTCCGCGTCCCGATGCATCGCGGGCCGCGCAAGAGCGCTTTCATCCGCACCGAAGACGAAGGCCGCTGTAAAGCGCAAGTGATGGTTACCGAACAGCTCGCTTCCGCGCTCGGACGCACCGATGAACAGCCGAACATCGCGTTGGCGGAAGCCATCGTGGCAGAGAAGAACGTTGCCGGTGTGCGCGAACTGAGTGGACCTGTTGAACGGGAAGAACAAAGTGCTTAAGAGCGATGCGCTTAAGGCACTGTACGAGGTGGGCGGTCGTGCACCCGAATTGATCGCGCCCTTCCTTGCTCAGATTCAGAACCTGTTGGACCAGTCCGGACAACGGGATGGTGTGTGGGCGCCATGTGTGTTCGACACCATCACCGCCGTGAAGCCTGAAGCCTTGTACATGATGCTGCCGCGGATCATGGCAGCCGTCGACAAGGGCAGCGTCATCACACGCGACCACGCCGAAGGCATTGGTGAAGTTGGCCGGCGAGGAACGCTTCGCGAAGACCACTATTCCATTGCTGCTCGAACAACTACGCAGCGCACCTGTGAACCAGTTGCCGATGTACGCCGAGTTGGCTGCACCGGTCGCGAAAGGCGGTGCAGTGAAAGATGTGACGGAGATCCTGTCGCTGCGGCTGCAGGACCTGCCCACGGCCGCCAAGGTCAAGCGGGTGGAGAAGGTGCTGAAGCAGCTGGCTGAGGGATGATCCGCGACTTCCGCCGCCGCTGCTTAGTTTGGCGCAACCCCCCCAATGGAAGGAGCACTCGTTCTTGTTGCGCTGATCCCCATCGCGCCATTGATCCTCCCGCGATCATCACGGCATCGCGCACTGGCAGCATCGTCCGGCAACTCGATGGAACTGCGGAAGGAAGTGGCCGTGCTGCGCAAGGCGCTCACGGACCGCACCACGCCTACGGCATCTGCGGGACAACCGCCGCCGCAAGCACCGCCAGCGCCGACCATGCCGCCGATAACAGCTACTGGCGATCCGTGGTATGCTGGGATGCGCGAGCCCGGGCCGCGCGTTTTCCACGCACCGGAAACAGGTCCTGCGCAAGTCGCGCCTAAGCCGAAAGTGGAAACGCCACCATCCGCGCAGCCACCACCGCGCATTGTGATCTCCGAGCCGGTGCCGCTCACAGAGCGGATCGCCGCAGATGCCCCTCGACAGGTCGTGATGGAGCCTGCCCGACCAGCGCCACCGCGCACACCTCCGCCACCTCCGCAGAAGGGCGCATGGGAGCGGTTCCTCGATAGCAACCCCGATCTGGAGAAGTTCATCGGTGAGAACCTCATCAACAAGATCGGCATCGCGGTGTTGGTGTTGGGGCTTGGTTTTCTGTTGCGCTATGCCATAGGCAAGAACTACATCAACGAAGTGGGCCGCGTTCTCATCGGTGTTGCTTCCGGGGGTGTGCTGATGTTCATCGCGCACCGGTTACGGTTGAAGTTGCGGGCGTTCAGTTCGGTGCTGGTGGCCGGTGGTATCAGTGTTCTGTACTTCACCATTGCCATCGCCTACCGCTCGTACGATGACATGTTCACGCAAACACAGGCGTTCGCGATCATGGTGGTCATTACTGCGCTCGCTGTCGTGTTCTCCATTGCCTATGATCGCCGGGAGCTGGCGGTGATCGCATGATCGGCGGGTTCGCTGCACCTTTCATGGTAAGCGACGGAGAGGGGAACTTCAAGGTGCTCTTCTCCTGACTTGTCGATCCTCAATGTGGGCATGCTGGTGCTTGCGTTGTTGAAGCGCTGGAACATTGTTCACCTTGTTGCACTGGGCTCACACTGCTGCTCTTCGGTGCATGGGCCATCGACCCTACACCCGGATCTGGTGCCACGACCGTGGAAGTGGGGCTTCCTCTTCGCCACTGGTTTCCACTTGGTGTTCTTCGCCATGGCGGTGGGTTACAACCTGCGCTACAACCTGAAGTTCCGGCCGTTGGAGTTCGCGTTGTTGATCGGGAATACCGCCACGTATTACGCCGTGGGCATGCGCTTCCTCACCGATGCACCGAGCTACCCGATGCAGAAATGGACCGGACTTTTCACTGCTGCACTTGGCTTGTTCCACATTGTGTTCGCCTTCGTTTTCTATCGCAGGAAGCAGGTGCCGCGGAACTTGGTGCTGCTTCTCATTGGCCTGGCGCTGACGTTCTGCACGCTTGCGGTGCCGGTGCAACTGGAAGGCTACACCATCACGATCTTCTGGGCGGCAGAGGCAGTGCTTTTGTTGTGGTTCTCACAACGCGCCGCACAGCCCATGGTGGCGCGTGGCAGCGTGCTCGTAGCCGTGTTGGCCGTCATCAGCTTGGTCATGGACCTCGATGCCTTCTACAGCATTCTGCGCCCGGAGCTGCGACCGATCATCAATCCCGGTTGGATCACGGGCATGGTGGTGGTGGTGTGCATGGTCGGCTTGCACTTGCTCTTCCGCCGAGAGAAGGACGAACGCGATGTGCTTCCTGCTATCAGTATCCGTTCATGTGCGAACGGAGCGCTCGTGCTCGCTGTCACCCTAGGCTATCTCGTCAATCTATTGGAACTGCGCAACCAAAGCGCGCGCTTCCTTAGCGTCGATGGTGTGCGCATGATCACCATGGCATTCACGCTGGCCTATGTGTTGGGCCTCGACCTCTTCACACGGCGCGCGGGCAAGCAGGTGCGTGTCGTTGTCTTCGGACTTAGCATCCTCGCGCTCATCGGCTACGTGACGACCTTCTATGAAGCCAGCGGCGACAGCTTGAAGGAAATGCTGACCGCATCGGCACGCGGTTTTGGTATCCATTACATCGGACCTCGTATTGGGTGTCGCGGTGGTGGTGCGTGTTGCACAGCAGGCGAGACTTGTCCTGCCACGACCTTCGGGTTTGTGGAACGCCTACCTCTGGTCCATGTGCCTTTTCCTGGTTGTGATGGCCAGCCAGGAACTCGACCACGCGATGTTGTGGGCCAACTACTCCGCCGAAGAGGCACCCTATCTCACACTCAACAATGCACGCCGTGCTGGCTACCCGATCCTCTGGGGCATCGGCTCATTCCTGTTCATGTGGTACGGTATGCGCACCAAGCTGAAGACAGTGCGCGTGATCGCGCTTGTGCTCTTCGGCATCACGCTCCTGAAGTTGTTCCTCGTGGATCTGCGCGGCATCAGCGAAGGCGGCAAGGTGGCGGCATTCATCTGCTTGGGCATCCTGCTGTTGGTGGTCAGCTTCATGTACAACAAGCTGAAGGGCTTGTTCGTGGACGAGGACAAGAACAGTGAAGCGGTGAAGCCATGAAGCAGTGGGGCAGTTGGCGGGGTGTGACGGCTGCGGTCTTTGCACTGGGCCTTTCGCATTCGTTCGCGCAGCAGTGGAAGGCGGAGTTGCCTGCTGTTGAGAAGGCGGGCGTGTACCGGATCGTGTTGTCGCCGGAGATGGTGGGGAGGTCCCAAGCAATTCTCGGAGATCTCAGAATAATGAACGAAGAAGGACAGGAGGTTCCTTGGCTGGTAGAGTTTGGCGACCACGACACCTTTTCCGATACGCTGATCGATTTTGAAGTGCTCCGGAACGAAAGTGGTCCCCGACGCACAATTGTTGATTTTGTTCCCCCCTCTCCAGATTTTATTACCGAGGTGATCCACCTCCAGTTCAAGAATGCCATTGTCACAAAGGAGTTGGACCTGAGGGGGAGTTATGACGGCGAACATTGGTACTTCATTAAGGGCGAACGACTCGACCTAACCGGCGATCCGGAGAGCACCTATACCATGCGAATCTTATATGCGCCCAAGAATGATTACGGCTACTACCGGCTTGCGATTAACGACTCCCTTTCAGCTCCTCTCAAGGTGCTTTCGGTGAAATGGAAGAAGGCTACACGAAATCGTTCTGCGGGGATGCAAGGTGTTTCCATGCCATGGACAAGAACCGACTCCGCGGGGCGTACTTGGCTACGTGTACAAAGCCCATACATGATTGCCATGGATGGGCTGGACATCGTGGTTGAGGACCGGCGGTATCAGCGCCAATGCTACATTGAAGTGCCTCTGAAAAGATCAACGCGCATGCCCCTTGAGTTGCCACAAGGGCGCGTCGAGAGTTTTACAATAGGCTCGAACCAAGCTTGGTCGCCAGCTTTCCGTGCGCTTCGAATGGACACATTCAACATTGTGATCCACAACGGCGATGATCAACCGCTGAAGATTGCAAGGCTCGAATACCGTCAACGCAAGCGTACGCTCATCGCCGAACTCAATCCGGCATGCGTTACGCGCTCACTACCGGCGATACGAAGAGGTCATCGCCTCATTACGACCGATCCACTTCAAAGACAAGCTGCCTGAACCCATTGCCACCATCGAGCACGGCCCTCTCATTGCGTTGGCGGCAACGCCGGAAGCAGGCCCGTCCCTTGCGCCATCGCGCTGGTGGATCTGGGCTGGACTTGTCGCAGTGCTCGGCATCGTGGGCTTCATGGCCGTGCGCATGCTGCGCGAACCTCAACAACCAAACGGATAGCACATGAACATCAGGACACCGTTCGCGTCGATCATTCGGCGTCGGTCACAACAGCGGGCGACGCATGCGTCGCCCCTACGGGTGCGTTCGTTCGGGATCATGATCGCGACCGCGCTTTGGGCGACGCAGGCGTCGCCCCTTCTCGCACAATGCCCCGGTTGTCAGATCAACTTCGGCTGCACCGTTGCGCCCGCGTACCCAACGCTCTGTCCGCTACAACCGGCCAATGCCACCAGCGGACAACCGTACAGCGCCGACATCACCTTCTGGATGCCGGTGAACTTCGATGATCCCGGAACTGGCTTCAATGTGGACTTCCTGCAAATGACGATCACCGGCGTAACCGGCTTGCCCTTCGGGCTGGAGATCGAAACCAACGACCCGCTGGGCATCTATTACCCGCAGCAGAACCAGTTCGGCTGTGCGCGGATTTGTGGCACACCACTGGGCGCGGGCACCTTCACGGTTACCATCTCCATCATCGCACAGGTGGAGTACAGCGGGTTCATCATCAACGCGCCACAACAGTTCCCTATAACCCTGGTGGTGTTGCCGGGCAGTGGTGGCAACAGCGGTTTCTCCTTCACGCCGACCAATGGTTGCGGAAGTGCCGAGGTGCAGTTCACGGCGTTGATCGATGGCGCACCCGACCCGACGACTTACGCGTGGGACTTCGGCAACGGCAACACGGGCAGCGATGCATTGCCGCCTGCGCAGACCTACGGAAGTCCGGGCACGTACACAGTGTCGTTGCAGACGACCATCGGCGGATACGTGCTGGATGTGGTAACGCTCAGCGGGGTGAACGACAACTGGTGCGGTGATGTGGAAGAGCCGGACATCTTCGGTTGCACGGGATCGCCGGACCTGTACTTCGTGCTTACCGATGGCGGCGGCGGAACATACACCAGCAGTAGCGGTAGCGACAGCGGCAGCGAAACATGGACAGGTCTCGGCCTGGTGCTCAACAACCCGCCGTACTCGATCGCCTTTTACGATGAAGACCCGATCAGCCAGGACGACATACTCGGTACGCTGAACATCCCGATCGGCACCGTGGGCAACCTGCCTTTCAACATTGCCGGCGGAACGTTCGGCAGCATCGACATCAGCCTCCAGACGCAGCAATTGTTCAACGATACGGATACGGTGGTCGTTTATCCTGTGCCCGAGATCGTGCTCGCTTATGACACTGCGGCTGCTGAGATCTGCGCAGGCGATACAACGCTCGTCAGTTACACGTGGTACAACAACGGCGACACGGTACCCATGGCGAACGGCCCTTGCGTGAACGCCAATGCTCCCGGACTTTGGTGGAGCACCGGGACGAACGGCTTCGGTTGTTTCGGTGTTAGCGATACGGTGGTGGTTTGCCCATCACTTGCGATCTACTATGATGCGGGCGTCTTGTTCGTTGATGATGTGTTCGATGCTTACGCTTGGACGTTCGATGGCGTGACCCTTCCGAACAACGATCAGCCCTTTGCGTTCTCGCAAGGCGATGGACTTTACGCGATCACCGGCACGACCGCCTACGGGTGCGTCGTCACCGACACCTTCACGCTGAGCACCTTGGGCATTGCCGCGGTCGAACCGACTACACCGACGCTCCTTGTGTACCCTGTTCCCAACGACGGCAACTTCATGGTGCAGGCCCGGGGGCTTACTTCCTCCCAAGTCATGTTGCGTGTTCTGGACACGAGCGGCAAGGAGGTCTTCGCGGAACGATGCAGTCTTGTTGCCGGTTCCATCAGCGTGCGCGTGGGGTTACGCGGAACCACCATCGGCCGGTATCTGGTGTTGGTGGAGGATGGGACCGAGCGCCACTTGACGCGCGCCATCGTTGTAACGAATTGAGCGCCGCTACATTCGCCGCACGCAAGCATTCCCAATGAACAAAGTAGTCTCCGGTCCGGACGTTGCCCTCGAAGGCCTAACCGATGGCATGACGTTGATGGTCGGTGGTTTCGGCCTGTGCGGTATTCCCGAGAACACGATCGCAGCGCTGGTGCGCAAAGGCGTGAAGAACCTCACGTGTATCAGCAACAACGCAGGGGTGGATGACTTCGGCTTGGGGCTGTTGTTACAGAGCAAGCAGATCAAGAAAATGATCAGCAGCTACGTGGGCGAGAACGCCGAGTTCGAACGCCAGATGCTCAGTGGTGAACTGGAGGTGGACCTGATCCCGCAAGGGTCGTTGGCCGAACGTTGTCGTGCCGGCGGCGCAGGCATCCCGGCCTTCTTTACGCCGGCGGGCTACGGAACGGAAGTCGCGGAAGGCAAGGAAGTTCGCGAGTTCAACGGCAAGCCGCACATCCTGGAAAGCTGGCTGCGCGCCGACTTTGCGATCGTGAAAGCGTGGAAGGGTGATACGAGCGGCAATCTCATCTACAAGCGCACCGCGCGCAACTTCAACCCGATGATGGCCATGGCGGGCAAGATCACCATCGCCGAAGTGGAACACTTGGTGAAGCCCGGCGAGATCGACCCCGACGCGGTGCATACCCCGGGGATCTTCGTTCAACGCATCTTCCAAGGCAGCAACTACGAGAAGCGCATTGAGCAGCGGACGGTGAGGAAAAAGTCCTGATCAGCGACGATCGCCACGGCGTATGAGCGGCAACGACCGAAAGCTGTACTTCTTCTTGGCCTTGGTCGCGTTCTGCTACGTTCTCGCACGGGCTGTGCTTGTGCCCTTTGTTCACGACGAGGCTGCCACGGTCAGCATGTACGTCCAGTTCGGCGAGTTCCTGCCCTGGCGATCACACTGGGATGCGGGCAACCACTTCCTGAACACTGCCCTTGGGATCGTTGGTTACAAGCTTTTTGGTTTGGAGCAATTGGCTATCCGCGCCGGGAACGTGTTGGCGTTCGTGTTGTATGCTTGGATGGTTTGGTGCCTTGGTGGATACGTGCGCGATCGGCTTGTACGCTGGTGCATGTGGCTCGCGCTGTTACTGTGCCCATTCCTGCTGGAGTTCTTCTCGCTTTTCCGCGGCTACGGTTTGGAAATGGTATTCTTCGTTTGGGCTTTGCACGCGCTATTGTCGTTCGCGCGCGACGGTCGTGTTGGGCAATTCGTGCAAGTCCTTCTCGCGCTGTGTTTGGCCAATGCAAGCATCCTTGCCCTACTACCGTTCTGGTCGATCGTGCTCGGATTGTTGGCGATCATGATCGGCGCGGGGAAGCAAACTCGGGTCGTGCGTGCTCGACTTTCCTTGGCGTGGGTCGTGTTTGGTGTGCTGCCGTTGCTGCTCGCTGCGCGCATCGCCATGGAGATGCAGGAGATCGGCCTGTTGTACCACGGCAACACGCAGGGTTTCGTTGCGGTTACCGTTTCCACCTTGAGCTGGTTCGTGCTGGGAAGTCAGCATCCCGTGTTGATCGGCTCGCTGATCATCGGGTTCAGTTCAATGACGGCGGTGGCTGCAGGGATCATCCGCCGCGAGCGATCGTTCCGCCATCCGTTGGTGATCATCATTGGCCTGCTTTGGGCTGAAGTGCTGGCACGTGTTGTCATGGCCACCATGCTCCAAGTGAACTACCCCGAGGATCGCGCAGCACTGCACTTGGTCCCGCTGTTCGTTTTGGCGGCCGCGCTCTGCATTGATGAACTCGGCATTCGGATCCCGGGTTGGCGTTATGCTGCGTTCGTATTGCTGTTCTTGCCGGTCCGCTCACTCGCGCTCGCGAACCTGGACCACACGGTTCTCTGGCCCGACCAATCGGGACTGGCCTGCACTTGTTGGAACGGAACCAACCGCTGGTGTTGTCCCCGGTGCTCGTCAACGCATTCAGCTGCAGTGCCACAAGTGATGAGTTCGTGGAGGTTCTGAGGCTGGATAGCTTATCTGCCGAGGATGAATTCCTGGTGGAAGTAACGGGCGAGATGAGCACGATCAATGCGACGGCCGTGAAGCTTGTCGTGGAACTGCGTGACGCTTCGGACAAGTCGATCCATTACGATGCCGCCATGATCACGGCATTCGCTCCGCTGTTCGGGCGGGTGAGGGAAGTGCGGCACATACCGGCGCTGGTGGAGGCACGCAGTGCGGTGGTCTATTTCTGGAATGTTCGCCGGACCCCACTGACCTTGACCAATGGCGCAGTAAGACTCAATCAGGTTGAGTAGCGTCGTCACTTAAGTCGGCCGCGTGCTCCATCTCCACATCTTCGCATCTCCACACCACCAAACATGCCCCTCGACAAGAACCAGATGGCCAAGCGCATTGCGCGCGAACTACAGCACGGGTACTACGTGAACCTCGGCATCGGCATCCCTACTCTGGTGGCCAACTATGTGCCCGAAGGCATCGACGTGGTGTTTCAAAGCGAAAACGGTATCCTGGGTATGGGACCCTTCCCATACGAAGGCGAGGAGGACGCCGACCTGATCAACGCAGGCAAGCAAACGGTGACCTTGCTTGATGGTGCCAGCATCTTCGATAGTGCGACCAGTTTCGCCATGATCCGCGGACAGCATGTGCAGCTCACGGTTCTGGGAGCAATGGAGATCACGGACCAAGGCGATATCGCCAACTGGAAGATCCCCGGCAAAATGGTGAAGGGCATGGGCGGTGCCATGGATCTGGTGGCGAGAGCGGAGAACATCATCGTATGCATGCTGCACACCAACAAGGCGGGTGAAAGCAAGTTGTTGAAGGAGTGCACGCTGCCGCTTACGGGCGTCAAGTGCGTGAAGAAGGTCGTGACCGACCTCGGGGTGTTCGACATTACGCCCGAAGGCTTCAAGCTTTTGGAGCGAGCCCCCGGCGTTTCCGTGGACGAGATCAAGGCAAAGACCGAGGGCCGATTGGTGGTGGAGGGGGAGATACCGGAGATGGTGATCTGAGATCCCGCCATCCAAGTGAAGCAGGCGAACGTTCTACTGGGGACTTGGTGGGGCCGGGCGTTGTACTACCTCCTTACCGGCACCGCGATCGCCGTGATCGCGCTGATCAATGGTTATCCACTGGTCTATTCCGATTCGGGGACGTACATCATGAACGCCTTCACCCTCGCACAGATCGAGGATCGGCCGATCGGCTACGGACTGATCATCCATGCCATTACGTGGAAGGCCACGTTGTGGACCGTCGTGCTTTTCAAGGCGCCGTGACCAGTTGGTTGCTGATGCTGCTGGTGCGCAGCACTGCTGTGGAAGCCACTCGTTGGTTGAAGTTGCACCTGATGCTGCTCGCCGTGCCGATCGTTGGAACAAGTCTCCCGTGGTATGCGGCGCAGATCATGGCCGATGTGTTCACTCCGTTGGTGATGATCATCGTCTTCCTGTTGTACAACGGAAGCGTGCAAGGCAAGGCGCGACGTGTTGCATTATGGTTGTTGCTCTTTTTCTTCCTGGCGGCGCACAACTCACATTTCCCGATCCTGCTGGGCCTGCAAGGCCTTCTGCTCGGAGCGCATGTGATCGGTCGGCGGGTGTTCGTTGTCCCCCGCGATCGTTTCTGGCGCAAGTGGTGGAGCGTGAACGCGGTGGCGATGGGCGCAGCGCTGATGATCATGCTGTTCAATGCCGTTCCGTATGGGCAATTCCGATTGTCCAGGGCGTCGAACGCCTTTGTTGCCGGAAGACTTTGCGAGGACGGCATCATGGCGGACTACTTGAACGCGACGTGTGGCGAACGACCACATCCGCTGTGTGCCTATAAGGACCGGTTGCCGGCCGATGCATTGAACGGTTTCCTCTGGTCCGATACCGGCTTCGTGCGCGGGGAGGGACTCTCCTTGGCTCAGGCAGACTCCGTGTTGGAGCCGCTGGTTTCCGACCTATTGGGCACGCCGGAGTACGCTGTGCGCTACGCCCGGTCCATGGTACGCTCAACAGGTCAGCAACTGTTGCAATGGGAAACAGGTGCTGGTCTCCATGCCTACGGCGAAGGGACGTCGCCCCATGCGCATCTGTGGTGGCGATTGCCGCACGAGAAGGCGGCCTACGAAGGATCCATGCAGCAGCGCGGCGCCTGGGCTGACTTGTCCGGCTGGAATCGGCTCGTGGGGGCAGTGCTGCTCGTGTCGCTTTTGGCGATCGGTGCCGTTGCGGTGCTCCGCTTCCGAAGCCTGACCAGCATGCATTGGGCGCTTATGGTATGGGTAGCGAGCTGGCTTCTTCTCAATGCCTTCGTTACCTCGTCGCTGTCCATTGTTGACTCGCGCATGCAATCGCGCGTCGTGTGGTTGGTGCCGATGGTCGCGGTGTTCTTGGTGGCAGCGACCCTGCCGCCCAAGCGTCCCGTTGTTGGCCCGGAGGAAGCAACCTTGGACCCCGCGCATACATGACCCTTGCCCAAAGAGCCAGTCAATTCGCCGGTAAGCTGCGCGGAAGAACGGGACTCTATTTTGGGGCGGCTCTCTTCTTCGCCTTCTTCACCGCATTCACCTTGCGGTTCAGCTTAGCGATCCCAAGGGACCACGGTCACCTTCGGTCCGATGCCGTCGGTTACTACATCTACCTACCGGGGTTGTTCCACTATGGGTTCGACGGCTCGACGATCGATAGCACGGCGATGGAGGTCATGGGCCGTGGCTTCAGCATCGACTCAGCAAGCCACAAGATCGTTACGAAGTACACATACGGGACAGCCCTATTGGAACTCCCGTTCTATGCGGTTGCGGAGGTGGTCACAGGGTTTGAAAGCATGGACGGAAGAACCCGTGACCACTTCAACGCGATCGCTATTGCGGGCATCTTCTACTGGACGTTTGGTCTGCTTTGTATCGCCCTTGCACTGCAGCGTATATGGCCTGCCGACCCCGTGGTGGTGATCTCCGTTCTTGGTTGCATTGCGTTCGGCACGAACACGTTCTTCTATGCCTTCAGGGCACCAGCGTATTCGCATGTGTATTCCTTCTTTCTCGTCTCGGCAGCCCTGTGCGCCGCTTCCCGCGCCACCCCGAGCGGTTGGTCTTCGCTCATGCGCTGGGTTTTTGTTGCGGCCAATGCGTTGATGGTCGTTATAAGACCGGTGGACGCCATTGCGGCGCTCGCCTTGGCCGGGTTCATTTGGGTCAGGAACGGGAGTGCGCCACTCACTCCCGGGCTCCTTCTCCGACAACTGCTTGCGCTTATTGTCTTCGCCACTCCACAACTCCTGTATTGGCACCATGTGCATGGGCAATGGGTCGTATGGTCGTATGGGAACGAGGGCTTTACGCAGTGGGCTGACCCCGAGTGGAGCAAGGTGCTCGCTGCGCCCATGAACGGGTTGCTGCCCAATGCGCCAGTGTTCGCCTTGGTGCCTTTCGCTCTGTGGTCGCTTTGGTATCGCAGCCGATGGATGGCCCTCTGGCTTGCCGCAACACTCCTCGTGATCATATACAGTTGTGCGGCTTGGCACGTCTGGCATTTCGGATGCAGCTATGGCTTGCGTCCCATGGTGCAATACACGCCCTTCCTTGCCGTGGGCTTGTGGGCACTGTTCGCGCGGATGCGTGAACGCGTGCCCGCCTCATTCAAGGCGAGCATGGTCCTTCTTACGTTGGTGTGCTTCGTGAACTACCGCGTGATGCTATCTGTCTCCCATTGCTTCAACGGGGAGCATTGGGGTGGGGGCTCTACTTCAATCATATCCTTGAAGCCTTCGGGGCTGGAGCCAACCCCGAAGGGCCTCGTTACTGAAGCAAGATCAGATGCCCATTGCGCTGCACCACTGCCGATCGCTTGTCTTGCCCCGGGAGAGTGCGGTACAGATCGACATCGCTCCTGCGTACCAGCAGTTCGTCGATCCAGGCACTGTCCAAGTGCTTGTGATCAGCCTCGATGTAGAGGGTCAGTAGGTCATCCTCATTTTCCATATCGAAGGGAAGCTCGACCAACGTCCAGTCGCCGTTGATCGTACGGCTGAAGCGAGGATCTGTGCAGTGGTCCCAGTGTACTTCACCGTTCGAATAGGTGTTCATTACGCAAACGTTCGCAAGGCTTTGCATGGGTCCATGGTTGTAGAACCAAAACGAAACTTCATAGTGAACCCCGGGGTCCAGAAGCCTTCCGTCGAATGTGGCCAATACCGGCCGTTCCGATAAAGCAAGGGACAACGCGCCAGCGCCGAGCAAGGAATGGGTTGCCGGTGCGCCGTCGTAGTTATCGAAGAGCACAGGTTCATCCGGACACCAGCGTTCGGTCGAGGTACTGTCCGCACAGACGAGCGCCGCTTTTTGCCAATCGGCAATAGCGGCAGCACGATCGTCCTTCAGGAGATCTTTCTGGGCCAAGAGGTGCAACGAAACATCGCCGATGGAATGGACGCTCTTCGCCCGGCCGATGATGGCCCTGTCATATGCGTTGTGCAATTCGCCCTTTACCAACACAAGAATGGTTTCATCGAGCGCAAAAGGCAAACGCGGGCGCTCGTACCACGATGGTCCGACGGCTTGGACCTGCTTCCTTGCCTCCTGAATGCTTGTTCGTGTGATCGTCGAGTTGATTAAAGGAACCCCCGTGTGGTACGCGAGTAATTGCCCTAACCGGATGGCTCCGGGATCACAGTGTACCAAGACCTCCTCAGCGCCTTCGTTACAGTACGGAAGCACCAGTAACGAACCGACATTTTGCCGCTGGATGATCTCCACGAGCCGATCGCTCCGTGGGATCCCGGTTGTCCAGTACGAAGATGTTGGGCTGGCCCAAGACACGTGCACCGGCGTGCACATTGTAACCAAAGCCCTCGATCGCGCACAGAACGGGAATAGTGACCAATGGAACGGCCGAGAGCCATTTCAACACACTGCGCCGCTGCCATGACCAGAGCACCCAAGCCGCATGCGCGGACACGACAGCGAGCATTGGAACGATCAACCAAACAAAGCGCGAGGGCGCACGGAATTGCCGGATAACCGGCGTATGCCACAGCAGATCTTCGAAGGGTGCAAGTACGAAAGGAAGCCCGAACGCGAAGAGCAACAGTAGAAATGCGGAGAGGAGCGGTGCCCGCGAATTCACCGGAAGAAGAAGACGAAGAGATGCAGTCGCTCTCCTCCGGAAGAGCGAAACAGCAAGTAGGAGAACGACAATGATCGCCCACAGCAGCGCGCCAAGTCCCGGGTAGATCCTTCCTTCGGGCTGCGCGCTGTACCCGGTACCGAACAGTAGTTTGAAGGGGGCGTCGTTCCATTCATCGCCTGCCGTGAGGAAGCCGGCCCAAGTCGCGCAATAGTTGAAGAAACCCGTGGGATGGTCGGTACGGCCCACATGCATATCGGTATGGCGCAGCATCGCGCCGAACAACAACAACGCACCCGTGACGCATGCGGCGGGCCACAGGCGGTTCAGGGATCCGGACCGGCCCGCGAAATGATCGAGCGGCACTGCCAGCAGGACGAATGCTGCGCAGATGAAGCCGAGATAAACGTGCGTCCAAAGTCCACACAGCACCAGGAGGCCAAGTGCCATGCTCCAGAGCCAGGGCTTCGCACTTCTGCCGCTGCGCAGGTATAGCCACCATGCAGCAGGGATCCACCAGCCGTATGCGAGCGCATAGTGCCCCATGAACATGCGTTCGATCTGGGGGGAAATGAAGGCGATGGGCACGGCGCAACAGGCCGCATACCACCAAGCCACGCGGAATTCAAGGAGTATGAGGTACAGAAACACCGCGCACAGCGGAATACTGAGCAACATGAGCAGGTTCACCACCGCCACGGAGTCCACGTGCCACTCGGGCATCACGTCGAGCAAAACGCGCCATGTGTTCGTGAATATCGGTTGTGCGTCGGGATAGCCGATGTGCTCACCATAGGGATGGTTCATGCCCGCGAATACCGAAGCGGTCGTGTCATATCGGGCGTGCCAAGCAAAGCCGAAGTAGTTCTTCAGCCGTCACCGTGGTCTGAAAAGAGGTGATCCCCGGGAGCCTTCAGTACGGCGCCGTAGTGGACCCAGAGCCCTGCAAGGGATAGCCCAACAGCCACCAACAAGCCGCAGCGTAGCGGTCGACCGGACTTGTGGACGAATGCCATTGTGCCGAATGTAGTTGGCCGAAGTACGCCACCGGGCGTGACGGGCGATGGCGATCTTCGCACGCCTCGGAACGACCGGGGCGAGACACATGTCCATCCGCAAGCTCAGCATCGTTGTTCCAGCCTACAACGAGGAACGCACCATCCATTTGATCCTCGATAAGGTACGCGACGTGGTGCTCGACCATGGCATCGCCAAGGAGGTGATCATTGTGAACGACGGTAGCACGGATGGTACCATAACCGCTGTGCAGACCTACATCGCCGCTAACCCGGGCATGGGCATCGTGCTCGTGGACCAGCCGCGCAACATGGGCAAGGGAGCCGCCATCCACAAGGGTATCGAGTTGGCTACTGGCGAGTACCTGATGGTGCAGGATGCCGATCTCGAGTATGATCCCCGCGAGTACAACCAACTGCTGCGCCCCGTGGTGGAAGGTTTTGCGGATGTGGTGTTCGGGTCGCGGTTCATGGGTCATCATCCGCACCGCATCCTGTTCTTCTGGCACAGCATCGGCAACAAGTTCCTCACGTCGTTGAGCAATGCGTTCAATAACCTCAACCTCACCGATATGGAAACCTGCTACAAGCTCATGCGCAGCGATATTGCCAAGGGCTTGAAGCTCCGCGAAAAGCGGTTCGGGTTCGAGCCGGAAGTCACGGCGAAGCTGGCGCGAGTGAAGAATGCGCGCATCTACGAAGTGGGCATCAGCTACTACGGCCGCACCTACGCCGAAGGCAAGAAGATCCGGCTGGAAGGACGGCTTCCGTGCCATCTGGTGCATTGTGCGATACGGCCTCGCTGACTGAGGTCGTTCTGCGCAACACCAAGCGCCCGCTGCTCATTTCTCGCCACTCCCCACTCGCGACTCACGACTCACGACTCACGACTCACGACTCACGACTCACGACTTCTCCTTCCTTTGCTTGCAGTGACCGACCGCGATACCAATACGTCATTGAATGCGCGCGATTCCGGCCCGATCGTCTTCGCGTTCGCGTTGGCTGCGGTGCCGTTGATCGTGCGCTTGCTCTCGCCAGGGATCCCCGATGCTGGTGATGGGATATTACACTATCAATATGCTCGCTGGTGTTGGTCGCACCCCGCGTTGCTTCTGGACCTGTGGGCGAAACCGGTGTTCACACTGCTCGCGTCGCCGTTCGCGCTGCTCGATGCATGTGGCCTTGTGCTGATGAACGTGTTGTTGGCAGCGACCACGGCCGTGGGCATCGGCGCCCTAGTGCGCACGAATGCCGCGCGTTGGCTGGCTCCGCTGTTGCTGCTCTTGGCGCCGGTGTATTTCCACAACGTCATGAGCGGCATGACGGAAGTCCTCTTCGGCGCTGCCGCCATCGGTGTGGTGTGGCTGCTGTTGAAGCAACGCCTCAAGCACGCGTTGATCCTCGCCTCGTTCATGCCGCTCATGCGACCGGAGTGGATCGCATTTCTACCGTGCGTGTTGGTGTATGCGGCGTGGCATCGGGCATGGCGCACGCTGCCATGGTTGTTGCTCGGTAGTGGCGTGTACGCTGTGCTTGCCTTTGTTGCGTTCGGCGATCGCTCCACTTCTTCACCCACGACCCGTACGCCGGGAACACCACCTATGGCACCGGCGCAGCTGATCATTTCATCCGTCACATGGATGAAGTTCTGGGAACGCCTTTGATCGTCCTTCTGCTATGCTGTGTCGGCGTATGGCCATTCGTTCTGTGGAAGTTGAAGGGCCAACGCAAGGCCATGATGAGTATCGCGCTCCTCACACTGATCCCCGCCCTCGGCATTCTGCTCGTTCATTCCTATGCGTGGTGGAAGGGTGGAAATGGTTCGCTCGGGTTGCTGCGCGTGCTGGGCACAGGTATACCGTTGGTCGTGCTCTTCGTGCTGCACACTGTAGCGAAGGCTGCGGAAGCCCCTGAATACCGGTGTCCGTGATCCTCGACGGCAGCGCTCCGTGCTCTGGATCGCTGGCGCGGCGCTCGGTTCTCTCGGCCTCCTTTCGCTCATTGAACATGTTCCGATGCCAGTGGCGCGAAGTGTCGATCAGGAACTCTTGCTGCGGGCAGGGGTCCGGATGCAAGAGTTGGATACCCTGGGGCAGAGCATCGTGTGCCAAGACCCCATGATCACCTATGCAGCGGGGCGTGATCCGTTCGATCGGAACGCACCCGCTATGATCTGGGCGGTGGACAAGTCGCAGGAAGGCCTCGGTCTTGGTACCGGCGACTTATTGGTGGGATGCGCATTTCGCGCCCAACGAAGGCGGACTTCCGCTGGAACGGGTGATGAACGACAGGCTTGCGCTTGCTGGAATTGATGGCGCCGCGCGAGAACGTGGACATGCTTGGTGGTCATCCCATGGAGGTGTACATCTTCCGCCGACTGCCTGGTCAACGTGTGGTTTCGAGCGACACGCTGTACACACTTGCACAGCATAAGTCCCCACTTATGTCGCGCTACGATACAGTCCTTGCCCGGCGGGAAGCCTGGCAGCGCTGTGTTTCACCACCGATGAATTCCCGTTCACCATGGAAGGATTGCCGACGCTTGGGGATACCAGGCTGTTCGACGAGATCGTTGTGCAGGGCACGCTCGATGCAGCCCCGCGCGATTCCCTTTCCCTCTTCTTGGTCTTCGCGGAATACGAGGGCCATGTGCAAATTGCGCTACCACCAGATCGGCATCAAAGAGGCGTCGTTCTCACTTGTCGCCCGCGTGCCTCCGAGAGCGCCGGGCGTCAGCAACAAACTGTACATCTGGAACAGGCAACAGCACCCGCTGGCGCTGCGCGCATTTACGCTCACGCGCAACAAATGGGAGCAGGAATGATGTGGTGGTCTGTTCGCCCGAACGCACACTGATGTCACCACGGGCATGAGGAATACACGATTGATCGGGCGCATCGTAGAAGTGTGGGGCTTGGGCATCATTGCGATCTCGTTGATGGGCGTGTTCTGCGGCTGTTCCGGCAAGAACGGGAAGCGCGTTTTGTCACGCTGCAGGACAGCACGTTCATGGTCAACGGTCGGCCGTTCTTCCCGATGGCCATCAACTACATCGCTGCCGTGCGGGCCATTGGCGATAGTCTATGGATCGGACCGAGTGTCAACTACGCAACCTTCGACCCGAACGCTTCTTCCCATGCGCGCCAGTTGGCGTTGCTGCACGCCGATATGGAGCTGATCAGGAGATGGGATTCAATACGGTACGCATTGTCGGCTTTTCTGAGCAAGCGTTCGAGCGCGATAGTTTGTTTCTCGCTGCGCGCAATATCGTCGGTAGTGATACGCTATCGGTCAATGGGAAAACCCGGATCGTGCGATCGCTATCTCGATGCCGTTAGCGAAATGCTCGATGCCGTTCGAGCGGCTGGGTTGCGCGCGATCCTCCTCACCCAGGTGAGGGCGTACCGCACGATCGATGATGACCACTTCGCGCGTATCGCCGATCGTTTCGTCAACGACACCGTGATCCTGGCCTACGACCTCTTCAACGAACCCTTGTACTTCGATCGACCGGAGCGACCGAAGCACGAGGCGCGCACGATCCTGGAGCATTGGCGGGAACTGGTCGATGCGCATGCGCCCAACCAGTTGTACACGCTTGGCCTAACCGGGATCGCGAAACATTTGAGTTCGACCCGAACATGCTCTTGGTGGACTTCATCAGTTATCACCCGTACGAGTATGAGCCGGACCAGGTGCGCAACGAGTTGCGGTGGTACCACAACACTATTGAGGTGCCATGGATCGTCGGCGAAACGGCGATCCCGGCGGACAACGATTCGGTGCCGTACGCTGAGCAACGCGCGTTCGCGGAAAAGACCTTGTTACAGAGCCGTGCGTGCGGCGCCATCGGTTATTCGTGGTGGCAGTATCAAGATGTGAAGTGGGGCCGGTTCCACGCCGACTACATGGGGGTGCTCAACCGCGATAGCGTTACACGCACCGCTAGTGGGGCCCTGGTGAATGGTACTGTGAAGCCAGTGGCTGAAGCGGTCAGAAGTTCGACCCATGGGCCGATCCAGGGTGAGTGTGTCTGCTTGCCCAATTATCTGAACTACTCCAACTGGGCAGGTCAGCAAGATCACCGGACGATTGATCGATACGGACGGCAAGCCGATCGCCGAAGGGACGATCGTCGCGTGGACTGAAGATTGGGACGCCAGCTACCACACCACTTCAACCGCGGACGGCCGATTCGAACTATACGCGCCGGTCTTTTTATACCACTGGATGGCCAGTGCAACACGTCACAACATGGAGCGCGGCGATTGCCCGCCACCAGCCTTCAGGCGTGGTGCCGATGGCATACCGGCGTTCGGGTGGGCGATATCGTACTGGAACGTTTGGGCTTCGCTGAGTGATCCACCGCCTATGCTGCTCGATCCGGAACAGGCACTCGGGCATAACGCTGTCGGCCCGTGCGACAAGTCGCAATGAAACCGTGTCAAGGGCGAGGAATTTCTTGTTGTCGGCCAGCAGTGCTACGCGGCCATCGGGCTGCTCCACCAGCTGGAACACACCCATGTCGCCGAGGCGATCGGTGGTGGAGCTCACCGATCCATCGTGGAGCAGATCGGCGCAGAGGAACCGATCGGTGTGCGCCACGAAAGCATATTCACGATCCAGACAAAGCGCAGGCGCAGAAGTGTTTCCCAAGCCCCTGCGGCATTGCGGTCAGCGGAACGCGATCCCCGTTGGGTGGGATCGATACACACGTATTTACTGTTCGACGCAACAAGGCTCATGGTGTCCGCCGCCGGGATCGCTCGATGGAGGTTGTTCGCGACTCGGATGTCCTTCGAGGAGGTCCCGGTGAAGTGGCACCAATCGTTCAGCGTGTGCTGGTCCAGACTTTCCCAAAAAGCTTCGTAGTTGCCCGGATACTTGCTTGTGTAAGCGTTCACCGTAGCGATCCCGAGTTGCTGTGCCGCCAGCATGGCCGACAGGTGGATCCCGACACTGCGCAAGTAGTCCTCTTCACCGGTCATCATGCCCCGGGCCGGTGTGTAGGCAATGGCCTGTGCCGAGCTGTCCACTGCAATTGCATATCCAGCACAACACGGTCCACCAGCTTGCGCGCGTCGTGTTTGTCGTAGCGCTTCAACTCGCGCACATCGATCTTGTTGTCGACCACCACGGCAAGTGGAAGACAGAAAGCCAGCGCAAGCTGTACCCATGTTCGTGTGGGTGATCGCTGCGAACACCATCACCATGATCGCTGCGAAAGTACATGGCCTGCACGTTCATGATGCGGTCCATGGAACGCATGGAACCGAAGCCCGGCAGGTGATGGATCAGCCGGTACGGTGTGAAGTCGCCGAATCGCAGGCAGAAAACGGTGCTCAGTAAAAACGCGATACCGAGCATGGCCATGGACTTCCTCAAACGAGCATCCGCACCGGACTTCCACAGGACCAATGGCAGCAGCAGGATGCCGAGCCAGGAAGCGCGCCCATGAAGTGGAAGTGGCTCCACCAGGTATGGAATCCTTCGACGGAATGCTGCGACAGACTGCGCCACGACAGCGCGGCGGGGTGAGTGAAGAAGTACGACCACAAGCGCGGGATCGTGTTCTCGACTTCCGCGAACTCGCGAAGGCCAATGGCATTACCCGCGGCCACGTACGGCTGCATCAAGGGCCACATTAGCAATGCCACGACGATCAATACCGCGCCGCCCTTCGCCAGTCGGCGCCAATGCCCGGGTTGAAAACCGCGCAGTTGCCGGAAGTTCACAACCCCATATCCGATCGCCCAGGAAGGCCAGTGCATAACAAAGCAGGAAGCCGAGATAAATGCCGCAATAGAATTGGTACACCACCGCGAGCGCCATTAAGAGCATGTGCTTGGCACGCCCGGAACCGAGCCATTGCCAGCACCACCAGAACGCCATCGGTACCATGAATTTCCGGGAAGACCTGGGCGTGTTCCAAGTGGCCGATCGTGTAGATGCCGAATGCGAAAACGAAAGCGCCGCATGCTGCCAAGGTGGAGCGCTTGGACCAGAGGAACAGTGCGATGAAACAGCAGATGTAGTTGAGCGAGAACAGCGCCAGGATCCACAGTTGGTAGGCCGACTCACGGCTGTAGCCAAGGTTCCGGAAGAGCGAATACATGGGCGCCGTACCCAGCAGGTTGTCGCTCAGCGCAACGACGTTCTTGTAGGGATACATGAACGGCGCATACCAGTAGTTGTCACCCTTTCCCATCGCGTACTGGTGGAAGTGCTCAAGGATGTAGTTGTTGAACCGCGAGTCGCCGAGATCGCCCGGCACGACGCCCGCTCAGGCCCCAGAATGGCCAGTGGGAAGGACCATATGCCGTATGCAAAAAGCACCACCGGCACGATGACCGCCAACGCGGCACGAAGGACGCGCGGAAGGCCACGTGCCGCGACAGTCGGCTGATCGAGGTTCTGAGGGTGCATCATTCGCCTGAATGTCCGTTCGGCGATCGTTTCAGCAGCACCGTTCCGCTTTCGGGGAACCGTGCAAGCACGGTGAAGCCATCGTCGGAGCGTTCTTCCTCATCTCCTTGGAACACGTAGCGGTACGTGTCGTGTTGCGCAATGCCGTTCCGATCAATTGGGGCGAGCCAGTGCAACTTCCACACGTCGCGATAATAGCTCATGGCCGGCTCGAAGAGCCAATTGTTGCCGATATGGACGTGATCGTTCGAGACCTGAGCGGCGTTGTGGTCGGCCTCCATGGAGGCCATGGCATCCTTTGTCCGTACTTCATGCATCCACTCCGCTCTCGTACGGCCCGAAGTGCCGCAGGAAAGTCGGAACACACCAGAGCAGCACGCCGACCGCGATCGCCTGCGAAGCCGTTCGGTAGCCAACGTTGCACAGGAACTGCAAGAGCAATGGAACCAACAACAACATCAAGGGCAGAAGGAACAATGCGTAGCGGGCTTTCAGGTGATCAACGCCAAAGAGCAGATGCTCGATCGAGGCACCCATGCAGGTTGCCAAGAAGGTGATCAACACCGTAGCGAGCAGCACGCTGTCCGTCTCAAGACCCGCAGACCCGCTTTTGCGCTCCCGGGCCAGGATGATGATCGGCGCCAGGGCCAGCAGCGTGATCAGTACTTGACCTGTCACCAGCGGAAACCGGGACATCGGGATACCGGGCAACGCGCTACGCACCCACGTGCCCACCGTGCTGCCATAGAACGAGCTGGTGCCATGGAACGTCAACATGTTCGCTTGCATGAGCTGTTGTACCGGATCCACAAAACCACGAACGACAAGCCGACCAGAAAGACGTTCAAGAGATCGAGCTGACGCACGCCCGCGATCGTTTTCCTTGGATGGTCGTCATGGGTCGAACGGGCGATGTAGTATGCGATGAGACCTGCGATGTGGGCGGTGAGCAGTGTGAAGTTGCTCAACGATGCCAGCACCGACGCCGCATGAAAGAGCACAAGGTGACGTCTTCCATGCGTCCTGATGCTCTGCGCGAGATGGAACTGTGCCATCAAAAAGGGCGAACGAAGGCCATAGCCCCGTGCCAACGTGAAGAACTCCATGAGGTGGACATTGGTGCACAACAACACGAAGCCGCCCACTGCGAAAGGCCAGACAAGCGGCGCAAGAGCAAGGCCGCGTAGGCCAGATACAGGCAAAGCGCCAAGAGGTTGGGCGTGCGTAAGCCAGCTCGGAGTTGCCGAACAGTTGCTCGGCGTTTCATCGAGGGTATTCAGTAAGTGGTTGTTGCTGAACGCTTCCTTGTGCGTAAGGATAGCGCCGAGCGGCTGATGCACATAATGCAGGTACGAGTAGCTCTCGTCCGGCGTGAACGAGGCGTTGTCCGCCCGGTGAACAGCAAGTGCGAGCGTCCACGCCCAACAACAGCATCGCCCGGTGGAGAACCGCCACCTTTCCATTAAGCCCGCACCGCTGGCTTCCACCACGTTCGACCGAACGCTACACGAGGGTGATGTTGTCCGTCGCGATCAGCGGTAGTCCGCGCAAACGCAGATACACCTGCACGGTGGCAACAACGTCCTTCTTACAGTACTCGGCAATACGGTCCAGGTCTTTGTCCTCGTAATAGACACGAGCAACATCGCTGCCTTTGATGTCGCCCTTGGGAGAGGGTATGCCGAGGACGTGCGTGAGGAGTTCAATGATGTGTAGTGCTTGCGGTCGCCGAACTTCCAAAGCTCCAACGTGTCTTCGTGCTGCACTTCCCACGGCTTCTTCCCGGCAATGTCCAATTGCAAGGGGAGGGGGATGCCATGGATGACACAGCGCCGCGCGATGTACGGGAAGTCGAACTCTTTGCCGTTGTGCCCGCAAAGCTTGTGGTCCGCTGTGTGGAAGCGTTCGTTCAGTAGGGTCACGAACTCCGTGAGCACCGCCTGCTCATCATCCCCGTGTATGGTTTTCACACGGAGTTTGCGATCGTCTTGCTGGCGGTGAGGAAGCCCACGCCGATGCAAATGATCTTTCCGAACTCGCTCAGGATACCGCCCTTGTCGCGGTGCATCTCGGCGTCCGTTTTGCCATCGCGTTCGCGCTCGTGCCGCGTTTTATCACCGAACAGCACTTGGGTGCGCGTATCCATGTCGGCCCAGTTGTAGGTCTGCGGAACCGTCTCGATATCGAGGAAAAGGACTTTCGCTGGGATCGGTGCGCGCCATCAACGAGCAGGGTTTGGGTCCGGTTCAACCATCGGTGGAGGTCCCGGTCGTTTCCCGGCCATGGTTTGCGTTGTGGTGAAAGTAGGACCCTTAGCGATCGCGAACGTCCGATCGAAGCCACCTGACCCGCACGTCTCTTCAAGAGGCCGTTCGCCACCAACAACTCGGCGATCGCACTGCATTCGTGGCCGCGCCCCTTCCGCAGGTTGTCCGCGACGATGCATATTGAGCGTGCACGGCTGCGACTCGTCGCGACGAAGGCGGCCAACGAAAACCTCATCGCGACCGTTGGCGATCAGCGGCATTGGGTATTCGTCCTTGGCGGGGTCATCGAGGTGTGATACCCGACGCTTCGTTCAGCAGTTGGCGCACAACGTCGATGTCGAACTCCTTGCTGAACTCCACGTTCACACTTTCGCTGTGGCCGCCGGTAACCGGCACCCGCACGGCCGTAGCGGTAACGCGTATAACAGGATGGGATCTTCTTCGTCTCGTGCACCAGCTTCATCTCCTCCTTCGTGTAACCATTGTCGGTGAAAACATCGCAGCGCGGCAACACATTCCGTCGATGGTGAACGGATACGCACGTTCGCCCTCCTTGCCGTTGCGCTCGTTCTCCATCTGCTGCGGCCTTCATGCCCGTCTCGTGACGCTCTGGTAAGTGCTCACCACCACGCGTTGCACACCGTAGGCCTTGTGCGGGGTGCCAGTGCCAACACCATCTGGATCGTGCTGCAGTTCGGGTTCGCGATGATCTTGTCATCGGCCGTCAGCAAGTGTCCGTTGATCTCGGTACCACCAGCTTTTTGTCGGCATGCATGCCATGCGCTACTGCTGTCGATGACTGTCGCACCCACTTCGGCGAAGCGTGGCGCCCATTCCAGCGATGTGCTTCCACCGGCGGAGAAAAGCGAGGTCCGGCGCCGCCGCTATCGCTTGGGCCATGGTCACCACCTTGTGGTCTTTTCCGCGGAAGCGCACGGTCATGCCTTCGCTTTTGTCGCTGGCCACCGGCAGCAACTCGCCCACCGGGAAGTTGCGCTCTTCGAGCACTTTCAACATCACACCGCCCACCAACCGGTGGCACCGACTACAGCGACTTTCATGCGATCAGCCATCGATCAAGGCGGCCGAAACTACTACCTTGTCCGCTCCAAGATCCGCCGATGTCGCGCTTGTATCCGACCTTCCTCATAGTGATGAGTATTGTCTTCCCAACGGTGCGGCACGCCCAATTCACGGACGACTTCAATGACAACAACTTCACGACCGGGGTGATTTGGACAGGCATGCTGTGCTGTTCACCGCTGCAACCGGTGCGTTGCAAAGCCAAAGCCCTGGCGCGGCCAACCATTACCTGAGCACCCCGAGCGCATTGGCCAACAGCGCGCAATGGGAATTGTACGCGAACCTGAAGTTCGCCACGAGCGGCGCCAACTGCGGACATCTATCTCACGAGCGGTGCATCGGATTTGCCAGTGGGTGAATGGCTGCACTTCGTTCGTTGGCGGAACCAGGACCGACTGGAGCTTTTCAGGGCGATGCCGGTGTTGCCGTGTCGTTGATCACCAGCCTGATGGCATCGTGAACAGCAGCACCGACAACCCCTTCAACATCCGTGTAACACGTGATGCGGGTAACAACTGGACATTGATGTATGATGACGGCGTACTTGGCAGCTTGGCCACTGCCGGTACCGCACCTGATGCCACCTACATTTCATCGACGCACTTCGGTGTGCGGATAGAACAGAGCACCGCTGCGAGCGCAGTGAACAACCACTTTCGATGACTTCAGCGTGGGTGCTATTCCAGTGGACCTGACGCCACCCGCGGTCATCAGCGTGGCCGCCACTTCCGCTACCAATGTGGATGTTCAGTATGTCGAGGCCTCATTCCACCTTCATCGGTACGTACGATATCACCCATTCATTGGTGTGAGCGCCCAGGTGCAGGATGGCTTCGATCCGGCGCTCGTTCATGTAACATCGGCGATCGCGCTCTACGAACGGTAGTACGTATACCCTGAGTGCCCAGCGCAGCTGCAGGATGCCGCTGGCAATGCTGCGCCATTGGCCAACATCAATTTCACCCATGTGGTTCCCGCCGTCGCCGGCCCGCGCGATGTGGCGAATAACGAGATCACGGCCGACCCTCTCTCCTGTAGTCGGCTTGCCCGATGCGGAGTACGTGGAATCCTCCAACACAACGACGGCCAGTTCGTTCGACTTGTCCGGCTGGACCTTTTCCGGCAGCACCACGGGCACGTTGCCCGCATTCATCCTTACGCCCGGCATGTATGCTATTGTTGTTGACGATGCCAACACGGCGCTCTTCACCGGCGTGGCGAACGTGATCAGCGTCACCAGTTTTCCGTCCATGAACAACGATGGCGATCCGCTGTCGCTGAAGGATGCAGGAGGAGTGGTGATCGACGCGGTTACCTATGATCTGAGCTGGTACAACGATGCCGCCAAGGAAGACGGCGGTTGGAGCCTCGAACAAAAGAACTGCACCGCTCCATGCAGTGGTGCCAGCAACTGGACCGCCAGCACCGATCCGCAAGGCGGAACGCCCGGCGAAGTGAACAGCGTGCTGGACATCACCCCGGATACGCAGGGCCCCGGCGTTGGTGAGCGTGTTGGTGAACTCGGCTATGGAGGTCGCGCTCGTGTTCAGCGAAGAGCTGGATGCGGTTTCGACGCTATCGGCCAACTATGTTCTTGACCCGGCGATCGGTCACCAATGTCGCCAACGGCCTCCCCGTGACTTCTGTTGTGTTGACACTGGGGACTCCGCGCCATCGGGCAGCAGTACGTGGTCACCGTGTCGGGTGTTTCTGATTGTCCCGGCAACGGCTTGATCGGTGCGCAGAACACGGGGTCGTCCGCGCTTCCGGAGCCAGCGGAACCCGGCGACGCGTGATCAACGAAGTGCTGTACGACCCGCGTGTTGGCGGCTACGACTTCGTTGAGTTGGACATGCATCGAACAAGACGCTTCAGCCTTGCTGACTTTGCTCTTGCTACCGAGTTCATCGGCTTGATGCGTGAACATCACCGACATACCGACCAGAGCATCCTGCTTCTCCCAAGGCCAGTACCCAGCGATCACCGAGAGCGCCTCGAACATCGAAGCCGAATACCCGCTTGGCCATGCCGATCGCTACTTCCAAGCCGACATGCCCAGCTGCAATCAATGGCGAAGGCACCGTTGTGTTGATGGATGTGGACGGCGACACGCTCGACTTGTTCCGGTGCACCGATGACCTGCACTTCGAGCTCTAGAACGAAACGGGAAGGCGTGAGCTTGGAACGGAACAACCCCGCACGCCCTAGCAGCGACAACAACACGAACTGGCACAGTGCGGCCGAGGCTGCTGGGTTGGGCACTCCCGGCTACCAGAACTCGCAATACGGTCCCACCAGTGAACCAAGCGGCGAACTCACCGTCGACCGCGCGATCTTCTCGCCGGACAACGATGGCTTCGAGGACGTGCTCACCGTGAACTATCGCTTGGATGAGCCCGGGTTTCTACCGGGAACACGCATCAACATCTACCAAGGCTGCCGCGAAACCAGAAGCTGATGCAGAACGAACTGCTCGGTGTCAGTGGCAGCATCAGCTGGGATGGCATCTCCGACGAGAACGAGAAGGCCCGTATCAAGGCCGTACATCGTTGTCTTCGAGGTCTTCGACCTGAGCGGCAACACGGAGACGTTCCGTAAGACGGTGGTGCTGGCGCATAAGCTGGAGTGAGCCGACAGGATCGAAGGGGTTGATGGATCTTTGACGCGTCGTGTCCGAACTCGACGTACGGGAGAAGGTGAAGCTGCTGCCCCGGCAGCCGGGGGTGTATCAGTTCCTGGACGCCGAGGGCAACATCGTCTACATCGGCAAGGCGATGCGATCTGCGCAGCCGTGTGGGTAGCTCACTTCGGCAGCAGCACCGGGATGAGCGGTAAGACCCCGCGGTTGGTGCGCACCATCGTTGACCTGCGGATACTGGTGGCAACGGGTTCGACGCGTTGCTCTGGAGAATCTGCTCATCAGCAGCACCAGCCGAAGTACAATGTCGCACTGAAAGACGACAAGAGCTACCTTGGATCCGGATCCGGAACGAACGTTTCCCGCGCGTGGAAGGCATGCGCAATCCGGAGCAATGACGGTAGCGAGTACTTCGGACCGTATGCCAGCGGTAAGGTGATGCACACGGGTGTTGCACCGATCCGCAAACTCTACCGCTCACGTACCTGCAACCTACCTGTCGAAGAAGAATGTGGAAGCCGGGAAGTTCAAAGTGTGTTTGGAGTACCACATCGGCAATTTGCAAGGGGCCGTGCGTCGGCAACTATGTGGAGGAGGATGATACAAAAGCGAACAACGAGATGCCGCCAGATGCGTGCGTGACAGCGCGCGGCGTGTTGAAGATGTGACAACGCCATGCTGGAATACGCCGCAAGTTGGAGTTCGAGCAGGCCGAGCAGTTGCGCGAACGCATCGACCACCGGAGCGCTTCCAGCGCCGCAACACAGTGAGCACCGATGTGGGCGATGTGGATGTCTTCACCATCGTCAGTGATGAAGGCGGTGGCTACGTGTGAACTACTTCGCGTGAACACGGTGCAGTGGTACACGGCATCTCGGTGGAGATGAAGCGAAAGCTGGAGGAGATGGAAGAACTCCTACAGCTGGCCATCGAAATGGATTGCGCAGCCGGTTCAGCAGCACCGCGCCGGAGCATCATCGTTCCCATCGACATCGGGTTGGGATCCCGCACACTGTTGTTTCCGTGCCAACGCGCGGCGACCGGAAGAAGTTGTTGAGCTGAGCGTGCGCAACGCGCAGTACTTCATGATGGACAAGCAGAAGCAGGAAGCTTCTGGACCCGGGAGGCGCACACCACGCGCCTGATGGAGACCGCCCAGAGGACGAGCCTGCCCGTTCAGCCGCGCCACATTGGTGCTTCCGATGGCAACACGCAAGGCACCATTGTGAGCGCCTGCGTGGTGTTCAGGGCTTTTGGACTACCGCCACTTCAACGTGAAAGCGGTGGAAAGGCCCGGACGACTTTGCGACGATGAAGGAAGCCGTGCACCACGCTACCGGCTTTTGTTGGACAGCTGAGATCACGCCTGGCTTATCCTCATCGACGGCGGTAAGGGGCAACTGAGCGCTGCCATGGAAAGTCTCCCTGCGCTGGGGCTACGCGGTAAGGTCGCCGTGATCGGCATCGCCAAACGACTGGAGGAACTCTACTACCGGACGACCCGGTGCCGTTTTATATCGACAAGCGCAGTAGCACATTGAAACTCTTGCAACACATGCCCAGCAGAAGCCCACAGCTTCGGCATCACGCACCACCGTGGGCGCGGCAAACGCATCATCCGCACCGGC
>JADJCX010000005.1 GCA_016703005.1 Flavobacteriales bacterium
GCACCATCCGAGAATATGCCCTTCAATTCATAGCCGCCTTCTGTTCCACGTATCCAGAACCTGCCGCAATGAAGGTCCTCGCCACGTGTTGAACATGCCAGATACATCAAAGGGATACGAAGGCCCTTGATGCGACCTCTAAAAAGTGATGCTCGGTGTATGCGGTAGGCTGGGGAGAGATCGGATCGAAGGGTTGGCCGTCAATAAGACAAATGGGAAGGGTTGAAGTCCAGCGTCGCATCGCGTGATGATGCTTCGTAAGAGTCGAACGGCACCACCACACCTGTGATGCTGATACCACTGCCGGGTCAATGGACTGACCTGGGCACCAAGGACGACAACACAGGCCACCGTGCCAAGCGGTTGTTTCATCACTTTGAGAGTTGGTTCAGGATCCCCTTCGCCGCCACCGGGATCCGCGTCCCCGGCCCACACATCAAAACACCCGGCCTGCTTCAGGAAGTCGTAGTCGTTCGGCGGGATCGCCTCCGGCCACCACGAGGATGTCCGGTCGCTTGTAGGTCTCGCGCAGTTCTTTGATCACTTCTGGAACCAGGGTCTTGTGGCCACCGGCAAGGCTGCTGATGCCCAGCACATGCACGTCGTTCTCGATAGCCTGCTTCGCTACTTCCTGCGGCGTTTGGAACAGCGGACCGATGTCCACGTCGAAGCCGATGTCGGCGAAGCTGGTGGCGATCACCTTGGCGCCGCGGTCGTGCCCGTCCTGGCCCATCTTGGCTACGAGGATGCGCGGGCGGCGGCCCTCGGCTTTCGCGAAATCATCGGCGAGGCGCATGGCCTCCTTCATCTCGGGATCCTGCATGCTTTCCGCTGAGTAAACACCGCTGATGCTGCGGATGGTGGCACTGTAACGACCAAAGGCTTTTTCCAAGGCGTCGCTGATCTCGCCCAGCGTGGCGCGATGACGCGCTGCTGTCACGGCAAGTTCCAGCAAGTTCTCATTGCCCTTCGCTGCGCGCGTCAATGCGGCCAATGAGGCTGCAACATGTCCTTCGTCGCGCAAGTCTTTGATGATGCGCAAGCGTTCCACTTGCGACTCGCGTACGGAACTGTTGTCCACTTCGAGCAGTTCCATCTTCGTCTCGTCCTCCGTCACGAAGGCGTTCACGCCGATGATCCTGTCCTTGCCGGTGTCGATGCGGGCTTGGCGTTTCGCGGCGGCTTCTTCGATGCGCATCTTCGGCAGACCGGTCTCGATGGCTTTGCTCATGCCGCCGAGTTCTTCCACTTCCTTGATGCGCGCCCAGGCTTTGTGCACCAGTTCGTGCGTGAGGCTTTCCACGTAGTAGCTGCCGCCGAGCGGGTCGATGAACTTGGTGATGCCGCTGTTCTTCTGCAGGTAGAGCTGCGTGTCGCGCGCGATCTTGGCGCTGAAGTCCGTGGGCAGCGCGATGGCCTCGTCCAGCGAGTTGGTGTGCAGTGATTGCGTTCCGCCGAGCACGGCCGCCAGTGCTTCCACCGTGGTGCGCGCGATGTTGTTGAACGGATCCTGCGCGGTAAGGCTCCAGCCGCTGGTCTGGCAGTGCGTGCGTAACGCGCGGCTCTTCTTGTCCGTCGCGCCCACCTCGTGCAACATTTTCGCCCAGAGCATCCGGCCCGCGCGCATTTTGGCGACTTCCATGAAGAGGTCCATGCCGATGCCCCAGAAGAAGCTTTAGGCGGTTGGCGAACTCATCCACCTTCATGCCGGCGGCCATACCGGTGCGCACGTATTCGATGCCGTCGGCCAGCGTGTAGGCGAGCTCCAGGTCCGCCGGTGCACCCGCCTCGTGGATATGGTAGCCGCTGATGCTGATGCTGTTGAACTTGGGCATCTTCTTCGCACAATAGCTGAAGATGTCGCCCACGATGCGCATGCTCGGTCCCGGCGGGTAGATGTACGTGTTGCGCACCATGAACTCCTTCAGGATGTCGTTCTGGATGGTGCCTTGCAGGTCCTCGGACTTCACGCCTTGTTCTTCCGCCGCGACGATGAAGAAGGCCATGATGGGCAGCACGGCGCCGTTCATCGTCATGCTCACGCTCATCTTGTCCAGCGGGATGCTGTCGAAGAGGATCTTCATGTCTTCCACGCTGCTGATCGCCACACCGGCCTTGCCCACATCGCCGGTTACGCGCGGGTGGTCGCTGTCGTAGCCGCGGTGCGTGGCCAGATCGAAGGCCGACGCTCAATCCCATTTGCCCGCCCGCGAGATTGCGACGGTAGAAGGCGTTGCTCGCTTCCGCCGTGCTGAAGCCCGCGTACTGCCGGATGGTCCATGGTCGGATGGCGTACATGCTGGCGTAGGGGCCACGCAAATACGGAGGAGCACCCGCGCCGAACTTGACGTGTTCGAGTTGCTCGGTGTCGATGCGCGTGTAGGAGGACTTGAGGGGGATCTCTTCGCGGTTGGGGATGCCAGCTACTGGCTGTTGGCCATTGGCTGCTGGCTGGGCAGCGCCTTCCTGATTGGTCAGCGCCTTTGCGAGCGTGGAGGTGAGTTGTTCAGCGGTGTAGCTGCCGCCAATTGGATCCGCCACACGGCTCAGGAACGATTCATCGCGCAGCAGGTTGTGGATGTTGCGCACCACACGGCGTGCGAGGATGTCGCCCTCAGGAAGCGTTGGCGCGGGAATGGTGAGACCATCGCAGCCGCCGATGATCGCGCTGATGGCTTGGAGCGTGGCGCGAATGCAGTTGTCGTATGGTGCCTTGGTGTCGCTCGGATATGAGACTTCCGCTTGGATCCAGCAGCTGAATGAACCATGTTGTCCTGTGACGCCGCTGACTTCCAACGCCCATGCTTCACGCAAGGCCCTGATGCGCGCTGCTTCAACGAACAGGTCGTCGCCAAGCCGCACTACGAACTGAATACATCCTGCAGCGCGTCCTGACGGGAAGCCCATGGCAATAAGCCGCTCCAATTGGACCCGGCCTTGGGGAATTCCTTCAACCTCGAACAGCCGCACTGAAGGGAACTCGGCGGCGACATCCTTCATGTCGGACGCATCCTGATCGTGCGGCAAACCGAAGCAGATGCTGACCTCGTTCGGCCGCACGCCTTGTCGCTCCGCTTCCTTGCGCAACCAGCGCATAGCGGCTGGCGTGCCATTGGTGAGTTGTAGGTCCACTCCGGCGAGCAGCACGTCCTTGAGGACGTTGGGCAAGGCACCGACATCACCTGAAACCCGAACGCCATCGGCGCCGCCCATCAGCCCTTCAAGCAGTAGATCGTTCGCATCGGGATCGGAGGCGTCCACCGCGATGGTGCTGCGCCACTTGTTGCCATCGCGTTTCGAGCCACGTCGTTGATCGCCGACCACGGGTCCGTGATCGATGTGGTAGGGCTTCAGAACTGCGCTGCCCAGTGCAATGTCCAATGCAGAAGGTTCTCTGTCCTTGAGTTCCTTCCGCACCACCGCTTCCCATTGTTCCCAAGTTTCAGGTGGAAAAGCATCGAAGAGCCGTTCGTTCGCCATTGCGGCGAAGATCGCCCGCTCAACGATCCGTGGTCGTCCGCGACCGGTCGTGCATCCATGTCCTCGTGAGTCGTTGGCCGATCGGAACGGCATGCTGGTGAGCGGATGAAGGACCGGGTGTGATGATCGCGACTTGAGGTGTTTGGATCGGCAAGCACTCCAAGAACTTAACGGATGATAGGCATGATGGCCCTCGTGCGACAGACGCAATGGGCTATGAACAAGACGGCTTCCCGATCGCCGACGCCTGCTATTTTCGGCGCCCTTTCTGAACAAAAATGCGCGTCAAGAACAATTCAGTGGTCTCGTTCCACTACACCCTCAGCGATGCCGATGGCAAGTTGCTGGATACTTCTGCCGGTAACGAAGCATTCGCGTACCTGCAAGGCGCGCACATGATCGTTCCGGGGCTCGAACAGCAAATGGAGGGTCGCGCCGTTGGCGACAAGTTCAAAGCAGTGGTTGAACCGGCCCATGGGTACGGCGAGTTCGATGCTGCGTTGTTGCAGCGCGTACCTATCGACAAATTCGGCGACCAGAAGGTGCATGAGGGTATGCAGTTCCAAGCCGGTGGTCACGGTGTATTCACCGTGAAGGAAGTTGCTGATGGTAAAGTGCTATTGGACGGCAATCATGCGTTGGCCGGTGTTACTCTACACTTCGACGTGGAGATAACGGAAGTCCGTGATGCCACGGCCGATGAACTCAGCCACGGCCATGTGCACGGGCCGGGCGGGCATCATCATTGACCGGCATCCCGGGTAGCCCTTGTCAGGCGCTTTTTGACATGAATTCAGCTTCGTTCTTCCGCATTTGCATCAGGTGACGCTTACCATGTTGCGCGAGGAACATCAGATACTCATACACGTCGATCTTCCCCAAGCTGTTCACGGACATGGTGGTCTTTGCCAAGATCCCTTCGCCATTGGGCAGTGCATCGAGCGTGGTCAGGCAGCGCTCCAATTGGGCATTCAATAGAAGCCGCACTTCGTCATTGGACCGCGCACCCTTTGGCTCCATGTGCTCAGGCCTTATCCACGGGAAGGACCGATGCAGGCCGACCTCGGTGAGTTTGTCCTGTTGTGGCCGATAGGAGGCGAGCAATTCTGCCAGATCCATAGTCCCGGCTTGCCGCTGTGCTTTGGTTGCTCCCTTGTCGATGAGGATCAACAGGAAATGGTTCGTCAAACTGATATGCTCAAGGATCTGATCGATCGTCCAACCTCCTGCACCGGGCCGGAAGCCACGAAGAACGGGGTCGGCATCAAACCATGCATCGATCCCTGCGAACGTGCTCTTCAGCAGTTCGCGCACCTCTTGAATGAAGGCGTAGACTTCCATGGTGTAAAGGTCGACGCGGTCGGGGAAATACAGCGAACTGTGGTCAGTCCTTCTCCGGCACGAGCACGAAGACATCCTCGTTCTTGCGCTTCATGTAGTAGCGCTCACGAGCGAATTTTTCCATCAGCGTAGGGTCGCCACTGAGTTCCGCAATGCGCTGCTGTGTGAGCGCGATATCGCTTATGTACCGGTCCTTCTCGTTCTCCAACTTGTGCAGCGCCCTGCGGTTCTTGTATGTCGTGAGCGCGTCGCTCTTATCGAAGAAGGCGATCCACACCAGTAAGAACACGGCGCTGGCGCCATAGCGGTTCCGCAACCAACGGGGTATGAAGCGAGCAAGTTTCCGTTTCATGGTGTGAAGGTCTTGGGCTGACCCGGGCGGAGCGAATGGTGCCGGAGCAAGTGTTCAACGATCGATCGTGCATCGGGGCACTGGTCAATCTCCGTGGATCACCGAGCCAGAACCCTCATCAGTTACCCCCAGAACGGGCGGGTCACTGTAATAGTGGATGTTACCGGCATCGTACACGGCGGCATAGAGCACCTCGCTCGGGGCCGTCCGGAAAGAACCGCTACCGCTGTTGTTGCAGTGGCTCTCGCGGTGTGTTTGCCCACGTACATCAATGTGCGCATACCCCCCGGAGTACAAGTAGAGCACATCCGCGCTCCCCGTCGCCACCACATTGCCAGGGCCGGTGTGCAGGCCATACCAGCATGTGTCGGTCTCCAGTTTCAATTCCAAGGTCCCACTGCCTTGCCGTTGCTCGACCCTGAAGGTGGGTTGCACAATGGCATTGGTGCAGCGTACGTCGCCGCTGCCGGTGTACACGATGGTGCGCAAGCTGCTGCACTGCACATGCACGGTCACGCGTTCTTGAAGGTCGCGCACCCAGTTGCAGATCATATTGCTGTTGATCTTGAGCACGCCACCTTCGATGCTTGTTTCCACCTGCCCCAGCAGGTTGCGCCCGCCTTCAACACTGATGGCATCCACGCTGTCTTGGGTTAGCACCACATCGATCTTGCCCGCCAATTCCATTGTGTGGAAGGGTGAGGCGTCGCGTATCTCTGTCCGCACGGGTCCGGCGCTGGTCACGCAATCATCCCACTGGTCGTCCGCGCAGGACAACAGCGAGAGCACGGCTATGAATGTGAGCAGCTGCTTCATCGGAACCGGTAGCCGAAGCCGAGTTCAAAATGATCGGCTGTTGCCAAGTGCGTCTTCAGGGTGAAGTTCACCAGCCAACGCTGCCCGATCGTATGCCGGAAGCCGACACGGTTGAACACCATCCCGTCTTCGCTGAAGGAGTTGAAGACATATACGCCGGCCTGCCAAATAATGGTGAGCTTACGAAGCATGAGCCCACCGCCAACATGCACCCCTGCCTGGGTAAGCGTGCTGGGCGGTTCTTGTCCGTCCTCTTGTGCGCGCTGCTCCAACGAAGTGTTGTGGAAGACATCAAGCCCTCCTTCCAGTTGGATCTTTCCACCAAAAGGTTTTGTTGCAGCGACCACCAGCGCATAGGCCATGTGTTTTCCGCTGTTCACGGGGAATGTCTCCTTGATGCCGACCGTGGCATAGGCGAACAGCCGCTGTGGTCCGTTGGCGATGCCCCCGCCACGGAAGCCGGTCGTATCGGCCGGTTGCCGCGTACCGATCTCTCTGCGCACACTGAGTTGCACCGCAGGCAGGTTGACCCCGAGATTCGGTACTCGGAAAGCCCCATTGCTCAGGTGGTTGATGCCCAGCCCGACACCGATGCTCGTGCGTCCGAAGTGCCGACGGTATTCCAACCCCAGCAGCATATGCACGTTCACCGTGCTGCCGATCGCGTGGCCTTTGTAATTGGTCTCCTTGTCGAACGGGTGCGTTACCACTCCCAAGCCCCAACCGAAGCGGAGGTCGAGGCTTTGCCGGTCATCGAAAGTCAATGGGAGAAGCAGATATGGTGTCAGCGCGAACGCATTGCCCAATTCCTCTGCACGCAGATCAGCGGCGTAAAAAGACATGCCCCAACTCGGCGACTTGTATGAACGATGCCATGCCTGCCGCCCACTGACCACGCGCTCATAGTACAACTCAATGCTGGGAATGTGCCCATCCACCATGCGCTTCAGGTTATCGTGGTGGGCGATCAAGTAGCCATAACCTGCACGCGCTCCCAGGTTGAAGTCGGCCTGTTGCGCGGCAACGCTCAAGCTTGCCATCAAGCATGCAGCCGAACAAAATCTCCACCGGTTCATGCTTCTTCGTCCCCATCCTTCGGGGGCGGTGAAATTATCGCGGCAACCGGCAGCCCGGGAATCGGAACTTCGCTGCCCATACCACTTGCCCAATGACCGCCGACCCTCGCGCCTCAGCCTTCCTCCGCCTATTGAAGATCATGGACGAGTTGCGCGCGCAATGTCCATGGGACAAGAAGCAGACGCTGGAAACGCTGCGCCCGCTCACCATTGAAGAGACCTATGAGTTGGGCGATGCGATCCTGACGAACGACCTCGATGGCGTGAAGAAGGAACTCGGAGACATCCTTCTCCACATTGTGTTCTACGCCAAGATCGGCAGTGAGAAGAATGCGTTCGATATCGCCGATGTGTGCAATGCGATCTGCGACAAACTGATCCATCGCCACCCGCACATCTATGGCGATGTGAAGGTCAAGGACGAGGAAGAGGTGAAGGCCAATTGGGAGAAGATCAAACTGGCTGAGCGGGACAAGAACGGCGAGAAGCCCAAGAGCGTTTTGGATGGTGTGCCGCGCGGGCTACCGAGCATGGTAAAGGCCATCCGCGTGCAGGACAAAGCCCGAGGCGTGGGCTTCGACTGGGACCACCGGGATCAAGTGTGGGAGAAGGTGACCGAGGAACTCGCTGAACTGAAGCACGAGGTGGATGCCTGTTCAACCAAACAGGCGGATGAGTTGGGTGATCTGCTCTTCAGCATAGTGAACTATGCCAGGTTCCTGAACATCGATCCCGACGAGGCGCTTGAACGCACCAACCGCAAGTTCATCCAGCGCTTCCAATACCTGGAGCGCGAGAGCGCCAAGGACGGCAAACAGATGGGCCACATGACCCTGGCCGAAATGGACGCTTATTGGGAGCGGGCCAAGGAGGAGTGATCCCTGACTTGTCCGGTCGGGTGCTTCGGTGCCGGTTCAACGAACTTCGCGGCCCAATTCGGCGTCTTCCTCCCGATGCTCTTTCCGATCACACTTCCTCTGCGGTCCATCACTCTGTGCGGAGCCTTGCTCTTGGGCATGCGTTCATGGGCGCAGTGCGTGAGCGTGTTCCCCTATGCCGAGGATTTTGAAGCCGGACCGGCATGGACAGCCGGCGGAAGCGGAAGCGATTGGGCTTGGGGCACGCCGAGCAAACCCGTCATAACAGGACCGGGCGGTGGTAACAACAGTTGGTGCGTTGGTGGCCTAACGGGAAGCTTCTACAGCCTAGGCCAGAGCAGCTGGTTGGAAAGCCCCTGCTTCGACTTCACGAACGTGCCGAACCCGTGGATCAGCTTCAAGGTCTTTTGGGAAACGGAACGGCAGTACGATGGTGCGAATCTTCAGTACAGCTTGAACGGTGGAACATCATGGACGAACGTCGGGGCCTTTGGTAATCCTGTGGATTGCCTCAACGACAACTGGTACAACTACGCGACGATCACCAACCTTAGCGGTGCTACACCGAAGCACGGGTGGAGCGGTAGGGTGGGTGCTACCGCTGGAGCCTGCGTCGGTGGGTTCGGAAGCCAGCAATGGTTGGAAGCGAAACACTGTCTGTTGGGCTGTGCGGGTCAGCCGAACGTGTTGCTCCGCTTTCTTTTTGGAAGCGGCACAACGTGCAACAACTACGACGGTGTCGCGGTGGACGACATCTTCATCGACCAAGCACCGATCAGCGTTGACGCAACGGCGTTGCCATGCACCAGCGACACGGTGAACTTCACGAGTACCATTGTTGGTTGCGGGAACATCGCCGCATGGGATTTCGGTGATCCTGCGAGCGGCGCAGCGAACAGCAGCACATTGGCTGCTCCCATGCACGTCTTCAGCGGGCCGGGTGCTTATCAGGTGACACTCACCGTATCCGGACCTTGTGGGATCACGGTGAGCGATGTTGTCGATGTTGTGATACTCGATGTCGTGGTGAATATCGGTGTGCCGCAGTGTGCCGGCTATATCGTTGGCGGCATGGTAACCATCAACGGACCGCAAAACCAACCCGTGGTGACGTGGCTGCCCGGTGGGCAAACGGGTTTGCAGTTCGGAACACTTCCAGCCGGGAACTATTCCGTTGTGGTTTCTGATGCTGGCGCTTGCACCACCACGATCCCATTCACGGTGAATGAACCACCGCCGTTGACGCTGCTCATGTCGAACGACACTGCGATCTGCTCCGGTGATGCCGTGCTGCTGCAAGCCACACCGTCCGGTGGAACTGCTGGGTACAATGTGGCTTGGTCGCCAAGCGGGCCTGCGGTCTCGCCTTCCGCAACATCGACGTTCAACGCCATCGCGACGGATGCGAACGGTTGCATTTCTCCGTTAGACAGTGTCACTGTTACCGTCTTTCCGCCTGTGCAACCGCAGTTCTCCAGCTCCGCTCCCGAAGGCTGTGAGCCGTGGTGCGTCACCTTCACCGACGACACACCGGGCGCAGCGACCAGCGATTGGTCGTTCGGCGATGGAAGTGCCGGCGGTGGTAGCCCTGTTCAACATTGTTATGCGGAAGATGGTCTGTACACCGTTGTGTTGACCACCACTGATGCGAACGGATGCAGCGGAACGCTCACCGAAACGGATCTGGTGAACGTCTTTGCTTCACCGGTTGCCGGCTTCCAGGCTTTTCCGCCGGTCGCCATCATCACCAACCCATCGTTCCTCTTCCTCGATGGGTCCTCGGGTGCATCGCAGTGGTCTTGGTCGTTGGGCGATCCTGATGGCAGCACATCAACGGAAGTATCGCCGGGGTTCACCTACTCGGATGTTGGCTGTTACACCGTGGAGCAGATCGTGGGGAACACGGAAGGTTGCTATGACACCACCAGTGTTGAGGTTTGCGTGGAAGGTGAGTTCGCGCTGTACGTGCCGGATGCCTTCACCCCGATGGCGATGGCGTGAACGATGGTTTCTTGCCGATCACCAGCGTGCGCCAGCCCAGCCTGTTCGAGTTCAACATTTTCGATCGCTGGGGCCAGCCGGTATTCAGTAGTGCCTCGGTCGACCAAGCGTGGGATGGCAAACAGACAGGCATCGAAACACCACAAGGGGTTTACGCTTGGCGCTTACGGTTGCGCGATAGCGAAAACCAAGTGCACAGTGCCCAAGGGCATGTTGTGCTTCTGCGCTGAGGTTGTCGCATCGAGGTGTCACTTCGAGCTTGTCGCATCGAGCGCAGTCGAGATGCGCACAAGTCCTTCCCACACGCGGTGCATGGGCAAGCCCATCACCGTATAGAAGCTGCCCTCGATGCGTGTTACGGCGGTGTAGCCGATCCAATCCTGCACACCATAGGCCCCGGCTTTGTCCAATGGCCGATGCGCTGCCACATAGTAGGCGATGTCGTCCGCCGAAAGCGTGCGGAAGGTGACGAGAGCCGTATCCGCGAAGCTGTCCGTCTGTGTTGAAGTGCGCAGGCAAACGCCGGTGATCACGCGATGCGTGCGCCCGCTGAGCATGGTCAGCATCTGCTCGGCATCAGTTGGATCCGCTGGTTTGTTCAAGAGCACCGTGCCATTGTCAGTGTCGAGCAATACGGTCGTGTCGGCGGTCACAAGCACTTGGTCCGCATCTAATGTGCCTGTCCATGCCTCGGCCTTTTTGCGTGCCAAGTGTTCTGCTACTTGCTCCGGTGGAAGTCCAGGTGGTGGCGTCTCGTCCACATCGACGCTGGTGATCTCCACTGGCAGATCGAGGCCCTGTAGCAATTGCCTGCGGCGTGGCGACGCGCTGCACAGGATCAAACGCCATGGATGTATCGGGGTAGCCATCATGCAATGAGCCAAGGATACACCGCACCGAACGCGACGGCGAAGACCATCGCCAACTTCATCACATTGCCCGCACGGTTATGCTGGTCGCGCGTGCGCGCGTTCCATGTGAGGATGCACGAGGCGAGGATGGGCGCGATGACCAGCACGTAGAGGTAGGCCCGAGAAGCGATCTCCGTGAACACCCGATCGGCCAATAGACCGACGGCAACGATGATGAGGATCGCCCAGAACGCTACGAGCCGTCGTGAAGCTTGCATGCCCCAAGCGATCGGCACCGTACGACAACCGGCTGCGGCGTCACCGCGCACATCGGCCATGTCCTTTTGCAGTTCGCGAAGCAGGGTACTGATGAAAGCGAAAACGGTATAGCCGATGATCCACCACCAGAGAACACGCAAGTCGAAGGAGGGTATTGCGGCAAACGCGAATTCCAACATTCGCACATCGTATAAACCTATTTGCAGAACGACGAGAGCAGACAGGGTGGCCACTAGGCCATTTCCCAGAAACAAGCTTTGCTTCAGGTTGGTGCTGTAAAACCAAAGTGCCCCAGCGGCGAACACCGGTATCAGGGCCAACCAGCCCTGGTGGGAAGCGAAAGCCACGATCACACCGATCAACACGCCAAGCCCGCTAAGGACCCAATGACCCGCCATGGCCACCCTACGCTTCACCGTGCGACCAACTAGTACGTCCGTTGGCTTGTTCACTCTGTCGATGCGCGTGTCGAAGTAGTCGTTGATGACATTGCCACCCGCCATGAGCAGCACAGTGCTGATGATCAACAATATGAACAACACGGTGGAGAGTTGGAAGCCAAATTCCGGTGAGTATGTGACCCCGTTAAAGGTCCAGCTTGATGGCAGGAAGTCCCTCAAGAACTCACGTTTGCAAAGGCCACCGATCACCCCATACCTCATCACCACCATGGTGAGCGCAACGATCAATAGATTGAGCGGGCGAGTGAGTCGGATCAGATCGCGCATGCTACCAGGTATGCGCGGCTTCGGTCATCCACTTGCCTTGCACTTTCATCGCTTGCTCCAGCAGATCGCGCACGCAACCCATGCCGCCGGGCCTGCGGCTCACGTAGAGGCTGATGTCCTTGATCTCTTCAGCGGCGTCGGCAGGGCAGCAGGGTAGGGCCACGCGCTGCATCACACGCAGGTCGGGAATGTCGTCGCCCATGTAGGCCGTGCGCGTTGGGTCGACCCCTGTCTTGGCGATCAACTCGTCCAGCTTCGCGCTCTTGTCGAAGACGTGGTAGAAGAAGTCCTTTACGCCCAAACGTCCGAATGATTCCTCGATGCCAGCGCTCTTTCCACCAGTGGTGATGATGATCCTCAACCCTTCCTTGATGGCGTGCTGCACGGCATAGGCATCCCTGCTGTGGAAGGTGCGCACCGGGTCGAGTCCGGGAAAGAGCAGCACACGGTTGTCGGTGAAGACACCGTCCACATCGAACATGAACGTATCGATATCAGCGAGGATCTCCTTGTAGGTCTTCGAGGCCATCCGTTGGGTGCCCATGCGCTTTGAGGATGGAACGGGAAAGGAGCGCGTAAGCGCGCCGAAGGTCGGCATCGGTCGTTAACAGACCGAGGTGCTCGCGCAACGTTTCCACATCGCCTCGGCGGGCCGGACCGGTCAAGGCCTTGCGAGCGCCCAGTGTAGCAGCACGCTGCGCGCTATTGGTCCAAAGGGGCAGCAGGAGTTCGCCCGGCAGGTCGTGGTCGCTCAGCAAGCGTTGTGCTTCCGCCAGAAGGAATACAGGGAAGTTCCCGGCGATCACTGCGGCGGCGTGCAACACTTTCCGGTCGTTGTGGTCCAGTTCAAGCACCTGCTGACTGATGCCGCGCGCCAGAACCAACAGATCGGCCCGGGTGGCTTCGTCGCTCGCTTCAACAACCAATGGGCTTCGGGCAATATCCACCTGCGTTCCCTCGGCCAGGCTTTGCACCGGCCAGAGCACTCCGCGGTGTGCATGCGGCAGCAGAACGTCGATGCTCTTCGCACCGCTCACATGACAAACGATGGCCCCGGTGCTGGGTATCCGCGCTGCGACTTCTGCAAGTGCATCGTCGCTCACTGCGATCAAGGCAACATCGTAGGCAGGTGCTGTTCCGCCGAAGTCGATCGCGGTGCTCTTCAAGGCGTCCGCTAGCGCCGCAGCCTTTGTCGCATCCCTTCCGATGACGCCCACTATACTGTTGCCAGCACGTTTCAGCGCATGGCCCAAGTGGTGAGCCGCCCGACCCGTGCCGATGACCAGGATGCGGCTCATGCCTTGGTCGGCTTTCCCGCCCAACGTTTCCGCACGGCCATCAGTGTGCCCAAGAACATGAGCAGACAACCGATCCACAGCACATTGATCCCCGGGAACACGATGGCCTGCATCACCATGAACTCGCGTTCGCTCACGCTGAGGCCGACGTCGCCTTCGAACATCGCAGGGTCCTGATCTTCCACCGGCGGGCGCGGCCCGATACGTTCCAGATCGAAGCGGACGCGCAACGCAGCGATCTCCGCACCCTTGCCGGCAACAGCTTGTCCACTTCGGAAGATGAGCAACGGACGTGCTTCGAACCAGCGGTTCTCATCGTACAGATCGCGGATGCGGAGGTAGGCCACCTTCACGTCGAATTCGGGCCCGAGCATCTTCATCGTCATGCTGTCGCGCACCGAACGCACGCTGTCGATGATGGCCACGCTGGTGGGCGTTACGAGCGTATCGCCGACGTTGCGGCCATAGTGGCGTGGCGGCATCCAATGGATACTGTCCGTGGCTTCGTTGGCACCCATTTCCAACTCCGCGTAGCGCACATGCGTGTACAAGTCGCGGTGCAGCCAATGCTTTGTGCTGGGTTCAGCAACATTGCCGAAGCGCGGGTTGATCTGCACGAACGGGTCGAGCGTGAACAAGAATTTGCCCGGTGCCATGGTAGCGTAAGGCTTTGCGTGCCACAATTGACGGCGCGTGAAGTCCTGCGAGGCACGCCAGGTCGCGGGGTCGGCCAGGAAGTGTGAAGCCGCAGTGTGCTCGGCAATGCAGACATAGACGTTGTCGTTCACGCGCACCGTATCACCCGTGCGATAGGTGCGCGGCACAGCTTCCAAGTAGTCCACTTCGTAGTGGAGGTTCACACCGTCCTGGCGTTTGCCGCGGTACACCACGAAGTGCTCGCCCATGCGCACGGTATCACCTCGGTAGAGCAGCGCGTCGGTGTTGTCGTTGAAATCCTTGCTCAGGAAGCTCAACACCATTCGGCCGGTGTTGCGGCTTACTTCATCCTGCTTGCTCGTGCTGATCAAAGCGCCCAGCAGCACCAATGCAAAACCCACATGTGCTACGCTCGGCCCAGCGTGGGTGAACTTCCCATTCAGCCCTTTCCATATCCAAGCGGCATTCGCGATCACGGCGAACACGGTGGCGAAGAGCAGTGCTATGAGGTTCAGTTCCCTCCATTCATAGTTCAGCAACCAAACGAGCAATGTTGTGACCAGTATGGCGACCACCAACGAAAACAGCATCTGCTTTCGGAAACGCTTCATGTCGGTGTCCTTCCACCGCAGGTATTGGCCGATGCCGACCAGCAACGCGACGATGAACGCGAACGGAACCTGCCACTTGTTGTAGTGCGCTTGTGCGTCGGTAGGCGGAGCCAGTTTGGCCTGCGCCATATCGCTGACGAAACCGAGCCCGGTTGTTTCGGCGAGCCATGACAGGGATTTTGCGAACGGTGTAAGAAGTGTGTTGAAGACCGGCACGCTGGTGGTGAACGTGATCTGTACAGCGCTCAACACCAGTACCAACGCACCGATAAACAACCAGAACTCCCGGCTCCAAACGGCTTCCTCCTGAGCGGCTTTTGGGAAGCGACGGTACGCCCACACCAACCCGACCACGGCCAAGAGAATGAAGACCACAACGGCGAGCACCTTGACTTTCACTGCGATGCCAAGCACCAGCAAGGCCAAGCTCAAGAAGCCGAGAAACTTGCGCTGGCTTGGTTCACGCACCAACATGACCACGCTGAGCAGGATGAACGTAAGCAAGAAGAGCATGAGCCCGGGCTTCATGCCGTCGCCAGTGAAACTGTGCACACTGGTATCGCCCAGCACGCCGCTGCGCGTAAGGAAACCGCTGTATAGCACGAGCAAGAAGGTGCCAAGCGTCAGCAGGAAGGCCGCGAAGAGCGACGTCTCCTTGCGTTTGTTCACCATCATTAGGTGACCTGCTGCGACCAGCGTCAGCCAAGGCACCAACGAGGCATTCTCCACTGGATCCCATGCCCAAAAGCCACCGAAGCTCAATGCTTCATAGGCCCAAGCGCCACCCATCAGGATGCCTGTGCCCAACACCATGACACCGAAGAAGGTCCAGCCCAATGCGGGTTCCATCCATTCTTTCAGCTTGTTGCGCCAGAGGCCTGCGATGGCATAGGCGAATGGAATGAGCGTGGCACCGAACCCGAGGAAGAGGGTAGGGGGATGGATCACCATCCAGTAGTTCTGTAAGAGAGGGTTCAGTCCACGGCCATTCTGGAAATTCGGGATCTGTTGGAGGTAATCGGACACTTGCGTCCAAGGCATGCTGAGGTTTTCCTTCAATTCCCTCACAAGAATGAACGGGCTGCTGCCGATCCGTTCGCCGAAGACATACACACCGAGGAGCATGCTTGCTAGGAACACCTGTACCAGCGCGAACACCATCATCACCGGTGCTTCCCATTCGCTGTGCTTGCCACGGTTCCAACGCCACAGCATGATGTTACCAAGAACCATGTGCCAGAAGGTCCAAAGGAGGAACGAGCCTTCTTGACCCTCCCAGAAACAACTGAGGATGTAGCGCAACGGCATTTCGCGGTTGCTGTGCTTCCACACGTAGTCGAACTCGAACCAGTGGTTCAACAGCATGGTGAACAACAAGCCCACGATCGCCAGCACGGCTACACTGTGCACACGGAAGAACAAACGCCCGGAACGCCGCCAAGCCTCGCTGTTGTTGCGCTCGGCGAGGAAGTAGGTGACCAGCGCGAAGAAGGCTCCGACGATGGACAGAACGGCGAAACCGTGACCGAGCCAACTGGCCCAAGTGTGTTCGCCTACGTAGCTGATGTCCTTCATTGCGCGGCGCGAAGGTCGTTCTCAGATCGCCTCGCCGACCACGCCAGCTGCTTCCCGGCTATTGGACCTTCGTCCACTCGCCTTCGGTCTTCAACTGGTTGCCCTCGGTGTACTTGCTGGGGCATTTCATCAGCATGTCGTTGGCATGGAAGGCGTTGTCCTCGAAGCTGCCGGTGAGCACAATGCTCTCGCTGCGCTCGAAATCGAATGGCTTGGCCTTGGCCAGCTTCACTTTGCATTTCACGCCTTCGTCATCCACCAAGGTGAACTCGGTGAGGTTAGCGTTGGTAACGGGTTCGTAGACGATGGGTTGGCTCTTGTCCAGCATGCCCTTAACCCGCACTTCACGGCCCGGACTTTCCATGGCCTGTGCCAAGCCCATGAAGGTGCTGTTGTCCGCCAAGGTGCCGATGAGCATGGCCATCGCCACGGCGATCACGACGAGGGCTATGATGTGGGAGCGTTTCACTTCTTCAGTCGGCGTTCAAGGTTCCTCAGCTTCATGTCCATCGCGAACATCCATCCACCCAAGCCCAACAGCACAACGCTCACCACGATCAACACAGTGTTGATCTTACCACTGGCGAACATGGTTTCCTCCAACCAAGCTGGTGCAGCTTCCTGCGCGAAACTACTGGCAGGCAAGGCGAGCAGCATGACAAGTATCAGCAGGCTAGTGACTTTCGTTCTCATCGAGCAGTGCGTTGAGGCGGCCGTAGCGTAGCCGCAGGTTGTAGGCCCAGATGCCGAGCAGGATCCAACCCGCGCATGCCGGGTAGAAGACCGCTCGCAGGCTGTCGTCAAGGTCATACTGGCTGAAAGCCGGGTTGCCACCATTTCCGGGGTGCAGGCTATCCGTCAGCCGTGGCAGCACCATAATGAAGACCAGCATCAGCATGAAGGCGAAGATGTTGTAGACCGCCGCCAAGCGACCGCGCTTGTGGGCATCGGGCACCGACCCGCGCAGGATCACGTAGGCCAAATACATCAACAGGGTGAGTGCGGATCCGTTCAGTTTCGTGTCGCTGGTCCACCAACCACCCCACGTGGCGCGCGCCCAAATGCTGCCTGTGATGATGCCGAGCGCGCCGAACAGCAGACTCACGTTCACCGCGATACTGGCCGCAAGGTCATGGTCCAGACTTCCGGAACGCAAGTGCATGATGCTGTAAACGAAAGCAATGCCCATAAGCACGATCATGCTGAACCACATGGGCACGTGGAAGAAGAGGTTGCGGATCGTTTCGTTGAGGATGCTGCGGTTGGGGAACTGTGGACCAAAGGAACTCGGGGATGAATTGTCGGTCATCATACCACATGGCGCAGCCGTCATTGCGATGCCGTCGGAATTGATGTAAACCGCATCCGCCAACCGCAACGGGCCGTCGGTCGCGTTGTCTACCACAATGCTCCACATACCTGGTGACGTCGAGTGCACTGGGGAGACCTTGACCAAAATGGTGTTGTCCGATATGGCCTTGATGTCCGGCTGGCACACGGCGATTCCAGCCTTCTCAAACCAAACGTGATTGCCGCTAGTGCACGAGGCAAAGTGGGTGGCGTAGCCTGTTAGTTGGATTTCGACCAATCCCGTATCCACACGAGCCGGATCAACATGGACCAGGCCAGGTCCAAGCGGCGTCTGCAACCCCACCACCGCTGTGTAAACCAGCAGCAGCACACACAGGACTTTCCACCACCAATGCCGCATCAGTCGCGCCAAAGGTAGGGGTACAGCAACCAGGCCAACGCCACGGTAAGTGCATCGATCGCGAGCAGCCAGAGCACGTACTTATCGTTCATTTCCCACGGCAAACCATCGATGGCATTCCGGCTTGCGCGCATCAACGTGAGGAGCATCGGCAACACCACGGGGAAGCCAAGGATCGCCATCAAGCCCAAACCATTTCCGGCGCGGGCCGCTAAGGCGCTGATCAACGTTAGTACCGCCGCAAAGCCGACACCGCCGAGCAAAGTCACCAACAGGAACTGGCCCACTTCCGCCTTCGCCAGTGCATCGCCACCGAGGAATAGGATGTAGAAACCAAGGCTCAGGAAGCTGAGCACTACCATCACCAAGGCGTTGTAGAGCGTGCGCGCAAGGATCACTGAACGCGGGTCGACGAGCGTGTAGAGATAGAGCTGACGCCCGCCGTCCTCGCGCATGAACGACCGGGACAGCGCATTGAATGCCGCGAACAACAGGATGATCCAGAAGAGCGCGTTCCATACCGGAACGTCCACCAGTTTCTGCACTGCCAGATAGCAGACATACACCGCGCTCACCACATACAACAACAAGCCGCCAAGTGCATGGCGTTGGCGCATATCAAGGCGCAGTTCCAAGGCAAGCAGACTACTGATCTCGGCGGGGCGCATGGTTTGTCGCGATCCTCTTCATTGTGTCAGAGCTACCGCAGTGAGTGACGTGGCCCAAAAGCATTGTCAACCGCAACTCTGCTTCACTGCTCTACCGCTTCACTTCTTCTTCTTCTCCTTCACTTCGATCGCGCCCTTCGTGTAGATGAAGTACAGATCGACGTATGGTCGCAACAGCGCGGGCATCTTCTTGTTCTTCTCTGCGGGAATGATGATCAGGATCTTGTCCTCCCATTTGGCGCTCGCATAGGCCTTGTACTTCTTGAAATCCTGGATGCGTGGAAAGCGCTCGTCGAAGGTGTTGATGCCATCAGGCCAGTTGGTCTCGTTGCTGCGGAACACCACTTGGTCGTATTCACTCTCGCTCATCGTACGCAGCATCGCTGTTTTCGCGGCGCTATCTGCGGCAAGTTCGTAGGTGGCGAAGAGCTCATCGGGCTTCAGGATCTTGGCCTCGCGCAAGCTCTTCCACCGCGGCCCACGGCTTATGCGGGGGCGCACCACACCGGTGTTCGCATTGACGACCGCTTTCTCGGGCAACGCAAGGAACAGGTCCGCCAGTGGCCGCATATCGTCCGGCATGTGGATGTTCGTCGCAGCGGGCAACATCACCACAGCGTATCGCACCGTGTCGCGAACGAAGTTGCCGAGGCGGAATGCCGAGTAGTTCTGGATGTAGGGCGCGTTGGCTGCTCGTGCGCTATCGTTCAACAAGCCCTTTGGCCAAATGGACAAGCTGCTTTGATCCGCCACCAGATCCTGTTCATCACCGGTCAGTCCTGCCGCCTGCAATCCCGCCATTGCGAGTTTGTCCCGGCGCAGGTCGCCTTTGGGATCGACCGAGGTGGGGTCTATGATCTTCACCGGAGCCTGCGACATGCAAAGCCCGGAGAGAAGGATCGCTGGGAAAAGAAGGATGCGCATCGCTGTATAGGTCGCTGCTAAGGTTCGCGAACCCCGACGCGTCGGGGCGCGGCCAAAGATATCCGCGCACCCATCGCATGGTGCTGCGTCCGATCTTCGCCCCATGAACCGATCCGTCAACATGCGCGCTTTCCTGCTTTCGCTCCTTACCTCGCTCAATCCCTTCGCGGGGCGAGCGCAATCCGCTGGCACACCTCAAACCCCGGCTGTGTCTTTCTACGACCTCACGGCCACCGGTCTCGACGGTCAACCGGTCGCCCTTTCGCAATACAAGGGACGCAAGATCATGGTGGTGAACACAGCCAGCGAATGCGGCTATACACCCCAGTACAAGCAATTGCAGGAATTGTACACGGCATACAAGGACAGCGGTTTCGTCGTCCTTGGGTTCCCGAGCAACGATTTCGGTGGGCAAGAACCGGGGTCATCCGAAGAGATCGCGGGTTTCTGCGAGAAAAACTATGGTGTCACTTTTCCGATGATGGCGAAGGTGGACATCAAGGGCGATAACCCGCATCCCGTCTACCAATGGCTCACCCAGAAAAGCAAGAACGGGTTCGATGACTTCAAGGTGAAGTGGAATTTCAACAAGTTCCTGATCGACGAGGAAGGCCGGTTGGTGATGTACTTGCCCAGTGGCAAGGATCCCATGTGCGATGAAGTGCTCAATTGGCTTGGCGCGAAATGAGCATCGTTGACATCCTCTGCATTACCGCACATCCTGACGATGTAGAGCTCTGCATGGGCGGTACTGTCTTGCGCCATGTTGCCCAAGGTCGTTCCGTGGGGATCGTCGATCTGACCATTGGGGAATTGGGAACACGTGGTACTGGGCTCCTTCGCCAACAGGAAGCAGAGGCGGCCAGGAAGATCCTCGGGGCTTCGTTCCGTTACCAGTTGGATCTTGCAGATGGGTTCTTCCGTTCCGATCGCGAGAGCTTGTTGAAGGTTGTGCACGCCATACGCAAACACCGGCCGAACACCGTATTGACCAATGCGCAAAAGGACCGCCATCCAGACCATGGTCGCGGTGGGGCGTTGGTTGCTGAAGCCTGTTTTCTCAGCGGACTTCGGCGCGTTGAGACCACGGATGAGAGTGGCCAACAGGAAGCGTGGCGCCCGGTCACCGTATTGCACGGCATCCAGGACTGGTGGATGGAACCCACGTTGGTTGTAGATGTTTCTGAGCACTGGGCCAAGCGCATGGAAGCCGTATTGGCTTTCAAGAGCCAGTTCTTCGATCCCCTTAGCATTGAGCCTGAATCGAGTATCAGCGGCAAGAATTTTACAGCGTTCATCGAAGGGCGTGCATTGCAGTTCGGCCGTTTGATCGGTGCCAAATACGGAGAAGGTTTCGTGGCCTCCAGGCCCATTGGCATTGGTGACGTTACGGACTTGCGCTGAACGCATTCTTGTTCGGCACGGTGGTTGTCGCCATCGGTGAAATCGATCGTCCATGCGTTTGCGCCAACTTGTTCTGCGCGTCCGGCCGTTGTGGCTGTTCGCTTTCATCGGTGTGCTGCTTTTCGGCACCAGTTGGGCCGATGGAGGCCTACAGCAAAAGCTCAAGTCCCCTGCGATCCCTGCGGCCCAAGACGGCGACATCGTTCTGCAGACTTCCATCTCACCGCAATGCTCCGCCATCCGGGAAGCCACACAGAGTGATTGGACACATTGCGGCATCGTGTTCATGGAACAGGGCAAGGCCATGGTGCTCGAAGCGGTGGGCCCGGTGCGCAAGACAACGCTGAAGGAATGGTTGGGCCGATCTGCGCACTGGAGCATCCTCCGGCTGAAGGATCCGGCGAAGTTGACCGCCGATGTCAAGGAACGCATGCGCAAAGCGGGCGAAGGCATGATGGGCAAAGCGTACGACACGCGCTTCCTGTGGAGCGATGAGGAGATCTATTGCAGTGAACTCGTCTGGAAGATCTATCAAGTCGGGGCGGGCATCGAGGTAGGAGAGGTGGAAAAATGGGGAAGCATGAAACTGGACGGCCCTGAAGCGAAGCGCATCATTGCCCAGCGCTTTCCCGGCGGAAAACTTCCACTTGAAGAGCCCGTGGTGACCCCGGCCTCCATTTCGCGTTGCGGGTTGCTGGAAGAAGTAGGGGTGAGGTAGAAGGTGCTACGCCCGAATACTTTCGCACGCCCCGTGGATACTTGAGCATGGGGTGCTCCGCATGCACTTCAACAAGGTCAGTCGCTCTGTCATCACTGCACTCGTGCGCATAGTAGGGAATGAGCATGTGCATACGAATGAGGAGAAACTCAAGCACTACGGTCACGACGAAACCGAGGATCTGAGCTTCCCACCGGAGGCAGTGGTGAGGCCGAACACCGCTGAGGAAGTCGCGGAGGTTCTGAGGATCTGCAACGAGCACCACGTGCCCGTGACCCCGATCGGTGGTCGCACTGGATTGAGCGGTGGCGCGTTAAGCGTTCACGGTGGGGTCGGCCTTGCTCTGGATCGAATGAACCGCATTGTGTCCATCGACGAGCGCAACTTGCAAGTGACCGTGGAGCCTGGTTTGATCACGCAGGTGTTACAAGAGTCAGTAGCAGCGAAGGGCCTCTACTACCCGCCCGACCCGAGCAGTCGTGGCAGTTGCACCATCGGTGGGAACCTCGCGGAGAACGCCGGGGGGCCGCGTGCCGTGAAATATGGCGTAACGCGCGACTTCGTTCTCAACCTTCAAGTGGCCATGGCCGATGGCCAGCTGATCTGGACCGGTGCCAACACCTTGAAAAACTCCACGGGTTACGACCTCACCCGACTGGTGGTGGGTAGCGAAGGCACCCTCGGTGTGATCACTAAAGCTGTGTTGCGGTTGGTGCCCTTGCCCCGTGAAACCAAATTGATGCTGGTGCCTTTTGCCCATGCACGAAAGGCATGTGAAGCGGTGAGCGCCGTGTTCAGGGCGGGTATTACGCCCAGCGCATTGGAATTCATGGAGCGCGATGCCATCGATTGGACGCTGGAGCACGTGGAAGGCATTCCTGTGAAGGTCGCAGCCGATGTGAAGGCGCACTTGCTGATCGAAGTGGATGGCAACCACGCCGATGCGATGATGAAGGATTGCGAAGCCATCGTGCAGGTGATGGAATCGCATGAATGCGGAGAGATCCTCTTCGCGGAAAGTCCGGCTGATAAGGATGCGCTGTGGAAGCTGCGCAGAAGTGTTGCCGTTGCCATGAAGGCGAACAGCGTCTACAAGGAAGAGGACACGGTTGTGCCGCGCTACGCCCTGCCCGATCTGTTGGACGGTGTGAAGAAGATCGGCGCTCGGTACGGTTTCCGGAGTGTTTGTTATGGACATGCCGGCGATGGCAACCTGCACGTGAACATCATCAAGGGCCAGCTCAGCGATCACGCCTGGGAACACGAATTGCCCAAAGCCATCCGTGAAATATTCCAACTTACGGTTTCGCTGGGCGGTACGCTCAGTGGCGAACATGGCATTGGCCTCGTACAGCGTCAGTACATGGACATCGCCTTCGACCAGAACCAACTGGCGTTGATGCGCGGGATAAAAGATCTCTTCGATCCCCATGGTATACTGAATCCGGGAAAGGTGCTGCCCTAGCGGCTGTCACTTCAGCTCGTCGACGATCGTCCTCACCTTCCGGTCGTTGCGGTATTCTACCTGTTTGAGCACGGTGCCATCCTTGGCCCATATGGTCCACACGCCTTCCCGCACGCCGTTCACGTAGGGGTTCTCGCCGCATCGCGTCCCGTCGCCGTACAGCCTTCTCCACGTCCCGTGCATTACTCCCTGCACAAAAGGCCCCGTAACATGCATGCCCACATGCGCCGAATCCCGTTGCGCCCATCTGTGGGCAATGCCGTGTTCCTTCCCTTCATAAAAAGGAGTGATCGCGGCGGGCATTCCGTTCACGAGCCACTCTTTGCGTGTGCCGTGTTCCAAGCCGTTGAAAAACATGGATTCTTCGATCAATGCGCCTGAGCGATAACGTTGTTGTAGGCCGTGCCCGAGCCCGTCGGAATAGCGCCGGATAGCCATCGAGTCCCCGTTCGCCGATAATTCCAGCCATGTGCCTTGTTTCAACCCTTGGACATACAGACCGTATTTCAACCGACCGTCCGGTAATCGGATGACGGTCACACCGCTCTTCTCGTTCCCATCGGTAGCCACGCGCGCCATCACCAACCCGGCACTGTTCCGGACCGTCCGGTCGCCAAGTGCTGATGGGTTGCCCGGGGCGCATCCGCCGAGCAACAAAGATCCCGCAATGCACAACTTCCACATGGTCTCGGGCAAAGTTCATTCGGGATCGGCCCCGTACGATCCAGAGCGGCCGTTTACTTTGCCGGCAACTTGAACAAGATGAAGATCACGAAGAACATGATCATCGGATGGGTGATCTGGAGCATTGGCTTGCTGATCCCCATGCACGCCGGTTTGTTGGACACGGAGAATGTGCTGACGGAGGATGGCCAGATCGATAACGTAACCGGCCTGCTTAGTTTCGTTGCCTTCGTGGCCTGCATGTTCATTGGCTACATCTTCTACGATAGCGGCAGCAGCCGTACGCAGGAGCAGCACTGAATCGGACAAGGTTCCCGTCGCTGGCCTCACATGGGCCTCTTCGGTCTGTGCAGGGTGAAGACGCGGCTGATGTTGAAGCCGAAGTGCACTTCCTGCTCGGCCCATGAGCCAACGGTCTCGGTAATGAAAGCCCGTTCGAACAGTCCAGTGCTGTTCGAGAAGTGCAATTGGAACACGTGGCCGCCGGTTTCAATGTCGAGTCCGATCGCGAGTGAATTCTTGAAGCCCGCATCCGGATCCGCGGCCAATTCCGCCGAGGTCGGCTCGGCCAGTTGGTCGGGCAGTACGTAATAGTACTCTGCGGTTACCGCCAACCGCTTACTCAATTTGTAACGCGCTGCGGCACCGATGTTCATCACATCATTTTCCTCTTCTTCGTACTGGACCAGATTGCGATGCACGAGACCGGGCATCAACTGAAGGGTGAAGCCCTCGCTGAACTTTCGGCCGATCAGCAATTGCCATGAGTAGGCCAGACGGTGGGTGAAGTAATCCGTACGCCCGGGTTCGTACCAAGGCACTTTGTCGGCCGTAAGCGTGGTGACGGATGATGCCGCCACAACGGAAAGAGTTATCGGCATACCACAGCCCGATCCGCATTGGCGCAGGATCTTGTACTTCAGCGAGCCGTCGATCGTCTTCTGATATCCGCTGCGGCCGAACCCGACCTGAAGTCGGTCCGTGATCCCGTAGTCGAAGCCGAGACGCACGGTGGCCCCATCCAATCCGAAAAACTCCGAAATGCCGTCGCTGACGAAACCGAACCGGTGACCGATCCTGAAATCCAACACCCCATGGGCCGTATTCTCAGTGCTGTGCCCGTTGATCACCCGTGTGCTCTTCCAACTGGCAGTACTGAACACCTTCTCTTCGACGCTGTCGTTCAGCATGGCAAGCAGATCATCTTGAGCGTGCGCAGGGATGGCCGCGGATAGCAGCGCTACAGGGAGTAAGAACTTCTTCATGATCGGTACACTAACGATGGGCTTTTGATGGAACAGGCCCCGCTGTGGGGGCCTGTTCCATTCGATTCGTTCAGATCAACTGCGGATGTACTCCATGCGCACGTGGACATTGATGTCCTTCGCAATGTTGTCCTTGACCATTCCGGGGATCTTGATCTCGTAGTCCTCGGGCTTTATGGAGAAGTCGCAACTGGCGCTCACCTTTCCCGCTGCGTCCACCGTGAACACACCCGCTGTGGTGATGGTCTTCGTAACACCGTGCATGGTCAGTTCTCCCGTCACGGTGGCGTTGTATGTGCCTGCCGTTCCTAGTGCTCCGGCTTTCAGGCCGTCCACCTTGCCCTTGAAGGTTGCCTTCGGGAACTTCGTGCTCTCCATGTAGTTCTCGTTGAAGTGCTCCTGCATGAGAGCCTTCTCGAATTCGAAGGAGCGGATGAGCACCACGAAGACGAGATCGTTCGTTGTCGCATCGAACACGCTGCTGGCTTTGGTGTTCTTCGCTTCGATGTTCTCCAACGGCGTGATGCTACTGAACGTGACCGTACCTGTGCGCGCTGTCCACCGCTCCTGAGCGGTGAGTCCGAAGGGCAGCAATAGGGCAGCGGCAATGATGAGATTCCTGGTGTTCATGTTGGTTTTGTTGATCCTCTTCCTGATTTGCAAGCATCATTCCACGATCGCGCACCGGGCCATTTGCACCTCGGCACCGATCATCACGATCGCCCCGGCACATTCGCCCTTGATCGCAACGGTGCTCCCTGTTCGTACCGCAGGTGGCGCATCGAACGTGCATCGAACAGTGTTGTCAGGCGTTCCAGTTGCTAGAATGACATCGTTGCCCTCGATCCGATCAACTGTTCCCGATACCTGTATCACTTTGCTGATGTATTTCGCGTTCGAGGCTTCCTCATCCGTTGCGAATTCGGCTACGAGTCTTTCCGCTGTCAGTTGCTCTGTGGGAGTCTCATCGGCCGTGTTCGCCACTCCCCGGTTGTATTCGCGGTATCCGTAAACACCACCGCCCACAGCCAGCGCAAGAACCGTTACAAGAAGGACAGCTTTCGTTTTCATGGTTCAGTTTTCCGGAGCACCGGCGTCCAACCAGATCGATAACTGCTCGAGTTCACATGAACTGAGCGAAAAGCTCGGGGGCATCGTACGGTTCTCCAGCACCAAAATGCGGAATGTCCCATTGTCCACCCGCTGCTTCACGTCAGCGTACGAGGTGAAATTCCCCGGTCCTGTGCCACCTGAAACGTGGCAGCCACTTATGGCGCAGTTCGTTTCGAGAATGGACTTTGCCGTTCCACTGTAAGTCACATTCGCCGTATCGCAGAAGCTGCCGGGATACAGCACCTCCGCTTTGTCGTAGTAGCATCCGGCCAATAGCAACATGGCCATGAATGCGATCGCACTCTTCCTCATCATGCTCAATTCTGTGGGGCGCCCTGTTGTATCCAAACGCTGATCATGTCGATCTCGCATTGGGGCAACCAACCCCCGTTCGGCGGCATGGCTGCATATCCGGTTTGATGGTTCAATGCTCCCTCCAGTCGGCCGTCCATGGCCACCGTATTCAAAGCGCTCCATGCGGTGAAGTTAAGACCGCCTTGTGGACTGCCACCGCTGTGGCAGCCTTGGCACTTGAGTGCGACCAATGGTTGTATGTCGGCCGCGTAGGTGACATCGGTGGTATCGCAACCACCGGCATAACTATCGCAGTTCAGGTCCTGAGCGCCTTGCTGGATCCAAAGGGCTATGAGTGCGATCTCGTCCGGGTTGAGCGGATCAGCAGGTGGGCGGGGCATGATGTCGTCCGGGTCGTCCTCGGTAAGTACCTCCATGAGTTCTCCGTCTTGAACAATTCCGCTGTTCATCAAACTTGTGTAGCTCGTGATCTGCAGCCAATCGTTGTCGTCCGTTGGGAGATTGTGGCACCCTGGCACTGCGCAGTTGCTCACGAGTATGGGCAGCACTTGCTGGTTGAAGTACACCAAACTGCTGTCACAGGGCACTCCCGTGTTGTTGTTGCCACCGTTGCCTTTGCCATTGCCAACGATCAGTTCCTCAGGCGAAATAGGTGGCTGGTGCAAACAGGCGGCAATGCCCATGCAGGCCATCACGACCATTGATCTACCAACACCAAACCGGCTAAGGGAGAATTGTTGCAATGCGTGCATTGTGGATTTTGAGTTCATGCTTGGTGCAACACTATTGGGGCGAAGAGGTTTTGGAAGCTTAGAACTGGACGAGGTGGGATACCGACCGGATGAACCGGGCAGTCCCGAGTGATTTGTCAAGACTTGCCCGAGGCAGTGGGGTGGAGCAGATTCTTCCACTCGAGCAATCGTTGCAACAGCCCTATGGCATCAAGTGAGTTGTGGTAGCGCTTGCGTTGGTTCAGTTCAATGATCCGGCCCAGCAGACGCTCCGGTTTTGTGGCCAACAGTTCGTGCAGGTCGGTCGGGTCTATATGGACCAATTCCTTGGGTGTACCGGTTTTCATTGCGTTTGCTATTGCATCCATCGCGCTCATGGATCCGATCCCGGGGCGCAAGGCAACAGTGACCTGGGCCGAAGACCAGTCCTTCTCCTCATCCCTTTGAGCAAGGCCATGTCCCGATTTCCCCACCGTCCATGTTCCATGCTCTTCAGGGCGTCCAACTCCTCGCGCCTTGCCGTGGCAATGCGCTACTGGTTGGCCCAGGCCAACTTGTTGCTTGTTCCGTTCACGGATCCCGCTGTTCACGGTACCAAACAACCATACCGGCCATGGCCTGACATCAGCCGTTGCGATGAGGCGGGCGATCCGGTCGACGAAAACGGTAGTAGGGGCGAACGCCTACCCGGCTAGCCAACGCTTGAATTCAGCCGAGCGCTCGCTGCTTACAATGGCATCCTCGCCGTAGGGAGGTTCCATGATCACTTTCACACGGCTCTTGCTGTAGGCCAGAAGTTCCTTAATGCTATGGAACTGGACAATGACCTGCCGATTGATCCGGAAGAACTTTTCCGGGTCCAGTTGCTTTTCAAGCCGGTCGAGACTTTCGTCGAGCAGTAGGTCTCTTCCTTCCTTGGTGCGGAGGAAGGTGTTCTTCTCCAACGAGTGGATGTAGGCGATGCCATCAGGTTCCACCACACGGAAATGTTCCCCGTAGCGGATAAGGAAGCGCTTGATCGGCGTAGCAATGGGCTTTTCTTGTTCGGCCTTGTGTGCGAGAGCGCTGTGATCGCGCACCGCTCTCACTTTTCCGAACCGTTCCAGTGCTTCCACCAGATCTTCCCGCTTCAGCGGTTTCAATAGATAATCGATGGCATTCACCTTGAAGGCCTTCAGGGCATGTGCGTCGTATGCCGTGGTGAAGATCACCGGGCAGCCCACCGCCATCTTCGCGAAGACCTGGAAACTGTCGCCATCGGCCAACTGGACATCGAAAAAAGCCAAGTCCGGGGCTTCGTTCGCCTCCAGCCAAGCAACAGTGCCAGCGATCGTATCGGTGATGCCGGCAGTGCGGATCGCGGGGTCGATCTCGGCCAGCAACTTTTGAAGGCGCTTCACAGCGGCGGATTCATCTTCGACGATCAGTATGTTCATGGTGCTTGGGTGATCAGCGGGATCCGAACTTCGAAAAATGAATCGGTCACCTCGAGTTGTATGGGACGGTCGGTGAGTACTTGATAGCGTTGCCTGATGCTCTCAAGCCCATAGCCGGTGCCGGCCGTGGCGGTGGTCCTAGGCCTGAAGGGATTCCTGACCCGGATGGCATCCGATGTGGCGCCCACTTCGATCAGCAAAGGGTCCTGATCCGTTGCGCGGTTGTGTTTGATCGCGTTCTCAACGAGCAGTTGAAGTGTGAGCGGAGGGATCAGACTTTGCAGTGCGAAGGACGGAATGTCAACTTGCAATGCGATCCGGGCGCCGAAACGCTGCTTTTCCAGTTTGAAGTAGGTGTTGAGCAACGGCAGTTCCTCTGAGAGCGGTATAAGGTCCTTGTCCCGCACTTGCAGGATGTTCCGGAAAAAATCGCTCAGTTGTTCCGTGTGCTCCACGGCTTTGTCTTTGTCCTCCTCGATCAACCCGATCAATGTGTTGAAGCTGTTGAACAGGAAGTGCGGGTTCACTTGGCTCCTGAGCGCTTCCAACTGGAACCGCGCCTTTTCCTTCTCCATCCGATCGCGGTAGCGTATCCGATCGTCACGCACGCGCAAGAGCACAATGATCGTGATCGCAACGAACAAGAGCCCCAATGTGAGCGCCCACCATCGCAACCACCACGGCTTGAGAATGGTAAAGTGGAGCGTGGTCCACGTGCTTGGCATCGGATTTCCCCCGAACGCAGCGCGCAACTCGAATTCGTATTCACCATGCGGGAGACGGCTCCATGACACCTCTCGATCGCGCGTGGTACGCACCGTCTTGTCGTAGCCCTTCAACCTGTATTCGAAGCGTATGTGTTCCGGTGCAGTGTAGCGGAGTCCGGCGAATTGGATCGTGATAAAATCCTGATCATGCCTCAGTTCGTGCGCGCCGCTGAGCGGAAGAGGTTCGTTCGCCCAGCGCAACGCCGTTATTACCGTTGGTACATCGGCGCTGAGAATGCGCGGCACCGCCCTTAAGCGCACCAATCCGCGGTCGGTACCCACCCACAATGCTCCATATGCATCAGTGCATGCGGCGTTCAGTTCCGCTGTAATGCCGGCCAGGCCGAATTCCTGACTGAGGTCGACCACATGTCCGGCGGTAGGGTCGAACGCTGCGGAACCACCCTGACCGACGGCTACGACTTCACCTGCGAAGGATGCCATCGCGAACATTTCGCCATCGAAGGGGGCCACACCGCGACCAAATCGTTGGAAGGAAGGCGCTCCGTTCGCGATAAGGCATAGCCCTGTGCCAGGGCCCATTGCCCACACCCGGCCCTTGACATCAGCACATAACGAATAGGCCGTATTGATCGAATCCTCATGCAGTATTCGTGCTGGGCCGTTCATTGGCACGAAAACGATACCGCTGCCGTCGGTGGCGGCAAGTACGCCATGGCCTGGCCAAGGGATCACGTCGTACAAAAAGCCGCTGCCCGGCGTTGGTACCGCGGCTATTGTTCCGATCGTTGCGTCATCCGGATCGGGCTTGAACTTGCTCAACCCGCTCAGAGTGGCCAACCAGGTGGTGCCCGATCCCACATCCGGATCGTCGGCGATGGCCATAACGTTGTCGTTGCTCAATCCGGTTGCCATTGTGTAGTGCACGACCCCACCTGTGCGAACGCGCACCCGGTACGCACCACTCCCGAAGGTACCCACCCACACATGCCCCATGGGGTCAGCATGCAGGCTGGTTACGGGTGTGTTCCTAGGTACATCGATCGGAAGGCGTAGGAGGTGTTCCTTGTCAGGAAAGCCCGCATAATGGCCGAACACACCATTCGGAGTGGCCAGCCAAATGCGCCCGCTATCGTCGGCACAAATGGCTGTTATCCCAGTAAGGTCCAGCCCTTCATGCTCAGGGGCGAACAATACCCTCGGATCGCTGCGATGAAGCCGCTCACTGCCGTCGCACCACCAGATCCCTCCATCGGCGCCCACCATCAGTTGCATGCGCTTCGCCTGATCGTTCAGCTGGGAAGCCGGTGGGGCATACGTAGCAATGTTGTTCCCCATGGCGAAAACGATGACGCCACGACTGGCCGTTGAGCAATACAACATGCTGTCGATCGCGGCAACGCTCAAAACCGGGCCGTATGGCCAAGATGTCACGGCAGTGTTCACCACACCTGATGTCGAAAGATGGAAAACCCCGCCGCGATCGGTGCCCGCCCATACACCCCGCTTACCGTCGCTTTGCAACGTGGTTACGAGATTGTCAGGCAAGCCTTCGCTTTCCGTGAATTTGCCCACCACCTTGCCACTACTGTCGCAAATAGCGATGCCCAGATCGGTGGCGATCGCAACGCGCCCCGGGCCGAAGCCCGCTATAGCGTGAACGTGATCATCGGGAAGCCCGTTGGCCGCCGTGATCGACATGATCTCATCACCGGTCTGTGATCGAAGTCCAGCACCGTATGTGCCGATCCACGTGCGGGTTCCGTCCCAATACATGCACCGGATCGGAGACTTCACGAAGAGCGTGTTCCGGGTTACCTGCACGACGCGTTCACCCTCGAACCGGACAAGTCGGCCGTCGCTCAGTGCGGCCAGAATGAGGTCTCCGCTCGGTGCCAAACACGTAACGGTTGCACCATCGGACCTGAACAACAGGTCGGTGCGTTCGCCATCGGTGCGGAGAACGCCAACATCGCTGCCTGCCCAGATGAGCTGTTGTGCATCCTGCGCCAAACAGTAAATGTGCGGACGTTGCTGGCCGATACGCAGGTCGAAGGTCCGTGTGTCGGGATACTGCGCCGTAGCATTCAACGCTGCGAGGCCGAGGACCGCAGAGGCTAAGCGTTTCATTTTTTCGGAAGCGCGCCAGCTGTGAACAGCACATCAACGGTGACTTCGATCCTCGGGGCGATCTTTTGTTGCACCACACGTGGCACACGGATATCGTGGTCCGCCAAAACCACATCGAACGTGGTCGTTACCTGTACACCTTGGTCCGTAACGGTCAATACACACTCGATGATCCGCTCCTGCTCAACCCCATGGATCGCAAGGCTGCCCTTTGCCCGCACACGGTACGTGCCAAGCTTCGTGAGACCCACCGCCTCGATGATCCGCCCCTTGAAAACCGCGACCGGAAACTTGTCGCTCTGCATGTAGTTCTCGTTGAAATGTTCCTGTTGCAGCGGGCTGTTGAAGCCCACGAACGACTTCACCGGTATCTGCATTGCGAAGGATCGCGCAACGACATCCAGCACACCGGTCGCTTCTGTCGTGTTCGCAGCAATACGTTCCATCGGAGCGTCGCTGACGATGCCGACTTTCCCATCGGAGATCCGCAACAGGTTCGGTTGTTGTGCCATGACGATCACCGGACCAAGGATGGCCAGGAAGGTCATTACCGCCAAGTTTCCAATTCTGCGAAGCGAAGAGAAGGCGCATGGCACGGGCTTGTATCGCGACAAGTCGACGTGTTCCGTTCGGGTCATCCCACAGCGCATCATGTGGGCAAAGTAACCGCCATCCGCGGAGAGCGCATCGGCTATATTCGCCGCCCTTCCGTGGGGCCGGTGTTCCGGAACATGGTGGGTCGGGGAGTGTCCATGCTCCAAGGTCGATCGGAGAGGTGCCAGAGTGGTCGATCGGGTCTGTCTCGAAAACAGATGTGCCCGCAAGGGTACCGGGGGTTCGAATCCCTCCCTCTCCGCATTCGGTCGCTACGGCGACGTACCCCTTATCTCATTGCGGTGGGGACGGCGGCTTGGCGCGTACCCGTTCCAACACACACAACCCTTCTAATGAAGACCGAAGCCCAGATTCTGGCCACCGTGATGGACAGCACACGCCATTACACCCTCAGCTATTTCAACCGCCTGAGGGATCAGGACCTGCACAGGCGTTTCATCTGCGAGGGCAAGGAGCTGAACTCGGCATTCTGGTTGATCGCGCATTTGGCAACAACTGAGAACGGATTGCTCTTGCGCGCAACCGGCGGCGAGGTCATCAAGTTCTCGTGGGCGAAGAATTTCACACTAGGGGGTGCGGGGCTTCCGCAGGCTGAATGCCCTCCTTTCAGCGAAGTCTTCGACATGTTCAACGCGGTGCATACCAAGGCCATCGCTCACGTTGCGACGCTCGATGATCAGGCACTTTCCCGGCCCAACATCACCGGCTTGCCTTTCGGGGATCAAGTTCGTCATGTGGTGATGCACGCCATACGGCACGAAGGCAGCCACATCGGTCACTTGGGGTGGTTGTGCAAACTGTACGGCATCAAAACAATGTAGAACGAAAAAGCCCCCCGACATGTCGAGGGGCTTCGGGTGGATGATCGGGCTTGAACCGACGACCTCCGGAATCACAATCCGGCGCTCTAACCAACTGAGCTACACCCACCATTTCCGCAAGCCTTTCAGCGAACGGGGCGCAAATATAGAAGCGCGTTCGAGGGCGGGTTACTTTGTGCCGCACCATGCACGTGGTCTTTCTTCCCAAGTACTATTCCGGCCGTCGCGATCCGCAGGTCGGGGAGTTCATTAAGCGGCACGCACAGGCGGTTTCAGGGTATGTACAGGTGAGCGTGGTTACTATACTGAAGGATCCCTTGATGCTCGGCGATCATGAGGAAGAAGTGACGGAAGAGGACGGTGTTTGGACATTGAGGGCATACTACAAACCCATCGAGAAGGGTGCTGCGGTGTGGCGAACGCCTATCAACCTGCTGCGCTACTGGCGTGCGGCACGCTCGGCTTGGGACCATTTCATAAAGGAAAGAGGACACCCGCACCTGATCCATGTCCACGTGCTTACGCGTCCATCCCTTCTGGCCATGCGCGAGCGACGGCGCTCGGGTGTTCCATTGATGATCACCGAGCACAGTAGTGAGTTTTTGGATGGACGTTGGCACCTGCGAAGCTTCTTGCACAAGGCCTTCATGCGATCCGTTTTCCGGAAATCGCTGGCCACTACTGTCGTATCTGATCGGCTGGGAAGAGCCTTGCTGGATGCGGGGTTGGTGGACCAGTACGAGGTGGTCCCCAACGTACTTCCATTGGAACGTAACCATGTCGCCGCCAAGGGCACTCCGCAGAATGCGATCGTGGTTGCGGATCTGATCGATCGTGTGAAGAACATAAGCGGTGTGCTGGAGGCATTGGTGCTCCTCCGGGATATGTTGCCCGAGTTGCGGTTGATCGTTGTGGGCGGTGGTGCCGATGAGCGGAAACTGCGCGAAATGGTTTCGGCGTTCAACCTCGATGATCGTATCACATTCACTGGCCAATTGCACCCCACCGATACCTTGGCGCATATTGCACGCAGCGGATTCCTTATCGTGAACAGCAGGTTCGAAACTTTCAGCGTGGTCACAGGCGAGGCCTTGATGCTCGGCAAGCCGGTCATTGCCACCCGTTGCGGTGGGCCGGAGGCATTCATTGATGAACGGAACGGGTTCCTCATACCAAGGGACAACACGGCTGCGCTGGCCGAGGCGATCAAGAATATGGTCGCGTGCCATCATCGGTTCGATCCGCAGGCCATCCGGGATACCGTGGATGAGCGCTATTCGCAGGCAGTGGTGGGCCGTCAGTTCTTCACCATCTACGAACGCGTGCTCGCTGAGCGGAATTGACCGTGGAACTGCGCGTCGGCATCTTGTGCAATGGGCTGGTGTTCCGGGAGTGGGAGGCCAGGTGCATCAGGCTGCTGAAAGCCGTTCCCGGGGTAAGGGTCGTTGTGTTGGTAAGGAACGGGAGCGACGGAGACGACAAGCAGACCGGTCGGCCGGATCCATCACGTTTGCGCAGGCTGCTGACCTATCCATGGCATATGGTGTTGTACTTGCAATACCGCAAGCGCTTCTTCAAGCCGCGGCTCATGGCTTTGGTCGACTTGTCTGAGGAATTTGCAGGTGTCCCGATCGTCAGTTGCCGACCTGATCGAAAGGGGCACGGTGAGCATTTCACGCAGCAGGATATCGCGGCAATCGCGGCACACGCACCGGACGTGCTCTTGCGCTTCGGTTTCAACATCATCCGCGGTGCGATCCTGCAATTGCCTCGTTTCGGTGTTTGGAGTTTTCATCATGGCGATGAACTCAAGTACCGCGGCGGCCCCCCTGGATTCTGGGAAACCATGCACGGCGACCCGGTGACCGGGGCCATCCTGCAACGGCTCACCGATCGGCTCGATGGCGGCGTTGTTTTGCGCAAAGGCTGGTTCAACACCATCGACCACTCGTTGCAGGAAACAGTGGATACCGTGCTATCCGCTAGTGCACACTGGCCTGCAGGCCTGTGTAAGGAGCTGCTCGCAGGTCGAACACAGGTGAGCGAAGGCATCCCCAGTTCTACCACCGCCCCCATATTCAAGTACCCGCGCAACGTCACATTCCTCCGGTTCCTTTGGAAACAGGCGTCGAACAAATTGCGGTTCCACCGCGATGCGCAGCGCAAGCACGAGCAATGGAACATCGGTATCCTCCATCAACCCATCGCATCGTTGTTGGAAGATAAGCCGAACCTCAATATCCGATGGTTGCCCGAGCCCGGCAAAGGGCAATTCCGAGCGGATCCTTTCGGGTATATCCTCAATGGCGAGTTGAATGTGCTCTATGAGAAGTTCGATTACCGCACGGGCTTAGGCGAGATCTCACGGCTTCGACCAAAATCGGACAATGTGTTGAAGCGCAGTCGCTCCATGCTCGATACGGGCGCGCACCTCAGTTATCCGTTCATCGTTCAGCGCAATGATGCGGTGTACTGCGTTCCGGAAAGTGCGGCTTCAGGCACTGTCGAACTGTACAAGGTGCATGTGAGCAACGAGTCGTTGGATCATGTGTGCACCTTACTGAATGAACCCTTGGTGGACCCCACACTGTTCGAGCACGGTGGGTTCTGGTGGCTACTGGGAACCAAAGCCCCTCTGACCAACGTGGAGTTGTTCGCATACTGGAGCAGGGACATGAAAGGTCCGTTCGTGCCGCATCTGCTGAATCCGATAAAGCATGATGTCCGCAGTTCGCGACCGGCAGGGACGCCATTCGTGCGCGGCACTGAACTCTGGAGGCCGGCACAGGACAGTAGTAACACATACGGTGGCCGCATAGCCTTTAATCGTATCGATGTGCTCACCCCTGAGGCGTTCTCGGAAGTCACGGTGAAATGGTTGGACCCGTTCAAGGGAACGTCCTTCAACAAAGGACTGCATACCGTCTCTGCGATCGGGAACATCACCTTGGTGGATGGCAAGCGGTACTTCAACGCCGAAGCACAGGGACGTCGTGAGCTGAAACGGAAAATGTCCCGCTTGCGGGACCGGAACAGGTAATGGTAAGGGCAGCTATCGGTTCCATAGCAGCGCGGGTCGCGGTGGCCATCAGCAACCTGATTCTTTTCGCGGTGGCCGGGCACCGCCTTGGTAAGGAGGGGTTGGGTACCATGGGCCTCATCGTGCTCGGCATTACGCTCGCGGTTTTGTTGGGCAACGTGGTATGCGGTGGCGCGCTCACGTACTTGGCGCCGAGGGTTCCTCGGCGCGAGTTGCTTTGGCGGGCTTACTTATGGGCAATTGGCTCTTCGGTCATTGCGTATGTGGCCATGTTGATCTTCGGCATTGTGCCCGAGGGGTACACGGTGCACGTAGGGGCGCTTGCGTTGATCACGGTGTTGTTCACCACACACACCGGCTTGTTGGTCGGCCATCAACGCATCAAGGCCTTCAATTGGATCGCCATTCTCCAGAGCATCGTGCTTCTGGTTGCATTCGTGCTGATCTCGCAACCCGCCGACCAGCGAACCGCAATGGCCTATGTGGAAGCCGGATACATCGCAGGGATCGCGACCGTTCTGGCATCGGTTGCGATGCTTGCACAGGTCAAGGATGAAGTGAGGGTCCACGATGGTGGTCCGGTCTGGTCGCGATTGTTCAAACACGGAGGGTTCACGCAACTCGCGAATGGCCTGCAATTGCTCACCTATCGCTGTACCTATTGGTTCATCGACCGCATCACCGGTACCGGTTCCCTGGGCGTGTTCACGGTAGGCACGCAGGTGGCCGAGAGTGCATGGCTCGGGCCACGTGGCTTGGCGACGGTGCTCTATGGAAGACTGAGCAATACCACCAACCTGGCTGACCAACGCGCTATGACGCTTACGATATTGAAAGCGTCGGTTGCCTTTGCCATCGGGTCTCTCGCGGTGCTTCTACTATTGCCGGAGAACTTGTACCGCTGGGTTTTCGGGCCGGAGGTGGTGGGTATCCCGTTCATTGTCATGTATCTCGCTCCGGGCATCGCAGCCATGGCCGCGTCGCAAGCCTTCAGCATGTTCTTCAGCGGCACTGGTCGCAACCAACACAATGCCATTGGGAGCGCTATCGCGCTCTGCGTAATGCTCGTCGTCGGATCATTGTTGATACCCGAGAAGCATTTGCACGGCGCAGCCGTTACCGCGTCGCTGGCTTATACCGCGAACACGGTGTACCAGATGATCGTCTTCAAACGCATCACCAACGCCAAGTGGTCGCACATGTTACCGCACGCGGGTGACGTTCGTGACGTGGTTGCTTTGTTGAAGCGGCGATGAGCGGCCGTCAAAGCGAAACCCCCTTTCCGGGTTCGCGGAACGGGGGTTGGTTCGTTCCACCTGCTCAATTCACCACCAGCTTCCTTGCACCGGTGCCGCCTTTCCTGTCTATCAGCCTCACCGTGTATGTCCCTTTGCTAAGCGCGCTGATATCAAGGGTGTAGGATCGAGGACCCGGCGAAAGCGACGTTGACCGCTCGGTAAGAACAACACGACCAGCCAGATCCACTACGCTCACATCCACATCCCCACGGGCATCGAACGTGAGTGTCGTACTTCCGGTGGCAGGGTTGGGTATCAACTGTGCATCAATAGCGGCGCTCCACCTTTCCAGCACTCCAACGGCAGCGCTGTCCACCCATTGTGCGGTCTGCAACGTGGTAATGCTGCCGTTCACGTTCGTTGTACGGTTGGTGATCTGGAACACTGGGAACGGCAGGAAGCGCTTGAAATAATAGTGGGTCTGTACATCATGGATCGCTGTGATGATGGAAACCGCATCCTGATAGTCCTCATCGACCACCACGCGCAGAACATCATCAACCGGTCCGAAAGGCAGCAGCAGTGTGCCGTAACCATCGGCAATACCCGTTACAGTGCCAGCGCGTGTAACGGTCTGCGCCTGCACGATGACCGAACCGCCGAGCACATCGCTCCATGTATCATTGAAATTGCATGGAAAAGGCCAGTACTTACTCGGGTCGCTCATGGGGAAGGCATAGTTGCCATCATCGTTGCCGTTGAGCAGGAATTCCGTGGCGGTGGCTTGGAAGTAGCTGTAGTCCTGATCGCCATCGAATAACGCCACCGTTGAACTGGTAAAATCCGCACCGCTCGGTGTGCTTGCCGGATCAACGAAGAAAAGTGTATCAACACCAGTAGCGGCCATTGAACTGAAGTCCCAAACCTGGTTGGCGCCACCGGCACCCGGCGCAACGTAGGGGCCGAGGTTCACTGTGAACATGAGTCCGGGCACGGGAACATGCTCGGGATTTTCCAAGGTGAATTGGGCCTGGGCGGCAGCAAAGCCGAAGAGTGCGAGTAATGACGCGATGCGCATGGACAGTTGGTTGAGGAACGCAAACGTAGATGCCCTTGCCGGTACTTTCGTTGCCTGACGAACGGAAGTGCCATAAGGCTCGATGACACGAGCGCGTTTAGCAAGGCCTTTCCTCAGGATATTCTCCTCTTTCCACCAGAACATGAAGTACAGCGTCAGTGAACTTTCAGAGATCATCAAGCATCGCCGAACGGTTTTCCCGAAAGACTACACCGACCGCGAAGTACATCGGGACATCATTGAACGGGTGCTGGCCAATGGCACTTGGGCGCCGAATCATGGGATGACGCAGCCTTGGCGCTACCACGTTTTCCAGGGCGCTGCGCGGACGAAGCTGAGCGTTTTCCTGGGTGAAGAGTACACGCGCTTGACGCCACCTGCGAAGTTCCTTCAGCGCAAAATGGACAACCTCACCCAACGGCCCTTGTCCAGTTCAGTGGTTGTCGCCTTGGGCATGGCGCGTGATCCGAATGGTAAGATCAGCGAGTTGGAGGAGATGTTGGCCATTGCTTGCGGTGTGCAGAACATGCACCTTACCTGTGCGGCATACGGTCTGGGTGGATTTTGGAGCACTGGTGCGGCGATCTCGGGCGACGGTATGCGGGCATTCCTGGGATTGGGCGAGCATGACAAGTGCCTTGGGCTTTTCTATATGGGCTATCCGTCGATCGACTGGCCAACGGGCTACCGCAAGCCCTTGGACCATTTCGTGCATTGGCATTCATAGCGCGAACAATAGCTTTTAAGCCAAGGCTGGAAGTTCCTTGAACTGGCGCGTTACGCCGTTCGTCGGATCGCATTCCATGGATAATACCCTCGGGTATCTTCACGCCCCTTTTTCCCGTAATAGGGCCCGTTGGGCCGCGACAACGACCCACAGAACCCAATGACCCAACGCTTCGGAGCCTTGCTGTGCGCCATTGGCCTTTGCCTTGGTAGTGTGCATGCCATGGAACCCGGCTGCGGTGGTACTGATACGGTAGCTGCTGTGGTGCAGTACGGTGATAACAAGCTTTTGGAAGGGGGTGAGTCGCTTACGGATGAACGTTTGGATCAGCTCCTGGATTCATTGTGTGCGTTGCCCGATGCCCCCGCTGACATGATCCGCGATCTTGAGTTGTTCAAGCGGATACGGGCACTGGATGAGAGCGGTATTACAGCCATGATCGACTCGCTGTTCGAACTCGATATCGTGCCGTACGCGTTGGTCAATGAGATCAATCTCTACGCCAGCCAAATGCCCACGGCTGCGGAAGTCGAGGGTGGTTTTGCCTTGCCGTGGTACACGGGGTTGGCGCACCCCGCTGATGAGATCTACGGTGCTTGGAACACGACCAACCCGAATGCTTACGGCCCTTTACCGGGAACTACAGATAGTGTTGTGCTGGTGCAGCTTACCGATCCAGAGGAACTCTGCGGCTTCAGCATGCCGATCGAGGGTGTGGTTACCAGTCGCTTTGGCTGGCGCAACGGCCGACCGCACAATGGCGTGGACATCGACTTGCAGGTTTGGGATACCGTAAGGACCATGTTCCCAGGGGTTGTGCGTTTCAGTGGCACTTATGGCGGTTTCGGCCGGCTTGTCGTGGTACGCCACTACAATGGATTGGAGACGTTCTATGCGCACCTGCACCGGTTGAAGGTGACACCGGGCCAACATGTTGACGCTGGTCAGTTGCTTGGTCTTGGCGGAAACAGTGGGCATAGCACAGGGAGCCACTTGCACTTCGAAGTACGCTTCAAGGGTGTGCCCATCGATGCAGGCCGCTTCATCGATCTGAGGAACGGCGAATTGCTCTGTGATACACTGGTGCTTGCCAAAACACGTTGGAGCTATGCGGCTTATCCGCTCGGTACAACCTTTCACACGGTTCGCAAGGGTGATCATCTGAGCGGCATAGCAGACCTTTACGGCATTGGCATCCAGCACTTATGCGAGTTGAACGGGATCACAAGGCGAAGCTTGCTGCGCGTTGGCCAGCAATTGCTGATCGCCGCGCGTTAGTGCATTCGGCACTTCCCCTTCCCGCCTTTTTCACTGTGCCCACGGCCATTGGTCGATCGGCCCTTGGTGCGATCCTGGTTCTCGCGATACTGGGCACGCTTCAAGCGCAAGAGCGCGTTACCACCTTCGGGCTCCAGTTGAAGCCGGTCTTCCCGCTCAGCTTTTTCAAGCCGATCACCACCTTTGAGCAAGGCGCGCTGAAAGGAACGGTGGAGCTGACCGGTGGTTATGCCTTCGGTGCCGTGGTACGTGCCGGCATTTCAAAGAACATTTCGTTCGAGACTGGTATCAACCAGATCCAACGCCGCTACGATTGGTCCGTTTCCAACGACACCAATGCCACAACCGGCAGTGGTTCGGTACGTTGGATAGGATACGAACTACCGTTGCTGGCATTGGTGTACATCAGGCTGGGTGAGAGGAGTTGGATGAACAATGCCATCGGGTTCAGCGCCGACATCTATCCCACGGATGTCGTGGAAACGAACGAGACCAGCCGTACCTATTGGTATCGGAACAGTTGGCTGCAAGCGGGTGTGGTGGCCAACATCGGCTTCGAGTACCGCACGTTGAAGTCTGGATATTTTTACGTCGGCGCTACCTATCACAGGCCCTTTGGCGATATGGCCACAGTAGAGCAAACATGGCGCTTTGATGGGATCGACCATTCTCTTCGCACAGGGGTGCTCGGTAGCTATCTGACGCTGGATCTGCGCTACTTTTTCCACGAGGACCCGGACAAACGAAGGAAGAAACCGCGCAACTGACCAAAGTCAGGCGAACGGGCCTTTGCTTTTTAAGAACTGGCTGGCAATGCCCGGATATCTTCGGCCGCCATTGTTGCAACCATGAAAACCCTCGTACGCGTTTTTGCTTTTGCTCTCCTTGCCCAGCCGCTCGTCGGTTCAGCGCAGAACGATGATTGCGCTGGTGCCTTGGCCATTGCCTGTGGCCAGAGCATTGCTGGCAACACCGATAGTGCCGCCGTGGACACAGTTCCTTTTTTCTGCGGAACCGGAATTGAAGCTGCCGGTATCTGGTACACGTTCACCGGCGATGGTGGATACATGAACGCCTCCACCTGCAACGCGAACGGCTACGACACACGGATCAACGTCTATTCCGGCTCTTGCGGAAGTCTTGCTTGCGTGGGGGGGAACGACGATGCCCAGTTCTGTGATCTTGCGAGCACGGTCACTTTCCTTTCGACAAACGGCAGCACGTATTACATCCTTGTACAAGGCTACGACGGCGAGACCGGGGATTTCACGTTGACATTGAATTGTACCGCATGCCCAGTAGCGCAGAATGTTTCAGTAAGCCCGAGCAACGACGAGGTATTCATTGATTGGACCTCTTTGCTGCCCGGTGACTTCTCAGTGGAGTACGGTCCTGCCGGGTTCGCCCTCGGTACCGGCGCTGTCGCCTCCGGCACGATCGGCACCGACGGGCCGCCAGTGAACATCACCGGGTTGTCCGATTCCACCGATTACGACTACTACATCACCTTGGATTGTGGTAGTGGGAATGTGAGTTTGGCGTCCGGTCCGTACACGTTCACCACGCTGGATCTTGCGCCCCCGGCCAATGCCTTCTGCGCGGATGCCTTGACCATCGCGTGTGGGGATTCCCTCGATGGCACTACGGTCAATTCCATTGTGACGCCAGCGCCGGAATGCGGCTCCGCGAACGTGAACACTGCCGGTGTGTGGTATTCCTTCACGGGCAATGGCCAAGAGATCACGCTGAGCACCTGCGGCAATACGAACTATGACAGCAAGATCGGGGTGTACACCGGGCCTTGCACTGGCCTTGTTTGTATTGCAGGCAATGACGATGGACCGAACTGCCCGGGGAATTCCTCGATCACCACGTTCGTCAGTGAGCTGGGGACCCAGTATTTGGTCCTTGTACATGGATACAACGGTGCAACAGGCAACTTCACACTGATCATGTCTTGCGAGGCACCATGCTCACCAAGCCTAGCGAACGACGATTGTGATGCAGCAACAGCGCTGACCACCCAGCCTATCGGTCAATGCGCACCCGTTGTTGCGACGCTGGTCTGTGCGTACGCGTCGCCATTGCCGAATCCGGGATGCGATCCATACGAGAACGTCAACGATGCATGGTTCATGTTCAACACGGGGAACGAAGCCAGCCATACTATCATTACAACCCTGGGCGATGCAGCGACATTGAACCTCGCGTTGTATACCGCTTGCTCCGAACCGCAATACATCCAGTGCTTCACCGATAGCGTTGGCCCTTTCAACTTCACCGGCTTGGACCTGAATACCGATTACCTCGTGCGCATCTGGAACGGTGGTGGCACCGAGGCCGGTGATTTCACCATCTGCGATGAAGCCGCCATTCCCGATGCTATCGGCGAAAGCACGTCGGCCGATGTACTTGTTTATCCGGTGCCCGCTGCCGACGAAGTATTCATCACCGGTCTCCCGGCCGCGATCGATGTATTGCTCATCACGGATCTGGCTGGACGGATCGTTGCACAGATGGGCGCACCTCGAAGCGATCTGGTGCGATTGGACGTGAGCCGACTGACGGCGGGCACGTACATGCTCAAGGCGGTGGACGCGGATGCAACCATCACTGCACGCTTCGTGGTGCAACGCTAGAGCTCAGAGCTCGTCAAGGCGGATCGTGCGTTGCAGTCGCACTCCCTTTTCCGTGGCTTCCACGGTGCAGCACTGGTTGTTCGGGTCGTGCTCCAGGAACAGTACGAACTTCTGTGCCGCAGCGCGATCGAGGAAGTTCTTCTTCTCGTTCATCGTGAGCAAGGGGCGAGTGTCGTACGCCATTACCCAAGCCACTGGAATGTGGTGAACGCTCGGTAGCAGATCCGCCATGTACACGACAGTGCGGCCTTTTGCATGCAGGTGCGGGATCATCATGGCATCGGTGTGGCCGTTCACCAGTAGCACGTCGATCCCGGGGAATACATCGCGCAGATATTCCGGCCGATAGTGCGGGTTGTTCGGGTCGTTCGGGCTCTTTGTGTTCACGAACTTCAACTGCCCGCTTTCCTTGATCGGCAGGATGTTGTCCATGAGGAAGCTCGCCTTCTCGCGGGCATTGGGTTGGGTGGCCCATTGCCAATGGTGCTCGTTGCTCCAGTAGGTCGCCTTGGGGAAGGCAGGCTCGAAGCCATCACGCTTGCTGTTCCAACGGATGCTGCCGCCACAGTGATCGAAGTGCAAGTGCGTCAGGAACACGTCGGTGATGTCGTTCCGTGTGAAGCCATGCTTTGCCAGTGACTTGTCCAGCGTGTCGTCGCCGTGCAGGTCGTAGTGGCTGAAGAATTTGGCGTCCTGCTTGTCGCCGATGCCGTTGTCGATAAGGATGAGATGACCTCCTGTCTCCACCAGCAAGCACCGCATAGCCCATGTGCAGGCATTGCGCTCATCGGGCGGATGCATCTTGCTCCACAGGGGTTTGGGCACCACGCCGAACATGGCGCCGCCATCCAGTTTGAAGAAGCCGGTTTCGATGGGGTAGAGGTTCATAGGGTAAATTGTGGAGATGCGGTAAATGTGGAAATGAAAAGGGCACTGAACACTACGGCGTGAACAGGTATGTCTGCACGCAGTCGCTATTCGCTCGCGCGGCCATCACATTTGCACATCTTCCACCTCTGCACATCTCCGTATGTCCTTCCAACGCGTCCATTTCATCGCCATAGGCGGCAGCGCCATGCACAATCTGGCCATTGCCCTGCACCAGAAGGGCTGTTCAGTAACGGGCAGCGATGATGAGATCTTCGAACCGAGCCGCAGTCGCTTGGACCGCTTGGGTTTGATGCCGGATCAGTTGGGCTGGCATCCGGAAGACATCACTTCCGACATTGAGGCCGTGATATTGGGAATGCATGCCCGCGCGGATAATCCTGAACTGAAGCGCGCACAGGAGTTGGGCATTCCAGTCTTCAGCTACCCGGCGTTCTTCTACGAGCAGACCAAGGACAAGACGCGTGTGGTGATCGGTGGCAGTCATGGCAAGACGACCATCACGAGCATGATCGTGCATGTGCTGCGGAAGTGCAACGTGGAGTTCGATTACCTCGTTGGCGCACAGCTCGACGGCTTCGATTGCATGGTGCGCTTGAGCGCGACCAGCAAGGTGGCCGTGATCGAAGGTGATGAATACTTGGCCAGCACCCTGCAACCCGTTCCGAAGTTCCACCGCTACAAACCCGATATCGCGCTCATCAGCGGTATCGCATGGGACCACATCAATGTCTTCAAGACTTTTGAGAGTTATGTGGACCAGTTCAGGATCTTCATCCAGTGCATTGAGGCGGGCGGCAAACTGATCTATTGCGCGGAGGATGGCGAAGTGAGGAAACTCGCTGAGGAACCCGAGGTGAAGGATGCGAAAGTTGCTTACGGTATTCCGCCGCACCGCATAGAGAACGGCGTTACCGTGCTGGAGACCTCACAAGGTGATGTGACGCTGGAAGTCTTCGGGAAGCACAACCTCCAGAATCTGGAAGGCGCACGCCACGTGTGCCATCAGCTGGGCATCGGCGACAAAGAGTTCTACTTAGCCATCGCGACTTTCCACGGTGCCGCAAAGCGCTTGGAGAAACTAGCTGAGCACGGCGCCCGTGTCGTCTTCAAGGACTTCGCACATTCTCCGAGCAAACTAACCGCCACGGTGCAAGCGGTGCGTGAGCAGTTCCCCGATCGCAAACTCACGGCCTGCATGGAACTGCACACGTACAGCAGCCTGAGCGAAGGATTCTTGGATCAATACACCGGTACCATGGATCAAGCGGACAATGCCATCGTTTTCTATGACCCGCACGCGGTTGAACTGAAACGCCTACCACCGATCCCGCTGGAGCGGATCAAACGCGCCTTCGGTCGGGATGATCTGAGAGTGCTGACAGATCCCATCGAGGTGATGGGCGGTGTGCGTGAAGGCACTGCGGATAAGGCGGTGCTGCTTATGATGAGCAGCGGCAACTTCGGTGGTCTGGATCAACAGGCACTGGCGGAGGCCTTCATCGCCTGAGCTATCCCAGCTTCCGCAGCACCTTGTGGTGGAATGCGCCCACCAGCAGTGCGTAAACGATCCCCGCACCCATGAAAGCCACTAGGGTCAGCGTTGCGTAGTTGAATGGCGAGAACATCGTCTCGAAGCGCTTGCGCGCATCAGCTTCCGCGATCCCATCGGCCACAGCCAAGTCAACGCGCTCGTTGATGTGTATCGGGAAGTACAATGGATCGATCCACACGTAGAGCGCATATGCGAAGACGGCTATCAGCAGCGCATACACTGCGGCATTGCGGAATCCGGTACGCACCAACATGGGGAAAGTGATGTTGCGATCGGCTTGCATGGCCCCGCGTTGCACGAAAAAGACCACGAGCAGGAGGGCCAGCAGGTGGATCGGTGAGAACGTGTGCCCATCGACGATCGCTTGGTCGGCGTGCAGCAGCCAGCGCAGCGTAATGGCAGCGAAGGCTATGAGCAACGTGTAACGCATCAACCGTTCATGGAGACGAGGAATTCCTCGTTGCTCTTGGTGCCCTCCATGCGGGTCTTCACGAACTCCATCGCTTCCACCGGGTTCATATCGGCCAAGTGCTTGCGCAGGACCCAGGTGCGCTGTAGCACATCCTTATGGTGCAGCAGATCGTCGCGGCGTGTGCCACTGCCGAGGATGTCGATGGCAGGGAAGATGCGACGGTTGCTGATCTTCCTATCGAGCTGCAATTCCATGTTGCCCGTGCCTTTGAATTCCTCGAAGATCACTTCATCCATCTTGCTGCCGGTCTCCGTGAGCGCAGTGGCGAGGATAGTGAGACTTCCACCGTTCTCGATCTTCCGCGCAGCGCCGAAGAATCGCTTCGGTTTGTGCAACGCGTTGGCGTCCACACCGCCGCTGAGGATCTTGCCGCTGGCTGGTTGTACCGTGTTGTAGGCGCGTGCCAAACGTGTGATCGAGTCGAGCAGGATCACCACGTCGTGTCCGCACTCCACCATGGCCTTGGCTTTCTCGAGTACCATGCTGGCCACTTGCACGTGGCGTGTCGCCGGTTCATCGAAGGTGCTGGCCACCACTTCAGCACGCACGCTGCGCGCCATGTCCGTGACTTCTTCCGGGCGCTCGTCAATGAGCAGCACGATCAAATACACTTCCGGATGATTCGCAGCGATCGCATTCGCGACGTCCTTCAACAGGATCGTCTTACCGGTTTTTGGTTGCGCAACGATGAGCCCGCGCTGCCCCTTGCCAATGGGGGCAAAGAGGTCAAGCACACGTGTGCTCAGGTTGCCGCCTTTGGTCGTCAGGTCGAATTTCTCATCAGGGAACAGCGGCGTAAGGAACTTGAACGGCACGCGGTCGCGTACCCATTCGGGATCACGGCCGTTGATGCGGTCCACCTTCACCAGTGGGAAAAACTTGTCGCCATCGCGCGGCGGGCGCACGTAACCAGTAACGGTGTCGCCGGTCTTGAGGCTGTGGTTCTTGATCTGCTGCTGGCTCACGTACACATCATCCGGCGAGGCCAGGTAGTGGTAGTCGCTGCTGCGCAGGAAGCCGTAGCCATCGGGCATGATCTCCAGCACGCCGTCCGTTTCCACGAACGCATCGAATTGCGGTGGCGGTTCGCGGTGTGGGCGATTGTCCTGACGTTGATCGTTGCGCTGTTGATCGCCACCGCGTTGATCGTTGGGTTGACGATCGCCTTGATGCTGCGGTTGACGATCACCTTGTTGCTGCTGTTGCGGGCGGTCGCCATGTGGGCGATCATGGCGTGGGCGATCTTGTTGGCGGTCGCCTTGAGGCTGTCCACCTTGCTGTTGTTGGCCGCCTTGTTGATCTCCCTGCTGGCGGTCACGGTTCCTGTCGCGGCGATCGTTGCGTCCGCCATCGTTGCGTTGCTGATCTTGGCGTTGCCCACCGGTCGGGGCGTTGTCGCCACCGCCGGAGCCTTCCAACTTGGCTGCTTGCGGATCGCGCTGTGCCTCGCGTTCGCGGCGCTCACGGAACTCACGTTCGCGCTGTTTGCGGTCCTCGTTCGGGTCCCGGCGCTCACCGGCTACAGCAGGTGCATTCTCTTGTGCTGAGCCCGGGTTGTCCCCAGCGGCGCTGGCACTCTTCCGATCGCCTTCGCCCTTCTCACTGTCCTCAGTGTCGTCATCGTCATCATCCCCGTCTTCATCATCCTCGGAGTCCTCATCATCCTCGTCGTCTTCGTCATCATCCGGCTCGGGATCTTCAACCGGTGGTGGTTCTTCGTCCGCGATCGCTTCAAGTGCCATCGGGTCTTCGGCGGCTGTCTTCGGCTCGGGAGGGGCGGGCTTCGCTCCCGGGTTCTGCGCCTCAAGGATCTTGGCGATCGGATCCTGCTTCCGTAGGGTGTCGGCCTTCTTGATGTTCAACTGCTTGGCTATTTCACGTAGCTCGGGCAGCTTCATGTCATTGAGCGCGTTCGCGTCTTGCATGCGGTAAAATGTCGGGAGTGTGTAAGCGGTGTGCAGAACACCGGTAGAACCGTTTCAGGTCTGAGGAAAGAGACGTTCGTGATCGGGGGAGAAAGCAACCGCCCGGAACCGGGTGTTGCTGAAGACGGGGACAATGATAAGGGAAATGAGCTTCAAGCAACTTAGGTCCGGGTTGGGGTTAGCTTGATGTCGATCGCGCTCCATCTTCGCGCCGATGATCCAGCGAAAGCAATCCCTCTTCCTTGCCCTAGCCGCTCTATGCGTGGGGCTCATGTTCCTGTTCCCGATCGCCAGTTACACCATGGTAGCAGCCGATGACGGGTCGACAGGTTCCGTGGTGTTCGGTGCATTGGGTGTCACGATGAACGGACAAACACCGCTTTTTGCTCCGGACCCGATCGTGCCCATTTACGCCGTGGCGGCCGTAGCGATCGCCATTTTGCTATTCATCATCTTCCTCTACAAACAGCGGGCGCGCCAAGTGCGCTTCGCGAATTTCGCCTACATGCTTTTGCTCGGGCTCTTCGCGGCGGTATTCATGGCGGAGCACAGTTTGGGGTCGCTGATGGAAGCCAAGGGCGGGACCCAAGGTTCATATGGCCTGTCCTATTTCCTTCCGCTGGTCTCGTTGGCCTTTGTCTTTCTGGCCGTGCGTGCCATCAAGGCCGATGAGGCGTTGGTGAAGAGCGTCGATCGCCTGAGATGAGCGTGCTGCTTGCCTAGCCCGCAGCCTTTAGTTCCGACTTTCCACGCGTACCAAGCTCAATGACCTCCAGGCCCGTGAGCTGTGCGCCATCGATGGAGAAGCGGAGTATGGTGCGCACATGATGGAAGCCATGCCGGCCACAAGCGCCTGGGTTCATGTACAGCATCTTCAAGCGCTCATCGAACTTCACCATGCACAGGTGCGAATGCCCACAGATGAAGAGGGTAGGAGGGGAAGCCCGAAGTTCTTGGATCACGTTCCGGTCGTAGCCCGGCGGTCGACCGCCGATATGGGTCATCCAAATACGCACACCTTCTATAGTGAAGCGCTGGTGTTCAGGGAAGGTCGCACGGGCCTTCGCGTCGTCGATGTTGCCCCATACTGCGCGCAGCGGTTTCCATTTCCCAAGTTCATCCGTCACACTAAGTCCACCGATGTCGCCAGCGTGCCAGATCTCGTCGCACTGCGCGAAGTGTTCGCGGATGCGCGGGTCGAGCCAGCCATGGGTGTCGGAGAGGAGGCCGATGCGGCGCATGTGAGGATGTGAAGATGCGGAGGATGTGAAGATGCGAGTGTTGCCTTGAGCGTGGTCGGTTCCGCCCCTTCTACTTTCGCGCCCCTCTGGAGCGCCTTTTCATCTCCATTGCTTCCTCATCCCATCCGTGGAGATCATGCCCCGCCACTTTCTCGAGATCGTTTTTGATGGTACCGCTTACAGCGGCTGGCAGGTGCAGCCGGGTGATCCGAGTGTTCAGCAAGCAATGGAATCCGCCTTGCGCGTGGTACTCCGGGAGCCGGACATCGTGGTTACAGGTTGCGGACGTACCGATTCGGGCGTGCATGCCTTGCAGTTCTTCCTCCACTTCGATGCGCGCACCGCAATGGATGAGCGCTTGTTGCACAGCCTTAATAGCGTGCTGCCCGAGAGCATTGCCGCCAAGCGCTTCTGGTCGGTTGCGGATAATGCGCACGCGCGCTTCGATGCCGTAGAGCGCGGCTATCTCTATCGCGTTCATCACCATAAGGACCCTTTTTTGGAGAACCGCTCCTACCACTTCCGCCCGGCGCTGGATGTGGATGCCATGAACGTGGCCTGTGCTCATCTCATCGGTAAACAGGACTTCACCAGCTTCTGCAAGGCCGGGAGCGATAACAAGACGATGCTCTGCGATGTGCGCGCTGCGCGCTGGGAGCAAGTCGGTGATGGTGTGCAGTTCACCATCTCCGCCGACCGCTTCCTGCGCAACATGGTGCGCGCGATCGTGGGTACATGTCTACGTGTGGGCAGCGGCGCGAAGCCATCGGAACACATGAAGGAAGTGATCGATGTCCGTGACCGGTCAGCGGCCGGAAAAGGGGCACCGGCTTGTGGTCTCTACTTGCAGAGGGTCATGTACCCTTACTTGCCATGAGCGCGGAAAGTGCTAGCGGCAAAGCGTTCGATCTCGGTCTGTTCCGGCGGGTGATGGCTTTTGTGAAGCCGTACAAGAAGATCTTCTGGCTCGCATTCGTACTCACTATTCTGCTCAGCGTAGTTGGTGTTGTCCGGCCGATCATCCTCGGTTGGGTGGTGGATATCGCTTCCACCGATCCATCAACCATAGTGGGCCCGGGCATTGAACTGGACCTGGGCCACAAGGCAATGCGTTGGACATCGCAGGCGATGGTCACAGTGTTCGGCGCTGGTACTGCCAACATTCTGCTCGGTATCGTTCTTCTGGTGATCGCACTGCTGGTCGTTGAAACCGTAATGCAGTTCTACCAAGCCTTCTGGACCAACTGGCTGGGACAAGCCGTGATGCTGGATCTGCGTGACAAACTGTATGCGCACGTTGTGCAGTTCCGGTTACGCTATTTCGATCGCACGCCGATCGGAACGCTCGTTACCCGCGTCATCAGCGACTTGGAGACGATCGAGGACATCTTCAGTCAAGGTCTGCTCATGATCCTCGGTGATCTTCTGAAGTTGCTCGTGGTGATCATCGTGATGTTCGCGATCAACTGGAAACTGGCGCTGTTGAGCCTGGCTCCCGTGCCGATCCTATTGTGGGCAACGAACGTTTTCAAGAACAGCATCCGCAAGAGCTTCCAGGATGTGCGCACGCAAGTGGCGCGGCTCAATGCCTTCGTGCAAGAACACATTCAAGGCATGAGCATCGTGCAGTTGTTCGGCAAGGAAAAGGAAGAGCAGGAAAAATTCCAACGCATCAACGACGAGCACAACGATGCCAACATCCGCAGCGTTTGGGCATACAGCGTTTTCTTCCCGGTGGTCGAAATACTCGCAGCACTTTCGCTTGCGCTGCTGGTGTGGTGGGGTGTTGGTGGTGTAGTGTCGGATGAAGTGAGCTACGGAGATCTTGTGGCCTACATCATGTTCATCAACCTGCTTTACCGTCCCATACGGCAATTGGCCGATCGCTTCAATGTGCTGCAAATGGGCATGGTAGGCAGCGAGCGTGTCTTCAAGGTGCTGGATACGGAAGCCGCGATCGAGGATGTTGGAACGCTTTCGGCAACAGCGTTACGCGGCGAGATCGACGTGAAGGGACTTTGGTTCGCATACGGCGATGCACCGGCTGATGACAATGGTGCTGCTGAACCGGATTGGGTGTTGAAAGACATCAACTTAAAGGTGAAGGCCGGTGAAATGGTTGCGCTCGTGGGAGCGACCGGAAGCGGAAAGAGCAGCATCGTGAACGTGCTGAGCAGAGCCTACGAATTCCAACGGGGCAGTGTGCTCGTTGACGGGCACGATATCCTGAGCTATCGCCTTGATGCGATCCGGCGGAGCATCAGCGTGGTGTTGCAGGACGTATTCCTGTTCAGTGATACGGTGCACAACAACATCACGTTGAATGATCCCGCGATCACGCGCGAGGAGGTGATGGCAGCCGCGCAAGCCGTTGGTGCCCATGCCTTCATCATGCAGTTGCCGATGGGATACGATACAAGCGTGCAGGAACGCGGCAGCGTGCTCAGTACCGGTCAGCGGCAACTCATTGCCTTCATCCGTGCCTACGTGCACAAGCCGGTCATAATGGTGCTGGATGAAGCCACCAGCAGCGTGGATAGCATCAGCGAGCAATGATCACCACTGCAACAGAGCAGCTGACCAAGGGACGTACGAGCATCGTGATCGCGCACCGCTTGAGCACGGTCCAGTTCGCCGACCGGATCATCGTACTGGACAAAGGCCGGATCATTGAGCAAGGTGATCATCAAGAATTGCTGGCCCTCGGCGGTACCTACAAGCGGCTGTACGACCTGCAATTCAGGTGATAGGGTTTTATTCAACCTCGTTCCCCGGGACTTGTCGCGCCGTGGACAGGACATACAGTGAGTATCGCGCTAACGGGACAACGACAGCTGGACATGCCTCGTCTGCGCAGCAGCCGATCAATTGTTATTGCGGACCTTCGAATGCTCCAACCCTTTCGACCGACCGCTGAACCGCCTGAACCGGGCACTTTGCACTTCATTTGCAGCACTATGCACATGTTCACCAAGACGATGAGTTCAATGACCAGCATACTGAGGTCCCTTTCATTCGCTGCTTTGTTGGCCACTGGGCTCACCGACGGCTCGGCCCAGATCATATGTATTGAGTGTACTGAACAAGATGCACCCTTGAACGTTGGCTATCCGAACCTTTTGACCAATGGGGGCTTGGAGCTTGGGACATGCGGTGGTCTTGGTGGCTATTACTGCCCGGCTTCTTTGAATTATTCATGCGACATCACCGATTGGCTTTGTACCGGAGGGGGATTGGATACCTACGCACAGACCGTGGATGCTTCGTGGAGCACGATCCCGCAGGGACTCATCGCCGCATACTTGGGTAATTTTTATACCGAAGCATGCTCCCCTGTGGTTAACGATACCAGCTGTTTGGTGTACAGCGGCTGCGAGGTCACTGGGATTCCTGCCGGCTACCCGTTCAATAATTCGGGGAATTACGGCGGAGGCACGGGCGTGAGCTTGGAACAAAGCGTTTCCGGCTTGACCATCGGTGCGACTTACGTACTTGAATTTTGGGCAGGGGGCGAGGATTTCGGAGCGTTCCCGGAACGTGGCGTGTTCGGAGTGGACATCGGCTTCGGCTACAACTACTTGAGCTGCCATGGAACCAGCCCCGGTACGATCGGAACACGTTACGAGATCACCTTTTTGGCAACGTCAACTACGCACCTTATCAAGTTCACGAACTGGGGTCACGTCAGTTCGATCTCCTCAGAACTGATCCTGGACGATGTCCAGCTTTTCCAAACAAGTTCTGCCACGGCGGCTTTCAGCTTGATCCAAACCCCGTGCTCCACGACGATCCAGACGAACAACCAAAGCACTGGCACTGTGGGTTCGTACCTCTGGGACATGGGCGACGGTACACAGTACACAGACACGAACGTTACCCACACATATGCGACCAGCGGAACCTATACGGTAACGCTGATCACCAACGGTGGCGGCTGCATCGCGCCGGATACCGCAACCCAAACGATCAACCTCAGCGCTCTCGGTGGTGTTACTGCTGCGGGAACGGCCAGTGTCACGCAAGGCTGCGCACCAGTGAACATCGACTTTTTCAACACCAGCAATGGCACGAGTTGGCAGTGGGATTTCGGCGATGGAAGTCCCGTCAGTACGCTATATGAGCCCAGCTATATGTACAATACCCCGGGTTCGTACACGGTTACTCTTATCGCCTTCGATCCCGGTAGCTGCAATCTCTCAGATACGATCACCATTCCGACGTGATCGGTTCCGGCCAGGTGCTTGATGCTGTCTTCACTTGGACCGTCGGTCCCGATTGTACACTACCCCAGATCGCATTCACGAACTTCAGTTCAGGTAACCCCATTTCCTATGTCTGGAGCATGGGTGATGGTACCACCTATACCGATACCAACGTGGTGCACACATACGCTGCTCCGGGTTTCTACTTCGTTGAGTTGTTGGTCTACGACCTCTCCGGATGCAGCTCGCCCGATTCGGTGACCGTGCCCGTGAACGTGTTGCCCCCGCAAGTGGTGGTGGCTGACTTCACGGTCGATGCCGTCCAAACTTGTACCGGAACCGCTGTCAGCACGACCAACCTGAGCACCGGACCGGCACCCCAGCCGCAATGGGACATGGGCGATGGCATCGTGTACGTGGCGCCTTTTGTGCCCTACCATCTCTATCCCAATCCCGGTACGTACACGATCACGCTGATCGTGAACGACCCCATCGCTTGCAATACTTCGGATACGATGAGCGTGGTCATTCAAGTGGACTCACTGTTGCCGATCACTGCGGGTTTCACGTTGGCTACCGTGCCTGATTGCAACCAGTTGGTGGTGCAGAGTTCCAACACCAGCACCGGTGACAATTTGCAGTTCGCTTGGGACATGGGCGATGGAACGCAGTACACCGATACGAACGTTACCCACACATATACCCTGACCGGGACGTACACTGTGCAATTGATCGTTACGGATTCACTCGGCTGCAATCCGCCGGACACGGTAACAACACAGGTAAGCTACGCTGCGCCGGCACCCGTGGTGGCGGCCTTCACCGTAAGCCAAGTGATCGACTGCGCATTGAACAGCGTGCAGACAGTGAACCAGAGCACCGGCGCCACCATGTCGTTCGCCTGGGATATGGGCGATGGGAATACGTACGGCAACGTAACGGATGTTCTGCACAACTACGCTGTCCAAGGCACATACAACATTCAGTTGATCGTGAGCGATGTGAACGGCTGCGTTCCGAACGACACGGTCGTTGTGCCTATCACCATCGCTCCCCCGGTCATACTGGATGCGGCATTCACGGTTTCACAGGAACCTGATTGCGACGAATTGAAAGTGGATTGTACGAATTTGAGCACCGGCCCTGCACCGAGTTATTCATGGGATATGGGGGATGGTACCACCTACACCAGCACCGACGTCGTGGACCATGTCTACGCTGTACCGGGCACCTACACGATCACGCTCATCGCTACCGACACGCTTTCGTGCAACGGCGCGGATACCACTTCACTGCAAGTGACCTTTGCGCCCTTTGCGCCAGTTGCTGCATCATTCAACCCCGTACAGGTGGTTGACTGCGGTCAACTGATCGTGAATGCCACTAACACGAGCACGGGTTCGTTCATGGTATTCGCTTGGGATATGGGCGATGGAACGCAGTACGCCGACACGAACGTTTCGCACACGTACACGACTGCGGGCACCTATGATGTGCAGTTGGTCGTGAGCGATCTTGCAGGTTGTTCACCGAACGATACTGCTTCCATCACAGTGGTGGTCGATCCACTGACACCCGTGGTTTCGGACTTCACGATCACCCAGGTGGGAAGTTGTGCATTACTGACGGTCCAGGGCATCAACCAAAGCACAGGTGACAGTATTGCTTTCAGTTGGGATATGGGCGATGGTACCACCTACACAACAACCAACGTATCCCACCAATACACGTCACCGGGAGTCTATACCGTTGAACTGTTCGTCGAAGACCTGGCCTGCGGAAATGACGCTACCTACAGTGTCACGGTAACCGTCATTGATGCGTTGCCCTTGGTCTTGGTCTCCTCCGGCGCGATATGCCCGGACTCGACCACCACGCTCTTCGCCACCGGTATTAGCGGTGGGGCGACGTATTTGTGGAACAACGGCTCAACGGCCGACAGCCTTGTGGTATCCGTAGCTGGCAGCTACTGGGTAACTGCAAGCACAGGGCTGTGCTTGGGTTCGGATACGGTTGATATCGTTGAAGCCGATGATCTCGACCTCAGCTATGGATTCGATGCTTGCCCAGGGGCACCGATCACGTTGACGATACCCTTCCAGGGCACGGCATATCTCTGGGAAACCGGCGATGAGCAACAGAACCTCTACCTCCTCTTCCCTGGCTTGGATACCACCGATTACGATTTCCAAGTGTGGGACAGCTATGGTTGTTTGCATGAAGACAGTGTAACGGTGACGCCAATGGACAGCGTTCCACAACTGTTCGCCCCCAACGCATTCACTCCCGATGGCGATGGCATCAACGACGAATTCGTGATCACAGGTTATGGCGAGGAAAAGATCGAACTGCTGATCTTCAACCGTTGGGGCGAACAGATCTTCAAGTCGACATCGCTAACCGACGCGTGGAACGGTAGCTTCAACGGACAGATCAAGCAGGATGTCTACGTGTACAAGTTGCGCTACAACGGCGAGTGTGCCCATGAGGACGTTGGTATGATCGGGCACGTGACCGTGTTGAAGTAAGCTGGCAGGGTGGGCTGAGTTCGCCATGGAAGTCGGGACTTGGTTGGTTTTTCGACCCAGCAGCTTGCGTAGTTGGGGAATGCTATGGTCTCCATACGACCCCGGTATCGGACAAGGGTTTGTGACGAATTTTCTTGGACCTTCGGGCAGCCCTATGCGAACGATCAACGTCAATGATCCAACGACCCCATCCGTTATGAGGAAGACAGCTTCACTATTCGTATTGTTATCGACCTCGATCTCGCTCCAGGCGCAGGTTCTCTGTGTTAATTGCTACGATCAGGTGGCCCCGATCAACCCGGGCGGGGTCAACTTGATCGTGAACGGGAGCTTCGAAAGCCATACCTGTACCACATGGCCGAACGCTTGGGATGTCTTCTGTCCGGCATCCTCTTCATACGTCTGTGATGTTGCAAATTGGGTTTGTGCTGGCGGCGGCACGTCGACATACTCGCTCGTATTCGATAACACAACGACAACGGTGCCCGATGGTCTGTATGCGGTATACCTCGGGAACGCGTTCACGGAATTCTGTTCACCCGTTGTGGACGACACATCTTGCCTTGTTACCTCGGGATGTGTTGTAACCGGTATTCCTCCGGGGTATCCCCAGAACGATCCGGCTTATGGCGGCAACTCCGGTGTAACGCTGTCGCAAACGGTGCCGGGTTTGACCATAGGGGGCACCTACATCCTTGAGTTCTGGGCGGGTGGCGAGAATTTCCCCAATACGGGTGTGTTCGGTGTGGACGTTGGTTTCGGTGATATTTTCCTGCATTGTGAGCCCACGGCGCCAGGTGCCATCGGTACGCGCTATGAGATCGCCTTTCAGGCTACCAGCACATCTCAAACCATCAAATTCACCAATTGGGGCCACATGCACAGTAGCGCCTCGGAAGTCATTCTCGATGATGTGAAGTTGATCACATCCTCTGCCAGCCCGGGTGTACTGGCCTATGCCTTGGGGCAGATCGGCAATGGGTGTGACCTCACGGTTCAAGGGACGAACCAGACCGTTGGAGGTAGCGGCTCGTACCTGTGGGATATGGGCGATGGTACCACCTACACCACCACGGATGTGATGCATACATACGCGGCTCCCGGCACGTACGACGTTACTCTTTACGTTGCGGCAGCGGGCTGCTCCCCCGGGGATTCGCTGACCCAAACCATAACCATGCTATTGATGGACACGGTGGATGCCGCGTTCTCGTTCACACAAACCTTCGATTGCAACGATCTGTTGGTGGATTGCATCAACACCAGTGTGAACTCCGCTGCTACCACCTACTTGTGGGACATGGGAGATGGCACGACCTACACCACCACGGATGTGATCGGCCACCAGTACGCCGTGCAGGCGGCCTATACCATCTCGCTCATCGCTACGGATACGTCCACCTGCAATACCGCGGATACGGCTTCGATCACGGTGTCGCCCACATTGCCTGTTCCCGTTACTGCGGCCTTCACCTTGGCCCAAGTGTTCGATTGCGCTCAGCTTATCGTGCAGGGCACCAACAGCAGCACCGGTAGTAACCTTGCCTTCGCTTGGACGATGGGTGATGGAACGACCTATGCGGACACCAACATTACCCACACCTACACCACGGCCGGATCATACGACGTGATGCTCGTGGTGAGCGATCTGGAGGGATGCAGCCCCAACGACACCGTAACGGTCACTGTGGTCCTCGACCCGATCGTTCCCATCGTTGCCGCGTTCACCCTTGGTCAAGTGGGGAATTGCACGCTGCTCACCGTTCAAGGCTTGAACCTGAGCACTGGCGACAGTGTTACATACACATGGGATATGGGCGATGGCACCACCTACGCCACACAGGATGTAGCTCACGTGTATACCGTGCCCGGCACGTACACCGTCGAGCTACTTGTCACCGACCTAGGATGTGGGAACGATGATTCCTTGAGCACGACGGTCGTGGTGATCGACGATCTACCGATCGCAGCGGCAACGAACGGTGTTATATGTCCCGGTCTTACGACCACTATCTACGCTTCAGGTGCAGCGGGCAATACTTTCTTGTGGAGCGACGGTTCCACCTTGGATAGCCTTGTTGTCTCGGCCGCTGGCACCTACTGGGTGGTTGTTAGCAATGGACTGTGCACTGGTTCGGATACAGTTGAAGTTATCGAAGCGCCCGAGCAGCACCTCAGCTATGGCTTTGACGCATGCCCAGGGGCGCCGATCACCCTGACCATTCCATATGAAGGAACCGCCTATCTGTGGGAAACGGGGGCAACGGAGCAAAGCATCTACTTGCTTTTCCCCGGCTTGGATACCACGGATTATGATTTCGAGGTATGGGATGCTACGGGCTGCGTGCATGCGGATAGCGTTACCGTAACTCCAATGGACAGTGAGCCAGAGCTTTACGTGCCCAATGCCTTCACCCCGGATGGTGATGGGTTCAACGATGAGTTCGTGATCTCCGGGTTCGGGGAACACGAGGTTGAACTGATGATCTTCAACCGTTGGGGTGAGCAGATCTTCAAGACCACCTCGCTAAGTGATCCCTGGAACGGCATGTTCAACGGACAGATCAAACAGGACGTATATGTGTACAAGCTGCGTTACAATGGCGAGTGCACGCACGAGGACACCAGCTTGATCGGGCATGTTACTGTGCTGAAGTAGTCGTGCTCATCTGTCCGTGATCAGCCGGTCCTTCCATGATTTTTCCCGACTTGTCGGACCCGCTGCAAAACCAGCTTCAGGGGAATCTGACCTTTGGACAACGGTCGGCGGGGTGCAACCGTCTTCCAGCCGCCTAACGAACCTGTCCATGCACCGTTCACTTATTGCCGTAGGAGTCATTCTTGGCCTACTGAATTCTTCCGCTCAAGGGATCGCATCGACTGCCCACGAGGGACACGATCACCCTCAACCAGCGATGAACTTCGTGAAGAACGATGGACAGTGGGGTGGGGGGTTCCTGTATCGTGCCGATGTGACGGGTGCCACTGCCTTCATGGAGAACGATGGCATTACGTGGGTGAAGCTTCAGGAGGATGCATACAACGTGATGCACGATGCCGGTCAATTAACACTTGAACAACAGCAGGCGATCCGGTTCAACGGTCACGCTTGGAGAGTGCACTTCGATTCGCCGGTGGTATCTCCCCGCATTGTTGAAAGCCAAGGGTCGGCGGCGTATCACAATTACTTTTTGGGCAACGATCCAATGACATGGCGAAAGAAGGTCCCGCTGTTCGGTATTCTTCGCTACAGTGGCGTTTGGCCAGGTGTCGATGTTGTTTTCCACGGCGAGGGGGGTGATCTGAAGTATGATCTTGAACTTGCCCCGGGTACCCGTGTTGCGGATATTGGTCTTCGTTTCGAAGGGCTTGAGCGGATGTACGTTGACGCCTCTGGGAACCTTGTCATGAACACTTCAGTGGGTGACGTAACCGAGTTGGCCCCTGTGGCCTATTACGCCGATGGTGCACAGGAGCCGGTGAACTGTACGTTCGATCTGCGCGGTGATCGATTAGGCTTCAGTTTTCCGGATGGCATTGATGCTTCGCGCCCCATCGTGATCGACCCCATCCTCATCGCCAGCACACTGAGCGGTTGCACTGGCGCCAGCAATTACGGCCATTGTGCTACGTACGATGATCTCGGGAACATTTACACCGGTGCGCGGAACTTCGGCCCCAGCTATCCTGCCACGGTTGGCGCGTTCCAAACCGCGTTCGGTGGCGGCGGCACCGACATGAGCTTCAGCAAGTACAACCCCGATGGCAGCAACTTGATTTGGGCCAGTTATCTAAGAGGGAGTTCCAACGAGAATCCGCACAGTATGATCGTTAACTCGCTGGGCCGTTTATGCATCATGGGGTCGGCTGCCAGCACCAACTTCCCCGTTACCGTGGGCGCGTATGACACATCTCACAATGGTGGGGGCAACGACATGGTGGTCACCGTTTTCGAAGATGATGGAACCGCATTGATAGGAAGCACCTTCATTGGTGGTTCGGGGTCAGACGGCACCAATGCAATGTGGGGCAACTACGGCGAAGCATACCGCGGTGAGATCTATTTGGATGACGCGAACAACGTGTTGGTAGCCGGGTTTACAGAAAGTGCGAATTTCCCGACTACGGCTGGGGCCATTCAGACCACACTTGGCGGTGGACGGGATGGCGTTGTGCTATCGGTGAACCAGAACTGCACATCACTGCTCTGGAGCACGTTCATGGGCGGCACCGGCGATGACGGCGCCTTCGGTTTGCGGTTGAGCAACGGCAGTCTTTTCGTGTGCGGAAGCACGGAAAGCGCCAACTTCACCACCACCCCGGGTGCCTACTTGACCACCTTTCAAGGGGTGCGCGATGGTTGGGTGGCCAAAATGGATCCCGTGGGTACCGTACTGCAAGCCAGTTCCCTTTTCGGAACCATTGAAGAGGACAGCCCCTATTTCCTGGACACCGATAACGCGGGTGACGTTTGGATCTATGGACAAAGCGAAGGTGTTATACCGGTACAACCGGTAGGCACGTATGGAACACCCGGCGGGACGATCTTTGTTGCGAAGTTCACGTCCGATCTTTCCTCCGTTCCTGTCAGTAGCATGCTTGGCTCGGGTGGTTTTGGTAGTGCAACGGTGCCGGTGGCTTTCCTGGTGGATCATTGTGATCACGTGTATATCAGCGGGTTCAACAGCCAGGCCGGCCTTCCGCTTACCCCCAACAGCTTGTACGGCTCAGGATCTTTCTACCTCGCCGCGTTCGATGTCGATTTCGTGGGCCTCCTTTTCGGGACCTATTACGGTGGAAGCCACGTGGACGGTGGCACCAGCCGGTTCGACAAGGATGGCATCATCTATCAAGGTGTCTGCAGCGGCATGGGCAGCTTGCAGACCACTGCTTGGGCCTGGGCACAGAATCAGACCGTGGGCTGGGATATCGGTGTGTTCAAGATCGATTTCCAGTGGCCGGTGTGAATGCGGCCGGTGCCAGCAACCTTAATCAAGGTTGCGCGCCCATCGTCATCGATTTTTCGAATGTGAGCACCGGCACCAATTGGATCTGGGATTTCGGCGATGGCAGTCCCATCGACACCGCTTATGCTCCCAGTCACCTCTACACGACAGCCGGGGTATACACTGTGACGTTAATTGCCTTCGACAGCCTGAGCTGTAATCTGGCCGATACCATCACCTTCCCCATAACCATCGGCTTGTCGCAGCCGCTCACTGCGGCCTTTACGGCCTTTCCTGATGCTTCCTGCACAACGGCGGGGGTAACAACAGTGAACAACAGTACCGGCAGTCCGCTCGCGTTCGAGTGGGATATGGGCGATGGCGCGCAATACACGGATACCAACGTGGTGCACACCTACCTCGCTGGTCCGGGTTCGTACACGATCCAGTTACTGGTGTATGACCCCACCGGATGCAGTCCTCCCGACTCCGTGAGCCAGACCATTTCCATCGTTCCGTTGGATACTGTTAACGCGGCCTTCACGGCCATGCAGGTCCCCAACTGCAATCAAGCGTTGGTGGACTGTGTCAACCAGAGCACTGGATTGGCCATGACCTACATCTGGGATATGGGAGATGGGACGACTTACACGTCGACCGATGTGGATGATCACATGTATGCTGGTCCCGGTACGTACGTGATCACCTTGATCGTCAACGACTCACTTGCGTGCAACGCCTCGGATACCGCGACCTATACGATTGTTGTGGTGCCTGCATTGCCGATCGCTGCGGCCTTCACGATCGAACAATTGTTCGACTGCGCGCAGTTGCCGATCGGGTCGGACAATACCAGCACCGGCAGCTTCCTCTCGTTCCAGTGGGACATGGGAGACGGCACGCAATACATTGATACGAACGTTGTTCACACTTACACCACACCGGGGACTTACGATGTAGTGCTCGTAGTGAGCAGCATCGCGGGTTGCTTCGACAACGACACGACCATGCTCACCGTTACGGTCGATCCGATCATTCCCATTACTGCGGATTTCGTCATCGATCAGATCGGTAACTGCACGCAGCTTGCGGTGCAGGGCACCAATCAGAGTTTGGGCGATAGCATTGCGTTCACATGGGATATGGGTGATGGCACGACCTATTCGACAACGGACGTAGCGCATGTGTACACCGTGCCGGGCACATACCTGGTCCAATTGCTGGTGGAGGATCTGGGGTGTGGCAACGATGATGTGTATGTCACTACGGTAACCGTGATCAATGAACTTCCGATAGTGGCGGCAACGTACGGGGTCATCTGTCCCGGACTTACGACCACGATCGACGCTACCAGCGCGTTGGGCAGCAGCTATCTCTGGAGCACCGGCAGTCCGGATCCTTCGATCATTGTGGACCAGCCCGGCCAATACATCGTGGTCGTGTCCTATGACAATTGCACCGGAAGCGATACAGTGGATGTGATCGTTGCGCCAGAGCAGGATCTGAGCTACAGCATTGATGCGTGCCCTGGTACACCCATGACGTTGTCCGTTCCGTTCGAGGGCTCGGCCTATCTGTGGGAGTCAGGAGAGACCGAACAGAGCATCACCTTCCTGTTCCCCGGAGCGGACACTGCCGACTACGACTTCGAGGTATGGGATGCCTTGGGTTGTGTTCATAGCGATAGCGTTACAGTTACACCGATGGACAGTAACCCACGTCTCTTCGCACCGAACGCATTCACACCTGATGGCGATGGCATCAACGACGAATTCGTGATCACCGGGTACGGTGAACGCGAAGTGGAATTGATGATCTTCAACCGATGGGGCGAGCAGGTCTTCAATACCAAGAGCCTCACTGATCCGTGGAACGGTACGTACAGTGGGCAGATCAAACAGGATGTATACGTGTACAAGTTGAAGTACAACGGTGAATGCACGAACGATGAGACGAGCATCATAGGGCACGTTACATTGGTGAAGTAGCCGATCACACGTTCCATCCGCAACGAGCAACGATCGGACGCCCGAACGCGTCAAGGGAATGAACCGAAGGAACCCGAACATGCAACGCAACATTTTCTGCACGATCGCCGCAATTGCGGCGATCGGTGTTTACGCCGGTAATGGACACGACCACGGAAAGGAGGTGCCCGCCACCAACCCGCGTCCGCATCAACGCTTTGTGGAGAACAAGGGTCAATTACCGCCTAAGGTGAAGTATCGCGCCGAGTTCGGAACAGCCAGCATGTTCGCCGAGATCGGTGGCGTTACGTGGAGCATTTTGCAGGCCGATGCAGGTGATCGGGTGCATGATGTGTTCCATGCGGATGCAGCCGAGAAAGCGGCGTTCAAGTTGAACGGTCACGCTTGGCGCATGCGCTTTGTAGATGCTAACGGAGCTCCGGTTATTACGGCGTTCGATCGCAGCACCACCTACTTGAATTATTTCGTTGGGAACGATCCGACCAAATGGGCGGGCAACGTCGGGGTTTTCGGGGAAGTGAAGTACCAGGATGTGTGGATGGGGATCGACCTGCGTTTCCATAGCGACAAAGGCAGTTTCAAGTACGATGTGCTGTTGGATGCGGGGGCCGATGTATCGCAGGTACGGTTCAACTATGAAGGTCTCGATGCGCTGGCACTCGATGCCGAAGGCCGATTGGCGTTGCGCACCAGCGTGAGCGAATTGTTGGAGATGGCGCCAGTGGCGTGGTACGCCGATGGAGGCAAGGAGCCTGTGGGGTGTTCGTTCACGTTGAAGGACGGTACTGTCGGTTTTGCGTTCGCCGCGGGCACCAACACACAGCGCCCCATTGTCATCGACCCAGTGCTGATCGCAAGTACGTTGAGCGGCACGGGCGACATTGGTACGACCCAGAATTATGGCCACAGCGCTACCTATGACGATCAAGGGAACATATACACGGGCGCTCGTTGTTTCGGGCAAGGCTATCCGGCCACGGTGGGCGCATTCGATGTGACGTTCGGCGGCGGCTTCGGGGTGGATATGGTGGTGAGCAAACTGAACCCCGATGGTAGCGCTTTGCTATTCGCAACGTACTTGGGTGGTGGTTCAAGCGAGTATCCACATAGCATGGTGGTAACGGCCGCCGGGGAATTGAGCGTCTTCGGTAGCACCGAGTCCTCCGATTATCCTGTTACGCCCGGAGCGGTGCAAACGACCTTCGGAGGTGGCTTGGAAGATGTGGTCGTCACGAAACTTACAAGCGATGGCTCCGCCTTGGTGGGATCCACCTATCTCGGTGGAGCCGCAGACGATGGCCGCAACTATATCACCAACAACTACGACGATCGGTTCAGGGGCGAGATCATCTGCGATGCATCCGGGAACCTGCTTTTGGCCACATGCACATCGGGCGCCGGCTTCCCGACTACCGCAGGGGCCTATCAACCCACATTCATGGGTGGCACGCAGGATGGAGTTCTATTGAGCTTGAACAACGATCTGAGCGCACTGAACTGGTCAACGCATATCGGATCAACCGCTGACGACATGTGTTTCGGAGTGAAGCTGTCGAACAGTGGCGAAGTGTTCGTTGCTGCCGGTACCACTGGAAACACCATGGTGACCACTCCCGGCGCTTTACAGTCTGCAAGCGCAGGTGGTCACGATGCGTTCTTGCTGCACATGCAGAACGATGGGGCTACGGTTCTGAACAGCACCTATTTCGGCGGACCACAGAACGATGATCCGTTCTTCATCCAACTGGATGACGCCAGCGACGTGTACATCTACGGCCAATCAGAGGGCGGTATCCCGGTGCAACCCGTCGGTACCTACTCCGAGAACGGCGGCCCCGCGTTCGTTGCCCAGATCAGCCCCGACCTGTCCACCAGCGTGTTCCAAACAGTTGTGGCCTCGAACGGTGGTGGATTCAGCAGTATCGTGCCGGTCGCATTCCTGGTGGACCATTGTGATCACATCTACATCAGCGGTTATAGCGTCTCCTCCGGAATGGTCATTTCGCCGAACGCACTATACACCGATGGCGGCTTCTACCTCGCAGTGTATGATATGAACATGACCGGCTTCCTATACGGCACGTATTATCAGGGTGCTGGTCACGTGGATGGCGGCACCAGCCGTTTTGATCCCAACGGAGTCGTTTACCAAGGCGTTTGTACCAGTGGTGGATTCCCGACAACGGCCAACGCATATAGTAACACACAGCCGGGTGGTTGGGATATCGGTGTGTTCAAGATCGACTTCGAACAGAGCGGTGTGAACGCGAGCATCGATGCAAGCAGTAATGCGGGATGTGCACCTGCGACCATCGATTTTGATGCTGTTGGACAGTATGCCAGCATTGTCTGGGATTTCGGCGATGGATCCCCCAGCGAGACCGCCGACGACCCAAGCCATTTGTATTCCGACCCGGGTACCTACCTCGTTACGCTCATTGCGTATGACCCGCTCTCCTGCAACTTGTCCGATACAGCAACCATCACTGTGGTCATCAGCGACCCGGTGCCTGTGGTGCCACAATTCACGGTATCGCAAGCCGGCGGCTGCGAACCGTACACGGTGGTGACCGTTAACAATACCACTGGCCCCAACAGCACCTACCTCTGGGATATGGGCGATGGCTCGACCTATACATCCACCAACGTCACACATGCGTATGCTGGCCCCGGCACGTACATCATAACGCTGACAGTAACGGACAATACGTGCGGTACCACAGCCTCGGCGTCGCAACCGGTCACGGTAACCGAACCAGTGGCCATCGAGGCACTCTTCAGCGCCGTTCAAGTGGATCAATGCAGCGGTTTGAACGTAGCTACGACCAACCTGAGTTCAGGGCCGAGTGGCTTGGTGTACACGTGGAACATGGGCGATGGAACAACGCTCACCGGGAACGCTGTCACCTATACCTACAACGAGGTCGGTACCTACACCATTACGCTCATCGCCTACGATCCGCTTTGCGATGAGGACGATACGTTCCAATTGGAAGTGAGCATGCAGCCAAGCCCGTTGGTCGATCAGGGCATTCTGGTACCCAACATCTTCAGCCCGAACAAGGATGGTATGAACGATTCGTTCTTCCCGATCCCCGGTGCTGGTGCCAACGTGAAGCTGAAGGTGTGGAACCGTTGGGGAATGAAAATGTTCGAGACTTCCGGTAGCTACAAGCCATGGGACGGTCGCACCCCGGGAAACGATCCCGTGCCCGACGGCGTGTACTTCTTCATCCTCGAATACAGCATTCCCTGCACTGGTTCCCGTATTGAAGGCAAGGAGGAAGGGTATGTGCATGTGGTGGGAAGTACCATGTGATCGTTCGATCGTTTCAAGACTTGGTCGTATTTTGTTTGCGCTCAGTGCTCATTTTCGTTCCATCCCGGGCAGCTTCGTAGTGGAATCACCCGTCATTGCCACAACACATTCAGTTATGAGAGCCATCCTTGTTTCCTTGTTCATTGCCGTGATCTGTTCAACGAGCGTGCGTGCACAAGTGCTCTGTGTAAACTGCTACGATCAGAATGCACAGGTGAACACTGGCACCAACCTGGTGTTGAATGGGAGCTTCGAGAACCATGATTGCGGCGTGTGGCCGGGTTTCTGGGATGTGTACTGCCCGTCTTCGGGGTCTTATACCTGCGACATCCAGAACTGGACTTGCACAGGTGGTGGGGCAGCCACGTACACATTGATCTTCGATGCCACCACTACTACCGTTCCTGATGGTCTTGTGGCTGCTTACATGGGCAACGCTTTCGCGGAGTTTTGCGGCGCGGTTGAGGACACCTCCTGTCTCGTGACCACGGGTTGTGTGGTCACTGGCATCCCCGCCGGCTTTCCGACCAATGAGGCGGACTACGGTGGTGGCGCGGGGGTCAGTATTCATCAAGCGGTATCCGGCCTCACCGTGGGCAGTGCTTATGTGTTGGAGTTCTGGGCTGGTGGTGAAGCATTTTCGCTGCCTGGCGTTTTCGCCGTTGATATCGGGTTCGGGAACATTTTCCTGCACTGCAAACCAACCACCCCCGGTGCCATTGGTACACGTTACGAGATAGTGTTCCAAGCGACGAGCACTACGCACACCATCAAGTTCACCAACTGGGGGCATATGAGCAGCAGTTGCTCCGAAGTGATCGTCGACGACGTGCGCTTGATGGAAACCGCCTCTCAGCCTACTGCGGATTTCACGATCGACCAAACCGGTTGCGGATTCACGGTGAACTTCATCAATGAGAGCACTGGTGGTGGCGCGCCCTTCTTATGGACCATGGGCGATGGAACCACATACACCACTACCGATGTCACCCACACCTATACAACCCCGGGTACCTACACGGTTACACTTACCCTATCGGGAAGCGGTTGTGGCGCTGGGGGCGATACCCTGTCGCAGACTGTGACTGTTGCTGAACCCGCGGCTATCGAAGCCCTTTTCACCGCCGTGCAGGAAGATCAATGCAGCGGATTGAACGTTTCTACGACCAATCTCTCCACGGGGCCAGCGGGTATGGTGTACACTTGGGATATGGGCGACGGCACAACCATCGTTGGTTACACCGCTGTCCACACGTACAACGAGGTGGGCACCTATACCATCACGCTCACAGCGTATGATCCGATATGTGATGAGACCGACGATTTCGAAGTGATCATTGTGGTATTGCCCAGTCCTTTGGTGAACCAGGATATCGTGGTGCCGAACATCTTCAGTCCGAACAGGGATGGCTTGAACGACGACTTCTTCCCGATACCGGGCGCGGGTAGCAACGTGACCTTGACCGTGTGGAACCGCTGGGGCATCAAGATGTTCGAGACTTCCGGAGCGTATAAGCCTTGGAATGGACGCACGCCCGGGAACAAGCCTGTGCCCGATGGTGTGTACTTCTACATCTTGGAGTACAAGATCCCGTGCACGGGATCGTACATCGAGGGTAAGGAGGAAGGATACGTGCACGTGGTGGGAAGCACCCTGTAGGTGTTTGGCGCTGGCTACAGTGAGCCACGCGCCTTGATCGCCAAATACTTGTTGATCACGTTCACCGTCAGGTCTTGCGGACGCGTAAGAATGCTGGTGATGCCATGGCCCTCCAGCTCTTTTGCGATCAGCCGCTTCTCGTACATGTGTTTTTCCGTGATGGTATGCGTGTACAGTTCCACCGTATTCGTCGGGTGGCGTTTCAGGTCGTCCTCCAACTCCGTGTTCTGGAAGAAGATGACCACCAACAGGTGGGTCCTTGCCAACCGCTGCAGGAATGGAAGCTGACGCCGCATGGCGTTCACGCTCTCGTAGTTGGTGAAGAGCAACAACAGGCTGCGTTGTGAAATTTGGGTTTTCACATTCGCGTACAGCGCTTCCATGTCCGTTTCGCGATGATCGGTGCGCTGGGCATACAGCTGTTCAAGGATCTTTTCCATTTGCCCGCGCTGGCGGCTGGCGCGCAGCACGGTATCCACCTTGTCGCTGAAGGTGATAAGGCCGGCCTTGTCGTCCTTGTGCATGGCAATGTTGCTGATCACCAGGCTGGCGTTTATCGCATAGTCAAGCAGGCTCAGGCCCTCAAAGGGCATTTTCATGACGCGGCCGAGATCGATCAGTGAGAAGACCTGTTGGCTTCGTTCGTCCTGGTAAAGGTTCACCATGAGGCGGCCGCGCCGCGCTGTGGCTTTCCAGTTCACCGTGCGCCGATCATCGCCGGGCACGTACTCCTTGATCCGATCGAATTCCACGTGTTGGGCGATCCGGCGAATGCGCTTCACCCCGGCCATGGTGAGCCTGTCGCTGATGGCCAGCAACTCGTACTTGCGCAATTGCAGGAAGCTCGGGTAGACGGCCACTTCCTTCCCCGCTTCAAGAACGAAGCGGCGTTCCACCAAGCCGGTTGCCAAGCTGGCCAACACATTGATGGCGCCATAGCTGTAAACGCCCCTCGTGACAGGTCGCACCGCATAGGGGAAACGCAACTCTCCGCCACCGTCCAGTTCACCTTCAAATGCCAGGTCCCGGCGTTGGAATTGGTGTGGCAATTCATCCAGTACTCTAACATGCACACGGATACCGTACGAGCTGCGTAGCGCGATGGTCACAGGGTTTTCATCGCCGTTGCTCCACTTGCCGAATGTGTGCCGCTCTCCCCGTATCGCGCTCCGCGTCCGGAACAGGATCAACAACTCCAGGACGATCACACCGACCACCAATAGGGCTGCCGCCCGTGCCAGCCCGAAGATGGCCGGGCTGAACCAGCCGGCCACGAACAGCAGCACCAGCAGCCAGCCCACGATGAAGGCGCGGCGCGTGAGAAAGAACGATCACCAGAAACGTTTCACCGAGGTACGTCGATCTTTTGTACCAGCCGATCGATCACGTTGTCGGGCGTCAGGCCTTCCATTTCCCGTTCTGGCGTCAGCATGATGCGGTGCCTGAGCACATGCGGCAATACGAAGCGAATGTCTTCCGGCGTAACGAAGTCCCGACCATCGATCGCTGCAGCGCTTTTAGCACCCATAAGGATCGCGATCGATGCACGTGGGCTGGCGCCCAACATCAAGGCGTGATCGTTCCGTGTTTGGTCAACCAATGCTGCAATGTAGCGGACCAACTTCTCCTCGCATCGCACGGCGCGCGCCAGTTTGCGCGCATTGTCCAGTTCAGCAGGGGAGAGGACCGGTTGCACTGCAGCAGTGCTGAGGTGCTCGCTTCCGGAACTGTAACGCATGAGGATCGCGGCTTCTTCGACCACGCTCGGATATCCGATCTCGATCTTGAAGAAGAACCGATCCAGCTGCGCTTCGGGCAATCGATAGGTGCCTTCCTGTTCGATGGGGTTCTGCGTTGCAACGATCATGAACGGTTTGCCCATGGCGTGGGTGGTCCCGTCGGCGGTGATCTGCCGCTCCTCCATCACTTCGAACAGCGCTGCCTGCGTCTTGGCCGGTGCGCGATTGATCTCGTCCACGAGTACGATGTTGCTGAAGATCGGTCCCGGCCGGAATTCGAACGCCGTGGTGCGCGGGTCGAATACGCTGGTGCCGATCACATCGCTGGGCATCAGGTCCGGCGTGAACTGGATCCGGCTGAAGTCCGTTCGAACGGCTTTCGCGAGCAGTTTGGCGGTGAGCGTTTTCGCCAAGCCGGGCGCACCTTCAATGAGCACATGGCCATCGCTGAGCAGTGCGATCATCAGCAGGTCCATCATGCGCTCCTGCCCAATGATCACCTTGCGCACTTCCGCGCGCACCTTGGCCACTGCTGCCTGTAGTTCGTGCAGCGGAACGCTCGGCACGTAGCCGGAGCCGACCTGCGCGGTCGGCTCGACCGGGCCCACGCTTTCTTCCGCAGGGGCGGCGGGTCGTTGCGGTGTGCTGTCGGGCGCCGGTTCGGGCGCATTCGTCGAGCGGGTTACGACTTGTCGCGGCGGCCCCTGCGGTGCTGTTGGTTGGTTACCGTTCGTGTTCTCGTCCATGGTCGGTCGGTCTATAGGCGTTTGCGGAGCGCGTGTAAGCGGTCGCTGAGTTGAAGCAGTTGCACTTCGGTCGTAGTCGTCTGCAGTTCAATGGTCTGGATGTACCGAAGTAGTTCGGTGACTTCCACGGGATCAATGCCCGTACGTTTCGCAATGTGGGTTGCCGTGAGGTCATCGTATTCGAAGGCCCTCAAGTAGGCCCGGTTGCGCACATCCTCCTGAAGTGGGCGATCATCTTGCGGGCAAGATCGGCGTGATCGCCCTTTTCGTAGTAGAGCTTGCCGAGGGTTCCAACGAAGTCGCGCGAACTGTTGCGCAACGGCTCAAGTACCGGCAAGGCGCGTTGTTCCCGCTTGGCATGCACGAACATGTACAGCACTATCAGGAGCAACGCAATGCGGTACGCCCAGAGCAGGGCCGGCTGTCCAAGGATGTAACGCAGTGGTGACATGCTTCCTCCTCGCCCTGACTTCAGGAATTCATCCCAGTACAGTCGACCGCTCGGCAGCCAGCCGAACGCGGCTTCCATGAAATCGTTGTTGTCATCGCGCAGCAGATGATAGTTGGTGAACGCCAGTGGTGTGGAACACATGAAGAGGTGGCCCTCGCCGATCCGAACGTGCAGCAGCGTCGCGTCTCCTTGGTCCGTTCGGCAGAGCACCGTACTGCGCGCTGTATCCATGTCGTTGAAGATCATGGGCTGGCCCATCCGCGGGAAGGCGAAGAGGGTATCGTCATCGATACCACGCTCGAACTTGAGCTTCACGGTATCCTGCCAATGCTCCCATTCACGAACAGTTGCGATGCCCAGGGTATCACATAACCGTTGCCCGAATTGTTCAGCGGCAACGAACACGTGGTCACCCGCCAGCACGAGGTTCAACAGCTGATCCAGATCCACCCCCTCGGGCTCGAAACGTTCGTTGACGAACACGTGTGCTACGCGATCGGGATCGTCCCACCAGGTCGCGAAGCGCTCTTCGACCGTTTCATGGATCGATCCATGTATTGGCGTTACCTCTGCGAACAGGTCGCCCAATCGGTCATACACCAACTGGGCGCCGAAGGGCTTGTCGTGGTAGCGGCTGTAGCTGGTGGACCAGTCGGTGGGCTTGGGTGCAAGGGCACCCATCACGGCAACAACGATGATCATCAGGCCGATCAGCGCGACAATGAGCTTTTCGTTCCGTGTCATGCTGCGCGCCTGCTACGGAAGTCGATGAACGCGACACTGAGCCGCTCGTATTGCCCCCGGTCCAGCATTGCCTCGCCGTACCACACCCATTTGAAGATGAATGACAATCGACCGAACCTTAAGCGCTCATCCTCGTCCTTCAGTTGCGCTTGGTAGTCGCGGTCGGTATGCTGCGGCTTCCAACTGATGCGCCCTTCATCCACCAGGTACCGGAGTACGAGCAGGTACTGCAGGCGCAGTGCTTTTCGCCATTCGCCCGTCCGCTCAGCCTCCGCCAGTTGCTCAGGCAGATCATCGGCGGTGATGTCTTCCTCCAATGTCCTCACGGCCCCGGCCTCCCCTGCAGTACGCGCGAAGACCTTGCTGAAGACCCGACCACGCAGCGCGATCACTGCGATCAGCAATGCGACTGCGAACACAATGAACCAGATGTAATCCCAGAACCATGAGACCAGCCGCAAACCCGTCATGTCCTCCAGCCGCTTCAGGATCGCATCGATCCAATCACCCACCATATCCCAGAACCGGTCCCAAGCACTCGGCGCTTGCGACACTTCCCGCTCGTATTGGTAGCGTGGGTCACTCCGCAGTATAGCCAATGCCGCTTCATCGAAGTTGCGTGCCTCTTGTTGGGGCAGCATGGTGTCCAACGTCAAGTATGCCGTCTCGATCGCCCCTTCGTCAGCCACGTCCTGATCAACTATCGCTTGCACCATGCTGTCGATCGCCTGTTGCGGTTGGGCACGACAGGTCAGGGCCAGAAGCAGGATGATGCTCAGGGCGCCCAGTCGTGACGATGATCCTTGATCGATCACAACAGCGTTCATCGGGATCGATCGCATCAACTTTCCGATCGGCTGATCTCCAGAGCGTATCCAGCCCTGCTACACGTTCCTGTAGGCCCTTGCTCTCGGTCTGTTCAACCAAGGAATAGTACCACAAACCAGTGCCGATGCGGAACAATGGCATGACCAGAAATGAAACGATGATCAACAACATGTAGCCGATACCACCGATCACCAATGCTGTCGTCGGTAGGCCCTCGCTGAACCCATCTCCCACACTGGAGACCACCGACACGATAGCGGCCAAGTAGAACGGCAGGAACACGATTCCTTGGATGGCACCGACGATGAAGTACAATACGATAACGACCAAAAGTGTCCACCACCAGTTCTTGTGCACCAATGTGAAACTTCTTCCCAAAGCATCGGTAACGCTTGCGCGCTCAGCCGCACGCGCCATCGGCGCTACAACGAATGAAGTCCCGATCCATATGCCCGGAAGGATGCAAAGCACAAAGCCCACCACGATCGCCAGTCCGTTGAGCAGGAGGATACCGAAGTAGTGCCAGAACTGGCCGATGGCGCGGCGCCATAGCTGCCCGGTGGTGATGCCTACGTGCTCCCCCTTCTCATACGCGCCGATATACTCGTGTGTGATGGCTTCCATCATGACTCCGATGAAAATGAATAGGGGATAGACCACCAACATGATAGCAAAGGAGAGGAGCGGTGTTGTGGGCTCGAACGTGCCACCTTGTGAAATGGCCTGCATTTGTTCGTTCATGGTGCTGAACGTCGTGTACAGGCTTGCCCCCAAAAAGCCCAAGGCGATCACCAACGGAAGAATGCAGATGGTGAAGATGGCCTTCAGAATTGGCTTCCAGTTCTGGCGCATGAAGGCGAATGTGTCGCCAATGGTCTGGCCGAAATCGCGGCGTTGGCGCAGGATGATGGGTGGGCGGGTGTTCATTCTGGTCGGGTTAGGGGCGTATGGAAGTATCGGAAGTGTTGATGCTGTGCTTGTTCAGTTCAAGAGCTTTTCGCACGCGGGATCGCACGCAGTCGGCGTTCAACGATGAACGGATAGATCAGGAAGTAGAAGATGATGAATGTTCCGCTGACGGCAATGATGCTCCCGCTCACCCATTCATTGAGCACTGGAGCGTGGCGTGTAACGAAGCTCTCCAGAAAACCCGCGATCATGAATATGGGGACCAGCCCGATCACCACCTTCAAACCCAGCACGGCGCCACGTTTGAAACTGGCCGCGCGCGTATAGCTGCCGGGGAACAGGAGGCCATTGCCGAGTGTCATACCCGCAGCCCCTGCAATGACCAGCGCGCTCAGTTCCAACGTTCCGTGCACCATTACCGTGAGTCCGCTCACCTTGCCCATGCCTTGGTCGATGAAGAAGTACATGAACGACCCGATCCTGAATCCTTCGTTCGCGATGGAGATACCGGGCAATAGAGCGGTGAACAGCCCTTTGCCGAAGGTCATCAACGATACCATGATGTTGTTGATGGTGATGTACGAGAACATGAAGCCCTCGTCCATGCTGTCATACACATCCATGGGCCTTCCGTTCTTGATGTTGTCAAGGGTCATGTTCACATAGCCATCCCCCAGCATCAACCGCACGAAAGACGGGTCGTGGGCAGTGCTCAACATGCCAACGCCCATGCTCAAGGCGAAGACGATGAACGAGACCAACAACGCCGTTCGCGTTTTCGCCATGGCGAGTGGCACTTCTGTGGTCCAGAACGTGATGAAGCGATTGCGGTCCGTACGCTCATTACGGTGGAGCATTTGGTGTACACGTGCGCTCACCCCGTTCAGGTAGCTCGTCACATTGCTTTTGGGATAGAAGGTCCTGGCGTAGCTGAGATCGTCCGTCAGCTCTATGTACAGATCGTTGGCTTCGTCGGCGCTCAACTTCCCCAGATCGTCGGCGGCCTTTTCCAAGCGCTGCCACTTCTCCTTGTTACGGTTGATGAATGCCGCCTCGCGCATGGATCATTCCCCATGTTCGGGGACGGTGAACATAGTGGGAAAATCCGCCGCCGCCCCGGCGAGCTACTTTCGCCCTTCCCTGCTCGAGTGTTCCAGCGCCGAACTATTGTCATGCATCTCGCCCGACTAAGCTTGTTCAACTTCCGCAACCACCGTGAAGCCAATGCGGAATTGGGCGCACAGGTGAATTGTTTCACCGGCCCCAACGGCGTGGGTAAGACGAACCTCCTGGATGCGGTGCATTACCTGAGCCTGTGCAAGAGCTACTTCGAGCCGGTCGATATGCACAATATCCTGCACGGTGAGGATTGGTTCATGATCAGGGACACTTGCCACGGATGCCGGGAATGATGAATTGGCTTGCAGCGTTCGCAAAGGACAGCGCAAGATCTTCAGCCGTAACAAGAAGGAATACGATCGCTTGGCCGATCACGTTGGCAAGGTGCCGGTGGTGATGATCACGCCGTACGATGGACAACTGGTGCTCGATGGCAGCGAACTGCGGCGCCGCTTCCTCGATGGTTTGATCGCGCAGTTCGATCGCGCCTACCTCGATGCGCTGCTACGTTACAACCGGGCACTCGCGCACCGCAACCTGCTGTTGAAGAACGGGTCGGGTCGTAGCGGTGTGACCCGCAGTGAAGTGGAACCTTGGGATGAACAACTGGTGCTGCATGGCGAGGCAGTGCATACCGTTCGGAGATCATTCATGGATCAATTGGTGCCGTTGCTGGCTTCGCATTATGCGGGCATCAGCAGCGGGCCGGAGAGCGTTGGGCTCACCTATCGCAGCGAACTCGGCGAGAAGAGCATGCGCGAGTTGTTGACGGGTTCATGGGACCGCGACTTGTCTGCACAGCATACCACCGTGGGCATCCACCGCGATGATCTGTTGTTCACCATCGATGACCAGCCGTTGAAGCGCCACGGTTCGCAAGGCCAGCAGAAGACGTATCTCATTGCGCTCAAGCTGGCACAGTTCGACCTCACCGCGTTGCGCGCAGGGGCGAAGCCTATCCTCCTACTGGACGACATCTTCGACAAGATCGACCCACAGCGCATGCGGCACTTGTTGAAGCTCCTTGGTGCCGGTGGCTTCGGACAGGTCCTCATAACCGATACCGACGAATCACGTCTGCACAAAGCCCTCGACGGCTTGGGCCTCGACGTTCGATTCTTCGCCATGGACCGTAACACACTTACCCGTGAGAAAAAAGAACGATCTGTCGCTGGGTGAGGCCTTGGGTGCTATGGTCAAGGACTTGGGCCTGCGTCCCAAAATGGATGAGCTCGATGCCATCAGTGCTTGGGACTTTGTAGCAGGCGGCATGATCGCCAAGCACACGCGCAGCATCCGATTGCGCCATGGACAGCTACGCATCAGCGTGGATAGTGCCCCGCTGAAGCAGGAACTGAGCTACCAGAAGGACGGCTTGGTGAAACTCCTCAACGAACGGCTGGGCCGTGTTGTGGTGAAGGAGATCCTGTTGGATTGAGTGTTGAGCGGCAAGCCTGTCATAACTCACCGCTCACGACCCATCACTCTTCAATACTGCTCGCGCGAGCTGAAGAAGAAGTGTCCCTCGATCGCGGCATTCTCATCGCTGTCGCTGCCGTGCACTGCGTTCTTCGCTTTGCTCTCGGCATAAGCCTTTCGGATCGTTCCTTCAGCTGCTTGGGTCGGGTCCGTTGCACCGATGAGTTTGCGGAAATCCTCCATGGCATTGCTCTTTTCCAGGATCGCCGCATAAATGGGTCCACTGGCCATGTAGTCCACAAGCTCGCCATAGAAAGGGCGTTCCTTATGCACTTCGTAGAAAGCACCGGCCTCTTTGTGGCTCAGGCGCGTGTATTTGAGGGCCACCACACGGAAGCCCGCTTGCATGATCATGTCGAGGATCTTGCCTGCGTGGCCAGCGGCCACCGCTTCCGGCTTGATCATGGTGAAAGTCCTTGTCCCGGCCATCGTTCTCTGCGTTTTTGTTTGCGGCCGCGAAAGTAGCCGGGCCGCACCACCCATTAACATGTTGGCATGGAAAGATCAAGCGTGCTGGAGGGGTCTACCCTTCACGCGCAGGTACTTTTGACCGGAACTCCCTATTTGATGATGATACCCAAACCCCTCTCCATACCGTTGGCTATTGGTGTGCTTGCCGTTGCTTCATGCGGCGGCGGCGGAACGGAAGGATCTGCCAAGCCTGAGGAACGATTGACCATCGGTGATCCCGAGAGCGCTGCCCTGAGCGCGAGCCTTTACCAGATGCCCACACCCAACGAATTGTTCTCGTTGGTGCGCAACCTTATGGGCGAAGGGGACAAGAAGTTGATGAGCAGCACGGAGAATGCCGATCGCTACGTTACCCTGAACAAACGCGCACTGAACTTCGGGGTGTACGCCACGGATCTAGTTTATGCAAGCCAGTTCAATCGGGTGGAAGTTGCCCGGTACTACCTAACGGTGAAGAAATTGGGTGACGAATTGGGGTTGAGCAGTGTGTTCGATGCGGCCATCCAGAAGCGCCTCGACAAGAACGTCTCGCACGGCGATTCGCTTGAGACCATCAGTAATGAAGCGTACTACAAGGCTTATGAGAAGTTGCAGGACGAGAACATGGGTTCGGCATTGGCCATGGTACTGGCCGGTGGCTGGGTGGAGAGCATGCACTTGGTGATGCAGAAAGCCGCAGTGACCGGAAGCTCCAGCGAATTGATGCAACGCGTGGCCGACCAAAAGTTCACGCTGGAACACCTGCTGAAGCTCATGGAAGAGCATACGGACGATCAAGCCGTTGCCGCCTTGCACGTCCAGATGGCCGCCATTCGCACCGTGTATGATAACCTCGAGGTGAAGCGCGAATCCGTTCAAGGCAAGAGTCCCAGTGGTCGCATGGTGTTGGGCGACAAGACGAGTGTGACCCTCACCCCGGAGCATTACAAGCAATTGGAACTGGCAGTGGAAACCCTTCGCGCGGCCATCGTCGCACCGGAGGATGCAACGGCCGCAAGCAACTGAACCGAGATGAAGAACGTGAAGCAGATAGCCGCAGCCTTGGCGTTGGCAGTCACCAGCCACTGGGCACTTGGCCAGTACGATTGCAACGAGTACCACAAATTCAATTGTGAGCGATCGGGTGATCCGAAGTTTTCGCTCAATGGCCAGAGCCGCAGCGCGCAAGTGCAGGTTGGGATACCTACCGAACTCAACATCATCGTTTATGGTGGGCAGGATTACCGGATCAGCCTGTGCTTCGATACGAAAGTCATCGGTTCGGAAATGGGTTTTCGCTTGGTGGAGATCGTACGCAAGGCCAAGAAGGAAATGGTGGAGGTGACCGAGCAAGAGGCTATAGTTGACGCGAACGGGCAGCCGACGGGCGAAACCAAGGATGTGAAGCGCATGGAGGAGCGGACGGTTTACGCCGATGAAAGGGTAGTGGTGTGGGATTGTGGCGAGCATGAGATGGTACAAGAGGTTGAGTTCTCGTGCACAAGCACCAAGCGTTTGTTGGTGGAAGTGGTAGCACCCGGCGTGCCCGAAGGCGAGCGCAAGGGCGCTAACAAAGACCGTGATGTCGGTTGCGTCGGCATTTTGATCGAACACATGCCAACTCCGAACACGGGTTTTGAAGCCAAGTGAACACGATAGCCAAGTAGTGCAGGGAAGTCCTCGCCATCCGGCGGGGACTTCTTCCTTTGTAGCGCAGTGGAACACGCTCCCGGTGCTCTTGGTGCGGACTTGCTAAGAACGACCTCTCCTTAGACCCAACCTCATTGGCTTCCTCGACCCCAAGTGCAGCTCTTAACGCGCTACGCGATCTGTTGGCTGCGCCACGTCGCATTGCCATCGTTACCCACTACAACCCCGATGGCGATGCCATGGGCAGCAGTTTGGGTTTGATGCATGTGCTGCAAGCAGCCGGTCACAGTGTCCAGGTTCTACTGCCCAATGCTCCTGCGTCTTTCCTCCATTGGATGCCGGGTTATGCGCACGCCAAGGCACACGATACCGATCCGGCCGGTGCAGCCGCTGCAATAGCCAATTGTGAGGTGTTGTTCTGTCTTGATTTCAATCGGTTGGACCGCGTGGAGAAGATGGAGGAACTCCTCAAGAGCGCGCCCATCAAGGTGCTTATCGATCACCACCGCGAGCCGGACACGTTCGACATCATGTTCAGCGATATCACAGCGTGTGCTACCTGCCAGATGGTGGTTGATGTTGTTGAGGGCATGGGCTGGGCGGGCCATATTTCCTCGGATGCCGCGACTTGTCTATACACCGGTATCATGACGGACAGTGGTTCGTTCAGGTTCGGCAGCACTACGCCGCATACACACAGAGTGGCGGCAGGGCTTATGGAGCGTGGTGCCGTTCCGGACATTATCCATAGCGCCGTATTGGACGACAACAGTGTTGATCGACTTCGGCTCTTGGGCTTTGCGCTCGCTGAACGCTTGGTCGTGTATCCTGAAATGGAAACGGCCATCATTACACTTTCCATTGCGGATCAGAAGCGGTTCAACTTCGCACCCGGTGATGCCGAAGGATTGGTGAACTATGGCCTCAGCATCCGGGGCATTCGCTTGGCCGCATTCTTCATGGAACGCTCGGATCGTGTGAAGGTGAGCCTTCGGAGCAAGGGCAACCTGCCCGCTGATCGGATCTGCGCGGAACACTTCAAGGGCGGAGGCCATCGCAATGCTGCAGGTGGTCATGCATTCGACCCATTACAACAGGTGGTGGATCGGTTCCTTTTCGTGCTTCCACCTTATTTGAAGTGAGATGCGGTGGTTGATCGGTTGTTCGCTCATCGTACTCTCCGCCTGTTCCGGTGAACCGGCCAAGCCCCCTCCAATTCCCCCCACTCAGCAAGAGTTGTTGGACGATAACCTGCGGGCCATGCGCACGGAGGCGAAGGACATCGACCTCTACGTGAAGCGCAACGGTTTGAATACGGTTTCCACTGGCACCGGTGTTCGTTGTGCGTTCATGCGCAACGTGGAAGGGCCGGTTGCGGAACCCGAACAGTTGGTGACCGTCAATTACCGTATGGAGTTGTTGAACGGGACCGAGTGTTACAGCAGTAAACCGGGTGAGCCGGAATCGTTCCGCGTGGAACACGATGATGTGGAAAGTGGCTTGCACGAAGCCGCGCAGCTCATGGGCGTTGGCGACAGTGCATTGGTCATTATCCCAAGCCATCGGGCTTTCGGCCTCATCGGCGATATGGATAAGGTCCCGATGCGTAGCACGATCATCTACCGGATCGGACTGGTCAAGATCAGCGATACAGGAAAATGAGGGTCTGGATCGTTGCTGTATTGGTCTTCTCCCTCGCCGCCTGCGACCCGGGGCCGTATCCCGGATTCAAGGAGACGAAGCCCGGCATTTGGTTCCGTTTGCACTCCCTTGGTGATGGCACGACATCGCCCATGACCGGGGACAGTGCCTTGTTGCGGTTGCGAATTGCCCACCGCGGTCAGGAGGCAGGTTCGTTGTTCAGCTCTGAAGCCTATTTCGAAGCCGATCGAGCCCGACCCTTCGATGCAGCGGTACTTGCAAGAATGAACGAGGGGGATAGCGTGAGCGTGATCCTGTCCGCTCGGTTGTTCCCGTGGGCGCAATGGATAGGAGCGAGGACTGCGCCACCTCCGGATAACGCAATTCTTCAAGTTGAGGTCGCACTCCTTGGCATCATGGACGGGCTTGAGATCGCGGAGCTTTATCACGCGCGATCAAGTGTGCTCGGAACGGATAGCACGGAGCATGTTGCATTGGCTGCTTACGCGAACGACCCGAACTGGTCGCGTTAGGGTACAATTGATCTGTTCGTCAAGATCATGGATGACGGGATCGACACCGTCACGATCCGCACCGGCGATCTGGTGACATTGAGGTTGCAAGGTGCCTTTCTCGATGGTCGCATCTTCGATCGGGGCAGTGCGGTGGACCCTATCGCGTTCGTGCTTGGGGACCCGGGCCAGGTCATCAACGGCGTCGAGGTCGCCGTGCACCTTCTGCATAAGGGTGGGAAGGGTGAGTTCATTGTTCCATCGTCGATGGCCTTTGGCCCTGATGGCTCATCCGGCGGGATCGTGCCGCCTTGGACCCCGGTGCATTACACCGTCGAGGTTGTGGATGTGGTCCCCGCGACCGGTCTTGTGCAATAGGAACCCTGTTGTCGTGCGTTCGTATGAACGGCGCCATGTCAAGAAGGATCCTACTTCCCCTCATCCTGTGCGCTGCCCAAGTGCATGGGCAAGAGCAGTTCGGCATTGCCAACAGCAATTGGGCAGGTACCGATGCGGTACCGCTGAACCCGGCACGGTTGGCCACGCAGTGGCCATGGCTGGACATCAACATCGCCGGTGCGAACATGTTCGCATGGAACAACTATGTTTTTCTCAGTAAACAGCATTCGCTCGTCGGTGAGATCCGGAATGGCATGAACGGTACCAACGGCGATCTGTCCATTGGCACGGATCGTTCACTGCGCGACAAGAAATTGTTCTCCAGCATCGAGTTCAAAGGTCCGGCGTTCGCGTGGTCGCTCGGCCGCACCGCAATTGGATTGAGCATGCGGAGCCGTTCAGTTACGAGCGCAGTTGGCATACCGAATTCCCTGGCTGTGTTCGCAAGTGAGGGATTGGGGTATTCTCCACAGCATGGTATCCGATATCCGGAAAGCAATTTCCGCTTGAGCAGCGCTGCATGGACGGAGTTCGGTGGGAGCATTGGGCGGATCCTGGTCGCGCAGGGCAACACGCTGATCAGTGGAGGTGTCACTGCCAAGTACCTCATGGCCCATGCTGGTGCGGCGCTTCAGGTGGACGAATTCGACTATGAGGTGCTGGATACGGCTCGGATCGAGGTGTACAACGCACGTGCTCAATACGGCTTTGCAATGCCCGGTACCAATGCAGGCAAAGGCTTCGGGGTCGATGTCGGCTTCGAATACCAGCGGACCGAGAATGAAGTCGACCGGTACGTTCCGCATAGCGAAAGCACTGGTTGCAAACCGGCCTTATACCTATGGCGCTTTGGCGTCAGTGTGATCGATATCGGTGGAATGAAGTTCAACGATGCCGTGAGCGGGACGCTCACCAATTCGACCGCCTCGATCCCTGACCACGACAATATGGAGATGGACGGAGCGGAAGGAATTGACAGTCTTTTTGCGTCGGATTTCACAGCCTATCGATCGAACAAGGACCTGCATATCGGACTCCCGACCGCGGTCAGCATCCAGTATGATCGCAGGATCACGAACAGTTTTTTCATCGGTGCCGATCTGGTGCAGCCCATGGCCGGCACCCAAGGAACACGGCTGCGTCGTGTTGCAACAGTTGCAATCGTGCCGCGCTTTGAAACCAAACGTTTTGAAGCGGCGTTGCACATTGTTCTGCATGAATACCGGAAACCGACCGTCGGCTTGATGTTGCGATTGAACAACCTAATACTCGGAACGGACAATATCCTGCCGCTGATAGCAAGACCGAATGTGTACTCGGTGGATGCGTATGTACGCCTTAAGATCACGTTGTTCCGCAGCCCATTTTGCCGGGGAAGAAAGGACACAGGGGCAACGTCGAAGCCTGGTGCCGCCAGCATGCCTTGCGCTGCGCCAACCGACCGTTGATCTTACCGTCCAAGTATGAAGACCGTTGGCCGGTCCTTCAATCCCGGGGTCTTCGTTTTCCATGCTGCAACGCTCCGCGTGCACACCTTCTCCTGGTGCTGAGTCAGGTCACAAGCAATGCAGAGCATCGTGGCACCGGCGCACGTGCGCAGGATATCAGCGAGCAGTGCGTCGTTGCGATATGGCGTTTCAATGAAAAGGTGTGCCCCACCCATGCGCTGTATGTCGCTCTCAATGCCTCGAAGCGCTTGCTGCCGTTCGCGTGGGTCGCGTGGCAGATACCCGTGGAAGGTGAAATGCTGGCCGTTCAATCCGCTTGCGGCCAGTGCCAGCAACAAGGATGAAGGTCCGATCAACGGAACAACGCGAATGCCCTTTGAATGTGCTTCGCGCACCAACACAGCACCAGGATCCGCTATGCCGGGCATACCCGCTTCACTGACGATGGCCCCATTGCGCCCTTGCGCGATCATCCCGATGTACTCGCTTACGGTTGTGTGATCGGTGTCCTTGGCCAAGCGGTGGCTCCCCAGCGATGGCAGGTCGACCGCTGGGACCAATCGCCGCAGCATGTGTCGCGCCGTGCGTTCGTGCTCTGCGAAGTAGAGTGTGATGCTTTTTGCGGTCTCCGCGTTCACTTCGGGCATCGAGCCGGGTCCACCTTGCTCACCCAACCAGACGGGAAGCAAGTACAATACGCCGGGTTCAACGGTGGGCGATGGCATCGAGCAATCCGTTGCATGCGTTCTCCAGGAGGTGGTAGGTATCGTCGAACCCGCTATCGGGGCCATAATACGGGTCCGGCACTTCGCGCATTCCCATGGTACTGGCCAAGGTGAGCATCAGTTCCACTTTTCGACGACCCTCATCATTCGGCGCAAGGCGCAAAAGATCCCGCAAGTTGTTGTTGTCCATTGCCAACACCATATCGAAGTAGGTAAAGTCCTGCAAGGCGACCTGCCTTCCACGAAGATCCTCAATACTTATTGACCGCCGCATCATGGCCGCGCGCGCTCGTGCGTCAGGTGCCTCACCCACATGGTAGTCCGCCGTACCGGCGCTGTCAACGATCAAGTCGATCCCGCGTTGATGAGCAAGATGGCGCAATATGCCCTCGGCCATCGGGCTTCGACAGATGTTGCCTAGACAAACCATGAGGATCTTCATCGGAGCGGGGATCAGCTGGTGTTGGGCGAAAATCCTGAAAGAAGAAGGGCCCCGACTTGTCGGAGCCCTTCGGGATCAATGGATACTGAGTTTCTTTTCCAGATCATCCAGGTAACCGCGGAATTGTTTGTCGGTTTCCTGCAGGTTGTTCACAGTGCGGCACGCGTGCAGAACGGTCGCGTGGTCCTTTCCGCCGCAATGCGCCCCGATGTTCGCGAGGCTGCTCTTGGTCATCTTCTTCGCGAAGTACATGGCGATCTGACGGGCCTGGACCACTTCGCGTTTGCGGGTCTTGCTCTTCAGTAGTTCGATCGGCGGATCAAAATAGTCGCACACGACCTTCTGAATGTAATCGATCGATACTTCGCGGGCGGTGTTCTTCACGAACTTGTCGATCATCTGCTTCGCCAGATCCAACGTCACGGCCTTTTTGTTCAATGAACTCTGGGCAATAAGGCTGATCATGGCACCCTCGAGTTCGCGGATATTCGTGGTGATGCTATAGGCCAGATACTCCACTACCTCCTTCGGTAGGTCTATACCCTCGGCATACATCTTCTTGTCGAGGATGGCGATGCGCGTTTCCAATGAAGGCGTCTGCAGGTCGGCGCTCAAGCCCCACTTGAAACGGGAGAGCAGGCGCTGCTCCATGCCAGCCATTTCAACTGGCGCTTTGTCGCTTGTCAACACTACTTGACGGCCGGCTTGGTGCAAGTGGTTGAAGATGTGGAAGAACACATCCTGCGTCTTCTCCTTGCCGGCAAGGAATTGAACGTCGTCAATGATCAGTACGTCAACCATCTGGTAGAACTGACTGAAATCGTTCACGCTGTTGTTCTTCACCGCTTCGATGAACTGCTGCGTGAACTTCTCGGCAGGAACGTAGAGCACGCTCTTGTCCGGGTGGTTCTTCTTGATCTCGATACCGATCGCGTTCGCAAGGTGGGTCTTTCCCAGACCTACCCCACCGAAAAGCAACAACGGGTTGAAGGAAGTGCCACCGGGCTTGCTCGACACGGCATATCCGGCGCTGCGCGCAAGTCGGTTGCAGTCACCCTCTATGTAATTGTCGAAACTGTAGTTCTTGTTCAAGTTGCTCTCGATCATCACCTTCTTCAGACCGGGGATGATGAACGGGTTCTTGATCGGGCTTTGCGACAGGTCAGCAGGTAACGGCACCGCCGAGTTTCTGGTTTCGCGTACGTTGCTCGTCGGCACCTTCACGGTATAGGGATGTGAATTGTGTGCGTTGTTCTCCATGATGATGGAGTATTCGAGACGGCCTTCCGTCCCGAGTTCTTTGCGGATGATCTTCTTGAGGAGCCCGATGTAATGTTCTTCGAGCCACTCGTAGAAGAACTGCGAAGGGACCTGGATCGTGAGGACATGATCAGCGAGGCGAAGTGCTTTGACCGGTGCGAACCAAGTCCTGAAGCTTTGCTCGCTCACGTTGTCCTTGATCACTTCCAGGCACCGGTCCCAGATCTTCTCGTGGTCCTTCTTCATGGTCGGTGCGGAGGTGGTGGCGGATGGCATGGATGATCTGAGGATGCGCTGTAATCGAAGTAGTGTGCGCTGTGCGGTGACAGGGGAGGCAAATATGAGCGCAGGAAAGTGAAAAACAAATCATGTGAGCACTTGCTGCGAAAGAAAATTTTCGCTTGTGTCAGCGCAACTTCCGGAATTCGTGCAACCCGCAACTGGCGCGGATTCCCCGGATCCGCACAAAATGCGCCACGACTTGTCGAGCAGTTCCGTGGTGCGCGTTTGGAACATATGATCCGGTTGATCATGCAGTGTGGTAGGCGTACGTTGCGAACGATCTTTCCAAGGCTGGTACAAGGTAGGCCAACACCGCACGGTGATGCAACCGCGCGTATACTTTCATCGCCTCGATACTTCAGCGCAACGATATGTATGTACACCAGGTAAAGCTCCGCGTGCGTTATGCCGAGACCGATCGCATGGGATACGTGTACTACGGGAATTACGCCGAGTACTTGGAAGTTGCGCGCGTTGAAATGCTGCGGAGCCTCGGTATCAGCTATCGCGAGATGGAAGAGCAAGGTGTGATGCTGCCCGTGCGCGAGCTCCGCATTACTTACCACAAGCCGGCGCTGTACGATGACGAGATAACCGTACGAACGGAACTGCGCTCAATGCCCGGCGTGCGCATCGTCTTCAATTACGCTTTGTTCAATACAGCCGGTGTATTGCTCAGCGAAGCGGAGACAACCCTCGTGTTCATTGATGCAGAAAGCGGAAGGCCGCGTAGTGCTCCCGCAAACATCATCGGTAAGCTGTCGCCTTACTTAGGTTGAACATCGATCGGCGTGCAGGCAATGCCCATGCGTCGCCAGTGTTCATCAAGTTCAACCATGCACGCTATCGGGATGGTCGCTTGCAATGAGCAGGCCTCGTTGTACGTCCCGCTGATCAGGGCTCCATGGTTCCTGGCAATGGTGGTCTTCACGTTCTCCAATTGTGCATAGGTGCATTTGATGTTCCGGTGCACCATCACGTTGCGTTCGATCACCCCGGCCGAATCAAGCGCCTTGCACGCTGCTTCACCATAGGCGTGCACCAAACCACCTTTGCCGAGCAGCGTTCCACCGAACCAGCGCACAACGACCACCGCAGCGTATGTGAGCGACCGACCTTGCAGGTGGCGCAGTATCGGCTTGCCTGCAGTACCCGAGGGCTCCCCCGCATCGCTGTTGCGATGCACGGCGCCATCGTTGCCAAGGACGTATGCATAACAATGATGACGCGCATCAAAGTGCTCCTTCATCAATTCCGCAAGCCGCGCCTTGAAGGCGATCTCATCGCTTATCGGGAACGCATAGCCGATGAATTTGCTTGCCTTGTCGCGGTAGGTGCCCGTGCCTTCCCCGGCCAACGTGAGGAATGAGCTTGCACCGGTTCTCAGCTCGGCCACGAGGCTGCAGTAGTTGGTGTACGCACGTGGAATGAAATGCGGTCGTTCGCATTCGCTTCCTCATGCACAGATGGATCGGCGAGCACGGGGGCCTTCGTGCCGTTCCTAAAAACGACCGGCCCGGTTATCACGCGGGCTTCATCCCATCTATTGCTGCTGATGAAATGGCCGATCAATTCGCCGCCACCTTCAACAAGCAGGCTACGAACGGACCGACGCTGCAGTTCAGCGAACAACACGGCAACGGGATCTTCATCGGAGCGCACTGCAACTTGATCACACTCCACGTCGTTCCGCCCAGCTGCGCTCAACAGCAACGTTGGCGCCGAGCCGTCGAAGACTTGCGAATCAGGTGGTATCGATCCTTTGCGATCGATGACCACGCGCAGTGGTGATCTACCGACCGTATGCCGGACATTAAGGCGAGGGTTGTCATTTATTGCGGTACGGCTGCCCACCAGAATGGCCTGCTCCTCCGAGCGCCATCGGTGAACGAGCACATCGGTAGCGGCCGATGAAATGCGCTGGACATTCCGCTCGACGCGTGGATGCCGATCGAGGTATCCATCATTGCTCTGTGCCCATTTCAGTACGACATACGGTCGGCGCTTCTCGAAGCTCGTGATGAACCGACGGTTCAACCATCGGCAATCATCGTGTCGTATATCCACGCGCACACGCATGCCCGCTTCCCGCGCGCGCGCGATCCCTATTCCTTTTGTCAGCGGGTTGGGATCAACGCATCCAACGACCAAGTTCTTCACCTTTCGCTCGATCAACAAGTTGATGCAAGGTGGCGTAAGGTCATGATGCGCACATGGTTCCAAGTTCACATACAGTGTTGCGTCTTCAGGCATGGTGCCGTTACCGAAGGCACGCAAGCAGTTCACTTCCGCATGCGCGCCGCCGTGGAAACCGTGCCAACCCTCCGCAAGTACCCGTTCATTGCTCACCAGAATGGCACCCACCATGGGATTCGGCGCAACTCGGCCGGAGCCGTTCAACGCCAGCTGAATGCAACGTTGCATCCACCGCTCATCGGAACTCATACGAATGCCTTGTCGTTGGCGAGGCATTCCGCAAGCTCACCGTAAACCTCCACGAGCTTGGACCGGTCAGGCTGCTTACCGGTCCGCGCAACTATACGGCTGGCCAAACAACCCCGATCAAGTAACAGGGTGACATGCTCTTGGCAGCTTGGCGATAGCTCATTGCGCACATCCTCGAACAGCTTCCGCCAGATCGAGTTGATGCTTGACTTTTCGCCTTCGATCCCGAACGTTCGCAGGTACTCCACGTTACTGATCGATGCTCTTCCCGCCTTCGCGACCGCATCCTTGAAGATCGCCAGCAGGTCGCTTTCGTGCCATGCGCGCTGTATGTAGCTGCTCATCCACTTTCCGTTGCAAAGACCCTTCAGCACAGTGGTCACCAATTCAGCGATGGCGAGATCAGCTCCCGGACATTCCTGTTCATCGATAACACGGATCTCGATGGATCCCCGGTCGAACCGCGCCACCGCACCGCGGGTGTTGGCGAAGTGATGGTCCAGGATCCCTTGCTTGTCATACCGGGCAAGGGCTTTTGCGATCGGTGCAAAAACCTCGCGGTAGTAATCCTCTTGATCGAACAACGCTTCCGGGATCAACTGACCCATCAGTTCCGGCACTTTCCGCTGATGCTTGAGATAGTGCTCCATGCGCATGTCCAGCGATCCGCCTGTGCGACCTTCCAAGATCGGTGAAGCCGCCGAGAGCGCTGGAAGGATCGGTAGCAACACCCGCACGGCCGCATGCAGTTTTGCGAACTCATCGTCGTTGGCGAAGGACAAATTCAAGTGCATGCACTGAACATTGCTCCAACCATGCTGGCGGCAATCGAATATGCTATTGTACAATGCATATTCATCGGCGTGATCATGCGGCCAGAGGACACTTTCCGTTGACGGCTCCATGAACGGGTGCATGCCCGTTGGCAAGAGCATGCAGCCATGCTTGTCCAGCAGCACGTTGATCGCTTTCACCTCAGCATGGAACTTCTTGCGGAACCGGGCGATGTTGCGCGTAGGCTTCGCGGTCTTCAATTCCACAACATGGCTCACGATCACGTTGCTCAGGTCCACATCGCCGCGTTGCACGTCGCTCACCGGTCGGCCGGCCAACTCAGCGAATAACAGACCCACGATCGGGCGCACCTGCAAGGTGGACTTGTCCACGACCATGTATTGCAGTTCGATCCCGGTAACCTCCGAGAGCCGGTATTTCTTCTTCAACGTCATGCTGTGATCACGCGCGCTTTCGTTGGCGAAGGTGCATTGATCGTCCCGAATCTGTTTCCGGTGCGGGTCGGTCGGTCATTTTTCCGGGCCTCAGGATACGAAGGGCCTACTGTGTAGCCAGAACGAAAAGACCCCGGCAAAACCGGGGTCTTCAATGCACTTCGTGTTCGGGTCAATTCAACGCCTCCATGGCGCGCTCGCCTTGCAACTTCTTGAAGCGATCAAGCACTTCATCGTAGTTGGCGGGAAGGTTGAGTTCCTTAAGGGGGTCAAAGGATAGGTTCTCCTTGTTGCCGTATTGCGAATAACAGCGGCGCTCTGCTTTCTGCTCTTCGGTTTCCTCGGCCTTGGTCGTCATCTTTTTCTTCATGGAGCGGGCCAAATCTATACGCTCGGTCATCATTACATGAAACTTGCGCTGATCCGTCGCCATGGTGCGGTTGGGGCCAACTGTTGATTCACACGTGGTGAACCTCCGGAAACTGAGCAGCGGCAAGGCGCAGCGCGATAGCCTTGCTGCTGGTGGAGGCGGTTAGCCTTCCTATACTGTGCACGATCGAGGCCATTCTGGATCTTCTTCCAGCGCTCGTTGACCGCAGACCCCGTCATCAGGACCTGTGCGCGGTCGGGGGATCGTTGATCGCTGACCCAAAAGCGTTGGAAAGTCACATTCTGCCGCCTTTCAAGCCCGAATTGGGTCTGTGCATTTCTCAGTCTCTGGTACATCGTCAACGTGAAGTGCATTCCACAACTTCGTCCCCCCAATGACCGACCAACTGACAAAGAGCCAAGAACTCATTGCCCGCCGCAAGGCTGCCGTGCCGAGCGGGGTGGGCATGTTCAATTACGCCACCGCTGCGAAAGCCAGTGGCGCTACCATCATTGATGAGGACGGCCGTGAGCTGATCGACTTCGCGGGTGGCATCGGCGTGGTGAACGCAGGGCACTGCCCACCGCCTGTTGTGAAAGCGATACAGGAACAGGCCGCCAAGTTCCTGCACGTGAGTTTCAACGTGGCGAGCTACGAGCCGTACATCGCGCTGTGCGAAAAGCTCAACACGCTGCTTCCGCACGGCGGGCCAACGAAGACCTTGCTCGTGAGCACCGGTGCCGAAGCCGTGGAGAACGCGATCAAGATCGCGCGCCAAGCAACAAAGCGCCAGGGCGTGCTCTGCTTCACCGATGCGTTCCACGGCCGCACGATGATGGCCATGACGCTCACCAGCAAGGTGGGCTACAAACCTGACTGCGGTCCCTTCGCGCCGGAAGTGTACCGCACGCAGTTCCCGAATTTCTATCGCTACAGCGCAGGCCGCAGCGAAGCCGACTTCGTGAAAGCCGAACTGAACCGCCTCGAAGAACTCTCGCACAATACTGTCGCGCCGGAGAACCTGGCCGCCATCATCATCGAAACGGTCCAGGGCGAAGGCGGCTTCAACGTGGTGCCCGCCGCCTACTTGAAAGGACTGCGTGCCTTCTGCGATAAACACTGCATCCTGCTCATCCTCGACGAGATCCAGAGCGGATTCGGTCGCACGGGCGCATGGAGCGCGTTCGAGCAATTCGGGGTGGTACCGGACATCAGCACTTGGGCGAAGAGCCTTGGCAGCGGTATGCCGATCGCCGCGGTGATGGGGAAAGCTGAGATCATGGACAAAGCCGGCCCGAGCAGCATTGGTGGCACCTACATCGGCAATCCGGTGAGCTGTGCGGCCGCGCTGGCCACGTTGAAGTACATGGAAGAGATCGACATCAACGCGAAGGGCCGGCATGTGGGCAGCTTCATCCGCAAGCGCTTCGAGAAGATGAAGGCGAAGCACAAGCAGATCGGCGACGTGCGCGGCCTTGGCGCCATGATGGCCATCGAGTTCGTGAAGAACGGCGACCCGCTGCAACCCGATGCCGACACCTGCAACGCACTGATGAACGCCTGCGCCAAGCGCGACCTCGTGGTGATCAACGCCGGCACCGAGAAGAACATCATCCGCGTGTTCAGCCCGCTCGTGATCAGCGATGAACTGCTGAACAAAGGGCTGGACATATTGGAGGAAGAACTGGACAAGATCTGCGCATGAAGCCCTTCTCCATCGCCGGCATCCAGATGCGCACTTCCACCGCCTTCCCGAACGTGGAGGCGATGAAGACCAAATTGGACTTGCTCATGACCATCTACCCGTGGGTGGACATGGTGATGTTCAGCGAACTCTGCGCCTATGGCCCGCACACCACCCACGCACAAGCGGTGCCCGGTGAGTTCGAGCAAGAGATGTGTGCCATGGCCGCCAAGCATGGCATCTGGCTGCTGCCCGGCAGCATCTTCGAGCTCAAGGACGAGAAGATCTACAACACCGCCACGGTGATCGATCCCGAGGGCAGCGTGGTGACGCGCTACCGCAAGATGTTCCCCTTCTATCCCTACGAAGTGGGCGTGACCGGTGGCAACGAGTTCTGTGTTTTCGATGTACCAGACGTCGGCCGATTCGGGGTAAGTATTTGCTACGACATGTGGATCCCCGAGACCACGCGCACGCTGGCCGTGATGGGTGCCGAGGTGATCCTGCACCCCACCCTCACCGGCACAATCGATCGCGAGATCGAACTAAGCATTGCACGCGCCAGTGCCGCCATCAACCAGTGCTACTTCTTTGACATCAACGGCCTCGATGCGGGCGGCAGTGGTCGCAGCATTGTGGTTGGCCCGGAAGGTCGAGTGGTTTACCAGGCCGACGTGAACGAGGAGTTCATCCCGATCGAGATCAACTTGGAGAAGGTGCGCCGTAGCCGCGAACTCGGCGTTCTGCGCTTGGGCCAGCCCATGAAAAGCTTCCGCGACCGCCCGGTGGAATTCGATGTCTACACACCGGGCCTGAAGCATCCGCACTTGGAAGGTCTCGGCCCGTTGATCAAGCCGAAGCGCGTTCAGGAGCTGGGCGAGTTGGAGATCAAGGACGAGACGCGCGCGCACGAACTGCCCAAGCACATCATTACTTCGTTCCGTCCACCAAGCGAGCAAACACCATAGCCATGGGAAGCACCGTCGGCAGCAGCAAGCACCATGCACGCCTGAAGAACTACATCAGCTGGTTCGAAGTACCCGTGTACGACATAAACCGTGCAGCGACGTTCTACAACTCCATCTACGGCATCGAGATGGAGATCAGCGTCAACGGCGAGTTCGCCATGGCCTACTTCCCCGCCGACGAAGGTGTGGGCGGCGCGCTCATTGCCGGGCCAGGTTGCTACCCCAGTGACACCGGCTCGCTCATCTACCTCAACGCCGGCAACGACCTCGATGGCGTGCTCGGCCGCGTGGAACTGGCCGGTGGCCGGGTGATCATGGCCAAGACGCACATCAACGATGCATCGGGGAACTTCGCGCTGTTCATTGATAGCGAAGGGAACCGGCTGGCGTTGCACGAAGGACCTGCCAGGAGCGGACCTGCGCCGAAGGTGGCCAAGGCCAAGGTGAAGGAGGTAAAGCGGTCACGTCCCGATCCATCGGTGAAGGCTGCAGTCAAGAAAGCCGCACCCAAGAAGGTCGCGCAGAAGGCTGCGAAGAAGAAGCGCTGAGGCACTCTTCATCCTCTATCGGCTGAACGTCGGAACAAGTCGCCCCCTATCTTTCCCATCGGCTTACCCCGCTCCGACAAGTCGGGATGAGACACATGCCAGATAGCAGCTCCACCACCCGTTCCCACTTCAACGCCGCGCGCCTTCGTTCCCATACCTGGGACCAGCTGAAGCTCGCGGCCTCAGCGCTCCATGAAGGCCGTGGTGAACCTTCCGAAGTGGAAGCGCTGCTGAAGGACCTCCAGACCATCGAGCTCTACTGGGCCTATCCCGGCAAGGACACCGTGAAGCGCCTGCAGCAGATGCTGAAGGGCCGCGAATACCACGCACTCACCCAGAATACGAACCACGTGGTGCGCAACCTCAGCAGCGGTGCCTTTCGCAGCGACCCTGTTGCACTGGCCGACCCCTTCGCGCCGCCGCATGTGCTGCTGGAGAGCGAGACCGAAGTGTCGCACCTCAACTACTTCGAGACGCTCTTCGTGGATGAACTGAGCGATAGCGAAGAGCAGGCGCTGAAACAGAAACTGCACAGCTGCCGCGATCGCAGCGATGCGTTCATCTACCTGCCGGTCGTGGTGCGTACCGTGCAGGACGCACTCGTTGCCCTGCTCTTCAACCACAACATCCAGGCTGTCGTGGTGCGCTATGGCGTTCCCTACAAGAGCACGCACCACAAAGGCATCCTCCAGGAATTTACGCGCGCTATCGACGACCTCGACCTCAGCGATCGCGGCCAGGCGAACATGGGCCCTGTGCTCGCGCGCATCATGCGCTGGTTCCGTCCTGAAGTGGACCGCTACTACGTTACGGACACGCCGGTGACCGACCTGAAGGACAGCACGCTGAAGAACTTCCGCCGCATCTTCTACCGGACGGAAGACCTCAATGAGCTGCACATGACCATCATGCGCGGCATCCAGGAGAAGTACGACACGCCCTTCTTCACCGCGCTGAAAGAATACAGCAAGCGCCCCATGGGCGTCTTCCACGCCATGCCCATCTCGCGTGGCAACAGCGTGTTCAAGAGCCGATGGATCCAGGACTTCGGCGAGTTCTACGGGCGCAACCTCTTCCTCGCGGAAACCAGCGCCACCACGGGTGGATTGGATTCCCTGCTGCAACCGACCGGTCCGCTGAAGAAGGCGCAGGAACTCGCTTCGCGCGCGTTCGGATCGCAGCACACCTTCTTCGCCACCAACGGAACGAGCACCACGAACAAGATCGTCGTGCAGGCGCTGGTGGAGCCCGGTGACATCGTCCTTATCGATCGTGACTGCCACAAGAGCCACCACTACGGCATGGTGCTGAGCGGCGCGTATCCCGTCTACCTGCACAGCTATCCGCTGCCGAAATACAGCATGTACGGGGCCGTGCCGCTGGAACACATCCGCGAGCAGATGTTGCGCTTGAAGAAGGCCAACAAGCTGGACCGCGTGAAGATGCTGCTGCTCACCAACAGCACTTTCGATGGTGTGGTGTACAACGTGGAGCGCGTCATGGAACAGGTGCTGGCCATCAAGCCGGACATCGTCTTCCTGTGGGACGAAGCTTGGTGGGCCTTCGCAGGCTTCTCCTACATCCTGCGTCAGCGCACCGCGATGCACGTCGCCGCAAAGCTTGCACGTAAGTACAAGACCGAGGAGTACAAGGCCGAGTACGCAGCGCACATCAAGTCGCTGAAGAAAGGCGAAGAGCCGCGCCTGCCCGATCCCGCCAAAGTGCGCATTCGCACCTACGCCACACAGAGCACGCACAAAACGCTCACGTCCTTCCGCCAGGGCAGCATGATCCACATCTGGGATGAGGACTTCAAGCGCAAGAGCGAAGCCGCCTTCCACGAGGCGTACATGACGCACACCAGCACCAGCGCCAACTACCAGATCCTCGCCAGCATGGATGTCGGCCGCCGGCAGGTGGAGTTCGAAGGCTACGAGCTGGTGGAGAAGGCGATGGAGCTCGGCCTGCTCCTGCGCCGCACTATCCGCGAGAACGAACGCTTGAAGAAGTGGTTCGACATCATCACCATCGCCGACCTCATCCCCGCCGAACACCGGCAGAGCGGACTGGAACACTACTACCGCAAGGACAAGGGTTGGAACGACATCGAGAAGGCCTGGGCCGAAGACGAGTTCGCCGTGGACCCCACCAAGATCAACCTCTACACCGGCAAGACCGGCATCGATGGCGACACGTTCAAGAACGTGTACCTCATGGACAAGCACGCCATCCAGATCAACAAGACGAGCCGCAACAGCGTGCTCTTCATGACCAACATCGGCACCACGCGCGGCTCGCTGGCCTACCTCACCAAGGTGCTGCTGCAGATCGCCGATGAGCTCGAAGAGCGCAACGCGGGCATGGAGCGCGAGGACAAGCTCATGCACATCGACAAGTTGCGGGACCTGAAGAGACCTCGAGAAGTATCCGCCGCTGCCCGATTTCTCCAGCTTCCACACCAGCTTCCAGGGCCAGCCCGGCGTGCCCGGCGGCGACATCCGCTCGGCCTACTTCCTCGCGTACAAAGAGGAGCGCTGCCGCTACGTCAAATTGGAACCCGCGCTCGCCGAACTCCGCAACGGCCAGCCGCTCGTCTCCGCATCCTTCGTCATTCCCTACCCGCCGGGCTTCCCCGTGCTCGTGCCCGGCCAGGTCATCAACAAGGAGATCATCGACTTCCTCATCGCCATCGATGTCAAGGAGATCCACGGCTACCGCCCCGAACTCGGCCTGCGCGTCTTCACCGATGCGGCCATGGGGCGGCAGAAGACCGGGACGGCGATGGGGGATGCGTGTATTATCGCAAGCGAAGAATGGAAGTGGCTCATCTAAGAAGAAGCGATCATGAGCAAGAAGACCAAGAAGCCCGCCCCGCGCAAGGCCAAGGCGGCACCTGCGAAGAAGAAACCCGTCAAACGCTCTCCCGCAAAGGCTGCTAGGCCCGCTAGGAAAGTCGCGTCCGTCAAGAAGGCGACGAAACCCCCAGCGAAGAAGAAGGTCGCGAAGAAGCCCTCCAACCTCCTCAAAGGCGTTAGCGACATCCGTCGCTACTTCTACCGCAACGAAGTGCCCATCTACTTCATCAGCGCCACCAACTTTAACCTACTGGGTGCGGACGAGTGGATCAAGGGCTTCAAGTTCATTACCTACATCGATTGCTTCGACGGGCTGCATCCCAACCTGATGAGCCCGAAGACCGAAGAGCCGCACGAGGAGTTCCAGAGCATCGAGGACATTAACAACTACCTGCTCACCCATAGCGAGGTACGCGATTTCATCGAAACGAGGAAGAAGAGCGCGAAGGCCGGGAAAGCGATGTTCCTGATGTTCGATGCGAAGACCGAAGCATTGGCACGTAAGGCGGGGTTGGAGGTGATCTTCCCCAGTGCCAAGATGCGCACCTTCATGGACAACAAGGTGAACACGAACCGTGTGGCCGAGAAAGCCGGCGTGCCGTGCGTGCCATACGTGCTCAGTCCGGTGAAGAACTATGCGCACTTGCTGAAGGTCGCGAGCAAGTTGGGCAACGACCTCGTGGTGCAAACGCCCTTCGGCGATAGTGGCCATACCACCTTCTTCATCAAGAGCGCCGAGGATTATGCCAAGTACGCGAGCGAGATCGAGGCCGAGAAGGAGTGCAAAGTGATGAAGCGCATCAACTGTCGCGGTGCGGCCATGGAAGCGTGCGTTACGCGCAACGGCACCATCGTGGCGCCGCTGATGACCGAGCTGGTGGGCTTCAAAGAACTTACACCCTACAAAGGCGGCTGGTGCGGCAACGAGATCTTCGCCGACACCTTCACACCGGCGATCCGCCGCAAGGCGCGCAAGTACGCGCAGCTCTTCGGTGACCAGTTGCGCAAGGAGGGCTACAAGGGCTACTTCGAGCTGGACTACTTGATCGACCAAGACAATGGCCAGATCTACCTCGGCGAACTGAACCCGCGGATCACCGGTGCCAGCAGCATCACCAACCACGCCGTGTTCGCGCTCAGCGATGCGCCGTTGCACCTCTTCCACATCATGGAGTGGATGAACGCGCCCTATGAGTTGAACGTGAATGCGCTGAACCGCCGCTGGGCCAAGGCCGAGAACATCGACAGTTGGGGCCAGATGGTCATCAAACACACGCGCGACGATATCGAGCGTGTCACCGAAGCGCCGCGCAGCGGCATCTGGCGCATGCGCCCCGATGGCAGCATCTACTTCTGGCGCATGGACACCCACCGCCGCTATGTGGAGAACGAGAACGAAGCCTTCTTCCTCCGCATTACCCGCGTGGGTGACTGGCTGTACGAAGGCGCGGATATGGGCATCCTCGTGATGCGTGGCCGCATGATGACCGACGACTTTCAACTCACCGAGCGTGCTAAGAAGTGGCTGGCCGCGATCAAACGGCAGTACAAGAGCGTGATCCCCGGCGCCCCGGGCGCCAACGGTGAAACGCACTTGCTGGAGATCGGTGGGTTTAAGATGATGTGAGGAAGCACGATGGTGGATTGTGAATGGGCAAGGGTGAATGGGCCTGACCCACTATTCGCGATTTCGCCAGTTCTCTTTCACCTCCACCATCTAGCGCCTGCTGAGTGAACGATAGCGCCCTTCTATCTTCGCCCACCTTCAAATGCGCCCCGTAACCCTGCTGGATAGCACCGCCTTCGGCCTTACGGTCACGCGGCTTTGTCACCAGCTTATTGAGGACCACGGATCTTTCCAATACAGCCCTGATCGGCCTTCAGCCACGGGGTGTGCTGCTGGGCAAGCGCTTGAAGCGGGAGTTGCAGGTGATCCTGAAGCGGAAGGAACTGACCTACGGTGAATTGGACATCACCTTCCACCGCGATGATTTCCGGCAACGGCCGGTAACGGCCACGCCCAGTGCAACGGATCTGGACTTCAATTTGGACGGACTGAACGTTGTGCTGATCGACGATGTGTTGTTCAGTGGTCGCACGGTGCGGGCAGGTCTGGATGCACTGTTGTCCTTCGGCCGTCCGGCAAGTGTTCAATTACTCGTACTGATCGATCGCAGGTTCAGCCGCGAACTGCCCATCCAGCCCGATTATGTGGGCCGTTGGGTGGACAGCATCGCGGATCAACGTGTGTCCGTGGAATGGAAAGAGTTGGATGGCAAGGACCGCGTGCTCATCCACGAGCATGCATCTTCGGCTTCGGAAAGGACCACGCACAAAGCACCAGCATCGGATACGTGACGGAACAACTGAGCACACGGCATTTGCTGGGTATCCAGGACCTCACGTCCGAGGATATCGATCTCATATTCCGAACGGCGGACGGCTTCAAGGAAGTGTTGGCCCGGCCCATCAAAAAGGTGCCTTCGCTGCGCGATATCACCATTGCCAACCTCTTCTTCGAGAACAGCACGCGTACCCGAATCAGTTTCGAACTCGCGGAAAAGAGGCTCAGTGCCGACATCATCAACTTCAGCAGCAGCAGCAGCAGCACCAAGAAAGGGGAGACGCTCATCGACACGGTGAACAACATCTTGGCCATGAAAGTGGACATGGTGGTGATGCGGCACCCCGACCCGGGAGCGGCCGTTTTCCTGAGCCGCCACGTCGAGGCCAGCATCGTGAACGCCGGCGATGGCACGCACGAGCACCCGACACAGGCACTGCTCGATGCGTATAGCATCCGCGAGAAGCTCGGCAAGGTGAAAGGTGTCAAAGTGCTGATCGTGGGCGATATCCTGCACAGCCGTGTGGCGCTGAGCAACATCCATTGCCTGAAGAAACTGGGCGCCGAGGTTATGTTGTGCGGCCCGACGACGCTCATGCCGCGTTTCGTGGAAAGTCTCGATGTGCGGGTGGAGCATGACCTGGACAAGGCGCTGGCTTGGTGCGATGTCGCCAACATGCTCCGGATCCAGTTGGAGCGTCAAGGGGGTGATGGAATAGCCAGTTTGCCCAGCCTGCGCGAGTATGCCATGCTGTTCGGCCTCGATCTGGATCGGTACGAGCGCGCGACGAAAGCAGCGGGGCGGGGGGGCAAACGCATCGTGATCATGCACCCGGGCCCGATCAATAGGGGGGTGGAGATAACTTCGGAGGTAGCCGACCATGCCGAGAGCATCATCCTGGACCAAGTGGAGAATGGCGTGGCCGTGAGGATGGCCGTACTTTACCTGCTCGCCGGAAGGCTTGGGAAAACTAGTTGAAGCGAAAACTATCTTTGGCCGGATACCTCCCAACAGCACATGAACTTCACCATCGAGGACAAAGGCAAGTACACGCTGATACGCAGCAACGTGGACAAGCTCGATACCACCTGCGCTCCTGAACTGAAGAGCGAACTGGTTTACCTGAACAAGACCGGCGTCCGCAACGCCATCATCGATCTTACCAATACACGTTACTGCGACAGCAGTGGCCTCAGCGCATTGCTGGTGGCCAACCGTTTGTGCAAGAGCGTGGGTGGCTCGCTTGTTGTGTGCGGCTTGCAAGAGCCCGTGCAGAAACTGGTACAGATCAGCCAGCTCGAAAGCGTTCTCTCCATTACACCAACACTGAGCGAAGCCTCCGATCTCCTTTACATGGAAGAGATCGAGAAGGACGTGAAGAAAGACCAATGAACATGAAGAAAACCATACTCTCCTTTCTCTTGATCGGAAGCGCAGCTTCCCTCAGTGCGCAATGCACCCCGGATCCGCTTTACCAGGACAGCTTGTTCGGTGTGTGGCCCGATACGATCGAGGATTTCGCACCGGGTTCGGTGGGTGTATCCTACAGCGATCAAATGGACCTCATCATTCCTGACGACGCCGGGGATATCGACCCGAACTTGGCCGGTACCATGATCGATAGCGTGCGCATGGACAGCATCCAAGGCATGCCTCCCGGTTTGAGCATCGCTTGCAATAGCCACACGGGTGCGCCTTGCACCTACCTGAGCGCTACGCTCGGTTGCGGGGTGATCCAAGGGGTGCCTACGGTTGCTGGTAGCTATCCGCTCACTATCCATGTCACCGGTTACTCGCAGCTGTTCGGGTTCCCGCCTCGTTCCCTTATGCGTTCACCGGCTACCAGATCGATATCGGTACAGCAGGCATTCTCGATCAACCGGTCGCTATCAGCGGTGCACAGAACATTCCCAATCCGTTCGGTCAACGCACCAGTATCGAGTGGAACATGTCCCGCCCATCGACCGCCACGGTAAAAGTGTTCAATCTCTTGGGCGAGAAGCTTTGGTCACAGACGAGCGAGGGCCGCAGCGGCCTGAACAAGATCGTTTTCGATGCCAATGGGCTTGAGGACGGCATTTATCTCTATGAAGTGCAAGCCGGCGACACCCGTTTCACGGGACGCATGGTGTTGCACCGTTGATACTGATCGGACACTTGGACAGAGAGAGCCTTCCGAAAGGGGGGCTTTTTCGTTCTTAGCCTTGGCGGACCATGATGAAGTTCGAAGTCACAACCATCGGCACGGGCGCTGCGCTGCCTGCACGCGGCAGGCTGCCCAGTGCCCAAGTGGTGAACCTGGGTGACCGTCTCTATATGATCGATTGCGGTGAAGGCACACAGGAGCAAATGCGACGAAACGGCATTCGCATGCAATGCTTGGAGCACATCTTCATCAGTCACATGCACGGCGATCACTATTTGGGCTTGATGGGCCTGCTGAGCACGTTGCATCTCCTGGGGCGCACCGATGCGTTGTACGTGTATGGACCCGAACCACTGGGCGAGGTCATTCACGTGCAGTTGCGTGCCTCGCAGACCTACTTGCGCTACCCGTTGCACATCCGCATAACGCCTTTCGCCAGTGGCGAAGTTGTTATGGAAGATGAACGCTTGGTGGTGACGAGTTTGGTACTGCAACACCGGATCCCCAGCACCGGATTCATCCTTCGCGAGAAGCCCGGAATGCGAAAGCTGAAGCGCAGCAGTGTAGACATCATTCCGCATTACCTGCGCACCGCTGTGAAAGCCGGTGCGGATCTGGACCTGCCCGATGGATCCCGTGTCCCGAACGAGGACCTGACGGATCCACCCATGGAACCGAGGAGTTATGCCTACTGCAGTGATACGTCCTACACGCCGGCACTGGTGCAGCACTTGATCGGCGTGGATCTGCTCTACCATGAATCCACGTTCACCGAGTTGCTTGCCGACAAGGCGAAGGAAACCATGCATAGCACCGCAGCGCAAGCGGCTATGATCGCCCGTGATGCACGAGTTGGCCAATTGCTCTTAGGACATTTCAGTTCGCGTTACAAGAGTGTTGAACCCTTGCTTTCAGAGGCGGCGGCTGTTTTCCCGAATACCATTGCCAGTGAGGAAGGAGGGGTGTATCCGATCGGTCCGCCAACAAGTGTTTGAAACATGACGGTGCAGTGACCTTTTCGGCGGCTACTTTCGGCGCGTTAAGAACGATTCCAAATAGTACCATGGTCGTACGAACACTGCTCGCCGATAGCGGAGAATTGGCCCTGATGGGTTTCCGCGCCGTGTTCGCCAAAGTGCCGCGGGTGAACCTCCTAGGTGAGGTGTACGACGGAGAAAGCCTGTACGAGAGCATCGCCAAGGATCGCCCCCATGTGGTGCTCATCGATCACACAGCCCAAGGTTTCGGCGCCGACAGCATCCGGGAGGGCATGCGTCACTGCAAGGACACACGTTTCGTTGCGATCACCCCGGATCCATCGCCCATCACTTTGATGAATGCGCTGCGCGCAGGTGTCACCAGTTACATCAAGAAGGATTGTGGCATTGAAGAGATCGTTGAAGCCGTACTGGCTACAGCCGATGGCGGCAAGTTCTTCTGTGGTGAGATCGTCAATACCATGGAGCGCGAGGGTCTGCACCTCGATAGCATCAATGAGGACAGCCTCAATTGTGGCCCAGTGATGCTCAGTGAGCGCGAGGTGGAGATCATCCTGCTCATTGCGGAGGGACAGAGCTACACGCGAATTGCCGATCGGCTGAACCTGAGCCCCAATACCGTGAATACGCACCGGCGCAACATCATGGGGAAAGATCGGCGTGAACAGCACGGCTGCGGTTGTGATGTACGCGGTGAAGCAAGGGATCGTCAGCCCGAACAAATTCCTCTTCAACACGAACGGCTAAACGCGCTGCTACCTTGGCCAACATGCCGGGTTCCGTTGAATTGATAGCCGATATCGGAGGCAGTTCCTCGCGGTGGGCCTTGCTGGATGGTGCTGGGGAAGTCGCACAACGTTTTGGTCCGGCGTTGCCGGGGTTCAATCCGGCAGTGAATTCTTCAGGCGGGTTTGTTGAAGTTATCGGTGCCGCGTTGCGGGAAGCAATGCCTGCTCAAGAACACATCTCTCGGATCACCGTGTATGGCGCCGGCTGCGGGGCGGAAGAGCGGAAGCTGCGTATGAAGGAGGCGGTCGCAGCTATAGCCAAGTTCGACGAACTGGTGGTCCACACTGATCTTTTCGGAGCTGCACGCGGCCTATGCGGTGCCACCCCCGGCATGGTGGTCATTCTTGGCACTGGTATGAATGCTGGTTGGTACGATGGGAAGGACCTGAGCACACCCATGCCTTCGCTAGGCTGGATCCTGGGTGATGAAGGAAGCGGCGCGGATATCGGAAAACAACTGCTGAGCGATGCCGTGCACGGTCGCATACCTGACCGCGTGATGCTCGCCATCTTCGGAAGGGGAACTTGTTCCGCTACCGAGGCCCTTCAGTTCGTTAAGTCGGAAAAACCGAACAGCGTCATTGCGGCACTTGCCGGAAAACTTTCGACGGTCCGTTCGGACCCTTATGTAACGAGGCTGCTCAACGCCCGCTTCACAGCACTCGGAGCGCTGTTGGATCAGTACTTCAGCGCGCACTTTCCCTGTTCAGTATCGGCTACTGGGGGCATTGCACATGGTTTCCGCGAGGAGTTGGGAACATGCCTAAGGCCGCTTGGGCTGGATCTTCATCACGTAATGCCCGACCCGATGGAAGGTATTATTGCTTGGCACCGGGCGCACCGTCCCCACTGACGATCGCCAGCGGTGCACGAGCGCCCATCGTGAGTTCGCGCAATCGAGCGAAAGCCGCTTGGTTTGCCGGACTGGAAATGGAGGTGAGTACTTGTCGTTTTTCAAGGGCGGTGAGGTGCCAGCTCAGGCTGATCTCCTCATCGGGGTTCTTGTGGATCTCAAGGTCGATGACATCGATGGGGAACGAGGCCCAACTGCTCGCGTTGGCCAGCGCCAGATCGTAATCATGATCCTGCACATCGATGACGTTCTTGTAAACGTTCCCAGCAGGGGTGAAGAGACGACCGAACAACGATGTGGTTCCGGGTACGGCCCTGTCGCGTTTTTGTTTGTCGCGCAGTTGAAGTATGACCACACCGCTCGTGTTTTCCGCTATCCATGCACGCGTGTCGCGCAACATCTCAAAGGTGGTACGATACCCGAAATTCTCCCGGATGCCGGCGTCCATGACACGCATCGGTGGTTCACTCGGAAGCGTTACAACGGGGGTGATGTACGGGAAGGTGCTGCTCATGCGCAAAGCGCTGGTCAACTTCATTCTCCCCGCCGCCTGGTGCTCAAAAAAGCGGCTGAATTCTATTGTCTCCGGCAGTGTCCTGCTGTGCACTGAGGCCGCTGGTGAATTGTCGGTGAGGTACGAGACCGGGCTGGAACTGATAAGCAACCGTCTGCCATCGTTGATGATGGTGGGGCCCACGACCAACATCGGCACCTCTGCGTTCGCTTCTGCTTTCGCCATGTCCTGCATGCGCAGATCCAAGTGGCCACGGGTCAGTTCGTTCAGGCGTTGCTCGAATGCATAACCCCGGTCTCTCGTGTACGAGTAGCGTCCATCGTGGACCCGTTGGTAGCGGATGAATAGGTCGTTGGTCACGAAACTGAACGCGATAGGATTGAGCATATCGCTGCTCATATCATCGAGCCAGCGGCGATCCTGGATATTCAGCGAGTCCGTTGTTGTTTGCGCATGGGTCAACTGGCGGAAATAGGTGGCCCCGATCAACCCGCCCGAGCTGCCGGTCATCAATGCCGTGCGCGTCATTAATGAACCATCAAGCACGCTGTCGGCATATTGCAGGCACCTGAAGCTCCATAGCATGGCACGCAAACCACCGCCGCTCGTGCAGACGATCACCATCTTTGGTTTTCCGGTAGCGTTCGGTAAGGCTGCGGCGTGCACTTTCCAATTGGACAATGTGGCCTCCAAGGCCTGTTCGTCCTGGCGCACCTGTGTTGAGTCATAGGCCAATTCACTGATCCGATCCAACGTATAGGGCGCCGGATCGGTCGTATAGTCCATACCATAGGCCGAGTTGTCGTAGAAGAAATTGGAACCGTGGCTCAAGGTGTTCAGCAGGATCACCAAGCCGAATACCACGCTCAAGGTCCAGCCCTTCATCCAACTGAACAGGGCGCTGAGGATCATCAGCAACATGGTGAAGAGCACGAATCCGCTCGCCCCGGCCGGGATAGCGAAGAATGCCACATCGCTGAACGCTCCGAGTATCAGGAAGCTCACCACCAGCACCACCTCGAAGATGCTGCCGTTGATGTGGTTTTGCCAGAGCACCGTTCGCAGCAGTTCCTTGTCGTAGTGATCACTGCTTCTGGCCAGTGCAACTTTCCAAGGTTGGGCCATGTACGTCGCCACGTGCCAACGTTTAACCTTGCTCTCGGGCTTCATCCACTTGTTGGCAAGTTTCCACGACGGACCTTTTGGAGACCCGACCGATGGGAGCGGTCCAAGGATGTCGGCCTGACGTTCGGGTTGGTATTCATCCGCACGCTTCCCGGTCATCTTCTCGATGTCGGTATTGGTGCGCGTGAAATACAGGAAGGCCAGAAGCAGGAACAGGCTCATACCAGTGACGAATCCCAGCAGGTGCACCGCCACATCGCCGGTAGGCACCAGCTCTTTGTACAGTTGCACGCGCGCGCTGCACCAGAGGTACATAAGCGCAAACAACATCGGTATGATCGCGTTGTTGATGCTGAACTTCAGGAACGGCCGTGCCACCGTAGCGATGAACGGGAAGCGGTGGGCGTGCGTGGTGTAGGTGTAAAGGTTGAAGGCCGTCATGAACCCACCATAAGAGAAGCCCGTGATGGCGAAGCTCCAGAAGCTGCTACGGCCGAAATACTCGGGGAAGAGGAATAGGTAGGGGATACCATATTTGCTGCCGAGGTTCCCCGTGATGTAGGCGAACAACAACAGCCACACCAACAACAGGAGGTGGTTCTTCTTCAGGTGCAGTACAAGCAACTGGAAGGGAAAGAAGAACACTGTTCTCTTCAATACCTGCTTGATGGTTCTGCGCCGCACGATGCGCTGAAGGTAGCGGACCATATACCTCATACGCGCTGAGGCCGGCTTCTGTTGTGCGGCACCGTTATTTCCCGCGACTGATCGAACTAGACCTTTCCCAGCACCACGGCCATCACCTCCACTTCGGCTTTCTCCGCTTCGGCTTTCAAGCGTTCGGCCTTGGCCAGCACATCCTTCTTCCAAGCCTCATCGTCAAGCCCAGCGCAATTGATACGCACGTTGAGGTACGCCCCCAAAGCACCGGCACGGGCGCACAAAGCACCGACACCTGCATCGCTCACGCTTGCCTTCAAGCCTTGGTCGGCCATGGACTTCATCACCGACATGCTTTCGACGCACAACTCCAGCGTCCTTAGTGGGGTGAGTATGGCCCCCTTGGTTGCTTCGCGGATCGCACTCTTCCGTGCCTCGACCTGTTCGGGGCTGCCCTTGGGTAGTTGCATGGCGCTCATGATCGCGTCGAACGCACGGGTGTCCTCATCCACCAGTCGCAATAACTCGCGCCGCAGTTCCTCACCTTTCACCGCCCATGCGCTGAACTCTTCCCAGCGCTCATCCCAACCGCGTTTGTGTGCGCTGAGGTTGGCCACCATGGTGCCGAGTGAAGCGCCCAGCGCGCCGCAGTACGCGGCAACACTTCCACCGCCAGGGGCAGGGCTTTCCGCTGCCGTCTCTTCGCTGAAACGCTTGAGGTCCATTCGCACCAAACGCTCGTCCTTCGCATCGGAGAGTAGGTATTCTATCACACGTTTCTCCGGGTCGAACGGTGCCAGTTCATCCAAACCCATCGATTTCACTGCGATCTTGATCTTCTCCCGTTCACTGATGCCGAGGCTCCGCTCCTGACGCTTCAAGAAGAAGTCAGCAGCGTCCAGCAGCGCTTGCTTCGGGACAAGTCCAACCAATTCGCTACCGGTTACGCGGATGCCACGTTCCCCAGCGCTTTTGCACGCTTCATCAAAAGCAATGTGCATCGGGGTCACGTCGATGTCGGTGAGGTTGAGCGATAGTTGCGCGATGCCATATTCCTCAATGAACCAGCCGATGCCCTTCACGCTCTTCAGCTTGCCCGGCACCTGCTGCTCGGTACCATCAGCTTGTTTCACCTTGCGGCCTGCCTCGCGAATGTCGAATGCGATCGCGTTCGCGCGACGGGTGCTCGTGGTGTTCAGGTTCACGTTGTAGGCTACCAGCAGCTTGCGCGCACCTACAGCGATGGCGCCACTGCGGCGCACGTTGTCGTTCCACTCGGCAGGGCCGAAGTCAGGCTTCCATGCTGGGTCTTTCAGTTTCTTCGTAAGTCCTTCGTATTCGCCTGCTCGATTGTTGGCCAAGTTGCGGCGCTTCTCCTCGCTTGCGGCGAACTCGTAGGTGTAGACCGGAATGCCGAGTTCCTTTCCGATACGCTCACCAAGCTTCTTGGCGTACGGCACCACTTCTTCGATGGTGATCCCGCTGATCGGCACAAGCGGACATACATCGGTGGCACCGAAGCGTGGGTGTTCGCCGGTGTGTGTACGCATGTCGATTAGTTCCTGCGCCTTCTTCACCAATCGGAAGGCAGCTTCACAGACCGGCGCCGGTGCGCCGACAAGCGTGATCACCGTGCGATTGGTGGCTTTGCCGGGATCCACGTCCAACACGCGCACACCCTCAACCCCGGCGGCGGCGGCGACAATGGCGTCGATCTTGGCACGGTCGCGGCCTTCGCTGATGTTGGGAACACATTCAATGATGGGAGAGGACATGGTTTCAGGATTCCCGCGTACAGGTCACGCGGTAGTGAAGAAGATGGTGGAGATGTTGTTGGCGATGTGCAACGCGATCGGCACCCAGATGCTGTTGGTCTCGGTGCGAGCATAGCCGAGCAGCACGGAGAGCGGCAACAGAACCACGATCAGTAGTTGCCAGTCGTATTGCGATGCATGCGCGAGGGTGAACAAACAGGCCGTGATGGCGACCGAAACGTGTTTGTCGAGCACGTGACGCAAGCTGCCCAAGAGCAGTCCACGCATTGCCAGTTCCTCGAACACCGGTGCCGCAATGCCGATACCCAGGATCATCATCATCATGTTGGTGCTGGATCCGATGATCTCAGGAATATCGGGATCCTGAAGTACGGTCCATTGGCGGGCAAGGATCTCCAATACAACGATCAGTCCGATGAAGATGCCGATGATCTTGGCCACCCGCTTCCAAGATGGCGCGGCGAATCCCATGAAGGCCGATGCGCGTTTGCGCTTCCACAGGAAGACCAGGGCGAGCAGGAACACAGAGCAGATGGAATTGTACCACAGCGATGACCACGAGATCACATCGCCGTTCTTCCGGTAACTCTCCACTACTTGGTCAAGCGACACCTCTTGAAGGGCGGACTTCACATACGGATGCTGCATGAACACGGCGAACTGGATCCCCATCCACACCATCGCAATGCTGAAGAACAACCCCAGCCCCATCATCATCTCCAATCCCGGTGGGCGGAACGGATGTGTGGGATCGCCCGGTTCAGGGCCGCCCTTAAGCAACGGCTTCTCCGGCTCTTGTGATCCTTCCATTGATGACGACGGTGTCGATGCCATCGCTGCCGAAGAAGTACGGCAAAGCGGCGGGCGAATGTAGCGGCCGGGTTACGATGAAGCTGGCGCGCTTGCCGACTGAAAGACTACCCAGTTCGTGTGAAAGTCCCATGGCGGCAGCGGCGTTCAGCGTCGCTGCGTTGATCGCTTCCTCCGGCAACATGTTCATCTGGGTGCAAGCGAGCGAAACCACGGTGTTCATATTCCCGCTCGGCGAACTCCCCGGGTTGAAGTCGCTGGCCAACGCCACCGCGTTGCCGTTCGCCATCAGCTGGCGGGCCGGGCCGTATGGTATGCCCAAAAAGAACGAACAGCCGGGCAGCAGCGTGGGTATCGTAGCGCTGTTGGCGAGGGCGGTGAAGTCCGCATCCGTCATCACCTCCAAGTGATCCACACTCAGGCAGTTGTGCTGCACCGCTTCATGGATCGCACCGATCGAAGTGAATTGGTTCACATGCACTTTTCCGGGAAGTCCATGCGCAGCAGCGGCTTCCAGTATCCGTACCATTTCTGGAACGGTGAAGTAGTTGGTTTCGCAGAACACATCCACGTGATCCGCCAGTTGTTCGGCCGCGCATGCAGGGATCAATTCCTTGATCACCATGTTGATGTACGCTTCGCGATCGTCCTTGAATTCCAATGGCAGGGCATGCGCGCCAAGCAGCGTCGCTTTCACCTGCAGCAGAAGCTCGGACTTCAACCGCTTCACAACGCGCAGCATCTTCAGTTCGGCTTCCAACGAAAGGCCATAGCCGCTCTTGATCTCAATGGCCACCGTGCCAAGGCGCATGAGTTCCTCAAGCCGCGCTTTGCTGGAAAGGAACAGGTCATCCTCGCTGGCCTCGCGCAACTTGCGGGCACTGTTGAGGATGCCGCCGCCTTTTGCCGCGATCTCCTGATACGTGAGACCGCGGATGCGATCCACCCATTCCTCTTCACGCGTTGCGGCGAACACTGCGTGCGTGTGCGGATCGCACCAGCCCGGTAGTACATAGCGACCCGTGGCATCGATCACTTCGAGCCCGTTCCAATCAGTAACACCTGGCCAAGTGTCCATGCCGCCGAGACCTGTTATGCGGTCGTTCTCCACCAGCAACCAGCCGTCCTCGATATGCGGAAGGTCGGCCATGGCATTGCCGCTCACTCGAAGAGCACCCACGGGGTGCGTCCCCAAAAGAGCTTTGGCGTTCTTGATCAATAACCGCGACATGGTTTGCGACTTTGGCCCTGCAAGGATAGCGGCCATAACCCCATATTTTCGGTGCCTAGATCCCACCGCCATGAGAACTCTTCTACTGCTGCTCGTGATCCTGGTTTCGGCTTCAACCGCAAGTGCCCAGAAGAAGCGCGAGATCATTCCGCGCGACACCATTACCGGGAAGTACGCCTACTCGAAAATGAGCGATACGATCCCCAACACCAAGGAGGAGTTGCGCGCGAAGCTCGACAAGTGGATCAAGCAGAACTACAACCCGCAAGAGAGTAAGTACACCACGATCGCCGTGGACGGTGACACGTACACGATACACGACCGTGAGGCCCTGCCGGGCAAGGCGCGGAAGTTCGTTGAGTACAACCTCACCGTGGACCTAAAGGAGAAGCGCTATCGATACAAGCTCACGGACCTTGAATACGCGGCAGTAGGCAAATACCCCCTGGAAGACAAGATGGCTACCGATGAACGCGACGATTTCGAGGCCATGCATGCCATCCTCACGGGTGTGCTGAAGAGCTTGGACGCGGCCATGGTGAGTGAGTGGTAGCGTGCAGTGCCGAACTTCGGGGTGTCCTGACACGAGCAAAGAGCGCGAGCATGGAGAATAAACGGTCGTTGAACCTTCCTATGTTGATCATCGCCATCATCATTGGAAGTGGGTTGGTGGATCAGTTCGATATTGAGAAATTGAGCTTCGAGAAGCCAGCCTTGGCCGTCGTCTATATGATCGGGCTAGCGATAGCAGTTTACGTTCTGGCAGCGGGTTTCCGAAAAGGACGGTAACATCCATTGCGGAGTGCCGGTGATCTCACTTGATGGCAGAAGTGCCCCCTTTCACCCACCTTCGCGGCATGCCCGGCAACACCTTCGGCCAGATCTTCAGACTTACCACCTTCGGCGAAAGTCATGGTGCGGCTATTGGTGGAGTGGTGGACGGATGCCCTGCCGGTTTGCCGTTGGATCTTGAGGCCGTACAAGTTGAACTGGACCGTCGTCGGCCGGGCAGCACGCCGTTGGGCACTGCCCGGAACGAAGCGGACAAGGTTGAAGTCCTCAGTGGTGTTTTCGAGGGAGTCACTCTCGGTACGCCGATCGGTTTTTTGTTGCGCAACGCCGATGGAAAAAGCAGCGATTATGATGCCTTGAAGAACGTCTATCGGCCCAGCCACGCCGACTATACATGGGAAGAGAAAATTCGGCGTGCGCGACCATCGCGGCGGTGGGCGTGCCAGCGCCAGAGAGACAGCCGCACGCGTTGTTGGTGGTGCGATCGCACGACAATTGTTGGCACCTGCTGGGATGCACGTACAGGCCTACGTTGACCAGGTGGGAGAGGTGCGGCTGGAGAAACCACCAAGCGATCGGACCTCAACAGCACTTGGGCCAGCGATGTGCGATGTCCGGATAGCAGTACTTCACAACGCATGGCCGCCCTCATTGAGCAGGTGCGCGGCGAAGGCGATAGCGTCGGCGGGGCGATCACCTGCGCCATGCGCGGTGTTCCCGTCGGCTTGGGCGAACCGGTATTCGACAAGCTGCACGCGGATCTGGGCAAGGCCATGCTCAGTATCAATGCGGTCAAGGGATTCGAGATCGGCAGCGGATTCGGTGCCATCGTTATGCGCGGAAGCGAGCACAACGATCAGATCGGCGTTTCCTCCTTCGCCACCGGTGAGGCCCGGGGTGAGGCGATCCGGACCCAAAGCAATCGCAGTGGCGGCATCCAAGGTGGCATTAGCAATGGTGAGGACATTGTCTGTCGCATCGCCTTTAAGCCAGTGGCCACTATTGCCAAGGCCCAACAAACAGTGGACAAGTCAGGGCAGGCCGTGACGTTGGAAGCCAAGGGACGTCACGACCCCTGTGTGGTGCCGCGCGCAGTGCCAATCGTGGAAGCCATGGCCTGTTTGGTCCTTGCGGATCATTGGCTGCGGCAGCGGTCCGCCCGAGTGGCATGATGGTTGGCGGCGGCAGAGGACAACGCACTGTTCACCTTTTCCAGTTGTGCACCATTCAGCAAGCCTCCCGCTTTTCCACCTTTGTACCCCTTCCATAGGCAGGATCCAAGTATGAGAATGTGCATGTGGAAGCGCGCCCGAACGAACAATCTCCTCCAGCATCCATGAAGTGGCTCAAACGCATTGGTCTCACCGTTCTCATCCTGTTCGTTCTGCTCATCGCGGCAGCAATCATCATCCCGATCGTGTTCAAGGACAAGATCGAAGCGGCGGTGAAAGAGGAAGTCAACAAGTCGCTGAATGCAACGGTGGATTGGGCGAATGGGACATTACCCTGATCAGCAGCTTCCCGAACCTCAGCGTGAGCGTGGCCAACGTGAAGGTGTGCAACAACGCACCGTTCGAAGGCATCTGCCTTGCGAACATCGGTGAATTGCAAACGACCGTTGGGCTCATGAGCCTGTTCGGTGATCGCATCGAGATCAAGAAGATCGGATTGGTAAAACCGTTCATCCATGTGAAGGTGCTCGAAGACGGACGCGCCAACTGGGATATTGCCAAGGTGGACAGTTCCGCTGCGGTGGAAACGACGGATACGGGGACCACTGCGTTCAACATTGCGCTGAAGGAGTACTGGATCACGGACGGCCACTTGATCTACGACGATGCCAGCCTGCCCTACTCAATGGACCTGGTTGGCCTCAACCACAACGGCAGTGGTGATTTCACGCAGGATCTCTTCGTGCTGAAGACGGTGACCCACAGCGATACGGTGAACGTGGTCTTCGACGGCATCAAATACTTGCGGAACGTCACTGCCGATATCAAGGCCGATCTCGACATGGACATGGCCAACATGAAGTTCACCTTCAAGGAGAACGAGGCCGCCATCAATCAACTGGTACTCGGCTTCGATGGTTGGTTGAGCATGCCCGGCGACGACATGGTGATGGACCTGAAATGGAACACGAAGAAGAACGACTTGGCCACGTTGCTGTCTTTGGTTCCAGCGGAGTTCGCTACCGACCTTAAAGGCGTTGACATGAGTGGGAAAGCGGCTTTCGATGGGTATGTGAAAGGGACCTTCAACGACAATACGATGCCCGGCTTCGGGTTGAACATCGGCGTGGACAACGGTCGTTTCAAATACCCCGACCTACCTGCGAGTGTTGAGGATATTCAAGTGAAATGCGCTATCGTGAGCCCAGAGGGAAGCGACATGGATCGGATGACCATTGACCTCAGCCGGTTCGGGATGAACATCGCCGGTAATCAAGTGAACGCCCGCATGTTCCTGAAGACCCCGATCAGCGATCTGGATGTGGATGCCGAACTGAAGGCACAAGTGGATCTCGCAAGCATCAGGAAGGCCGTACCCATGGAGAAGGGTGATGATCTGAAGGGTAGCCTGACGGCCGATGTGCGCATGAAGGGGCGGATGAGCTCGATCGAGAAGGAGCAATACGACAAGTTCCAAGCGGATGGAACCTTGAAACTGATGAGTATGGAGTACAGGTCCGACAGTCTTCCGACGGTGGGTATCAATGGGCTCTACTTCACGTTCAGCCCGAAATTCCTTTCGCTCGATGGGTTCGATGGCACGATCGGCAAGAGCGACCTGAAAGCGAAAGGACGGCTCGACAGTTACATCGCATGGTGGCTGAAGGACAGCACGCTTACGGGATCCTTCGATGTCACAAGCTCCAAGTTCGATCTGAACGAATTCATGAGCGACGATGAGGCCACCACTGCCTCGGGCGAAGCGACCGTGGACACGTCTAGCATGAGCGTTATCGAAGTACCGAAGAACATCGACTTCCGCATGGGCTTGGTTGTTGGCCAGGTATTGTTCGACGACATGACCTTGGACAATTGCAAAGGCAGCATGCATCTGCATGATCAGCGCGTTGACCTGAAGGATGTGTTCTTCAATACGCTCGGTGGTGCGATAACCATCAGCGGTGGTTACGAAACCACTGACCCGAAGAAGCCCACGATCGACTTTGCCTATGGCCTGAAGGACCTTGATATCGAGGAGACCGTCAAGTATGTGGAGACGGTACAGGCCGTGGTGCCCATCGCCAAGACCTGCACCGGGAAGTTCAGCAGTGAGCTCACCATGACCGGGGTCTTGGGCCCTGACATGATGCCGATCATGGAAAGTCTGGCCGGCGACGGAAAGCTGCATACCAACCGTGTTGCGATCGAAGGCTTCCAGCCGTTGATCGATCTGGCGAGGGCGTTGAAGCTCACGAAGCTGGAGAACACCGTGATCGACAACCTCGATTTCAGCTACCACTTCAAGGACGGCAAAATGATCACGGACGAGTTCCCTGTGAAGATCGACAAGATCCAAGCAAGGGTCGGGGGTAGTACGGCGTTCGCTGATCAAGCGATCGATTACGACATGAAGGCCAAGGTGCCAACGGAAATGTTCGGATCGCAAGCTGCGCAGGCGGTCGGTGGGCTGCTCGGCCAGTTGAACAGCGCGGTGGGCGCGAACCTTCAAGTGCCCAAGGAACTGGATCTAACCTGCAAGATCACCGGCACAGTGACGAAGCCGATCATTCGACCTGTCTTCGCTGGTGGAAGCACAAATGTGAAGGAGACCGTTGTTGCGGAGATCAAGGAAACCGTGAACGAGGAGATCGGCAAGGCAAAGGCCGAGGCTGTTGCGAAGGCCCGCGAGGAGGCTGCGAAGTTGGTCGCCGACGCACAAAAACAAGCCGATGCGTTGAAATCACAGGCGCGCACCGAAGCATCGAAGGCGAAGAATGACGCCTATAAAGCAGCCGATGCCGAGTTGGCGAAGATCACCAACCCGCTTGCCAAGATCGGCGCCAAGGTGGTGTGCGATGAGGCCAAGAAAGCCGCTGACAAAAAGGAGCAGCAGTACTTGGCCGAAGCCGACAAGAAGGCCGATGGCCTTGTTGTTGCCGCACGCAAGCAAGGTGATGAGATCATCAAGAAAGCAGAAGAGACGAACACGACGGTGAAATGATGTGGAAATGTGAAGGGGGGAAGGTGGTGAAGTGGCTCCGGCCGCGGTCGGGTGTTGTGTTGGTCATTGCGCTGGGAGTTCTCACGCCCAGAGCATTCGGTCAGGAGGATGAAGCAGCCAACGATGCCTGTGGGAAACCCACGGACAAGAGGATCGTGAAGCTGTTAGACGAAGCGGTTAAAGCGAAGGATGGCGGCGAGCGTCACGGCAAACTCAAGGCGACGCAAGAGGTCGAACCCAACTGCGCGGAATGCCTCTTTCAGTTGGGGGTCAGCGCCTACAAACGTGCCAAGGAAAGCGGTGTCAGCATGGATGCTAGCCTGAAGTACTTCGAGCAGTTGAAGACCCAATGCCCCGAGTACCATGCCGACGTGGACTTCTACATGGGCAGCATTCACTACGCGAACAGCGATTGGACGAAGGCGAAGAAGAGCTTCGATGCCTTCATGCGTTTCCCCGGCGAAGACCAGAGCAAATTCAGCAAGGACCAGGACAAGAAGTACAAGGATGTGGAAGAGGTGATGCCCGAGCTGGAGTTCATGGCAGACTTCTACCGGAACACTGCCGCAGGTCCGGCTAAAGTGGTCGCGGGTGTTTCCACGCCCAACGACGAATACTTGCCGAACCTCTCACCGGATAATGAGCTGATTTTCTTCACACGCGTGCGAAGCGTTCAGGCAAAGGGTGATTTCGTTACACGGAAGGTGGAGGAACTCACATGGAGCAAGCGCACAGATGCCAAGGGGAGCTTCGACGGTGGAGTGCCTTTGCCGGAGCCCTTCAATATGGGCGACAGCTACGGCGGAGTGACGATCAGCGTGAACAACAAGGAGATGTTCGTTACGGTATGCGGACCGCCCGATATCAAAGGCTATCGCAACTGCGACATTTTCCGCAGCCACTACGAAACCAAGTTCAACCTCGATGCAGGTGGCCAGCAGTGGGTTTGGAGCGAGCTGGAGGATCTCGGCCCGACCATCAACACCGATGGATGGGACAGCCAGCCAAGCCTCAGTGCTGATGGTAATACGCTCTACTTCGCACGGTTGGCGAAGAAGGATTCCCTCGGTAATACAGACATCTTCACCAGCACCCGTGATGAGAAAGGCGCTTGGAGCGAAGCCGTTCGACTGCCAGCCACCATCAACACCAGTGCTGCTGATAAGGCACCCTTCATGCACAGCGACAGCCGAACATTGTACTTCGCCAGCAAAGGACATAGAGGCGCAGGCGGATACGACATCTTCTTCAGCAAACTGAACGACGATGGTACTTGGAGCCAACCCAAGAACCTTGGTCATCCCATCAATACCGCAGAGGATGAGCACGGACTTATCGTCAGCACAAACGGGCAGCTAGCCTACTTCGCGAGCAATCGGCACAAAGGCGCCGGTGGACTCGATGTCTTCACCTTCGACATGCCACAGGACGCTCGGCCGGACGATATTCTCGTCGTGAAGGGGGAGGTGAAGGATGAGAACGGGAAAACGGTGAAGGATGCTACCGTGGAAATAAAGTACATGGATACCCGGAAGACCGAGATCATGAAGGTGGACCAGCAGGACGGGCGATATGCAGCCGTTGTGCGGCTGAAACCGGGTGCCGATGTTGTCGTTACCGTGAAGAAACCCGACCACGTTTTCGATAGCCGTGCCTTTGCCGCAAGCGACACCGTACGCGGGGGTGTGGCCGAGATCGATATGACCGTTCAGAAGATCGAAGTGGGCAAGAGCTATCGGGTCAACGATATCAACTACGCTACGAAAAGCGCGGTCATCGAGAAAGCCAGTGAGTTCGTCCTCGATGAACTGATCACGTTCCTGAAGGACAACCCGGGTGTCCGTATTGAAGTGCAGGGCCATACGGACAACGTGGGGAGCATGGGTGACAACATGGCCCTGAGCCAGGACCGCGCCTTCACCGTGAAGGCGTACTTGGAAGGCAAGGGTGTTTCCGGTTCGCGCCTTACGGCCAAGGGCTATGGCCCAACACAGCCGGTTGCGGACAATGGATCAGAGGCCGGTAGAGCCCAGAACCGAAGGACGGCCTTCGTGATCGTTGGTCGGTGACCTTCCGGTAGGACCGGTCGACAGCGGAAGTCTACGCTATGGGGCGCTTCGCAGGGGTCGGATAGATTTGTGCGTCCTGACCCTGTCGCCATGCACAAGCCTTTTATCCTACTTGCCTCGCTATTCGTTGGGCTAACTGCGGTCGCACAGATCAGCCACGGTGGCCAGCCATTCGGTTGGGGTGGGCCTGGAATGCACCAGAACGCGCTGCCCGCGCTGGACTTGGTGGGACTGGATCGACAAGCGTTGATCGCGCAGGAACAGCCCGGAGCGGTATTGCTCAAGTATGGTATCCAGCGCATGGCAGCTGTCGATATTCTGGCACAAGGCCAATGGGATGTCCTCCCTGATGATCGCGAACGTTGCCGCTTCGCGGTGAGCAGCCCAGGTGCGGTAATGCTGAGCCTACAGTTCGATCAGTTCGATCCAGCGCCTGAAGCGCTGCTGTTCCTGTACAACAAGGACCGCACGTTCTTCATCGGCGGCTTCAATGAGCTGAATGAGCAGGCTTGGGCCGGCCTTGCGACTTCCGTTGTTCCGGGTGACTCGATCATCATTGAATATCTGGTACCCAGCAATTCCGTGAACAATGGTGTGCTGCATTTGGCCAGCATCACGCACGGGTACAAGGACATCTTCAATTTCGGCGAGCAGGGCCTGCTGCGCGATTACGATCCCGGTTACCAAAGCAGCCCGTGCCACAACAACACTATCTGCCCCGTCGCCAGCAACTACCAGGTGGAGAAGCGGGCCGTGGCCATGTTCCTCCGACCCGATGGGGCTGGTTGCAGCGGCACGCTGATGAACAACACCTTGCAGAACGGGACACCTTATTTCTACTTCGCCAACCACTGCTACGTGCCGACAGTGAACCAATGGGTGTTCTACTTCAACTACGAGAGCCCGACTTGTGTGGGCAGCACCGGGCCCACCACCACTAACATCAGTGGGAGTACGTTGCGGGCGAACGAGTATTTCGATGATTTTGGCTTGGTGCAACTGAGCAGTGCCCCACCTGCTGGCTACGCGCCTTACTACGCGGGATGGGACCGCACCGGCAACCAGCCCACCCTCGGCACGGCGATCCTGCACCCACTGTACGACGTGAAGAAGATCACCTTCGACAACAACGCGCCAACGACCTACACCAGCTTAACGCCCACGCCGGCTTGGAAGTGTTTCTGGGAAAGCGGCATGATCGAAGCCGTGGGTAGCGGGGCACCATTGTTCGACCAGAACAAGCGCGTAGTAGGCAACCTGCACGAGGTCGCTGATCCTTTTCCACCCACTTGTGCCCTTGCGACCACGCAGTATAGTGGCTTCGCGAAGCTGAGCGCGGCTTGGGACGGCACCGCTGCAAGCACGCGATTGAGGGATTGGCTGGACCCCTCCAATACGAGCATGACGTTGAACGGCTACGACCCCAACGGTACCGTACCGAACATCCTGGTGCGCGTGCAGGCATTCCTGCAAGGGCCTTTCGCAAGTGGACCCGGAACAATGACCGATAACCTGCGGAGCCAAGGCTTAGTACCCCTTACCGAGCCTTACACCGCGCTCGGTTATACGCACGTTGGCGGCGGCGGCGAAACCGTACAGCAGACCGTACTCAACGTGACCGGTAATAGCGCTGTCGTGGATTGGGTGGTGGTTGAATTGCGCAACAAGAACAATAGCGCCCAAGTGTTGGCCACCAAGAGCGCATTGATCCTCCGGAACGGATCGGTGGTTGCGACGGACGGCAGCAGCGATGTGAGCTTCGCACTTCCCGCCGATGATTATTTCATCGCCGTGCGCCACCGTAACCACTTGGGTATCATGACGCAGAACGCGCAAGCGCTCAGCAGTACCGCATCGTTGAAGAACCTTGCCAACGGGAGCATCAATCTCTTCGGTGGTTTTGCGGCAGCGACGATCGACGTCGGGGGAACGAATTGTATGTGGATGGGTGATGCCCTTCGCAACAGCGAAGTGAAGTACACCGGGACCAGCAATGACCGTGATCCGATCCTCACACGTGTGGGAGGCTCTGTGCCCACGGCAACTCTCCCGGGCTACTTCACCGAGGATTGCAACATGGATGGTTTGGTGAAATACACGGGCACGGTGAACGATCGCGACCCCATTTTGACTGCGGTGGGCGGTACCGTTCCCACGAACACACGTCTCGCCCAGTTGCCCTGAACGGTCTTGTAGCGAGCTTAGCGATGTCCGATCCGATGGTTCCGTTGAAGCGATCACGTTCGCTCGCTGGTTGGCTCATTGCTTCCGGGGCGCTCTTTAGTTCAGTGAGCTCGGGTCAATGTGTTGTGCCATGGTGCAACCCCGGTGGTGTTTTGCAGGAATCGGAAGGGTCCACCACGCTTCAGGCATATTACAGTGGCATCCACGACCAGAACATCCAGTACAAACTTTATCTCCCGCAGGACTATGAGAATGAGCCATGGCGCTATTATCCATTGCTCATGCTGCTTCCTGGATATGGCAGCACGGAAGTGTACACGGATTACTTCGGCGAGTTCGTTGCGCGTATGGCGGCGGGGACGTTTCCACGCTGTGTCATGGTCGTCCTCAATCCGATCGGTAATGCCTTTTGGCATGACGCTTCCCAGAGCACGGGAACCGCGGCGCAAGTGCAGGGCTACAGCACCGTGGTCGATGAAATGATCCCACATCTCGAAGCGGCATACCGCGTCGGGACGGATCGGTCGAACCGTGCCATCGTCGGTTTCAGCATGGGTGGCTACGGTGCGTTGAATCTCGCGTTACGAAGCAATATGTTCTCCAGCGCAACCTCCTTCGATGGTGCCGTACGGGTGGTGGGCAACGAAAGCCCGGCGCTCCAATTCTCTTGCTACAACGTACCCGCTCAAACCACGCAGCACAATCTGTTCACCGTACTGTCGCAGTTCCCGGTGAGCGCTCAGCAAACCTTTTTTCATTTGTTGGTGAGCACCAATGGGAATGCCGATCAGGTAGTGTTCCACAATGAATTGGCTTCGATTGGCGCTGCGGACCGCTTCGAAGATGTTAGTGGTACGCCGCACACCTGGGCCGATTTCATTGCTGTTCGTGCCGATAGCTCTTTCGATGCCATCCTCGACCATCTGGTCGTTCCACTGAACACGGTCACGGTAAACCTCAAGGTCTATCTACAAGGCGCATTCGACACTATCAATGGCGGTATGACCAGCGCTTTGGCCACGGCTTCGTTGCTACCGACCACCGAACCCTACACAGGGCTCGGCTTTGCCCAGGTGGGAAGCGGTGGCGAGCAGGCTACGCCGGCGATATTGCATGCCACCGGCCTGAACGCGGTGACCGATTGGGTCATGCTCGAACTGCGCGATAAGAACAACCCCGCTCAAGTACTGGCCACACGAAATGCGCTGTTGCGCAAGACCGGCCACGTTGTGGATGTGGATGGGATAAGTCCCGTGCTCTTCAGTATGCCTCCGAATGACTATTACATCGCCGTTCGGCACCGCAACCATATGGGCATCATGTCAGATACCACACAGGCATTGCACGCCATTTCACCTTTGCTCGACTTGACACAGTTCGCCTCAGGCATCCATGGTATCGCGTCCGAGGCAGCTGTGAATGTTTCCGGCAATTGGTGCTTGTGGGCGGGCGACGTTACCCATAACGGTGAGATCAAATACATCGGGACCGGCAACGACCGCGACCCGATACTGGTCGAGGTGGGCGGTGTGCTGCCCACGAATACCGTCATGTCGTACTCAACCGCCGATGTGAACCTTGATGGTACAGTGAAGTATGTGGGCACCGGTAACGACCGCGATCCCATTCTTGTGAACATCGGCGGCAATCTGCCAACGGCCGTCCGGTCGGAACAGTTGCCGTGAGCGCGAGTAGCCGCATGGGCCCGCGGCGGGCCGCCTTTGAACTGGCCGGCCGATCGATCACCAACCTTCAATCTTCCTGCGTTGGCAGGTTTTTGCTCCGGTCGGCGTTCTTGCGCATACGCAGGTTGAGACCTTCGACCAGCAGGCTGAAGCCCATTGCCGCATAAACGTAGTTCTTGTTGATGTGGGTGCCCATTCCCTCGATCACCAACACAATACCCACCATTGCGAGGAAGACCAAGGCAAGGACCTTGATACTCGCGTGACGGTTAACGAAGTCGCTGATGGACTTGCTGGCGAACATCATGATGAGCACCGCGGTCACCACGGCGATCACCATGATGGGTACTTGGTTGCTCATGCCCAAAGCAGTGATCACGCTATCGAGGCTCAATACGATATCGATCCATACGATCTGCGCAATGATGAACCAGAAGGAAGCTGCCTTCGTCTTGTGCTCGCCTTCTTCCCTCAATTCCACCAGTTTGAAGACTTCCACGCTGCTTTTGTACAGCAGGTAAACGCCACCGAGCAAGAGCACGAGATCACGTCCGCTGACATTATGCCCGCCCAGTACGAACAAGGTGGCCTCCAAGCTCATTACCCAACTGAGTGAAAGCAGCAATGCCACGCGGGTGAACATGGCCAAGGCCAGACCCGTAATGCGCGCCCGGTCGCGCTGGTGCGGCGGCAACTCGCCGCTCAACAGGCTGATGAAGATGATGTTGTCGATGCCGAGCACGATCTCCAGCATCGTAAGTGTCAGCAGGGCGATTATGCCATCGGCGGTAAGGAGTACACTGAGGTCGAAGTCCATGGTCTGGGGGCGCAAAGAACGCACTAGGATCGATTGGGTGCGGAACCCCGCGCTGAGCCTTGCTTTTTGCAGTGGACAGCGCACGGGCTTCGTGTATCCATCCTTCGAGTTGCAGATCCACTTCCACGGCATCTGAAACGACCACTTCATGCGCCGCTTCGAACTCAATTGCAATGTCTCCACGATCGCCAAGGCTTGCACTTCACATGTTAGTATGAAACTCACTTGCACATCCTTCACCCATGGTGTGCTGTTCTGGAAGCCCGACGGTGCCTTTACCAAGAGGCATATGCCCACGTCCTCGATCCGGGCGGCAGGAGGATCACCAACGATGGCTTTGCCCTCGCCCACAAACGGACCGAGAACCGTATGCGCGTTACTGAGCAGGCATGTACGAGCGTAGTTCCGGTGTGCAGAACGCAGCTTGCGATCAGGGCATTGCCAGGCCTTGCGCATCCCGCAGGTCAAGTCGGTACACTGTGATCGACTCGTTGCGGTTCACCGGGTTCAGCCAGTGCACCAAGCGATCCACCAGGCCGGGCTCTGCTGCGCCGATCAATGTCAACCTGCCCAATTGCCGTTCCATCGCCATGCGCCGCTGGGCCAGATCATCGGTGCCGACGAAACAAACAGTGTTCGGTCTGCGCGGTGGTTCCCATGCCATCACCGCTGCGCGTTGGTCCAGCGTGTCGTTGTTGAAGTACGTAATACCCGCAGTGTAGTTCCCGAGATAGAACAACGGCGCTTGCGGTGCCTCACCCAAACGGCTGTCCTCCATGATGATACCGGTGACCCTTGGCACATCACGTAAGAGGTACATCGCTTCACACCGGCTGCGCTTGCTGTAGGTGAAGAGCAGACCGATGAGCAGGACAGTGTTCAATCCCCATGTCCATCGCACGATGCCGGTCCAAAGCGTTGGGCGTGACTTCCACCACGTACTCACCAAGCGTCGCTTTTCCCAGGCGCAATAACCGATCGTGAAGAACAGTGGGAAGATGGACAGAATGAAACGTTCCTGTTTGTTCGGGTGCCAACTGTGGAAGGCGATGAACAGGAACACAGGGACCCAGAGGAGCGCATGCTTCCGCCACGAAGCCAGATAGCCGTAGAACACGAAGAGGCTCAACGGGGGAATGAACACCCCGGCCAGCCAAGGCAAGTAGAACCACCACGGGTGATCGAAGTAGGTGGTCGCGTTGGCCAGATTGTACCCCACGTACTCGCAGATTTCCGCGAAAGGCCTTCCCCAGATGAACAGGTCAATGCCGCCTTGGAACAGGAGCAGCGAGACAGCCACACCCGCGCCATAGGAAACGGCCTTACGCCAATGCCCGAAGAGCAGCACGAGTCCAGGACCTGCCGCGAAAAAGAGTATTTGGAAACGGATGTTCACGGCCATGCCGATCCAAAGTCCCGCAACAAGTGCAGTGACCAGTGCTGGGCCTTCGGTGCGTTTCACCAACTGCCATGCACCCAACATCAGAAATGGAATGCAGGCCGACTCGAACAAATTGCGCACCCCGATGAACGCCATGAAGAAGAACAGCGCAAGGAACAGCCCACATCGCCAGCCTATGTCTTCACCGGCCAAGCGCACGGCGATCCTGTAACCGGTGCGAACGATCACCAAACTGAGCAGCGCATGTAATAGTCGTACCACCAACATCAATGCTTTCGGATCCTCCATGCCCAATGCATCGAGCACGGTGAACAACAGGAAATGAGCGCCGACATACACGAAGCTGTGACCACTGGGTGTCGGGTCGCTTCCTTGGTTCCAGGGCAACCAATCGTTGTAGTCGTGCCCCTTCACCCAACTGTGCGCCGCTTCGATCACCAGAAAATGGTCGTCGTGCGCGAAATAGCCTTGACTGAACACTGCAGCAACCAAGCGCGGCACCAAGGCAATGATCGTTAACCAGAGCAATGGCTTGGCTGGTGGCAGTTTTGGCAACAACACGCGTCTTGGGGTACTTTTCCGTGGGCAAATTAGGCAGCCGTCCCCTGGCACTTGCGTCCTTCTGGCCTGCACCGACCAAACATCAGCACGGATCCCATGCGCGTCTCCATCATCTTGTTCGTTATGTTCTTGTCGTCATTGTGCAGCGCCCAGCAGACCGTATTGATCCTGACGCCGCAAACGGATGCCAAGGCGGCGCTTACTGAAGTGCGCAAATTGAGCGAGCGCGGAATTCGCACCGCTGTCATCGTTGCACCAGGCTGTTACATCGCGCGGATTGGAGCAGGGCTGAACACGATCGCTGGTGAATTCCCCTTGTGGGAGCAGTTCACATCCGCAGTGGATCAAGTGCGAATGGATGCAATGAAACCGGAGCATCGGATCGGCGCACGCTATCTCAATGAATTCCTCGCTGGGGCCTTCGATACGCAGCCCAATGATCCCATAATGGATTGGAACGCCCATCCCGGTGGCGATGAACGCCTGCGTCCGGATGAACGCCATATCCACAGCGATGGCGGTGCGAAGAGCGCCGCCAACGGACCGGAGGATTGGACGTGCACGTCGAGTTACAACAGCGAGTTCATGATAGGTGTGGTGAACGCGGCGACGTTTTTTGTGGAGAGCGATGGGAGCATCGATGCCGACCAGTGGACCTGGACCCAAGCCGATATTGATAATGTGAAGCTCCAAGTGATCGATGCATGGAGCATTTGGAGTTACACCGCATCATTGAATGGCCAGACCGTGACCGCAGTGATGGATTGGTACGAGCCGGCCACGGGCAGCACGCAAGGCTACGAACCGGTATTGCACAGCGGCGGGCAGGACGGACTTTGGATCGGTGACATCATGAGCAACCTGGGTTATGCTCAGTCAGGCCATTTCGCCAAGCTCGATGCGTTCAACAGCACGCGCCGTGGACAAGTCGGGGCCGACCATGCCGTTCAGTTGTTTCGTCGCGTACAACCCATCCGGTGCACCCACACAACTCACAGACGGTGCCATTGGGTATGCCTATCTCGGTGGTCCGTACACGCAGATCCTTTGGCGGGCGAATGGCTGGAGCAGTAGCCAGGTCAACCGTGTGTACGGCCATGAGGTCGGACATATTTTCCATGCATTCGATGAGTACAGCAGCAGCACATCGTCCAACTGCACACGCAGTTTCAACGGGCGGGTGAACAGCAACTACCAAGGCGCCCCGTGCAGCGGAGCAAGTGCCTGCGTGATGATCAACAATGCATTCAGTGGGAGTGGAGCTACCCGGCAATGGAACCTCTGCTCGCACACGCCCTATCATCTTGGTTGGCAGGGGATGGTGGCACCGGCCGCCTTCGTTTCGCCCATCAACGATGTGGTCCTCACCCAGAACCCCGTTGTGCTGCGGTTCCTCCGCAATACGCCACCCCCGAATGTCAGCACCTACATCAAGGTCTTCGATCGGAGCAATGGCGCTGAAGTGTTCTGCGGAAGCGTTCCTTCCTCGGCTGATTCCCTTGCGTTGAATGTGGTGAACGGCCAGTACCGCTGGAGCGTTGGTCTCGGTGTTCCAAGCGACGTGAGCGGTTACGCCGGTGTGATCACGGATAGTGCCGACTTCACCGTCAACGCACCGTTGAACGCTGACTTCAACCGATCACCAGCAGTGCTGTGCGCTGGTGGCGACGTGCTGTTCACGGACATGAGCACGGGCGCGCCTTCATTGTGGACCTGGGCCTTTCCAGGTGGCACGCCCAACGCGTGGACAGGTCAGGATCCTCCGGCGATCATCTATTCGGTGCCCGGTGTCTACAACGTCACGCTTACGGTAGGAGATGGCTTGACCACTGACGATAGAGTGTGGACAGGTGCTGTCACGGTAACCGGCGGTCAGCCGATCCCAATGTTGGAGCCGTTCGAGGGCGGTGTGTTCCCGCCGGCGGGTTGGTCGCTGCAGGGAGGCATCGGCGGTCCCGGCGGGCAAGGTGGCATCAGTTGGCAGACGGTCGTTACGAGTTCTTGCGCCCAAGGCATCAGCGCATGGGTGGATGGCTATGGGTTCACGGGTTCGTTCGGATACACCGTTCTGCGCTCGCCCTATTTCGATCTACTGAACACCGTTGACCCGTACCTGACATTCAAACACAGCTACGCACGGGAAAGTGTAGCGGTCACTGAGTTCTTTTACGTGCAAGCGCACGACTGTGATTTCGGTTACTCGCAACAGTTGGTCAGCGGCAGCAGTTTCCAAGCGTGGACGAACGACGGCAGTTTCGTATCCGGCCAGCCTTGGGTGCCGATTGCCTGCGACCAATGGCGCACAACGCTTCTGGCAATGAACGGGGCCACCGGTCACTTGGCGCAGTTCGAGTTCTCGATGCAAACACAAGGTGGACAGAACTTCTACCTCGATGATGTGCAGGTGTTCGGTGGAAGTCGGCTGAATTTGCGCACACTGCTCGAAGGGCCGTACGATGCTCAAGCGCAGTTGATGCGTGATGATCTGCGTCTTGCGGGCTTGGTTCCATTGCTGGAACCGTTCACGGCCATGGGCTATGCTTTCAAAGGTGAAGGTGGCGGTGAGACAATGGCCGCGCCGGTGCTCTTGGTAAGTGGCAACGACGCCATTGTGGATTGGGTGCTGGTGGAGATCAGGGATGCGTTGGTACCGGCCACCATCCTCACCTCGAGGGCCGCACTGTTGCAACGCGACGGCGACATCGTGGATCTTGACGGGACATCGCTCGTGCGCGTTGGCGTGCCCGCTGGCAACTACCACATCGCGGTGCGGCACCGCAACCACCTGGGCTGCATGACGGCCAGCCCGGTCCTGGTTTCCCCGACCATGCCCTTGCTCGACTTCAGTTCAACCAGCACGCTCGCGTACGGAACCGATGCGCGCAAACTTTCCGGTGGTAAGGAACTGTTGTGGATGGGCGATGTGGTGTGGGACAGGACGCTGAAGTACATCGGCAGCACGAACGATCGTGACCCGATATTGGTGCGTGTTGGTGGGCTTATCCCAACCAATACCGCCCTCGGCTACTACCCCGAGGATGCTACGTTGGATGGTGTCGTGAAGTACGTGGGTGGAAGCAACGATCGCGATCCCATACTTGTGAATATCGGGGGCAGTATCCCGACGGCCACACGGGTGGAGCAGATCCCTTGATCTATTCGTAGTGGCGTATGATACCTGTATCGAACGCCGTCCATACCGCAGCGGGCAGACCGCAGTCCTTCAACACCTTGTTCGTCCAAGTGTTGCAAGTGAAGAACAGGCCATAGCGCCCGGTGCCTTCATAGAACGAATCGGTTGTTCCGTAGTAGCGGTCAGCGATCCAGATCAGGTTGCCGCTATCATCCTTTGCAAAACCGCTTTCGATCAACCTGCACAGCTTTTGAAGTGTGGCATCATCCACGCGCACCGCTTTGCAATTCGCTGCAAGTGCGGGTGGCTGACAGAAGGTGACGTGCATTGCTGAGCCACTGAGCCCAGAGACCGCTTTGAACGCGGTGCTCGCTTTCAGATCCGCCCATTCTTTCGTTTCCAGGTAGAAGCCCTTGTCCCCCCAGCCGAACGCTACGTGCGTTGCACTACTATCCCCGGATGATGTGTTGGCGAACGGCAACCGCTGCGACCAGTCTTTGGCTATGCTGCGCAGTGGCACAACCAGATCGGTGTGCACGCCATTGGTGCGGACGTATATCAAGGTGCCGGTCTCTGCCTCCACGAAATCCGCGTTGGCCGGTATCATCGGCAACAACCAAGCGGCCAAGGCATACACGGCAATGAAGGTGAGCAACGCGACTGCCGTGCGCCACAGAAGCCGGAAGACAAGTCGAAGGATCTTCATCCCGTTGGGTCGACGTTGGCCTATAACAACACTTTCTTCTTCCAGTAGAGGATCAGGAAGAATCCTACCACCATACCACCCAAATGCGCGAAATGCGCAACGCCATCCTGCGATCCCGTGAAGCCTCGATAGAATTCCATACCACCGTAGATGATTACCAGGAATTTTGCGGGAAGGGGCAAGAAGAACCCTGCGAACACGATCTCATTCGGGAACATCATCCCAAAGGCCAGTAGGATCCCGAAGATGGCCCCGCTCGCACCCAGCATTGTGCTTTCGTACGTCCAGAAGAGTTCGTGTGCGGCGATGGCACCGTCCTCGTCGCGGGAAGCTTGAGCCAATTCCTTCTCCGCCAATGCCAGGTCTTCGTGGGCAACGAGGTTCGCATCCAACACATCGTCTACCATGACATGGTGCACCGCAGCGCTGGTCTCAGCCGCGTGCACACTTCTCCACTCCACGGCCATGTGCAGGCCAGCCGCGCCAAGGCCGCATACCATGTAGTACACAAGAAAACGTTTCGACTTCCACAAGAACTCCAGCGAACTACCGAACATGAACAGGCCGAACATGTTGCTCAACAGGTGTCCGATATCCGCATGCATGAACATATGCGTCACCAACTGCCATGGTCGGAAGTGAGGGCTGGTGAACCAGTGCAGGCTGAATAGATGATCCAGCTTGTTGACCCCGAGGTCGTCGTTGCCGAACGCCGTCTTCGCAAAAAAGAAGAGTCCGTTGATGATCAACAGGTTCTTCACCACCGGGGGCACGCCCAACTGGAAGGGCGATCCGTATGCGCGCATCATCGCTGGAATCGTTCGTTGAGTTCATCCGACCCGAACGGCACGATCACGGGCTGGCCTGTTGGCGTGCGGTAAGGCTGCTCGCAGGCAAAGAGCCGGTCGATGAGGTCGTGCATCTCGGCTTTTGCCAAGGCCTTCACGCTACGTTGAGCAACGCCTAGCGCCATACTGCGCGCGAGGGCATGGTGGCGCTCGTTGCGCAGTGTTCCGCGTTCGTGCTTCACCTGTTCCAAAAGGGAGCCGAGCAAGGCAGCAGGGTCTTCATCGGAGGCTTCCGCTGGCATGCCGTTCACCGCGAAGGTGCTGCCGCTCATCGGTTCGAGGTCGAAGCCCAAGGCCCGAAGATCCGGCAACAGGTCTCGCACGAGCACGTTGTCAGAAGCCGAAAGCTCGATGGTGCCCGGGAAAAGCTGCTGTTGGCTGAGTCCGTGCCCATTCTCCAGCGATCGTAGCGCCCGTTCGTACACGATGCGTTCGTGCGCGCGCTGCTGATCCACCACGATGAAGCCACTGCGCGTTTGGGCCAGTATGTACTTGCCGTGCAGTTGTATCACCGGGCGCTCTTCGGTGGGGATATCGTCCAGCGAGCGGCTCTTGAGCGTAATGGGGGAGTTGTGACCAGTTGGCTCGGATCGCACAGCCGCCTCAGCGTTCCCGAGATCGCTTGGATCCGCTCCGAGATTCCCGTGCTCGGCGCCACCCATGTTCGCTCTGCTCTTCTCCAGTGTTGGCACACGCACAGGTCCATTCGCCCCGCTGGACAAGTCGAAGAGTTGTTGCCAGCCTTCCACCCGCGTATGCCGACCAAGATCCTGAGAGCGCCATGCCGCCGAAGGCATAGTGATCGTGTTCCGGTTGGTGGCGGCCATGATGTCGATGGCGGGTTCCAGATCGAAATCCAGCGAAGGGCCCATTTGGCTCTTGCCCAGGCCACGTCGCACTGCCGCGTTCACAATGGCGTACACCGTGCGGTCATCGCGGAACTTGATCTCCGTCTTGGTCGGGTGGATGTTGATGTCGATGTGCGCGGGGTCCAGTTCCAGGAAAAGCCACGTGCTCGGGTGGTGATCCTTCGGCAACAGCGCATCGTAGGCCACGCGCACCGCATGGTCCAAGTAGTTGCTCCGGATGAAGCGACGATTGACGAAGAAGAACTGCTCGCCGCGTGTGCGTTTGGCGTGTTCCGGTTTCCCGGTGAAGCCCATGACACTCACGAACTCGGTGCTTTCTTCCACCGGCACCAAGCGCTCGTCGTACTTGCGGCCGAAGAGGTGCGCGATGCGCTGGCGCAGACCTGCATTCGTTACGCCTTCGGCCGCATAGGCCGGAAGCTGGTGTACCTCTTGATCGTTGTGCAGAAGTTGGAAGCCGAGGTCGGGGTGGGCGAGGGCCACCCGCTGGAATTCATCAACGATGTGTTTGAATTCCACGGCATCGCTCTTCAGGAATTGCCGGCGCGCTGGAACATTGAAGAACAAACTGCGCACGCTGATGGTCGTGCCCACGGGCCCTGCGATCGGCTCCTGTGTTTTGATGCGGCTGCCTTCGATGAGGATACGCGTCCCGAGTTCATCATCCGCGCGGCGCGTTTTCAATTCCACTTGGGCAATGGCCGCAATGCTCGCCAATGCCTCACCCCTGAAACCTTTCGTACGCAATGCAAAGAGGTCATCGGCCGCACTGATCTTGCTGGTGGCGTGCCGCTCGAAGCTGAGCCGGGCATCGGTAGGGCTCATCCCGGTACCGTTGTCGATCACTTGGATCAACGTTCGCCCAGCATCCTTCACCACCAAGGTGATGGAGTTGGCCCCGGCATCCACACTGTTCTCCAGCAACTCCTTTACCACGCTCGCGGGTCGCTGCACCACCTCGCCTGCGGCGATCTGGTTGGCCACATGGTCGGGCAGCAGGCGTAAGATATCGCTCATGGAATGGCGGAGCGGCCGACGAAAGTAGGGGTGGGAGGTCGGCTATCCGGGCAGTGGTTCACGGCGACGCGACCCGCTGTACGCAGCTCATACCGCATGAAGCGGCATTCCAGCGACCCGTTGAACAATCGGATCCGGGGTTTGGCGGTGAGCTTGATGTGTTCGGCTGCCGCCATATTGCTGGTGATCACCCATGCTTCATATCCGGCCCACTTCTTTTTCAGTGTGTCGCCGATCATCTTGTACAGCGCATTGATGTCCTCATCCTGGTCCATGCGTTCGCCGTAGGGCGGGTTCATGATCAGTACGCCGCCGCCTTCCGGAGCATCCAGATCGGCGAAGGAGGCGTTCTTCAGTTGCACGCGCTCTTTCACATGGGCGCTCGCCACGTTGATGGCGGCCTTGCGGAGCACATGCTCCGATATCTCACCGCCGATGATGGTGGGTTTCTCGCTGCTCACTTTGCCCAACGCTTCATCGCAAACACTTTCCCATAGCTCCCGATCGAAATCGAGCCAGCGCTGGAAGCCGAACCGCTCGCGGTGGCTGCCCGGCGGAATGTTCCCAGCGATCATGGCGGCCTCGATAACGATCGTGCCGCTTCCGCACATGGGGTCAACGAGGTTCCGTTTTCCGTCCCAACCTGTCAGCAGGACAAGTCCGGCAGCCAGCACTTCGTTGATGGGCGCCAGGTTCGTTTCGTCGCGGTAGCCGCGTTTGTACAACGGCACGCCGCTGCTGTCCAGCGAAACGGTGCACATATCCCCAACCACCAGCAGGTGTACTTGAACATCGGGTTGCTCCACATCCACCGATGGTCGCTTGCCGGTGCGCTCGCGGAACCGATCGGCTATGGCATCCTTGGTGAGCTGCGCCAAGTATTTGTTGTGATGGAAGAAATCGGAGCGAAGCGTGCACTGTACCGCAAGCGTGCCAGCAGGGCTCATGAATTCCTCCCATCGGATGCGCTTCACTTCATGGTAGAGGTCATCCTCGTTCCGTATCCCGAACCGTTCCAGTGGGACCAGCACCCGGAGAGCCGTTCGCAAGCACAGGTTCGCACGGTACAGGCACTTCGTATCACCCCGGAAACGCACGGCGCGCACACCGACTTCGATCTCGACGGCCCCCAGATCCTCCAGTTCTTTGGCCAGCACGCGTTCCAGCCCGTGCATGGTTTGTGCCGTCATCTGGAAGTCGTGCTGTGGCATACGGCGCAAAGCTGATGCTTGCGGCGGATACCACGGGGAATTCGTCTGTCCCGGCATTCATGTTCACAACTGGCGCGGATCGTGCCTGAACTCGCGTTATCACCCCGGTAAGTTCGCACGACCTTCATGCGCGTACACACTTTCCTCGCACTTTCCGCTGCGGCATTCCTGCTGTTGGGCTCCGGCCATCCCGCCCCACGCTCGCACGGACTTCCTCCGCCATTCTTGGTTGAAGCCTCGCCCTGGGCCGCTAGCGTCAATGCCTCGCTCAGTCTCGATGAGCAGATCGCTCAGTTGATGATGGTCGCTGCGTACAGCAACAAGGGCGCGAAACATGAGAAGGAGATCAATGCACTGATCAAGGAGCGGAACATCGGCGGTCTCATTTTCTTCCAAGGTGGACCTGCCCGGCAGGCGGCGCTCACCAACCATTACCAAGCCATAGCGAAGACGCCGTTGCTCGTCGGTATGGACCTCGAGTGGGGCTTGGCCATGCGCTTGGACAGCAGCATGCGGTTTCCGAAGCAGATGACCCTTGGTGCTTTGAACAACGACACGCTGATCGAGCGAATGGGCTTCGAGATCGCACGCCAGATGAAACGATTGGGCGTTCACGTGAGCTTCAGTCCTGTGGCCGATGTGAACAACAATCCTGCGAACCCGGTGATCAACGAGCGCAGCTTCGGCGAGGACCGAGAGAACGTTGCCCGAAAAGCCATTGCCTACATGCGCGGACTGCAGAACGGCGGTGTCATTGCAACGGCGAAACACTTCCCCGGCCATGGCGATACCGATGTGGACAGCCACTTGGGTTTGCCGCTGATCGCACACACCCGTGCGCGGCTCGACTCCCTGGAACTCTATCCCTTCCAACGGTTGGTGGATGAAGGCCTCGCCGCTATGATGGTGGCGCACCTTGAAGTACCGGCGCTGGACACGACGCACGGGATGCCAAGCACCTTGAGCTGGCCGGTGAACCAGTTGCTCTCGAACGAACTCGGTTTCAAAGGGCTGGTCTTCACCGATGCCTTGAACATGCAGGGCGTGGCCAACGCGGACAAGCCCGGTGAGATCGAATTACGTGCCTTGCAGGCGGGTAACGATGTGTTGCTCTTCCCACAGGATCCGGTAAAAGCGATCGAGCGTATCCGACTGGCAGTGGACAGTGGCGAGATCGAACGATCGGTGATCAGCGCGCGTTGCTTGAAAGTGCTGCGCGCCAAAGAGTGGGCAGGCCTCAAGCGCCGCACGTTCGTTCCGGTAAAGAACATCGGCAGCGAATTGAGCACCCCAGCAGCTCGTCAATTACGCCGCGAATTGTACGGCGGTGCGCTCACCGTGCTGCGCAACAAGCGTGCGCTGCCGATCATGGGTTTGGATACCCTGCGCATCGCCTCGCTGGTAATAGGCGCCGATAGCGGCTCGACTTTCCAGCAGGCCTTGAGCCGCTACGCCGCCGTGGACATGTTCCGTTGTGCGAAGGACGCGAAGCCCGACAGCACGCGCGCGCTGGTTCGTCAGTTGAACGAGTACGATGTGGTGATAGCGTCGATCCACAAGACATCTTTCCGCGCCGAGAAGGACTTCGGCATTCCGGATGCCGCGCTGGATCTGTTGCGCGAGATCGCTTCAACGACGAAGACGATCTACGTGCACTTCGCAAACCCTTACCGACTCACCCGGGCATACGGGGCACAGAACTTCGATGGTTTGGTGGTGGCCTATGAGGATGATGCTGATGCGCATGATCTGGCAGCTCAGCTATTGTTCGGCGCCATCGGCGCCAACGGGAAATTGCCTGTAACAGCGAGCAGCTTTTTCGCCAATGGCGATGGGTTGGACATGAAGCCGCAGCAGCTTTTGGCCTATGGCCTTCCGGAAGCCATCGGCCTGAAGACGGCGGACCTGCAAGGCATTGGTGCTATCGTGCGCGAAGGCATCAAGGCCCAGGCTTTTCCGGGCTGTCAAGTAGTAGTGGCGGTGGAGGGCGAGGTGGTGATGAACGAAGCCTATGGCCACAGCACGTATGCGGGTACGCGCGCAGTGCAGACCAACGACATCTACGATCTGGCCAGCATCACGAAAGTCGCGGCGACCACGTTGGCGGTGATGAAGCTGGTGGATGACGGGCGCATCGAACTCGACAAGACCCTCGGTGATTACCTGCCCGAGCTCGTCGCTCGTTCGCCCTTGCATGCGCGAATGGGTTTGCGTGATCTGCTCACACACCAGAGCGGCTTGGCGCCCTTCGTGCCGTTCTATCGGAAGTTGATGAAGGACGGCAAGTTGAAGCCCGGCATCATGAGCGACAACGCGGACGCGACGCACACCTTGATGGTGGCCGACAGCTTGTGGATGCTCACGAGCTACACCGACAGCCTGTGGACCTGGTTGCTGAATGCACCTGTAGGCCCGCGAGGCGAGTACGTGTACAGCGATATGGGCTACTACCTCTTGCAACGCGTCGTGGAGAAGCGGAGCGCACAGTCATTGGATGAATATGTAGCGCAGGAGTTCTACCGCCCCCTTGGTTGCGGAACGCTGGGGTTCACGCCTTTGAAGTATTTCCCCAAAGAGCGCATCATGCCCACCGAGTACGACCTCGACTTCCGGGGACGGCAGGTGTGGGGCACGGTGCACGATCCTGGTAGCGCCATGGTCGGTGGTGTGGCCGGGCATGCCGGGTTGTTCGGCAGTGCGAATGATCTCGCGATCATCCTGCAAATGCTGCTGAACGGTGGTTCGTACAACGGCGTGCGCTACCTGAAGGAGACGACCGTTCAGGAATTCACCAAGTGCCAGTTCTGCAAACCCGGCACCGGCCCGCTGCCCGGCGACGCGAACCGCCGTGGTTTGGGTTGGGACAAACCCACACGTCCGGGTGTGCAAGGACCGACGTGCGAGTGCGTGAGCATGGCCAGCTTTGGGCACACCGGATTTACCGGCACCATGCTGTGGGCCGATCCCGAGACGAAGAGCCTTTACGTGTTCCTCAGTAACCGCGTCCACCCGAATGCCAACAACAAGAAACTCGCGGAGATGAACATCCGAACGCGCATCCAAGAGGTGGTGAACGATGCGATCGCTGCACGAAGTGCCGCTGCGAGCGTGGGCGCGAAGACGGAACGCAGTGTGCCCGCGACCAGGGTTACGCCACAGGCGAAATAGGTCGGAGACCTATGGGGTCAGAAGACCACTCCGAGTTGTAAGCCGTATTGCAGTCGCTGGAGACCGTTGTATGAATCCGTATCCAAGTTGACCAAACCAGTGGTCGCATTTCCGGATGAGAATGTTGCTTGCCTCAACTTGCCTAGGGCGAACCCCGCGTTCGCCCCAAGCGTGATATTCTTGGTAACGTGCAGATCAAGCGCAGCAACAAGCGATCCATAGAGGCTTTCGCCAGTTGTGTTCAGCGGAGCATTCGCAATTGAAGTGCTCTCTTCGTAGAACGCAATGCCACCAGACAATGCGATCGTAAGGTCAGCGTCGCCACCCGACTTGGTGGTCCGCCAGATGAGCGCAGGACCAATGGTTGTAATGGTGATATCGGTTTCTAGATCCACACCAACGGTTGAGTCCGACGAGATGACCACTTGGACATCCTCGCTTGAATGGGACCATTGGGCTCTCGCGAACCGCAAGCCGATCCCCAAGTGCTCATAGAGAGCATAGTTCACACCCAGCGAGTACTGCCTGCCCGAGCGCAACCCCTCGTTGTAAGTCTCCATCTCTGGGCCAAGTTCATCGCTGGCACTGCCCAAGCGTCGAACCCAGCCATAGCCACCGAAAAGGCTCCAACGTGGAGGGCCGTCACGTCTTGCCGAAGTATCAGGTGGTGGATCCGATTTGCGTGGTTCCACATATGGCATTAGAAAGGATCGGGTCAACTCTACTGGCGCAAAACCTTCGCGCCGGTAACTCGCCACCAAGGCCCGTTCCATCGTCCGGTTTTTGTCGCGGTCATTTTCCCGCACCGTGAAGTAGAGCTTCTTCTCGCGCACCGCCGTGATGGTGCATTCGATGCTGTCGCCGGCCGTGGTCACGATCAGGTCCTGCGCGGCCAGGAAAACAGGTGCCGAGCTGAGCATAGCGCTGAGCAGCAGACGGCACAAGCCACGCTTGAAGTGGTCACCGATCATTGATCCGAATGTAGCCGACCGCTGCTTAACGAGAATCCCAAGCGCAAGCCGATATCCAGTCGCTTCACGTCCTCGGTGTAACCGCTTGGTAAGGCGATCACGGTGCCGTCCTGTTGCTCCACTTCAAAGGAGTTGATGAGCGCAAGAACGTACCCGACGCGCAAGCCCAGCGTGACTTGTCGGCTGATCTTGTGGTCGAGGAGGAGGGACCCCGATCCGAAGAGGTTGCGGCCCACGATCGTGTAGTTGGTTCCGCCGACGGTATAGGCATCCCGATAACCCACGTAACCACCGCACAGTACCACCGTGAATGCGGTTTTGCCGCGGGGATCAATGGGCCGCCACATCACTTGGGGGCCAATACCGATCACCCGGATGTTGCTCGACACCGGCACGAGATCGGTGCCTCCATTCCCGTCTGGAACGCTCAGCCCACCCGAAGAGTTGGACCATCGCGTGAGGTCGCCCTGTAGGCCGTAGCCGAAGGAGTTCGAGCGCCAATGCTCAATGCCGAGCGACAGATGAGTACCTGAGCGCTGGTCTTGGTGGAAGTTCCGCCAGTCTTGTGGAAGCGTGTCCGATAGTGTGGCCAAGCGCCTGCTCCACCCGCCGCCTACGACCAGCACCCACGGCGATTGCTCGTAGGGTTGGGCCTGAGGCTTGGGCTGAAGTGGTGGCATAGTGATCTGCTGGCCAGAGCACACCAGTGCCGACGAGCCAAGAAGCGCGATCGCGCTTACCCGCACCATTTGTCCCCAGTCGATCCTTTGCATGAATGCCGAAAGGTATCCGCGACGCGCACGCTCTTTATCCCACGACGCGTCCGTCGTCCATAAGGATGTTGCGGTCGGTGCGCCCAGCGAAGTCGTTGTCGTGCGTCACGACGAGCAACGAGCGTTTGTGCTCCGATGCGATCTTCCGGAAGATGTCGAAGACCACCGCACTGTTCTTGCTGTCCAAGTTTCCGGTCGGTTCGTCGCCCATGATGATCGCGGGATCGTTGATCAATGCTCGGGCGATGGCCACACGTTGCTTCTGCCCACCGCTCAATTGGTTGGCACCCTTCAACGCATGATCCTGCATATCGAGGTCGCGCAGTAACTCAATGGCACGGGCTTCTACTTCCGCAGCGCTCGATCGGCCAAGCTTCAACCCCGGGAGCATCACGTTCTTCAGCACGCTGAATTCGGTGAGCAGGTAGTGGAACTGGAAGACGAAGCCGATCTTCTCGTTGCGGATCTCGGCCAACCGCGATCCGTCCAGGCCGTGCGTCGATTCTCCATCGATCACCAGATCGCCTTCGTAGTCGGTGTCCATGGTGCTGAGGATGTACAGCAAGGTGCTCTTGCCACAGCCGCTCTTACCCGTGATGCTCACGAACTCGCCGGGCTTCACCTCGAGCGAAACGCCTTTGAGCACGGGTACGGTGACAGGGTCGTGGAACGATTTGCTCACGTTGCGCACTTCGAGGATGTTGCCGCTGGTGCTCATTTGCCGCGAATGATCTCCACAGGGTCAACCTTGCTTGCCTTCCGCGCCGGGAACCAGCCAGAGACCCACGTGGTGAGCAGGGCGAAGGTGACGGCGATGATGTAGTACTTCGGGTTGTAGTCGATGGGGAAAGTGGTTACCGTTGGCAATGCCGCCGTGACGAACGGGACGTTGTCGATGAGGGTTTGCAGCGCGAACCCGAAGAGCAATCCTGCAATGCCGCCACAAATACCGATGATCATGCTCAAGAGCAGGAATATCCTGCGCACATCGCTGCCACTGAAGCCTGTGGCCTTCAGGATAGCGATGGCGTCGAGCTTCTCGTAGATCATCATGTTGAGGATGTTGTAGATGCCGAATCCAGCAACGATCAAGAGCACGATGCCTACTGCGTAGCTGATGATGCTACGCACATCGCTTCCCGTTTCGAACTGCGCATTGGCCGTTTGGATATCCAATGCATCCACACCGAAGCGACCGGCGAATTCCTTCGCTGCTGCGGGCGCCTGCAGCAGGTCGTGCATTTTCACATTGATGTCCGTGTAGTAGCTGCTGGGGCGGGACATCAGCTTCTGCACGTTCTTGATGTTGGCATAGCACTGCACTTTGTCATAGTCCGCAATGCCGCTTTGGTAGATACCCACCACGCGCAGGATCGAGCGCTCGCCGGTGGCAGTGGTGACCTGCACGGTTTCGCCGATGCCGGCTTCCATCATGTCCGCCAAGCCTTTGCCGAGGACGATCGTGTTGTTGCCCGAAGCGAGATCCTTGGGGTCGCCTTGCACCAAATAGTCGCTGAACTGGTAGTACCGCACTTCCTGCATCACATCAATTCCGTTCACCTGGCCGTTCAGGTCCACAGTGCCCACGTTGAAGAACACCTGTGCGACCAGTCGTGGCGAAACCGCCAACACGCGTGGATCGTTCTCCAACGCCTTCATGATCGCGCTTCCGTTCCGCAGGCGCGGCAACTCGTCCTTCGGTTTTACCGATCGAACGAAGTGGTGAGTAGGAGGGAAGTCCGTACCAACACCTTGGTCATACCAAGACTCGATAGGCTGTTCGGGCGAGGCCTTCAACTCGTTGTACAAACGCACATGCGGCGTGCGGTTCAGGATGAGACCATCGAGCAAGTCGTTCAATCCGTTCATGAACCCCAACAACGTCACGAACATCGCGATGCTGAAGGTGACTCCCACGGCCGCCACGATGCTCTGTTTCAGCTTCGCGCGGAGCAAGGTGATCGAGATGCTCAGCAGCAGGCGCATCGCCGATCAGGGCTTGTAGAGCGTGGTGTTCGCATCGATGCCGCCGATGACTTCCACCTTTTCAAGGTCCCGCGCTCCGATCACGACCTCCGTTCGTTGCTCGGGCCCGGTGAGCACGTAGTGGTCCTCCAGTAAATAGGACGCGGGTATGGTCAACGCACTGTCCTTGAAGTTGAGCACGATGCTCGCTTCCACCGTGAGGTTCGGGAAGAGGCGGGGTGGCAATTCCGTGAACGATGCTTCCACCCGGAACGTTCTTGACCGTAGATCCATGTTCGGTACAATACGCGTCACTTTCCCTTGGAACGCATAGCCATTGTAGCTATCGAGGCTGATCCGAACAGCCAGTCCCGGCTTCACTTTGGTGATGTCGTATTCGTCAACTTCCAATTCAACAATGAACTGATCCGCGCGGCCAACAAGGGCCACCGCGCGTTGGGTCGTGGCCAGTTCACCGGGTTCGATCATCAGATCGTACACCACGCCATCCATCAAACTGCGCGGGGTCCGATCGTCATTGCCGGCCGAACCCATCGCTGCGTTATTGCGGGCCACATCCAGTTCGGTTCGTAGTCGGTTACGTGCTTCATCCAGGGCTTGCACTGCACGGTTGCGAGCGGCTTTGCTGGTGGTGTAAGCCAACTCCCGCTGGTCCAATTCGTTCTTGCTACCGATCTGCTGCGACCAAAGCGCCACTTGCCGGGCGTAGTTCACGCTGTCCACTTCCGCCTTATCGCGCGCCTGCCCCAAAGCCTCTTTCAGTTGAGCCAGCACTGGGCCGGTTTCGCTCGCGTTGCGCTCCAGCAACCGCACTTGCGCTTCGGCGGTGCGACTTGTCAAACTGCTCGTGCGGTCGTCGATCCGCAGGAGGGATTGCCCGGCCTTCACCGTATCGCCCTCCTTCACCAGCAGTTCCACCACGGTGCCGTTCACCGTGGGGAACACTTGGTACTGGCCTTCAGCCTTCACCACACCACTGGCGTAAACGCTTTCGGTGATGGGGCCAACGGTCGGGGTGATCGTTTCAGCGTCGTTGCCGCAGGCCGCAAAAAGCAGGGCGACAAGGAATATCGGGGGTTCGGCTCTCACACCCCCAAAGGAAGGGACTGTCGACGAATGCTGGGTGATGATCGTCTCTTTGACGGCCTCAAGGGAGTAGTATCGTCTTCGCGTCGCCCTTGTCGGTGATCCAGATGTGCTTAATGATCTCCTTCACCTCTTTCTCCTTCTTCTGGAATGCTTCCGGCAGTTGGCAGACCATCGTGAGGTTGTACGTGTATTGTACGGGCGGTTCAGTGATCTCCGCGTGCAGCACGATATCGAAGTTGGAGTAGGGGACCTTGTTGTAGAATAGGGTGGTGGGCTTGCGCACGTCGTTCGTCAATTGGCCTTTGCGCTTGCTGTTGAGGGAGGCTTGACTGTGGGCTTTGTAGGTGGTGTAGCGGTCCAGCGGGAAGTAGGCCCCGTTCTTTTCCGCTGCGGTGCGGTGACTTTCTTCCACCTTCAGGCCGAGCTTCTCGAAGTTGGCGAGTTTCTGTTGCAGCAACCTGGTCGCGAACATGCGCAGCGTGTCGTAGCACGCGCTCTGCTGCTCCACGAAGAAGTCCACTTTCACCAGGTCGTAGATCTCCTCCTTGGCAGCGGCGGTCACCAGTTTGTCCAAGGTGCGCGCATCATCGAACCGGATGTGGATGTTCTTCTGGATCTCGAACCCGGCCGGCACTTCCTGATAGGTTTTGCTGAAGAGTTTCCGGATCGCCTCATACTCGTACACTGGCACGAACGAGAGCATATCGGTGAACACATCACTGTCCAAGACCCCGTCCTTTTTCACCCTGCGTACAAGGCCGTTCACGCGTTCGCTCATCAGGCTGTCGGCTTCTTCGGCGGTCTGGCCCAACTGGGTGATGTGGAAGATGGCCAAGTAGCTATTGGCCTTGGCGTTCATCATGGCGTTCACTTCCAAATAGAGCATGTTGCCTTGCACGGTTGCTTTCACCGGCTGTTCGGCTTGTTGGAAGAAGATGCGGCTGTTCTCTTCGTACCAGAGATTGCCCAACGCTTGGGGCTGGGCGTGCAGGGCGGAAGCGAGTACAGTTGGGAGGATAATTGTGCGTAAGCGCATGGGAGGTTGGTTTGGGCGCCCCGTACACGGGCTTTCTTCATTGGTTCGATGCGTTAACGATCATTTCATTTCCTGACTTTCGCACCCGCCGAGCAGCGCGGTCTTCTTCGCTGCGCAGCTTTGCGATCCAACCGCTTCACGGCTCATCTGCTACTCAGCCTCACCAACACCGCATGCGAATAGGCATTGTTTGTTACCCGACTTTCGGAGGTAGTGGCGTAGTGGCCACCGAACTGGGGCACGCGTTGGCGGCCAAAGGGCACGTGGTGCATTTCATCACGTACCAGCAACCCGTCAGGTTGCGTCCGCTGGACGGCAGTGTGCACTACCACGAGGTGCGCGTGAGCGACTATCCGTTGTTCGACTACCAGCCATATGAATTGGTGCTGAGCAGCAAGTTGGTGGATGTGGCCAAGTATGAGAAGTTGGACCTGTTGCACGTGCACTACGCCATACCGCACGCATCGGCCGCATACATGGCCCAGCGCATCCTTGAAGCGCAGGGCATCCGGCTGCCGTTCGTAACTACGCTTCACGGCACCGACATCACCTTGGTCGGTCGTGACCCCAGCTTCGAGCCCGTGATCTCCTTCGCTATTGAGCAGAGCAATGCTGTTACCGCCGTTTCAGAAAGCTTGAAGCGCGATACATACGAGCATTTCCATGTGAAGCGTGAGATCCATGTGGTGCCCAACTTCGTTTGCATCGACCAGTACAGTCGCTCGAACACGGCGACGATACGTGCACGCTACGCGCCCAACGGCGAGCGGCTGTTGGTGCATGTGAGCAACTTCAGGCCCGTCAAGCGTGTGGACGATGTGGTGGAAGTGTTCAAGCGCGTTCGTGCGAAGATGCCCGCCAAACTCCTGCTCATCGGCGACGGCCCCGATCGTCAGCGTATCGAAACCGCTTGCCGCCAGAGTGAATTCGGCGGCGATGTCCAATTCCTCGGCAAGCTCACTGTGCCGGAGGATGTGCTCGTCGCCTGCGACCTCTTCCTGCTCACCAGCGAAACCGAGAGTTTCGGTTTGGCCGCCTTGGAGGCAATGGCCTGCGGTGTGCCGGTGGTGAGCAGCAATACCGGCGGCACACCCGAAGTGAACCGCGATGGCGTGAGCGGTCTGCTCAGCCCCGTTGGTGATGTGGACGCGATGAGCGCCAACGCCTTGAAGATCCTTGGGGATGACGCTACGCTGGCCCGTTATCGGGAAGGCGCGCTGACCGAGGCCAAGCGGTTCGATGTGAACAAGGTGCTGCCGATGTACGAAGCACTCTACAAGCAGGTGATCGAAGCAGGCACGTAATGGAGCGGATCAGTGATCGTGTGAGCGTGGAGCGCTCCAAGGAGCAAATGACCGTGGTGATCAGCGCGCGGCTTCCGCGTGTGAAGGAGGGTTTGCTTACCGCATGGGTACTCATGTGGACCTTATGCGGCGTAGCGTTCATCCATCAATTCGTCACACTGGAGAATGGTTCTACGCGTGCGTTCATGTTGGGCATGTGTGCGCTTTGGCTGTTCTATGAACTTCGAATTGGGCGTACCCTGCTGTGGCGCATGAAGGGATTCGAGTTCTGGCGGGTGAGGGGTGGCACCATGACGATCAAGGACAGCATTTTCGGGTACGGCAAGGCCCGCGACTATTTTGTCGACAACGTCAAAGACCTTGGCAAACTCAACTTGGACAAGAGCGATTGGCGCTTGCAGTTCACCGATAGTTTTTGGACCATGGCCGGGGAACGGTTGGGTTTCATGCATCTCGAGAAGCATGTGGCTTTCGGCAAGGGGCTCTCCGATGAAGAGGCCACAGCACTCCTGAAGATCCTCAAGGACCGGTTCGCGCAGGAGCGGAAAAACGGTCAGTAGGGTTCGATGCGAAAGACGTTCCCGCTTAACCGCAGGGTGCGGACGCCATCGATCATCGACTCCAAGGTCATACGCTGGGCGGCGGGCGAGGCGAGTACATTGTTCAGTGGGCGCACCAGCCCTGCGGGGACTTTCGCAGCGCGCAAAGCCGCCAACAACTCCTGACCGTTTCGTTCGGAAATGGAACGCGCGAGCAGCTGCGCCAGCACATTCCTGTTCAGCACCCGTTTGGCATTGGTTGTAAAGTGCTGATCGTTTCGCAGGTCAGTGTCGAGCACCGTATTCAGCGCCTTGAACTGGGCATCCGTACCAACCGCCAGCACGATCCGAACACCATCAGCACACGTGAATAGTTCGCCGTAAGGCGCAATGTTCGGATGCAGCGTCCCCAAGGGTTTTGCGACATGTCCTGCCATCAGGGCGTTGCTCGCTTGGTTGATGAGCGCCGAAAGGGCGGCTTCCTCCAGCGATACTTCCACCAAGGCGCCCCTGCCCGTTTTCGTACGCTGCAACAGTGCGAGCAGAAGTCCTTCTTTCAGTTGGTGCGCCGCCAACACGTCGATCATGGCAATGGGCAGCTTGGCCAAGTGGTCGGCATCGGTGCCGGTCATGCTCAAGTAACCCGTTTCGGCTTGCAGCACCACGTCATACGCCGTGCGCGCGTCATCATCCGCAAAACCTTTGATGTGGCCGTGAACGAGCTTTGGGTTCAGCGTCCGCAACCGGTCGCGCTCCAAGCCCAGTTTTTCCGCATCGGCTGCCAAATGATTGGTGATGAGCACATCGGCCTTCGCCAGCAGCGTATCCAACACCTTGCGCCCGTCTTCACTGGCCAAGTCCACCATGTGGTGCTCCTTGCCCCAGTTCACACTGCTGAAATAGGCGCTGGCCTTCGCGTGCGGGTCTTCCTTCGGCAATTTCCATTTGCGCGTGGAATCCCCGCCAGCCTTGGCATTCTCCAGCTTTACTACACGAGCACCCAGTTCCGCGAAGAACATGCCCACGGACGGGCCCGCTAGGACGCCGGCTGTTTCGACAACGAGGAGATCTTTCAGCACACGGCCAAGTTAGCCGTCGGACTTCACGAACCGCTTGATCGTTCGGCGCCCGTTGTCCTGCACCACGATGAGGTGCACACCGGCCGGCAACGCGCTCACATCCAACGTCAGTCTGTTGCTTCCAGCAGGCCAACCGGCAACGGCGAGGAGGGAGCCGGTCGTAGAGAAGACCTGCACAGAGGCACTCTTTCCGATTGTCCTCGACAGACTGAGCACGCCAGTGGCAGGATTCGGAAAGAGCTCAAACCCGTCTAAGGAAGTCTGCGGGTTGGAAAGTCCTGTAACAACCCCGTACGAGCCCGTGCAATTGATGTCCTGTTGCGCGTACCAATCGCGCACTTGGGCAACGCGCTGTTTCAAGAGTGTTACGCTGGTGAGGTTATCGCCGAGGGTGTCCTGTGCGAAGACGAAGGCGAGGTCTACACAGATGGTATCGCCGGGCGCGAAAGTGAACGGGCCGATTGAGCCGATAGCGCGGCGATCACTGGGGGCATTACCGATCGATGCTTCGTGCCATTGCAAGGGATCGTTCGGGTCGCCGGAGTAGAGGAAGGAAGTGGTGTCGCCGCCTGAGGTTGTTACAGGGTCTCCGTTCGCTTGCAGACCAGAGAGCAAATTATAACTGCCAAGAGCGGAGTTTGGCCCAATGCTGCCGTAATAACTGTGAGCTGTCATTGTCTGATTCAGAAACGCAATTGCTTGCGCTGGTGGATCATCAAGGTAACCCTCTGCGTCTCCAGGTCCATCTGAGTCGTAGCCGTCGGCATTGTACCCAAAGAACATGTTCACCGTTGTGTCGCAGCCCACATAGTCGTCGCCCGAACCGCCGATATCGAAGTCGGTGAACGCCCCGAACCGAGCGGCATCCATGAGGAAGCGCCCCGGTTGATGATCTTAAGTTGCAGAATACCGAGTTGTGCAAGAACGGGTCCCATGAGTGTTGAAAGCATAATGCATTCCATGCATATCCATGCCGATGGGGGACAACCCGCCGACGTTGTATCCAGGCCGTGATGCGCGATGGTGACAGGGCCATGTCGCCTCTGATCAGCGGTGTATCCCTGACTGGGGTTCGTACGCACCATCACCATCAAGATCAGTGAAAGGCGCCAAAAGCGGCGCTTCGCCGTTGCTCATTCCCGTTCCCCGGCCACGAGGAGATAACGTAGGGAGTGGAATAACCTGGGTCCTGCCAATGCGTTGCGTGATGGTCTATCTCGCCTTGTGTCAACTTCCATACTTGGAAGTATCGGTCGTAGAACACAGAGCCTTGTTGAGTTCCATGCGGCCCCGCATCACATTCCATATTGTTGGCATACCCCAACGCAGTGCCTACAAGTGTGCCATTTGCAAACCCCATGAACAATGGGGCGAAATAGTAGAATGGTGCTGCTCCCTGGCCTTTGGGACTCGAACTGGACCAAACATCACTGGGGAACCAGAACGAATGCCCCCATGGCGCATCGCCTGCATCGATGTTTGATGCGTCCAGATGCTCGAAGTCGGTGCCGTCAAGAATGCGACCAATCCCGACTACGTCAGCGTACGACCTGTTCCCACCAGCGCCGCATATGAAGCGCTCGCCGTTGAAATCGATGATCGCCCTTGCTCGGGCAAACGAAGTGCGGTGTGCGGAGCTCCCGTTGTAGAAGATGGCTTCCGTGGAGGTCCCTACGCAAAGTCCGACGGAGGCGTGAGAACTAAGTCCTGACCGACATTGCCCTCAACCAGTTCCACCGGAATAGACCATGAGGTTCGGTGAGCTGATGGTACTGTCCATGTCGTAGGAGAACTGTCCGCCGATCAACAGATTGCCGTTATTGAGTAGCAAAGCCTTGACCATTTCGTTCATGCCCGAACCAACCGGGAGCCAGCTATTCCCATCCCAGCGTGCGATGCGGAACAACGGATTCCCATTGCTATCAGCCGTGAAATCGCCGCCCGCGAAAAGCTCACCACCGTAAGAGGCCAGGGCGCGAACTTCCCCGTTCAGTCCACCGCCGATACTCTCCCAGTCCGAACCGGTCCACTTTGCGATATGGGTGCAGCTATTCCTCCTGCGATAGTGAACAGGCCGCCAGCGTACAGTTCTCCATTGTGGAGGGTCATGCAATACACCCTGTCGTTCATGCCGCCATCCATTGCACTCCATTGAATACCGTCCCATCGGGCAATGTGGCCATGAGTGATCTCGCGCCCTGCCGCGATCAGATCGGTGTTGAGAGTGGTGAGTGCTTCAACTCGTTCGCTTGGCTGGTCGAACGCATCCCCGATCAGGTAGTGGTTCAGCCCATCCCATCCCTGTAGGTTGCGGTCTGTGAAGCCGTTGAAGTCCGGATAGAAGCCGCCAACAATTATCTGCCCATTGTGCTCAACCATCGCATGCATTCGCACCAGTGGTAATTCCGCTGCCGACAGGAACTACCCGCTGAGCGGTCATCTGAGTGCTGAGACAGGTCGCAACTGCGATTGCAATAAGTAGCCTGTTCTTCATGGGTTGTGGTTTCACCCGAAAGCTAGCCGTGCGGGCGAGGCGGAACTGCTTGGGTAAACCAGATCCAGTGGACTTCTCTACATGTCTTTCCCCAAAAGCACGAAGCCCCCGCATTCGCGGAGGCTTCTCTTGCATCGTGCCCAGGACTGGACTCGAACCAGCACACCGGTTAAGGCACTACCCCCTCAAAGTAGCGTGTCTACCAATTTCACCACCTGGGCATTCAATCCGCTTTCAGCGGGAAGGGCGGCAAATATAGAGTCGCGCCACAATGCCCGGACCGGAGATCTCATGCCCGCCTGAATTGGTCAGTTCCGTGCGGATGTGAAGCCTTCTCGCGTTGGATGATCTCGGTGCGTGTTTTGGCCAGCCGCAGCGCAAGGCCAATGTCTTCGTCGTCCATTTCCGGACGGTCGTTTGCCGCCTCATCTTGGGTGGCCAGCAAGGCATGGAAGTAATCAACGAGCCAAGCGTTCTTGGCGGTCTGGGCGTTCATCCGTTCTGTGAGGTTTCGGCTCTGGTGCGTATCGTTCGTTTCCATTGTGTTGGTCATTAACGACGGCACAAACCTATTTCCGCCGATAGGCCTCCGAAATACCAACAAGGGGGTATTTTTCAGTGGGGGTCCGGGGGGGGGCCCGCTGTGTGACCTCTGTGCCTCTCTGGTGAACTGAAAGTCAAGCACATTCAAGCCCTTGCCGAAAGCAAAAAGCCCCGGCTTTCGCCGAGGCTTCTGTGATCCCGCTGGGGCTCGAACCCAGGACCCCGACATTAAAAGTGTCGTGCTCTACCAACTGAGCTACAGGATCTTCTTACTGCCCTATTCCTTGGAACGGGGGCGCAAATATAGAAGCGCGATCCAACCGACGAAGTCAGTCCTTTTTTTGGATGATCGGATGCCGCTCGAAGGGCTTTGAACGGTCAAACAAATAACGATAGGTGGCCAAGCTGCGGTAGTTCACAGCGCTCAGGTTCTCACACAGTTTCAGCATGCGTGGGTTGAAGTCGCCGATCCAGGTGAGTATGGTGTCTTGGTAGATGCCCTTGTCCACCACTTGTAGCTCGGCGAAGACGATCAAGGCGCCTTCGAGGCCTTTGCCTTGCCACTCCTTGGCCACGCCGAAGACCACGCCGGTCATGGTTTTTACCGTTCGGCGCCACTTGTGCCAGAGGAATTTCAACTTGCCCAGCCAGTTGAGGTCACCGTTTACGTATTTGAAGATCTCGTTCAGCTCGGGTAGGCTGATGTAGAAGGCCACCGGAACATCCTTGTAGTCTACGAACAGGACGATACGCGGATCCATGACCGGCTTCATGGCCTTTACGATCTTCAAGGCCGTGGAGGCTTCCATGGTTTTGTTATTCTCGTGGTCCACCCATGCCGCATTGTACACGGTGCGGAAATCATCGGCGATCTTCTCCACGCTCAGCCCGCTCACGTCGCGCACCCTGAAATCAGGGTCGCGCATCAATTGGTTGTACTTGCGGTGGAAGATGGGCTGCGCCCGCACTTGTGCGCTGCGCTTGTAGAAAAGCTGGCGGAAGTAGACCTGAAAGCCGTAGTTCTCCAGCAAGGTCTTGTAGTACGGCGGGTTGTAGTTGTTGCCGTACACTGGTGGGTCCACGAAGTTGTCCGTGAGCACACCCCAGAACTGGTTCTTGTCACCGAAATTCACCGGACCATCCATGGCTTCCATGCCGCGCGCTTTCAGCCAGTCGCGCGCTGCGTCCAACATGAGGTTGGCGGCGTTCTGGTCATCGATGCACTCGAAGAAGCCCATTCCGCCGGTCGGTTGCTTCTCCTCGTAGGCCGTCTTGGGGTTGATGAAAGCAGCGATGCGTCCGATCGCGCTCCCATTCTCCGCGTACAGCACCCAGCGCACCACTTCACCCTGCTTCCCGGTGTCCTTGTCGGGCTTCAGCAGTTTGTTCTTCTCCGGATCGAAAACCTTCTCCACGTCCTGGCGTAAATGAGGGATCCAGTTCTTGTCGTTGGCATAGATGCTCCATGGCAGGCGCATCCAATCCTTCAGCGTGCGCGCATCAGTGGTTTCCTTCAGTTGCATGTGTTTCATCCCGATCTATCGGGGGTTGGGCGATTGCGCTGTGGCGAGTAGGGAATTGCAGCGGCAAAGATGCTCGCGGTGAGTAACATTGACCAGCCCGACGTTCACAGCACCACTGAATGGCCCCCGCCTCCGTATTTCTTGTCGGTTTTATGTGCTGCGGCAAAACGCGCGTGGGACGTGAACTCGCGCAGCTACTAGGGTGGCGCCATATCGACCTCGACCGGCGCATTGAAGAACAGGTGGGACCGTTGCAGGTCTACTTCGCCCAGCGAGGCGAAGCGGCTTTCCGCGACCTCGAGCGCGAAGTACTATCCGGTTTGCTGGCCGTGCGGGAAGTTGTCATCTCTTCCGGCGGTGGCACGCCCAAGAGCTTCGATAATATGGCGCGCATGCTGGAAGCTGGTACTGTGGTCTTCCTCGATGTTCCACTGGGGGAACTGATGCCGCGCATCATCCGCAGCGGCGGCGATAGGCCCTTGCTCATGGGATTGAAAGGGGGCGATCTGGAACTGCGCGTTACGACCTTGTTGGAGGAACGACTGCCGGACTATCGGCGTGCCCATATTACGATCGATGCCAGCGGCAGCCCTGAGGAAGTAGCGGGCCGGATCGCCCAAGCGCTGGGCTCTGATCAGTCCAAGTAGACGCCGTCTTTCTTACCCAGTTCCACGTGAATGCGCTCTTGAAGCGTAGTGCTGAGCGTGAGGCCCACGATATCGGCACGGATGGGGAAAGTGCGGTGACGACGGTCAACGAGCACCACGGTATTCAGTCGTTTCAACGGATGCTTCACCAGGTGTGCGGCTGCGTGCATGAGCGTTCTCCCGCTTTCCAGCACATCATCCACGAGCACCACGGTCGCTTTGTTCAGTTTCCCTTCATCGCCGCTCAGATGGAAGGGTTTATTCATCGGGTCGTTCTTGTCCAACGTCACCTCCATGACTTCCACCGTCAATGTCGAAATGGACCTCAGCAAAAGAGCGAGGCGTTCCGCCAGTTGGTTACCGCGAGGTGCGATGCCGATCAGCACAATGCTCTTCTCCAGATGGTGCTCCTCGTGCAGTTGGTGCGCAATGCGCGACAACTTGCGTTGCAGGCGGTCGTGGTCCACGACCACGGTTCGTTCAGCGCTCATGCGGCCAAGTTAGCGGCGCCGGAATTCAAGTCGCCTGTGTCAAGAGCGTGATCCCTTCCACATGGTCCAAGCGGATCTCCCGGCCGTCGGTCAGGCGCACCCATTCCGCGCCATCGTGTTGCACCAGATCACTGATCACACCGTCGGCCTGCTCCTCGGTGCCTAGGAACAACCGCACACGCTGCTTCAACGTGGCGGCCTCTTCCAGCCGGTCGTAGAAATTGCAGTCGATGGGCGTGTAGTCCTCCACGGAAGGTGTAGGTAAGCGCCTCCGTCACCCGTGAAAGTCCTGCCGTCTCAATCCACTAGGGCAAAGCGGAAGACCATCTGCCTGTGGGTCAGTTGCATTTGACGCATGGCGTCATCGTCCCCTGCGCCGTTTTGAATGGCCCCCATGAAATCCCGGATGGTCATCTCGCGGTCCTGCGGATCGTGCGCGCTCAACAGCTTGCCCAACTTTCGGCCGCCCAGTGTTGCCAACCGTTCCGCTTGGGACTTCGCTTTGTTGAACAGGTTGGTCATCAATGCTTCCATCGCCCCCGGATCGGCATCGTAGTTCCATTCGGCGACATGGCCCTCCACTTTTCCGCGCTGGCGCAGCCATTCCACCAGCTTCTTCAGTTCGGCCTCGGTCTTTACGGTTACCCGCGTGCTGAAATCCGCACTTGGCTCTTCGTAGCCATTTATCGCGTATGGATCGCCGTACACCGGTACGTCGCTTGTCGTGTAGCCAGCGCCCATGAGATCCTTCCTCAGTCGGTCCTTCGCTTTGTTCATTCGTTCAACGAGCTCGCGCTGGTACTTCTCGTAGTCGTCGCCATCGTTGTAGGCAACATCGGTCACCTCGGCATCCATCACCGTGATGTCGTACGCGATGCTCTTCAACCGCACAGGTACGGTATCGCTTACCGTGAGCTCGATATGGTTGTCGCTGATGGTTTGAGCGGAGAGGCTTCCGGCAAGAAGCAGTGCGCAGCTGAATACAGAAATTATCCGGTTCATGGGGGAAAGGATTGGGTGGGTGAAGGTCGCGAACAGCCGATCGGCTCAAAGGATCAGTTCCAACCGCACCACGTTCTCCACATGGTAGGTGTGCGGGAACATGTCGATCGGTTGAACATGCGTTATGCGGTACAGGTCTTTGAGCAACGAAAGATCGCGCGCTTGTGTGGCCGGATTGCAGCTCACGTAAACGATGCAAGGCGGTGCCAATTCGCGGATCCGTGCCACTACATCCTCGTGCATGCCCGCGCGGCGGGTCGGTGATGAGCACATCGGGCTTTCCGTGCCGTGCGATGAAGTCCGCGTTAAGCAGGTCCTTGAGATCGCCGGCTTCGAAGGTCACATTGTCGATGCCGTTCAGCGCGGCGTTCGCGTGCGCATCCGCCACTGCTTCCGGCACGATCTCGGCTCCGATCACGTGTGCGCAATGCCTCGCGAGGAAGAGGGAGATACTGCCGGCACCGCAATAGAGGTCATACACTTTCTCTTTCCCGGTGAGACCGGCGAGGCTGCGCGTTACCTCGTACATGCACAGGGTCTGCTGGGGGTTGGTTTGGAAGAAGCTCTTCGCCCCGATACGGAATCGCAGGTTGGGGAAGCCGTCGTCCACGAGTTCTTCGACGATATGGTCGGTACCATGGAACGTGTGGATATCCAGATCCCAGATGGTGTCGTTCTTCTTCGGATTGATAGTCCACTGCAACGATGTGATCGCCGGGAACGCATCGCGCACCGCCGACAGCAGTTTCTCCTGCGCTTCCGGATGGTCTTCACCGAAGGCAATGAGCACGGCGCACTGGGCAGTGAGCGTGGTGCGCACCATCACCGTGCGCAGCCAGCCCTCGTGCTTGCGGATATCGTAGAACCCCGCTCCGTTCTCACCGGCGTGCTTGCGTATGAAGTTGCGCACGCTGTCGCTGGGTTCGGGTTGTAAGTGGCACTCGTCCACTTGAAGCACCTTGTCGAAACCGCCCGGCACGTGGAAACCAAGCGCATTGCGATCGGTGATGTCGCCCATGGTCTTCAGTTCTTCCGAAGTGAACCACCGGAAAGCGCTTGCCGTGTATTCCAGCTTGTTGCGGTAGTGAGTGGTACGCCCCGAGGCGATGATGGGCGAGACTTCCGGAAGCTCCAAGCCTCCCAGCCTGACAAGATTGTCCACCACTTGCTGCTGCTTGAATTCCAACTGTTTGGGGTAGGAGAGGTCCTGCCATTTGCAGCCGCCACAGATGCCGAAGTGTTTGCAGAAGGCCTCCACTCGGTCGGGTGATCGCTCCACAATACGGATGGCCGTGGCTTCAGCCCAGCTCTTTTTCTTCTTGGTAACGCGCAGGTCGGCCACATCGCCGGGTACGGCCCCGTTCACGAACACCACCATGCCCTCGCGTTTCGCTATGGCTTTTCCGTTGGCGCCGTAGCCGGTTATAGGAACGGCATCCCAAAGGGGCAATGGTTTCTTGGTCCGGCTCATGAGCGGCAAAGAAGGTGAGAATGGAACGAACCCGCTTGCCCGAGCGCGTTCCGCTGTTCAGCGGGAGCAAAGCGCCCCTTGTCCGAGTGCGTTTGTAACGCGCTCGCGCGGGAGCGGCGACTGCGTCGCCCTGCACTGGCCGATATCTTGCGCGCCCTTCCACAGCACCATGCAAGAATCACGGACCGACCAACGCACCAAGAGCCAACGCGCCATTGCTCTGGAAGACAAGTTCGGCGCCCACAACTACCATCCGCTGCCGGTGGTGCTCGATAGCGGCAAGGGCGTTTTCGTGTGGGATGTGGAGGGTAAACGCTACTATGATTTCCTGAGTGCCTACAGCGCGATCAACCAAGGCCACTGCCACCCGCGCTTGGTGAAGGTGATGCAGGACCAAGCAGCACGCATGACCCTCACCAGCCGCGCGTTCTACAACAGCGTGCTGGGTGAGTATGCACAGGTGCTGTGCGAGACCTTCGGGTACGAGAAGATGTTGCCCATGAACACGGGCGCCGAGGCCGTGGAGACCGCGCTGAAGATGGCGCGGAAATGGGGCTATGAGAAGAAGGGCATCCCGAAGGACCGTGCGAAGATCCTCGTCTGCGAAGGCAACTTCCACGGCCGCACCATCAGCATCGTGAGCATGAGCACCGACCCCGATAGTCAGGGTGGCTTCGGGCCGTTCACCCCCGGCTTCGAGGTGATCCCGTACGATGATATCCCGGCGCTGGAGAAGGCACTGGCCGATCCGAACGTGTGCGCCTTTCTGGTGGAGCCGATACAAGGCGAACGCGGTGTGTTCACACCGGCCGATGACTACTTCCCGAAGGCCATAGCGCTGTGCAAGTCGCGCAACGTGCTCTTCATCTCCGATGAGATACAAACCGGAATAGCGCGCACAGGCCGGCTTCTTTGTGGTGTCGCTGACGAGGAAAGTGACCCGATGAGGCGCCCCGATGTGGTGATCCTGGCGAAAGCGTTGAGCGGTGGCATGTACCCGGTGAGCGCGGTGCTCGCCGATCACGACGTGATGGACGTCTTTACGCCCGGCACGCACGGCAGCACGTACGGGGGCAATCCGATGGGGGCGAAGCTTGCCATTGAAGCGCTGGCCATTGTGAAGGACGAGCAGCTCATCAACAATTCGGAACGACTTGGCCGGCTCTTCCGTGCTGAGATGCAGAAACTGGTGGACGCCTACGACTTCGTGAAACTCGTGCGCGGCAAGGGCTTGCTCAATGCGTTGATCATCGAACCGCGCACGGCCAGCGTTGCCTCACCGAAGTCAGCGTGGGAACTCTGCCTCTTGCTGCGGGATAATGGTCTGCTCGCCAAACCCACGCATGGGGACATCATCCGGTTCGCACCGCCGTTGATCATCACCGAAGAGCAGTTGATGGAGTGCGTGAACATCATAGCACTCAGCGTAAAACAGTTCGCGTAAGGCGAGGGGACTACAGCTTGCTCCGGTCCACCTCCTTCACCAACTTGCCTTTCTCGTAGTGCAGCTCGCGGTACACCTGGCCGTCGGGGCTGTAGTCGTAGTGTATACCATGCTCCAAACCGTTCTCCCAGTTCTCAACGAATTTCTTCGTGCCGTCCTCGTAGTAGTAGATCCATTCGCCGTGTTCCACGCCGTTCTCGAAGCGGCCTACGTACTCGAGCCGTCCGCTCGGGTAGTAGACCTTTTCCATCACCTTCTCGGCCTCCTCGCCGTCGCCCTTCATGTAAACCACCACTTCCGGCTTGCCGTTGGGGTGACTACTGGCGGTGAATTTTTTGACACTGCATGCGCTGAACACGAGCAGGGGCAGCAACAGGTACAGGGGCGCAGGGTTCCGCATGCTTGAACGCCCCGACGTGGGCGGCCCCGAAAATAGAGGAATCAGGGTCCCTAGAACCAAGCAACCAACTTCAAGTTGAACCGGCGCGGGCTGAGGTAGTCAGGGATCGCATAGTAGCGACCGCGAACATCCTGTACCCATGTGTGATCCACTACGTTGCTCACGTTCAACAGGTTGAAGACTTCAAGAGACAGCCACATATCGTGCATGCCCAGCCATTTCTTACGCTGGCCTTCGGCTCCGATGAACTGCTTGCTGAAGCCGATATCCACTCGCCGGTAGAAGCTTGTGCGCAATGTGTCCTTGTACCGCTCGAAGCTGGGTGGACCGAAGGGTAGGCCGGTGCCCAATACCAGGTTCAAATGCACCTTCCACGTTGGCCAGCGCGGCATTTCGTCTTGGAAGAACAGCGCGAACGTGACCCGCTGATCGGTAGGTCGAGGGATGTAGCCCGGTTCGACGCGAACGGTATCAACGGCCACCTGGTCGAAGGTGTAGCCCGGAATGATGAGTTGGCCTTTGGCGTTATAGAGCTCGTAATAGAAGTCATCGCTGATGTTCTCCTGGATGCTCAGAATACCGAGCGACGCCCAACTCTCGATGCCCTCGATGAATTCACCGTTCAATTTCAGGTCGAGGCCCGTGGCATATCCGCTCGAATTGTTCGTTGCATAGTAGCGGATCCGCACGTTGTCCACTTCATACGGGATCAGATCGTCGAGGATCTTGTAGTAGGCTTCGGTGCTGAATTTGAACGGCCGTCCCCAGAATTTGAAATAGCGGTCCCAGCCCAGTACGAAGTGGATGCTCTTTTGTGCCTTGATATCCGGATTGAGCGTCCCATCCAAGCCACGGAGTTCGCGATAGAACGGGGGCTGGTAGTAGTAGCCAGCCGCGAACCAGTAGCTGTTGTCGCGTTCCACGACCTTCCCCTTCTTGGTCGAACGTTTTCCGCCAGGCTGCCACTTGATGCGCCCCCGCGGGCTGAAAACCGTTTGGCCGTTGTACGACCAGTGCTGCACGCGTCCGCCAAGCGTGGCGCTCAGTGTTCCACTGCTGTCTCGGCCCGTGGTCCATTCCCAAGCGTTCTGCAGGTATGCGCTGGCGCGGATGCTCTCGATCGCCAATTTGGTTTTGAGGCTGTACTGAAGTTCCAGGTTCTCACCGCCGTTGTATGGGATGCTGTAGTCCGCACTATCCACCATGCTCCACTCGCTCAGCTTGTCGTTTATCTGTTCGCTGCGCGCGTCCACTCCCCATTGCAGGTAGCTGCGTGCGAGCGTTTTGAAGCCTTTGTGCGAAATGGTGTAGAGCGTGGCGTCCAACTCATTACGCGCGTGATCGAGGAAGGTGCCAATGCCGAGGTTCCGCACAGCTTCACCGAACTGGTCGCTGCCCAGATCGCGCTCCAACTCGCTCAACAGGTATTGACCGAGAATATCGAAGCGTTCGGTTTCGTGCGTGCGCGTGGCGCCGAAGTTGAACTTCAACAGCAGGTCCTTGCGCGGGCGGATGTTCAGTCCCACCACGGTGCTCCACGTCTCGAACTCGGTCCGCTCGATACCATCGTAGTACACCGTGAACCGCAGCGCCTCGTTGAAGTTGCCGAGTTCGGTCTCCCGGTCCTGCGGCTCGAAGATGTACTTGTTCTTGCTGTACAACCCGAGGAAGCTCAGCTCCACTTTGTCGGTGAGGTCATAGGTCCAGTAGCTCTGCAGATCGGTGTAGCGCGGGTCGTACTCGCCTTTCGTGTCCAAGCCGCGCAGCACGAGTTCGGTGCTGCGGTAGCGGAAGCCCGTGACCTGTCGGAGCCGCTTGCCCAGCATGGCGCTTTCAACCGAGACCGCAGCACCCAACGTGCTGGCCATTACGGTGGCGGCGAACTTCTTCGGACGCTTGTACTGGATGTCGAGCACGCTGCTCATCTTATCACCGTAGCGAGCGTCGAACCCGCCCGCACTGAATTGTATGCGCTCCACCATGTCGGGGTTCGGGAAGGAGAGGCCTTCCTGCTGCCCAGCGCGAACGAGAAAGGGCCGCATCACCTCCACATCGTTCACATACACCAGGTTCTCGTCGTAGTTGCCCCCGCGCACGCTGTAGCCGCTGCTCAGCTCATTGCGGATGTTGGCGCCCATTCCGCTCAGCATGCTTTCTATGCCCCCGGTTATCGAGGGATTGAACACGACCACTTTCGGGTCCAGTCTCTCAATACCTCCGCCACGCTCCCCTGATCGTTTGAACGTGGCCAGCGAACGGCTGCCGAGCTGCACGTCCAATGTCCGCCTTTCCCCTGGTGCCAGCGTCAACGTGATCGTCGTATCCATGCCCACTTGACGGAACAATAACAACGCGGTCCCGGAAGGCACTGCTATCTCATACTTGCCATCGTCGTCGGTCTGGGCAACGGTCTTGCCACCGACCAAGGTGATCAGAACGTCGGGGGCTACTTCGTTGTCTCCCGTGCGAACGGTACCCGAAACGGTGGCCTGGCTTTGCGCAAGAACCGCTAGGGAAGCGGCCTGCAGGAGCAGGAGCAGCAATGGCCTGAAATTCAGGGGGCGCTAAAGTAACGGGGCTTGCCAGCGCACATTGTGCACCGGTGCAATGCTACTCTCGGACGGCAGCGGCTAGTGCTCAGTTATGGATCGCGTGCCCAATGTGGGCCACCAGGTCATTGGCTGTGCCGAAGTGCTCCAGCACTTTGACGCGACTGCGCTGAAGATGATGCTTCAGGATGTTGCGCGGCGCCTCCTCCACTTTCCCCTCGATCACCAAGATGTCCCACGAGGTGCGGTTCAATTGGTCCAGCACATCGATACCATCGTTGACACCCACAGCGATGAAGCCATGCGTGCGCAACTCCGATAGGACGTTGTCGAGCTCTTGATCGTTCGGGCCGTAAACGAGGATGCGTTGGCTGCTCATGCTTTATCCAAGCCACCCGGCTGGTTAGCGGATGCTCTGCTTCCAAAGAAAGTACTTCCGGCCATTCACACGACATGTGCTTTTCAACCGGAGTTTGTGGGTTTCGTTTTCCCGCACCGTCAGTAGGACGATCTCAAGGACCACATCACTTCTTCAGCAACTTGAAGGCGTGGCTCCACTGGTTGCGTGTGAAACCGGGCAGACACCAAAGAATGCACAGCGGCTCGATCGCACGTGCCGCCTCAACGCCGCCCATGTCTTCGGCATCCCATCCGAAGTCAGTGAGCAGGGTGGATACCGTGGTCTTCGCGGCGGGGTCATTCCCGCAGATGAACATGCTCGGTCGGCCTTCTTGGAAGTGTGGGTCCACCATGTAGGCATTGCCCACACTGTTGAACGCCTTCACGAAATGGGCATCGGGATTGATCCGCTGCAAACGTTCCATCAAACTTTCGTCCAGCGAGCTGAAGTACTTAAGGACACCGTTGGTAGGTGGTGCATCAGCAATAGGATTCGTTGTATCGATCACGGTCTTGCCAGCAAGGTCCTTGCTGTCGCATAGCCGCACCACCATTTCGGCTGCGGTGCCTTTTGTGGCGAGCACGATCACCTCGCCGAATGCCGCAGTGGTCTTATGATCCCCAAGCTTGCCTTCGGGGTTCTTGTCCAACCAGTCGGCAAGTTTGTCGGTGTTACGTGTTCCCACCATCACTTCATGGCCCTTCTTCAGGAATCCGGTGGCCAATACTTGGCCCACCATACCGCTTCCGAGTATTCCGATCTTCATATTATAGGGGTTGCATTGTTTGCGCCCTAAAGGAAGCTGACGGATTCCGGACAATCAACCGAAATGTCATATCCCAAAGTCAGTCGTCGCAAAATGTTGGCGTCCGCCTACCATACTATCCTTCCCCGACTTTCTACTTCTTCTTTTTGAAATCCCCGTTGCGCCATGCTTGCAGGAACTGGGCCCATGCTATCGGGTTGAAGAGGTTGATGCTCGGTGTACCACCACTTTGATAAAGCTTGGTACGGTCCTGCGCCATGGCATAGCTGAAGCTCTGGTAGGCATCGGGCGGCAGGTTCTCCATGCGCTGCATCATCTCCGCAGGGCTAAGGTTCTTCAAGCTTCGCTGGTAATCATCGTCAGGCAGGTCCAAGGCCAGGAACGCCTGATCGAATTGCTCCCGGCTGGGCCATGGGTAAACCGTGAATTCCTTCAACAGGATGGTATCGCTTTCCAACTGGTGGATGATGGAATACTTCTTCTCGGTCAGGTCGGTCGGAACCACGTACTGGCTGCGTTTGAAGCCAACGGCACTGAACAACAGGGTGTCGCCCTCTTGAGCCACGAAACTGAAGTATCCGAACACGTCGCTCATCGTTCCCCGATAGCTGTTCTTGATGAGCACATTGGTGAAGGGCACTGCCGCCAAGGAATCACCTGTTACCACCACCCCGCTGAACTGGATCAACGTTCGGGTGTCCGCTTGTGCTGACGCATGGTTGACGAGCAACACAACGGTGGACGTGAAGAGGAGCGATCTGAGGATATTCATCGGGGCTAAAGGTATTCGTGGCGACATGTGTGGTGGTCAGGACGGACCGGGCTTCGGGCTGACTGGGAGGGTGGGGAAGCGTATTGTTGCACTGTGGCGCGGATCAATGACATTCGTGCTCCGAAACAGATCATGACGATGCTCAACGCGTTCTTCAGCAGTACCAGTATCCGTGCCGTTCTGGTGAGCACCACCTTCACGTTTTTTGGCGGGTTGTGCGCTCAGATCACGATCGACCAAACGGACATGCCCAGTGCCGGAGACTTGTCCGTGCGTTGGACCACCGCCGTAACGGCCTTCGACGATGCGGACACCGGCCCGAACCACGTATGGGACTACAGTACCCTGGCGCCCACCCTTGAAACGGCCGATACCGCCGTGGCCGTGAGCAGCACACCGTTCCTGTACCAGCTGTTCTTCAACAACCCCTTTGTTTACCCCGATCACGACGCGGACTACGCCGTGCGCGGGCAGGAGTTCGATTTTCAAGCGTTGCAGTTGACGGAGGTGTACGACTATTTCCGGCGCGATGCGGATGGTTTCGACAATGTCGGCTTCGGTGCGAACATCAACGGCGTGCCCGCGAGCGTACAGCGGTTGCCGGTGGATCACATCTACGAATTGCCGTTGGACTTCGGCAACACCAGTAGCAGTTTCAGCACATGGCAGGTGGAAGTACCCACGCTCCTGTTCTTCCGGCAGGAACAGCAGCGGGACAACACCGTGGACGGTTGGGGCACGCTCTATCTGTCCACCGACACGTTCCAGGTCTTACGCGTTGCAAGCGTGCTGAACCGCACCGATAGTGTGTACGTCGACCAGTTCGGCATCGGGTTCACGCTGCCGGAGCCAGAGACCATCGAATACAAGTGGCTTGCGGAAGGCATGGATATTCCCGTCCTCCAAGTGAATACCGTGGGCGGGCAACCCACCACCGTTCGGTTCTGGTACGATTCCCTCACCGTTGGAACCACCGAGATCGATGCTGCCGCAGCGCCGGTGGTATTTCCGAACCCGACAAATGATCTGGTGCACGTACGATTGCCGAACGCCGATGGTGGCACATTGAGCTTGTTCGATGCCGCTGGTCGGATGGTGCGTTCCGTCACTGTTCCGCGTGGTGCGGTCATCGCCACAGTGGATGTTGCCGGGTTGGCATCCGGGCTCTATGACATCAGACTGGACAACAGTGTCTGGAGCGGTAAACTGGCGATCGAACAGTAGCTCATTCCCATGCGCCGCTTGTCGGCTTGCATGAGAACAACGTTATCACTGCACAGCCGAATGCGCATCCTACGCCTTTTCGATCCGCGCAAACACTGGCGCATGCATTTTGGTCTGTTCGCGCTGGGTGTCAGTATTGTTCTCGGCATCAACGCATGGGTGTTGCGGAAGTCGGAGCCGGGAATTGTCGGCAAGGAGGCGGACCTGAGAACGGCGCACACGATCATGGTGCTCGGAAGTTTCGTCAGCGATGCCGGTGTGAGCGGTTGTGTGGAGGAGCGTCTGCAACGCGGGCTTTCCGTGTATCGCATTGGCAAAGGGCAACGGTTCCTGCTCACCGGCGACCATGGCCGAAAAGGCTACGATGAGGTGAACACGATGATGGACCGGTTGATCGCATTGGGCGTTCCGAAGGAGCACATCTTTCTCGACCACGCCGGCTTCGATACGTACGACAGCATGTGGCGCGCGAAGCAGGTTTTCCAAGTGGACAGTGTGACCATCGTCAGCCAAGGCTTTCACTTGCCACGGGCGCAGTACATCGCTGCCTCGCTCGGGTTGAATGCACAGTCCATTGCGGCGGACCCGGTGGGTGGAAGCGTTTGCGACCGAGCGGGAATGCGCGAGCCCCTTGCGCGCGTGAAGGCTTTCTGCAATGTGTTGTTCGGTGCCGCGCCCCACCACGGCGGCCAGCCCATACCGATCACCGGCCCGGCCAATGCATCACACGATCGTATTCAATAGCCAATGACCAATACTGAATTTTCAATGCTCAAGTTGGGCGTGCGTTTGGTCGCACATCATCGTGTTCCAACTGGAAATTGGATATTGGTCATTCATCATTGAACATTCACGATGGACGCCATTCGCATCGATACCGCACAGAACGTGGGCGTGGACCACGAAGTAGCGAGCTTGGGTGAGCGCGGCTTGGCGTGGTTCTTCGACCGGTTGATCCTTGCTGGCTGGTTGATCGCGGTGCTCTTCTTGGTGAGCCTCGGCGATTTCGGCTTGGTGTTGATCCCATGGTGGGTGACCATGGTCGTTGCCTTGTTGCCTCTCATGCTGTACGACTTCATTTGTGAGGTCACCATGAACGGCCAGAGCATCGGCAAGCGCGCACGCAAGATCAAGGTGGCGCGTCTGGACGGCGGCCGACCAACGTTGGGGCAATACATCATGCGCCAAGTGCTGCGCCCGATCGACGGCTTCAGCTACCTCGGCGCTATCGTGATCCTGGTGAACGGGAAGGGTCAGCGGCTGGGTGATCTGGCTGCAGGCACCTGCGTGGTGAGCCTGCGCAAGCGTACTTCCCTGAACGACACTTTGCTGGTAGAAGTGGAACCAACTCACGTTCCACTGTACCCCGAGGCGGTCAGGCTCACCGATGCACAAGCGCAGCTGATCAAGGAGGTGCTTTACGGCAACCGAGGCGACAATCGCTCGCACATTCTGTTGCAGGCCGCGGAGAAGGTGCAGGTGATCCTGAACGTGCGCACCGACCAGCGGCCACAGGATTTTCTGATCCGCGTGCTGAAGGACTACGTCACCTTGACAGGGAAATAATCGCGCTCAGTTCTGAATGATAATGATGGTGGCGTTGAGCACCTTCATGCGCTCGCTGTGGCGCATGCCGTTCACCAGAACGATCTTCTTTTCACCGTCAGGGTTGAGCACGCCGTCCTTCATCAGCGGACCATCAACCAGGATCTTCGCAACGTTCTTCGCACTGATCTGGTCCGTTTCGCACTTCGCACCGGTACCGAGGAAAGTCCAGTCGTAGAACAGCACGCGGCCGTTCGGGTTCGACTGCATTTGCTTGTCCTTGTCGTTGTACTCGCGCCATTTGATGAAGGCGATCTCAGTACCATCCAGCGTCTGTACCGAGAAGTCGCATAGGCCCAGTTTGCAATCCTTCTTCACCAGCTTGCAATAGGGTGTTCCATCAACGGTAACGAGGCCGTCGTCCACATCCACTTTCTGTGCACGCACTGAGGCGAAGGAGAAGAGAACGACAAGGAGGAGCAGGTAGCGCATGATCGGATGTTGTGCGGTGAAAGTAGTGGTGGGGTCAGGGTTTCGTCATGCGCAGGGCGTACACCATGGGCAACTTGCCTTCCATGCCCTTGATGAAGTAGTTGCCGTCGCCCGAAGGCACGGTCTTGTGGAAGCAGTCGTAGGGCGAACGATCGAACTCACGGAAGGCTTCCAACCGCAGACCGTTCCCCATGAGCGCCGTCAGCACATCGGCGAGGGGATGGTTCCACGAGTATGACTCCAACCGCAAGGAGGCATCCGGTGCGGCATAAGATCCTACTTCGTTCTCGATGATCGCTTCACGGTTGAAGTATGGGTACTGCACGTGCGTGAAGTCGTTGTCGAACATCCACACCGCCGGATGGAACTCCGCCATGATGAACCGGCCGCCGGGTTTCAGGTAGCGCGCAACATTCGCGGCCCATGGTTCCAGGTCGGGCAGCCAGCCAATGGTGCCATAGCTTGTGAAGACGATATCGAAGGCACCTTCCAGCTCCGGACGGAAGTCGATCACATTGCTCTCAATGAACGTTGCTTCCAAGTTGCAACGCTGCGCAAGCTCCCGTGCCTTGGTAATGGCCGTTCCGCTCAGGTCCAGTCCGGTGACCTTGGCACCCAACCGCGCCAGCGATAACGTGTCCTGTCCGAAGTGGCATTGCAGATGCAGCATGTCCAAACCCCCCACATCGCCCATCAAGTCGAGCTCGATGCCGTTCAGCGTTCCCTTGCCCTTCAAGAACGCATCAACATCATAGAATGCCGAACCATAGTGCAGCTCTGCACGTGCGTCCCACAATGCGCGGTTCGTTTCGAATGCGGTCTTCTGATCCATGACGGCGAATGTCGCAACGAAAAGGGCGCCCGTTGGGGGCGCCCTCTCCAGTTGGTTTTCGTGTGATCAGCGCATGTCGTTTACCGCCACGCCGGGATACTTCGTTTTGTCGAACACGAAGAGCGCATCGGCCAGTGCCGGGTTCGCAACGAAGCGTTTCAACGTGTAGGTGACGATGTTGCCGTCCTTGTATAGGATCTGCACTTGGCGTGCTTCTTCCTTCGTCTTGTCGACAGTCAGAATGATGGTGTGGTATGGCTTCGCCGCCGCGTCGGTCGGGAACAACTTGATCGTTTGCATCATGGCTCCCGTTGCATCGGCCTTCTCTTCCACGAACTGGCTCTTGAAGCCCTTCTCGTACATGGTGAAGAGCTTGCTCGGGTCCAGTTCCTGGTCCATTTCGGCCGGATCACTGATGGTCACTTCGTTGGTTTCCTTGCTGTAAGTGTACAGCGCGGTGCCGTCGTTGATGATCGTGTTATCGGCCAGCACCAAGTTGAATTTCTTGCCCTTGGTCTTGATCGTGCCGGTCTGCTTCACATCCAATTTGTCCTTGGTGCTTTGCAGGCGTGTGGTGAAGTCGGCCTCGAAACTTGTCCAGGTCTTGCTCTTCGCCACCAGCTTGTCAACGATGGCGCGACTGCGGGCATCGTCCTGCGCGCTGGTATTCAGGTTGAGCAGGAGGGAAGCGGTGAGAAGAAGGAGCGTGCTTTTCATGATGGGGCGAAAGTAGGCCCGGCAATTGGCAATGCCTGTGCCGAAGTGATCGACCACACGTGAGTCCTCAGGCCAGCGGCAGCCCCAGCACCCACCGCTCCATCATCTTCCTCCCAAGGAGTTGCCCGATTACCCGGTATCGCGAGTGCGCGAGGGGATTATTGCCTGCCAAGGGTTCGCTCATCACCCCGATCTCCCGTTGGTAGTAGTTGCTGTGGACGAACCGTTGCCCATCGCCTTCCACGACAATGAACCCGACGTGGTTGTCCAACCCTACTGCGTAGAGTCCATCACCAGTTGCTTCCAGGTACGTCGCGACCTCCTCCACGGACCGATCGCTGAACGCCTTGGCCCCATCGGCCATTTTGCGGATCATCGGCTCCGCAGCCAGTTGCGCCCACTTGAACCTGGGTAGGTCGAACCCCACCTGTTGCAGTGTTGTGGTAATGAAGTACCCGCATGCGATGGTGCCTTGCCCGGGAACAGTCGTTGTTCCATTGAAGTCCCAAGGCGTGCCGTACCAGCGAGGAAAGACCTCGATCGTCAGTTGGCGGAACACATAGTTGCGTGCGCTATCCAGCAGCACTGTGCGCTCCACACTATCGGCTTTCTGGTACGCGGTGTTGAAGCTGTCTCTCCGGGCTTCGATCGCACCCAGAACATCCGTGTAGCTCGCGGGCACGGATGGCGCCATGGCCACCTGCGGCCGAGGTGGGGTATTGCAGAGGTTGCCGGTGAGCAGCCACGCGCCGATCGCGAAGCACCAATTCGAAAGCATGCGGGTTGTTTCTTCCCGAATGCACGAAGGCGCGAGGCGTAACGAGCGAGGCGATCGCCGTTACCGTTTCGGCTGCAGCATGGTGCCCGTGCAGTTCTTGGCCCCGCAACGGCATGCCCAGATCTTCTTCAGCCTGGGAGTGTGCCGTTCCTCCAACACGATGCCGTAGTTGTAGGTCAGTTCTTCGCCGGGCTTGATGTTCCGCAGCGCTTCGATGATCACTTTGGCTTTGCGCAGGTCGCCGCTCGCATGGTCGTGCACGTAGGCTACGCAGTTGGGCGCACAGCTATGGTTGAGCCAACGGGCCGTGTTGCCGCCCACGTTCGCGTCGATCACGTACTTCTCGTTCAGGGTGAAGAGAAAGGTGTGGCCACTGTCCGCATCGGCGTGCTCCAGGTTCGACGCTTGGCGAGTGGTGAGCAGTTGCCCTTTGTACTCGATGATCTCCTCGCCCTTATGGATCGCAACCAAGGCGCGTGCGCCCGTTCCGTGGATCGCGGAAACATGGGCCGCTATTTTCTTGCTCATCGCTTGGCGGTCTTGCCTTTCGTCTTCGGCTGGTATTTCAGCATCACGCCACGGCAATTCGCCGCTCCACAAAAGCAGGCCCAGTTCTTCCGTTCCTCGGCGGTGATGGGTGCGGTAGTGCACACATCGTAGTCGTAGGTCAACTCCTCACCGGCCTTGATGTTACGCAGGGCCGAGATCACCACCCGGTCCTTGCGCGGATTGCCTCCCGGATCGTCGACGATCTCCGCAACGCAGTTCGGGTCGCAACCCGTGTTGATCCACTTGGCGATGTTGCCGTTCACGTTGGCATCCACTACCCAATGCTCGTTCAGGATGAACAGGAAGGTGTGGCCGGTGTCCTCTCCGCCGTACGTATCATCAGCGATATCGTGCGTGATCAAGCGGCCTTCGTAGTCGACGATCTCCTCGCCCTTCTTGATGGCGGCCACGGCCACCACGCCGCTGCCATGGATCTTGCTGCGCTTGCGCGCGATCTTCGGATTGTTGGTCATCTTGTGGTACTTCCGGACGTGTCGGGGGAAAAAGCGCGCGAAGATGGGAGGCGGGACGGAATGGAAAATGAAGAATGTAAAATGTAGAATGACCAACAGGGCGCCGCAGTTCCTCTTTCAACTGAAGTACACCGTGCAAACACCCACCGCCGTGATCACGCAGATCAGGTCCACCAAGAGCATGATGCCGAGGGTGTAGCGGCTGTTCTTCACGTTCACGCTGCCGAAGTAGAGCGCCACCACATAGAAGGTGGTCTCCGCTGCGCCTTGGAAGAGGCAGGAGAGTTGGCCCGTGAGACTATCGGGGCCGTAGGTCTTCATGGCGTCGAGCATGAAGCCCCGCGAGCCGCCGGCGCTGAAAGGGCGCATCAGCGCAACCGGGATCGCATCGATCACTTGTTTGTCCACGCCCACCAAGGCCATGGTCCACGAGAGGCCGTCCATGACGATGCCCATCAAGCCGCTGTTGCGGAAGATGCTCAGGGCGGCCAGCATGGCGATCATGTAGGGCAGCACGCGCAACCCCGTGGTGAAGCCGTCCTTGGCGCCGTGGATGAACGAATCGAACATGTTGGTGCCCTTCTGCGTGAAGTAGCGCTCGAACAGGAAGGCATAGCCAACGATCAGCAGGATGATCACCAGCAGCATGCCGTTGCTGAGGTTGTCGGTGAAGTGGAATTTCTGCACGCCACCCAAGCCGGTGATGTAAGCCATCAATCCACCGATCACCACGCTTACGCCCACCACGCTCAGCATCACGGGCAGGTTGAAGAGGTTGATGCGTTGCTTCCACGCCACCAGGAACAACGCGGCAATGGTGCCGACGAAGGAGGTGATGATGCACGGGATCATGATGTCGGCCGGGTTGGCAGCGCCTTGCGCCGCGCGGTAGCCGATGATGCTCGTGGGCAACAGCGTAAGGCCCGCAGCGTGCAGGCATAGGAACATGATCTGGCTGTTGGTGGCCTTGTCCTTTTCCGGATTGTCGGCCTGCATGCTCTCCATGGCCTTAAGGCCGAAGGGCGTGGCGGCGCTATCGAGGCCGAGGAAGTTGGCCGCGAAGTTCAAGGTCATGAAGCCGTAGGCCGGGTGGTCCTTGCTGAGGTCGGGGAATATCCGGTGGAAGATGGGGGAGAGGACCTTCGCCATTTTCTCCATGGCGCGTGAATCCACCAGCAGGTTCAGCAGGCCGCAGAAGAAGGTGAGGTAGCCGATCAGCGGCAACCAGAGACTCGTCAGCGTGCTCTTACATGTTTCGAACAAGCCATCGGCCTGTTGCTTGCCCACGCTCACCTTCACCACACCGGTGCTATTGATGGTGTAGAGCTTGTCGCCTTGTTGGTACCCTGCTTCACCGGCGCTGCGGATGTTGGCCAGCAGCGGTGTGCCTTGCAGCGCAGTGGTGTCCATCTCCGCCACTATGAACGGATCGCCTTGTTTGCCGTTCACCAATCCCCCCAACGTGTACTGATGACCCGTTGCCAGCATCACCAGCACGTAGCCGATGCTGAGGATGCGGATGAAGGTCCAGAAGCGGGAGAGGGCCATGGGGGAGTCTGCCGCAAAGCAGCACGGCTTCGGCCTCGCTGCTGCTTCAACACTTAGTTATCGGCGAACACCACAGTGTGAAGGACAACGGTCAGCGCCTCACCCCTTCACCAACCGCTCGATCTGCAGGAAGTGCCGCTGCTGGTGGGCGACAGGGAAGCGGAAGGCATCACCGGCCTTGAAGCGGATGATTGGCCCCAAGGAACTCGTCACCTTCATCGCATTCAAGTCGGTGGTGCGCGCTTGCTGGAGTAGTTGGAGCAAGGTTTCGCAGAGGGTTATGAACCGCGCTATGCTCTCGGATGATGCGCCATGGTTGCGAGCCGGGTCGAACATCTTCATCGTTTTCATGCGCCACGCGATGCGTCCGCCGGGTTTGGGCAGCATGCTTTTGGTGAAGTAGTTGCCCAGCAGGCCGGGGTGGAATTCTCCGTTCGGCTTCAACGTTGAAGCGCGTTTGGCGAAGACCTGCTGCAATCCCTTCGCATAGATGCCGCTGCTGAGGTTGAGGTGCTCGAAGACTTCCACTGCGTTCCATTGGTCGGCAGCTGGGCGGCGCAACAAGACTTCCGCCGGAAGTTGTTGGATCTCCTTCGCTCTGGAGATCTGGGTGCGCAGAACGGCGCCGAGGTTGTCGATCAGTTGTTGTGTGTTCATGGGGCGAAGGAATCCCGCAGCGCTGCGAAACACACTTGATGTGGATCAAGAACGTTTTCTGCGCAAACGGCTGAAGGTCTCCGGCGTCATACGCAAGTAGCTCGCGATGTCCTTCTGCGATACCAGTTGAAGCAGGTGCGGACTGCGCGCCACCAACCGATCGAAACGTTCCTCAGCGCTCAAACTCAGTTGCTCGATCTCGCGGGTGCTGCGGCCTACGAGCAGTTCTTCCAGGATCAACCGCCCGAAGCGTTCCATCACCGGCATTTCGTTGTAAAGCCGCTGCAAGGCTTCGTGGTCGATGCCCACCAATACGCTGTCGGTTATCGCCACCACATCGAAGCGCGCAGGTTTGCGCGTAACGAACGAGGCATACTCGCCGCTCCAACTGCCGTCGTAAGCGAAGCCCACGCAGAGATCCTCGCCGTCGTGCGGGAACGACAACCGCTGCACGCCGCTCTTCACGATGTAGAAACGCTGCTCCACTTGGCCCACGGCGCAAACCGATGCACCCCGGCTGAAGGCGTGCTCGGTCCAGTACGGTGCGATGCGCTCCCAGTCACTCTGATCCAACGGCACGTAGCGCTCCAAGGTGCGGCGAACAAGTTCCATGGTCCGAAGTAAGGCGTACCGCGCATCAATGGTGCGTCACTATTTTGGGACCTGATGGTGCGCACCGGTCTGCTCCTCCTATTTCTTGTTGGCGCCACCGCGTGCAATAAGTACTACTTGGTGCGGCCCGTCGAGATCACCTACCGCACGCAGTACATCCTGAAGAACCCCGATGCGCTGTTGCGCTTCTCGAATTCCATCGCATTCGAGGCGCCCTTCAACTTGGAACGTTCCGACACGCTGCATGCTGCCACCCGGGCCCGCATGGACTCGATCGGTGTTCACCGCGTGGAGGTACGCGGCCTCGGTTCCTATGACCTGGACCAAAGCACCTTCGCCAATGCACCACCCTACGTGGTGGTGTTGCACCGCTACGGAAAGTCACGGCGCGGGGTGCACGAGGAGGTGACGATCTTCCGTGGTCCGGCGCCCCTGCCCAAGGCCGTGCAGCAATACCTCTGGTCAATGGGTCAGAGCGCGGTCAACGACACCGTTTATGCGCGGGTGGAAGGAGGAAGAGGCCGGTAAGGACCTGTTGGGCGGGTTACACTAAGCCGCAGCGCGCAGCGGTGCGAAGACCACAGGATAGCCACGTCCCCAACCAGTATGTGGAGTATCGCGTCGGCCCTTGTGCTCTAAGGCGATGGATTTCATCAGGGCGCGCCACTTCAATGCCGAACGCAATTCGCCGAAGCGCTTGCGACCGATGGTCTTGTTGTAGAACGTGCGGAAGTACACGATCGCTTGATCCCGTAGGTTCTCACCCACTACGTAGCCGTCGTCGATCACCGCCACGAAGCTCTCGCGATCGCCCTTGTACGTGTCTGGCTGGAAGACCTTGTCGTAGTTGTGTTTGTGGAACTGCCGTATAGCCCCGTCGCGTCCACCCTTGCGGTGCAAGTAGCGTTTCAAGTACCGGTCCAGCACATGCGGCTGGAAGTACTGCGCTGGTCCTTCGGCATCGATCTGCATGGCGTGTATCCCTTCGGTAGTGGCGTACCACAACAATGGATACAAAGTGACCGAGCCTTTGTAGGCGGTGATCACATACACCCATTGCAGTCCTTTGGTCGAACTGAATTTACCGCCCCGCTCCACCACCTCGGTGCTGTTCGTCTTGGGGCAGAGGCCAACAAGGTCGGCGTGTTTCTCAAGCACATGTTGCCGCAGTTGACCCACGTCTTTGCGGGCGGCCGATGCCACCTGCGTTGGGGTCATTCCAGAGCGGATCATGGCTGAACATGCGTTTGCGGGCACTCTTACGTAACGCACGCACGTGGGGTTCACATACGGCGAGCCTTGCTGAACGGGGTGGAAAACGAGGAACGGTACCCGAACCACCCGGATAATATTCCTGCCGTTCAGCGAAGGCTTTCCATGGTTCGGCCATGCCGGTCGGCTGCCGGTCGGATCGGGTGTGTTTTGAGAGGAACTCGTATCGAATGGGTGGCGTATCCAGCGCAAAACAGTATCCATGAAAACCCCAACGCTTCATCTCCACACGGCTGCCTTGGCGGTCCTGCTCGTATGCTCCAAAACCGTTTCAGCCTCCGACGATCTTCCATATACACCGCCGGCCGACGATGCAGTGGCGGTGACGGGTTGGGTGCACGTGGAAGACCTCAGCTTCGATGCAACGACCGTGGAACTGGAAGTGAACGGCGAGGTACAGCGTGTGCCACTCTCGAACATGGGCCGCTTCGACCTTGTATTGCCCGCCGACGCCCATGTGGTCTTACGCTTCGAGCATCCCGGCCACTTGCCAAAGGAAGTGTTGGTGGATACGCATCATGCCCGCGCCGGTACGTTCCGCGAGCAGACCCGCCACGTGCGGTTCGCCTGATCATGGAACTGAAGCAGAACATGGCCGGCTTCACTTACGTGGGGCCCGTGGGCAACATCGGTTTCGATAAGGACGGCGGTTGCGTGGCCGTGGACCACACCCGCAAACTGATGGTGGGCCGCAAGAACCAGCCGATGGTGTTCTGAGCATTGCAGCCCTGACGGGTCACCTACTGGGCGCGTTCTGTCATCCGGACGAACCTGCCTGGGGGCAAACAGGCAGGCGAGGAAGGATCTCCAGGGTGCTATCACTCTCCGCGTAACGCATCCACCTTCGTCCAGTTGCTGAACCTTCCTCCACTATAGCGATACACGCCACTTGAGGTACCGATCCAAAGCTGCCCGTTGGCGTCTTCGAGAATGCTCTGCACGTTTTTGAGGCCAGCAGCGTCGCGTTCAGTGTAGCATGTGAAGGTCTTGCCGTTGTTGCTGCACAAGCCATAGCCGCTTGCCCCGATCCAAATGGTCCCTCCGCTGTCCTGATGGATCACCCATATCTGATCGCCGAGCACACCGTCCTTCCTGCCGTAGGATGTGAAGACTTTGCCATCGTAAGTGCACAGCCCACCGTAGCGCGTGCCGAACCACAGGTTCCCCGACTTGTCCTCCATGATGGTCTGCACGAAATTGTTGCACAACCCATCCTTCTCCGCAAGGTTGGTGAGCGTGCTGCCGTTGTATTTGTACACGCCGCCGCCATTGCTCGCGAACCAGATGTTCCCCGACCTGTCCTCTATGATGCAATTGATCTGCTTCGGGTACTTGTAGTTGGGGTGATCACTGAAGTCAGCAGCAGGGATAGGGAAGGAGGTGAATGTCCTCCCATCAAAACGTGACACGCCTTCCTCCGTGCCGAACCACAGGCCACCGTTCCTGTCCGGCAGCACGCTCCACACTTGATCACTGATCAAGCCATCCTTCGTTGTGTAATTGGTGAAACCGGTTCCACCTGTTCGGAAGGCGGCTACGGGATCGTAGCGCGATACGCCACCGCCCGTGGCGAACCAGAGATCACTGTTCGGGGCTTGAGCCATGCTGCCCACCCAATTGCTGCTGAAGCCGTTCGTAGGGTCGAAGTATTCGAGCGATCGTCCATCGTACCGCGCCACGCCGTCGCTGGTGGTGCCGAACCAGATATTGCCCTCACGGTCCTGCAACATGCGGCGGATGTACTGGCTGATCTGTTCCGTTTCGCCGGGCGGCTGGGTAAGGCGGGCTGCAAGTGTTGCGCTGTCCGGTTGCGCAGAAGGCGGAGTTGCGCCACCATAGCTCTTGTTGTGGTCAGATGTCTTGACTTGTTCAGAGCAGGAGGACAAGAGCAACAGCGTCACTACGACAGCGCGGAACTGCGCGTAGTCACTCGATCTTCCGGCTAGGAACATAGTGGTGTCAAACCTAAGCGGGCAGGTGGGTGCGACATTGGCCCTGGACAAGTACCACTCACAGTTGCCAATGTTCATCGCCCGAACCTCGCCGTGCGCACCCCATCGCGCACGAACAACCGCAGCACATACCTGCCCGGTGCCAAGTGCGCGAGATCAAGCGTGGCATCCATCGGCAGCACACCGTGCGCGCAACGCAGGCCCCGCGCATCGATCACTTCGTAGTTGCAGCCAGGTGAAAGTCCCGGGCCTTGCACGGTGATGCGCCCATCCGCGCTGGGCGAAGGGAACACTTCAAGAGCATCTACTTCATCCAATGCATCCACCGCCAACGTGCTGCACAGCGGCGCACGTGGCAACGAGATCGGCGACGTGGTAACGCTGGCGGGCAGTGGTGGCGATGTATAGGTGAACGAGGCGAACGTGGCCGCGCTGGCCGTAGCCACCACCGGGTATACGTTCACGCTGTCCGGTTCCCAACAGGTGGGCAACGGACCGTTGAAGTCCATGACGGAAAGCGAAGGACAGTTGTTGGTGCTGCCCAACACGGCCAAGCGGTTGTTGTCCACGGCGATCACATCATCCACGTAGCCGCTGGGCCCGAACCCGTACTGCGCGATCACATCGGCATTGGCATCCATGTGCAAGAGGATATCGCCCTCGGCCGGATCGGCGAAGACCCGCGCCAGGTGTACCACGAAGGTGCCGTCGGGCACGGGCACCACTCGGCCTTCCCAATCGAACGCATTGTCCACATCGTCCAATGCGCGTGCGCTGATCACATCGCCTGCCGGGTCGAGCAACAGCAGATACTCTCCCCGGTCCAAGGCCCACGACTTCCACAAGCAGCGCCATGTTGCCGTTCGCGAGCATCGCACCGCCCATGCCGATGGTGTATGCACCACCATCAACCGCGTAGCTCTTGCTCCAGAGCGCCGCACCGGTGGTGGTGTATTTGGTGAGGATGAGCGTGGGCTGGTAGGAACCGTGGTAGGCGAAGAAGGTATTGCCCGGCCCCGCGAACACCCCGGTGAAACCCGCCGGCGAATTGCCTTGCAGCTGGAAGTTCACCGGAATGCGGATGCGCGGATAGGCGTACGGCCCGCTGGGGTCGAACACCATGATCACCACCTCCTGCGCGTTGAGCGCGGTGGCGATGTGCGCGATCATGCCGTTGTTGAGCGGTGCGGAGCGCCATGGCAAAAAGCTGAGCGTGTCCACCGGGAAGGCATCAGCCGCCAGCACATTGCCCTGCGCATCCATGCGTACCAAAAAGATGCTGTACCGCAAGAGGGTGTTATCATACCGCCCGCCCACCGCTAGGAGGTCGCCGTTCCCGGCCTCCACCGGTGCATCGGAACGAAGGATCGTGTAGGGCTGGCCTTGGCTGGCCCACAGCACATTGCCCATGCTGTCGGTGCGCATTATCCGGTTCCACGTCTCGTCGGTGCACACGAAGTCGCCGTTGGCGCACTGCATCACATTCATGAAACTGCCGGGGTTGCCCGGTGCATACTCACTGAAGAAGGTGTTCTGTGCGGAGGTTGCAAGACCTGTTAGGCACACTACGGAGGAGAGAAGTACGCCTCGTGCGGTCTTCATGTCTGGAACAATCGAGCGGGGATCGTGCATGGTCGTCGGGCTCAGGCGCCTGCAAGATGACGCATCAAGTGGTTGGGGTTGCTTTGGTGCACTGATAGTACCCGGGTCAGTTCAGCCGGGGTCCTTCCTGAATTCTTCCACAAGGCGGACGGTGAGGTCCGACACATTCCGTCCGGTCGCTGCGAATGAGACAATCCCATCGATCACTTCCGGTGGAATGGAATAGGTGTCGAGGATCAGTTCCGGGTGGAAGTACCGCAGGTACATTGCCGTTCCATCTTGAACGGACTTCTGAACCACAGCCAATGGAGCCGAACGTGTTCAAACGTTTCTTATTCGTGAAGGACGACTTCTACGACGACCCCTTAAAGGTGTATCGCGCGGCGCAGGAAGCGACGTACTACGAACCGGAGAACTACACTGGGCTCCGGAGCACGACAGTTTACCATGAGCAAGGTGTACGCGCCAAACTCGAGCGCTTGCTGGGCGTACGTATCACGCGCTGGGATACTGACGCGATCCAAGAGAACGGAGTGTTCTACCAGGCCTTTGCCCAGGGCAAAAAAAAAGAGATCCCCGGTGTGCATGCCGATACCCCGTACGACGACATCACTGCGGTGGTGTATCTCACCCCGGGACTGCCGTTCGATCGCGGCACGTCGCTTTGGATGCACAAGCGTACGGGACTCAGCAGCGCACCTACGGCAGCGGCCGCGCGTAAACTGAAGATGAAGTTGGCCGACCTGTTGGATCTGTTCGAGCAGGACAGTCGCGACCGGTCGAAGTGGGTGGAGGTGGATCGCGCCGGGTACCGCCCGAACCGCGTGGTGGCCTATCCCTCCGGCCTGATGCACTCCGCGACGAACCACCACGGTGGCAGCCTTCAGGACGTGCGACTTTACCAGACGTTCCGCATCGGCGTGGATTGGAAGCGCTCCAAGTTCGCGTGAGCGCAGCGCTCCGCTACGACTTCCGGAAGTATTGCAAGAGCAGTTCCTGGTACTGGTAAGGGTCGCCAGGCTTTGTTCCGATCATGCGCACCAGCAGATCCAGCTTTTCCGGGTCGCTCTGCTTTGTGGCTTCAGCCCATAGTGCCACCTCCTTGAGCACTTGAGCGCCGAACGTATCCGGCACCACCGCGCACCCGGTTCGCGCTTGGAATTTCTTCACGCTCTCGTTCTCAGCGCGAGCCCGGTCGCCTTTGTAGCTCACGCGGATCATCCGCTTCACAAGGGCCGTGATGTCATACACACCCGGTTGATGCTCGCCAGAGAGCATCAACGCCATGTTGCTTTTCGTAAAGCGGAGCAACACACGGTTGCTGGTACGATGGTTTTTCCGCGCTTTGCGCTTCGCAACCTCTTGTTCCGACAGCAAGAGCAGCGCCTTGTCCTTTGGCCTGAAACCATAGCGATGGTAAAACCAGAAGGCGCCCGTGGCGATGCCGTCCGGATTGTCGAGCCCGAATTGGTATGGCTCGATCTCGAAGTGCGCCACACCGAACACCTGCCTGAACACACGTAGCAACTGGCATAGCATGTAGCCGGATTCGCCGCCACGGAACGCCTCGAAGATGTTGATCCCGAAATCGGCGCGCCGACCAAAGACCCACCCCCCGCCATATGCGGCGGGAAAGCCGTTCTTGAACAAGGTGTATCCGATGTACGACTCCATGGGCAGTTGGCGGGAAGGCACCATGCCGTAGATCGCAACCGATATCCCGCGCTCAAGATCGTAGAGCCGGAAGGTGTGTTCATCGAGGTACGTGGTGGGGTCCGTTTCGCGATCGGTCAGTACCATCGACAGTTTCACTGCACGGATGACGATTTCCCTGGAGGGGCGGTCCAATGCTACAGGCGCGCACAATGGTTGTTCCATCAGCAAGCGGTGGTCGAACGCTTTCAGGATGCCATCGTGGAAGAAGGGGCTCTTGGTTGGAATGCGATTGAAGATCCGCGAGAAGGACTTGTTCTTCGGCAGGATGCGCACATAAAGCCCTAAGCCGTCGAACAACAGGTCTTTTATACGGGGGCTATGATCCAGTTTTTGCAGTTCGGCCAGTAGGAACTGCAGTTCTCGTTCACGCGGCACCTTAAGGGTATCCAGTAACTCCTGGTTTCCAAATCCCGATGTGGTTTCGCTCCGCTCCAACGAAGGCAGCGTGATCGCCAGCACCTTGTTCAGGTCGAACTCGGGATCCTCAAAGCGTTCCACCTGCATGCGGCACGCGGGGTCGTGCGCGAGCCAGTTGCAGAGGTCGTGCGAGAATTTGGAGACGTACGGCGTGTGCGGCAGGCCAGAGTTGATGAGCGACTTGCTCGAACGGTTCTGCGGGCGTGCGAGGAACCGCCTGATCCGCGCCAGTTCCTTCTCCGCAGCCCGCAGGGTCTTCCGCTCTGGCGGAAAGGCCTGCACGAACTGTAGCAGATCGGCATAGCCCACCAGCGAAGGGGAGGATGCCAGACCAATTGCCGACAGATCTTGTAGCGCGGCCAACTTGCCTGCATTGCTCGTTGCATCGTAGCGCGTGATCAGCTTGCGCAGCTTGCGCACCTTATTGTTGAATGCAAAACTCATTCGCGGTGTTCTGGACGATCCAAGTCCGAATGGCGCCACCCTGACTTGTCCATGCTATCGGTGACAAGATCCCAGATCCCAACGAAAGTACCGAGGACGGTGACATTGCTTGTGGAAGCCCATCAGGTTGGTGATCATCACGCCCATGCGCTCGCTTCGTAAACCCCCGCGGCTCCAGAAGTGGCTATCGACCTTGTTTGTGCTTCCATCGAATACAATGTTGTCCAGTACACGACCGTGTCGCCGCGTGTCAACCAGTTCGTGGTTCCCTTCTAGCCGGTCAGCCTTCCGGCCGATCTCGTGACCTGCGAATTCCTGAAGAACGGGAAGGCGGATCGCAGCGGGGTTGCGTTGGTGGCCTCGTACGATCCTCAGCAGGGTAGGGAGACCAAACAAAAAGCCCCGCCTTTAGGCAGCGCTTTCGATCATTTGCTTTCGCGTTCAACTCAATACCCCCCATCCCCGGCCCGGCGCTCTCCGTCATGGCGGTGTTGAGGTGCGAATGCAACGTGGCTTCGTTTACCGAGCGGTTGCGGAAGTCCTACGGAACGCACCAGTTCACTCAAGTACGATCTTCAAGCATCGTCCCGCTGTCTCGCCCAAGCGCAAGGTGTAAACACCTGATGTATGCTTGCCGAGATCGACCACGCAACCCGCTGTGCAACGTTGCACTCGTCCCTGTGCAACACTGCGCCCGAATGCATCGAACAAGGACCAAGTGAGCGCCTCTGCTCCCGACAGTTGAAGTGTGATGATCCCGTCGGATGGGTTTGGGAAGACCGCAGTGCCGTCTGTGGCGAACTCCACCGGACTCGACGTAGTGATGTCAAAAGGGTTGAACTGGGCTAGCCAATAGTCGGGGTGTCCTCCCATGGCGGGCACCTGGCCGATACCATTAGCGGGTTCAACGCTGAGCGTATCAAAGAACTCCCCGCATGCATAGACGTTGCCCAGGCCGTCTCCGACCAGGTCCTCGCAACTGGCGCGCGTGCGAAGGCCGGTGCTGCCCAAATAGGTTCCGGCCGTGTCGTAACGGGCGATGAACGCATTGAGCGCGCCCTCGACCTGCACGGTGTCAACATCAGGGAAGCCGAAGATGAGGTCGCCGTCCACCGAGCCGCCGAGATCGAGATATGCGCCATGCACGTCAAAACCACGGACGCATGGCTGATCCCGCCGTGTGGAGGATCCGTCGGTGCCATCGGTAGTGCATAGTAGGGTCATACTTGGCGATGGCATCGGCCCAGCCATTGAAGTATTGCACGCCTGCGAAGGGGTCCATGTCCATCTGTGTGATGCAGTTCACATGGATGTAGATGTTCCCCTCGTTGTCAAGGTCGATCGCATAGGCCCCCACCCCACCTTGGCTGGTGATCGGTACGCGCCAGTGCATGATGCCGTCCGTTCCGTACTCATACACACCAACGACGTCATTGTCGGACTCGCTGGTCAGCAAGAAGAATGTTGAGTCATCGCGCACACAGATGGAAGCCGCGTTGTCTGTGTCGAAAAAATCGCCGTTCTGAACAGCCCAAGCGAAGTTGCCGGCGCTGTCCAGTTTGGTGATGAAGAAGTCCGTGCTGAAGGAGCTAAGGTTATAGGTAGCGGTGCCAGGGTCTAGATCAACCGTTCCTTCCAGATCACCAGCTATGTAAACGTTGTCCAGGCTGTCCACATCCATCGCCCTCCAACGGGTATCGCTGTTGGGGCCTAAATAATAGTCACGCTCCCAAAGCAAGTTGCCCAGCGGATCGGTCTTGATCACCCGCAGATCGCCTGTGCCAACGTCGCTGTCACCAGCGATGTAGATATTGCCGGATACCGGTGCACAGCGCATGGTGATCTCCTTGCCCGGTGGATAGGTGGTGAAGCCATGGTCCAACGAACTCATGCAATGCTGCACATGCAACACCTCTCCGGTAGGGGCATAGCGCGCGATGAAGAGGCCAAAATCACCATAGTTGTACACACCAGGGCCGGCATCAAAATCCATAGGTGTACCACTTTCGTAATAGCCCACAACAACGACATCCCCGTTCGGTGCGAGGTCTACCGCGCTGCCGATGTCGTGCATCGTTGTACCGACGTGCTGCAACCAGTTCACCTGCTGTGCGGTGAGACCTTGGCAGAAAGCCAAAGTCAATATTAGAAAGGAGATGGAACGCATGGGGTAGGGTTGTGGACGAATGTAGGCGGTGTCCCTACTTCTGGCGGGAGAATTAGGCACGCGCGAGGAGGAGAAAAGCCCGGCCTTTCGGCAGGGCTTTCGATCATTTGGTTTCGGGTACAACTCAATACCCCCCCATCCCCGGCCCAGCGTTCTCCGTCATACCCGCGTTCAAGTGCGCGTGCAATGCGGCTTCGTTCGGGATCATCACACGGCGGGCCTTGCTGCCTTCTAAGGGGTTGCGGAGGCGGCAAGGCGAGGGGCGAATAAGCAGGGGCCGCCCCAGTGATCCAGGACGGCCCCACAGCCTATGACCACAAAAGCCTAGTACGGCAGTTGCTCAATGATGACAGCACCGGGATTGCCGCCCAATGGTTGGACCAGAATGAAATCACGATCGTTGCCTGCACCAGTGTACTTCACCTGGTTGTTCATGTTCACATCCTCAGTGTAATAGCCATTGAGCGTGGCTGTGGGCACACCGCCCAAGCGGTCAAGGATGGCCTGTCCATCGATCGGTAAACTGATCTTCTCCGGCTGCACGTCGAAGGTGCGCGCATTGCCGGGCCACAACGACATTTGGCCGCAGGGCTGCGTCATACGTGCTGGTGGACCGGTGCTGTACATGATGGTACCCGCCGCCGACATGTTCAAGTTCACTACGGGTCCGCCCGAGATGAATCCAAGGGCACTGTTGGTCATGATGCCCAAATGATTGCGGTGACGAAGGGCCACTTTGTAGCTGCCGGTAGGAGCATTGAACACCACCGGTGAAAAGCCATCCACATCAACGATGGCCCCTGAAACCGTGATGAGCGCGGCGCGCGAAGCCACGATCTGGCAGTTGTCCGTAGCATGGCGCAGTTCCAGCAGCACCCAATCCACAATGGCGTTGGAACCGACCGTGGCCAGCACGGCCGCCGTGGTCACTTCCGAACCCGTATGCGGGAAACCGAGATTGGTGTATGGTTGTGCGATCGGGCAACTCGGCAAGGCGTCGGTCATCACGCAACCCGCGCCCAGCGGGAAGGCACCGCCAAGCAGCGCGTTTGGCTTCAACTTCAATGTTCCCAACGTGTTCGAGGAAGGACCGATCTTGGCCAAGAGGCCATCGAGGAGAGCGCCCGGTGTAAATGGCCACTGGGGCGGCACCGTGGTGGCCAGACCGGTCGCAGTGCTGTAGCCCGACATATAGATGGACCCACTGCTGGCATCGTACGCTATTCCCGGCCCACATCGGTACCCGTGCCGCCATAATAGCTCCGCCACATGAGCTGTCCAGTATGGGTGTAGCGTGCCAGCATTGCATCGCCCCACCGTTGACCGTGGTGAAGTTCAAGGCGTTGTAGTTCGTCAATCCGTTGAGGAACATGCCGCTGGAACTGGTTTGTCCCGTAATGAACGGATACCCCAACGCGTCCACGCACACGGCGAAGCCCCACTCGTTGCCCGTGCCGCCGCAGTAGGTGCCCCATGTGCGCATACCGTTCTTGTTGAACTTGGCCAAGAAGGCATCCTGCCCACCGGCTTGAATGATCTGCTGTGCACAGCTGGCAATGCCGCTGGGCGACGCCGTGTTGCCCACCGCGTAGATATTGCTTTTGACATCCAGCGCGATGTCGCGCACGTGGTCATAGTTGCCCGCATCGGGCCCACCGGCCTAGGTGGACGGAATCGTGACTGCCGTGGTCGCGTGATACTTGCTCAGCCAACCATCCTGTGGCCCGGACAAGGCGGCCTGCCAGGGGTTCAATGCAATACCCGCGGTGCTGCGCGTGTATCCACCGATCACCACGTTGCGATCCGCGCCTACCTGGATGGCGCTGCCCACATCCTCGCCGTTCGCGGCGTTCGCCCCATCGCCCATGTACCGGTCCCATATAGGGGTACCCGCGTTGTTCAAGCGCAGCAGGAAACCATCGGAAAGTCCGCCGGAGATGTTGATACCGATAGGGTTCTGCAAGGAGTTGGTGCATAGTGGCACCGGTGATGTACACGTTGGTGCCCGCTGGATCCACCGCGATGCCGCAGCCGAAATCGCCCAAGCCGCACGGCACGGAACCGCCCCAGAAGCGCGACCATTGGAAGGCCCCGGTAAGCAGGAACTTGATGATGAATGCATGCGACGACGCGCATGCACCAGCCCCGGTGTTCAGCGTTGCGAACGGTGCACCCGCGCTGGTGGAACTTGTGGTGCCCACGAAGTACAACGCCGCATTGGGGCCGCTGCCCAAGATGGCCATGTGCCCATCCATGTCGCTATCGCCAAAGCTGAAGTTGCCGTCGTTGCCGCTGGCACCGTAGTATGTGCCCCACAGGGGCACCGTGCCGCCGTTGGGTCCCCACTTCACAATGTACCAATCGGCAGCACCGCCTTGGTACGACGTGAAGTACCCACCGAAGTTGAGCACTGATCCGGCGGCATCGGTGGTGCCGCACATGAATACGTTGCCCGATGCATCGACCACCACATCGGAGCCGCCCCACTCCATGCCCGAGGTGCCGTAGTAACCGGCCCAGAGCACGCTGGGGTCGATCACGCAGCTGGTGCCCGGTGTAAAGCCGTCGATGGCGAAGGCGACGTCGCCCGCTGCGTTCTGTACGAAGCGCGCCGCCAGGTCGAGGCCGTTGGCCACCACCGTGGGCCGCGAGTCTTTCACGGTGCCCAGTTTCGTGGTGATGGTGAGATCGCCAGCCGGATCAAGGGCCAGGTCGTCCATGTATGTATAGTGCATGGCAATGACCGCGGGATCACCGCCCGCGCGCACCACGAAATCGTATTTCAGCCCGCCGTCCTTCAGGTACAGCACCCAATCGATGTTGGGGTACACATCGTGAACGACCAAGCGTTCGCACGTTGCGGCCTTTACACCCGCCTGGCACTGTGGAAGGAAGAACTGCTCGAAGTATTCGCTCAACTGCTCGCGGGTAACGCGCGCATCGGTACTGGCGTTCACCAGTTGAAGGTCCACCCGGTGCGACTCGTACTTGGTGCGCAAGAAGCGCGTGTACTTCGGGATCGGCGTGCCATCCGTGCCGTCGGTGTACTCCGAGTGCGTGAACTGGTAGCTGAGCCCGTTGCTGCGCACGAAGACGGTCATGTCGCCTTGCTCAAGCACATAGAGCACATCGGGCTGTAGGGCACCATCGGCATCCACCACTTGCCCCGCGTTCTCCACGAAGAGGAAGGGACTTTTAAGGGAAGGCACCGGATCGGCAGCGTGCGCGGAGGCAGTGCCAACGAAGAACAATACCAGGACGGACAGCAAGTGGGCGGTCGTGTTTCGGAAGTAGGTGAGGTTGTACATGGTGAACAGTCTTGAAGGTTGGGAATGGGAACTCATTGGAAGATCACTGAATGCATGCTCACCTGATCCACACAGCCGATGCGTAGGAACGACAGCCCGTTGTGGCCCGCAGGCCGATCAAGCTGTAGCGTGCGTTCCGCCCCGCCACCTTGTATGCGCTGCTCTTCACCAATGACTTGTCCCAGCGCGTCCAGCCACGTAATGGTCAGTAGTGTCGACCGGTCAAGCGATGCATCGATCGCCACCGTTACCGTTCCTGTCGAGTTGGGATTGGGGAACACAGAGAACACTGTGTTGCGCCCGTCCATGGGCAAGGCCTTCTCCGTTGGCGCCGTGCGGTCCGCCGGTCCGCAGGCCGCCCCGTAGGTGGTCCCTTGTATACGGCCGGTGATATCGGTGCCGTTCACCGCTACATAATAATCGCGGTTCTCGTCGTGCGTATACGCATCGTTCAGCAACGTGAAGTCGGAGCACGCCCGGCCGCTTGGCACCGGAATGCGCGCCACCACCACCGGCTTGTCCAAGGTACCCAAGGCCACCATATTGCTTGCATTTGTCCCGCAATAGAGGAAGGTCGTGTAAGCCCATCCGTCCACTGTCACAGGCGCTGTGTGCGCGCTCAGCGCAGGCACCGGGCCTGCGGGGAACGCATCGGTGAGCGCAGTACCCGTGGCTGGGTAACGCACCGTGAAGCTGAGCGAACTGATGGCGCCTTCCGGCACAGCAGTGCTGCTCTGTAGTGTTACGGACAACAGTCCGTTGTCCACTGGTACCAATGAAATATCGACCCTATGGTCCTGCGCTCGGCATACGAACGCGGCTAACGTGAGAGCGCACAGTGATGCTGCTCGCAGATCAGAGGTGTTTTTCATTTTGCTTCAGGTTAAGTTGGTTTTGGGTTGGGCTTGATTCCAAAGCTATCGCTTTAGTGACCGGTACCGGAACAGTGTTGCCAAAAGAACGATCCGAGGGCCTTTTCAAGACGTAGTTCGTCAGTGCGCTTCATCGTCGATGGGCAAGGCCGTTTTCGCATAGTGGTTGATGCACATGCGGGCATGGCCCTAAGCCTGACGCACCCATTGAAACCCCATCCGCAGCATTTCCCCTAAGTTGGTCGTACACAGCACCCTTGGCGTGGTGTAAGTCGTTGTATTTGCGCGGTGGGGTTGTTGGGCGCACGGACAAGTTCTGCGCGGGCCTGTCTTCATCAGATCAGTCAAGAACGCCGACCATTCCTTGCTTGATGTCCAGCGCTTTGTGCAATAAACGATCTCGGCTGCAGCGCTTGGGGTCGCGCTCGGCCCGGCTTGTTGGTGGATGAATTTGCGGGAGCAGAGTGCCCTTCGGTCTGCGGCCTTTGGCCCGTTAGGACAAGTCCAGAGGATCAGCCGCATGCAATGGCCCATCGCCCATCCCCACTCAAGACTCACCACTCGCGACTCACGACTCACCAACCTTCCGTTATCGCATCTTCCTGATCATCTTCCACAGCGCCTTCTCCTCCGCGCTCATCAATTCATGGTTCTTGAAGGTGTCGCAGCTGATCAGCCGTTTACCGTTCGCCCGGCCCAGCAACAGGCCCTGGTCCAGTGCCGCGGCGTATTCCGGTTGTGCAGGGTAGAAGCGGTGAACATTGCGCAGGGTAAGCTGGGGATATTGCTTGTGGAAGCCCATGAGGTTGGTGATCATTACGCCCATGCGCTCGCTGCGCAAAACCCCAGCGGCTCCAGAAGTGGCTATCGAAGTGCAGTGCCTGCAAGCCCGGCCGTAGCATCAAGGCATCCAGCGCTTCCTCTCGTGCCCCTTTCCCGCCATGGAACCACCAGAAGAGCGCGTGTACTTCATCGCCATCCTTGCCAAGCCGCACGCGGCAGCGCCACTCTTGGCCCTTGTGCCTGAACGGATAGGCATCCTCGCCCTTGGTCGTCGCATCCTTCGCCATAGCGCTGCGCAGCAATCCGCAGCGCAAGCGCATGCTGTGCTCCACCGCCGGGTAGTGCGCTTGCGCTATGCTCAGCTTCTTCTCCAGTGCGGCCAGTGCATACGCCATGCGCACAAGTAAAGCAACGTTGCGCATACCTCCGCGCACTGCTGCTGCCGGAACGCTATCCCGCGCTGCCGGAATGCTATCACGCGCTGTTGGAACCATAATACGCTCTCACGGAACTCTATCGCGCGCACACCTTTCTCTATCACGCGCCCTCAGAACGCTGTCACGCTCTCCCGGAACGCTATCACGTGTTGTCGGAACTCGATCACGCACTGTCAGCACTCTATCGTGCGCTGCCAGAATGCTATCGCCCTTTCCCGGAAAGCTATCGCACGCTGTCGGAACGCTATCACGCGCCCTCAGAATTCTATCACGCGCTGCCGGAACTATATCACGCGCTGCCGGAACCCTATCGCTCCCTGTCAGAACCCTATCACCCTCTCTCAAAACGCTATCACGCTCTGCTCGAACTCAATAGGCTGCTGAGCGCATCCGGTACCTTTTTCACACCATGCTATCGGGCGGTGCCGTACCGCATTCCCAAGGGGCAAACCCCAGTATAGATGGGGGTATAACCCCAGCATATGTGTGGGGTGGTCATCCCAATAAAACGCACTACGGCTGCGCTCTCCAGCCGAACCAAAGCGTTGGCACACGCAAAAAAAAAACGGCCCCATACCATGACGATCATCATTCTGTATACCGTAAAGATCGACCTCGAAGGACTCAACCCCATAGAAACGGTGGAACGCGCCCGCAACCACGTGGTGAGCATGACGGGCAACCTCGTGACCCCAACACCCATACCGGCGCTGGCCCTTGTCACCACCGCTGCCGATGCCCTGGAGGCAGCGATCTTGTCTACCAGAGCAACCGCGGTCGGCTCGATCTGCTGGCGCGCAACGAGCGCTGGCGGGAACTGCGCGAGCTGATCAAGGACCTCGGCGGTTACGTGCAAGCTGTCTGTGGTGGCGACGCAGAGAAGATCACGAGCACCGCCTTCGGCGTGCGCGCCCTGCCAAGCCCGCCCGAGTTGATGCCCGCTCCGGGTAACCTACGGGCAGTGCCCATCACCAAACTGGGCGAGATCCGCCTTCGCTGGGGTGGTGTGCGCAACAAGAAGAGCTATGTGATCCAGTGGACCGATGGCGACCCGCTGGTGGAGGCCAACTGGACGCTGATGGACATCACGCCCAAGAACTTTTACACCCGGACCGGTCTGGACCGTAACAAGACGTACAGCTTCCGGGTGCTGGCGGTGGGCGCGGCCGGGGCAGGGCCGGCCAGCGACATCGCGGTGGCACAGCCCCGTTAGTGGAGTGGGCGCAACCGTTGCCTCAACCGCCCGGAAGCCACGGCCCGCCTGCACAATAAGCAGGCGGGCCGTGCGCTTTACGCGCGTAGGGGACAGAAGTCATGGAACGCAAGACCGGTCCAACAGGACGCAAGCGGCGAAGGCAGGAGCCTCCGGCGGAAGGGAAGGGCAGCGGCATCGCCCAGCTACGCGCCTTGCTCAAACAGTTGATACGCGAGCAACGCAAGACCAGTAGCCGCGCTGCGCGGCTGTTGCTCTTCACCAAAAGACAACTGAAAGTGATGCGCACCGTGGTACGCAAAAGCGACGTCAAACTCTCCGTCATCGCCGATGACCTGCACATCCATCCGCGCACCTTGGCCGGACATCTGCACAACATCTACGAGATCCTGAAGGTGCACGGCCGCCCCGCCATGACGCGCGAGGCGGTGCGGTTGGGGTTGGTGTGAGGGGGGTAGGAGGGCTGAACGCCTAGAACGGAACGCATTAGCTGATGGCTTTGCAAGTCGCACCGCGACTATCTGCCGACACCACTCCTATTGTTTCTGCAAAAACGATTGGAATGCGCGTTCATGGGCTGCACATTTGTTTGTACTTGTGAAAATCCCAAGACCATGAGCCGAACGATCCACTCACTCGTTGCGATTTCGTTGGTGCGCATTGCCACCGCCCAACCGGCATATACACCACCGGACCCATGGGATGACGCGCTGAAAGTGAGCTACGGGATCTGGGAGCAACTCGGACAAGTGCAGGGCACTGGCGCCGCCGATGTCCAATACTACACCGATGGGGCGGAACTGCAGGCCTACTTCCAAAGAGATGGCAGGTTCTCCTTGGTACTGGCCAGTGTTGATACCATTATTGCCACGCCCGATACGCTAAAGCGATTGGATGTTTCGTTCACCGGCGAAGACGCACAAACGCCCGATGCGCTCGCCTACCAGATGAAGGACTATATCCAGAATTTCTACTTGCCTTGGTGCGGGCCCAATGGAGTAACGAATGTGCATGGATATAGCCGTGTTGTGTACGAGGGCATCTACCCGTTCATCGACATGCATGTTTACAGCGGGAGTGCAGGCCAGAAGATGGCCTTCGTGGTTCGGCCAGGTGGTGATCCAGATGATCTCCAACTCTTGCTCGAAGGCCAGGACCAGCTGGGCCTTGATATCATGGGCAACCTCCGCATACTCATTGAAGACAAGTGGATCGTGCTCCGGCAGGCGGTTGCTTACCAAGTGGAACAGAACAACAGTATAGAATGGCTCAACTGGACCGCCGACTATGTGCCCAACAATAACACCGGCGTGGTGGGCTTCACGTTTGATGCGTATGACGATACGAAGCCGCTGGTGCTGCTGATCGGCATGGGGCCTATGGACGGCCCGCCCGTAACCCCCGGGGTGTGCTACGCTACGTATTTCGGCGGCTCCAGTTCGGATTTCATTAACGCCAACACCATCGATTCAGATGGCAACCATTACGTCACTGGCGCCACTTACTCCACATTCACGTCATTCCCTGGCCAGACCGGCAACAATATTTTCTTCGGATCGCCTTCGCTCTTTGCCCGTCTTATCGACGACCAGGACCACATTGAGTGGAAGGATTTCTTTGGCGGCTCGGATGAAAATCAAGGTGCTCGAGGTATTGCTGTGCGTGAAGGCGCCGACCCCAAGGTGTATGTGGGCGGATGGACGGCGTGCACGGATTTCTATTGCTTCGACGCGAACCCGGGGAACGACTATTACGATGATACGGGTTCAGGTATGGGAAGCAACGGCTTCATCGTTCGCTTGAACCAGTCCGATGGCGTTTTGGAGCACTCCTCTTACTTCGGTACCGGCACTCCGGTGAACGAGGTAGCGGACGTCACGATCGATCCATCCGGGCGGTCGATCGCCGTTGGTACCATTACCGCAGGCGCCCTGCCCACGCACCAAGTGCCGTTGCCTGCGGGGCCGAGCAATGGCCCTACGGCGGTTCGGAGGATGGTTATGTGGCGCTTTCAACCTGAACGATCAAGTGCTGTGGAGCACGCCATGGGGTGGCAGCGGCGATGATGGCGCGAGAACCGTGCGCGCTGCTGGCAATAAGATCGTGGTGGTGGGCTACACCGGCAGCAGCGTCCTCCCGCAAGCGCTCAATGGCGGCGGGAATTGGAACGTGAGCACATCAGCGGGCGCCAGCGATGTGGTGATCCTGGAATTCAACCTGAACGGCGACCAGCAATGGGGTACGCTCTTCGGCGGCAGTGGCAGTGATGGGGTCGGGTTTCATGGACTGGATATTGATCCAGTGACCGGTGACATCTACATAGTAGGCGGAACGCGTAGCACGGATCTGCCGTTGCTGTACACAACGGATTGGTATGATGCGATCCCACCTCCTGCCGGGATCACCAATGGCTACATAGCGGAGTTCAGCAACGCTCGCGATCGGCTGTGGGTGAGCTACGCCAGCAGCAGTGGCGAAGCGAACTTGCATGCTGTGCGCGTAAGCCAGGACCGCGAGATCTTCATCGGTGGGTACGCCGCGGCCGCTTTCCCATGCCAGCCTAGCACTGGTCTTTACAGCACCAACGCGCTGCTCGGCGGACAGGATGGTGTGATCATGCACTTCGATGTGGCCCATCAATACCTGTGGGGCACCTACTTCGGTGGTGAGGGTGCGGGCAATGGCGAGCGGATCCAGACCATTGCGATCAAGGAGAACGAACGCCTCTACACTTGTGGCTATACCAACACACAATACCTCCCGGCCCTCCTTTTCCCGCTCACTGATGAGGGCATCATTGGATCATGGTTCGAGGATTTCCTGCAGGGCGGCCTCGACGGCTTTATCGCCGCATTCTGCTTCGATGATGCGGTCGGTATTTCGGCCCCTGTTGTAGCTGATCAGTCACAGCTGGTGGTTCGTGTGGATGCTTCAGGACACTGGTACATCACGGGAGCTTCAGCCGGCATGCAGCCCATATTGGTCTGCGATGCCGCTGGCCAAAGCGCTGCACGCATTGGTACGTGTGGGCATTGATGGTACCCTTCGCGTGGATCCCGGGGTATTGGCCTCAGGCATTTACGGACTGCGTATCGGAGACCGCTCCACCAAGGTTTTCGTTCTTCAGCCCTGACCACCATGGCTCCGCTCCGCTCCATCCGAAGTATGCTGCTCTTTCCGTGCGCTTCATTCGTCCTCTCCTGCTTGGCGCAGCCCTATTGGGCGCCAGCGGGATTGCCCGGCAATGCCGCACCCATGGCGCAGGTATATGCGAACGATGCCCATGACACAATCTATTATTGCGGGCGAACGGTCTTGGACACCGGTTCCTATTGGGCAGCCAAGAACCCTGTTCTGCGGTACGCCGCCGGGGGGTGGGACACGCTGGGCTACATATATACGCCTATCATAAAAAGTGTAGTTCTCTACCACGACACTCTTATTGCAGGTGGGTCGTTCATCTTCTTGGATGATGGCACACCTGCCGAAGGGATCGCTTATTGGGCCGATAGTACTTGGCAACTGTATGGCGACCTCGATCATGCGGTATGGAAGCTGCGTGTGTTGGACGATACCCTGTATGCCGTGGGCAGCTTTGATATGGCCGACGGCCAACCTGCAAATGGAATTGCACGCAGACAAGGCGGGCAATGGGTACCCGTGGGCCAACTTCCGGCCGATGAAATGAATTGGTGGGATGTGACAAAGTATCAGGGCCGCTTGATCACGCTCGGGAATGGATACATCAACGGGCTCCGTGGCATCTATGAATTGGTGAACGACGAATGGTCGGTCCTGGGTCCAGGTTTTACGGGTGGCATTTCCGGTGCTCAGAGTATGGTCGAGTTTCAAGGCGACCTATATGTAGGCGGGCAGATCCTTTTGCAGGAAGGGAATGCCGGGCAGGCCATCATGCGCTGGGATGGCGCGCAATTCCATCCGGTGGGCACTGGCCTTCAGACCTACTTCAATGATTTCTCTTCCATATCCAATGCCGTGTGCATGACCGTACACGACGACCTGCTGTGGGTGGGTGGTGGGTTCCACTACGCGAGCGGCGTGGAGGCCCACGGTGTGGCCACTTGGGATGGGGAGCGTTGGTGCGGTGTGCCGGGTGCCTTATTCGGCGAACAATGGGAGGGGGCTTATTCCATGGATTTTTCCTATGCCACGCTGTTCGTGGCCTGCGGCGACACTGCAGACGGGCAGTATGTGAACCAAGGCGCCAAGTTCATCGGCACCAGCTACGTGGATAGTTGTGGTGCACCGATGGGAATACAAGCTATTGCCGTACCCGACCAGTCCCAACTTATAGTGTGGCCGGATGCTTCGGGCCAGTGGTCCGTTATAGGTGCCATCCCCGGCATGCAGCCCCTGGTTATTTACGATGCGGTGGGTAGAGCAACCCTCAGATCTCAGGTGCGCGTGCCAACAGATGGACCTTTCAGCATTGATCCAGGTGCTCTGGATCGGGGCGCGTACGTTTTGTCCGTTGGCGACCGTTCGAGAAAGGTGCTTGTTGTTCAGCCATGACACGCGAGGTGGTGCGGTTGGGGTTGGTGTGAGAGACTCACACGGAAATCGGCGGGCCCAAGGCCTGATCCGACAGCCACTCGCCGAAGGCAAGCGGCCAATGTCATTAAGTTAAGGCTGCCAAAGACGTTGGTTCGAAGGGTAGCTGTCCGGCACTGCTGGCGGCCGGGCGGGAAGTACGATCGGACGTGATCGCCACCGACCTTAACTTAATGGCATTGGGCAAGCGGCGGCAGGCGCGCAGTACGCGAACTTTGCAGGGTCGAATATGGCCGGTGGAAAGCGGGAGGGGAGCGCCAGCAACAGCGTGCCGGAACGGAGAGGGGTGGGCGAGTCGGCTTTGGACGCAGAGCATGGTAAGAGGGAGTCGATGTTTTGTCATACCACTGTTGGTCAGGATGTTATATTCGCCGAATGAACATAATACACGCAGTTGATGTGGGTGCAGAATTGTACTCCCGGGTTCCTGTCTTCTCCCAAGCGGAGACAGCGGCCAACCATGTGAAGTACTACCGCTTGGAAGGGTGCTCGAATGTCCGTTCGTTGCCCGTTGAGGGCTCACCAGTGGTTGGGTTGGAAGAGAGTCTGAACTACTACTTCCTTCGATGCCACAAGACTGGGCAACTGACCAAGGCCTTCTACTCGCTTAGAGATAGAAATGCTGCGTACCAACCGTTTGTCAATTACTTCAGTGATGCTTCAGGCTGTTGCGACGGAATTATCGACCTGTTGACGCCGACCGTCACGTCCGGTTTGATAGTATGGTCGGGCATCAAGCGCATCAATATCGAGGATGGAACGATTGATCGTGATGGGGATATTCCCTTCATGACTCCAGTTCTCTTCGGACAAGTTGAACACAGTCAATGGTCCCCGGACACTTTCCAGTTCCGTGTATTGGCTCAAACGAAGAAAAGTGCTAAGCAATTGGTGCGTGCTATTGAGGCCCTACACTACTCGAGTGTATAGGTTAGCAAAGTCACTCCACCGCAGGAACCAGAGGCAGTTTAGCGCTCGCTGAGAGGCATATGCCCTTGTCTCGTTCATAACTATCCCGCCTTGCTTCGCAAGGACAGAAAGACTGCGAATCCGATAGCTGCTATCGCCGCCCACTCAAAGAGGAGCAGGCCAAGGTCCACATGACCAGACTTGTCTATCCTTTCGGCATATGACATCCAGCCTGCGAAACTCTCCATCACAGGTGAGTACACTACCAAATCTCCAATCGTTGTCGTCTCAACTCTAGCACGAATCCAGGGCGGATAAGCAAATGCGGCCACAAGCAACATGCTTGCAAGGAAGATGACGGCAACTTGGAGACGGTTGATTCTGTGTTGCATTGCGCTCCGTTGTTATTGTCGTTAATACCCCCCCATCCCAGGCCCAGCGCTCTCCGTCATGCCCGCATTGAGGTGTGCGTGCAACGCGGCCTCGTTCGGGAGCATCACGCGGCGCGCCTTGCTGCCTTCGAAGGGACCGAGGATGCCGGCGGCCTCCAGTTGGTCCACAATGCGGCCGGCGCGGTTGTAGCCGAGCTTCAGTTTGCGCTGGATGAGGCTGGTGCTGCCTTGTTGCGTTTGCACCACCAGGCGCGCAGCCTCCTCGAACATGCTGTCGCGATCGCCGTCGTCGTCGATGCCACCACCTTCGCCTTCCTCGGTCGGTACCTCGGGCAGTTGCAGTGCCTCGGGGTAACCGCGTTGCGCACCGATGAAGTCGGTGATGTTGTCCACCTCCGGCGTGTCCACGAAGGCACACTGGATACGGATGAGGTCGTTGCCGGTGCTCAGCAGCATATCGCCGCGGCCGATCAGCTGGTCGGCGCCGCCGGTATCGAGGATGGTGCGGCTATCGATCTTGCTCGTTACACGGAACGCGATGCGTGCCGGGAAGTTGGCCTTGATGGTACCGGTGATGATGTTGACGCTCGGGCGCTGCGTGGCAATGATGAGGTGGATGCCGATGGCGCGGGCCAACTGGGCAAGCCGTGCGATGGGCGTTTCCACTTCGCGGCCGGCCGTCATGATCAGATCAGCGAACTCGTCCACCACGAGCACGATGTAGGGTAGGAAGCGGTGGCCGTTCTCGGGGTTCAGGCGGCGGCTGACGAACTTGGCGTTGTACTCTTGATGTTGCGCACCTGCGCGTTCTTGAGGAGTTCGTAGCGGTCGTCCATCTCGATGCACAGGCTGTTGGGCGTGGCAACCACCTTCTTCGTGTCGGTGATGATGGCGTCGCTATCGCCGGGCAGCTTGGCCAGGAAGTGGCGTTCGATCTTGCTGAACAAGGTTAGCTCCACCTTCTTCGGATCCACCAGCACGAACTTGATCTGGCTCGGGTGCTTCTTGTACAACAGCGAAACGAGGATCGCGTTCAAGCCGACCGACTTGCCCTGACCTGTCGCACCGGCCATGAGCAAGTGCGGCATCTTGGTGAGGTCCGTGATGAAGGTCTCGTTAGTGATCGTCTTGCCCAGCACCAGCGGCAGGTCCATGGTGCTGTTCTGGAATTTCTCCCCGGCCAAGAGGCCCCGCATGCCCACGATCTGTGGTTTGCTGTTGGGCACTTCAATGCCGATGGTGCCCTTGCCGGGGATCGGTGCGATGATGCGGATGCCGAGGGCGGCCAAACTCAGCGCGATGTCGTCCTCCAGGTTCTTGATCTTGCTGATGCGCACGCCCGCTTCCGGAACGATCTCGTACAACGTTACCGTCGGCCCGATGGTCGCCTTGATCTTCGCAATGGCGATGTTGTAGTGGCTGAGCGTCTCGACGATGCGGTCCTTGTTCGCCTCCAGTTCTTCTTTGCTCACCGTGAGTTCCCCGCTGCCGTGGTCCACGAGCAGGTCCAGCGGTGGCAATTCATAGTCGCTCAGGTCCAGCTTAGGGTCGTACTCGCCGAACTCCTGCAACTTGTTCTCGATCTCCGCCTCGCTCAACGTCTTCTCTTCGGCATTGGCCACCACGCTCATGCCATCGACTATGATCGGCATGGCGGGGATGATGGGATCGATGGCCAGATCCTCCGCTTCGGTGGTCTCCAGTTCCAACTCGAGTTCGCCTTCTTCTTCGGCGTCTTCTTCCTCGGTGGCGGTGACTTCGAGTTCCGTTGCGATGGACTCTTCTTCCTTTTCGACTGCGCTCGGGGTGACAACGGCGGGTTGTTCGTTCTCGACGACCTCCATCTTCAAGGAGTTCTTCTTCACAACCTCCATCACCGGAAAGGCAGCACCTGCTTCGCTTACCTCACTTCCTTCACCTTCATCCCCAGCATTCACCACCTCCTTCTTCTCGAACAACCGCAACACCCAGTCGAACGACGGGTTGAACATGTACATCGTGAACGCACCTGCCGCCAACAGCAGCACTGCGCCCGCGCCCACCTGTCCCATCATGCTCTGTAGGTGCGCATTGATGGTGGCGCCGATGCCACCGCCCAAGAAGCCGAGTTCGCCGCGGAACACGAAGCCCAGCAGGGCGGGCAGCCACAGCAGAGCCATCAACGTCCAGCGGATGGTTTTGCCCTTGGGCAGCAACCATGTGCCGAGAGGATGCGCACACCGCCGAGGAAACTCCACAGCACGAAGGCGAACGACGCGATGCCGAACCAACCGTGCATGAATTTGTGCGCGAGCAACGCGCCGAGCTTGCCGAGCCAATTGTCCACGTGCACCTCCTTGCTGAAGAACTCGCTCCACGGACGCGCCATCAGGTCCTGGTCGCTCTTCCACGTGAAGAGGTAGCTGGTGAAGGCCGTCAGCAACAGGCCGGAAGCCACGATGAGAAAAAGACCGAACGCCTTGTGTGTGCGCTCATCGGCCATGAAGCCCTTGAAGCGCGTCCACTTGCTCTCGCCCTTGGCGTCAGCCTTCTTGCTGGAGGAACGGGTGCGCTTCGGCGCAGGTTCGGGCGTTTCTTCCTCCGCCGCTTCGCGAAGACTGTTCTTGGTGGCCACTGGAATGCTGTGCTTTCGTTGATGATCGCCATGCACGGAGCGCCCCAAAAAAGGGGACAGGCGCGTACACACGCGAGGCCACCAAATTGCGGCGCTCGCTAAGGGCTAACGGCCAAGCGGCGCGGCTATTATGAACAGGGGATCGGGGAAAGGGGGCGGGTTCACTGCCAAGGCGCAATAGACGCTGCGGTTCCGCCACGATGGGGTGTGACCGCTAAGCATGCAAAGCCGGCCCTCCCGTTTTGACCCTGCTCCTCTGGAGCAGGGAGATGAGGTGATCAGCAGGGCAATGGCGAGGGCGATCAGATGCTGAAGGTGCTCAGCACCTCCATCAGCTCATAATTCAGCACAGCCGGGGCACTGCTTCGTGGTCGCGCTTTACCACGAACCTGCTTGGGTCCACCTCTCCAGGGGTGATGCTGGTGGCGTCGAGGTGCATGCGCCATATTGCACAATGCTGTAGCGGGAGCAGCACACCAGGGATGTCCTTGTACGGCCCGAACCAGTTGGGGTCTTTCACTTCGATGCGGTCGGTGTACCACAGTTCGATCTCGGGCTGGTCTACAGCATCGTAGATGGCGATGGCTTTTTTGCAGGGATATCCGGCAATGGTGTCGGTCTCGTCCGTAAGGAGAAGCACCATGGCCTTTTCCTCTTTGTTGAACATGGCCATGTCCTTCTCTTGCAAGTTGCTCACGAGTTTCTTGCTGAGCACGCTGAGGTGGTAGTCCATCCGGCGCTGTTCGTTGTTCACCATCATGCTCGTTCGGAACACGCCCATGCCTGCACTGAGTTCCGCTAATTGCTGGTTTGCGTTGAAGGTGAGGGTCGTTTTTTCGGGGAGCATGCCGGCCATCAAGCCATTCGGGTCCTGATCGGGGAAGCTCAGCGCGTATTCGATGACCCCCGCGCTGATCTTCTGGTGCATGAAACCGCTACTACAGCCATTGGCCAGCATGACGACGGCTGCGCCACCGAAGACCAGCGGTCCGTACTTGATGATCATCGTTCGCATTGTTCGTGCTTGGGTTAGAGTCCGCTTTGAACGCGATCCGGGGTCCTACGGTTCCCGGCCAAGCAATTGGATTTCCACGCCGCTCTCTTGGTAGCTCGAACGGTAGCCCCTTGGGCCCCTGAAGGCCCCGGCTACCTTCGCCACCGCCCGAACCGTATTCGACACGGGCCCACCAATGGATCTACGATTGATAGAGGCCGCCAGCGGATCGGGGCGGGAAAACGCGGCGCGAGCATGGGCATGGCCGCTTTGCGCGTTGCTGCTTGGAAACTGGGAAGCGAACTTTTTCAAGGTCATGCCGAGGAGAGCATTTTGCGCGACGAGAACGATGTGTTGTACGAGGACGACCTCGAAGCCCGAACGCACACCACATCGACGGGCTTATCCGTTTCGAGAGCGACTTGGCTTATGAGGTATACAAGTACCTCAGAAACAATGTTTTTCCAATAGTGGTCGGAGGCGACCATTCCATTGCCATCGGCTCGGTTTCGGGAACCAAAATGGCTTTTCGGAACAGCGCCTCGGGGTGGTGTGGATCGATGCCCATGCCGACCTCCACAGCCCCTTCACAACGCCCAGCGGAATGTGCACGGGATGCCCTTGGCCCTGCTGATGGATATCGAGAACAAGAAGCAGCGCCGGAACAAGCCCAGGGTGTACACCTTGGATGTGTGGGACCGCCTTCGGAAGATCGGTTCGAGCGGCCCCAAGTTGCTGCCCAGCGACTTGGTTTTATCGGGTTAAGGGATTATGAAGCGGAAGAGGCGGCTATCATCAAGGAGTTCGGTATCAAGGTGATAACGGTTAAAGATGTACGCGAGAAAGGAACTGATGCAGTGGTGAGGGAAACCATGGCCCACCTTACAGCTTCGGCCGCATTCACGTGAGTTTCGATGTGGACAGCCTGGACCCATCCATTTCCGTGGTACGGGCACTCCTGTACCCGACGGTTTGTTCCTAGAGGAGGCCAGTGGATTGCTGGCCGGGTTCTGCGCCGATGAGAAGACCTCGACCCTCGATGTCGTGGAGATCAACCCGGCGCTCGATCAGGGGCAACGCCATGGCTGAGGCCACCCTTAACATTTGGAACCGTTGTACCATCCTCAGAAACCGATGAGCCGACAAGCCGCTTCGAACGTCATCTCTGATCCGTCCGGTGGGTTTTGGCTACGACCCCGAAACGGCTACGAGCAATCCGTTCCAGCACCGCACAAGCGATCCCCGGAGGTGAAGGCCAAGGCCGAACTGGAGTTCGATGGCCTGATCCGGCGCTCGACCACTGCGGGGTTGGTATCACCGTGCTCGACCCCATTGATCCTTCAGCGCCGAACGCAGTGTTCCCAACAACTGGTTCAGCACCCACGAGGACGGCACGGTGGTGCTCTACCCCATGTACCCCAGCCGCCGCCGGGAGCGCGACCGGCAATTGGACGAAGTGCTCGAGACTTCGGGCTTTAAAGTGCGCCGTATGACGACCTCACCACCCCTGGAGGCCGACGAGCGTTATCTCGAGGAGGGCACGGGCAGCTGAGCTTGATCGACCGTTTGCGGGGCGTTGCTTACGCTGCCATGGGCCCGCGAACCACCGAGCGAGCCGTGAACTACTGGTGCGGTGCCCTTCAATGCGGTCCAGTGCCCTTCCTGGCCACCATGGATGGCACGCTCACCGGCCAGCCGGTGTACCACACCAATGTGCTTATGAGCATCGGGGAGAAGTTCGCCGTGGTGTGGCTGGGAGGCCATTCCCTATCCAGTGGAACGGGATGATGCGCGATGAATTGACGCGTGGCGGCAAGAGCTGATCGCCATAACCCGGGAGCAGATGATGGGCTACGTGGCCAACCTGCTGCAGGTGTGCAACGCCAAGGGCGAGTCATCTATCCTGCTCTCCGAAAGCGCCTTCAACCTGCTGGATCCTGGGCAGCGGATCGCGCTGGAGCGTCATGGCCGCTTGGTACCGGTGGCCATACCGATCATCGAGGCGGTAGGCGGCGGCAGCGTGCGGTGCATGATGCGCCGAGAATTTCCTGCCGCGGAGGTGAGGACATCAGGTTCGAAGCGTCGCCTTGGGAACTCCGACTTCGACGCCCGCCACTAAAACCTGTTGCGGTTCCTTCGCGGGCGATGTTCCAAGACAGACTTCAA
>JADJCX010000006.1 GCA_016703005.1 Flavobacteriales bacterium
CTTGTCCCAGCGTTTGGGTGTACCACCGTCCTCAATGATGCAGACCGAACCATCCTTCAATGCGATCAGGGCGTTGATATTGTCGCCGATCTTCTGTCCACTACCGAAGCGCTCTGCGGTAAGCGTACCGTCCGGTCCAACATCTGTCGTCTTGAACAAGCCTTGTCCGTAGGTCGCGATCCATACGGCTCCGTCCGCATCCTGCACAATGCCCGTAACGTCGCTGGTGAGCGGGGTGCTTGCAACGGAGAGTTTCCTGAATGCCCCGTTCTCCAACAACGAAAGCCCCCCCTGTATATGCCCTGCCCACAAGCGGCCTTCCCTGTCCAGGAAAAGACTACGGGCACCGTTGGCCGCAGTGCCTTGGTCTTCGCCGAGCGCTATCACCGTATTACCATCATAGCTGGCAAGGCCCGCCTCCGTGCCCATCCAAACCAAGCCATGTGCGTCCTGCACCACGCAATAGACTTTGCTCGTTGGCAGCCCTTGCTCGATAGAGATGTTCTCGAAATAGAAGTTCTGGGCCTGCGTTCGCGCAAAAGCCAGGATGAGAAAGAGCAGCAGAGTAGCGCGCATGTTGGCGAGTGGGGACATCGATTTCATTTCTTCATTCGGGACAACACACCTGACGCCTGCTCTATTGCACGGCTTAACGCGTCATTTCGTAGAAGCTCGGGTCAGCGCCGGCCGCATCGCTTACCACCAGTGTGTTGGTGACGCTTTCGCTATAGTTCTCAATGAGACCTTTTAACGGGCCGTAGTTGTAGAAACTGTAGATGTCATCCTTGCGCGCATCGGTCGGCACCCAGTATGTGCGACCGCTCACCGTCCGGCCGTGGCCAGCATACCAAACAAGCACGGTGTTCACCTTGTTCGTTCTAACGAGATCACGCAGTTCGATGTTGAAGAAGCGCTCGATCTGCTGTTTGGTGAGATTGCGCTTGTTGATGGTGCGCTGGATACTGTACTTGCCGAATGCCTTCTGCATTTTGGCCACATCGTCCGCAGGACCCTGCAGCGCCGGGAAATTCTTGTAGTCGCTGTTCTCGATCATGATCACCCATGTTACCCCTGTGCTGCTGCTCACCGGCTTCTCCACTGGCTTGTCCGCAGGTTTATCAATCGGCTTGTCCGTGCGCACGGGCGCTGGCTTTTCCACTTGCGCGACCACCTCGGCTTTGCGGTGGATCTGGAAGGAACGCTCCGTGGTGTTACCATGTTGATCCTCCGCCCGCACGGTGAAGCGGTCTTTGCCACCGATCGAAAGTTTGATGCTGAACTCCGACCGCGACGTGTCCGGGATGAAGCTGGCCATCACCCCATCGACGGTGATCGCGTCAAGTGGCTTTCATCCGAGGCACTTCCTTCCAAAAACAGGTCTGTCTTTCCGCTCGTTACCGTAACGGTACCATCAGCGCCAACCAGAGGACTGGTGAGTTGAATGATCGGCGGTACTGCTTCCGTCCGGATAACGGCCAATGACACCGAATCAACGTTGCCGTACAGGTCCATAGCCAGAACGACAATGGCCTTGTCGGTGGCGGACAGCGGTACACTGGTGATGAATTGGGGGTCACGTTCATCCTTCGGAAAATCGGCGGCTGCGCCGTTCACGGTGATGCGGTCCAACAGGCTCTTGTCGCGCACATAGCCGCTCACTTTCACTTGCTTCAGCGCGCTGGAAACCTGCACGGCATTCCCGGTGCGGTATGGCTCCAGGACATTGATCACGGGTGCGTCGCTCTCGCGGCCCATTTCGAATGCCTGCTTGGCAATCCGGGTCCGCCGGTTCTCAATATCACGGCGTTGCTCAGGTCCGAAGTCCGCATCGTTGCCCATTGCCTTCTTTGCGAGATCAAGGTCCTTCACGGCCCCGTCAAGGTCCAGGTTCTTTTCCTTGCATTCACTGCGGAGCAGCAACAGTTGCGCATTGTCGGGTGTGTAGAGCAACGCCTTGTTCAGGTCGTTCACCGCGTTCTGGTGCTGCCCATGGCCATGGTAATACTGCGCACGATAGTGGTATACGTCCACGTCCTCCCGGCCCAATGCAATGCACTTGCTGATGTCGTCGATGGCCCTTGCGAATTCCTTCTGGTATGCCAAGGCCTTGCTCCGGGTGAACAGCGCATCGGTACTCCTCGGGTTCAACTCCAACGCTGTGGTTGTTTTGGAGACCGCTTGGTCAAGGGTCCGCAACTGCATAGTGGAGGCGCTGTACCCTTCATACATCTTCAATTGCGTTTCGGCATAGCCCACGTAGGCCTGCTCGTACAAGTAGTTCCAGTCGATCACTTGCTGGAAATCCTCAGCGGCCTTCGAATACTCTCGCCGTTCCAGCGCCACCAACCCATGGAGGTAGTGCGTATCAGTGGTGCGCTTTGCAGCCAAGGCCGACTCGGCGCTCGCGTGGGCGCAATCCAGATCCTTCAAGGCCAAACAGGCGCGGGTCCTGCACTGTAGTGCCATCATATGGTCAGCATCCACGGCAAGTGCCTTGTCGCACATGGCCTTGGCTTCGGCGTGGCGGTTCAAGTTGTACAGCGCCCATGCTGCTTTGTTCGCGTTGTCGGCGTTCGAAGGGTCCAACTCCACCGCGGCTTTCAGGTCATTCGCCGCGTCGCTGCTCTTCCCCGTGCGCTCGTACAGGTCGGCGCGACCGGTCAGGGCTTTGAGGTTCTTAGGGTCAACTTGCACCGCCAACGTGTACCGTGCAATGGCTTCTGTTAAATTCCCGTCCTTGGCGAATCCCTCGGCTTCCTTGATGAAGGCTTTCGCTCCTTGACCAGAGGCTCCTAGTCCCAAAAGGATCGCTAAGGCGAGCAAGGAGGATTTCAGGAGCGCAGGCTTTATTATGACTGTGGAAGACATCCGTTGCAAAGCTGCACGGCAAACCTCGCAATCGCAACACTGCATTCTACTAGGTTTTTGGGAAGGCTTGGCAGTGGAAGGTGGCTACAAAGCCGGGTCATGCACCACTGTTCGTTCCACTACACTTCAAATACAGCGCTCACAGGCATGCCCCCCCTTTTCGGAGCCTTTGCCGATCGGCAGTGAACCCATCAGAACGCGTAACCAATGCTGATCCCCCCACGGACGATCGGGAAGAGCTTCCCTTCAAAGTCAGCCCATGCCTGGGTGGTCGAAGCCCCTGCGGTAGGGTCTGTGAGGATATCACCGAGCATGAAGACCTGCACATCAGCATCATCTTGGTATCCCTCAATGTTCTCTTTGATCGTGATGTAGTCCGCCAAAGTCAGGTCAGGGTCGTTGGTTTCAAGATGTACGTTGCCGCTCGCCAGCCCTGCACCGAGACCGATGTCCATGAACAGGCGCGAGGCAAGCGTAAACTGTACACCAAGGCCAAGGCCACCACCGAACGCACTGGCGTTGCCGTCCATCGCACCTTGGATAACACGCCCATCATTGGTCACGTAGTCGTAGGGTAATTTGAAGTCGTAGCTGAACCAGCGCATGAAGACTTCAAGGTAGAAGCCATGAAAGGTCTCACGCGGGTAGAAGCGGAAATAAGGGTTCACGAATGGGCCGCTCGGCTCCACCTCGCCGGTGTATGTCTGTCGCTCGCCATCAAGATCACCAAGCGCGCTCACCTTGATGGTGCTGGGAAGTTTGTAACCGCCCAATAGACCCAATGAGGTCTTGCCGCCGATCTTTTGCTCGTAGTTCAGGTTCACCGCAAGACCGGCGTAACCAGCGAGGTTTGTTTTGATGATCCGGCGGGGACTAAAGAGGTCAGCTACCGGTTCCTGCGCATACAAGGAGGAAAGGCCTAATGCCAGAGCTGAGCAAAGAAGAATACGTTTCATGGTCTGTGGGGGGTTGAGGGACCGTTTGCAATAGACCGAAAGTAGGCCGTGCTGCTTTCGCCAGCAAGCGACCAACTCATTTATTCCGGAGAATGGGCCAAACGGCCATTGCCGTTAAGGGTGGAAAGGCATTCGGCTGTTCAATGAAGGAACAGAAGCCCTATCAGCACATGGCTTATGCCGCCATGTGCGACAAACTGTGGAGCACGAATCTATTTCGCGTACTTGGCCACGACCTCGGGTGTAATGCCCGTGTGGCTGAACCCACCATCATGGAAGAGGTTCTGCATGGTCACATACCGCGTGTAGTCGCTGAAAAGAGCAAGGCAATAGCGGGCACAGTCTTCGGCCGGTGCATTTCCTAACGGGCTCATATCATGTGCAAACCCGAAGAAGCTGTCGAATCCCTTCACACCTTGACCAGCAGTGGTCATTGTGGGGCTTTGACTGATGCTGTTCACCCGCACACGCTTCGCCCGGCCCAAGTGGTAACCCCAACTACGTGTAATGCTCTCCAACAAGCTCTTTGCATCGGCCATGTCACCATAGTCCGGGAAAACACGCTGAGCGGCGATATAGGTCAGTGCGACCACGCTACCATTCTCGGCCAACGAGTCCAGCTTGTGTGCGGCTTGCAGCATACGGTGGAAGCTCATGGCGCTTACGTCCAGCGTTTGCTTGTACCATTCATAGTTCACGTCCGTGTAATGCCTGCCTTTACGCACGTTCGGGCTCATGCCAATGCTGTGCAGCACGAAATCGAGTTTACCGCCCAGAAGTTGGGTGCTTTCCGTGAAAAGCTTTTCCAGATCCGCATCGTTGGTCGCATCCGCGCCGATAACAGGCGCCCCAGTACTCTCCGACAGCTTCTTTATTTCGCCCATGCGCATGGCGACCGGCGCGTTGGTAAGGACGAAACGTGCTCCCTCCGTGTGGGCGAGCTCCGCCACCTTCCATGCGATGCTCTGGTCGTTGAGCGCACCGCTGATGATGCCGCGCTTGCCGTTCAATAGTCCAATGGCCATGATCCTCTGGGTATTAGTTGGCCACGGATCGCCGATCCGTGACGGTGGCCGAAGATAAGTGGGCTGATCGGGCCTCCCAAGAATGCGTCACCCTGATCCACGCGCCATTTGAACGCGCGCCGAGCCTGCCTAGCGCCCCTTCAACAGAACCCGTGCATTCTCCAACGCCGCAGCGCTGGTTTTGCGCCCACTGAGCATTTGAGCCACGGCCATCACACGCTCTTCTTCATCAAGGAAACGCATTTGGGTATGCGTGCCCTTGTCGTCCATCGTCTTGGTCACAAGCAAATGCTCATCGGCCTTGCTGGCGATCTGTGGCAGGTGGGTTATAGCGATCACTTGACGTTGCTTGCCCATGCGGGCCATCAGTGTTCCAATACGGTCGGCTGTTTCGCCGCTCACACCGGTGTCGATCTCGTCGAACACAATGGTCGGCAGGCCGATGCTCTCAGCGGAAAGCGTCAGCAGGGCAAGCATTACGCGACTGACTTCTCCCCCACTCGCTGCACGTTCCAAGGGTTCCGGCGCGCGGTCCTTGTTCGCACTGAAACAAGCCCGGATGCGGTCGACACCCGTTGGTCCAGGCTCAACGACCGAATGCTCGAAAACGAACACGGCGTGCGGCATGCCCAACTCGTGCAGCATTCCGCTGACTTTCCGAGCAAGCTCGGGCATGGCCTTCCGTCTCGCGGACGAGAGCCTTTCCGCACTTTCCTTCAACCGGGTCTTGAGCGCCTGTTCCTCTTTCTCCAAGCCGGCGATCCGATCGCCCATGGAGTTGATACTTGTACAGCGCTCCGATAGCGAATCGCGCAGCGCGATCAGCGCGGCTTCGTCTTGTGCGCGATGTTTCCGGAGCAGTCGATTGATGAGGTCGATCCGTTCGCTTAGACGCACGACCTCGGCCGGGTCCATCTGCACATGGTCCGCAAGGCGTGCGACTTCATCAGCTATATCCTGCAACTCAACACGCACGCTATCCAATCGCAACAGGAGCGCGTGCAGCTCTGCGTCGTTGGGTGCAAGCTTTTGCAATAGCGATCTCGCCTGTGAAACCGAGCCGACCGCTCCCCCTTCTTCGATAACAGCGGCTTCCACATTGCGCAACGCCTTCAGCGTACCCTCGGCGTTTTCGGCGCGCAACAACGATTGCTCAGCTTTCGCCAATTCCCCATCGTTCAGTTTGGCCGCCTCCAATTCCTCGCTCTGGAACTTCACATAATCAAGTTCCGCCTGCGCCGTGGCTTCTTCAGTCTTCAACTGTTCCAGCGTGCGATGTGCGCGATGCCATTGTGCGTAAGAGTCCTCACAGGCAGAAGCATCCTTTTGCAGGCCCGCGTGATGATCGAGCAGTTCGAGTTGGAACGCACGGTCCTGCAACAGCAACGACTGGTGTTGGCTGTGCACGTGCACCAAGCGGCCGGTGAGTTCGCGTAGCTGTTCCAACTTCACGGGAGTGTCATTGATAAAGGCCCGTGAGCGGCCACCGTTTTCGATCTGCCTGCGCAATATGGCGTACGTTTCAAAGGGGAGTTCGGCGCTCTTGAACCACGCTTCCCAAGCCGCGCGTTTCAGCGAGACCTCCACCTCGACCACACACTTCTGTCCGGCGTCCCGGGCGACCTGACCTTCAACCCGATCACCCATTGCCAAGCCCAGCGCTCCGAGCAAGATGCTCTTGCCGCTGCCGGTTTCACCGGTGATCGCGGTCAATCCCTTGCGTAAGTCCAGATCCAACTCCTCGATGAGGAGGTAGTTGCGTATGGAGAGGCGGTTGAGCACGGGAGCCAATGAGGGGATCTACGAACCGCGCATCATCGCTTGGTACTTGCTGATGTTGCCGGGGTCGACGATCTGCAGCGTGTTGAAGAGCTTGGCTTTTTCCTGTGGTTCCGCAGGCTTGAAGAGCTCCACCAGTTCGTCGCCCTTTGCATTGAAGAGCACTTGCAGGTTGTAGCTGGCCGGCTTCGCCTGATGCACGGTCTTCAACTTCTCAATGGCTGCGGCGATCGTCTTTCGTGCGGTCGCAACATCATCGTGCGCGGCATCCATGCCCAAGCGGTGGTAGTTGTAGAGCAGTTCACGCAGCGGCCTGAAGACGGCTTGGATCTGGTTGTCGATGAGCCAGTAACGGTTCTTGTTCCCTTCAAAGGCTTTCCATCCAGGTTCTGCCGTGTTCTGCGCCTGGCTTACGATCTCCTGAGCGAGATTGTAGAAGTCCGTACCGCCGTTCAACGCATACGTGTCGGCATGAACGCCAAGGATGTAATAGGCATAGAATGCAAGGATGCTCGACAAATTGTTCGTGAAGCGCTCCGGGATGAAATCGATCTGTGTGTTCTGCAAGTACTGGAACTCCACATCGTTGTCCAAGAGATTGATCACTGTACTGGAATAATCCGTGTTGAAGACCGGACGGGCGTAGATAACCTGCAAGGTCCCCTTGAACCGGTCAGCCGTAGGCTGCTCGCTGATCGTCAGCAGCAGGCTCATGTCCAATCGCTCCGCGCTTGTGTAATTGAAGTTCGTGAAGCGTCGTGTGTTCATGAACTCCACGATGGAGGTTTCCATGTTCTTCCAGAGCCGTGGGTCGGCAGCGGCGATCTGGGGCGCCACCACCGTTACTTGGCAATTGAACTCCTGTGCGAAGGCACTCACAGGCAACAAGAGATAGGCAAGGTGAAGGAAGGTCTTACGCATTGGGCATGAGCTTTTCCAAGTGGTCCAAGATAGCGGCGGCCGTTCGGGCCTTGCTCATCAACGGCAGTTGCACGGGATCCGTGCCCGGGGTAAGCAAGGTGACCTTGTTCGTATCGTGGCCGAAGCCTGCTCCTGGATCGGAAAGCGAGTTCAACACGATCATGTCCAGATTCTTGCGTTCGAGCTTACCCTGAGCATTCGCGAGGGCATCGTTCGTTTCCAAGGCGAAGCCTACGATGCGCTGATGCTTGGCCTTGCGGGAACCCAAGCCCTTTAGAATGTCCACCGTTGGCTCCAGTTCAACGAGCATGCTGGTTTCCTTCTCTTTGATCTTGCGATCGGAGGGTTTCTTAGGCGTGTGATCGGCCACCGCAGCAGCCATGACAATAATGTCGCAGTCGGGGGCAAAGCGCTCACAAGCCATTGCCATCTCGGCTGCTGATATCACATCGGTACGGATGATGGCCGGCCGATCCGTTGCGATCACTACGGGGCCCGTTACAAGTTCAACCTGAGCACCACGCGCAGCGGCCTCTTCCGCGATGGCGAAGCCCATTTTGCCACTGCTACGGTTGCCGATGTACCGCACGGGGTCCAAGGCCTCTTGTGTTCCGCCAGCGGTTACGAGCACACGCTTTCCAGCCAATTTGCTTCCCTGCATCAGATCGCGTACGAGAAACCGGACTATGACTTCCAACTCGGTCATTCGTCCTTGCCCTTCCAGTCCACTGGCCAGTTCACCGCTATCAGGGCCGATCGTCTTTACGCCGCGTGCCTTGAGACCAGCGAGGTTCGCGTTCGTGCTGGGGTCCTTGAACATCTCCAAGTCCATGGCAGGAGCAACGTACACTGGGCAGGTGGCACTCAGGAAGCACGCCATCAGTAGGTTGTCGCACTGCCCTGTACCATCTTACTCATTGTGTTCGCGCTGGCCGGGGCAACCAAGAACAGATCCGCCCATCGGGCCAAGTGAACGTGGTCGTTCCATGTGCCCTCGCCCGACCGGTCGATCATCTGCGTGAGCACGGGTCGCTTGCTCAGTGTGGCAAGGGTCAACGGCGTAACGAAGTCGTGGGCAGCGGGCGTCATCACCACCTGCACGCTCGCACCGGCTTTTACCAGTTCGCGCACCAACTGCGCGCTTTTGTATGCGGCGATGCTACCCGTAACGCCCAGAAGGACATTTCGGGTCAAGCGCATCTGCAAGATCTGTAATGAAAGGGCCTACTTCACTTCGCCACCTACTACCGGCGTCGGTTCGTCCGCGCGACGATGGTAGATCTTGCCGTCCATGAGTTCCTGCACGGCCATGGCACTGGGCTTCGGCAGCCGCTCGTAGTACTTGCTCACTTCGATCTGTTCTCGGTTCTCGTACACCTCCTCGAGGTTCTCACCGCTGATGGCAAATTCCTCCAGTTTGGCACCGAGCTCCTCCTTCACCTCCACGGCGATCTGGTTCGCACGCTTGCCAAGGATGGAAACGGTTTCGTACACGTTACCGGTGCCGACATCCAGCTTGTTCATGTCACGGGTAACAGTGGTCTTAGCAGCGTTGAGGTTCCTTGGGTTCATGGGGCGATGGCGGGTTCGAAGCGTTTCATTTCGTTCATCAATTCCTCGTACAGGCGGTCAGCGGCTTCACGCATGTCCCCCTCCGAAAAAGCGTCGGCGAAATTATGATACGAACGGATCGCATCGGTCAATCGCTCTTTCTTCCTTCGACTTACACTGTTGAAGGCCAGTTGGTGGTCTGCTTGGAGCACGCTGAAATACCCTTCTTCACGGTACTTGCTGTTGGGCCACTTGCGCAGGAATTCGGTCATGGTCCTGCTGGCCGCCAAGTACTTACGCGTTCGCATGTACTGCTGCGCAGCGGCCCAATCCTTCTCTTCCAGCTTTATCCGTAGCCGGTCCATCAAGTGGTTACTACTGTCACGGAGACTCGTTTCCGGATACCGCACTAAGAACAATTGCAGCTTGTCGATGGCCATTTGGGTCTCTCCCTGGTCCAATTCGTACTCCGGGCTGTTCCGGAAATTGCAATAGGCGCTCTTGAAGTAGGCGTCCTCAGCGTTTTCACTATTCGCGAATGTCTTCGCGAAATTCTCCAAGTAGTACCCCGCCATGGTATAGTCACCCATGCAGAACCAGCTCATGGCGTGCAGGTAGCTCACCCGCTCACTTTCCATGGTACCCCGTGTAAGGATCAACAACTCTTCAAGCAGGACCACGCTCTTCTCGCACTTCCCTTGGTCGTAATACTTCTCCGCAGCAGCCAGTTTCACACGATGGTCCTTGCTCTTCAGGGCCCGGTTGTACTCGCTGCATCCCAACCCCAACAGGGTGACCAACAGAAGGAGAAGCGGTTTGCGCATCAGTGGATCGCATCAGGAGACTGACACTCCCGGGCGAACAAGGCCGCGAATGTAGCCAGCTTGCTAAAGGCTGAAAAACGTGATGTCATGCGAGTTGTGAAGATGTGGTAACGGACCTTTCCCGATGTTGGTATGCACAAACCATCTGTTCATCTTCAGCATCGCCGGGTTCCCACTTCGTTCGAACACCCGGTTACTTTCGCCGCCGTTCGCCGAAGCTGCGCTCCACTGGCAACACCCTACTACCATGAACGACATTTTCGATAAGATCCGCAAAGACCTTGGTCCTATCGGCAACCACGCCAAACAGAGCCATGGCTACTTCAGCTTTCCCAAACTCGAAGGGGATCTTGGTGCTCATATGACCTTTCGGGGAAAGCCGGTATTGGTTTGGAGCCTGAACAACTACTTGGGTTTGGCGAACCACCCGGATGTACGGAAGGTGGATGCGGAGGCCGCTGCACAATGGGGTATGGCCTACCCCATGGGCGCCCGCATGATGAGCGGCCAGACGAAGTACCACGAGCAGTTGGAAGATGCTCTGAGCGATTTCATGCAGAAGGAGGACACGTTCCTGCTGAATTATGGATACCAAGGATGCATGAGCGCGATCGAAGCGCTCCTCTCCCGGCACGACGTACTCGTGTACGACAGTGAGTGCCACGCCTGTATGATCGACGGTGCACGGTTGCACATGGGGAAGCGCTTTGTGTTCCAGCACAACGACATGGCCAGCTTCGACAAGCAATTGGAGAACGCGGCCAAATTGACGAAGGAGACCGGCGGCGGGATCATGGTGATGACGGAAGGTGTGTTCGGCATGGCCGGTGACCAAGGAAAACTGAAGGAGATCGTCGAGCGAAAAGCGAAATACAATTTCCGCCTGTTCGTTGACGATGCGCACGGTTTCGGGCAAATGGGGCAGGACGGTCGCGGTACCGGTGACCACCAAGGCGTGCAGAAGGACATCGACGTGTACTTCGGGACGTTCGCCAAAGCGATGGCCAGCATTGGCGCCTTCATCAGTGGGCCGGAGGATATAATGATGTACATGCGCTACAACATGCGCAGCCAGACCTTCGCCAAGAGCCTGCCGATGCCTATTGTTATCGGGGCGCTGAAGCGCTTGGAGATGATGCGGACGATGCCCGAATTGAGCAAGAAACTCTGGGAAATAACCGACGCACTTCAAACAGGCCTCAAAGAGGCAGGGCTTGATATCGGGAACACCAATAGTTGCGTTACCCCCGTCTTGATGAAGGGCAATATCCCGGAAGCGACCAATGTGATCGTCGATCTGCGAGAGAACCACGGCATCTTCTGCAGCATAGTGGTGTATCCGGTGGTACCAAAGGATGTGATCCTTCTTCGCCTGATCCCAACGGCCGTGCACACGCTAGAGGATGTCCAGCACACCATTGAGAGCTTCAAGAAGGTGAAGGAGAAGTTGGCCGCCGGGGCCTACAAGTCAGAGAGCATTGCGGTAATGTGAAACGCAGGTCCCGATCTGCGGCACGCTTTCGCTGTCCAAGGCCGCAGATCCATCGTGCAATGGAGAACCCTGGAACGGTGCATTCCGTTCCAAGGCCGCTATGAAGCGAACCACCCCACTCCTCCTTGCTGTAGTCCTGTCGTTGAACTTGGCCGCCCAAGGCCCTAATGCCGACGAGGCGGCCTTGCTCTATAGCCAGGGTGTGCGCCAACTGAAGGGAGAGGACCATGCCAATGCCATCAACAGTTTCGGCGAGTTGCTGGCGCTCCGTCCTGAACATGCCAAAGCTTGGTATTACCTCGGTCTGTGCCGTCAAGCCACTGGGGATCTGAATGGCGCTGTCCATGATCTGGAGCGCTGTATCGCCCTTCAACCGGGTGATGCCAATGCGCAATTGCGCCTCTACGATGTTTACGCTTCTCAAGGGCGATCAACGGAAGCGATCGACGGCCTTATGAAACTCCTGATGCGTTATCCGGAGGGAGCGATCGCGCAGCACGCGATGTTCAGTTTAGGAAATGCCCATGTTCTGCAGAACGACCATGCTAGCGCTTTGGCCGTATACGAAAGACTTGTGGGACAAGCACCGGAGGATGCAAGGGCATGGTTCGACCGGGGTGTTGCCAAAAGCCACCTGAACGACCTGGATGGCGCCATCGCCGATATGAGCAAGGCGTTGGAATTGGATCCATCCTTGGCCGATGCCTATGCCACAAGAGCATTGGCGCTGATCCATGCGGAGCGCAAGAGCGAAGCTTGCCCAGACCTCCACAAAGCGAATGAACTCGGCGACCCGAGCGTGGCGGAACTGATCGCGATATACTGCGAATGAAGCCACAAGGCGCCTGTTGAAATTCAGGCGGAAGCTTGGTTCATCCTAGGCGCAGGCAACATCTTTGCCCCTCTAGGTAAACCCGCTCAGAATGAACAGATTTTCTTCTCAATAGTGACAATCGCTTCGCTATGTGCGATAACACTTGAAGTGCACGCGCAGAAGCTAGAAGCCGGAAGCAACCAGATAGATCTGGGATTAGGTGCAGGAGGAAGGTACTGGGTTTGGGGAGCATACGGTGGGGTATCACCCTCTGTCTATATGCACTTTGAAAGGGGCCTTGGCGTCGATGTGGGTCCTGGTGTGCTTGGGATTGGTGCCTTCGCGGCTTCAGTCCAGCGTCTGCTTGGAAGCGATTACTACGGGTACGGCCTTAATTGGACCTACATCATGTTCGGCGCCCGCGCAGCTTACCACTGGAACGATTGGCACAATGTTGAACAGCTTGACGTCTACGCGGGCGTTTTGGCTGGCGTGAACGTTGTTCTAGACAACAACACTTACAATGACGCTTTTGTTGATCCCCGAACGGACGTATTTCGACATGACACCTCTTTGGGGCCAAATGGTACTTCCCCGAGAGCTTCGGGGCATTTGCTGAGTTTGGTTACGGGGTTAAGAACGCGGGAGCAGGTCTTACTTTCAAATTCTAGCGAGAACCTCATTCTCCAGAAAGCCCCGCGCACCGGGGCTTTTTTTCCGACCGTTGGTTACGGCGCAAACCAGCCCTCTACATTCGCCCCTCTTTTGGGCGCAACGGCGTCCAATACGCCGCGATCACTGAGCCTTCATGGGCAACCCGCACAAGTATTCGAAGGTCACTGCGGCCAGCCTGCTCGTTGCGCTGGGCATCATCTATGGTGATATCGGCACGAGCCCGCTCTATGTGTTCAAGGCTATAGTGCACGGCCACCTGATCAGCGAACAATTGATCTACGGAGGCATCAGTTGCATAGTATGGACGCTGACCCTTCAAACCACCTTCAAGTACATCTACCTCACACTACAGGCCGACAACCGCGGTGAAGGCGGCGTGTTCTCGCTTTACGCATTGGTACGCCGTTATGGCAAATGGCTGTACATCCCGGCCATACTGGGCGCCACAACCCTGCTTGCCGACGGGGTCATTCAACCGCCCATTTCCATCAGCAGCGCGGTGGAAGGGTTGGCCGGTGTCAGGGCCTTTTCGGACAGCATCAGTCCAGGGAACAACCTCACCATCGGTATAGTGATCGTGATCATCGCGTTGCTCTTCTTCTTCCAGCGCTTCGGCACCAAGGTCGTGGGCTTCGCTTTCGGACCGATCATGCTCGTTTGGTTCAGCATGCTGTTCATTCTGGGTGCCGTTCAGATCGCGGATCACCCCGAAGTGCTCAAGTGCTTGAACCCGTATTACGCGTACGACCTGCTTACGAACTATCCGGGAGGGTTCTGGTTGCTGGGTGCGGTTTTCCTCTGCACCACCGGAGCCGAGGCCCTGTATAACGACATGGGGCACTGCGGATTGCAGAACATCCGGCGCACATGGGTGTTCGTGAAGATCGCTTTGTTGACCAACTATATGGGCCAAGGGGCATGGCTCATTGCCAGCGCAGGCCCCGAACTGGGTGAGCGTAACCCATTCTATGCCATCATGCCACAATGGTTCCTGCTGATCGGGGTGGGTATCGCCACAGCCGCCGCTGTGGTGGCTTGCCAAGCCGTGATCAGTGGTTCGTTCACACTGATCAACGAAGCCATTACGCTCAACTTCTGGCCGCGTGTCAAGGTGAAATTCCCGACCGAGATCCGCGGATCCACATCCCGAGCGTCAACTGGATCCTGTTCCTCGGTTGCGTCGGCGTGATGCTGTATTTCAAGAAGAGTAGCGCTATGGAAGCGGTCTATGGCTTCTTCATCGTGGTGGCCATGCTCATGACGAGCACCCTCATGTTCGGGTATCTCAAGTACGTGCGCCGATGGCATATGGCGCTGGTCCTACTGTTGATGGCCGTGTTCTTCAGTTTGGAGATCTCCAATTTCATCGCCAACGCCGTCAAGATCCTCCACCAACCCTTCCTATTGATCTTCGTGTTCGCGTTGCTCGCTGTTATGTTCATCTGGTACCGCGCGCGCAAGATCACCAACCGCTTCCTCGATTTCATACCGCTCACCAATCACGCGAAGGCCCTTACTGACCTGAGCAACGACAAGGAGATACCCAAGTTCGCCACGCACTTGGTCTATCTCACCAAGGCTGACCGCGCCACCAGCGTGGAGAAGCAGATCATTGCCAGCATAATGGCCAAGAAGCTGAAACGGGCGGAGATCTACTGGTTCGTGCACGTGAATTACACCGACGAACCGTACACGATGGAATACCGGGTGAACGAGTTGGTGAACGACAAGGTGATCCGCGTGGACTTCGACCTCGGCTTTCGGGTGCAACCCCGTATCAACTTGCTCTTCAAACGCGTGCTGCAAGAACTTGCGGAGAACCAAGAGCTCGTTTTCAGCAGCAAGTACGAAAGCATCCAAAAGTCCGACTTCCACACGGACATCACCTACGTGTTGACCGAGCGCGTGATGAGCGTGGAAAACGAGCTTTCGTTGAAGGACGACGTCATCCTCGATGCCTACTTCGCCCTGAAACAAATAGCCTTGAACGATCGCGATGCTTTCGGTTTGGATGAAACCGATACCGTGATCGAGTATGTTCCACTGCTGATCAGTGAACCTGCCCACTTGCCCTTGAAGCGGAAGGCCATGCTTCGCCCGGCAGGTACCTCCTTGCCCGAAAAAGCAATGGATCGCGACGGGCATATGGAGCAAAGGGGTGAATGATCGGCTATGGCCCTTTGATCGTTACCCACGGCCCACTACTCATTACTTCACCCGGATCGTTGAAAAGTCCGGGAATTATCAACACGGGTCTGGGGTGCTTCGGCGGGTACTTTGTGCCAAAGCCACACGCGCGCAATTCCATGCGTCGTATGAGCTCATTGCGAACACATGGCCAAGATCATCAGCATCGTTAACCAGAAGGGTGGAGTAGGCAAGACCACCACTGCCATCAACCTTGCCGCGTGCTTGGGCGTGCTGGAGCGCAAGACCTTGCTGGTGGATGCCGACCCGCAAGCCAACGCCACTAGCGGCGTGGGGCTCGACCCGAAGAAGACCACCCACAGCATTTACGAGTGCATCATCAACGGCACGGACGCGCGCCAAGTGATCCAAGGGACCGACAACCCGAACCTCGACATCCTGCCCGGCCACATTGACCTGGTAGGTGCCGAGATCGAAATACCTGTGCAATGCGAGTATTTCGCATTGGAGGGTTTGGGCAAACTGCTCAACACCATCAAGATCGTGCAACAACGGCTGAACACCGGTCTCAGCATCGAAGGCATGCTGCTCACCATGTACGACAGCCGCCTGCGCTTGGCCAACCAAGTGGTCGATGAAGTGAAGACCCATTTCCAGGAGCTGGTGTTCGACACGGTGATCCACCGCAACGTGACGTTGAGCGAGGCCCCGAGCCACGGCCAGACGATCGTGATGCACGATGCAACGAGCAAAGGCGCGGTGAACTACCTGAACTTGGCGCGTGAGATACTGCAGAAGAACGAATTGACGCGCATCCCTGATCGCGAGCGTACGATCCCGATCGCGCAATGACCAAGAAACGTGGATTGGGGCGCGGCCTTAGCGCCTTGCTCGAGGACAACAGCGCGAACATCGCACCGCGCACGGATGCATACAGAGCCGATAGCGTAAGTCCGCTGCGCGCGGGTGGTAGCATCAGCACCCTTCCGATCGACCAGATCGAACCCAATCCTTTCCAACCGCGCACCACGTTCAGTCCGGAAGCGCTGATGGAACTGGCTACCAGCATCCGTGAGTTGGGCATCATACAGCCCGTCACTGTTCGGAAGATGGGCTACGACCGCTACCAGCTGATCAGCGGTGAACGTCGCTTCCGTGCCAGCCAAGCAGCCGGGCTGGTTGAGATCCCGGCATACATCCGCGTTGCCAACGATGAAGGCATGCTGGAAATGGCGCTGGTGGAGAACATCCAGCGCGAGGAGTTGGATGCGATCGAAGTGGCCATCAGCTTCCAGCGGTTGGTGGATGAAGTGAAACTGACCCACGAGGAACTCAGCGTGAAGGTGGGCAAGGACCGCGCGACCATCACCAATTACCTGCGCCTGCTGAAACTGCCTGCGGAAGTGCAATTGGGGTTGCGCCAGCGGCAGATCGGCATGGGCCACGCCCGTGCGCTCATCAGCATCCCGGATCCCGCACGACAGATCGAACTGTATCGGGCCATAGTGGAAAGCCAACTCAGCGTGCGGCAAGTGGAGGAAATGGCGAGAGAGAGGAAGTTCTCCAGCAACAAGCCGCAGAAGGCCACCATCGTCCACTTCCGCGACCTCGCCAAACAATTGACGAAGAAGCTCGGAACGAAAGTGAACGTGAAGGGCGATGCGCGCGGCAAAGGCAAGATCGAGATCGGTTTCGCGGACGCCATCGAGATGGAGGGCATTGTGAAGCGGTTGGTCGATTGAACGGCAGCGATATTCGCGGCACCGTCATTGCTGGCCGACGCGTGAGTGACAAGGGAACGAACATGGTATTCGCAAAGCCGACCGGCCTTCTCCCTGCTTTCGCTTTGCTCCTGTCGCCCCTCCTCGGCAATGCCCAATCAGATACGCTAAGGTCCGATAGCCTCCCAGACCGGAAGAACGAGTGGCGCATCAACCACTCCCCCACTAAAGCGACGATCTTGAGCGCCGCACTGCCCGGTGCTGGTCAAGTCTATAACCGCAAGTACTGGAAGGTTCCGATCGTCTTGGGCGGACTTGGCGTGGCGTACTACTTCGTTGATCGCAACGGTACTCAATACGAGCGGTACAAGACCGCCTACATCGCCCTTACGGACAACGACCCGAGCACCGTGGACGAGTTCAACGGCGCCTTCAGCGCCAGTGCCGTGCTCGATGTCGCAGACACCTACCGCAAGTGGCGCGACCTGTCTTGGATCTGCTTTGGGGCTGTGTACGTCCTGAATATCATGGATGCAGCCGTGGATGCCCACTTCGTACGCTTCGATGTGGGCTCGGATCTGAGCATGACTGTCGCACCGGCTTTTGAACTGGCCTCACGGAATGCTGTTGGGCTATCGTTCCACGTCAGCTTCTAAGCCACCTCATCTCCACATCTTCCGCATCTTCACATCATGCGTTTCGCACTGATCGGCTTCGGCAAAATGGGCAAGGCCATCGAAGAGGTGGCACAGTCGCGCGGGCACAGCGTCGGGCTGAAGGTGGATGCCGACAACGCGGGTACCCCACCAAGCGGATGCGATGTGGCCATTGAGTTCAGCAAGCCCGACCAAGCGTTGGCGAACATGCGCCTTTGCATGGAAGCCGGAGTGCCCGTTGTGGTGGGCACCACTGGCTGGTACGATCACCTGAACGACGTGAGAGCAATGGTCGCTTTGAACAATGGCACGTTGCTCTGGGCAAGCAACTTCAGTATCGGTGTCAATCTCTTCTTCCGTGTGAACCGGCAGTTGGCCATACTGATGGACAAGCAGCCCGGCTATAGCGTTCACATCGACGAGATACACCACGTCCATAAGCGTGATGCGCCGAGCGGAACAGCGATCACATTGGCAAGGGATATTGATTTGAGTACGCAACGGTACTCGGGGTGGGACCTCACCCCCGCCCCCTCTCCAAAGGAGAGGGGAGCAGAGCCTGCTCGCGTACCGATCCTGAGCGAGCGTACCGGCGAGGTCCCAGGCAAACACAGCGTAACCTGGACCAGCCCGGAGGACCGCATCATCATCACACATGAGGCCTTCTCTCGAAAAGGGTTCGCCACGGGTGCAGCGATCGCCGCCGAATGGCTGCACGGTCGCAAAGGCCTGTTCACCATGGACGACTTGTTGGATGACCTCGCCTGATGCCTGCCTTGCCGCCCATGGAGTTTATCGCTCGCTGGGCCCTCCTCCTAACACCTCTTCACAAGCGACGTTCCGGCTCACCCACGCCGAATGCGCACATTCGCGCTCTTCATCGCCTTCCCGCGATCGGATGACCAATCACTTGCTACGATCCCATACATCGTTCTCATCTCCTACGCTGTCGTTGTCCAAGCATGCCTTTGGAAGTTCTTCGTGAAGGCCGGGCGCAAGGCTTGGGAAGGCTGGGTGCCGCTTTACAACATTTACATATGGAACAAGATCATCGGCAAGCCATGGTGGTGGTTGTTCCTGTTGCTGGTGCCGGGCGTGAACCTGCTCATGCTCATCATCATGAACGTGAATCTGGCGATCAGCTTCAGTGCGCGCGACAGCAAGCACTATCTGTTGTGCACCTTCTTGCCGTGGTATGCGCTCCCGAAATTGGCCTTCGGTGAAGAGCATAAATACATCGGCCCCATCCCAGTGAAGGAGCGGCGCACAACACTGCTGGCAATAATGGGGCGATGCGATCCTCTTTGCGGTCATCGTGGCCACAGTATTCCGCACGTTCACCTTCGAGGCGTTCACCATCCCCACAGGGTCCATGGAGAAGAGCTTGCCTGATCGGCGATTACCTCTTCGTCAGCAAGCTCAGCTACGGCCCGCGCATGCCGATGACACCGATCAGCATGCCCTTCATGCACCACACGATCGCCGGTACCAAGAACACGCCCAGCTTCGTGGATTGGTTCAGCCAGCCGTATTACCGCTTGCCCGGTTTCGGCGATGTGGAACGCGGCGATGCCGTCGTCTTCAACTTCCCCGAAGGCGATACGATCGTGATCGATATGGAGAACCCGAGCTACTACCAGTGGGTGCGTCAAACTCCCGGTGGGGTAAAGACGATCGTGGATAAAAAACGTGTTGGCGTGGGTGGTGGACGAATGTTGCCGATCCAAGGGATACGCACCCGTCCACTGGATAAGCGCGAGAATTACATAAAGCGCTGCGTGGCGGTCAGTGGAGAGACGGTTGAGGTCCGGGACGGTGATCTGTTCGTGAACAACGAACTACAACCGCTTGCCTCCACAGGCCAGATGAAGTATGTGATCGAAACGAAGACCTCGCTGAACAAGACGCTGGTGAAAGACCAATACGACATCAATCCGGGCGAGGTGGAAGAAGGCGGCAACAGACAATACCGCCTGCCGATCCAAGAGGGCATGAAGGATGAATTCGGGAAGCTGCCGTTCATTGCACAAATGATCCCGGATCTGGCGCCGAAGCAGAAGACCACGATCACCGCTGCACTCCAGATCTTTCCGAACGACACGGCCTATGACTGGAGCGTGGACAATTTCGGACCGCTGTGGGTTCCCAAGGCCGGAGAGAAGATCGACCTCACGTTGGCGAACCTGCCTCTCTATCGCCGCGCCATCCATGTCTATGAGAATAATTCTCTTGAAGTACGCGACGGCAAGATCCTCATCAACGGCAGCGAGGCCACGAGCTACACGTTCAAACAGAACTACTACTGGATGATGGGTGACAACCGCCATGGATCGCAGGACTCCCGCTTCTGGGGCTTCGTTCCCGAAGACCATGTGGTGGGCAAAGCCGTCTTCATATGGATGAGTGCGGATCCGGAGAATGGCGGCTTCCCCATGGGCATCCGTTGGAAGCGTTTGTTCTCGGGGGTTGATTGATCTGATCATAGGACCTTGAAGTCCCTACTGGCCCGCTGGCGTAAACTGAACGAGTGGCTACGGGCACTCGTTATCGCTGTCGCTGTGCTCGGCGGACTCCATGCTTTCGTGTTACGCTGGGTAACTGTGCAGAACACAAGCATGTACCGTACGCTGCTGCCGGGCGACCTTTTGGCTGTGAACATCCTGGCCACTTGGACAGGTCTTGACCGCAACGATGTAGTTGTCTTTCGCGATCCGGTACAGGATGATCGTGTGATGGCACGCCGCGACCTTTTGGTGAAACGCATCGTTGCATTGCCGGGTGATATAGTGCAGATCAAAGCAGGTACTGTGTTCGTCAACGGAAAGCGCATGAACGACGTCCCGGGCCTAACGCGCAGTTGGCTGGTGCGGTTGAAACAACCGGACGACGCCACATCCGTGATCGAACATCTGCAACTACCGATGGACTTCGTTCCTACTGGACGAAGCTTCATTGAGTTGCCACTGAATGAAGTGCTGGCCGAGGAACTGGACAAGGGGAAACTGATCTCCGATGCCGAACCCATGGGCGCTGAGCGCGGTTCGCCTGATCACATTTTCCCCTACAGCCCCGCGTTCCGCTGGAATGCTGACAACTATGGACCGATCACGATTCCCGCCGAAGGCGATACAGTGCAGATCGACCTTGGCCGCTTGCCTTTGTACGATCGCATCATTACACGGTACGAGGGTCGTACGCTGGAAGCCGCACGTAACGATGTGCTCATGAATGGCGAACCGTTGCGCGAGTATGTGATCGCTCAAGACTACTGCTTCGTGCTTGGCGACAGCCGCAACCATAGCGCAGACAGCCGCTACTGGGGCTTTCTGCCCATGGACCACATAGTAGGACGCGCTGCCTTCGTATTGCTGAACAAGGACGCCGACCGGGGAAAGCTGCGGGGCGACCGTTGGTTCTGGGGCGTTGATTGAGGCCGCTCAAGTAAGCATACCACCGCAGACATTCAACGTCTGGCCGGTGATGTAGGCGCTCAGATCGCTGCCCAGGAACACACAGGCGTTGGCCACATCAATGGCGGTGCCTCCGCGCTTCAAGGGAATGCCTTCGCGCCATTGTTCAACGACTTTCTGGTCGAGTGCGCCGGTCATCTCCGTTTCGATGAAGCCCGGTGCAACGCTGTTGCTGCGGATGTTCCGTGAGCCGAGTTCCAGTGCAACACTCTTGGTGAAGCCGATGATGCCCGCCTTGCTGGCGGCATAGTTGGCCTGTCCGGCATTGCCCTTCACCCCTACCACACTGCTCATGTTGATGATGCTGCCACTGCGCTGTTTCAACATGGTGCGCATCACGGCCTTCGTCATGTTGAACACGCTCTTGAGGTTGGTGTCCATGACCGCATCCCAATCCGCTTCGCTCATGCGCATGAGCAACTGGTCCTTGGTGATCCCGGCGTTGTTCACCAGCACATCCAACTTGCCCCAAGCGTTCACCACTTGATCAACTGCTGCTTGGGCCGCATTGAAGTCGGCGGCGTTGCTCTGGATCGCCATGACTTTCGCACCTGACTTCGCCAGCTCCTCCGCCATTGCATTCGCCTTCTCGGGACTGCTCACATAGGTGAAGGCCACGTCCGCGCCCTCTTCAAGGAAGCGTTCCACAATGCCCTTGCCGATACCGCGCGAACCGCCCGTTACGAGCGCGACTTTGCCTTGGAGTAGTGCCATTGCGTTCAGGCCGATCGCTTGTGCGAAGGGCGACGGGCGAATGTAGGGTTGCCACCTTGTTGAACCACGGGCATACCAGCTCGCGATACGGATGCGATATGTAAAGCTTCCGAAGTGTCAATCACGTATCCTCGTGATGCCCTACTCCCCCCACATCCGAACGGATCGACGAGATTTGATCGCACCTATCCCAGCAACATGGCCCCCCTCATCCCCCCCAGCCCGCGAAGAACTGTTCTCGCCTTGACTTCCGTGCTTTTTGCTTTGGTCACAACGGCCCAGCACCAACGGCCCGAACTCCCGGCACCATCGGCGAACAAACCATACGCAACCGGCGATGCGCAGCGCTCTTCCGTGCAAACTGCCCTTCGTTCCGGCCAGGTGAGCAACGCTACCATAACCACCAACTGGGCCAACAAGGTGGTGCGCATGAGCGCCCGCAACCACGGACTACCCGAGGTGAACGCGATCAAGGATGCGAAGCTGGCGGCTAAGCTCGCTTCGGCCATGCCCGGTGCCATTGTGCCTGAGGCAGCGCCAAAGAGCGTGGTGCCGGCGGTCGGCACCAACTTCGAAGCGAATTGGAGCACACAGCAAACGCCACCGGACAATAGCATGGCCATAAGCAACGGCGGGTGGATCGTGAGCACCAACAATGACGGTATCGTATACGCGCAGACCAGCGGCAACATTCCGTACGGCGCATTCTGGGCGGACTTCTTCCAGGGGCAAGGATTGCCGGCGAACATCTATGATCCAAAAGTGATCTACGACAGTCAGGCCGATCGGTTCTTCATGGTGGTGTTGCACGGATCGGACGCCAGCAACTCCATTCTGCTCTGGTGCTTCAGCCAAACGAACAACCCCAATGACGGTTGGAACATTTACCAGATCACCGGTAACCCGCTTCAGAACAATTGCTGGTTCGACTATCCTAACATCGGGGTGAGCAACAACGAGGTATACGTGAGCGGCAACCTCTTCACCAGCGGCAACAATCAGTTCGACCAAGCAGTCGTATTCCAGATCCAGAAGAGCCAAGGGTACAGTGGTGGGAATCTGAACTGGCAGTATTGGTACGGCCTCACAGCCGATATCGGTGCATTCACCGTGGTACCGGCCAGTTGGGGGCAGAGCGGCAACTACGGCCCAGGGATCCTGTTCGTGAGCAATTCCTCTTCCGGCGACAACCGCTACATCCTTTGGGATCTGACCAACGACCTCGGGGCGAACCCCACGTTGAACGCATACACAGTGAACGTGGCTACCTACAGCCCGGCAGCCGACGCGCAGATGCCCAACAATGGCGACCTCTTGGACAACGGTGACTGTCGCATTCTTGGCACGTTCTATCTCGATGGCAAGGTGCATTGCATTCATCATGCCGATGTGGGCAACGGCTGGAACGGATTGGTCTATTCGCGCATCGACATTGCCAACCTCCAAGCCACGCAGAGCACCTTCGGCAACCCAGGCGTTATCGACATCTCCTATCCGCAATTAACGTCCTACGCCACCAGCACCACTGACCCATCGGTCATGGTCGCCTTCCTGCGCAGTAGCACTTCCGTGTTCCCCGAAGCCCGCGTAGTCAATTGCGATGCCAGCATGCAGTGGAGCAACAGCACGCTGGTGAAAGCCGGTGAAACATATGTGGACTTCATTTCTGGCGAAGACCGTTGGGGTGATTACACCGGTATGGCACGCAAACACAATGCGCCTGACCCGGAAGTGTGGATGGCGGCGTGCTATGGCGCCAACGTATCAGGCGTGTTGAACAACACTTGGAAAACCTGGATCGCACAGATCGGCGATGGGCCAGCCAGCACTGCGGAGGTGACGGATGGCACGGCGAATACACGGGTCTTCCCGTCTCCAACCGTCGACCTGTTCAATTTGGCGTTCGTTGCGAACGAGAGGGCCGTGCATACCATAACGCTCACCGACATGAAGGGGGCGTTGGTGAAACTGCTGTATGAAGGCATTCCCGCCGTTGGCGAGAATATGCTCAGTTTCAATCGCGAACAATTAGCGCCGGGGCAGTACCTGCTCACCATCTCCACCACCAACAAAACGATAGCTCATGAGAAGCTGGTTATTGAGTAGCGCGCTTGCCGCGTTGTTCCTCTTCGGCTGCTGTGGGCAGAAGTCAGCGGGTGAATCGGCTGGCGACCGGCGCGAAGCACCCGAGCACAACGCTCCGGACCAAGACCGTATCGATAGTCTGAAACAGGAGAAGCAGAAGGACAAGCACTGAGCTATTGGCTCAGTGGGTCGGGCTGGGCTTACCCCAGCACCTCCTTCACCTTTGCTCCGATCGTTGCTGGGCTGTCCACTACGTGGATGCCGCTTTCGCGCATCACCTTCTTCTTGGCAGCAGCGCTTTCATCGGCGCCGCTCACAATGGCACCTGCATGGCCCATGGTGCGGCCCTTAGGGGCAGTTTCGCCTGCGATGAAACCGATAACGGGTTTCTTGCAGTTGGCTTTGATCCATTGCGCGGCACGGATCTCCAGATCGCCACCGATCTCACCGATCATCACGATGGCATCCGTGTCCTTGTCGTTGGCGAAAAGTTGAACGGCCTCCAACGTTGTGGTGCCGATGATCGGATCGCCACCGATGCCAATGGCCGTGCTGATACCCAAGCCCGCCTTCACCACTTGGTCGGCGGCTTCGTAGGTGAGTGTACCGCTCTTGCTGACGATCCCAACGCGGCCTTTCTTGAACACGAAGCCGGGCATGATGCCCACTTTGCATTCATCGGCGGTGATCACTCCGGGACAATTGGGGCCGATCAACGTGCAGCCTTTGCCACGGAGGTACTCACGGGCCGCTACCATATCCTTCACTGGAATGCCTTCGGTAATGCACACGATCACCTTGATACCTGCCTCTGCGGCTTCCATGATCGCATCCGCCGCGAACGCCGGTGGAACGAAGATGATGCTCACGTCGGCGCCGGTCCTCTTCACCGCATCGCTCACCGTTTCGAACACGGGTTTACCCAAGTGCTCTTGACCGCCCTTGCCCGGGGTAACTCCACCCACCACGTTGGTGCCGTATTCGATCATCTGCGTGGCGTGGAAAGTCCCTTCGCTACCGGTGAAGCCCTGCACGAGGACTTTGCTGTTCTTGTTGACGAGTACGCTCATGATGGTTGGAAAGTGGCGGCGAATCTAATCGGCCTGCAATGGCACCGGCGGTGCGGGTGTATAGGATGTGCGCAGGAAATGGAAGACAAGGGCCAGCGTGCCCAACATGATGGCCCCTCCGACCCAGAACGGCAAGCCGCTACCGGCCATGTACAGCGGGCCCGCCATGGCGGGCCCTGCAATACGTGCCAGGGAACTGAATCCTTGGTTCTGCCCCATCACTTCCCCTTGTTCGTGCGGCTTGGACTTTCGGCTCAGTATCGACACAAGGCTGGGATTGAGGCATGCGTTGCCCACGGCGAGCAGGACGATCGGTATCATGCTGAAGAACACGAACCACTTGTGCGGGACGAAGGGGATCAAAACCAGTCCGATACCGATCATCACACATCCATAGATCATCATTCTCTTCTCGCCGAACCATCGTTGGAACACACCTACCAATGCCCCTTGCGCGATCGCCGAGGCGATGCCGACCAAGGAGAACATCAGGCCAACATGGTCCACATCGAGCCCATACTTCTGTTCCCAGAGGAAGGCGATGCTGACGTTCATCATACTGAAGGCCGTGATGTAGACGAAACCAATGATGAAGATGTCCCGGAACCGCTCGTCCTTCAGTGAAGCGAAGGTGCTGGCGATCGGCCTGAAGTTGATGGGCCGCGTCGCATCCTTCTCCTTCAACGATTCCGGAAGTACGAAGATCACACCCAAGAGATTCAAGAGGCAAAGCCCAACAGCGAAATAGCCGAGCGTGGTCAATCCGAAATGGCTGTAGATGAATCCGCCGATCGCCGGCCCGAAGGCGAACGCCAATCCAAAGGATGCGCCGACGATCAATCCCATCCGCTTGGCCCGGTCCTGCGGTGGGGTGATGTCGCTCACATAGGCCTGCGCCGCGGCAATGTTCCCCGATCCGATACCAGTGAGAATGCGCGAAACGAAAAGCAACACCAGACTTCCGGCGTGTGCGAAGACGATATAGCTGATGGCACTGATGATCACCGAACCCATGATGATCGGGCGACGACCGATGCGGTCGCTCATGCTTCCCCAGATCGGTGAACAGAGGAACACCATTAGGCTGAATACGGCCGCCGACAGCATCACCATCGTTTCGCTCGCATCCACCTGCTTGGCGAAGTAGGGCACCACCGGAATGAAGAGCGTGAAGCCGATCAGATCAACGAAAATGGTGAGCCAAAGGATGGCTAGTCGGCGATCCATCTGCTACGAACCTAACCGTTGTGGTCTCGTCATTTCCAATGTTGCTGGTACCAAGGCACCGCACGTTCCATACCTGCGCGCAGGTCGTAACCGGCTTTGAAGCCGAGTATTTCTTCGGCGAGAGAAGTATCCGCTAGTGAATCGCGCACATCCCCAGGCCGTTCCGCAACATGCTCTATCGGCACCTGGGCAATGGCTGGATCGGCAAGTGCCAAGCCGTCACGCAGTGCATGCACCACATCGAGCAATGCGAAGCGTTCACCGCAGGCCACGTTGAACACCCGGCCGAATGCTTCCTGGTGCGTGCAATGCATGCCAGCCATCATGGCTTGAACCGCGTTGCCCACGTACGTAAAGTCACGGCTCTGCTGACCATCGCCATGGATCTGCGGGGCCTCATGCCGTAAGAAGCGCAAGATGAATTTCGGTATCGCGGCTGCGTAGGCGCCGTTCGGGTCCTGCCGCTCGCCGAAGACGTTGAAGAAGCGCAGGCCGATCACCTGAAGTGAGAACATGTGGTGGTACATCCACGCGTACTGCTCGTCCATCAGCTTGGTAACGGCGTACGGTGAAAGTGGCCTTCCCTCCTCACCTTCCCGCTTGGGCAGCGTCGTGCTGTCCCCATAAACGCTGCTGCTACTGGCATACACCAGCCGCACATTGCCATTGTGCCGGCATGCTTCAAGCACATTCAGAAACCCATGCAGGTTCGCCGCTTCGCTCGCCAGCGGATCATCGATACTGCGCGGCACGCTGCCGAGTGCCGCTAAGTGCAGCACAGCATCGGCACCACCGACCGCTTGCGAGACGCTCGCCCCATCACGGATATCCGACTCAACGAAACTGAATCCGGCATTGGCCGAATGATGAGCAACGTTCTCTCGCTTGCCGGTTGCCAGATTGTCGAAACAGCGAACGTGATGACCAGCCTCCAGCAACGCATCGCACAGGTGCGAGCCGATGAAGCCCGCGCCGCCGGTCACTAGGATCGTTTTGCTCGCTGATGGCATGACGATGATCATCGAACGCGAGCCACAGAAGCGTAGCCTCTGATCGAAGTAATGGCGCTTTGTGCCATTATTTCGCTACGGCCACCGAACGCTTCTCCCGTATCACCGTCACTCTGACTTGTCCGGGATAGGTCATCTCATTCTGGATGCGATCCGCCAACTGCATGCTGATCTCATCGGCTTGGGCGTCGGTCACCTTATCGCTTTCCACCATAACGCGCAGTTCACGACCTGCTTGAATGGCGTACGCTTTGTTCACGCCCTGGAAACTCAGTGCCGGATCCTCCATGTCGCGGAGACGCTTAATGTAGGCTTCCACCATCTCGCGCCGCGCACCAGGACGTGCACCGCTGATGGCATCGCACACTTGAACGATCGGACTGATCAACGTGGTCATTTCGATCTCGTCGTGGTGCGCACCGATGGCATTCACCACATCGGGCTTCTCGCCATACTTCTCGGCCAGCTTCATGCCGAGGATGGCGTGTGGCAATTCGGGTTCTTCATCGGGCACCTTGCCGATGTCGTGCAACAAGCCTGCGCGCTTGGCCACTTTCGGATTCAAACCGAGTTCAGCCGCCATGGTCGCGCACAGGTTCGCGGTTTCGCGACTGTGCATGAGCAGATTCTGGCCGTAGCTGCTGCGGTACTTCATGCGACCAACCATGCGGATCAGCTCAGGATGTAAGGCATGGATACCCATGTCAATGCATGTGCGCTTGCCGATCTCCACGATCTCTTCTTCCAAATGCTTCTTTGTCTTGGCCACCACTTCTTCGATGCGGGCTGGATGAATACGACCGTCAACGACGAGTTGATGCAACGCTAACCGCGCCATTTCACGACGCACTGGATCGAAACAGCTGAGGATGATCGCCTCCGGAGTATCGTCCACGATGATCTCCACCCCCGTCGCTTCTTCGAGCGTCCGGATGTTGCGCCCCTCCCGACCGATGATGCGGCCCTTCATTTCGTCGTTCTCGATCTTGAAAACGCTAACGGCGTTTTCCACGCTGTGCTCCGTGGCTACTCGCTGGATGGTCTGGATCACGCATCTTCTTGGCCTGTTGGTTGGCCGTTAGTTTCGCCTCCTCGGCGATCTCGTTGATGATGGACATGGCCTTCGTGCGGGCCTCGTCCTTCAAGCTGTCCATTAGTTGCGTGCGGGCTTCATCAGCACTCAGGTTGCTGGCTTGCTCCAGGACCGACACCTGTTTCTGGTGAAGCTTCTCCACTTCTTCCTGCTTCCGTTTGAGGCCTTCCGCTTGACGTTGGGCATCGGCGACCGCGTTCTCCGCTTCCTTCTCCTTGCGCGCCAGATCCTGCTGTTTGCGAGCAAAATCGCCTTGCTGCTGTTTCAGGTTGTTCGTGCCTTGGAGCAGGCGCTGTTCCTTGTCGCGGACGTCCTTTTCGCGATCACGTACCTGCTTCTCGTGTTCTTCCTTCAGCTGAAGGAACTTCTCCTTGGCCTGGATCATGCGTTCGTTCTTGACGGATTCGGCCTTGGCCTTGGCCTCCTCCAACATAGCGTTGCCCCGCTTTTTCATCATGGCGTTGAGCAACATGTAGATGGCACCACCACCGATCAATAGCCCGGCTAGCGCTCCTATAAGTAGACTGACGATGTTGAATTCCATTGTTCCGTGTTTTTTACGCGGACCAAGGAGGGCCTCCGGCGGCGCAGCGAAGAAGTCAGGACGGAGATGTGCTGCCCAGCAAACCCTCCAACTTGGCCAGTTCGGCCAACAGCGGGGTTTGATCGTGATGTCCCGTGCTGTTGAGCGCGCGGGTTGTCACTTCCAAGGCGGCCATTGCCAAAAGGTCCTGCTTATCCGTGGTTGGATAATTTTGGTGCAATCGGGCAATGCTCTCGTTGATGTCCTTGACGGCCTGGCGGATGTTGGCCTCCTCCTCGTGCGCAATGCTGAGGGGGTAGGCGCGTCCCGCGATCTCGATCCGTATGGAGTGCTCTTCCATGTTCGTGCTACCGCTACTCAGCCACTTATCAGCGCCAAACAGCGATCGATCTCGCTCACCAGTTCGTCGATCCTTTCTTTCGCTTGCGGTGGCACGTCCTTCTGTTTGGACTGCACCGTTCGGAGGACCTCGTTCTCTTGTTCCAGTTCCGTTACCCGTTTGCTCAGCACTTCGTTCGTGCGACGTTGTGTACCAAGGTCTTCCTCGGCACGGGCATGGCGCTGGCGCAGCTGCTCATGCTCCTTGACCAGCGTAGCTACCTTGAAGGTGGCCTGCTGGAGACGTTCTATCGCTTCGGTCATCGTTACCGGACCAACAGAATTCCATGGTCCGTCGCAAACATAACCATCCATGGACGGGCGGAGCCTCACCCAGTGCCGACGCACTGTACACGGCATGGTGTTGAAGGGGTAGTTCGAACCTCATCGCTCGACATGTTCCACTGGAATAGCTTGCACCCATGGCAGTCCAAAATTTTCATTAGTCATTTTGATAGAGACCAAACGCCTTAACTCTCTGGTATACAGTCTTTCGATTTTCACATCGATAGCTGCGCAAACCTCCCCGTCGGTGTATTCCATGAAACCGCCTCTGGACATTCCCTTGCTCCTCTCGGGCAACTTCATGGAACTCCGTAGCGACCATTTCCATAGCGGGCTGGACATCAAAACCAACGGTGTGGAAGGTCTGCCGGTGCGCGCGGTGAAGGATGGGTACGTGGCGCGCATCAAAGTGAGCCCCTGGGGCTACGGTAAGGCGCTCTATCTGCAGCATCCCGACGGCACCACCACGGTGTATGGGCATTTGCAACGCTATGCCCCGGCCATCGCGGAACATGCGTTGGATGCGCAATACGCGGCCAACGATTTTGCCATCGATATCTATCCGGAACGCGATCGATTGCTTGTGAATCAAGGCGATGTGATCGCTTGGAGCGGCAACAGCGGGGGCAGCAACGGGGCCCACCTGCATTTCGAAGTGCGAAACACCGATCAGCATGCCCTGGATCCGGAGGCATTCGGCATTGAGTTGGCCGACAACTTGCCTCCGGAACTTCGAGGTGTGCGGATCTATCCCTTGGAAGGTGGCGCGAACGCCATGCCCTACCCCGGTAGCGCGAAAGGATTCGCGCTGGAAAAAGGCACTGCGGGATACAGGTTGAAACAGGATAGCATTGCTGCCTTCGGTACGGTCGGGTTCGCCCTGCATGTGATCGATAAGTATAATGGTACCGATAACCTCTGCGGTCCCCGCAAACTGGACCTGTTCGTTGACAACGTGCCGGCCTTCAGCGTCGACCTGGACCATGTTGACTTCAGCCTACAACGCTATTGCAATGCACATGCTGACTATGCCCTGCACAGGGAGCAGGATATGCACTACCACCGCCTGTACAAACTGGCCAACAACAAGCTTGACTTGTACGGCAACGAACCCCTGCAAGGCCGCGTAGCGACAACTCCGGGAAAGAACCAACGGATACGCATGGTAGCCACCGATGCCAATGGCAACCGATCGGAACTGAGCTTCATTCTTCACGGTGTATCGGCCAAGGACGCAGCCGCATGGCCCCAGCCAGCCCTCAGTGGCACCCACATGGAACAAGGGACCGAGAACCAGTACTCCGCTGACGGCATCCGTTTCAAATTACCCATCAATGCGCTCTACGAAAACCTCGACTTTCACTACTCAACGAAACCAAGGTCCGCGAACGCCTTCAGCAACGTGCACGTGTTACACGATAAGCTGACACCGATCCACGTCGCGGCAACATTGAGCATTCGCCCGGACAGTCTACCCGCAACGCTGAGGTCAAAAGCCCTGATCCTGCGTTTGGAAGCGAACGGCAAGCACGCTGCCGTGGGCGGCACTTGGGAGAACGGCTGGGTGCGGACCACCGTCAAGAGCTTCGGCAACTACTGCGTCATGGTGGACACCATTGCGCCCAAGATCACACCGATCGGTTTGAAGGCTAGCATGAGAGGAAGGACCGGCTTTGCGCTGCGGGTCGCTGACAACTTGAGCGGCGTGGAAAAGTGGCATGCGACGCTTGATGGGAAATGGATCCTGATGGACTATGACCCGAAGAACAAGAACCTCTCACACGCCTTTGATAAGTATACCAATGTACCGGGCGTCCACACCTTCAAGATCGACGTGCAGGACGAACGCGGGAATTTGAGCAGCTATTCGTTCACCTTCACACGATGAAATGGACGCGGCTCTTTGCGCTGTTCGCGATCGGTTGTGCAGTGGCACCCCGAACTCCGCCGCACGGCACGCGCACCGTCGGTCATGGCGGCATGGGGCCTGATCACGACATGCCGATGAACACGCTGAGAGCGGTGAGCGCTGGCCTCGCCAGCGGCCGCAACGGCGTGGAGGTGGATGTGCAAATGACCAGCGATGGAATATTGGTATGCTACCACGCTCAGGATCTGAGCGAATTGACCAACTGTACCGGTTTGGTGAACGCCCACACGTGGGCGGAGATCGAACCGTGCGCCTATTCGGAGGGTGAACGCCGATCGTTGGTATCACCATTGGACTCCGTGCTGTTCATGGTCGGAAAGTCCGGACGCGAGGTGCTCATTCTTGATTGCAAGCTGTTCGCACATGGAGATTGGCAGGCATATCTCGATCGTTTTGCCATGGCTTTGTCTTTCAACAAGACACATTTTGGCCGCATACCCGAATTGAACGTGGAGTGCCAAGTGACCGAATTCCTTGACCGTGTGAAGCACTTGTCATCGGATAAACGAGTGTTCCTCTACGCAACGGAACCCGAGAGCGGATCAGCCACCGCAATGGCCAAAGGCTATGATGGCATCACCATCAGCAACGACCTCATCACCGCAGCGCAGGTGGAACAGGCACAGGACGTTGGGCTGCAAGTAGCGCTCTTCGGCATCGATGCGTTTTTCAACCCACCGCCCAGCAAGAACAACGGGCCAGCGGCACCGTGATCGGTTCCATTGCTGGCGTTCTGTTTCACCCGCCTTCCGAACTCACTGAAGACCATTACCAGAGTACTGTCCAATTCGCCGGCAGCCTTCAGGTCCTTGATGAATGCAAGCAGGTTGTCACCCAACGTCCTCAATAGTCGTTCGTGCCGCTGTAGCTGGTTGCTGTGCGTGTCGAAGCCGGAAAAGCTCACGTAATACGCACGGGTGTCGAGGCCGCTTTTGATGAAGTTGGCAACCGTGCGCAATTGCTTACCCAATTCATCTTTCGCATAGCCCGCAATCGGCTCCGAAGGCTTCAACTTCTCCTTCACATAGGCCGCACTTTGATACGTTTCGGCCATCGTGTTGTAGAGGTATGCGGCGGTCTTGTGTTGGTGTTCCCCATGCTCAGCCAGCTGGGCGAAGAACGGTTCGCGCGTGCTGCGGTAAAACCGTCCAACATCGCTCAGGGCGATAGCCTTCATTCGTTCTCCTTTGTTGGCAAGCGTGAGCGCGGGACCGACTTCGAGCACATGGTGCGGGGCTGTGCAGTGATCCTCCAAGTATCGCCCGAGCCAACCGGTTTCCAGATACTCGCTGCTGGTGCTGGCCGTGTGCCAGATATCCAAGGAACGAAAGTGGCTCCGGTCCGGGTCCGGGTAGCCGACACCTTGCACAATGCTCACAAGGCTTTCATCGAAGAGAGCGCGGAGCCCCACCAGGCCAGGATTCAATCCTATATCGTCCGACAACAATAGCGCGCGGTCCTTCGACAGTGCGAGCGACCTGCGGCTGGCCGTGTACACATCATGACGAAAGGGAACAACCGTATTCAGGCCATCGTTGCCGCCGCTCAGTTGCAGCACCACCAACCGCCGCTGACCGCCGGGCAGCGTGGTGCCCACCGCCTTGAGAAAGGACGGCAGCAGCCACACGGTACTCACCAATGCGCTCTGTTGCAGAAAGCGGCGGCGTGTTGTCATGGTCAGCAGAGTTGGTATTCGGGCGAAGAGAGCACCTGGAGCACACGATCGAAAACGGATCCCTGACCCGCCGGTGAAATGGATGAACGCAGCGCTTGCGAAGGTGGAATGGCCAGCAGCGCTTCGCACAATCCGTCATTGCTCATTTCCTTAGGCAGCCCGAAAACGAACTGCTCTTTATCGCTTGCGGTGCGCAGCACGCGCCCCTTGCCATCCCGCTGAGGTTGATCGCCCTGTGCATCCATCATCATGGCCGCGTCAAGACCTTCGGGGTCGCTACCGTCCGGTTCCCATTCGAGCGCGCCGTTGTTCAACAGCACACTGGGCATCCGCAATCGAAGTTGTAGGCTGTTGCTGTCGATCCATGCTTTGCCTTCTGCCCAACCCGCAACGTTGGGCGGGAAGAAGAGGACCTGGCCAAGTGCCCTTTGCAAGGCGATCCGTTGGTCGGGTAGTTCATACACGATGTTGAAGAGGTGGTCCAAACCCGCAAGTAGTTCAACGGGGTTCTTGATCCGCGCGCCGAGGTTCCGTTCCTGAGCGAAGTGCTCGCTCGTGAACAGGAACCGCATAAGGTCTTCGATGTCGTAGCCGCTGCCGAAGAACCGCTTGGCCATGATCCCAACAAAGGCCTCATCCACCTCTGGTTGCACGAACCACCGATAGATCTTACGGCTGATGAACGCCGCGGTGCGTTCATCGTCCAGCAGGAAGCCGAGGATATCATCCCCATCCCAACGCCCGGTGTGGCCCCGGAAGGTCTTCTCCCCGAAGTCATGCTGTTCCTCGTTGAAAACGAACTCACCCGTTTCGAGCCTGAAACTCCAGCCCGTAAAGGCGCGCGCGCTCTCCCTGATATCCGGTTCGGTGTAATTCCCCCTGCCGATGGTGAAGAGTTCCATGACCTCTCGGGCGAAATTCTCGTTGGGGGCCCCTCTCCTGTTCTGGTGATTGTCCAGAAATTCGAGCATGGCAGGACTTCGGCTCACCCCCCGCAACAAGGCACCGAAATTCCCAAGTGCATGCTGGCGCAGAACATTGTTGAGTTGCTGAGTGCTCAACCCCCATTTGCTCCGGCAAGCAAAGTGCCCGTGCCAGAACAAAGTCATCTTCTCTCGAAGTATGCCCGCGTTACCTGAAAGTCGCTGCATCCACTCCACATTCAGCTCGGCGGTGTTGTTGCGCTGCTCCCGCCGGAAGGCCCGCTGGTCCTTCTCGCTCATGGCACGGTACTGCTTCAGCGTTGCAACACGCTGCGCCGTTTCCAGTGGCTTCCATTCAGCGCTGCCGGCGAAAAGGTCTTCCACGATCCCGGAAAACGGCTGCTGCTCCAGTGCCGCCAACTGCGAAGGTGAAATACCCATGGCCGCCCGCCCGTACAGGAGCTTTATGCGTTGCCGATGATCCAGTGCCGTGGTTCCCATGTTGGGCTGTGACCAAAGATGGGGCCGGGGGTTGCAAGCGTGCGCGCGGTTCCAACTTCAAGGGTTCAGGTGCACGAGTGAACCACACTGCCGGAAAGTATTCCCGGTAGGTCCGCTCCGTACGCCAGCGGTCCGCATGCGGAGTGGGTCGACTATCACCCGCCAAAGACGGAAGCTTCCCTTGCCACCCACACGCCATTCCCTGCCGGATCCTACATTCGCGGCCGCGTTCGCCGAATGGCGTTCGATAGACCAGCAGACCATGGCCGATAACAAGCAGGATAAGGACCTCGACATCAGTGAGGTGTACACAAAGAGCGAACTCTTCATTGAGAAGAACAAGAAGCCATTGACCATTGCCGCGGTGGCATTGTTCGTTGGCGTGGCTGCCTTTGTCGGCTGGCGCCAATTCGTGGTGGGGCCCGCCATCAAGGATGCTGAAGAGAACGTGTGGAAGGCGCAGTATTACTTCGAGATCGACAGCCTTGATCTGGCGATCAACGGTGATGGTCAATGGTTGGGCTTCGAAGCCATTGCCGATGAATATGGCAACACCCCTACAGGCGACTTGGCCCACAGCTACCTGGGTGCCATCTACATGAAACAGGAACAGTGGCAGATGGCCATTGATCATTACGAGGAGGCGGACCTGGGAGATGATGTGCTGCGCGTGATGGCCGTTGGCAACATTGGCGATTGTTACGTTGAAATGAATGAAATGGACAAGGCCGTGGGCCAGTTCGAAAAAGCCGCCGACATGGTGAAGAGCGACTTCACCAGTCCAATGTACCTGATGAAAGCCGGGATCCTTCACAAACAAGCCGGTAATTGGAAAGCGGCCGCAAAGGGCATTCCGGCGAGTGGCCAACGATTTCCCGCAGCACTCGGATGTGAATCAGGCCAAGAAGTACGCTGCTATGGCCGAGGCCATGGCGGGTTGACCGAGCCTTGCCATGCGGCTACATTGGCCGACCCATTATGGCAACCTCAACCACCAACCTCAGTCACTACGATACAGCCTCCGTTCCCGATGCCAGCGCCATGCGCATTGGTATCGTAGTAAGCGAATGGAACAGGAGCATCACCACTAAACTGCTTGACGGTGCTCGTGAAACACTGCTGAAGTGCGGTGTGAAACCGGAGAACATCACAGTGGAATACGCGCCCGGCAGTTTCGAACTGCCTACCGCTGCGCAATTCCTGCTCGATACGCTCCGCATTGACGGCGTGATCTGCTTGGGCAGTGTGGTGCGTGGCGAAACCCCGCATTTCGATTTCATCTGTCAAAGCACCGCTAACGGGATCATGAACTGCGGACTGCGCAACAGCAGACCAGTGATCTTCGGCGTGCTCACGGACGATACCATGGAACAAGCCGAAGCACGAAGTGGCGGCCAGCATGGCAACAAGGGCGTCGACTCGGCCATTGCCTGTATCAAAATGGTGGCCTTGCGCAAGAAAATGCGCGAGAGCAGCCGATAGCTCGTTCGGTTGACGGAACGGTTGATAACAATTGGATCGCATAGCCCACTGCTCGCCCATCAGCCCCGTTACACTTGCACGGACCGGGACGATCAACCAACAGCGCAGCATGACGATACTCGTCACCAACAGCATAGCAGTAGCGGTGCAAGCGCGCTACGAGCAACGCCACAGCAACCCATCGGAAGGGAAGTTCTTCTTCAGCTACCGGATCACCATCACCAACCAAGGCCAACGCACTGTACGGTTGTTGCGCAGGCATTGGAGCATCGTGGACAGTCTGGCACAAACACGTGAAGTGAAGGGCCCGGGCGTGGTAGGCGAAACCCCCGTACTGGCACCCGGTGAAGAATTCACGTACAGCAGCTTTTGCGATCTTCAAAGTGCCGTCGGTCGCATGGAGGGCAACTACACCATGCGCGACGAGGATGATCGGCACGAGTTCGATGTGGCCATTCCCCCATTCGACCTCCTTTATTCTTGGCTGGCGAATTGATCGGATCGATCGTGGTTAATTGATGTAAAAGACGCGTAGCTGGTAGCGCTGCACGGTACATTCGCCGACGCTTCACCGAAGATGGGATCGCAGACCACAGCCAAAACCGCACTTCGAGACTGGTCCTTCTTCCAGCGTCTTGTTGCCGTTCTGTTGGCCGTGCATCTTTTCATCGTTCCGCAGTTGACGAACGATCTTGGTGTGTTCGCTGTAATGGAGGAATGTGGTAACACCATGCCTCCGATCTTGGAAGAAGAAGTGTTGAAGCACGCTTGCGAAGTCCGCTTCGGCAGGCTTCCCGAAGATCTGTCTACAACCGTTCAGGTATTCCTGCACTGGTACCAAGACAGTATGCTGGACCACCCCGCTCTGGAGGTGCCGCACCAGCCGCCAAAGGTTGTTTGAGCTTGCTCCTGCTGCGACTAGGTCGTGGTGGTTAGAGCGCATTCGTTCCGACGGATGATTGTGCTTGCGCACATCCCGATCGATCAACCTTGATCATTTTTATTGTGTTCCATGAAATCAACGAATCTCTTCGCTACCTGGCGCAATGATGTGCCGGCCTCCCTCGTCGTCTTTCTTGTTGCGGTGCCGTTATGCCTTGGCATCTCGTTGGCCAGTGGCGCTCCACCATTCGCTGGGCTTATCGCCGGGGTGATCGGCGGCATCGTCGTGGGATCGGCAAGTGGATCGCATCTGGGCGTGAGCGGGCCCGCGGCAGGCTTGGCCGTCATCGTGGCCTCGGCCATCGGCCAGCTCGGACTGCCTGCCTTCCTCTTGGCGGTGGTCCTGGCGGGTGTGCTGCAGGTGGTACTCGGCTTCCTGCGTGCTGGCGTCATCGCCTACTACTTCCCGAACAGTGTGATCAAGGGATGCTCAGCGGCATTGGCATCATCATCATCCTAAAACAACTTCCGCAGGCCTTCGGCTACGACAAGGACTTCGAGGGAGACCTCAATTTCTATCAGCGCGACCAAGAGAACACCTTCAGCGAACTGGTCCATGTGCTGGATATCATCACCCCGGGTGCGGTGTTGACCGCTGCCGTATGCCTTGGCCTTCTGCTCTTATGGGAAACGAGGCTGATCAAGAACGTGAAAGCTCTATCGTCGATCCCCGGTCCCCTGCTTGCTGTTCTCGCAGGTATCCTTCTCGGTGGGGTGCAGGAGGGTTTGGTACGCACGGCCTCGATGCCGAACACTACGTGGACCTGCCCGACCTGAGCGTGGGCTTCAGCGCCTTCACCCTCCCGGACTGGTCGAGCTTTGTCGACCTGCGTGTGTGGACGGTGGCGCTGACCCTGGCCATCGTGGCCAGCTTGGAAACCCTGTTGTGCGTGGAGGCGACAGATAAGCTCGATCCCGATAAACGCATCACACCGACGGACCGTGAACTGCGTGCCCAAGGCCTTGGCAACATCCTGAGTGGCCTTATCGGTGGGCTACCGATCACTCAAGTGATCGTTCGCAGTTCCGCGAATATCCAGAGCGGCGGGCGTACCAAGCTCAGTGCTATCCTGCACGGTTTGCTGATACTTCTTTCGGTGGTTCTGATACCATCGGTGATGGAGATGATCCCGCTTGCATGTCTGGCCGCGATCCTACTTGTTGTCGGCTACAAGCTTGTAAAGCCCGTCCTGTTCAAGCAGATGTGGGCGAATGGTTGGCCGCAATTCGTGCCCTTCATCATCACCATCCTCGGCGTGGTGTTCACCGACCTGCTCACTGGCGTGCTGCTGGGCATGGGTGTGGGCATCTTCATCGTGCTGCGCAACAACTACCTCACACCTTTTCATTTTGATGGCGACCTAACGGATTCGAGCAAACCGATACGGATCGAGTTGAGCGAGGAGGTCACCTTCTTCAACAAGGCGAGCATACAACGCACGCTGGCAGCGCTGCCCATCGGCACCCATGTGGTGATCGATGCCCATCGCACGGTGAACCTCGACCCCGACGTGCGCGAGATCATCGATGAAGTAATGGTTCGCGCGAAAGACCAGGGCATCCAGATCGAATTGGTCGGTTTCCATGAACGACCGCGCAAGCATACCAAGGTGCTCGCCGCCAGCGTGGCGAGAGCCGCCGCACGAACATCGCGGCTGAAGTGAACATGGCATTAACGCTCGACCCACCTGCACGAGCTCGAGCGGAAACCAAAATCAATATCGTACCATAAGACATGAGAACCCAAACAAAAGAGACCCAGTCGAACTTAACGCCCGCGAAAGTCCTGGAGATCCTTAAGGACGGAAACAAGCGCTTCGTCAACAACCTCAAGGCGAACCGCGACCTGTTGAAGCAGGTGAACGAGACCAGCGATGGGCAACATCCCTTCGCGGTGATCCTGAGCTGCATCGACTCACGGACAAGTGCAGAACTGGTTTTTGACCAAGGCCTTGGCGACATCTTCAGCGTGCGTATTGCAGGCAACTGTGTGAACGAGGATATTCTTGGCAGTATGGAGTTCGCGTGTAAGGTGGCCGGCGCCAAACTCGTGGTGGTGCTCGGCCACACACGATGCGGAGCGGTGAAAGGTGCCTGCGACGATGTGCGTATGGGTAACCTGACGGTTTTGCTGAACAAGATCCGTCCGGCCGTTGACGACACGCGCACTCTGGGCGAACGCAATAGCGCGAACGATACGTTCGTGGAGAGTGTCGCTTTGAGAAACGTGGAATTGGCTGTCGAGCAGATCACACAGCGCAGTCCGATCTTGAAGGAAATGCTCACAGCCGGTGCGATCGATCTCATCGGCGGCATGTATGACGTTCAATCCGGCACGGTGGAGTTCCTTCAACCCTGAACCTCGGTCAGAGGGCAATAACCCTGTTCCCTGGCGATACCTTCGCCACGCATCAAACGCCGACAACGATGCTTGACCTGAAAGCCGACCTGCACAAGATCCTGCTCAGCCGCAACAAGGAATGGAGCGAGCAGATGCACCGGGACAATCCTGAACTCTTCACTGAACTCGCCAAGCACCAGAACCCTTTTTTCCTGTGGATCGGATGCAGCGATAGCCGTGTACCACCGAACCAGATCACCGGGACGATGCCGGGTGACATGTTCATTCACCGCAATATTGCGAACATGGTGATGCACACGGACATGAACATGTTGAGCGTGGTGGACTACGGTGTGAACGCTCTTGGGATCGATCATTTGATCGTGTGCGGCCACTACGGCTGCGGGGGAGTGAAGGCGGCGATGGGTCCGGAATTCGGCGGTGCCGCATCGTACTGGGTGCGCGGTATCCGCGACGTGGCGCGCATCCACAACAATGAGCTTACCGCCATTGCCGATGAGCAAGCGCGTTTCGACCGCTTGGTGGAACTGAACGTGGCCGAACAGGTGTACGATCTGAGCCGCACCGCCGTGCTGCGCGATGCATGGACAAAGGGCCGCAAGATCCAAGTGCACGGCTGGGTATACAGCCTCGGCGATGGCTTGATCAAGGATCTTGGTGTTACACGCAACAAGTACGAGAGCGAAGTAGGCGCTGTGGACGTGGATTGAAGGCGGATACCTTCGCCGACCTCTTCCAACGATCCATGAGCAACGCCACCTTTTCTGTACCCCTTCCCAAAAACGAACCCGTGCTGACTTACGCGCCGGGCACCGCCGAGCGCGCTTCGCTCCAAGCGGAATATGATCGCCGCCTGAAAGCGGCGATCGATGCGCCGATGTGGATCGGTGGAAAAGCCGTTGAGACCAAGGATCAGCGGAAGATGAGCCCGCCGCACAAGCACGCGCACAAACTGGGCGTGGCGCACTTCGGCGATGCCAAGCATGTGCGCGCCGCAATCGATGCTGCGCTCAAGGCGAAGAAGGATTGGGAGACCATGCCGTTCGAGGAGCGCGCCGCGATCATGCTGAAAGCGGCTGACTTGATCAGCGGCCCCTATCGCGCGACCATCAACGCGTCGACGATGTTGGGCCAAGGCAAGAACTGCTACCAAGCCGAGATCGATGCGGCGTGTGAGTACGCTGACTTCCTCCGGTTCAACGTTAACTACGCCCAGCAGATCTACCGCGATCAACCGATCAGCTCACCCGGCGTATGGAACCGCTTGGAGTACCGTGCCCTGGAAGGATTCGTGTTCGCCCTAACGCCCTTCAACTTCACCGCAATTGCGGGGAATCTGCCAGCGAGCTGTGCGTTGATGGGCAACACCGTGGTGTGGAAGTGCGCTGACACACAGTGCTACAGCGCTCAGGTATTGATGGAAGTATTCAATGCAGCCGGACTTCCACCGGGTGTGATCAACCTGATCCATGTGGACGGCCCTACGGCCGGTGAGGTGATATTCAAACACAAGGACTTCGCCGGGATCCACTTCACCGGCAGCACCAAAGTGTTCCGTCACATCTGGCAAACGATCGGCAACAACCTGCCGCTGTACCGCAGCTACCCGCGGATCGTGGGGGAAACCGGTGGAAAAGACTTCATCATCGCGCATCCGAGCGCCGACCCCAAGGTGGTGGCGACCGCATTGAGCCGCGGCGCCTTCGAATACCAAGGGCAGAAGTGCAGTGCGGCCAGCCGCGCGTACATACCGGAGAACATCTGGCCGCAGGTGAAGAAAGAACTCCTCGCCGACCTTGCCGACATGAAGATGGGCGACCCGCGGGACTTCAAGAATTTCATTGGTGCTGTTATCGACGAGAAGAGCTTCGACAAGATCGCTGCCTACATCGATGGCTTGAAGAAGGACAAGAAGAACGTGCAGATCATAGCCGGTGGGAAGTACGACAAGAAGGCCGGTTACTTCATTGAACCCACCGTTGCGGTGACGAAAGACCCGAAGAGCACCACCATGTGCGAAGAGATCTTTGGTCCTGTGCTGACGATCTACGTGTACAGCGCCAATCGGTGGATGGACACGCTGAAGCTGGTTGACGCTACCGGTGAGTACGCGCTTACCGGGGCCGTGATCAGCAACGACCGCGAGAGCATCGTGCAAGCCACCAACGTCCTTCGCCATAGCGCAGGCAACTTCTACATCAACGACAAATGCACCGGTGCGGTGGTGGGCCAACAGCCCTTCGGCGGCGCCCGTGGCAGTGGCACCAACGACAAGGCCGGCAGTTACCTGAACCTTATCCGATGGGTGAGCGCGCGCACGATCAAGGAGACCTTCGTGCCGCCGACGGATCACCGGTATCCTTTCTTGGGTTAAAGGCCTATTGCAGGATCATGCGAATAGCGGGCGCCTTGCTGATCATAGTGTTGCTTGCCCAGGCTGTTTCAGCGCAGGATGACTGGCGTAGGCGCGCAGGCGCCTTTGAGTTCAAAGCGTTGGTCGATAGCATCCCATACCAAAATGGGGACGGCTACAACTTGCATGTGCGTGGGATCGACATCACTCGCAATGATCTGTTTCTGCAACATATTGTCCCGCCACCGGGATGCACGTTCGATCCCCTCTTCCAGAACGACAAGGTTATGGTCGTTGAGGATGTCAACTTCGACGGAGCCGCTGACCTACGTTTGTTGAGTTGGCATTCCATCGAGCACTACAGGACTTATTGGTATTGGCTGTTCAATGTCCGCTCCGGGTCATTCGAACGCGACACGGTCTTGGATGGGATCATGAATCCTGAGTTCGACCACACGAACAAGGTGATCCACTCATGGTGGAGGCAGGGCTTCAACCTTTTCGCCAATGAGGAGTTCGAGTACGATCCGTCGGGAACGTTGCAATTGATGTGGAGTGAACTCGTGGGCCCGATCCCAGGAGAAGACCACGCTCTGCTCGTAAGGACAATGCGTGAACATGGCGAATTGAAAGAAGAAGAGATCCAACTTTCGTTGGATGAAATGGATCAATTCACGGGTCCGAGAAGGCGGCCACGATAATCGTTCCTCAACCGTTTGCATCCTTCTGTATCCGTACCCTGCTTTACACCATGAGCAAAGAGCACACTTACGCCAATGGCGAGGTAACGATCGTTTGGAAGGCCGAGCTGTGCATACACAGTAGGAAGTGTTGGAAGGGCTTGCCGGAAGTGTTCAAGCCCGGTCAACGTCCCTGGATCACTCCGGAATGGAAGTCATCGGAGGCCATCATCGCACAGGTTTCGCAATGCCCCAGCGGCGCACTGAGTATTCGGCGTGAGGGCCCGCAAGTGGATGAGGCCTCAACTCACCCCAAGCATACCATCGTGGAAGTAACCAAGAACGGCCCCGTGCTGGTGAAAGCCGATTGCGAGATCACGCACAGCGATGGACGCAAGGAAGTGAAGGACAAGATGGTCGCGCTGTGCCGTTGTGGTGGCTCGAGCAACAAACCGTTCTGCGACGGAAGTCACCGGAAGAACGGATTCGAAGGCTGAGTAGGTCCGGAAACCAAGAGTGCGCATTTGCCGCAACATGGACCGACATGATCCACGTTGCGGCAACGGTTGCTCACCAGTCGCGATTGCCCAACCAGCTATAGTCCTCCTCGATCTTCACTCTCCGACGACCAGCATAACGGACAACCTTCATCGCGTCGTCCATTTCCTTCTCCAATTGGTCCTCGTCGAACCTGCTTACCCAGTGGGTGAAGATCGGCTCCCATTCCACCTGTGTGCTGTCAGTTGGCTGGAACCCGGTCGCAGCAAGGCTCCATTCTTCTTCGCCATCGCGTTTCACTTTGAAGAAGTGCACGGCACCGCTTCCGAACCGGTTCTCTCCCATCCGCTTGCCCACATACTCCATACTGTCCTTGGGCTCGGCCCAGTGGCCGCTGTTCAGTTGCAAGCGTGCCATCGCCACCTGATCGGTGACGTTCCCGGTGAAAAGGTCACCCCATCCCTGCTCCATCAGTTCCCCACGCAGCCACAACGCGCTGGCCTCGTCGGTGCTGAAGCGCTGCCAGATCGCGGGATCAACGGACTTGCCAGAATACTTCAAGTACAGCGCCGTCTTCATGACCTCATCCTTGTCGTTCCCCTTCAACATCTTATCGAACCAAGCTTTTACCGCAGGGTCGTCATAGTGATGGATCAGCAGGTGGCGATAGTGCGCCAACCATTGGTACGAACGACCGCGAAGCGTGTAAGAGGCGGTCTTCTTCTCGTCCCGATACTCGCCGGTGCCGTACAACTCCTGCCAATAGGACACGGTACCCAGATCATTGAGATCCTCGGGGCCTGCGTATGTGTAGGAACGGTCATCATTGTATCGCCCTCCAGCGGATTCCGTGCTCGCCTCGGCCAGCAAGCGCTTCAGCGAACTCTGCGCCTCGGCCAGGATGGCATCCTTCTCCGGGACGATCACTGTTTTGGGAAGCAGCTTCTCATCCACCAACGCGGCAAGCAGGTTGTAGACCACGCTCCGGTACTCGTCATAACGCGCCAGTTTCAAGATCGCCGGGAAGAGCGGCTTCGCCAGTTCAAGCGTATCGAACAGTGGGAAGAAAACCCCACCGATCCGCCATTCGTTGTCGACCAGCGTCGGTTCCACGGCTATGCATTCGCCGAAGGCCTTCACGCCAGCTGCAGTATTCGAGAGCAACATCGCTTCCAGCGCGGCCAATTGCAATTCGGTGCTGTCGCCAGCCGCCGAATACACTTCACGCAGGTAAGGCATTGCATCCACCGATCCGCTGTTGCCCAAAGCTTCAATTGCCTCGTACCGCTGCTTCCGGTGGTCCTTATCGAATGTGGCAGTGCGCAACCAAGCGACCAAGGGTGCCCCGTGCTTGGGTTTCAGTCCGACAGTATTGAACGATGCTCTCGCTTGCGCTGCCCTCAAACTATCAGTGCCCGTGAGATCGGCCATGAACGCATCGCCCTTCAGTTCGAACAGGTCCCCCTCCAGAATGGTATCCAGCGGCGCGATCGTTCCGTGGAAAGTCGCACTCCACGGTGCGAGGGCTTCCAGGGTGTCGGCCACCGTACGAACCAAGATCACGCGCGCACCGCGCTGCATCATGGTAACATGCACACAACGGATCGTGGCGGTATCCGTGATCACGGCATCCAAGCGCTCCGTTCCACCATTGATGCTCCGCTTGCTGTGTTTCACCACGGCCCCTGCGCCACTGGCGACATTCTCCAAATAATCATTCCAAAACGCATCCTCGTCCTTCCATGATTCGAAGCGGTGCATTTTCTGGGAGAACACGGACGTGACATCAGTGGAAGTGTCACTCACGAATGTCATGGTTTCGTTGGTGCGCATTTGGCCATCGTCTTCTTCATCCTCGTCCCAGCCACGGTAACGGGGCCTTGCGCGCTGCATCAGCTTTCGGATCGGGTCGATCTCCTGGTTCACCGAGGACGTACGCACGGTGAAACCAGCCGCACTATCGGTGAAAAGTTCGGTGGCGGTGGGAACGGGTTGCGGCAGCAACTTGAACGAGCCCAGGAAATCCATGGCCTCCATTCTCGGTGCCACGGCACTCAACTGATAGAAGTGCGGTCCACGTAGCGTCCATCGGGCAAAAACGGTGTCCGATCGATTGGTGAAGATGCCGTCCAACGCCGGCCGGCCGGCTAGTTCAAAGTGTCGTGTGGAAACGCGTTCCAATGTGAAGTGTTCTTCGAAGGCATCTGCCAACCGAGCTAGCTCGAAGGTGTCCTCCTCCAGAAAAGTGGGGTCATACAACGATGAGCCCATCAACATGAAATGATGGTTGCCCTGAACGCCTTGGACCATAAGGTCACTGGTGGCCATTGACTCCCTCGCGGCCGGGGCTTTCGGACCTTCCATTCTCACGAACAGCCGTCCGGGAAGCGCAACGCTGCAACCGCCTGTCTTGGGGACGAACGTTCCTGTCCGTGTCAGTCCGCCATCGAAAGCGAGCGAAGCATGTATGCGATCGCCGTCCTTCTTGGCCTTCGCGCTGTTCCGCGTTCCCACCTTCACGATGAAGATCTCGGAAGGAGCAACAATGATGCGATAGCGCAAGCGGTTACCGCGCATGGTAACGCTGGTGAGCTCGTACTGCGGACGACCGCCTGCGTCAACGGACTTCTTCACGGCACCCAAGCGCCCGGGTATGCCTTCGTACAGAATACTGTCCAGCGTAGCGCACACGTCGTCCGTCGAAAGTCCGCGCAGCGGTGCCAAGGTCTGCAGGCGCTGCACCACCACGTAGCTTCCGTTCGTTGGGTCTGTACTGATGAGCGTACGGCCATTACCACCCCACGGCAACTCGTAATACTGGCTCGGCACATCCATGCTGAAGTCACCATCAGGCCCACTGACCTTGGTGAGCACCGGGGGCTTGTACATCTCTTCGTACTTGTGCCGACGCTGGATCGAGGCGGTGGTGAATGCACTGGGCACCGCTTCGACGGTGTAGCCCATGGCGCGTAGCTTGGCCAGAATGCCGCCTTCACCGGGCAAGTGCGCGGCGCCAACGGCCGTGAAGAGCGAACCATTGCGCATCAAGGGAAGCATTCCGTTGAGCATGGTATCGTTGCGCATGTCGAGCATGTATTTGCGCGAGCTGCTGCTCACGTTCTCCGCGTCGAACAAAGAGTCGAGCCGGGCCAGATCACCGTTGCGATAAGCGGTCTCCAACAATTCGTGCAGGGGTGGTCCATCGTTGTATTTGGCCATGCGCTTGCGGTGCCGCTCGCGATCGGCCTTGGTCCCTTCCTCTGTGTTGGCCAGCATCACCAGTTCAAGAGAGCTATCGAATCGCTCGAGCCCATGAACGGGCTTGCCCAGTTTTCGCCCGGCTTGGAAGATGAACAGGTCCAAGTAGGTCAGTTCTTCCGAGTTACCGCTATGGTCCGTGATCCGGTACAACAGGTCGTCGATCATGTAGGGCTCTTCGGCCAGCACACCCAATAGGGCTTCACGCTTCGGGAAGTCGGTGTTGAAGGCGTTGTCGTAAAAGCCCCGCACGCCAGGTCCGCGTCCTAAGCTCTCCAGCACTCCCATGGTAAAGAGCTTGCTCGTGCCCATGTCCTTGAGCCACTGGGCCGGATCAAGCTCAAGCGCCACGGCATCGCTTTGTTCCAATGCATCGAAGAAGGGGTCGCCGAGATGGAATGCCAGCTTCTTGCTCACGTGCATGGTGCCATACACATAGCTGGCTTTGGGCAATCCGTTCCCACTTATCCGCCAGAGCAAAGCGTTCTGGTTCTCGGCTCCTTGGCCGAATGTGGAATGCGATGCAACGAGAAGCAGCGCCACTGCGAATGTGGCCCCTACAACGGAATTGTTCGTCTTCATCAACTTCGATTTGAGCAAGGCCGCAAGATGGAGACGGGCGCGCTATCGATCACTCTTCGAACGCCCGTGTTTTGGGGGGAATTGCGGGACCGGTGAATACGCGACAGGTGTAACCCGACTTCCACCGGCACTTCCGGTGGCTCGCATCGATGCTCACGGCTTCGCAAGAACAAGACCAAGGTTCTGATGCTTGAGCATCAACACGCTCTCGTTCCTGAACCCATTCTCGTCGCCGGCCTTCTGCATACGGAAAGCCATATGCAAGGGGTGGGTGGCCACCGTCCCGTAACGATCGCTGAAGGTGCGGCCTTCTTCCATGAGCGCGGTGAGGTAGTACAAGGCCACATCGAACCCGAGGAAAGCATACTCGCCGGCATCCGTTTGGAAGCGCTCGCGGAACACCTTCTCGAACGCAACAACCCGCGGATCGTTCCTGTCGATCCACGTGCTGGCCGGAACATGCAGTGATATGGCATCGAGCTTTTCTGCATCGAGGCTTTCCATCTGCTGCCATTGCTCCATGCCGAAGACGATGATCTTGTTGCGTTCGGCCGAATCCGCCAGCTTGTTCACCAATCCCGTCACCAATTCGACATCTTCGGACGGAACTACGATGACGTTGGTCCGCGTGGCTTGCAACCGGGCCACTACGGTCGCAGCATCGCGCTTCCCCACATATACGATCGTGGAACTGTCGATGACCTGATCGCTGCCAGCAGCCACCAAGGCTTCGCGCAGCATACGTTCCATTTGGTCCTGCAATTCCTTTTCGCCGGTAATGCCGGCACGGATCAGGATCACATTGTCGTTGCCGTGGTGCCGCGCTACGAAGCGGGCGATCTGTTGCACATGTTCAGTGCGACCGCTCACAACCTTGCTCACACGCGGCCTGCCCAGTAGCACCTTGTTGCTCTGCGCCACGGGGCATACCACGTGACCTGTTCCCGCCAGGCCAGCCACTTGTTCAATAGCGGCGCGGTGGAAGGGGCCGATGTACAGATCCAAGTTCTTCAATGCAGGATCCCAGAGCGTTTTGTTCCACACCGCCGGCTCACCGCCAACATCCGCCACATGGATATCGGCTTTGAAACCCGCTCGCTCCATTGAATCGATCGCCAGTTGAGCGCCTGCGTAGAACTGCGCTGCTATGCCGGTGAGATCGTACCAATCGTCGGCATCCACGCGCGACAGCGCGCTGTCGTTCCGTTCGATGCTGAACGGAAGGAGCAATCCAACGCTGTACCGTTCGCGCTTGTCCATTCCTACCGGTTCAATATTCACGGCCACCTCGACTTTCGCTGGTATGCGCAGGTACATGCCCACTTGCAATCCGCTGGGCAACCCACCGTTCGCAGCTCTCAATTCCTCCTCTGAAATACCATACTGCTTGCACAAACCGAACACCGTTTCCTGCGCTTGCACCAGGTGGCTCTTGCTGCCATCGTCGGCGGCCGGGGCCACCGTATTCGCATCCGTGCCGGTGACTTTGCCCACAGGCACAACGAGTTCCATTCCCACCTTCAATCCTCCGGCCATCTGCGCATTGCGGCCCAAGAGATCGGCCTCGGCAACATTGTACTTGCGGGCGATGCCGTACACGGTCTCCTTCTTTTGCACCACATGCACCAATTCGCCGTTGCGCAATTGCGGTGCTGCCTTGGCCTCCTTCTTCGATACACCGTGGACAGGGATCACCAATACTTGGCCGATACTCAGCCCTTGGCCTGCGGCCGGGTTCGCTTTCACGATCGCTTCAACGGGCACCGCGTACCGTTGGCCAATGGCGAACAGTGTTTGCCCTTTCTCAACGGTATGGAGAACGTACTTCTTTCCATCGCGCGTTTGGGTGATCTGTGCCGACGTGCTGCATGCTCCCAAGAGGAACACGAACGCAAGGAAGAGGTGTATGATGTATTTCACTCCCATTCGATGGTCGCCGGGGGTTTGCTGCTGATATCGTACACCACACGGTTCACTCCCTTCACGCGATTAATGATGTCGTTCGAGATCCGTGCCAACAGTTCGTAGGGCAGGTGGCACCAATCCGCCGTCATGCCGTCGGTGCTCGAAACAGCGCGCAACGCCACGGCATTCTCATATGTGCGTTCGTCACCCATCACTCCGACACTGCGCACCGGTAGTAGGATGGCACCGGCCTGCCACACTTGGTCGTAGAGTCCCGCATCGCGCAGGCCTTGTATGTATATGTGGTCCACCTCCTGCAATAGCGCGACTTTCTCAGGCGTCACTTCACCGAGGATGCGGATACCGAGGCCCGGCCCAGGGAACGGATGACGACCGAGCAAAGAGGCATCCAGGCCGAGTTCCTTTCCCACGCGGCGCACTTCATCCTTGAACAGCAGTCGCAACGGTTCAACCACCTGCATCTTCATCCGCGCCGGCAGGCCTCCCACATTGTGGTGGCTCTTGATCGTAACACTCGGTCCGTGAACGCTCACGCTCTCTATCACATCGGGGTAGATGGTTCCTTGCCCCAGCCATTTCACGTCGCTGATGCGGTGTGCCTCCACATCGAACACATCGATGAATGTTGAGCCGATGGCCTTCCGTTTCTCCTCCGGATCCTCCTTGCCTTTCAGTGCATCGTAGAAGCGGGCTTTCGCATCCACTCCCGTGATGTTGAGACCGAGGTGCTTGTAGTTGTGCAGTACACTTTCGTATTCGCCCTTCCGCAACAGGCCATTGTCAACGAAAATGCAATGCAACCGATCGCCGATCGCTTTGCTGAGGAGCAATGCCGCAACGCTGCTGTCCACTCCGCCGCTGAGGGCCAGCACCACTTTGTCGTTGCCCAATTGGGTGCGCAACGAGGCGATCGTTGAATCGACGAACGAAGCCGGGGTCCAATCGCCCTTGCAGCGGCACACGTTCATGACGAAGTTGCGCAGCAGTTGCAAGCCGTCGGTGGTGTGGTACACTTCCGGGTGGAATTGCACAGCGAAGGTGTCTTCGCCCTTCAACCTGTAAGCTGCCACCGGCACCGCGTGCGTGCTGGCCATGATCTCCATGTTACCCGCTGCAGCGGTTATGCTGTCGCCATGGCTCATCCAAACCTGCGTACCAGCGTGTATGCCATCGAACAAGGGAGCGCTGACGGCAATGTTGTCCAAATGCGCACGACCGTATTCGCGCACGGTACTGCGAATGACCGGTGCCCCGGCACGCTTGGCCAACAGCTGGGCACCGTAACAAACCGCCAGCACAGGCACACGACCTTGGAAGCCACTGATATCGGTATTGGGTGCGGTAGCATCGTGCACACTGAAAGGACTGCCGCCAAGGATGACCCCTTTGATGGCGGGATCGTTGGCGAACATGGCGGCCTTGCTGAACGGATGGATCTCGCAATACACGTTCAACTCACGCACACGCCGTGCGATCAGTTGCGTGTACTGGCTACCGTGGTCGAGGATGAGGATCTTGGACAAGTGCGGATGTGGAGATGAAGAAGATGTTGAAATGAAGGTCCGCTCGGCTCTGGCGATCGGTCTGACACGTCTTGGTAAGGGCCGCCAAAAATATCCGCACAGCGCAACCCCTCCTGCTATCGGCCGACTAACTTTCAACGCCATGCAGATTCACCACCCACCGGGTATCGCTCCGTTGCGATGGGGTTTGCTGCTGGCATTGGGTCATGCGAGCATCCCGGCAAGCAGGGCACAACTGGTCATATGGTCGGAAGAATTCGAGAATGGGTGCGGCGCTGGATGCCATGCGGCCAGCTACACACTAGGGCCAAACGGCATCTGGACCACCACAAACGTTGGAGCCCAAGGGGCCTGCCCGAACCAATGGTTCATCAGTTGCCAGGAGAACGGCAACGCCGTGGGCACGTGTGGCACAGGTTGCACAGGCAATGAGACACTGCACCTCGGTAATGAACTGGTGGGGGTGTGTGCCAGCCCCAACGGCTGCATCTTCTGCCCTACTGGCGATTGCGGTGCAGCGTACGATGCTGGCTGTCCACCCGCATTCTGTGCCTTCTGCCTATGTGGTTGCTTGAGCACGCTGACGAACAAACGCGCTGAAACGCCGACAATAAACCTTACTGGGTACAGCAACATCACGCTCAACTTCAAGTACATCGAGAACGGTCAGGGGGCTACGGATAATTTCCTGGTCGAATACTGGAACGGCGCGGTTTGGGCCGCGCTGAGCGACCCGGGGAAAACGCCCGTTGGCGGCTGTGGCTCCCAAGGACTTTGGACCCAATACAGCTTGGCCCTGCCTGCCAGCGCGAACAACAACCCCGGGGTGCGCGTCGGTTTCAGGTGGCAGAACAACAACGACGGAGCCGGGGCCGACCCGAGCGTGGCGATCGATGAAGTACAGTTGACCGTGCCTTACACACCCACGTGCGTAGGTCCGTTCGTGAACGAAGTGAGCAATGGTCCCTCAGGTGAAAAGGAATATGTGGAATTGATGGTCTGTGGCCCACCTTGCACAACGGTGGACCTGCGCAACTGGAAGATCGACGACAACAATGGAGCAGCGTGGAACGGCTTTGGAACACTGATGTTGAACAGCGGGGTGAGCGGCGGACACTTACGGTTCGCCAACGTGGCACAATGGGCAGCGGTACCCACAGGGTCGCCGATCGTTATCTACAACAATGTGGATGTCAACGCGGCTGTACCCCCCGACGACACCAACGATTCGGCTCCGCTGGACAGTGTATATGTTCTGCCTGCGAACCACGCAGCATTGCAGGGGTGTTTCCTGTGGCCCAGCGCGGTAAGTGGCGGGGCCTATGGGCCGTGCGGCTTCGCGCTCGGCGCATGGGTGCGCATGGCCATGCGCAACGAAGGCGACGCTATTCAGGTACGGTATCCCAATAGCCAATACTTCCATGGTATCAGCTATGGGCCGGGCACGCAGAACATGAACAATGGCGGGATCGAGAATCTTAGGATCAGCACGATCAACCACGCAGGGCGTGTAATCTTCTTCAACACGACCGACCCACGCGTGGCGGCCAACTTCACAAGCGCTGCGGTGGCAGGGAACGAAACGCCTGGTGCCGCGAACAATGCCGCAAACTTGGCGTACCGCCGGGCACTACAGTGCGCTACGTCCCTGCCGATCGAACTGATATCCTTCGGCGCCCGCAACGATGGCCCGGCCGTGCTGCTCGAGTGGAGCACCGCTTCCGAGACGGACAACCAGTACTTCACGATCGAGCGCAGTACCGATGGCTTGTCGTACTCGGCTCTTTTGAGCACGCCCGGGGCCGGCACCAGCCAAACCGCCATCGACTACAAAGCACACGATGCTGAACCGGTCGTGGGCGTGAGCTATTACCGCCTTCGCCAAACCGATTTCGACGGCAGCTCGGCTGTCAGTGATGCGGTGGCCGTTCACCGCCGCACCGCCAGCGAAGCGGTGCATGCCTTTGTGCAGGCGGATGGCACCGTTGTTCTTGAGCATCCGTGCAGCGCCGCGAATTGGCGCATATGCGACATGCTGGGTCGCGAGTTGGCCGCCGGGCGCACTGGCGAAGGCCCGTACACCGTACTGGACTTGTCCAGCGGAACGCACGGGGCGATCGTCCTTTCGGTGGTCTGCGGTAACGAGGTTGCCTCTTTTCCACTACTACGTTGATCCTCGATCGTGGAAGTCAACGTACGTTGATATTGTCGTAGCAATCGCACCGATGGATCGACCGACTTTTGCGACGCTCTGGAACAGATGGTGAAGAACAGGATTTGGGGTTTCCTTGTCGCCTTGGCGTTGCCCGGTGCAGCCGCTCTTGGCCAGCAGCTTGTGGATGATTTTACGCGGGCGAACAACGCTATTGTTGGTGGCGGATGGACCGAAGGTGGTGTACAAATGTACCAACTACCTCAGCGGCCATTCTGAGCAATGCGCTGGATATGCCCACCGGAGGCCAAAGCACGGTTGATTGGGTTTCGCAAGATGTTTCGTCCCTATACGGCACCACCCTCAATACGAACACTTGCGTCCTCACTTGGCAGTTCAACATGCGCACCACTCGGGCGGACCCGAGTGGTTTTCTTGTGGGTAACTATGGTAATGCATTCATACTGGCGGGGAGTCTCCTGGACCCAACAACTGGCAGGGCTACGCTGTGATTCATGGCGAGGCGGGACCGTGGTACGGTCGACTACCGTGTGTCCGATACAGCGCTGGAGTTCGCCACAAACGATCCATCATTACCGGCACACGGATTTTGGAGCACAGTATCTGGCCGTAGGGGTCGTTTACACGCCTTCCACCAACACTTGGCAGCTATACTCGCGTCCATGCGGTGCATTCCCGTTCCCGGCGAGTGCGGCGTTCAGTGAGGGCACCGTGGTGGATGCCACGTATACCGGTGTCCCTCTGCCCTTCGCCGCCTGCCTTTTCCGGCACAATACAATGCGGCAGTGGACCGAGCCACCTTCGACAACATCTACGTTCCCTTCGATTGCAACAGCACCATCGCCACGTTCGCAACCCCAACGGATAGCTCACCTGAGAGCGTTGGGACGGTTACGGTGACCATTCCGCTGACGGCAGCCGCCACAGTGAACGGCACCTACACCGTTACCGTGGCCAATGGCCTTGGGGTGACGTACGGCGGTGGCAACGACTACACCACGGTGCCAGCGGTTGTGGCGAACACCATCACCGTTCCTGTCGCTATCGGTGCAACCGCGCTCAGTTTCGATATCGTGGTGAACGACGAGTTGCTGAACGAGGCGGACGAGGTCATCACGTTCACCATCACTGGCTCCAGTGCCGGGTTGTTCATTGGTCCTGCGAATTCCTATGTGCAGACAATTGTGAACAACGATGCCACTCCCACCATCACGTTCGCCACGGTGAGCGTGAACGCGGTGGAGAGCGCAGGGACGGTCAACTTCCAGCTCAATATCACGCCCGCAGCCACGGCGGCCGGGTCGGTGACCATCTTCGTTTCCAATGGCGTTGGCGTGACCTATGGCCCCGGTAACGACTACACCACGACTCCGGGAACGGTGCTGGGGCAGATCACGGTGGCAATTCCGTTGGGTGCGACCAGTGTGAGTTTCAATGCGATCGTGAACGATGATGCGCTGATCGAGAGCACGGAAGCAGTGGGTTTTTCCATCATCGGTGTCAGCGCGGGGAATGCGATCGGTGCGCCCAGCGCGGCCAGCTTGGTGATATTGGACAACGACAGCCCGCCCACGGTCCTTGGAAGAGGAGATCAGGTGATCGTTGGTGTGAACGCGAATCGCGACGCCTCTTGCGGTGGACCCACGGTGGAAGATGAAGTGAGCTTCTTCTGCTTCAAGGACATTACCACGGGGACCACCATCGACCTTACCGACAACGGATATGAGCGCCAGTTCCCTACGCTATGGGGCGATGGTGAAGGCACCATCCGGGCCTCGCGCATCGGCGCAACGATCCCACGTGGCACGGTGATCACGTTCCGCTTCCCGGGCTCGGGCGGCTACTATGCCATCGCACCCGATGCATCATGGGGCTTCACCAGTTTGAACGGCGCGGGCAATTTCCTGAACATGAACAGCGGCGGCGATCAGTTGTTCTTCGGTCAGGCCGGTGTTTGGAATGCCGGTGCAGGAGCCAACGACGCGACCTACTCGGGCACGTGGCTCTTCGGTTTCTCCACGAACGCCGCATTCCCATGGTCGGCCGCCAACACCACCCAGCGCAGCAACCTGCCGTTCGGCATGGATTGTTTCAGCATGGCGCCTACGAGCGCCACTGACTACTCGAAGTACATCGGGCCGCAGACGTTGGCCACGCAGCGGGATTGGATCCTGCGGATCGAGGACCCAGTGAACTGGACCACCTATAACAACTGCGCCAACTACAACGCGGGCGGAACGGATTGGACAACGGCGCCCGTCATGCCTATTACGCTCGGCGGCATGGTGAACGGACTGTGGACAGGAGCGAAAACCACCGACTGGTTCCAATGCCAGAACTGGGACGATGCTGAAGTACCCATCGCCAGCAGCAATGTGGTGATCAACAGCACGGCCGTGCGCAATTGTGTTGTGGGGATCGTTGCCAGCAGCGCTGCTGTTTGCGCGAGCATCAGCCACGTCGCATCGCTAACGGGTTGGAACCTGACAGTGCAACAGAGCAGCAGCCTCACGGTAGGCGGCCCGGTGAGCGTGCAACGCACGTTCGGCACAGGTGCTTTTGGCATTACCCTGCTGGGCTCCAGTACGCTTACCTGTACGAATCTCATTCTGCAGGGAACCGGACCCGGCCTGTACGAAGGCTACGTGCGCAATGAGTTCGCCACGAATACGCTGACGGTTACGGGCAATCTGATCATTCAACCAGGAGGTCTGCTCGACCTTCAGGGAGCAGGCGTCGGTGGCACGCTGCGCCTTGGCGGAAACTGGATCAACAACAGCGACGCGGCAGCGTTCAACGACCCCTTCTCCACCGTGCTCTTCAATGGGACCGGTGCGCAGGGCATCAACACCAATGCCTTTCCAGAAGTGTTCAACTCCCTACGCATCAGCAAGACCACGAACGATGTAACACTCAATACGCCGATCGTTGTTTCTGCCAACATGGACCTGCTTCAAGGGCGGCTGTTCACGGATGCAACCAATTGCCCGATCCTGTTGGACGGGGCCACGGCAACCAATGCCAGCGATGCGAGCTTCGTACATGGCCCCATCGACAAGCAAGGCAACGACAACTTCATTTTCCCGGTGGGAAAGGGCACGCAATACCGCTATGCCGGCATCAGCTTGCTGAGCGGTGGCACAGGTGATCGGTTCCGCTGCGAGTACTTCCCGTTGGATCCCGAAGTGCTGTTCGGTAGCCCGTTGGAACCAACTCTCGACCACATCAGCAACTGCGAGTACTGGCAGATCGATCGCACCGCCGGCTCCGCGAATGCATGGGTAACACTGTCATGGGACAATAACAGCTGCGGCGTTACCAACCTTGCTGACCTTAGGGTTGCGCGCTGGGATGCTACGGGAACGATCTGGCGGGACCGCGGGAACAGGGGAACAACGGGCACAACAATCGCCGGCGACGTTACCACCAGCGCGATACAAACGCTCTTCAGCCCATGGACGTTGGCGAGCATAACGGGCAGTAACCCGCTGCCGATCGAACTATTAAGCTTCGATGCGCTGCCGAACGGCAACGTGGTGAACTTGGAGTGGAGCACCGCCTCGGAGATCGACAATCTCTGGTTCGATGTGGAACGCAGCGCCGATGCGTACGAGTTCGCGGATGTTATCCGGGTGCCGGGCGCCACCAACAGCCAATCGACGTTGCACTATTCCGCAGTGGATGTGCAACCATTGTCCGGGACGAGCTATTACAGACTTCGTCAGACCGATGTGGACGGTACCTCGACCGTAAGCAATGTGGTTACCGTTGTGCGCGGTGGCCAGCATGGTCAGCCTATCACGGTGGTCAGCAACGACGGCTCGGCGCTGGTGTACCATGGCATGGCCGCGGGTTCGGAATACGTGGTGTTCGATGCGGCTGGCCGCATGGTTCTGTCGGGAAGCACTTTGCAGGAAGGACCCTTCGCACTTGACCTGTCGCGCATGTCCGCTGGTGCGTACACCATCAGGATGTGGAACGGTGCGGACCAAGGCATTGGTCGGTTCGTGCGCTGAGCGTGTACGAACAGGCAGTCCCACCGCGTTCCGCAGCTACTTTGGCGCAATGACCGCAGTGCTATCCCTATTCGTTGTGTTCACCTCCTGTACGATCGGCTTGCTGGCATGCAGCGTTACGGCGCCCGTGGCCTCCACTCCTGAAGTCCCGGACTACTATGATCCACAGGCAGATATCCGTTACGAGGACCGCAGCTACTCCCCCACCATCCGCACGGTGCAGTTGTACAAAACCGGCTTCGAACTGAGCGTGCCGGTGATCCAATTGGGCAGCGGTGAAACCATGGAGCTGCACTTCGATGACCTGTCGCCCGATCCCGAGAACCTGAACTGGACCATCGTGCATTGCGACCCGGAATGGAAGCCCAGTGACCTGAGCCAAGGCCAGTATCTCGATGGCGCCTTCAGCGATTTCATCCCACCACCGATCCAGAGCTTCAACACGCGACAGCCCTTTCTTCACTATGCGGTGGAAGTCCCGAACTTCCTGATCAAGCCACGCATCAGCGGCAACTACATCCTGAAAGTGTTCCGCAACGGCGATGAAACGGACCTCGTGCTCACGCGCCGTTTCCTGGTATTTGAGACGAAGGTGCAGATCGCCGCACAGGTGTTGGCAAGCCGCGATGTGGAACGCCGCAACACCGCACAGCAAGTGGATCTGACACTCCGGCATCCTGAATTGCAAGTGCCCGATCCGTTCGGCGACCTAACGGTGACCGTTCTACAGAACATGCGATGGGACGACGCGCGCACCGGCGCACGGCCCAAGTTCGTCCGTGGCAACGAACTGGTGTACGACTTTCCACCGGAAACCTTGTTCGATGGTGGCAATGAATGGCGCCCGCTCAATGCGAAGAGCACGCGCTTCAACGCGCCCAGCATTGCCAACATCAAAACCGACGCGGAACTGGTCGAGTTCTTCATGGTACCCGATATCAAACGCAACATTCGCGTGTACCTGGACCAGCCCGACCTCAATGGACGCTATCTCACCAAGACCGACGACGGCTATGACGCCGCGCTTGAAAGCGACTATGTGCACGTCTACTGGCAACTGCCAATGAGCCAACAATTACCCGGCGACGTGTTCGTGTACGGTGCCTTCAGCGACTTCCAATGCTGGAATGAATACCGCATGGCCTACGACGCACCGAATCAGCGCTACTACCTGCGCGGCATGGTGAAACAAGGCTTCATCGATTATCAGTACGCCTATCTGGCGCCTGGGTCCACGGTGCCGGATCTGACCGCCATCGAAGGCACGCACTTCGCAACGGAAAACGACTATTGCGTTTTGGTGTACTTCAATGATTGGAACGTACGCGCGCACCGCTTGGTCGGGGTGCACTTCCTCAACAACCGTCGGCAATAGCTCAGCGCGCGCTCTTCAGCACGCGGGCCGATCGCACCTCGGAGCCGATGGAGCGAATGCTGTAAGTGCCGTCCGCAAACCGGGACAAGTCCAGTTCAACAAGGCCTTGGGGCATTCGGTCTGAAAAAACGGTCCGGCCCATCGCATCAAGCACTTGCACCAAGCCCGGCTCGGCCAAGATCATGCGCACAACACCATCCGTCGGATTCGGTGCCACCGCAAGGGGCATGGTGGTTTCCACCTCGGTCACAGCGGCATAGATAGTCCCGCAATCACCATCCTCATTGCACACTTGGTGCGCGAGGAACTTCACTACATGATCGAAGGAAAAATCCGGATCGCTGTTGAGGTAGCCAACGTGACCAGTGCCGGGATACTCCAAGTAACAATTCTCCAACCCGATATGCTGTGCGCGCAGGTGCAGATCATGGCTTCCACTGGCATACAACCCGGTAGGTAGACCGAGCACCTCCACCAGTTCCGTATAGCAGGGCACCACATCGTCACCGGTTTCATGAACGCTCACCACGGGTTCGTCGCCGGGGTTCATCCACAGTGTATCGCCAATGGCACCGCTCATGCTCCAGCACGCCAGCACATCATCCGGATAACCCGGCGAACCACTGTTCCCGGCAATGCCGCCGGTGAAAGCCGTATCGGGATACAGGATCGCCGGGATCTCGCTGCTCTCATCCAAGTAGCTCATGTGCAAAGCACCAATGGCGCCTGCGCTAACGCCGCCAACGATGATCCGCGCAGGATCGATCGCATACGGGTTGCCATTGTCCAGTACGCTCTTGTGCAAATAGCGCACACACGCGCGGATGTCATGCGCCGCGCGCATCACCGCTTTTGTGGTGGTGCTTTCCGAAGGCCAGAAGAAACCCACGCGGTAATCCGGAGCTACCGCTACGTAACCCAGCTTGGCGAAAGCGATGCACAACGATGCAACATCCGCACGGCTACCGGCTACGAACGAACCGCCAAAAGCAACCAGCACGGCCGGTCGGTTGGGAAGCACATCGCCTACGGGTTGGTAAACATCCATGTACAACGCCTGCGTGCCTTGGCCGCTAACAGGAGTGTTGCTGCCGAACTGCACCGTTTCCACGGAAATGGAGTCGAAGAGGTCGTAGTTGCTGTAGCGCCCGGTTGAACATTCGACCTGAGCAGTGATGGCAAGCGGCACCAAGGCCGAACCGAATACAACTGAGCGCATCTGCATGATAGGGGGGATTGACAGGACGGGGAAGCTAACCGGGGAAGTACTACGCTGATCAGCTCAACGACGAAGGATGGGCACGCTACGACCGGTTGACGGGATTGAGAGGACGTACGACCCAGCGTTCAACGCGGACAAGTCGAGCACATTGTCCATCGGCAGTAAGCCTGCTTGTATCACCCGGCCTGAAAGGTCCGCCACAACGTAGTTGCGGTCCGAAGCACCGGGCAGTTGAACCTGCACCAAGCCATCACAAGGGTTCGGGAAAAAGGTGATGCGCTCTTCCGCAGGATCCTCCTCCATACCCGTCACACACGCGGTGATCTCGAAAAGCGTCACTGTGTTGGAGCTGGTGTTGGGCACACACACACGGCCATGCACCTCATCGAAATCGAGATCAGCGGGATTACCGATCCCCGGCGCGCTCAGGTTCACCCCCGCACTTTGGAACGTGGGCTCGTACGCGATCAGCTGATCGTTGCCCCAATTGGCGGTAATGAACCGGCCAAGGCAATCGATCGTGATCCCATCGATATTGCTCAAGGAGGTTGTCGTGAGGTTCGTGAGCGCCCCCGTGTTCTTATCCACTTGCGTTATGGGCGCGCTTCCGCCCCACGCCACCACTACCAATCGATCGCCGATGGGATCGTACACGATGCCGTTGGGCGTGAAGCTGGTGCTTACCAGCAGGCTGAAGGAGTTACCGGCCACATCCACTTTCAGGATCTCGTCGTTACCAAAATCCGTCACGTACAAATAGGTTCCATCCGTAGTGATGCCATTCAGGAAATTGCCGCCGAGGTTGAGGTTGAAGACAGTTGCACCAGTGCTGAGCAAGTACCCTTTGACCGTGCCTCCGCTGCACGCGAAGAGGGTGTCGCCCATGATCTCGATGCCGTAGGGCGCAGGGCTCACCGTTATAAAGTCGGTTACCGTACCGGCTTGGTCGCGCTGACGGATCTTGCCGTTATTGGTATTGCTCACGAAGTAGCGATCGCCGACGGCATCATATTCCACGCTCTCGGGTCCGCTGTACTGGGCAGAGGTGGTGAGTATGGCGAGAACAGTGATGGAGAAAAGGGAGTAGCGTTTGATCATGGTCCGTTTGCTGGGTGCGCCAAAGTAGGTTGGTTCGTTACTTGCGCCCATGCCCTTCACCACCGCCAGTTCCCCAGCGCGTCGCCCGTTCCGTGAAAGCCTCCTTCTGAAAGCCTTCCTGACGATCTTCCTGATCTGTTGGACGGTCACCTTCATCAACACCACACCATCGCGCCAACTGGGTAACGGAGAACGTGCTCACGGTGATCTTCATCGGCGGGTTGGTCATCAGTCACCGACACTTCCGTTTCAGCGACCTCAGCTACACCCTGATCTTCATGTACATCCTGCTGCACATCTATGGGGCCGAGTACACCTACGCCGAGAACCCCTTCGGCTATTGGTTGCAGGAGCATCTTGGTGGCGCGCGTAACCACTACGACCGCATCGTTCACTGCTCGTTCGGCCTGATGTTGGCCTACCCCATGCGCGACTGGTTCATGAACCATTTCCAATGGCCTACATGGGTGTGCTGGGTGTTACCGGTGGAGATCACGCTCAGCTTCAGCGGTGCGTACGAGTTGATCGAATGGCTCGTTGCACAAGTCTTCTTCCCGGCGCAAGGCGTGGCCTACCTCGGCACGCAAGGCGATATGTGGGATGCACAGAAGGATATGGGACTCGCTTTCAGCGGGGCCATCATTGCCATGCTCGGTGGATGGTTGTTGAAGAGGACCTTGAAACCAACCAAGAACACATTGGTGCTCTTGTGATCGCTTCATCCCTGGCCCAACCTCGCACCATGAAGACGCTGCTCGCCACTCTGTTCGGTTGCTGTGCTTGGACAGCCTCGGCCCAAACTGTTGTTGACAGCCTCTTGATCGACGGTAGCTACCGCACATACAGGGTCCATACTCCACCTGGTTTCAATACAGCGGAGCACTTGCCGCTGGTCTTCAACCTGCATGGGCTCACAAGCACCGGCGAACAACAGGAGCTTTACAGCGAAATGAACGCCGTTGCGGATGTAGAGCGCTTCGTTGTGGTCTATCCGGATGGCGTCAACAACAGTTGGAACCTCGGTTTGGGTGCGGTGGATGAATACAGCTTCTTCACCGGAATGATGGATCTGCTGGAGATAACCCACAACATCGATCCCGATCGGATCTATTCCTGCGGCATGTCGCAGGGCGGCTTCATGAGTTTCGTGCTCGCGTGAAGCATATACGACCGTATTGCGGCCATTGCCACGGTTGCTGGGAGTATGGCGCCAGGCCTCAACTTGGTTTGCTCGCCAACACGGCCAGTGCCGGTGATGATGATACACGGTACCGCCGATGGAATTGTTCCCTACACCGGCGGCATCCAGAACATGGCCGTGGAGGACGCCATCGACTTCTGGTCGCAACACGACAATTGTGTCGGGCTACCTGTAACGACTCCCTTCCCGGATATCGTGCTACAGGATCTCTGCACGGCAACGCGCATCGACCACCCGTTGTGCGGTGCCAGTTCAATGGTGTCGCTCATCCGTGTGGATGGCGGTGGCCACACCTGGCCCGGCGCTTCCATCCCGATCGGCGTCACGAACCAAGACTTCGAAGCGAGCCAGACGATCTGGGACTTTTTTGATCAGTATGATATCAATGGTGCGTTGTCGGCGGTGGAAGTCAGAGCGGGGGGCGAGGACTTCTTCCTTTTGCCGACCGTTTTCAATGATCAACCGGCGTTCACCAATCGATCGAACGAATTGGCGGAAGTGCGGGTCGTTGATGCTGTCGGCAAAATGGTTCTGATATTCACCGTTGCCCCCACCTCAACGCGTGAAGTGAACACCTCCAACTGGTGTGATGGCACATACCTCTGGTTCGTGACCACTGGGTCAAAGCAGAGGGTCGTGCTTAGCCTGCACTCGGTTAGCGCCAACTAGTCTCACACTTTCGTCCTCACGCTCCCCCACTTCTTCACTTGCCAGATGATGGTGCCCGTGGCAATGTGAGTTCCTTCTACGTCGTGCACTTCAACCGTGCTGTTGTACCGGACGCTTTCAGCTACCGCTAACGGCGTCATCACATGTGCCTGAACGTCCGCAATGGTGGGGGCACATTGCGCGAAGGCCGTGCTCTTCGCCTGTTTGTGATACTCCATGTGCAAGCTGGCCATGATCAAGCGGTACTGCGCTGGATCGAGATGCTCCAACACACTGAGGCCGCTGCACAACTCTGCTCCCGTGGCCAATGCACAGGCATGCATGCCCTTGATATGATTGCGGTTCACATGCCACCAAGGGATCCGCACACGGATGCCTCCTTCCGGCAACGGTATCACCCGGAAGCCATGCGGGTTATTGAACGGTATCTTGAAGTTGAGCCCTTGGTTCAACAAGAAGCGTTTCCATGCACTGGTGCGGGAAGCGCGGAGAAGAGCGGAAAGGTTCATTGAGCAAGTATGGATGCGATATCCGGGCGGAAGTAGCGATCGCTCTTCAGCACCTTGCCATCCTCGCGGTAGATCGGTTGGCCGTTCGCATCAAGCTTGCTCATGTTGCTCCGTTGGATCTCCACAAAAACATCGGCGATCTTGTTCTGGAGGCCGTGTTTGAGGATCGTTCCGCAGAGGATGTATAGCATATCGCCCAAAGCATCCGCGACTTCCACCAGATCGCCGCGGTTGGCGGCTTCCAAGTATTCCTCATTTTCCTCGCGCATCAGTGTGTAACGCAGTTGCGCACCCTTGTCCCCAATGTCGCCGATCGGCGCTTTCCGCATTGCTGATGCGAAAGGCATCGTGGAAATCGCGCACGTGGTTGATCGTATCGAACAGGCTGAGTTGTTGGGTGGCGGTAGTAGGCATGCGACCAAGGTAGCCGCGCGCATCATTCCTGAGCTGCTACAAACGTTCACGGTAAAGCGTCCGCTTCTGAACGCTCTCGAACGGTCGGTGGGTGTAGTACGCATGCCCGCCATGAACGCGAACCTGCTCGGGCCATTTGCCATCGAGCATGCGCTTCGGTCCCAATTCGCCGGTGCCTGGATCGATGGCACACAACCAGTTGCGGCCATCCTGTTCGAAGAGCGCGTACACGTCGCCATTGGATCGGTCCCGCATCACACGCCCCGCCCATGCACGGCCAGATCTCCCTTTGTGATAGGCGAAGGGTATGATGTCGATCGGTTCTCTCCTTGCAGTGAACCGCCGCAATTGGCCGGCCGTGTGATCGAAGACCAGGATCGTATCGTTCCGAACGAACGAAGGCGCATAGGGCGCTTTGAAGTACAGGTCGTTGTGGAATCCGGTCATGTATCCGGCCCATGTTTCGCGGTCGGTACCTGTGCGCAAAGCGGCATCCATGGCAACCACTTTGTCGTGCCCGCTCATGTATTTGTATTGGCTGCGGAAGAGTTCCATCACGAAGGTGTCCTGCACCGAGCAGAAGATGCTTACGATGTCGCTCACTGGTTCGTACGCCAAGTGGTCGAAGCCCGGGTACGTGGGGTCGAAGTCGCTGCCGAGCCAGTGGCCGGCAAGGCTATCGGTCCATGGGCGTAAAGCTTCCTCGAAGATTGCGCTCACCATGGTCTTGAACGTGATCCGGTCATCGGTGTACATGACCGACCAAACGCGGTCCGTACCCAGCACATACGCTTCACCCTTTCTTCCAATATGCAGACCAGTGCATTCACCGGGCACCGGTTTGCGTGCGACTTCGTTGAGCAGCGTGTCCATCAGCACGAGCACGACATCGCGATAGATCACCACCCCAGCTCTCGCCTGATCGCGCCACATTCGGGGATGCGCATAGGCCAACACCCACAAGCCATCCGCCCCCGGTTCGAACATGGCGGCGTGCAGCGTATCGCTTTGGAAGATCACCTCGGGAGCCGATCGCTTGGCGGCGTAGTCAGGCAGCACGATACCGTCCGGTACGAGTTCCACGAGCAACCGAGCAGTTCCTGAACGGACCACCGTTGATGATGGCAGATATCCGAATCGTCGTATGACAAGCCGTGAGCCGGTACTACCCGAGAAGCGATACACGAAAACGCCGCCTGTATCCGTTCGTCCGAGTACCTGCCCTGCTTCCATGCTCACCTCCGCTAACTCGACCGGCTCCTTGCTGATGCTGTCCACCACGGCGATCTCCACGATGCCTTGTCCTTGGGCCAAGCGGGCGCCCAACACCATACAGATCAACATGACAAGTCTCGCCGCGTTCCCCATTGGCACCAGTTGCATTGTGAAGATGCAAAGGCCACTGTCTTTGCATAACCTTGTTCAAGGCGAAGGTTGAACATCAACGAGGAACGGATGACACGAAGATCCCCGATCACCGACCCCTATGCGGTACTTGGTGTGCATGAAGGCTCATCCGCTGCCGAGATCAAGCGGGCCTATCGCGAACGTGTGTTGCGCTGCCATCCGGATCGCGATCCGTCGCCGAACGCCGCGGAAGTATTCAGGAATGTGCATGAAGCCTATCGTGTTCTCAGCGATCCCGCGCAGCGCTTTTTGGTAGAGCGCGGCCGAACGGTCAGAACGGATAACACGCGCCCTCGACCAGCGACAGATCGACGCCGACCGGATCGCGACATGGAACGAGCGCCTGCCGAAGAACCTGATCGCGCCATCGATCCTTGGCTCTTCAAGGGCCTGCACATCACTGGCCTGCTCTTCGGGCTTGGGTGCGTGGGTGGCGTTGGAACGGGCTACCTCTTCAACGATTGGCCGCCGCTCATGCTCATGTTCATGCTACCTGGATTGGTGGTGCTGCCCGATTGCTGGGCCGTGCTGTTTTCAAAAGAGAAAGCCCCGATGCGGCGGGGCTTTCGTTGGTAGTCGAACTCTTGCACTACACCCCCACATCCAGCATCCAGCCGAACGGATCGGCGGTGCGGCCACGGCGGATATCATCGAGCACCTTGGCCACGTGGTTGCTGAAGCTGCTCTCGGCCAAGTTCGGCAAGGTGTATTCCTCGTTGCCGTAAGCGATGCTCGCGATGTGCGCAATGGTGGCCGCGGTGCCTGCACCGAAAGCCTCCTTCAACGTGCCCTTGCGGATAGCGTCCGTGACTTCCGCCACGCTCACACGACGCACCTGCATGTCGATGCCTTCTTGCTTGGCAATGCGGATGATGCTGTCGCGCGTGATGCCTTCGAGGATCGTACCGCTCGTCTCCGGTGTCATCAGCGTATCACCAATGCGGAAGAAGACGTTCATCGTACCGCTTTCCTCGAAGTATTCGTGTGTCTCGCCATCGGTCCACAGGATCTGGTGGAAGCCTTTGTCCGCCGCCAGTTTCGCCGGGTACAACGAGGAAGCATAGTTGCCACTGCATTTGGCGGCACCGGTTCCACCGGGGAACGCACGGCTGTATTCCGTTTCGATCTTCACCCGAACGGCATCCTTATAGTACCCGCGCACCGGGCAGGTGAATATGATGAAGCGGTAGGTGTCGCTCGGGCGCACACCAACGTACTCGTCGCTGGCGTACATGAAAGGACGGATGTACAACGCACCCTCCGCGTCGCGCGGGATCCACTTGTGATCCATGCGCACCAGTTCGGTCATCCCTTCGAGGAAGATATCCTCAGGGATCTCGGGCATGCACATACGGTGCGCACTGCGGTTCATGCGGGCAATGTTGTCCTTCGGTCGAAAAATGGACACATGCCCATTGTCGCTCCGGTATGCTTTCTGGCCTTCGAAGATGCTTTGGCCGTAGTGCAACGTGATCAGCGCCGGGCTCATTTCCATCTTGCCATAAGGCTCAATGACCGGCTGCTGCCATTGGCCATCACGATAGTCCATTACGAACATGTGATCGCTGAACACGCGCCCGAAAACAACTGTTTCAAGGTCGATGCCGGACAGGCGGCTGTGCTGCGTTGGATGGATGGCGATCTTCCGGTCTGTGCTGATCATGCTCATTGGTTTCGTTCCGTTGCCGTACTTCGGGGATCGGCCCGAAGGTATGCGTGGCCGCGTTCTACGCAGGTCCCACAAGAAAGTATGATCGGTTGGTCGCATGAAGGATATCCATGATGTGCTCCGCACCCACTGGGGTTATGCGACCTTCCGGCCACTGCAGGAAAGCGTGATCGACCAAGTGCTCGCTGGGCAGGATACGCTTGCCCTCCTGCCAACGGGCGGCGGCAAATCACTTTGCTATCAGGTGCCAGCGCTTGCCATGGGCAAGCTCTGCTTGGTGGTTTCGCCATTGATCGCCCTGATGAAAGATCAAACCGACCGCTTGAAGCAACAGGGCATTCCGGCGAAGGCCATGTTCAGCGGCATGGCATACGCGGAGCTGGAGAATGCACTGGAAGCATGCGCGCTCGGCAAGAGCGCATTCCTCTATGTGAGCCCCGAGCGACTGCGCAGCGAATTGTTCCTCGCCCGTGCGGACCGCTTGCCCGTAGGATTGATCGCCGTCGACGAGGCCCACTGCATCAGCCAATGGGGCTATGACTTCCGACCAGCGTACATGGCTATTCAGGAAGTGCGCGCGAAATTCCCGGGTGTTCCGGTGCTGGCGCTTACCGCAACGGCCACTCCGGAAGTCGCGAAGGATATCATGATCAAGCTTGCCTTCCGCAAGCCCGGACTGCTGCGTGCCCCCTTTCAGCGCCCTGAACTCAGCTTCTGGGTATCGCAATGCGAGGACAAGTTGGGACGCTTGCTGCGCATTGCCCGGAAGATCGAAGGAAGTGGTATCGTTTACCTGCGCGATCGAAAAGGCACTGGTCGCATTGCGCGTTCGTTGAACGAACACGGCATCTCCGCAGCGGCATACCATGCAGGTCTTTCCATGGAGGAGCGCGATGCCGTTCAGCGCGATTGGACCGTGGGCAAAGTGCGCTTTGTTGCAGCCACCAACGCATTCGGTATGGGCATCGACAAAGGGAATGTGCGCGCCGTGGTGCACATGGACCTACCCCGATCTTGAAAGTTGGTACCAAGAAGCAGGACGCGCGGGGCGCGACGGGTTGGCGAGCTACGCGTTCCTGTTGCACGGTCCAGGCGATGATGCCCGTGCACGTGAGCGGTTGCTATCGAGCTACCCTTCGCTTGCCGAAGTGCGGCAGGTATATCAGTCCTTCGCCGATACGCACCGCATCGCCCTGGGTGCAGGAAGGGATGAGACCTATTCGCTTGACCTCCGCGACTTGGCGAAGCGTACGCAATTGCACCCGGCTTCAGTGCTCAACGCGCTGAAGGCTCTTGAGCTCAATGCGGACATCGCGTTAAGCGATGGCTTGCACAGTCCATCGCGCGTATTGCTGACAACCGGCCCGAAAGCCGTGTACGAGCTGCGCATCAACGACCAGCGCCTTGGACCATTGCTTGAAACATTGCTTCGCCTGTACGGTGGCCTGTTCGAGGAGGCTGCCTTGATCGAGGAACTGCGCATCGCCCAGCATCTGCAATGGAGCGTGAGCACCGTTAAAGAGCGATTGAGCGAATTACAACGGCTGGGCCACTTGAGCTACGTGGCCAGCAACAATGCACCAGCCGTAACGCTCATGGTGCCACGACGCGATGCCCAACGCCTGATGTTGAACGCTGATGCCCTCGCGGCGCGCAAGCAGCGTGCTTCCGCACGACTTGAAGCCATGATCGCATTCGCCGATCCGGGCGCGCCATGCCGCGAGCGCGGCGCGCTCGCGTACTTCGGCGAATCGACCAATTCTGACTGCGGTCGCTGCGACCGCTGTGCAGCAAGAAGATCAACGGACCCTGACAGCCGTGCAAAAGCCCGATGGGAAGCGGACGAAGGCCTCCATCGCCCCCGGACCCCATGATCGAACTGGCATGAAGCTCGAACGTTCGTTCTATCTGCGCGAGGATGTCCTCACCATTGCCCGTGATCTTCTGGGCAAGGTGATCGTCACCCGGAACGGGCAGGATCACACGGCGGGGATCATCACTGAAACAGAAGCATACGCGGGCGTGGCCGATCGCGCGTCGCATGCCTTCGGCGGGCGCCGGACCTTGCGCAACGAACAGATGTATGCCGTCGGTGGAACCGCGTACGTCTACCTATGCTATGGCATACACAACCTCTTCAACATCGTTACGAATGTGAAGGATGTGCCGCACGCTGTACTGATCCGGGCAGTTCATCCGCTTGAAGGTGAACACATCATGTGCGAACGCCGTGGGATAGTGGGCGCGCCACGCCGACCGGATCTGGTAGCTGGCGGACCTGGGACGTTGACCACCGCACTTGCTATCGGCATGGAACACAATGGCGTTGATCTAGTGAACGGGGTCATCGCGATAGAGGACAGGGGGTTCCACATTCAAACCGGCTCCGTCCGGATCGGCCCTCGCATCGGCATCGACGGTTCGAAAGAAGCTGCGCTGCTCCCCTACCGCTTCCGTGTCGCCAAGGATCATTTCCTTCGCAACATGAGCAAACGCATCGTGTTCATGGGCACGCCGGAATTCGCGGTCCATTCCCTGAACGCACTCCTCAATGCTGGTGTGGAAGTCGCAGCCGTGGTGACAGCACCCGACAAGCCCGCGGGGCGCGGTCGGCAATTGCGTTCGTCGGCAGTGAAGCAACGTGCGCTGGAACTCGGCCTGCCTGTTCTTCAACCGGAGAAATTGAAGGACACCGCATTTCAGCAAGCGCTCAGGGATCTTGAAGCTGAACTGTTCGTCGTAGTTGCGTTCCGAATGTTGCCCGAAAGCGTTTGGACGATGCCTGCGCTGGGCACGATCAACCTGCATGCATCGCTTCTGCCGCGTTACCGCGGGGCCGCACCGATCAACTGGGCGGTGATCAATGGCGAACGTATCACGGGTGCTACCACCTTCTTCATCCGGCATGAGATCGATACGGGGGACATTCTGATGAATGAGGAATTGGAGATCGGCCCGGATGAGACCGCCGGTGAGGTGCATGATCGCTTGGCGTTGATGGGCGGTTCACTTTTGGCCAGAACGGTGATCGCCGTTCTGGCGGGCTCCGCTTCCTCCCGGCCTCAAGCGGAGCTGCCTGGCGATGAGTTGTTAACCGCACCAAAACTGAACCCTGAGGTGTGCCACATCAATTGGCTTCAACCGGCCAAGCGCGTACACGATCACGTCCGCGGCCTCTCGCCTTTCCCGGGTGCATGGACGACCGTTCTATTGAATGGGCACGCCGGTCATTTCAAAGTGCTGCGATCACAACTCACAGCAGTTCCCACGGGTGGTACACCATCGGGCTCCGTTCATCCGCACCCTACTGGGTTGAGCGTTGCATGCGCTGATCTCTGGTTGGAACTGCTGGAGGTGCAAGCCGAAGGAAAACGCCGCATGAGCGCCGCTGAATTCGTTCGCGGCCTACAGCGGGACCAGACCATTTCGATGCAATGAACAAGAGAACACTTGTGCTGACGATCTGCACCGTTGTCTTGACTTTCACGGAGATCCGCGCACAGGCCATCGCCCCCATGGACACTCTGCAGTGCCCGGCTGGCGCTGGTCCGGTGCGTAGTCAGGTCCTCTCATCGGACAGCATATCAACGTGGACGTTGATCTGCATAGACGTTGAAGTGCGCCCTCACTTGCATCAGTATCACGATGAACTTGTACAGGTATTGGACGGTGAGGCAGTGATGCTTCTGGCTGACTCCGTGATCAGTATCCACGCTGGCTCGGTCATCTCGATCCCGATGAATACGCCGCATGCCGTGCAGGTCATTGGTGATGTTCCGTTGCGCGTTATCTCGACGCATTCTCCCGGAATGGATCAGAGCGAGCGTGTTTTTGTCGAACCCGCAGCGGTTTGGGGGCGGCCCTGAAATGTGCTGGCATGGCATCTGCTGAAACTGGCTCTGGTGGCGGCTTATAGGAGGAGTTATCAACAAACCCCCTGTTTTTTCAACATTTTCCGAAGGTTGCCCCTGAAACCCTTGACGGGCGGGCCTTTGCGGATACATTTGAACCCGAACCGCAAAAAACCACGGTTCGAACAAAACCCAAACCACATGAACAAAGCAGAACTGATCGAAAGCGTAGCCGCCGAGGCGAAGATCTCGAAGGCAGATGCGAAGCGTGCTATTGACAGCTTCGTGAGCAGCACCCACAAGGCGCTGAAAAAGGGCGACCGTGTGGCCCTCGTTGGCTTCGGCACCTTCTCGGTGACGCAGCGCAAGGCCCGCAAAGGCCGTAACCCACAGACGGGCAAAGAGATCAAGATCGCTGCCAAGAAGGTGGTGAAGTTCAAGGCTGGTGCTGAGTTGGCTAAGAAGCTGAAGTAAGCCCGTCCAACAGACAATGAGAGGTCCCTCGCGAGAGGGACCTTTCTTTTTTCCACACCTTCAACACCGACACCGATCGGCTCGCTCACATGACGGACGAACAACTGTACATCGAACTCTGCGCGTTCATTTCCGAAAACAAACGTGCGCTCTTCGATCGCATCGCTCCCGAGCGCATGCGTCATGTGACCGTAGTGCTGGAGGACATCTACCAAAGCCATAACGCAAGCGCCGTTGTGCGCACCTGCGATCTGCTCGGTGTGCAGGATATCCATGTGATCGAGAACCGCAACAAATACACGCTCAACCCTGATGTAACGCTCGGCAGCAGCAAGTGGGTGGATCTTCATCGCTGGCGAGAAGGACCGCAGAACACCCTGGATTGTATTCTGGCATTGAAAGCCAAAGGCTATCGTATCGCTGCCACATCACCACATGGCAACAGTGTTGAGTTGAAGGATCTTGACCTGAGCACGCCGATCGCATTCTGCTTCGGCACCGAACTGGAAGGTCTTAGCAAGGAACTTCTCGCCGCGGCGGATACCCGGGTCCGGATACCGATGCATGGTTTCACTGAGAGCTACAACATCAGTGTCAGCGCGGCCATAGTTCTCTTCACGGTAACGGAGCGACTGCGGATGAGCAACGTGGAATGGAAACTGAGCGCCGAGCAGATCATCGAACTGAAGCTCGAGTGGGCAAGAAAGACACGCTATCATTCCTCGCTGATCGAGGAGCGATTGCGCGAGCGTTCCACCGGAAATGATGAGGTGATCGGATGAACGCGGATGGATCCGGGATCGATCGTCGATCCGCTCGTCATGAACAACACGCGGTGGAAAATGGAACCTTACCGCGACAAGTCACGTTCGAGTGCGCCGGTACTTTTGGTCAAACACTAAAACACCATAACAATGGGAAAAGGTGATATGAAGACGAAGAAAGGAAAGCGTACCGCTGGTAGCCGTGGCAAAGCCCGTCCCAGCAAGCGCGCACGCGTAGCCTCTGCGAAGAAGGCCGGCGCCAAAAAGGCTGCTCCGAAGAAGGCCGCCAAGAAAGCAGCTCCGAAGAAAAAGGCTGCTGCGAAGAAGAAGAAGTAAGCAGTGCACGCTACAGAGCGAAGGCCCTTCGGTAACGAAGGGCCTTCTGCTTTTCATACTATCACGGCTGCAATCGCGATCGTTGCCAAGCACCATGTGTTTGCCGCTCGAACAAGATGCGGTCGTGCATCCGGTTCTTGCCTCCTTGCCAGAATTCAATGCGCAACGGGCGCACGCGAATGCCTCCCCAATGGAACGGCCTTGGCACTTCAGTATCCTTGAAGCGGGCCTCCCATCTCGCATACCGCTCCATCATCCTCTCGCGCGAACCGACCTGCGCGCTCTGGTCACTGGCCCAGGCCCCGATCCGGCTATCCCTCGGCCGTGTGCTGAAGTAATCGTCGCTCTCGGCGGCGCCCACACGCTCCGACCTGCCTTCGATCCGGATCTGCCGCTCCAACTGGGGCCAGAAGAAAGTCAGTGCAGCCCGTGTATCGTTATCCAGATCCATTGACTTGCGACTGTTGTAGTTGGTGAAGAACACGAAGCCCTCGGTATTGAAAGACCGGAGCAACACGATCCTGCACGCCAAGTGATCGCCCCCGGACGTAGCCAATGCCATGGCATTGTGTTCCGGAACTTGTTCGTCAGCTGCATGCTGTATCCAACGTCCGAACAGCACGATCGGATCCGTCCCCGCCTCTTCTTCGGTAAGTATGTGCTTCCCGTAATCAATGCGTAGATCGACAGTGGTGGGTTTATGCTCCTGCATGGTCCAAGTGTATCGCGTCGAAGTTATTTGACGCAACCCATGCCGGTCCTTTGCCGTCATTCATCGCACCGTCGATCCATTTACCTTGTTGCGGATTTCGAAATGGCAAAGGATCCTTTGGAACTGGACCCGCAGAATGCACTGCAACCACAACGCGGCAGGTTGCTTGTATCCGGTCCTTACTTGCCCGATCCATATTTCAGGCGCACCGTGGTGTTGTTATGTGAGCACGATGAGGAAGGATCCTTCGGCTTCGTCCTGAACCGGTTCGTGGACCTGGAGATCGGCGATCTGGTAGAGGGCTTCCCCAGGATCCAAACGCGCATATCGATCGGAGGTCCGGTACAGAGCGGAAACCTGTACTACCTGCACACCATCGGGACGCGATTGGAAGGAAGTCAGGAAGTGATCGCCGGTGTCTTCATGGGTGGCGATTTTGAACAGCTGCGAGCATTGCTCTCTGCTGATGGAACCCTCGCCAAGCATGTCCGTTTTTTCGTAGGCTATAGTGGTTGGGGCAAGGACCAACTGAGCGGGGAAATGGATCAGAAGTCATGGTTGGTAGGACCCAGCACAAAACAGCGGATCATGAACACCAAGCGCGATGATCTCTGGGCGCAGACCTTACGCAGCATGGGCGGCGAATTCGCTCCACTTGCGGGTTTCCCGGAGGATCCAACGCTCAACTGAGCACCAAGGCGTTCAGCAGATCCACCAAGTGTTGGGCTGATCGATGCGCATATCGCTTCGTTCGATAGGCACCGGCCCATTGCACCCCACGTACGGCGTTGGTGAAGAACAACTCATCAGCAGCCAATAAGTTCTGCGGGTTCAACGAGCACTCATCCACCTTCATACCGTTCGCCAACGCGAGGTTGATGATCTGCATGCGCATGATGCCCCCGAGACATCCGTCGGAAAGGGACGGTGTATACAACACCCCGTTGCTCACGATGAACAGGTTTCCGCTACTGCTCTCGATGATGTTCCCGCGGTCGTTCTGCAACAGACAATCATCCAAGCCGCGCTCTTGGCTCCAAAGGCCGGCCATGATATAGTACTGGCAGTTCAATGTTTTGTGGATACTCAATACGTTCACCGGCTTACGCATCTCCGGCCATATGTCAACGGTGAGGCCGGTCTCGTTCAGCGTGTACTTCTCCTGCGAAAGCGGAAGCAGTTCAATGGTATAACCACCAGTGCTGCTTTCAGGTCGGTATTGGCCCCTGCCCTCCCGGAATATCGTGAGCCGGCACCGACCACTGAGGATACCCGTACGCTGTACGAGCAACTCGATGTTCTGTGCGAGCGTGTGCAGATCCAACCCTTCGGGCCTCTCGATCCTGAGCACCTTAAGGCCCTCCTGACAGCGCATCCAGTGCGACTCAAGGAACGAAGGTTTGCCGCGCACCACCCGGATACTCTCGAACACGCCATCACCGTAGTGGTACGCCCGATTGTCCAACACAATGGCCGGACGATCGCCTTCCATTACCTGCCCGTTCACGATCACCCACGGCCGCATGTCAGATCCTTTTCAATCGTTGGAGCACCGGTATCAGGGGCTCATTGGAAACCACCAGAACACCCTGCACACCGGCCGCAGTGGCAGCATCCACATCGCGCTGCCGATCGCCGATGAAAACGGATCCCGCGGCAACGGCTTGCAACAACGCCAATGCGCGCTCGACCAGGAGGTGTCCGGGTTTGCGGCAAAGACATTTGCCGTTGGTCGGGTGGTGCGGGCAATGCAGGGTAAGCGGCATGCTTGCCCCGGAATCCGCGAGGCGGTCGTGAAGATAGCGATGCACTTCCTCCAGTTCGGCCGCCCGGTGCAGCCCCAAGCCGATACCGCTCTGGTTGGTGATGATGGCCACGGGTGTCCCTGACGTGTCCAGTTCCTTCAACGCTTGGGCCACATCAGGTAGTAGTTCGAAGTCTTCCACCCTCCACGTATGCTCACCACGCTCGCGGTTCACCACCCCATCACGGTCGAGCAGAACAGCAGTACGTGGTGGCTTCACGGTCATTGTCCGATTATCCGGTCAACAAGTGTGGTCAACAATCGCGGTTCGAGGGCTGCCATGAACAGCAAGCCGAACAGCGCACCCACGAAATGGGCGTCGTGGGCAATGTTGCCTTGGGCCCGCTTATCCTGCACGTATTCATACACCAAGTATCCAATACCGACGACCCAACCCGGTAGCTCAACAATGCCAAAGAGATAAAGCGGGTCCAACGGGTCCACGACAATGGTGGCGAAAAGCACAGCGGCTACCGCCCCGCTCGCACCTACTGCACGGTACTCAGGGTTGTTACGATGCCGCAGGTAACCGGGCAATGCGGCCACGGCCACCGAGCCGAGGTACAAAAGCATGTACATCAGCAGACTCCAGTCCGTAACGAAGCCGAGTTGCTGCTCCAACTTCCGACCGAACATCCAGAGCACGAACATGTTGACGAAGAGGTGCATGCCGCTGCCATGAACGAAGCCATGGCTGATGAAGCGGTACCATTCCTTGCGGTAAGCCACTTGAAAGGGTTCGAACCACAACTTCTCCATTGTGTTGCGGTCGCTCAAAGCCCGCATGGAGAGCAGTACGGTGAACCCGATGATGAGAAGAGTGATCATGATGGCGGCGAAAGATGGGCATGAACACCCACGGTGGTATCAGCCCTCAATCGGAATGATCACGGAGAATGCGCCATTCCCCTTCCCGCTTTTGCCAGAGCAAGCTGAACCGCCCGGCCAGTGTGTCCGTTGCGCGCACCAGTTGCCAAGTTCCTGTGCACCATGCGTGGGCGTCGCCTGCGGGCAACAACTCAATGGTCTTGAACGTGAGGTCGCCCATGGCTGCGGCATCGGGGTAACTCTTCTTATAGCGCTCCGTCACTGCGGCTCGGCCGCAATCCTGGTCGGCTTTTCCCAGAAAGCACACTTCATCCCAATACCCGTCCATAAAGCCGTCGATCCTTCCGGCATCCCATTCCTTCTCTTGGGAGCGCATAACGCCTGCGATCGCCTCGGTATCCGAAGCATCGAACGGGACAGAACAGGCGGCTAAAAGGAGGATAATGGGGACTACTCGGAGCATGGTGCGGGGATAAAAGTCAAAGGCCACCTCGCGGTGGCCCTTCGTAGCGCGGGGGAGACTTGAACTCCCGACCTCATGATTATGAATCATGCGCTCTAACCAGCTGAGCTACCGCGCCATATCGCCTTCACCTTCCGGAAAAGGCGCGCAAATATAGACGCGTGCACTAACGGAGCGATCCACGATTGGGCTTTGCCGGGTAACGTGTTTTTCTACCTTGTCCCCGACACTTATCACGGAACCGGATATGGCGAAGAAAGCTGCGGCCAAGGCCAAGAAGACCACTACGAAGAAGAGCGCAAAGCCTGTGCGTGCGCCGAAGAAGCCTGCCAAAGCGAAACCGGCACGATCATCAAAACCCGTTGCCAAGAAGCCAGCGAAGGCGGTGAAGGCGAAGGGTAAGCCGAAGTTGGCACCGGCCCAGAAGCCCAAGGCCGCAAAGAGCAAAGCCCCGATCGCGAAGAAGCCAGCGGCAAAACCTGTGAAGGCCGCATTACCGAAGGCGAAGGCCGCCCAGCTGGTGAAGAAGGCGCCGCCGATCGCAGTCGTTAAAAGGGAGGCCAAGGCAGCAACGCCCGCGCCGAAGGTTGAAGCGGTCAAGCCGGTTGCGGATAAGGTTGTTCCAGCCCCTGTGCCTGTGCGCCCTATGGTAGTGAAGAAGAAACCGTTGAAGGAGCGGTACTCCATCGAGTTCTTGGTCCACTCCACCCCCTCTGCACTGTATGAAATGCTGCTTTCTCCCAGCGGATTCAGCGAGTGGTACTGCGACGATGTGGACGTGCGGGGAGAAGAGTACACGTTCAAATGGGGAAACGAAGAAGAAGTGGCGATGATCATCGGGCAGCGCCAGAACGAGGTAACGCGATTCCACAGGGTCGATGACGATGACCCGGACAGTTATTTCGAGTTCCGCATCAAGATCGACCCGATCACCGACGAAGTAGCGCTGATCGTGACCGACCACGCATGGCCGAACGAACTGGAGAATTCCAAGGCCTTGTGGGCGAGCCAGATCGCGAATCTCACGCGCGTGCTCGGGGCATAACGTAACGGCCGGATCTTTGCGCACCGCGCGCGTGATGAAACGACTCCACATCCTGATGCTGCGGTCCTTCAGGGGGCCCTTCGTCATCAACTTCGTTCTGGTGCTTTCGTTCCAGATCATGTTGTTCCTGTGGAAGTATGTAGACGATCTGATGGGCAAGGGTCTCGAATGGAACGTATTGGGCGAGCTGTTCATGTACGCTGCGGCCACCTTCGTTCCCCTCTCCTTTCCGCTGGCCATCCTGTTGAGCAGCATGATGACACTAGGCGCCTTGGGCGAGAACAGCGAACTGATCCCGATGAGAAGCGCTGGCCTGGGACTGTTCCGCATCATCTACCCGTTGGTTCTCGTGGTCGTGGTCCTCACGGGCATTTCGTTCTGGTTCAGCAACAATGTGATCCCCGTAGCGAACCTGAAATTCTACAGCCTGTTGTGGGATGTGACCCAGAAGAAGCCCGCATTGAACTTGCAGCCCGGCGTGTTCTATAACGGCATCACCGGAGTGAGCATTCGCGTGCGCGAAAAGCATGATGATGGCCGACTGGTGGATGTGCTGATCCATGATCACCGCGACCAGTTCCAAGGCAACCGTACCGTGATCCGCGCCGCCTCGGGCACCATGCGTAACAGCAGCGATGGCCGCTATTTGCTTTTGGATCTTGAAAATGGCGCCATGTACGACGAGCGCTCAGCTCTTGGGGACACACGCCCAAGGAAGAACAGCAAAGCGAATTATCCCCTTCTCCGCGGGCGTTTTGCCCATGACCAATTGCGGCTCGATCTGAGCGGATTGGACTTCAAGCGGGTGGACGAAGAACTGTACAAGGACCAGTACAAGATGCTCACCATCGGCCAACTCGCGGCTTCCATCGATACCATGGAGTACAACTACGAACGGCTCCAACTCGTGCAACAGAACTTCTTGCGCAACGCTTCATGGGCTTTGGCCGATAGCGCCGCGCAAAGCGGTACTGCACCCGGAAAGGACCGAAGGCCTGTGCCCGGGCGCTTGGACGGAAAAGGACAAGAGGGCCACTACGATCGGGCAATGGACCTTGCACGCAGCCAGATCAATTTCATTGAACGCGGCATGGCTGAGCGGCATCAGGCGCAAGAACTGCTCGCGCGTTACGGCATCGAATGGCATCGCAAGCTCATGCTCGCCGCCACCTGCATCATCTTCTTTTTCATCGGGGCGCCATTGGGGGCTATCGTGCGCAAGGGCGGCTTAGGGCTTCCCGTGGTTATCGCCGTGCTCTTCTTCCTGCTCTACCATGTTATCAGTTATAGCACCGAGCAAATGGTGAAGGGGTTGGATATCGCACCATGGCCGGGCATGTGGATCAGCACCTTGGCCGTGTTCCCCATCGGCCTTTTCCTCACGTACAAGGCAGCCACGGACAGCCCGCTCCTTGACCGCGATGCGTATCATCGCGCTTGGGAAAAGTTGCTGCGAAAGCGCAGCACGTCCACGACCATGTAGGGATGAAACCCATGCGTATCCTGCAGCTGTGCAATAAGCCACCCTACCCACCCATCGACGGTGGTAGCAAGGCCATGCACAATCTTACACGTGGTCTCTTGGCAGGTGGTCACGAGGTGAAGGTGCTGTGCATCAGCACCCCGAAGCACCCCCTTGATGTGGATGCGATCCCGCGCACCTACGCCGATGCAACCCAGATCGAATGTGTGTTCGTGGATACCAGCATGAACGTTGTGGATGCCTTCACCGATCTGGTGACCATGGACAACTACAACATCAGCCGGTTCTTCAGCGCCGATATGGATATCCGGCTCATCCGGCTCTTGAGCGAGAGACGCTTTGATGTGATCCTGCTCGAAAGCCTGTTCGCCACGCCCTACATAGCCACGATCCGGCGCTACACCAAGGCGCGCATCGTGCTCCGCAGCCACAATCTGGAACATGTGATCCAGGAGCGGATCGCCACCGGCGAACGGAACTTCTTGAAGAAACCATACCGGCAGTTCCTGGCCCGGCAGCTGAAGAAGTATGAGATGGCGGTGCTGGAACAGGTGGATGGCGTGGCGGCCATCAGCCCCAGCGACGCAGCAAAGTTCGCGTCGCATTGTAAGAGCACGCCCATCGCCACCATACCGTTCGGCGTGGACCCGGCCGAGTACGAAACACCGCCAGCGATCGGAACCCCTGTCTTCTTCCACTTGGGCAGTATGGATTGGCTGCCGAACGAGGAAGGCATCCGCTGGTTGCTTGATAGCGTATGGCCGAAAGTGCTGAAGAAGCATCCAAAGGCCAAATTGCACTTGGCCGGCAATAAGATGCCGAAGGATCTGTGCGATACGGACGTTGAAGGTGCCACGGTGAGCGGTCGCGTTCGCAATGCCCTGAACTGGATGGCAACGCGACATGTCATGGTGGTTCCCTTGTTCAGTGCGGGGGGCATGCGGGTGAAGATCATCGAGGGAATGGCGCTGGGCAAATGCGTCATCAGTACTCCGATCGGTGCGGAGGGCATCGATTTCACCGATGGCCACGATATCCTCATTGCCAAGACCGCTACCGATTTCGCCGAGCAGATGATCGGTCTGCTCGAGGACCCGGAACGGGCGACGGTGATCGGAAGACATGCACGGAAGCTGGTGGAAGACCGGTACAGCGATCGCCGGATCGTTCGCGATCTCGTTTCGTTCTTCAAGAGCTTGGAGAAGGCATGAAACTGTTCGTGCTGCTCAGTCGGGTACCCTACCCGTTGGAGAAAGGAGACAAGCTGCGCGCCTATCACTTGGTGAAACGGCTCGCACAGCGGCACGACATCTTCCTCTGTTGCCTGAGCGATCAACCGGTTGCGCCGGGGGCCGTGGAACACTTGAGCAGTTTCTGTCAGCATATCGAAGTCGTGCATCTCCCCCGCTGGCGCATCATCCTCAAACTGGCGAATGCCGTCTTTACACGGCTGCCGTTCCAGGTCAGCTACTTCCACCACTCGGCAGCACAACGACAAGTGGATGCCGCCATCGATCGCTTCAAACCCGACCACGTATTCTGCCAACTGGTGCGTACCACCGAGTACGTGCGCGATCGTTGGACCTTGCCGAAGACGCTCGACTACATGGACACGCTCAGCAAGGGCATGGAACGACGTACGGAGACATCGTCCTTTTGGTTGAAGCCATTGTTGCGTGCCGAAACCCGGCGGCTCATTGCTTATGAGAACCTGATGTTCGACCTGTTCGACCACTGCGTCATCATCAGTGCGCAGGACAGGGATTATCTGTACCACCCGGGTCGCACGGACATGGCCGTGATCCCGAATGGAGTGGATACGGAGCACTTCCTTCCCATGGCCTCCGAACCGCACTACGACCTGCTCTTCACCGGCAACATGAACTACCCGCCGAACATCGACAGCGTGCTGTTCCTGGCCGATCGCGTGCTGCCGTTGGTACGCAAAGAGCGCCCGGGTACCAGCCTGCTCATCAGCGGTGTGGATCCCAGCCCACGTGTGCGCGAATTGGCCGATCGTGATCCCTTGATCACCGTTACGGGCTGGGTGAAGGACATCCGTGCATCCTACGCCGATACCCGCATTTTCGTGGCACCCATGCAGATCGGTACCGGGTTGCAGAACAAACTGCTCGAAGCCATGGCCATGTGCATGCCTTGCATAACCAGTCCTTTGGCCAACAACGCAGTTGGGGCAGCACCCGGCGAGGCGATCCTGATCGGCACCGAACCCGAAGAGCACGCGCAGAACATCCTTCGGTTGCTGAAGAGCCCGGAGGAGCGTGACCGCATCGCCATCAATGGCCACCGCTTCGTGCAACAACGGTTCGACTGGCAGCGGAGCGCGGCCGTGCTCGATGCATTGATCACTTCCTGAGAAAGTGTTCCGAGAATGCCTCAGCGCAGAGGGCAGAGGCGCCAAGAACGCAGAGCAGAATTGATTTCTGTCGGAAGCAGAGGCGCAGGGCTGATCCCGCTGCGCGGGATCCTCAGCGCCTCCCTCTTTGCGAAAATGAACTCTGCGAACCCTGCGCCTCTGCCCCTCTGCGTTGAGTAGACCATGGCATGCGCAGCAAAGAGCAACTGAGGCCCGGACCCTTGGCCTAATTTCGACCCATGAGCGGACTGCACAGGATAGAGGATGCCATCGCGGACATCCGCGCGGGCAAAGTGGTGATCGTGGTGGATGACGAGGATCGCGAGAACGAAGGCGACTTCCTCACCGCTGCGCGAAATGCTACGCCGGAGGTCATCAACTTCATGGCCACGCACGGACGCGGCCTCATCTGCGCCAGCCTTACTGAGCAGCGCTGCAAGGAGTTGGAATTGGACCTGATGGTGCGCGACAACACCGCGCAATACGAAACACCGTTCACCGTCAGCGTTGACCTCAAGGGCCACGGCACGACCACCGGCATCAGCGCCAGCGACCGCAGCAAAACGGTGCTCGCGCTCATCGACCCCAACACCCGCCCAAGCGAACTCGGCCGACCCGGACACATCTTCCCCTTGAAGGCCCGCGATGGTGGCGTGCTGCGCCGGACAGGTCACACCGAAGCAACGGTGGACCTCGCGCGTCTTGCTGGTTTCGAACCCGCCGGTGTGCTGGTGGAGATCCTCAATGAAGACGGCACCATGGCCCGGTTGCCACAGCTGAAGGAGATCGCCAAACGCTTCAACCTGAAACTGGTTTCCATTGCCGATCTGGTTGCCTACCGCCTGCGCACCGAGCGACTGGTGGAGCGGTTGGTGGAAGTACAACTACCGACCGAACACGGCGATTTCAACCTGATCGCGTTCCGGCAAACCACAACCGGCGAAGAACACCTTGCCTTGGTGAAGGGCGAATGGAAGCCAGATGAAGCAGTGATGGTGCGCGTACACAGCAGCTGCATTACCGGCGATGTGTTCGGCAGTTGCCGGTGCGATTGCGGCCCACAGTTGCACGCTGCCATGCGCGCCATAGAGCGCGAAGGCCGGGGCGTGGTGGTTTACATGCACCAGGAAGGTCGCGGCATCGGCCTCATCAACAAGTTGAAAGCGTACAAGCTGCAGCAGGAAGGCCACGATACCGTGGAAGCCAACAAGCTGCTGGGCTTCGATAGCGACTCCCGCGACTACGGTGTGGGCGCGCAGATCCTGCGCAACCTCGGCGTGCAGAAGATGCGCCTGCTCACCAACAACCCCAAAAAACGCTCAGGCCTGATCGGCTACGGCTTGGAGATCGTGGAGAACGTGGCCATTGAAATGGAAGCCAACGACCACAACCGCGGCTACCTGCTTACCAAGAAGCTTAAGCTGGGGCATGATCTGAGGATAGAGTGATCCGGGCCGCGCCGGGCATAGCCGTGGTCCTCAATCAAACTTCACATCCTTCTCGCTCCGCCGGAACACGTTCCGGAACTTCTGCCATAGCTCCGGCAGGTTGTTGAACTCCTCGCGGTAAGCGATGGCCACGCCCTGTGTGGTGGAGGCCTGATCCACTTGGTTCAGGTTGCGATCGTTGCTCTGGCTGTACACTTTGGAACGGAGCTTTCCATCGGCGGTCAGCAGGTATTCCAATTGGAAATCGCCGATGAGCGCGTTGGCTTGTGTGGCGCTGGTGCTGCCGTAGAGCACACCCACGTTCGTGCTGAGCAGAAGACGCTCGTTGAGCAAGGCGGTGCTCACGGCCAGTTCCACTTCGTCCTGGGAAACACTGGATCCGGGGCGGTAGTTCACCCCCAGATCCACATCGCTGCTGAGCTTGCTGAGCCAGTTGCTCACTTGGTTGCTGAGCAGTTCGCTTGCGGTTGTTGCGCCGACGTTGCTGGTGCTGCTGGCCACTTGGCCATAGCTCTCGGGGGTGTTGAATTTGTTGAGCACGATGAGGAAGAAGACCTGCCGGCTCAGCTCATCGGGGTCCGAAAGCGCGCTGCGCACCTGTGCCTTCTCGTACTCATCGGCGCGTGGCAAGTCGATCCCGTATGAGATGTCGGGGTTCATGAGTTTGTTCTCCAAGTGCATCGCCACTTCCACCGGCACCCGGTTGCGGTACGCTTCGCGGTTCTCGCGCATGATATCGTACAGCGGTGCGCTCAGCCGGTACACAGCGCGCAGATCCAACTGCGCATCGAACGGATCGCCGAACCATGTGATGTGACCACCGGGCACCAGTGAGAATTGCTTGTTCACCAAGTTGCGGAGCGTGAAGAGGTAATCGCCTTCGGTGGTTTCCAATCCCCCCGCCATGCGGAACTCACCCGTTGGGCTGACGCTCATTTCCATTTCGCCCTGGGCACGGGCACGCAGGATATCGCCTACCGTTGGATCGAAGATCAATTCGAACTGCGCGTCGGGGGTAACATGCACCTTCATGTCCAATGCGATCCCGGTCAGGTCGATCTGCTCCGCTGCTTTCCGATCCACGCTGTCAGCGCTCACGAAATGGATGAAGTCAACGCCCCCGACTTCCGTACTCCCGCCCAAGGGGAACTTGATATCGGTGCCACGATCGGTGCGTGCATCCACATTGATCCACAGGCGATCGAGGTAACCGCTGATGTTCACATCGCCCGTTGCATAGGCTTTGCCGAAGTAGAGGTTGTTCTGGGCTTCGGTGGTGTTCATGCACAGCATACGCTCCATGGCCACGCTCACGTCGAAGTTCCAGTCGGCGAAGCCATTGTGGACAATGGTGCCGATGGCGGTGCCCTCATGCCCCTCCTCATCGTACAGTTTCACGAAGTCGATGGTCAGCATGTTCGGCTGCACGTCCACCGTGTGTGAGAAGCGGTAACTGGTGTTGAGGTAGTCGATCTTCAGCCCGGCATCAGTGAGTTGCAGCCGCCCCTTCGGCACAGGTGCTTCGATCGTTCCTTGATCGCGACCGCACCGGAAACGGCGCCGCCGGATGTTGCTGACGCCTCCTTCGATGAACGGATTCACGAAGGCCAGATCGAACTGATCGAAGTTCACTTGGAGATCCAGTTCCTCGGTGCGGCCGGGGGCGACGGTACCCATGAACTGAACGGCCTCGATATCGGCGGTGCGCAGTGTGCCGTTCACATCCACCTCTTTGTCGGTATTGTCCCAAGATGCCGCGAAACGCAGGTCGCCCAGTGGCTTGTCCGCTACGGCCATGCTATCAATGCACAGGTAGCTGAGCAGGAACGGCGAGCGGTACAGATCGAACACCCTTCCGTCCCCTTCGAGGATCCCGTGCAGCTCCGGACCGGACATGAACGGCATCAGGTTCTCCAATCGCACATCCCTAACGGCGAAGGCCAACGGCAGCGATGCATCCTTGCTGAGGTATCCGTTCAGCAGCACGTTCTGACCATCGTTGGTCAACAACAAGGAGTCGACGCGGATGGTCGACGTATCTATCCTGATGTGCGCTGCCTCGCTGTTCACCCACGTTCCCCGGCCGAAGAACAGCTTGCTGGGCAACAGATCCAGGTCGATGGCCCGCGGACCTTCCACAATGCCTTGCAAATTCAGTTCGCCGTTGGTGCCCGTGCTGCTCGCCTCCCAATCGGCGGTCAGTTCCACCTCGTCCTGGTAGGCTTTGCCACTGACCCCGATACCGCCGATCCACGTTGAATCGCTTAACGACTGGCGAGCGCTGCGCAGACTGAAGCCCAGCACGTCTAGCGTTTTGTCCACGAACACCTGCACACTGTCGCCACTGAACGTTGCATAGCGCGCACGCGGCAGGTAAGCCGTTAGACCAAGGTCGAACGTGCGGCTATTAAAACTGCCGACGAATGAACTACCGGGTGCCACCTCGAGATCCGGAGCCACCAATTCGAGGATCTTCTTCGCCTCTTTAACCCGCACATCGAACGTGAAGTCCTGTAGTTCCTGTGCGTAGTGTACCTCCTCCTGCAAACTGGGGAACACGCTGTACGCAACGCTCTTCAACGCATCGGGCAACCGAGTTGGCAGGAACGTGCCAACGACCTCGGCATCGGCGAACGTGCTGCGCAATTCAAGCAACGGCTTACCACCCTGACGGTCGCTCCGCACTAGGATGTCCCCCAGTTCGTGATCGCCTTCGGCAGTGCAATAACTGATGCCTTCGATCGCAATGAACCCCTTCAGGCTGTCCGGCGCGAATTCGCCGGCGGCTCTCACTACGGCGGCTGCAACGTTGTACTTGTCAGTCGGCAGCAGATCCAGTGCGCGCAAGTCAGCGTGGTATATCGTGCTCTGGAAGTCCACCTTGGGCCATCGCCCTTGCAGATCGGCAAGTCCGATGAAGTCCAGTTGGAGCTTCGGGTCGTCAATGCTTGCGGTACCGTTGAACAGGTTCCGCTCCAACCGACCGTTCAACGTGATGCTCGTGATCGTCTTTCTATTGAACCCGAATGATGCAACGGTACCCTGAAGGTCCGCTTTCATGCTCTTCAGATCCTTGCCTGTGGCGCTTACCTGCAGATCACTGGTGATGGCACCTACTAATCCATCGTTCACCAGTCGGCCAATGTCGAAGTCGGTCGTGGCCAAGTGACCTTCCGCACTAAAAACATTCGTCAGCGTGTCACGCCGGAAGCTGAGCGAGGTGGCGAGGTCACCGATACCGGTCCGGGTGCGTCCACGCGCGGTGAAACTGTTCAAGAAGCCAGTGAAATTGCCCCTGAACGCAATGTTGTCCAATCGTTCGACTTCCACGGGCATCTGCAACTTGCCACCTTCGATGAAGGGCGGCTGTGGCAGGACCCCAAGGTCCGCGGCATCGGTGGTCAATTCGTCCACATCGATCACCATGAAGGTCCCTTTCATGTTCGGCAAGCCGCTCAGTTCGCCTTTGCCCTTGAAGTGGCTGCGCTCACCGAACCAAAGGTCCACGTTGCGGCCTTTCAACTCGCTCACCGTTCCACGGAAATTGCCCTTCACGCGCACAGGCAGATCCACCCCACGCAATTGGGGAGCGAACCATGCCACATCCGCGAATTGCAGAAGGGCAGTATCCACGTCGAGCCGCATATACACGCTGTCGATGTAGTGCGAGTATGCGCGCCAGTTCGTGGATGTCATCTTGTATTGGCCGTGCAGTTCGCTCCGCGGGGTACGGAGGTGCATATGGTCCACCCGTATGCTCCTGCCGCTCACAGTGGCCGAACCCGTCAGTTCCTCCACCCGCAAACCGCACTGCTCGCTCAGGTGCAGTGTGGTCAGCTGCACAACGATACTGTCACCGGCAACCCTGAGGTCGCTTCCAGCCACGGTGGCATCCGGTATATCGATGTGGCTGAAATCGATCGCGGTAGTATCGTGATCGTAGTTTCCGCTGTTGAAGGAAAAGTGAAGGTTCTTCACGTTGAACTTGCCACAGTCGATGGTCCAGCCCGGTGTTGTTGTGGTGTCCTCCACATCCACGCCCGAGAGCTTCGCGATCACGTGTTCCAAGTTGCTGTTCCGGTCGCCCTTCACCGTATTCAGCCTGAAGCGTGCGTTAACAAGATCCAGGGAGCGCACATGCACGCGATGGGTGCGCGGGTGCACGCGCCATGTGCCAAGGCGCAGTTCCCGCGCAGTAATGAGCGTATCGCCCAGCAAGTCTTCAATGTACAGGCCATGCAACCTCACCAGACTGAACGGCCTTATCTCGATGCGTTCAACGCGCACTTCAGCCCCCAATCGTTCGGTCGCCAGGTCGCTTGCCCAGTGTCCCAGCTTCGTTTGAACGCTCGGCAGCAGCAGCAATAGGCTGGCTACGAATACCAACACCAGCAGGACCAATACCGCGCGGAAGGCGTAGCGCAGGATGCGCTTCAGGATGCGGGCGGCCTTTTTCACTCCTGTTCCGTTCGCCAATTGAAGACAAGAACCGGACCTTAGCGCCGCCTGCCTTCGTGTTCGGCCAAAAGTAGCCGCCCGTCCTTGCGCTCAACTGCACCCATCATCATCCTTGGCATCGAGAGCAGCTGCGATGAAACCGCTGCCGCGGTGCTCGTGGATGGCGTGGTACGCAGCAATGTGGTGGCCGGGCAGGCCGTGCATGCCCAGTGGGGCGGCGTAGTGCCCGAACTCGCCAGCCGCGCGCACCAAGAGAACATTGTGCCCGTGGTACACCAAGCATTGCAGGAAGCCGGGATCGGGAAAGAAGACCTCTCAGCCATCGCTTTCACACAAGGCCCCGGGTTGATCGGCGCCTTGTTGGTAGGCACTTGTTTCGCACGGAGCATGGCCCAAGCGTTGGATGTCCCGCTTGTCGCCGTGGATCACCTGCGCGCTCATGCTCTGGCACATTTCATCGTGGACACGAGCGCACGACCGGTACCGGTATTCCCGTTCCTGAACCTCACCGTAAGCGGCGGCCACACCCAATTCGTTGTGGTGCACTCGCCCCTGGACATGGAAGTGATCGGCACCACCTTGGACGATGCAGCAGGTGAGGCCTTCGACAAAGGCGCCAAAATGTTGGGACTTCCGTACCCGGGAGGACCGCTCGTTGACAAGCTCGCTCAACTCGGCGATAGTAGCCGCCATCCACTGCCGTTGCCCACTATGCCCGGACTGGATATGAGCTTCAGCGGATTGAAGACCGCCTTCCTGAACCTTCTGCAACGCGGCGTGACGAAAGACCCCGACTTCAAGACCAAGGAGCAGGCACATTTGTGCGCATCGCTCCAGCATGCCATCGTGCAGGTGTTGTTGAAGAAGACAAGCACGGCCGTGCGGCAGACCGGTATCAAGCAAGTGGCGATCAGTGGTGGTGTCTCGGCCAACAGCGGCTTGCGCACGCAATTGGGCGCACTGGCCAGGGCAGAGGGATGGGAACTCTTCGCGCCGCCCCTCGCCTACTGCACCGACAACGGCGCCATGATCGCCATGGCCGGGCATTTCCTATTCAAAGCGCGGCATTTCGCGGGGCTGGATGTGGTGCCAAGAGCCCGGTTCGTTTAACTCAGATAGGGGGTTGCCATAGCGCATGATCTGTATAACTCATTGTTCGGCACTATTCCTGTGAAGAGCCACCCCTCTACTTTCGCCAAATGCAATTGAGGTTAATGGTCGGGGTTCTGTTCTTGGTAGCCGCTTGCGCCGGGTGGGCACAAGATGCCGCGCAATGGATCGAGCGGGGCGACAGTTTGTTGGCCGCGGGCAAGACCGCCAAGGCTCTGGAATGTTTTGACAAGGCCGTGAAGTTGCAGGGCGACGCCCGCAGCTATTCGGCCCGAGCGAACGCTTGGTACGCGTTGGACGACCCCGACCGCATGCTACAGGATCTGGACAAAGCGTTGAAGCTGGACAGCATTTCGCCGGAAGCCAATTACCAGCGTGCGTTGTATGCTATGCGCGGGGCTTCATGGACCACTGCCGAACTCTATGCCGATCGGGCGGTGCGCAATAGCACGAGCGAGCCGCTTCGTTCACAAGCGTTGATCGTACGCGGCGAGGCACGCGCGGAATTGCGCCGCAACAGCACCGCACTGAAGGACCTTGAGGAAGGAACGCGACTGGTTCCGAATGACGTGGGTGCGTTGCGCACATTGGCCCGGCTCTACGACCAGAACAAACAGCACGATCAAGCGCTGCGCGTACTTGAACACTTGTGCAAACTGGAGCCGAAGGAAATGGGCCACTTGGTGAACAAGGGATTCGAACTCGCCCTGTTGGGGCGCCACGCAGAAGCGCTGGACGTGTATGACCAAGCCGCCAAGTTCGATGGGGAAGAGCCTGTTTTGCTGAGCAACCGCGCCTATAGCCTCATGGAATTAGGCCGCAACGATGAAGCCATGCGGGTGGTGAAACGGAGCCTGCACCACGAGCCCGGCAATCCATTCGCACTGCGCACCCGTGCAACATTGTACCTGCGACTTGGCGAGCGCCAGAAAGCGTGCGAAGACCTTCAACTGAGCAAGGCCATTGGACCGAGCCCTGAAGTGGACGCGCTGATCCTCGAGCATTGCTCAGGCATGAAGTAACGGAAACCGCGATGCGCGGCACCGCGTTGTGATCAGCGCACCACCAAGCGCACTGAACTGACGGAACCGCTGCCAGCAAGCACACGGAGCGTATAGATCCCCGGTGCGATCGTTTCCATGATCCGCACCTCTGGACCTTGGATGCTCTGCGCGTCACCAACAGCTCTGCCTTGTGCGTCGAACACTTGCAGACTTCCACCGATCGCCGCCGGGGCGGATACGCTGAATGAACCGTCGTTCGGGTTCGGCCAAACGTTCACTGGGAAGGCGATCAGTTCCGCCACTCCGGCACCGCTCAGTTCCTCAACCTCGAACTTGTCCAGACCCCCTTCGACCAAGTGGCCAGGTGCCTCATCCGCGATGCTCACGATCAATCGCATAGTGGCCGTTGGCGCCAGCAATGCCCAGTTGTTCCAGTTGCGCACAACCCAAGTGCCCATGCCAGGGTTCCCATCATCGACGAGGTCGATGATCACCGTATCGATACCGTTGCTCAGGGATACGACCATCTCGTCGTTCACGGCACCTTGGCCACCGTCGTTGAAGAACCAGCGGGCGTAGCGCAACGATGGCGACATGTAACCCGATAGGTCGAAGACCGGACCGGTCAAGGTGGTGGTTCCGTCGTCCACGTCGTCGTCACCGGCCCCACCGCCACCATTACCGGTGATGTATGCTTTGTCGCTGCAATCGTTGTTCACGTCCACATCGCTGTTGCACGGATCGCCCTGGTAGGCTGTTCCCTCGGGTTCCACTCGCTCCCATGCACCTGAGTTGGCATCACCGGCTTCATTCCATCCAAAATCGAAAGTGAAGTCGTCGTACCAACCCACCGGAAGTTCTACGGTGATCAAGCCACTGTTCTGATCAAGCTGCTGCACCGGCAAGCAAACCGTGACATGTCCCCAATGACCAGCTGTAACCACGTAGTTACCGGCGAACATGGCCGGTACAATGAAGTTGCCACTGGCATCAGTTGTGGCTGTGTAGGTGAAGTCCTCGCCCTGCAATTGCACATCGGCGCCTTCGATCGGCGTGTTCGTCGTTTCCTCAATTACCTGACCGCCGTACGCGAACGGCACGAGAGGGATCAACTGGACATCCAAAATTGTCACCTGACCGTTCACCAATTGCACCCCGGTCACCGTCTGGTCCAAGTAGCCAAGGGCCGTGATCGTAACATCATAACTGCCTGCGGTATGGTAACCCGTGGCATACGTACCATCGATCAAGGTGCTGTCCGTGATGTTCGTCGACACGAGCGTCAGTTGAGCATTGAATACCGGCGCTGAGGTCTGCTGGTTGGTCACTGTTCCTTCCAACCAACAAGCCGGGTTGTAAGTGGGGCCGAGAATAAAGAGGCCCTCCTCGATATCGCTGGCCAATATGCGTCCACTGGGCAGATACGGGAACACGCCCCAGCATCCATTGAACCCACCTCCGCTGAAGTTGGGCGACGTATCGTAGTGGCCGACCTCTACCACATTGTGCGGATCACTTACGTCGTGGATCGTGACCCCGAACGTGTAGTAACTGGTCACCACATTGTCATGCAACCAGTAGGTATTGTGTGGAATGGCATCGCTGCCGGGGTTGCTCTGTGCCCTGTCGATCTCTTGGATGTTCTGGGGATCACTGATGTCGTAGCTGCCGATGTATGCATCATCCCGCTCGTCGGTGGTGAAGATGAAATCGCGGCTGTCGTCGGTCCACAGGTTGTGCGTGAATTCGCTCGGGGTGAGTTGTGTACCGAGCAACACCGGGTTCTGGGGATCGCTCACGTCAACGATGCTCATGAAGCCATCGTAGACGTGTGCACCGTAGAACGTATCGCCGTGCGCATAGCTGTCGTGCACGTACCAGTCATCGTAGGTACCCACTTGCACAGGGGCCATCGGATCCTGCGTCAGGTCGTACATGATCACGCCTCCATTGCCCACGTCACTTCCGTTCAGGTACAACCGCCCTATCGCTTCATCAATGAACAATGAATGCATCGTCTGCCACGTGAACGAACTGTCCACGATGGCGGGCAGGTTGGTGTTGCCCGGCAGTGGCGACAGATCGATGATGCTCAATCCCCAATCCGCCTCAGTGGTGATGTACGCGTAGTCGCCATATGTCTTGATCTCGCGCCAAATGCTGGAAGGCCCCGGCATGAAGAAGACCTCGAACGGGTTCGCCGGGTCAGTGACATCCACAATACTGATACCGCCGGACATCGGTGCTCCGGTCCCGTTGACACCTACGATCGCGTACTCGTTGCCCACTTCATCAGCATAACCCCACAGGTTGCTGAGGTTGCTGTTACGCAATGCCTGATAATCGACCTGGCCCAGCAGGTCGAGGTTGTAGTTCTGGGCGGTAGCGCAGCCGATGAGCAGACCGGTGAGCAATGTGGTAACGAGACGCATGGAGCAACAAGGGTTTGAAGGCGGCCGAATGTAGGCGACCAAAGCCCCCTCCGCCCCACCTCCCCTTGGTAAGTCGTGGAACGCTATCCCTGAGAGCTCGTTGAGCTATTCCACGATCAGTCTCGTCGTAGCCACTGCTCCATCATTGGAGCGCACATTCAGCAGGTACACGCCGGCATCGAGGCCCGTGCTGATCGACGCAGCGCCCGAGAAGAGCTTGAAGTGCGCGACCTCCCGCCCTTGCAGGTCGGTTATCGCAACGATCACCTCACCCGTTACATCCACCGCCAAGGTGAATGCACCATCGTTCGGATTCGGCCAAAGGTGGAGGCCCAACTGCGGTGCGACTTCCGCAACAGCATCGGCAACATCCTCCCGGACCTCGAACGCGTCGAAGGCACATTCTAGTACATGGCTGCCGATGTCGTTCGGTTTGTGCGCACGTACTACCCATTGCATATCGGCGGCAGGCTGCACCACGTCAGCGATCACCACGCTATCCGCCGTCCAAAGGCTCATGCTCTGGTTCGGGTGGATGGAGGAGATGAAGTGATCGGTTCCACCGGTGCGCAGGAAAAAGGTCAGCGAATCATCCACGGTGCCATTGAGCGAACCATCGAAGTACCAATACTGCCAGGCGACAAGCGGGTTGTTGAACCCCGTGGCATCGAACATTGGCGATACAAGAACCGTCTCTCCGTTCTGCACATCGTTCAACCCGATATCGGGGCCATTGCCGGTGAGGTAACACAGGTCTGCACAGTCGTCTTGCACGTCTTCTTCCGGTTGGATCTCGAACCCTTGGATCTCCTGACCGACCGGTTCAGCACGTTCCCATTGCCCTTCAACCGCAGTGCTGTTCACTGTCCATCCTAAGCCGAGTGCGAAGTCATCACTGTAACCGGGCTGCACGGCGATGGAGATCGGTGATGAAGCATCGTCGATCAGCGCAGGCGCCAAGCAGCTCGTACGCCAGCCCCAAGCACCGGCCACCACTTCATACGTATCCTCGTACATCGCAGGCAGGGTGAAGTTCCCGGAGGCATCGCACTGCACATTGAAATTGTATTGATCGCTGTACAAGCGCACCAAGGCATTGGGCACGCCGAGCGTGGTCACCGCATCGGTGACGGAACCCGAGTAGGAGAACGTTGCCAATGGCACCATCTGCGCGTCCTGGACCGTGATCGTTCCGTTCGACAGGACCACACCTGTGATCGTAAGGTCAGCGTAGCCGATCGCGGTGAGCAGAACATCGTATGTGCCTGCACTATGGTAGCCGCTGGTATACGTTCCATCGATGCCGGTAATGTCGGAGACACCCGTGCCCACAATGGATACTTGCACGCCATTCACGGGCTGTGTGGTGTTCTGATCCGTGATGATGCCTTCCAACCAGCACGCGCTTGTATAGGTAACACAAAGCACCCGCAAGCCACCTTCAATGTCGCTGATGAGCAAATTGGTGCTCGGCAGGAACGGGTAAACGCCCCAAGCTCCGCTGAAGCCGTTGCCCGTTGAAGGCGATGTATCGAAGTGCCCCACTTCAACCAGGTTCTCCGGGCGGCTGGCATCGTAGACCACGCAGCCGAAGGTGTAGTAACTCGTTACCAGATAGTCGTTCAGCCAATATGTGTTGTGCGGGATGGCACCGCTGCCACCATCGCTGCGCAGCCTGTCCAACTCCTGAATGTTCCCCAAGTCGCTGATGTCGTAGCTCCCGACATAGGCGTTGGTCACTTCATCGGTTGTGAACATGTGATCGCCGGTATCGTCCAACCACACATTGTGGCTGAAGTTGCTCGGTGTGTTCTGGCTGCCGAGCAGCACGGGGTTCTGGGGGTCGCTGACATTCACGACAGTGATGAAGCCATCATAGATGTGAGCCGCATAGAGCGTATCGCCCCGGACGAAACTGTCGTGGCAGTAATACGGGTCGTACTCACCGATCTCCACAGGGTTCATCGGGTCCTGCGTCAGATCGTAGATGATCACGCCGCCATTGCCGCGGTTGCTTCCGTGGATGTACAAGCGGCCAGCGGCCTCGTCGATGAACAAGGAGTGTGAACTGATCCAGCCATTCCCCACGAACACGTTCACAGGTAGCACCGTGCTCTGCGGCAAAGGCGATAGATCGACGATGAGCAAGCCCGCACTCGCTTCCGTGGTCACGTAGGCGTAGTCGCCGTAGGTCTTGATCTCGCGCCAATCGCTGTTGGCCCCGTTGAAGAAGGCGACTTCCACCGGTACGGCCGGATCCGTGACATCCACAACGGCCAAGCCGCCAGTGTTCGTTTGGTTCGGATCGCCGTTCACACCGATCAACGCGTACTCGTTGCCGAGGTCGTCCACATATCCCCAAATGTTGCTGAGGTTGCTGTTGTGGGTGCTCTGGTAGTCGATGTCGCCCAGCAGGCTCATGTTCACTTGCGCATTCGCGGCAGCGGTGGCGAGCAGTGCTGAGCATAGGAATATGCGTGCGGTCATGGTTTGGAGTTTCGTATCCGGGGCACCAAGGATAAGGAGTGACGGAGCCCCGTCGGTCAACGATCGATGAACGGTTGCCTTCCACCCATGCCCGGTACAACGGACTAACACCCGAATGCGTGGCACCCATACTTTCGGCGCGTTCAACTATGTCTCCAAGCGCTACACCGACAGCATGAAGCGGATCCTCTGCCCAACCGACCTCAGTAGCACCGGCGATCACGCCATCGACACTGCGGCGAGCATCGCCTCTCGGGCCGGTGCCTCGCTGGCCGTTCTTCACGTGGTGAATGCTTCCGCAGGCCGCGACGAAGCCATGACCGACCTGGCCCAGATCGCCGCAATGCTCCGTTCGAAAGGCATCGATTGCGAAGGGGAGGTGCGCGAGGGCGACATCTTCCACGCCATTCCCGAAGCCATCGCCGCAGCGGACCATGACCTGATGGTTCTGGGCACGCACGGCCTGCGCAACCTGAAGCAGAAACTGCTTGGTGCTGATGTGCTGAAGCTGGCGCGGAAAGTGAAAGTGCCGAGCATCATTGTGCAGGAAAGGGGCTTCGGCGAACAGTTTCGAACACATTGTTATGCCCGTCGCTGGCCACAAGGATGTGAAGGGCCTGCTCGATGCTGTGTGCAGTATTGCTAAGATCCACGGCTCCGAAGTGCACGTGTTCCAAGCCATGCGGCCTATGGATCGGCCGAGCGAGCAACTGCTGAAGAACAAACGCGACATGCTTTATCGACTTCAAGAAGAAGGCATCAAGCACATCGAGGCCAACGTTCCACCGGAAACATTCTCCGTTGGATATGCGCAGCATATCATCGGATACGCTAAGAAGGTCGGTGCCGGATTGATCGCTGTGATCGCTGATGCTTCACCCGACATGACGCACTTGGCCGATGCCGAGAAAGAGCGCATGCTCTTCAACGATGCTCACATCCCTGTGCTTGCGCCAGGGATGGAAGCCAAGTGAAATAGGGCGGCGTCGACTCGATGAAGAGCGATTCAAGGCAGGTGCGGAGCAAGGAAGGATGAGAAAACCACCGGTGCAGAGGCTCAATGTTTGTTGCACTATTGCTTTCAGAGCACTTTTCAGAGACCCGGCCGTGCGGAGCGTTCAATTTCAAGACAGTGATCGACGTACGCTCGTAAGCTGGGTTGGTAGGGTTCAAATTGCATGACCTCATGGTCATACATGCGAACGCCCTCATACATCCCTGACTTTGATACCACATAGTCGTTGCCGAAACCATCTCGGCCAATGATCCATTCATCATCTGGCCAACCAAGCACACCTGGCACCCATTCCATCGTTTGAGCCCGAACCTCACGATTCCAGCCTTCTAACTTTCTATAGTCAGTAACCAAGGCCCATGCTGCATGGCTATGCTCGTCGAATGAAGAAGCACCCTCTTTCATCAACCAACTGGCAATCTGCTCAGTGACTTCTCGCATCGCATAAAGAGTTGTTCGCTACTGCCCCTTCATCTCCAACTGCTTCCTTTCCAACTGCATCGGGTTGGGCTGTCGCCACTCCCGCTCCTTGAAGATGTCGAACCGTGTAGGCACCATGCGTGGCGGCCAGCTATTGTTGTTCAGGTCGCAGTCCGCTGTTTCCAAGAAGGGGTCGAGGGTCACGCTCTTCACTTCTTTCCGCTTCACGAAGACCTTGCTCACTTCGTCGGCTGTCTTCCATAATTCAGCAGGAATGCGGTCCACTTCTTTGGTGCCGTCCACGTATTCCCATTCCAGGATCACTGGCATTACTAAGCCACCGATGTTCTTGAAGGAAAGTTCGTAGAGGTGCAGGTCCTCATTCAGCAGGGCAAGTTCCTCAGGCTTTAAATTCTTCTTCCACTTCTCGAACTCCGCCATTTCCCTTTCAGTGGCCGTCAGCGGATCGAAGCGATTGTAGAAGTCTTTGGTGCCAGGGTCGCGCTCCACCACCACTTGGGCCACATCGGTCTTGTTGCGCTCGCGGCTCAAGTCGGCCACCTCCCGTGACTTGTCCTCGCGCTTCAACTTTTCGGCCTGTTGCGGATCGCGCGGATCCATGCGCTTGTACTTCAAATTCTCGATGCTGATGTCCACGTGGTCGGTGGTGTAGAACCAGCCACGCCAGAACCAGTCGAGGTCCACGCCACTGGCATCCTCCATGGTGCGGAAGAAGTCGGCCGGTGTGGGATGTTTGAACTTCCAGCGCTCGCAATAGGTCTTGAAGGCGTGATCGAAAAGTTCGCGGCCCATCACCGTCTCGCGCAGGATATTGAGCGCCGTGCAGGGCTTGCCATAGGCGTTGTTACCGAACTGCGTCAAGCTCTCGCTATTCGTCATGATCGGTTCGATGCGCGCCTTCACCTTGCCCGGTTCCGCGTTCGGATCGCCCTTCATGTAGTCCACGATGTTGCGGGGCTTGCCGCGCCAGCTGGGATAGTCACGGTCCCACTCCTGCTCGGTGAGGTATTGCACGAAGGTGTTCAGGCCTTCATCCATCCACGTCCACTGCCGCTCATCGCTGTTGATGATCATCGGGAAGAAGTTGTGGCCCACCTCGTGGGTGATCACGCCGATCATGCCATACTTCGTGCGTTCACTGTAGGTCCCGTCTTTCTCAGGCCTTCCGCCATTGAAGCAGATCATCGGGTACTCCATGCCGATCTTGTCGGTGTGGATGCTCTGCGCCACCGGATAGATGTAGTCGCAGGTGAACTTGCTGTACGTCTTGATCGTGTGCGCCACCACTTTGGTGCTGTACATCTCCCAGAGTGGATTGCCCTCTTTCGGGTAGAAGCTCATGCAGAGCACGTTCGTCACGTTCGGCGCGGTGCCCACGGGTTGGTTCATGCCGTCCCACATGAACTTGCGGCTATTGGCGAAGGCGACATCGCGCACGTTCGTTGCCTTGTAGGTCCATGTCTTTTTACCCGCGGACTTCTTCGCATCGGCACTCTTGGCCTCGTTCTTCTTGGCTTCATCCGGCGTTACAATGAAGACCGGTGCCGTGGCGGTGCGGGCCTTGGCCAATCGTGAACGTTGTTCGGCAGTGAGCACTGCACTTTCGTTCTGCAGCACTCCGGTGGAAGCCACCATATGGTCACCGGGCACAGTGATACTGAGCGTATAGTCACCGAAGTCCAGTGTGAACTCGCCAGCACCGAGGAACTGCTTGTGCATCCAGCCGCTGTAATCCATGTACGCGGCCATGCGCGGGTAGAACTGTGCGATGGTGTAGATGTAGTTGTCCTCCTCCGGGAAGTACTCGTAGCCGCCGCGACCGCCCACCTTCATGCGGTCGTTGATCCAGTTCCACCACTCCACCTTGAACGCATAGGTAGCGCCCGGCGCCAACGGCTTCGGCAGATCGATACGCATCATCGTTTTGTTGATGGTATACTTCAACTTGCCACCGTTCGCATCGGTGACCGCGGTGATCTTGTAGCCGCCTTCGAAGGGTTTAACCCACTTGCTCACCTGGTCGAGGCTCACGCTGTCGCCGATGGTGCCCGTGCGGATCTGGTTCGCATCGCTGCCCGGCTCGAAGATGTTCTGGTCCAGTTGCAACCAGAGGTAATCGAGCTTGTCCGGACTTTGGTTGTGGTAGGTGATCGTTTCCTTGCCGGTGAGCTTCGGCATGGGCCCGGTGGTCTCATCGATCTCCACGCTGATGTTGTAGTCGGCCTTCATCTGCCAGTAGGCATGGCCGGGCGCGCCGCTGGCCGTGCGCTGCTCGTTGGGCGTGGGCAGTTCCTGGTCCAACTGCCGGAACTTGTCGCGGCCGTAGCGGGGTGAGTCTTGGGCAAAGGCGCTGCATGCAACAAAAGCGCAGAGGGCAACAATGGGGTGCTTGTTCAGCATGTTGGCGAATGTAGAAGCATCCTAACGCCCCGCATGCTCCCCGCTCCTGCCCCACCTTTGTACCCCATGAAAACAGCGCTCCTCTCCTTGGGCCTGATGCTCGTTCCAGCGCCGCACGATTTCTTCGTCTCCATTCTCACCATCCGTCACAAGCCGGAAACGCAAACCCTCGACCTGACGTGGCGGATGACGGCCCACGACATCGAGCACGCTCTCAACACCCGTGGCGAACTGAAGCTCGGCTCAGCAAATGAGCACCCCAAGGCCGACAGCCTGCTGAACCGCTATTTCATGGGACATCTCACATTGTTCCACGAGGACCGGCAGCTCGCGTGGAAATGGGTCGGCAAGGAACTCGATGGTGAAACACTCTACTCCTACTTGCAAGTGGAAGGCGTGTACACGCCGAACGACCTGATCGTCTCGAACACGCTCCTGCAAGATGTCTTCGGCGAGCAACAGAACCTAGTGCATGTGGAGGGCGATAAGATGCCGACGCGGTCGCATACGTTCGTGAGGGGGAGTGGGGGGTATACGTTTACATGGCCTTGATGCACTGAATAGGAGATCCCTACAATGAACACATCTCCTGCGGTCGATGATATGATGGAGGCCTATGCGGCTGACGCGGTGGATAACGCTCACCAAACCCTCGGTATCACGCTCGATTTCACTTACGAAAGTGTAAGGCTCGTTGAGGACATTCTTAGTCAACCCCATCGCACCATTCCCCGCGGAGTCTGACGGTTCATCCGTCGAGGGCCGTCTCGAGAAACCATGGATCTGATCTGCAAGATGTACGGCGGGTACATTGGGGAGGTGGTACGGAAAACCTCCGGCGGGACTTGGACATTCGAAGACGCTTTCGGATCAGGACCCTTCATCACATTGAACCTGTCGAGTGGAGCCAAGATCTTCCCGCCTTCGAAGGTGTGGAAACGGCTGAATTATGGTCCCGGTGATAACGTCTGGTCCTACTTCAAGGTCGTGACCGAGGAATTCCGAAAATGACCCGCCCCGAAAAAGCCGCCTTCGTCTCTCGAAAGCTCGCTGAGCTCTACCCGCGCACTTCCATCCCGCTCGATAACGAGGACCCGTTCACATTGCTGGTAGCGGTCGTGCTCAGCGCCCAATGCACCGACAAGAAGGTGAACGAGATCACGCCGCTGCTCTTCGCGAAAGCGCGCACGCCGCAGCAGATGGTGAAACTGGATGTGAAGGAGATCGAGGACATCATCCGCCCCTGCGGCCTGTCACCGATGAAGAGCAAGGGCATCCATGGACTTTCGCGGATCATCCTCGAAAAGCACAAAGGCAAGGTGCCGAACACCTTCGCTGCGCTGGAAGCATTGCCCTCGGTCGGCCATAAGACAGCCAGCGTGGTAATGTCCCAAGCCTTCGGCTTTCCTGCGTTCCCTGTGGACACACACATCCATCGCCTTGCCTACCGCTGGACTTTGAGCACGGGCAAGAGTGTAGAGCACACCGAGGCCGACCTGAAAAAGCTCTTTCCGGAAGATTCATGGAACGCCTTGCACTTACGCATCATCTTCTTCGGCCGCGAACATTGCCCCGCGAAGGGGCATGATGCGCGGAAGTGTCCGATCTGTTCGCACATTGGCCGGGCAGAGCTGTTCAAGTGATATGAGCACCATCGGCTATTACATCGCCCTACCCTTCCTCTACGGCATCTCGTTGCTGCCATTCCCGTTGCTCTATCTGCTCAGCGACTTCCTCTTCTTCATTCTCTTCCATGTGATCGGCTACCGGAAGGATGTTGTAATGACAAACCTGCGCAACAGCTTCCCGGAAAAGAGCGAGAAAGAACTGCGCGGCATCATGAAGCGGTTTTATGGCTGGTTCTGCGACCTGACGCTGGAGACCCTGAAGACACTGACCATCTCACCGGAAGCGGTGAAAGAGCGTGTTGCCTTCCCCGATGCACATGTGTTCAAACCTTTTGTTGATCGGAAGCAGAGTGTCATCATCGTTATGGGGCACTACGGCAACTGGGAGTTGGCCGGTGCGCGTTTCGCTGTTGAGCCGGGCCTGCATCAACTCATTGTCATCTACCATCCACTGCAAAACCCGGACTTCGAAAGACTCATCGTCCGCATGCGCACGCGGTTGGGTAACCGGCTCTACAGCATGTCCGAAACGTTCAAAGCAATGGTGCGCGATCGCGCGCAACTAACGGCCACTGCCTTTATTGCCGATCAAACACCGGCACCTGAAACCGCGTACTGGACAACGTTCCTCAACCAAGACACACCCGTGTTCACGGGTACGGGCAAGATCGCGAACAAACTGGGCTATCCGGTGATCTACCTGTCGATCAGACAGCCACGCCGTGGACGGTACGAAATGTGCGCGGAAGTACTGGTGCCCGACCCCAAGAACACAACGGAGGAGGCGATCAACGAACTTCACACCCGACGGCTGGAAGCGGACATCCGCAATAAGCCCGACCTTTGGCTGTGGACACACCGCAGATGGAAGCACAAGCGACCCGCATAAAGGACAAAACCCCGTTGGAGGGCAAGGACCTCATCCTGGCCACTCGACGCTTTGCCCATGAACAGCGGGGCAAGAGTTGGATGCACTTGAGCGTGGCGCTGGTCGTAACTGTTGCCTTCTACTTCGGTGCGCTGCTGCTGCCGACTTGGTGGTTGAAGGCCATCAGTGGCGTGCTCGCAGGATTGGCACTTATCCGCATGTTCATTCTCTACCACGACCACCAGCACAAGAGCATTCTTAACCGCAGTGCCGGGGCAGGCGCCTTCTTCTGGTTCTTCGGCGTTTGGATGTTGAGCCCCCCGAGCATTTGGAAGCGCAGTCACGACCACCATCACAAGCACAACAGCAAGCTGTACACCACCAGCATCGGTTCATTCCCGGTGGTAACTGTGGAGAAGTTCAGGTCGCTCACGCGCATGGAGCGGTTCACCTATCTCTTCATACGGCACCAGTTCGCTGTGGCCTTCGGCTACATTTTTGTCTTCATCATCGGCATGTGCCTCAATTCCTTCATCAGCAACCGCACGCGCCATTGGGATAGCGTGCTCACGCTTGTATTCCATGCCGCTTTGGGATGGGTGAGCTGGTATTTCTTCGGTTGGCAGGGCTTGGTGTTCGCCTTCTTTCTCCCCTTCTTGGTCACCTTCGCGTTGGGCAGTTACCTGTTCTATGCCCAGCACAACTTCCCAGGAACAGTGTTCGCCGACAAGGACGGCTGGACCTACGTGAAGGCCGCCATGGACAGTAGTAGCTTCATGGAGATGAACCCGGTGATGCAATGGTTCACGGGCAACATCGGCTTCCACCACGTTCACCATTTGAACGCGCACATCCCGTTCTATCGCCTCCCCGAAGCGCATAACGCAATACCGGAACTCGTTCGCGCAAAACGCACTTCGCTGCGCCCCCGGGATATCATCCGTTGCTTCCGCCTGAAGGCCTGGGATCCAGCGCAGCAGCGCATGGTCGGCCGTCGCGAGCTCTTTGGGCGATAGTTCAACTACTTAATGCGAAAGCCCCCGCACCGGACAGTGAAAGGGCTCTCGTCAAATGGTCGTGCTCAGTTGAGGACGATGCGGACCTTACCAATGGGAGGGGCGTCCACAATACGCAGTGCTTTTGAGTAGCCCAGAATGGCTTGCAGCGTTTCCGGGCGTGGTCCGGCGTGCGGGTCGAGGTTCAAGAGGTTCCGAAGATCACGCGTTGGACGTTTACGAAGGGTAGAATTCCTCATGCGGGAAATGTTGGTTTGTGGTCTATGAACGGCTTTGTTGCTCCGATCATTGCATACCCCGTGAAAATCGCGCGACCGGTCGCGATCCATGTCCAAAACCAAGTGGCGAGCAAGCAGGGCCATACCCGCCAACTCGCCACCAGACCAGTGCGGCCGTCGGCTACACCCGCTCCAAGATCATTTCGTGCTTATCGATGAGCTTCCGCATGTTGATGAGCGCATAACGCATACGGCCCAAGGCAGTATTGATGCTCACATCGGTATGGTCCGCGATCTCCTTGAAACTCATGTTCAAGTAGGTGCGCATGATCACCACCTCGCGCTGTTCACCGGGGAGTTGGTCTATGAGGCGACGAACGTCCTCATCGATCTGCACGTTCACCATGCGTTGCTCAACATTCTTGTCGGGCTGGCAAACGGTGGCGAACACATCGTGTTCCTCGTTGCTCCGCTGCATAGGCATCTTCTTATTGCGGCGGAAGTGGTCGATGACCAGATTGTGCGCAATACGCATCACCCATGGCAAGTACTTGCCTTCCTCGTTGTACTTACCGCCCTTCAGTGTGTTCACCACCTTGATGAACGTTTCCTGAAAGAGGTCCTCGGTGGCTTCCCGCTCGCGCACCATCAGGTAGATGTGGCTCCACACCTTCCTTTTGTGGCGATGCAGCAGGGTTTCGAACGCGTGTTCGTTGCCCTGCACATAGAGCACCACGAGTTCAGTATCGGACAGTTGCCCCGACGGATCGGGGCGAAGACGCTTTACCAGCATGACCTTCCCTTTAGGTTAGAACAGAGGAGCAGGGTAGAGGTCTATGCGTTGGCGTCGGGTTTAGGTGTACGGGGGAAGAATTCCTTTTCAGGCCTTTGGACGGAATACAGACCGGTCCGGTTGCTTTAACGAATGGTTTTGGGCCTTATTGTGTGCCCCGTGAAAATTTCTTGGAGCGACCCAAATGTAGGCCGATATCCGGGAATCCCGCAAGCCGCTCCCGCCTATTGGGTGGAACCTTTGGTCCTTCTGATACATGTCCACCGGTAGCTTCGCGCCCCACTATCGAAAAGTTTCGGGGTGCAGAGAGTGATCAGATGCCAAAAACGATAGGAACCGTGGATAGAGCCACAATGGTGGCGGCTACCGGCAGGCCAAAGGGAGTCATTCGCGTGGAGGGTGCCCGGGTGCATAACCTGAAGAACATCTCGGTCGACATCCCGCGCGGTAAACTCACTGTTGTAACCGGTCTCAGCGGTAGCGGCAAAAGCAGCTTGGCATTCGACACGCTTTACGCAGAAGGTCAACGGCGGTATGTGGAAAGCCTCAGCAGCTACGCCCGCCAGTTCATGGGCCGATTGGAAAAACCCGATGTGGACCGCATTCTGGGCATCAGCCCGGCCATAGCGATCGAACAGAAAGTCATTACCAGCAACCCCCGCAGTACAGTTGGCACGAGCACGGAAGTTTATGACCATCTGAAACTGTTGTTTGCCCGTATTGGGCGCACCTACTCCCCTATCAGCGGTGGGGAAGTGAAGCGTCATACGATAGCCGATGTGGTGAGTGCGGTCGATACCTATCCCTACGGAAGCAATGTCCTGATCGCATGCCCCATAGTGGTACCAGCAGGGCGCAGCACGCCTGAACACCTCGATGTGATCCAACAGCAGGGGTTCGCACGGATACATACGCCAGCGGGGATCGTCCGCATCGAAGAGGTCTTGGCGCAGAAGAAGACCCCGCCCGGGCCGTTCAACTTGGTGATCGACCGCATTTCGGTTGCCCCCGGTGACACGGAGAACGAGAGCCGCATAGCCGATAGCGTTGAAACCGCATTCCACGAAGGGCTCGGGGAACTGCTGCTCATCGGGGAAGAGGACGGCAAGGAGCGTCATCTGCTCTTCAGCGACAAGTTCGAGCTGGACGGGATGAAATTCGACGAGCCCAGTACGAACCTATTCAGCTTCAACGACCCTGTGGGTGCTTGCCCGAAATGCGAGGGGTTCGGGAGCATCATCGGCATCGATAACGACCTGGTGATCCCCAATAAAGCGCTCAGCGTGTACGATGAATGCGTCGCAGCTTGGAAGGGTGAGAAGCTCAGCGAATGGCGTGACTCGTTCATGGAGAAAGCCGCAGCGCATGGATTCCCGATCCACCGACCCTACCGCGAATTGACCAAGGAGCAACAGGACCTGCTCTGGCATGGCACCAAGGGCGTGAAGGGCATCGACCAATTCTTTCTCTATTGTGAAGAGAAGAGCTACAAGATCCAGTACCGCGTGCTCATCAGCCGGTACCGCGGTAAAACCACATGCACCAGTTGTATGGGCGAGCGCCTACGTCGCCCGGCGACCTATGTGAAGATCGCTGGCAGGCATATAGCTGAGTTGACACGAATGCCTGTGAAGGACTGTCTGGTCTTCTTCAGGGAATTGCAACTGGAAGCCAACGATGAGAAGATCGCTGCACGGCTCCTGAAAGAGATCACCAATCGTTTGGGATACCTGTGCGATGTGGGTCTTGGTTATCTCACGTTGGACCGTCGCAGCAATACACTGAGCGGTGGCGAAACGCAGCGCATCGATCTGGCCACGAGCCTCGGAAGCAGCTTGGTCGGTAGCATGTACATACTGGATGAGCCCAGCATCGGTCTTCATTCCCGCGACACCCAGCGCCTGATCCATGTATTGCTGAAACTGCGAGACCTGGGCAACACGGTGATCGTGGTGGAGCACGACGAGGAAGTGATGCGTGCGGCGGACCACATCATCGATATGGGCCCCGCCGCCGGCACACACGGTGGCCAAGTGGTGTTCAGCGGAACACATGCTGAACTGCTGAGCAGCGAAAGTCTGACAGCGCGCTACCTCACCGGGCGCGAGGTGATCCCCATCCCTGAGCGGCGCAGACCGTTCAAGGATTCGTTGTTGTTGCGCGGCGCCCGCGAGAACAACCTCAAAGGCATTGATGTGAAGTTCCCGCTGAATATGCTGGCATGCGTTACCGGCGTGAGCGGCAGCGGCAAGACCACGTTGGTGAAGCGCATCCTCTACCCTGCTCTCCGCCGTCAACTGGAAGGCTTCAGCGAGCGACCGGGTGAACACGCTGACCTGACAGGCGACCTGCAGCGGATCCAGGCCGTGGAGATGATCGACCAGAATCCGATCGGACGCTCATCGCGGAGCAATCCGGTTACCTATGTGAAAGCGTACGATGAAATACGCCAGCTCTTCAGCGAGCAGGATGTGGCGAAAGTGCGTGCATACAAGCCGAGCCATTTCAGCTTCAACGTGGACGGAGGGCGTTGCGAAGTGTGCCAAGGCGAAGGCGAGGTACACATCGAAATGCAGTTCATGGCCAACATCAACCTCACATGCGAGGCTTGCCATGGCAAGCGGTTCAAGGAGGAACTCTTGGACGTGAAGTTCGACGGGCGCGATGTGGCCGAAATACTGGACATGACAGTTGAGGATGCCGTTGCCTTTTTCTCCAAGCACAAGGAAACAAGCCACGCGGCCAACCGGGTGGTGAGCAAACTGCTGCCGCTGCAAGAAGTCGGCTTGGGCTACGTGAAGCTTGGCCAGAGCAGCAGTACGTTGAGCGGTGGTGAGGCGCAACGCATCAAACTCGCCAGCTTCCTGACGAAGGGACAGGACGAAAGACCAACGCTCTTCATCTTCGATGAACCGACCACGGGACTTCACTTCCACGATATCGCCAAGCTGCTGAGCGCTTTGAACGCCCTGATCGCGAACGGACACAGCGCTGATCACCATCGAGCACAACGCCGAAGTGATCAAGTGCGGACTGGATAATCGACCTCGGTCCGGAAGGCGGAGATGGAGGGGGCAACTTGGTGTTCGAAGGCACACCGGAGGCGCTGAAACAATGCGCCAGCTCCTACACGGGAAAGGCGCTGAGGCTCTGATCGTCCTGTTCTATCCTCATTTGGATCGCAGCACGCTGAACTTCTTGTCCAGCGGATCCAATTCGAACAACCGCTCGAAGAATGCCTGACCCTGCTCGATGTAGTACGGTATGAAGTTATCCCGGCGCTCCTGCAACCCGCCACCAGGCAGGAGCCGATCATGCAGTTTTGTGAGACGCTGTAACGCCAGTTCCTGCTCGCGCTTTGCGGCGCGCAACAACTTTCCCTCGATCGACTCCAAGCCCTTCATTGCCTTTTGGGCTTCTCCGCGCACGCTGCCTTCGAGCGTTGGATCAGCGGCTTTGGCGCGGATCGCCAACGTTTCGTACAGCTCGACCAGTGCCTTCCTCTGGGGTGCCAGATCAGTATCGATCGTGCTAAGGCGCGCAGCCAATTCGGCGCTCAGTTGGTCGGTGGGCCTGAACACATCCTCAACGCTCAGCCCAAGCTGTTGCATTCGGTCCGAGTCCGTTGCGGTGAGAAAAAGCGCGCTCGTGCGCAAACACACCACTGGCATGGGGACACGTAACCCTTGGAAAAGCCAGCGCAATTGCAACCAGTAAGCGACTTCACCGCCACCACCGACGTAGGCCACGTTCGGTAGCACGATCTCCTGATAAACCGGTCGCAACAGCACATTCGGACTGAAGACTTCAGGCGCTTGCTGGGCCAGGCCCAACAATTCATCGATACCGAGATCGCCGTTCTCCCCGACCAGTTTGAAACGATCGCCGTCAGGTTCAATACGGCTGCGTGTGCTTTGGCCGAGCATGAACAGATTGATGCTGCGCACATGCGCTTGCTCCTTGTAGTGGGTCGCCAACTTTTCGTTCGCGTACTGCACCGTGCGTTCCGTCACTTGGTTCAGCAACTCTTCCTGGATCACTGGCGAGAAGAGCCGTTTCAGCGATGGGTCATCACCATCCACGCAAACGAGGCCGAAGCGGCCGAACAGTGCGTTAACGAAGGAGCGAGTGGCCTGCGCCAACGTTCGGTCCTCCCGGTAACACGCTCTCAGCAGCGAGCGCATTTCATCGGCTCGGGTGGTATCCCCGAGCAACGCGCTCAGTTCCGTCAACACGCTTTCCATGCCGACCAATTGCATGCGGCCCACGGCGCCAGCCGCTTCGCCTTTCCACTCCAGTTTCTTACCGAACACCCATGCATGGTCGATCTCGGCACGGTCGTGATCCTCCGTAGCCATCCAGAAGATCGGCACCACCGGCTTACCGGTGGTCCGCGACAGGTCCCGCGCCATCCGCACCGTGTTCATGATCTTCAACGGCACATAAAGCGGACCGGTGAAGAGGCAGAGTTGATGGCCAGTGGTGATGGTCAACGTTCCGTCCTCGGCCAAGGCCGATAGGTTCCCTTTCACTTCCTCACCAATGGCAATACCGGCGTATTGCCGATGCAACGCAGCGGTCAAGACTTGCCGCGATGACGCTGGAAACGTGCGCTCGCGCGCCGCTTGCAACAAACCCTCTTTATTGAAGGGGAACTGGCTGTGCTCGCGGAGGGGTTCGGCTTCCGCAAGGTGATCGAGAACGATGGGCTGAAAACGCCCCGTTACGGTGTAGTCCAACTGCTTCAAAGCGTGCATCCTTTTACGTGTTCCGGCTGGTACGGGGCCGCCGGAAGTGAGGCCGAAAGTAGCGGCGCTGCGATCGATCACCCCGTTACTTTCACGCCTCATTCAAAAGCACATGTCCATCTTCCGTTCGGGCGCACTCGTGTGCGCCATTCTGATATCCCTCGCGTCGTTGGCGCAGGATACCCTGCGCGTGCAGACGCTCACCTTCGACAGTATCACCACCCGGCGTGGAACGTGGTTGTTCCCGGACAACACACACGAATTCAGGAAGGTTTTGATGCACCACACGTTGAAGTGCGACCCACAAACCACACAGGACCAATACAACTGCGGCGAGTGGGACTACCTCACCTACAACACCGTGCATCATCACACAGGTTTGTTGGACAGCACGGCGCTGTCGCATCCGTGGTTCAAAGTGGGGGCAGCCGCGCCGGACAGCGCAGAACAAACGACGTGGTTGGGCAGCCACTTCCAGGAGCGGTGGAACATAGCCGCCCAAGTGGTAAGCGTGAACAGCGAAACCACGGCCGCGATAGGCCAAGGCTCCAGCACAGAAACCGTTGCATTGGATTTCGGAGGCGGCACAGTTCGCTCGCAGTACCTGTTTTCCGCTGCCGAACTCAGCTCTGCGGGCTTGGCCGCTGGTGCGATCAACTTGTTACGCTTCCCGCTTGTCGGAGGCTCGGGAGCCGTGCGCCTGATCGTGCGTGCCGGCCAAACTGCCGCAGGTTCCATAAGCGTATTCAGCGAAGGCTTGTTGACGGTTTACGATGACAACACGATCCTCTCTTCCACTGATACTCTAGAGCTTGCTCTGACCCAACCGATCGTGTGGGATGGAACGAGCAGTTTGATCCTCGACCTTGCCGTGGAGAACGCAGTTCCGCTGGTGGGTGCCACCATGTTCGCAACGGATATGGCCGCAACGGTCGGGGTACAGCAAGTCGGTCGCGATGGATATGTGGAACTGGCGAACGACTTCATAGGGCTTGGTGCCGACAGTCTGGCCACTCTTGGCACTGCCGTTACGATCACCTTCCGCGTATTCGGCAACGCCATCCTGCCCGTCAACAACTCGATCCTGGAGGCCGTGGATGCGCAAGGCAGGCGCGTACTGAACATCCACCTGCCGTGGAGCGATGGCCGCGTGTACTGGGATGCCGGCAACGATGGTGGTGGCTACGACCGCATCGATAAGGCCACGATCCCTGCGAACATTGAAGGGCAGTGGAACAATTGGGCATTCGTGAAGAACACCAGCACCGGCAGCATGAAGATCTACCTGAACGGAGTGCTCTGGCACAGCGGTACCGGCAAGACCAAACCCTTAAATGGGATCACGCGCTTCCGCATCGGCTCGGACATCAACAGTACCATCCCCTACCCCGGCCTCTTGGATGAAGTGAACATCTTCAACACAGAGGTGAACGCTGCGACTATTGTCGCGTGGGCCGGGCGGAGAACCGATGCCAGCCACCCCAACTACTCAGCGCTCTTGCAGCAGTTCAGCTTCGACGAACACTTTACCTCCGACCACGCCGCAAATACCGTGAACAGTGCCGACCGTGCTTGGCTGATGGGCACGGTGCGACGCGATCAGTTTCCAGCCACTGCATTGAAGAGCTCACCGCAACCTGTCACCATCCGACCCGACGTGATCTTCGCGCAAGGCGATCATGTGGTTCAAGTGGACAGCACCTTGGTCAGCGAGGCCGTTCCTGCTGAGCACATGTCCATTGAGCACTTCGCTGTGCAAGGCAATGTCGTCGTTCCAGTGGATACGCTGTTCGGTGGTCGCGGCGGTTGGAACTACACCTACGATCCACAAGGCGCGGTCTCGGATTCCACATACGCGGCCGGCACTTGGCACTACAACAACACAATGAACTACTACGGAGTGCCCTTCCCGGAGATAGACAACTACGAGATCGGTCGGTACCTAACACCATACGGCATCGGCCTCTCGTTGGGTAGCCAAGGATTCCGCTGGACGTACGATGTAACCGATTACCAGTGGCTCCTCCGCGACAGTGTGGAACTGAGCGCCGGCAACCAGCAAGAACTCATCGACCTTGAGTTCGAATGATCGAAGGCACACCGGCCCGACCGGTCGTGAACCACCAACTTCCGTGGGGTGGCCTCAGTTCATTCAGCTACGCCAACCTCGACAACGATGTGTCGTTGCCTGCGGTAACAGTGAGCACCGACCCGGCCGCAACGCAGTGGAGCCTGCGCACGCGCTTCACCGGGCATGGCCACAACAGCAACGACGGCACCTACCCGCACTGCTGCGAGTGGAAGGACAACACCCACTATGCTTTCGCCAACGGCTCGCAGATCGATGCTTGGCACATCTGGCAGGAGAACGATTGCGCGTTGAACCCGGTGTATCCGCAAGGTGGAACGTGGCTCGGAAGCCGTGAAGGCTGGTGCCCCGGCGATCTGGTCAAGGACCACAGCATCGAGATCACACCATATGTGGCCGGGGGACAAGTCACATTGGATTACGACATCACACCGGTGCCAACGAACAACCAAGGCATGGGTGGCGGCAACTACGTGGTGAACATGGATCTCTTCGAATACGGACCCAGTGCACACACGGTGGATGCAGAGGTCTACCTCGTGAAGCGCCCGACCGATGTGGGTTACTACCGCCGCGACAATCCGATCTGCACTCCGCCCTTGGTAACATTGCGTAACGCTGGAAGTGCGGTGCTAACAAGCGCCACGTTCACTTATAGTGTCAGCGGCGGCATAACCAATACGCACACATGGACCGGCTCGCTTGCCGTCGCTCAGACGGTCGATGTTGAGTTGCCGGTTGGCAGTGGTGCGTTCTGGAACGGAGACGGGAACAACCTCTTCACCGTTACCGTGGGTTCGCCGAACGGTGCGGCGGATCAGTACGCGGACAACAACAGCTACACCACCCACTTTGAATTGCCCGAGGTCTTCGCGGCCAACTTCATCTTGATCTACAAGACCAACAACCGGCCATGGGAGAATACGTTGACCATAACGGACATGTGGGGCAACGTGGCCTTCGGCCGCAGCAACCACACGGCAAACACCATTTACAACGACACGCTCGATCTATCGCCCGGCTGCTACACGTTCGAGTTCCTTGATACCGGCAACGACGGCCTCAGTTACTGGGCCGATACGCAACAAGGCAGCGGCTACTTCCGGTGGAAGGCCAACGGCGGTGGCCTGATCGAGAATTTTGAAACCGAATTCGGCCGGCGGATCTATAAGCCGTTCGTCATCGGCGATATCGTTGGATTGAATGAGGAAACACTTCCTGTATCGTTCAGCGTGTACCCCAACCCCGCGAGCGAGCGGATCACCGTCGTTGCAGATGGTGTCGACGGTGTGCAACAGCTCCGGATCATGGACATGAACGGACGGGTACTGCACGATGCCATTTGGAACACCTCGACTTCCGGACAGCGCACCATCGACATCGGTGACGCGGCACCGGGGCTCTACGTCGTAACGCTTTCATCCTCCATGGGCACCTTGCAACAGCGCGTGATCGTGGATTGAATCATCCCGGCTACGCGCCAGGCCTTCATTACCTCTACCATTTCCATATCCCCTACCCGCCATGCCGATACGTATGACGCCGGACGAACCCGGCGATGACCAGCGCCAACGACCGAACGTACCTCGTCAACGTGGTGGCGGTGGTACTGGTGGCGGTGGTGGCGCCCTCATCGGTATGCTGCTGCCAATGCTCCTGAAGAACCCCAAGCTGCTCATCATCGGAGTGGTGATCCTCGGGGCCGTCTACTTCATGGGCGGCATGGACGGATGCGGTGGAGCGATACCCGGCGATCCTGGTGGAGGTGGTGGTGGCATCTCGGATATCGTTTCGAACCTCTTCAACAAAGGAGCAACGCTCGACCCGGCCGAGTACGATAAGGCGGAGGTGTACGAGCCCCTTGTCGACAACGTGAAGAACCCGATACCCGAAAGTGCTAGCCTCAGCAAGTTCGCGCCGCCACGTCTCAACCAAGGACAACAAGGTAGCTGTGTCGCCTGGGCCAGTGCATACGCCGCGCGATCGATCATTCAGAACCAAGCGACAGGTGCCACGCCCAGCCAGCAGAGCGCGTTCAGCCCGAGCTTCATGTACAACAGCATCAAGATCGAGAACAGCGGTTGCCAAGGAAGCTACATCCTGCGCGCCATGGACGACATGCTGAAGCGCGGCGCAGCGCCGTACAGCGCATTCGCATACGATGACCAAGACTGCAGCCGACGGCCGGATGCACAAGCCGAGCAGAGCGCACAGCGGTACAAGATCAAAGGCTTCCAGCGCCTGAGCAAGAGCGATGATCCGAACAGTCCGGTGGACATGGGAGCGATGAAACAATACCTAGCGCAAGGTTCACCCGTGGTGATCGGCATGATGGTCGGCGGCAGCTTCATGCAGGAGATGCAAGGCCAGGATGTGTGATCCCAACCAGAATGACACACGCATGGCAGGTTTCGGCGGCCACGCCATGTGCGTGATCGGCTACGACGATTTCAAGTTCGGTCAGGAAGGCGGCTTCCAGATCATGAACAGTTGGGGGACTGACTGGGGCAACAAAGGCATCGCATGGGTGCCGTATGATGCCTTCGGCTACTTCACCAAGGAAGCCTACGCCGTTTACCCGATGGGCGAAAGTGCGGATGTGAAGCCTGCGAAATTCGACATCCGCTTCGGCCTTGCCGTGGTGGATGCCAAAGGCAAAGCCACCGGTGAGAACATCGCGTTGAAGCACATGGGCGGCCGCACCTTCCGCACTGAAAGGGCATTGGTCAAGGGCACGCGCTTCAAGGTGGAAGTGACGAACAGTCTGGAATGCTACACATACATCTTCGGACAGGAAACGGACGGCAGCACCTATACGCTCTTTCCATACACCCCGAAACACTCACCGTATTGTGGTATTACCGGGACCAGAGTGTTCCCGAAGGACAACAGCCTCACCATCGACGATGTCGGCACCATGGATGTGATGGCCATTCTAGTGGCCAACCAAGCGTTCGACTATCCACGCATCAACGAGAGCATGAAGGCCAACTCCGCACAAGGGCTGAATGCGAAATTGGAAGCCGTGCTCGGTGCCGAACTCACTGCTGCCAGTGGGGTGCAGTATGCGCAAGGCACCACGTTCGGTGCGACCGCGCCCGCGAACGCGAACGCACTGGCGATCGTGATCGAGGTGGAGAAGCGATAGGCCCGATCGAACATATCAGCGAAGCTCCGGACACTCCGGGGCTTCGCTATTTTGCCCACGATGCGGTCGACAGCGTTCCTCGCGTGGTGTATGGGTCTGCCGCTCCTGGCTCAGCGGGAACCGCTGTTCGACCATATCACCTCAGCGGACGGATCACCCGGCAACGACGTAATGAGCGTCTTCGAAGACCGCCGCGGGTACATCTGGGCAGGTACCACCACTGGACTTGCACGGATGGAGGGCACGCGCATCCGCACCTTCCACCATGATCTGAACGACAGCAGCAGCCTAGCTCATGATCAGGTAAACGGGTTGGCCGAGGATGGTCGAGGAACGCTCTGGATGGCGACCATGGCCGGACTTTCAAAGTATGACCCGGTGCATGGCAACTTCACTTCGTACCACGTTCCCGGCTTCAGGCAATGCAGCGCACCAAGCGAACCGAATGCTGCAAGTGCACTGTGTGGGCGATACGCTGATCTGGGTAGTGACCGAGGAGGGGTTGTTCCGTTTTGGAACGCGCTCCGGTCGTTTTTCCTCGGTGGAAGGAAGCCCTGTCGGCATGGGCCCTCCCGGTCGGGTGAATGTGCAGAATGCCCTCTTCTGGGATAGCGCAAGACAAGGTCTGTGGGCAGGGTCAACGAACGGCCTCGCCTTCTGGGATGCGCGCGCGGATCGCTGGACCGATCATCGCAACGCATCATCAAAGCAACCTTGGTTCAATGACCGGTTCAGGACCAAGGTCATTCTGCACGGTCGCGACACCTTGTGGTGCTACGACGAACGTGGCCGTTCATTGGTGCGCACGGATCTTTCCTCCGGCGAGCAAGTGTTGCTCGATTCATTGGACGGCACGCGGAATGCCTTCACGATCAAGTGGCAACAAGTGGATGGCGACGGCAGGCATTGGATCTCCCTTTGGACACACCGGTTGCTGTACGCTGATCCGGGGAGCCCCGTGGCGTGAAGTGACCCCATCGCAGACCGCCCCTGCCGCTCTTCGCTCGGGCAAGGTCCCGGCCAGCCTTCTCACACGGTCTGGCGAACGCTGGTTCGCCACCAACGCCGGTATTGCCGTACTGCGGCCTGCGAATGCCGCGCTACAGGTGTTGTCGTTGCCGGGCAACAACCACAATGCTACCGAGGTGTTCCCTTGGAATACCGACACGCTCTTGATCGGCACAGCTGGCAACGGGGTCTACCGTTTGGATCTACGCTCGGGCGGCATGGCAAACGCTCGGTTCGATCTCCCGTCCACACCGGATACGGACATCCCTTGGGGCAACGTGATCGTGGATATCGCGCCACGGGACCGGCATTCAGCGTGGGTTGCATCCACCTCAGCACCCACCATACTGTATGTACCGGAAATGCACTTGACCACAGCGAAGGAGTTCGCGAACGCACCCGACCCGTTCACGCAAGGACAGGTTTCTTTCATGCGCCCCGATCCGGAAGGGCGCACGTGGCTGGGAACGTGGCGTAAGGGACTATACGTGTTCGACCCCAAGACCGGAACCTGTGAGCGGACCGATACATCCGGTGGGCCCTTCGGTCGGTTGGCCAGCCGTATGATGTTGGACTGGCTGCGAGACAGCAAGGGACGCTATTGGTTGGGTATGAACGACGGTGGTGGATTGGCATGCTTGGAGAATGGACGCTTCAGGGCGATCACCGAAGTGAGCGGGGGGAACGTAGGCGGGGTAGTACGCTGTCTGGCCGAGGCACCTGATGGCACCATATGGTTGGGCACCCATGAGGAAGGCATTGTGATTTACGATCCGGCGAACGGTACAACGCGGTACCTTAATCGTAAGCAAGGTCTGCCCGGCGTGCGCATTAGCCGCATCCATTTCGATCGCTCAGGAGCGGTCTGGGTCTGCACCTCACAAGGCGTAGCACGCATGGCCAAGAACGCCGTAGGCTTCACCCCCATCGGGCTGCCGGATGGCCTGGACATGACGGATGTCACCGGCGCGCTTGCCGAACTGCCGGATGGGCGTATCGTTTCTGCTGTCGGCAAGTACCTGGTGTTGTATGATCAACGGCTCGATCGCTCCATTGCCACCGCACCGCATGCTGCGCTGACCTCGGTGCGCGTCAATGATCTGGTTTACCACGATAGCATCCCACCGGAAGCACTGCGTATGAAGTCCGCCCAAAAAGCGCTCACGCTTGAACTGGGGGCGATCGGTCATGCGCCGCATGCAGCCGTGTTGTTCAGATACCGATTGGTTGTCGATGGTGCGGATTGGGCGTTCATCGGCTCCGCCCAACGCATCGACCTGTTCGACCTCCCTACGGGGGAACACCTCATTGAAGTGCAAGCCAGTGCGAACGGCGTGGATTGGAGCGCGGATCCAGCAGTGATCCATGTGGTCATCCTCCCACCCTTCTGGGCCACGTGGTGGTTCATCTCGCTCATGGTCGCCATTGTCGCCGCCCTGCTGTTCGTTGCCTTTCGGTTGTACTTGCACGAGCGCTTGCGCAAGCAGCGTGAAGCCTTCCAGCGGGAGCAGGCCATTCTGCACGAGCGCGTGCGCATTGCAGGTGACATGCACGATGATCTTGGCGCCGGCCTCAGCGCGTTGAAGCTCCGGAGCGAAATGGCGTTGCGTGTGGAGAAAGATCCCGCGAAACGAGAACAACTCGGATCGCTCGCCAACACAGCCGGCGACCTGATCGGCAGCATGCGGCAGATCATTTGGACAATGAACGCCGACCAAACGAGCGTGGAAGACCTTGTGGTCTACACAACCAACTATGCGCGCACGTACTGCGAACAGAACGGCCTATCCATCACGGTGGAAGCAACCGGTCCATGGCCACAGGCGCAGTTGAGCAGCGAACAGCGGCGCAATATTTTCCTTGTAGTGAAGGAAGCACTGCACAACATCGTGAAGCACGCACATTCCACTTCCGTCGGGCTGCGGCTCCGCTGGAGCAATGGGCTTCATGTCGAACTCAGTGACAATGGGGTCGGCTTGCCAAAGGGAACGGAGGATGCCGTAGGCAATGGCCTCCGGAACATGCGCAAACGCATCACCTCGCTGGATGGAACGATCAGTATGATCGGGGAGAACGGCACTTGCCTGCGCTTTCAGGTGCCTGTCGCCGGGCATCCCTAACCAAGGTTCTATTGCTGTTAAGGCCCCTCGCCATCACATTCGCACCATGAGCGCATCCGCACCCATCAAGGTGAGCATCGTCGAGGACGATACCACCATTCGCGAAACATTGCGCTCGCTCTTCAGCTTCGAGGAGGGCATGGAGGCGTTCACCGTGCACAGCACGGCCGAGGATGCCCTGATGCGGCTCGGCGAGACCTGTCCTGATGTGGTGATCATGGACATCAACCTGCCCGGCGCAAGTGGCATTGATTGCGTGCGGCAAATGAGCCAACGCTGCAACAGCACACAGTACCTCATGTACACCGTGCACGATGACGACCACCGTGTGTTCGAAGCACTGAAGGCCGGTGCGAACGGCTACATCCTCAAAACCAGCACGCCGGATCAGATCCTCGATGCCGTGCGCGAACTGAGCGCCGGTGGAAGCCCCATGAGCGCACACGTTGCACGCCGGGTTGTGGCTCATCTCCGTCCCGCCGGAACCGCGTCGAGCTTGGCTGAAAGCGGCTTGAGCGAACGCGAACAACAAGTGCTTGCCCTCCTTGCCGAAGGATTATTGTACAAGGAGATCGGCGACCGTTTGGGCATCACTGTTGGCACCATCAAGCAGCACATCCACCGGATGTACGACAAGTTGCATGTTCAGAACCGGACCGAAGCGGTGAACCGGTATTTCGGGCGGTAACACCTCGAACCGTCAACCGATCGTCAACGTAGGTTGACCGTGCTAGTAACCAAGGTTGACCCCTTTGACACGCCACTGGATCGGTGGATCCTGGACTTTGGTCGCACGGCTGAAAGTGGCCGACGATCATGTTCCGGAAACCCCTCCTCCTTTTACTTTCCCTGGCCCTTTCCATTACCTCGTTCGCTCAGCAAGCTTGGGTGCCGGGCGAGGTGCTCGTGCGGCTGAGGAAGGGAACGAGCATCGCTGACGTGCAACGTGAACTCGCGCTGACGTTGAACAGCGAAGCGACGGTGGAAAGCGTTACGCCCATTGGCCGTGGATCGATCTACCACAAGCTTGTCCTGGATCAGGGCGGTGCGGATGAGCGCGAGCTGGAGAAGCGCATCGCCCGACTGCCAAGCGTCGAGGCGGTCTCGCTGAACTACCGCCTGGTGTACCGCGCCGAGCCCAACGATGCGCAATATGGCACGCAGTGGAACATGGAGGACATCAACGTGGAGCCCGTATGGAACCACACCACCGGCGGCACCATGGCGAACGGTCACCGCATCGGTGTGGCACTTTCCGATCTGGCCATCCAAACGAACCACCCTGACTTGTCCGGCAATATCTGGCCGACCTCTCCTGCGCAAGGCACTGGGGAGGACCATGGTACGGAGGTGGCCAGCGTGATGGGCGCCATGGGCAACAATGGCATCGGTATCGCCGGGGTGAACTGGGACGTTGAGATCTTCTCCAGCGGGGAAACGAACGACCTATCCGATGTCATAGACCAGTTCGAGATGGCCACATTCGTGCGGGAACAGTTCAACGCGAGCAACGGCGCGAATGGCTTGATGGTGGTGTCGATCACCGCATCATGGGGTGTGCCTGACCCCAGCGCCTGCAATGGCTTTATGCAGCCTCTGTTCACTGACATGACCGCTGCAGGCATCATCCTCGTGGCCAGCGGACCGAACCAACCACAGGACCTGGACGTAGCGTTCGACTTTCCTTCCAATTGCGCACTGGCTGAGCATCTGGTGGTGACCAGCTACGGTCCACTGAACGAGGTGCCCTACGCCACGGGGAACAACAGCGTGCATCTGCTCGCACCCGGCATCAACATTCCGGTGGCCACCGTGGGCAATGCATACGGCGTGGTGAACGGCAACTCATTCGCCATACCCACCGTGGCGGGCGCTGTGGCCCTGCTCTACTCCATTCCCTGCCCATCGTTCGCGCAATTGGTGATGGACGATCCGATGGCCGCGCGGCAACTGGTGAAGGACGCGATCCTCAACAACACCACTCCGTTCCCGGGCGGCGGCGCGCTCACCATTACCGGCGGCAAGCTGAACGTGCATGCGGCGTACCAAGCGCTCATGTCCGGCTGCACTCCTACATGCACTGAGTACAGCATCACCCTCACCACCACCGGCGATCCCGTAACGACTTGGACTGTCACCGACTGGACCCTTGTTGAGGTGGCTACGGGTGGCAGCAATACCGTTCAAGCTTGCGTCGATGATGGCTGCTATTCCGTCAACCTCTTGGGGTCGAACGGCCTACCGATGGAAGCTGCCTATGTAGTGGAAGATGCGAACGGTTTGGTCGACGCGGGTAACAGCGTGGGTGGCAACATCACCCTCAGCCTTGGTGATGTGGTGTTCGGATGCACGGTCGCGGGATCGGGCAACTTCAACCCCCAGGCCAATTGCGATGACGGGACATGCTGTAGCGGTGAACTACTGCAAGTGGTGGTGGTGCCGGCCGACCTTGAAACCGAAGGCACGGCAGACCTCTTCGTCACCTCGAACGGCAACGTGCTTTTCAGCGGTACGGTGGACGTTCTGTTCAGCAACGAGTTCGGCGTGCCGGTGGGAACCTGGCAGGGATGTGTTCCAGATGGCTGCTTGAACGTGACGGTGAACGGTAGCTCCATGCAACTCAGTAGTGATGCCTTCATCATCATGGATGGAGATCTCGGCGACCCACTGGTCTTCAGCGTGAGCGCTGGATTCAGCGGTCAGATCGGCAGTACCACGGGTACGGAAACCTGTGATGGTCTGGACAACGATTGCGACGGCGCGGTGGACGAGGACTTCACCTGGTACACGGATGCGGACAACGATGGCTGGGGCGTGATCGGCAGTGGCGCGGTGATGTGTTCGCCGCCATCATCCGGCTTCTCACAGCTGGAAGGGGATTGCGACGATGCGAACGCGGGCATCAATCCCGACGCACCGGACCTGTGCGCAGCGTCGGACGGTATCGACAACAACTGCGATGGCAACGTCGATGAAGGTGGCGTACAGGTCTGGTACGAGGATCTGGATCAGGATGGCTTCGGCACTGCGGAGGTGATCGCCTGCGGGCAATCGCCAACGGTTACCGATCAACCCGGTGATTGCGACGACTCGGACCCGTTCGTTTTCCCGGGGGCACCGGAACTATGCGATGGCCTGGACAATGATTGCAGCGGAGCGGTCGATGAGGGCTTCACCTGGTACAACGATGCCGATGGCGACGGCTTCGGGAATGATGCGACCGCGCAGTTCTCCTGCACACCAATATCCGGTGCTGTGCAAGCGGGTGGCGATTGCGATGACAATGATGCTGGCCTCACCGCTGTGGGCCAACCCTGCGATGATGGCAATGTCGCCACGGAAACGGACATCGTGACGGGTGATTGCATATGCCTCGGCTTCACCACCGGCAACTGCGAAGCGGGTGAGGTGGAGGACTGCAACGGAAACTGCGCGCCGATGGAATGGATCGGCGACGGCATATGCGATGACGGCTCGTTCGAACACAATGGCGTGGCCATCTTTTTCAACTGCGCGGCCTTCAACTTCGATGGCGGCGATTGCGACAATTGCGTGACAGAAGTGTGCGATGGTGCGGACAACGACTGCGATGGACAGGTGGACGAAGACTTCTTTTGGTACGTGGATGCCGACGGTGATGGCCACGGTGATCCGTTGACCGGCGCCATCGTATGCGAGCCCGGCGAGGTCGGGTTCTCGCAACTGGGTGATGACTGCGACGACACCAATGCCGCCATCTACAACGGAGCGGTGGAGATCTGCGATGGTGTGGACAACAACTGCGACGGCATCACGGACGGCACCACGGTGGACTTCCAGACCGGTTGCCCCGATCCGATGGCCTGCAACTACGACCCTGGCGCGGTGTGCGGCAATGGCTTATGTGTTCAAGGCAGCATCGCCGACGGCAGCGAAACCTTCGCCACGGACTTCACAGCTATCGATGTCAACGGCAACACGGTTAACCTTTTCGCACTTCTGGCACAGGGCAAGACCGTGATACTCGACTTCTTCACCACGTGGTGCCCGCCTAGCAACCAGATGAACAACGCGGGGTTCCTGCAAGACTGGTATGCGCACAAGGGCCCGTCCGGGTTGGACCACGTCCGCATGGTAAGCATCGAGATCGAGGATACGGCCACGGCGACCGGGTCGCTCGCGCCTTTCCTTGCGGATGCGACATGGCCCTTCATCGCCGATGGTGGTGCAGCGATCATGCAGCAGTACGCCGCGCTCGACCTGTACAACGGCTTCGTTCCGACGATCGTGATGATCTGCCCCGACCGTTCGGCACAACGCATCTATGGCCTGCCCGATCAGCTGCCGTACAACGGCCTCTTCCACTATGACCCCACCGCTGCGCTCGAACTGCTCAACGAGAAGTGCGGCTGTCGCGGAACGCCCTGCCTCGCGAACATCGGCTGCATGGACGTGAACGCATGCAACTACGATCCCGCGGCTACTTGTCCAGGCCCGTGTGCACAAGCGCAGGAGTGGTTCGCCGATGCGGATGACGATGGATATGGCGGGGCATCGCTGGGCATCGCGTGTGCGCAACCGGCCAACTCAACAGGCGTTGGTGGCGATTGCGATGACAACAACCCCAATGGTCAGATCGGCTTCGACCTGTACGTGTTAACCGAGAGCGAGAACGATGCGGGATCGGCGCACTACGTCATAACCCAAGGAAGCCACGTTATCCAAGGCGACCTGCAACTTCCAGCGGAAACTCAAGGGATCGGTCTGTTGCCCGTTTGCATCAGCGCAGGTTGCTTCAGCATCCAGATCACCCCGAACGATGCACCGCTGTGGGATGAGAGCTACATCACCCCGCCGAACGTGCCGGAGGAGACCACGCCATTCAGCACCATCGACGGCTTCTTCGGATCGCTCACCGGACCAGCTCCGGAAGTGTGCGACGGCATCGACAACGACTGCAACGGCCAGGTTGACGAAGGCTGCACGGTAGCTGTTAACGCACGGGTTCTCTTGGAAGGCCCGTACAACGTGGGCACCGCCCTGATGAACGATAATATGCGCGCACTGGGGCTTGTCCCGACCACTGAGCCATACACTGGCCTTGGCTATGCGCACGTGGGTGGCGGTGGCGAAACCACGTCGCCAGCCGTGCTGGCCATCACCGGCAGCGATGCGGTGGTGGATTGGGTAGTGCTGGAACTACGCGATGCGAACAACCCGAGCATCGTTGTTGCGACCCGTAGTGCCCTGTTGCAACGTGATGGCGATGTGGTGGATGTCGACGGCCTGAGCCCCGTGAGCCTGCTTATCGGCCAAGGTGAATACCATCTCGCCGTTCGCCACCGGAACCACTTGGGTTGTATGACGGAGCGCCAGTACATCTGTCCGGCGGGGTGGCCACGGCGGTGGACTTCACGTTGTCGACGACCCCCACCTATGGAACGGAAGCCTGCCGGGTGACCGGTGCCGTGCAACTGCTGTGGAGCGGCGATGTGTCGTTCGATGGGGTCATGAAGTACACGGGACTGAGCAACGACCGCGACCCGATACTGATCGAGATCGGTGGCACAGTGCCCACGAACACCGTATCGGGATACCACGACACGGACGTGAACCTTGATGGCGCGGTGAAATACACCGGAGCCGGCAACGATCGCGACCCGATCCTGATCAACGTCGGGGGCTCGGTACCCACCAACGTACGGCTGGAACAACTGCCCTGACCTGTCCGCGGAGTCGGACCCGTAGAGAAGGCGCGTTCCCTTGGTGGGGCGCGCCTTCCGCTTTCACCTCATCGCGCTCCTACTTTCGCGCCCCAACACATGCGCGCACTCATTGTCAAGGAAGTCCGTGGTTTTGCGGGCTCGCTCATCGGCGCCATTACGATCACCGTCTTCCTGTTGCTCACCGGTTTGTTCCTCTGGGTGTTCCCGGAGAACATCCTTGATCTGGGCTACGCCGACCTCGGCCCATTCTTCCTCATTGCCCCTTGGGTATTCCTATTCCTTCTGCCGGCCGTCACCATGCGCAGTTTCAGCGAGGAACGACGCACCGGCACGATCGAACTGCTGCTGACCAAGCCGCTCACTGAAATGCAGATCGTGTTCGGGAAGTACGTGGCTTCGCTAGCGCTGCTTGTATTGGCCTTGTTGCCCACGTTGGTGTACTACTTCACAATCAACGAACTGGCCATGCCCAAAGGCAATGTGGACACTGGCGCGGTTTGGGGCAGCTACATCGGCCTGCTGATGTTGGGCGGTTGCTTTGCAGCCATCGGTCTGTTTGCAAGTGCCATCACCGAGAACCAGATCATCGCATTCCTCTCTGCCGTGTTCCTGTGCTTCTTCCTGTTCACAGGGTTCGACTTCGTTGCGAGCTACGAGGCGTTCGGTGCGTTGGAAGGTCCGCTGAAGGCCATCGGTATTCAAGAGCACTATCGCAGCATCAGCCGCGGTGTGATCGATCTGCGCGACATGCTCTATTTCATCGGTGTGATCGCGATCTTCTTGCTGCTCACCCGCACTGCCATACAAAGCCGCACGTGGTAAGGATGCACCCATGAGCACAACCGCTGCGGATAGCAAACCAATAGCGAAGTCGAGCAATCGCGCACGCGACATTGTGTCGTTGGTGCTGGGCATTGGTATCGTCGTCGCCCTGAACGTCGCGGCTTCATTCGTGTCTTGGCGTGCGGACCTGACAAGTGAGAAACGCTACACGCTCACGGACGAGACCGCAGAGCTGATGCGTACACTCCCCGACAAGGTGTTCCTGAAAGTTTACTTGGCCGGTGAACTGCCCTCTGACCTGCGCTATCTGAGCAACTCTACCCGTGAGTTGCTGGATGAAATGCGCGTGTTGAGCGACGGAAAAGTGGAGTATGTGTTCACTGATCCGAACGCCAGCGCGGATGAGAAGACGCGCAACGAGGTATACGCCGACCTGAGCAAACAAGGTTTGGTATACAGCAGCCTTCACACCCAAAGAGAAGGAGGCCGCAGCGAACAGATCATTTTCCCCGGTGCGTTGCTCACTTACCGGGGTAAGACGATCCCTGTGCAGTTGCTGAAAACGCAATACAGTGTCGCAGATCCGGAGATGGTCAATCGTTCGGTGAACAACTTGGAATATGAAATGGCCAGTGCTGTGCGCCAAGTCACGAGCACGTTCAAGCCCCGCATTGCTTTCCTGGACGGCCACGGCGAGTTGGACGAGCTGCAAGTGATGGACGTGAAAAAGGCGCTCGGCGAGTTGTACGATATCGAGGTCGGTCGCGTGCGTCTTGATAGCCAGCTGAACGCGTTGAGCGAAAAGGTGGAAGGCGGACGCTACCGCAGCAACCTGTTCGACCTGTTGATCATCGCGAAGCCCGATTCCGTCTTCAGCGACAAAGACCAGTACGTGCTGGACCAGTTCATCATGAACGGTGGGAAGACTCTTTGGCTGCTCGATGCCATGGACCCGCACCTGGACAGCTTGCGGCGGCGCCAGTTCAGCATCGCCACGCCGCTGGACCTCGGTTTGGAGGATCTGCTCTTCAGCTATGGCGTCCGTTTGAACACCGACCTTTTGTTGGACAAGTCGTGCGCCTTCATCACCATACCCACCACACCCTATGGTGACCAGAAACAGATGGAGGCCTTGCCGTTCTTCTACGAGCCGATCGTGGTGCCGCGAAATGACCACCCTATTGTCAAGAACATAGACCCGGTGCACATGCGGTTCGTTGGTAGCATGGACACCGTCGCCACAGACAGTGTGCGCAAGACGATCCTGCTCACCACATCGCCCTACACTTGGCTGCTGCGGAATCCGGCACGCGTAGCGTTGAACCGGCCCGATAATCCTCCCCCGTTCGAACAGACCACCACCCCGAGCCTGCCGGTTGCGGTGTTGTTGGAAGGCCCCTTCACCAGCGCCTTCAGCGACCGCCTTTCGCCCGACTTCAAGGGAAATACGGAGTTCCGTTTCCGTGAGCATGGCCGATCCACCAGCATGCTGGTAGTGAGCGATGGCGAAGTGATCGCCAACCGTGTGGACCGTGCCCAAGGGAAGTACTACACGCTCGGCTTCGACCCCACGGCGCGGAGCAAGATCTTCGGCAATCGTGAGTTCATCATCAACGCAGTTAACTATCTGCTCGATGACAAGAATCTCATCAGCATACGTAACCGTAGCATTGCGTTGCGCCAATTGGATCCTGCGCGTATCGTGAACGACCGACCGTTCTGGCAAGGCATCAACGTTGCGCTGCCGATCGTGCTTTCGCTGGTGCTCGGCGGCTTGCTGTACTTCGTTCGCCAGCGCCGCTACGCGAAAGCCTGAACGCTATACGAGACGCCACCCTTCGGACTGAACCGCTCATGAAACGCAACCTCCTCCTCCTGTTGGTGCTCGTAGTGTTGGGCGCCTTGGTCTGGTGGCTTTCCACCGAACGAGGCACCGGCACATTGACCGGAGCGCTCACGGACTTTGCCGTCCAGGACACGAGCAAGGTTTCGCGCATTTTCATTGCCGAGCACAATGGAAAGAGCGTGGATCTTGTGCGCACCGATCAAGGCTGGCGGGTGAACGGGGCCTTCGGTGTGAAGAAGCACCATTTGGACCTTTTGCTGAAGACCTTTTTGCGCGCCGAGGTGCGCAGTCCTGTTCCGAAGAGCGCCGAGGCCAACGTGCTTAAGGCCATGAGCGCTACGGCCAAAAGAGTTGAGATCTATGAAGGCGGGAATGAGCCGTCCAAGATCTGGCTCGTGGGCCACGCCACCCAAGAACACGTGGGAACATACATGCTACTGGAAGTTCCTGGAAAAGGACGGAGCGACACCCCGTACATCATGGGCATGAGCGGTTTCACCGGCCACCTCACCAGCCGCTTCCATGCCGATCTGGATGAATGGCGCAACAGTGAGATCTTCTCCTATCCCGATCTTGATGCGATCACTTCCATCACGGTGGAGCACCCAACGGATCCCGCAACGGGCTTCACCATCGAGTACAGGGGTGGCAACGAACTGATGCTGAAAGACAATTCGTCAAAGCCTGTTGACATGGACAGCCTTGCGGTGAAAGACTTTCTGTTACAGTTCAAAAAGCTCCACTACGAGTACATCGATCGTGCGGCCTCGCGGAACACCCGCGATTCCGTGCTGACTTCCACTCCCCACACGACCATCACCATCTCAGACAGATCAGGGGGGGCGAGATCCATAAAACTTTGGATGCTGAAACCTGCGGCCGAGGGGGTGGATGAAGCCGGAACCCCACTGCACTACGATGTGAACCGGATGCATGGCCTGGTCGCGGATACCGTGCTTGTTGTTGTGCAACGCCACCTGTTCGATAGGGTCACGTTACCTCTTTCGGACCTGCGACGTGACTGAACACTGAACCGCCACGCTTGGAGGAACCGGGCTCAGGGGTCGCTGGATCGTTGACAAACCCGCGTCAGTGTTGATAACTGCGGCCTTCCGCAGGGGGGGCACGGGTCTAACTTCGCCCTCCCGAAAAAGACACCATCAGCACATGAAGTTCATCGTATCCAGCGCCGCCTTGCTCAAGCAGTTGCAAATGCTCCAAGGCGTGCTTGCCAGCAGCAATACCCTTCCCATTCTCGACAATTTCCTCTTCGAGATCGACGGCAAGCAGCTCACCCTAACGGCCAGCGACCTGGAAACCACGATCACCGCCAGCATGGCCGTTGAAGCCAAGGACAAAGGGAGCGTGGCTATCCCAGCGCGCCTGTTGCTGGACACGTTGAAGGCTTTTCCGGAGCAGCCGCTGACGTTCAGTATCGATAACAAGAGCCACGGGATCGAGATCAACAGCGATCAGGGCAAATACAAGATGACCGGCTTCAGTGGCAGCGAATTCCCAAAAAGCCCAAAACTTGACCATCCTAGCACGTTCTCGCTTCCTGCAGGCACGCTGGCTACTGCGATCAACAAGACCATCTTCGCTACCGGCAACGATGATCTGCGGCCGGTGATGAGCGGCATCTTCTTCGAATTGAATGACGAAGGCGTGCGCTTCGTGGCCACGGATGCGCACAAGCTGGTGCGCTACAGCCGCACTGATGTGAAGGCGGACAAGAACGCCAGCTTCATTGTGCCCAAGAAGCCGCTCAACTTGTTGAAGAGCTCACTCTCGAGCACCAATTCAGATGTGAAAGTCGAGTTCAACGAGAACAACGCGAGCTTCTCATTCGACAATACCGTGGTGGTGTGCCGACTGATCGACGGCAAATACCCGAACTATGAGGCGGTTATCCCGAAGGTGAACCCGAACAAACTCACCATCGATCGCAGCACCTTCCTCAGTTCCATCCGCCGGGTAAGCATCTTCAGCAATAAGACCACGCACCAAGTACGCTTGGGCATCAATGGCAGCGAGATGGCGATCAGCGCCGAGGACCTCGACTTCGCCAACGAAGCGAACGAGCGACTCACCTGCAACTACGAAGGCGAGAGCATCACTATCGGCTTCAACAGCCGCTTCCTCACTGACATGCTCGCGAACATCGAAAGCGAGAACGTGGTGCTCGAAATGAGCGCCCCGAACCGCGCTGGTATCCTTCTGCCTGCCGACCCCGCCGAACATGGCGAGGATGTGCTGATGCTCGTGATGCCCGTGATGCTGAACAACTGATCGGCACGCGATCAGGCAACAGCCTTCCAAACACCTCTACCATGAAGAAGACCTCACTGGCCTTGGCCCTATTTACCGTGCTGAGTGCGTACACGTGGAAGAAAGGAAACGACACGGCTGTGACCGTAGCCGACATCGCCGGCAAGCAGTGCACGCTTCAAAGCCTTGCGGGTAAGGATATCGCCATGCCCGAAGGCAAGCAAGCGCCATGGCTCAAAGGCGATGCTGAGAGCAGCCGTCTTGAAGGTTTCGGCGGATGCAACCAACTGATGGGGTCGTTCAAAATGGACGGCTCGAATATCAGCTTCCCCGGTTTGGGCGGCACCAAGATGATGTGCCCCGATGTGCAGGAAGTGGAGAACGGTTTCAAGACTGCGTTGAGCCAAGCCACGTCGTACAAACTCGACGGAAGCACTTTGAAGCTGTTGAACGGCGGTACTGAACTGGCAGCGCTGGTAGCGAAGTGACCACAAGATCCCTCCTACCTTCAATAGGATGTTGAATGCAGCCTCGGCCATGTCCGGGGCTGTTCATTTTCAGAACGGGGGGTAATTGATACGGAGATCCACCCCGTCCGCTGTAGTGCTCCGGTTGGCGTTGGCTGCCAGTTCCTGTCGCCAGCGATGCGTGGCCTCGTCGTCCTCATCGCCAAGATCCGTTGAAGCGGCGACTTGTGCGTCGGCGGAACCATCCTCCACTTCATCGGCGAAATACACCGGTGGTGCTGGCAGGGATGAAGGCACTTTGCGCAAGACCCAAGCGAAAGCAAGACCTGCTATTCCACCCCAGAGGTGGCTTTCAAAACTCACCCTGTGCTCGATGGGCAAGACGCCCCAGACAAGACTTCCGTACATGAAGACCGTGAACAAGGAAAGTGCGATCAACTGTCTGTGGCGTCGTAACAATCCGCTCCAGAAAACGAAGGCGACCAAGGCGTAAACCACCCCGCTGGCGCCAATGTGCACATCAGGGCGCGCGCTGAGCCAAACGAACACACCCGTAGTAAGCCATGTGCCGATAAGCGCCCACCAAGCCGAACGCGGGTAGAAGAAGAACAGGCACCAACCCAACACCAGCATGGGTATGGAATTGTTGAACAAGTGATCGAGATCGCTGTGAAGCAGTGGTGCCGAAAGAATCCCGAAGGCACCGACAAGGTTGCGGGGAAGAAGCCCGAACCGGTTCAAGCCGAGGTGAAACGCATTGTCAACGGCGAAGACGCTCCACATCAACCCCACGATGAAAACCGGGACGACGGCGGCGATCAGTAGGCGTTTCCGGAACACCGTTCGCTCATCCATCCGACCAATCTCCGTGATCACTGCCATGGCGCCAAGTTCGACAAGGAGCGGGCCGCTGTCACACGGCTGTCGTTGTGGCCGGGAACAAGGTGTAATCTTGCGGTATGCTCACGAAACGAATTTGTGTCTCAGCTACGGTGGTCCTTACATTCCTGTTCGGATGTATTACCGGCGATCCATCCGTGCCAACGGAACAGGATAGTATGCCAAGTGCTGAGTTGGAAGCCGCCCCGTCGATCCCTCCAACGGCCAAGAAGAGCCAATTGTCCCAGCTCATGCGCACGCTTACAGCCCACGCCGACAGTGCACGTGCCGCCATCAAGCGCAATGGCGACTTGCCTCCGTATCCAACAGCGGTGGATGAACTCCTGACGGCGACATCGACGGACAGCACCTTGGACCGGCACGTATACTCCATTCTGGCCAACGACTACCTCGGCACGCTGAAGAAGTTGTACGCCGCTCCAGCGGCCGATCGGACCCAGGCCTACAATGGCATGGTGCAGAGCTGCGCCACATGCCATGGCAGCCTGTGCCCGGGCCCGCTGGTGGTGATCAGAAAGATGTACGCGCCGCAACCGGCGAAACCTCTTTGGGCCCCGGCATCGTGGTGCTTGAAGGTGATGCCGTGGAATGCGCAGATCTTGCCCAAGCTGTACGATGGTAATCCCGGCCACACCTTGCGCGCCAACTGTACGCTGCACGCGTAGCGCATGCGCGGGTGTTCCATGCCGTAGCTGTTCAGCGTGGTGCGCATCACGCCCATGTCGAAGGTGGCATTGTGTGCGAACACCAACTGGTCATCGATCAGTGGTTGCACTTCCTGCCACACGCTCCGGAAGTCAGGGCTCTTGGCCACGTGCTCGGGCTTGATACCATGCACGCGGATGTTCCAATAGTCGAAGTGCGGAAAGCTGCGCGGCTTGATCAACCACGTGAACGTTTCCGCTACCGCACCGCCACGCACCACGGTAATACCCAATTGGCATGGGCTATCGGGGTGCCGGGTTGCGGTCTCGAAGTCGAGAGTGAGGAAATCCACGGCGGAAATTGTGGCGGCAAGGTAGACTCCGGACCGACCGCGGGGTCGAGCCTACAGCTTCACCACCTCCGCATCCGCCATGCTTTGGTAGATGCGTTTGGCAGTCGCCTCACCAACGTTCACGAGCGGCAGGCGCAGGTGCTTTTCACATAGGCCCAGAACAGCTAGCGCTTCTTTGATACCACCGGGATTGCCTTCGGCGAAGATGGCCGACATGAATTCGAGCAGCTTAAAGTGCTCGCGCCTCGCCGTGACAAAGTCCCCGTTCATACCCGCGTGGACCAACGTGCTGAATTCCGCAGGCAACGCGTTGCCCACCACGCTGATGACACCATGTCCGCCCAAGGCAAGGATCGGCAGTGTTAGACTGTCGTCACCACTGATGACAAGAAAGTCCTTGGGACAATACTTGAGGATCCTTCCGATCTGGTCCAAGTTGCCGCTGGCCTCTTTGATGGCCACGATATTCTCGAAATCCTTTGCCAGCCGAAGCGTGGTCTCGGCGCTGATGTTGCTGGCCGTTCGTCCGGGAACATTGTACAGAATGATGGGCAACAGACTCGCTTGAGCGAGTGCGCGGTAGTGCTGGTAGATACCCTCCTGCGTTGGCTTGTTGTAGTAAGGGCTTACGCTCAATATGCCATCCACGCCGCTCAGGTCGTAGCTCTCCAACGCGTGCACCACCTCGGCGGTGTTGTTGCCGCCAACACCCAACACGATGGGAATGCGGTTGCGCACGAACTCAATGACCTGCGCCAGCAGTTGCTTCTTCTCTTCGGCGCTGAGCGTTACACTTTCTCCGGTGGTACCCATCACCACCACGTAGTCGATACCGCCGGTGATCTGGTGTTCAACGACCTTCTCCAGTCCGGCGTAGTCAATGGCTCCATTGCTGCGGAAAGGCGTTACGAGCGCGACACCGAGGCCGCGGAATTTCTCTTGCTGGTTCAATTGAGCGAGGATTGGTGCTTGGCATTGATCATCAGCAGGTAGCGATCCACCTGCGTGATGAGTTGCGGCAGGCTGCTGCTGCCCGCCATGTCGATCATCATATCGAGGAAACGCTTGTTGTGGTCGCCCAGCCTACCGACCTTGAAGCGGGCGCGACTGCGCGCCATGATGTACTGGGTTGGCAATCGGTCTTCCATCGTGAGGTCAATGAGGATCTCATACTCTTCCGCCACGAAATTCTGGACCGTGTTTCCGCTGGGTATCCGGTACCAATTGAGGTCCTTCTGGCTGAACTGGTCGAAGTTGAGGCGGCTGCTGAGCCAATGCGGTAGGACTTTGTTGTCGTAATAGCCGAGCGCCATGACTTTCACAATGCCCAATTCTTCCTTGATCTTCTTCACGTAGTTGCGCACTTGGTTGTGCATCTGCTCGTCCTCGGCGATGTATACGATCCCGACTTTGGTCGCTTCGGCCAAGTTGCGCGCGACCGGCTTCCGGTCGGGCATGGTCTCCCTTAGGAGAATGCGCCTTCCCATCCACTCGCGGAACCGCTCGAACAGCTTCATGCGATCATGGCAGCAAATGCGTCCTCGTCGATCACAGGCACGCCGAGTTCATCGGCTTTGGTCCTCTTAGCGGGCCCCATATCGGCACCGGCCACCACGTAGCTGGTCTTCTTGCTGATGCTTCCTCCCACCTTTCCGCCGTTCATTTCGATCGTTTCCTTGATGCCGTCGCGGCTGAAATTGCGGAAAACACCGGACACTACGAACGTAAGCCCGCTCAGTTTGGCGCTCAACGGTGCCGCTTGGGCCTCGGCTTCCATCCGCAAACCGGCAGCACGTAGGCGTTCCACCACCTCGCGGTTGCCCGGCACGGCGAAGAATCCGATCACGCTTTCGGCGATCACCGCTCCTACTTCGTCCAAACCAAGGAGCTGTTCCCGGGTAGCGTTCATGAGGGCATCCATGCTTCCGATCCGACGCGCAAGTTTTTTAGCCATCGTTTCGCCAACGTGCCGAATGCCGATGGCGAACAGCACTTGCTCGAACGGCACCTGCTTGCTGGCTTGAATGCCTGCGATCACCTGTGCGGCGCTGCGCTCGCCCCACCCTTTCCCGAGTCCGAGCAGTTGCTCCTTTGTGAGTACATACAAGTCGGCAATGTCCTTGACCAGTCTTGCCTCGTAGAGTTCTGCGACCGTCTCCCCTCCAAGCCCATCAATGGCCATCATTTTCCTGCCAACGAAGTGCTCGATACGGCCAGTGATCTGCGGCGGACAGTGATGCTCGTTGGGGCAATAGTGCTGGGCTTCCCCCTCTTCCCTCGCCAAAGCGGTCCCACATTCCGGGCATGTTTCCGGAAATACGACCTCCATCTCTCCTCGCTTGTTCGGATCCACGCCCGTGATCTTGGGAATGATCTCACCGCCTTTTTCAACGTGCACGTGATCGCCGATACGCAATCCCAGTTTGGCGATCTGGTCGGCGTTGTGCAGGCTGGCCCGCTTTACCGTTGTGCCAGCGAGCAACACGGGCTCCAGATCAGCGACGGGGGTAACTGCGCCCGTTCGTCCCACTTGGTAACTGACACCATTCAGTCGCGTTATGGCTTGCTCAGCCTGGAACTTGTATGCAATGGCCCAGCGGGGGCTCTTTGCCGTGAAACCGAGTTCGGCTTGCACATCGAGATTGTCCACCTTGATGACAATACCGTCCGTAGCCAGTTCGATGGTATGGCGCTCGGTGTCCCACCGCTCGATGAACCGCATGATGCCCTCAGCGTCGGTGGCCGACGCAATGAAGCCTCGTGACGGGTCCGGGACTTTGAAGCCCCACGTACTGGCCTTAAGCAGGTTGGCGCTGTGGCTGCGTGTGGGCAGTTCCTTACCGTACATGGCGTATAGGAAGCAATCGAGCCCTCGCTTGGCAACGAGTTTCGGATCTTGGTTCTTCAGCGTACCGGCAGCCGTGTTGCGTGGATTGGCATAGACCTCGAAGCGCTTCGGCCAATCACTCCCCTTAAGCTTTAATGGGATAGCGCGCACCGTACGGACATTCGCAGTGATCTCCTCTCCTTTCTCGCCATCACCCCGGGTTACTCCGCGAACCAGTTCGCCGTTCTCGTACACGAGGCTGATGGCAACGCCGTCGTATTTCAATTCGGTCGCGAACGTCGTGTCGCCGATCTCCTTCTTGACGCGTTCCACGAACGCGATCACTTCCTCATGGCTATAGCTGTTGCCCAGTGAGAGCATCGGATACTCGTGCTTCACCTGCGGGAACTCCTTGGTGATATCACCGCCAACGCGCTGCGTGGGGCTGTTGGGAGAAGCGAACTCGGGGAATGCATTCTCAAGCCCCTCCAATTCCTTCAGCAGATGATCGAATTGTTGATCGCTGATGGTGGGGGCATTGCGCACGTAGTACCTATGGTTGTGCTCCTCCAACTCGAGCGTCAACGCTACGATACGTGCCTTCGCTATTTCCTTTTCGGTTGTCACGATGATGACGATGTCAATTTCCGTTGTTGGGATGAAGTGATAGCACGCTGCTGCGCATGTGGCATCGCTCAGCGTTCGGCATATACGAAACGATCCATGCCGCTAAGGTCGCGCGCGATTTCCGTCCGCGCGTATCCCATCGACTTCAACATCGGGATGACATCGGCTCCGTGCCGATGGTGGACCTCGAACCACAACTGCCCGCCCACCGCAAGCAATTCGCGGCTTCGTTCAGCGATAGAACGATAGAACAGTAATGGGTCCGAATCCGGAACGAACAGCGCGGAGGCCGGCTCGAATTCACGGACGTTCGTTGTTAGCGTTGAGGCTTCCGCTTGTGGCACATAGGGCGGGTTGCTGACAATGATGTCCACCGGAGCCCCAATGAGATGGCTTCCGCGATCGAGCACATCCGCCAACACCCATTCCACATCCAAGCCGTTCAACACACCATTCTCTTTTGCGACAGCCAATGCGGATCCGCTGATATCCGTTCCGACGACACGCGTGGTGGGGAATGCACGCTTCATCGACAGCGCGATACATCCGCTTCCGGTGCCGAAGTCGATGATCGAGCGAGGGGAAGCCGTTGAATTCCGCGCGCGGATGAGTTCCACCAATTCCTCGGTTTCGGGCCTTGGTATCAGTACGCTCTTGTTCACCTTCAATCGAAGTCCTCGAAAAGCAACCTCGCCGATCACGTACTGCACCGGCTCCCCTGTACGAAGTCGCTTCAAGGGCAAATAGACCTTGAGCAGTTCGCTCTCGCTCAGTGCCTCGTCCCGACGTAAGGCCAAGTCCACGGCGGGCCATCCAAGCGCATGGTTGAAGACCAACGCCACAATGGCTTTGGCCTCCCCAATTGGATAGAGCCCTCCCAATTCCAGCTCATACTGCCGGATGACGGAGCCTGCTTTGTTATCGGCGATACGCATCGATGATCAGTACCAACATGTTGGGGTGAAGATGGCGATCGGCCGGAAACCCCATGCCCACTTGACGAAAACGGGTCGAATGTGCGGTGGTCGTTGGTGCGCTGACCATTCGGGTTCATCTACTTTTTTGAACCCCTCATTGGCCCGTTCGTTCCGGCAGACATAGCAACACCCGCCGAGCCGGGATAACCGAACTGGCCATGAAAAAGCTGCTGAACCCTATCCGCATAGTGCTGCTGACCATCGCTCCTCTGGGAATTTGCGCCCAAGGACCGATCCACTTCTGGCCGCTGGATGAATCCAATGGCACTACCGCCCCCGATCTGAACGGCGGGGCACATGGCACCCTTCAGAACGGAGCGACATGGTCGAGTGATGGCTACCTCGGCAACGGCCTCGCCTTCGATGGTGTGGACGACCGCGTGGATCTCGGTCCGTTGGACATCACTTCCGGTTCCGGGTTCAGCATTGCTTGCTGGGTGCGCCCGTCGAGCACGACGCTCCAAGACCAATTGTTGGTAGCCAAAGCATACGACCCGCTCATAGGCGATTTCGTGTGGAGCATTGGAACTACGGCACACACGAAGGTGGCGTTCCGCTTGCGGACGGTTGGACAGCCAACCAGTATCACATCGCCACCGAACAGCATTTTCCCCGGTGCATTCTATCACGTGGCCGCCACCTACGACGGAAGTCAGATGCAGTTGTACATCAACGGAGCGTTGGCCGCGACCGCACCGAAAACGGGTATGCTCGGTTATCACCCACAAGCACTCGCTTTCATGGGTCACCTCGATATCGGACCAGGTGTTGTGCCGTTCGCCGGCACGCTGGGCGATGTGCGCATCTGGGATCGCGGGCTCACACAGTCGGAGATCTTCGATCTGGTGCTGGAGCAGGACATTTCCATGAACGCTGCTCACGTGTTCCAGCCAACTCAACTGCCAACAGGCCCGGCTCAATTGCTCGATATGAGCGGTCGGTTGCTGCGATCGTTCAGTGCAGGAACCAGCGCGCTAAACACCGATGATCTGCCGCCGGGCCTCTACATGCTGCTGTGGCACGACGGAGACCGGGTCCTCAGCGCGAAATGGATGAAACCTTGAACATGCTCCCTCAGGGTTTCAAAGCGAAGGCCCCTCACCTGAAAGGGCGAGGGGCCTTCCACCATTCATATCAATTCAATGCACAACTGTGAACCGTTGCTCGGTCTTGCCCCCGTTCCAACGAAGACGCAGAACATAGCTGCCACTTGAAAGGGCGCTGACATCGATGCTTGTGTTGCTCGCTTGGTTAGCGATAGGCTGCGTCAGCACAACGCGGCCTGCCGGATCAATGGCCTCGGCCAAGACTTCCTTCGCCCCATTGAGGTTCAGCACCAATGTGATCACATCGTTCGCTGGATCGGGATAGAGCGAAACAATGCTGGCATTAGTTGCTTCACCGATACCATCGGCATCGCTGTTATCCCAAAGTTGAATGTCGTCCACCAACGCTTCAATAAGAGAACCACCATCAAGGTTCTGACCGATGCGGATACTATCGCTGGCAACGAAACGGATCTGTACAGTGGCGTTCGGTGTTACATAGTCCTGCACGCGCAGTGCTTTCCGGCGCCAGCTCCGCTCCGATGCCTTGCCGTTCTCAACATCCACCCATGTGTTGCCGTTGTTGGTTATGGCCACCTGCCACCAATCGGCGCCTGGGTTCGCACCGCCGGGAGGATTATTCGTGTACCAGCGCCAGTAGGTGAAGGTGGGGTTCTCGTATCCGGTCAGATCCATGGGGTCGCTGATCAGGGTGGCCTTGCCGCCATCCACATCATTGGTACCGGGTCCATCGCCGGGCTGCGCATTGCCGGTGAGGAAACAGAAATCTCCACCTGGTGTATGCTGATCTGCAGGCTGTATCTCGCTGTTGTCCACCGTACTTAGCGATGCCTCCGGATCGTCGAGGGTCCAGTCGCCGGTGGTGTTGTTGTCCGTTGGGTCGCTCAAATTCCAATCACCCAACTCGCTCACGTTGTCGGCATCCTCGGTCTTCTTCAGATCATAGCCCACCAGCACGTAATACGGCAGGTTGGGATCAACCTGCGCGGCACCAATGGGTTGCACACCACTGTAATACCCGAACACATCTTCGGCGGCCAAGTAGTAGGCGACCACTGTACCGATGGGTTGTCCGGGGATCTGTGCTTCGTAATTCGTGCCTCCGGTGTTGGTCATCTGAACGGTGGTCCAGTTCGAGGCACCGTTGACTTTATAGTTCAACACCACATCGCCCAAGTACTGCATATCCAAGACCATGATATTGACTGTAGCCTCGATGGTCATCGTCGCATTTTCCAACGCGCTCAGTTGTGGCGTGTGGTCGATATCGACATTACTGAGCAGGGTTATCCCGTGCTCGGCGAACGCTTCGATGATGGCGATGTCGTTCGGTGTTCCGTTCAAAATGTCGTTGTCCGTATCATCGGCTCGGAGCACATCCAACAGTACATCACGGAAGCAGACACCTTCGCTACCGTTGGGAACGTTCGCCTGCAATCCGGCGAATGCATCGGCCCATAACGTGAGCAACACACCTTGATCGTTGTTGAGGTTCTCGTACAAGTCCCACCACGCGCCCGCGATTGATCTCACCATCGTTGTGCACCTCACCGCTGATATCGACCGGATAGACTTTCGGCGCTTCATCGTAGCGGCGGATGTAATCGTTCGGGAGGGTGAGTGAATTGCCTTCGGCGAGGATCGGGTCCCAGGTGATCGTCAGGGCCCAGATGTCCGCATAGCCTTCATTCATCCCGCCGTTGGAGAATCCAGTGCCGTTGTCGTCGTAGTAATTGTCGTTGATGCCGTGACCGTATTCGTGATAAACAACTTCACCCAACTGCGCCCAGCTGTGGCAGTCATTGCCTTCAGCGTAGAAGTTGATCGATGAGCCATCATAGAAGGCATTGCAGTTGCCCGCAACGTCGACGTTCGTGGGCAAGCTGAAGTCCATTCCGGTGAAGCCCGGCAGCACGGCGACACAATGATCGTGCACGATGTTCACGTGGAAGTATGCGCTCAATTCCTTGATGTTCGCGTCGTTGTCGAAACTCAATACGTTCGGTCCATCCTGTAGTGTGGTAGTGAATTGAGGCACCACGTTGTTCGTGCGCACACTGCTCCAGTCACCTTCCAACCGGAAGGTCGCGTTCACAGGACCGGTGATATTGGTAATGGCCGAACCGCTGGCGTCCGTAACAAAGGGGTTGCCGTTCACCGTGAACTCCAGGTTCCGCAACGGTTGCACCGTGGCCGGCACGTAGGGCTGAACTTCGAAAACCGTGGCGCTCAGTGTTACGTCGCTGCTGCTCTCCTGCGCTGACTTCCTGCAATGGTCGGCCTCCTCTTTCGAACCATGCTCGCCGTGGGTGCACCGCATCACACGGTCTTGGCGGTAGAGCAGTTCGCCGCTGTGCGCATCGATGATGCAGCGGTAGTCGCCCGGTGTTCCGTCAGCCTCAATGGTCTTGGCCGTGGCCGTGTACACCAGCTTGTGCTGAACGCTGAAACCATCCGGAACGCCCAACAAGCCAAGCGGCTGATCAACAACCACGCTTTGCACATTGTCCAATCCTTGTGTAGCCAAAGAATTGATGGATCCCGCGCCGATGGTCGGCACCAAAGACAGCTCAAAGCCGCGCTCCATTTCCAAGCCGAAGGCGATCACCCTTCCCTGCTGATCCAGCTTCACCATCACGTGGCTGAAGAGCACATCCATCCCTTGGTGGCGCTGAGCGAAGTGGACATACGTCAACTTCTCCGTGGGGCGTACACTTTTCAAAACCAATTCATCCGTGGGGATCGCAAATCCATTGAGCTTGGTGCTCAGGAATTCCATCGCCCGCTCTTCCGGTGAAACACCGACCGTAGCGATCGGACGACCGTATGCCCGGTGCGGCAATCCGGTGGCTTCGTTGAATTCAACGGCCCATGTCCCATTCAGCGCGAGGAACTGTTTCCAAGCAGGCAAGGCACGCAGACTCGCCTGTCGCGTTATATCAGGCTGTCGCTTCGCATCGGTGATGAAGGTGACTTCACGCTGTACCGGACGGTTCACCGGATCACTGGCCGAAGCCATCAACGACATTCCGCCAAGGGCGGCAACAAGGACAATGTGGCGCATGGAGCAACAAGGGGTTTGAGGGTTCCGAAAGTCGGTAAAAGACTTCACCCACCAACAGGACGATCAATGGCCATGCTTGGTGGCCCATCTTTGAAGGCCGGATCTACACGTCCAAGGCAAGCCCATCGTGGGCCAAAAACACATTCTCGGGCAGTTCGTGCATTGTTTCGCCATGCTTGCCCGATCCATGGCTCATGTGCGTGAAGAATGCCCTTCCAGGCTTTACATCCGCGACCACGGCCAGGGCTTCCTCCAAGTTGAAATGACTGATGTGAGGCTCCTTGCGCAATGCATTCAACACAAGCACATCGCAGCCCCGGATCTTCGCCCGTTCCGGTTCGCTGATCGTTTTGGCATCCGTGATGTAGACGAGGCCGCCTATGCGGAAGCCGAATACCGGCATACGGTAGTGCATGACCTGAACAGGAGCTACCGGAACACCCGCTACAATGCCGCCTTCCCGTTCCATTTCGTGGAGTACCAATTCCGGTGCCCCCGGATACTTCTCCTCCGCGAAGGCGTAGGCGAACATGCTCCTCACAGCCGCGCAGGTCGTAGCATCCGCGTGGATGTTGATCGGCTGTTTCTGTAGGAAATTGAATGAACGCAATTCATCGATGCCTGCGATGTGGTCCATGTGGGAATGGGTGAGCAGCACGGCATCGATATGCTCCACCTTGGCCCGCAGCATTTGCTGCCGTAGGTCAGGACCCGCATCGATGAGCAGCCTCTTCCCCCTGACTTCCACAAGGGCCGAAGTGCGCAACCGCTGATCACGCGGGTCGGTACTACGGCAAACAGCGCAAGGACACCCGATCATGGGTATCCCAGCGCTTGTGCCAGTACCGAGGAAGGTGATGCGCATGGGGTGTGAAGCTGTTGGGCGATCGGGCAAATCCACTGGACTGACCCGTTGCAAAAGAACGAGGCCGCCCCAAAAGGAGCGGCCCAGAAGGCGGAGAGGGAGGGATTCGAACCCCCGGTACCCTTGCGAGCACAGCAGTTTTCAAGACTGCCGCAATAGACCACTCTGCCACCTCTCCGTAGCGCCGCGAATGTAAACGGCCGATCAACGGTGCTAACGGTTCAAGGAACGGCATCATGCAGCCGGGCAACGGGAATACCTTTGAGCACCTTGCTTCTTCAACGCCCCCCCCAAGCCACTGGGGCCAAGACGTAGATCGGGATGAAACACCAACACCACCTCCTTTCCTGCCTCCTCCTTTCATTCGCACTACCGGCCACCGCCGCGGTGGATGCGTTTGTGGAAACCAAGACCTTTTACGGCGATGGCTTCAAGCCCACCGTGGGTATCCACTTTGCTTTCAATGGGGCCAGCGCCGTGCACTTGGCCAATGAGCGTGGTTTCCAGCAGGCCAGCTTGGAGGTGCTGACGATCATCCAGAAAAACGGCGCGATCCTCGACTTCCGCAAAACGCTTGTTCAAGGACCAGAGCGAACGGACGATAACCGCCCTGATTTCCTCCATACCGAGTCCTTCCAATTGGATCCCGGCGTGTACGATCTCCTGTTCGAACTGCGGGATCTGAACGGGGTCGACACGACGGTCGGCAGGTTCAGTCAACCCTTGGCCGTAGCGCCCCCGGGCACGGGGCTCTTCTTCAGCGATATTCTATTGGCAGAGCGGTTCGATGCGATCGCGGATGGTGGGAACATCGCTGTCCCGTACTTGGGCACATACTACCCCCCGGATGTTGACGCGCTCAACTTCTTCGCGGAAGTTTATGGGGCGGACAAGGTCTTCGGTACCGATAGCCTCTACTTGCTGAGTTGGCAGTTGGAAGTGTTCGAGGACAAAATGGTTTTCGGGAATTACAAAGCCGTGAAACGCGTGAAAGCCAGCGAAGCCGAACCGGTCATGACCCAATTCGATATCGCCGCGCTGCCCAGCGGAAACTACCTACTGTCGCTGGAGGTGCGCGGGCGCAAGGGCGATCTTCAAGGCCGCAAGGAACTGTTCTTCCAACGCAACAATCCCATCGCCTACGACATGCAAAGCCTCGGCGGCATTGCTATGGGCAACACGTTCGCCGACGCCATGACCAATGTGGACACGCTGCTCGAGCACATCAACAGCATGCGGCCGGTGGCCATGGACCTTGAGCGGAAGATCATCGACGACCGGGTGAAGGACCGCGACCTCGCGCTGATGCAACGCTTCTTCTACAGCTTCTGGTTCAATCGGAACGGCTACGCACCTGAGCAGGCTTGGGAGAATTATCGCAAGGAGGTGATCAAAGTGAATGCGCTCTATGGATGCAGGAACAGAAAGGGCTACATGACGGACCAAGGTGTTATCCGGTTGAAGTACGGCGCGCCCAACAGCGTTGCCGACCAACCCATGGACAACGACGGGTACCCATACCAGATCTGGCACTATTACCGTTGTCGCAACTACAATGATCGCCGCTTCATTTTCTACCAGCCCGAGCGCGTGGGCGAGTGCTACGAGTTGCTGCACAGCGATATGCCGGGCGAGATCCAGAACAAGAACTGGAACCAGGTGCTGCACGGGCGCAACAGCCAGTCCAACGACGTTACCCGGCCTGCCGGGAATGAGACCATGCACGGATCGCGTGTTGAGGACCTCTTCAATACGCCGCGCTGACCTGCCTCCCATATTTGCGGCCTTGGCTCTTCGGGGCGCTTAGGGAATGGAACGGGTCGCAGTGGTCATCCTCAACTGGAACGGCAAGCCTTGGCTTGAGCGTTTCCTACCAACGGTCATCGAGCACGGCAGTGGTGCCCGCGTGATCGTCGCCGACAACGGCAGCACCGATGCCTCTGTCACATGGTTGCGCTCAACGCATCCGCAGGTTGAGGTCATCGAACTGAAAGAAAACCTCGGCTTTGCCGGAGGCTACAATGCGGCACTCGCGCATGTGGGTTCTGAGATGTTCATCCTCCTCAACAGCGATGTGGAAGTGACTCCGGGCTGGATCGATGGCTTGCTCAACTACATGGATGCCCACCCCACGGTGGCCGCATGCCAACCGAAAGTTCTGAGCCACAAGCACCGCGACCGTTTCGAGCACGCCGGGGCGGCCGGTGGTTTCATCGATCGCAACGGCTATCCGTTCTGCCGGGGTCGCATCTTCGAACTCACCGAACAGGACACCGGCCAGTACAACGACGAACGCGAAGTGTTCTGGGCCACGGGTGCATGCTTGATGATCCGCGGCGCTGCCTTCCGTGAAGGAGGGGGCTTCGATGCGTCGCTGTTCGCGCACATGGAGGAGATCGATCTGTGCTGGCGGTTGCGCAGGATGGGATGGCGCATCGGATATACGAGCAAGAGCACCGTTTCGCGCGCTGTGGTTGCGCATTCTGCGGCGTTTCATTCTGGACGATTTCGCAGCCCTGAAATTCCTGCTGGAAGGGCACGGTGCGCACGCGTGGCAAGTAGGCCGTGCACACCGCCACTTCTGCTACCGCTTACCCGCTGTGCTGCGCGAAAGGCGCAGGCTGAAGGCGATGGAACGGAACGTTGACCTGTCGGGGCAATACCAGCGGAGCGTTGCCTACGATCGCTTCATTCTCGGCTGGAAGAAATTCACCGATCTGGACAAAGGAGCGTTCTAACTCTTTGCCCTCTGCAGATGATCGATCGCCAGGCGGTAGCCATCGAGACCAAGCCCGCTGATCACACCCTTGCTCACTGAACCAGTAAGGCTGTTGTGCCGGAATTCTTCCCGTGCGTGGATGTTGCTGATGTGTACCTCGATCACAGGAATGCTCAATGTGGCAAGCGTATCGCGCAACGCCACGCTCGTGTGCGAGTAGCCCGCCGCATTCAGCACCACGGCATCGTACCGAGTGGGTGCTTGCTGCAGCGCTTCCACAAGTTCACCCTCAATGTTCGATTGGTGCAGTTGGATGTCGTCCGCCGGGTATGACTTCCGCAGATCCGGCAGGAAGGCATCGAATGATGTGCTTCCATAGATGTGCGGCTCGCGCGTACCGAGAAGGTTAAGGTTGGGACCGTTGAGGATGAGGATGCGCATGGGGCTTTCGTGAGCAAAGATCCTTATTCACTTCGAACTATGGCCCCTAACCGTTATGGTCGTGAAAGGCTGGACTCGTCCGGGAGGATGAATTCTGAACTGGTCCGCGCGATTACGTTTGTAGTAAACACAGTTCTATGAAAAGGGCATTGCTTGGAGGATTTGTGTCGTTCCTGGCCACGATACTGAATGCGCAGAACTGTTCGCTTTTAATCCTTGACACAATGAATCCAGGCTACTGGCCGGGAGAGGCAACCCCGATGGCCGGGGGTGGGTTCTTGTTGACCTACAGCACGGACTACCCCAATGGTGACGTGGGCATGATCCGGTATAGCTCAAATGGAAATGCACTTTGGGAGAAGCACAAAATGGCGCTGAACCCGGCCGTCCTCTTGTGGGGTAACGAGGCTCGCACAACCCAGGACGGGGGTGCTCTGATCTGCGGAGGCCGGGTCAACCAAGCCACTACCACCGAGAATTCGTACATCATAAAGGTGGATAGCACGGGTGCTACGCAATGGGCGCGGATCTACCAGCGCAAAGCGATTGCGGACGAAACCAGTGCCGGTGGGTACTTCCTTGTAGCCTCGACGGACGGGGGCGCAAGGGTAGCGGGAACGGATCCATATGGTGTTCCCGTTTGGGTTCACGCACTGGAGGGCTACTACGCTAACTCTATCAAATTGGCAAATGGAGATCATTTGGTGACGACGGTTCGTGATGACTCTGCTTCAGTTGTCCGAAGAATGGACCAGAACGGGAACACCATTTGGAGCACAGCTATTGACCACAACATGGGATCGGACAGGGGCCATCAGGCTTTTGAACGCGCCGATGGCAACCTAGTGGTGGCGCGTACGGAAGGATGGCCTACGAATGGAACTGTCCTCACGCTTTTGGAAGCCAATGGCGTATGGCTCAGCTCCACGCGACTAGATGACATTTTGTTAAACCGGTTCTTTGAACTCCCTTCGGGTGCATTGTTCGCCCTGGGTCAAGAGGTTAATGAACCTTTTGTCTTGGGCCTCTCATCCACGCTGGTCCCTCAAAGCAGATGGAATGCAGCGCCAGACCAGTTCGTGCATTCACCGTTGAGCGAGAACGACGACACCCTGCGCGTGTTGATCCACAACGGGTGGCCAACTGATGTTTCCTTGCTCAAAGCGGGTCCCCCCTACGATCTTTCCTGTGCATTGTCATCGGGTCCAACACCCACGGTAACCGCTCTTACGCCTATCATATCAACTCCGGCGGCATTGTTCCCTGATACACTCCGGAACTGGCAAATGGCCTTAGTCGAATTTGACCCCAACGCTTGCGACATTTCCGTTGCCGCTAGCTGCGGAACACCGCGACCAGGTTTCACGGTCGGACACTATTTTACTGTGGAGAACCAAGGTGGTTATGGCTCTGGCCCCCTGACCATAACAGCAACCCTGGACCCAAGCTTCGTCATCCAGAGCACCGCGCCACTTGCCACATCCATTGTTGGGAATACTGTTACTTGGGCCAATAGCGCATCACTTGCAGGGCTTGGATCGACGTCGGTCCAAGTACTGGTGGCGCTGCCGCCCGACACCGCTTTGCTTGGACAAGAAGTGACCAGCACCCTTAATGTGGTGCAAGACACGCTGGAGACAAGCTTCACGAACAACACTTTCTCCTTCACCCGTACCATCACAGGCTCTTTCGACCCCAACGACAAACTGGTCTTCCCAAAAGACTTCTACCACTTCACCAACGACAGCATCCTCGACTATACCATCCGCTTCCAGAACACGGGAACGGATACGGCGTTCAACATCGTGGTGATCGATACGCTGCCGCCCGACGTGGATGTCCTGACCTTCCAGACCGGCGCGGCATCGCATCCTTACACTTACTCGCTCACTGGCGAGGGCTTGTTGAAGTTCACATTCGCGAACATCCTGTTGCCGGACAGCAACACCAACGAACCACTGAGCCACGGCTTGGTGAGCTTCCGGATCAAGCCCATCCAACCAGTCTACATGGGCCAGACCATCACCAACGTGGCGGACATCTACTTCGACTTCAATCCGCCCGTGCGAACGCCGCCAGCTACTGTGGTGGTCACCAACCTCACCGGTATTGTGCCCATGCCGGCTCCAGAGCTGCGGGTATTCCCTGTTCCAGTGCACGATGTGCTCACTGTTGAATTGCCCGAGACCTTCCGGCCACGCAACGCCATCATCACCGCTGCCGATGGCCGCACCGTGTGGATCAGCGGGATCACCGGAGCACGTGAACGGTTGAACGTTCCAGTGCAGCAATTGGCACTTGGCGCTTACCAGATCACCCTGCTCAGCATGAACGGCGAACGCCTGAGCGCTCGGTTCGTGAAGGAGTGAGCGCTACATTCTTGAACGCGAACGGCCCCTGTGATCCGGGGCCGTTCGCGTTCAAGTGTTCACACATCAACGTCGCTGCGGCGCATTACGCAGGAGTCGACGCTGATCGCCGCCCTGCCCTCCCGTGCGCTCGGAGGTACGGGCCGTGCGACGGCCGGCATCCCCGTTACCTATGTTCGAACGCTTCACTTCCTCCGCATCCGTGAGAATGCGCCGCTCGAATTGTGACGTTGATGCCTTGGCCGCCGCGCCCACAGTAGGTTTCGCTACCGCGATGATGTTCGGCTCCACCTCCGGGCATGGCGGGCATTCAGGGGGTATCGTGCGGCTTGTCTGCCCAACATGAATGGACCGTGTTACCCGCTCACCAACGGCGTCGATCACCGTTACCCGGTGCATGCCCGGCCATGCGATCACCCCCGAGCCTCCGGTCATCACCTCAGTATGCCAATTGATGTCGTACGGCGGTGTGCCTCCTGAGACAACCAACGAAATAAAACCTGGTTGATTTTCCACGGCCGGTTGCCGAACCACCGGATAGCCCTCGGCGGACTCGCAGTCGCACGCTTCCGTGATCACATAACTCGCACCGGTGGTGCTGTAGTCCACACGGAGGGGATCGGCCTGTAGTCCCAGCGCACCACTGAAGGATGCCAAAAGGATCGTGGTTCGCATTGTACAAGGGTTTCGTGTTCCGCCAAGGTAGCGGCTCTTTGGTGCGAAGACACATTATCACATGCGGAGCGGGACGACCCCTTGCCCCGGCCAGGTCAACACACTGCCAACGATCCACTGTACACCGATGGGTACTTTCGTCGCCCTTCAAGGATCAATGGGTTCCACACGCACCGCCGCCTTCCACACGCTGGGCTGCAAGCTCAACTTCGCCGAGACCAGCACGCTGGCCCGCTCGCTGGAAGAGGCCGGCTATGCCCGTGTGAAAGTCGAGGAGCGCCCCGATGTGTTCGTGCTGAATACGTGTAGCGTCACGGAGAACGCCGATAAGGAATGTCGCCAATGGGTGCGGCGCTTCCAACGGATCAATCCTGAGGCCTTCATCGCCGTGGTAGGTTGTTATGCGCAGTTGAAGCCGGAGGAGATCGCAGCCATCCCCGGTGTCGGGCTTGTGCTCGGCGCGAACGAAAAGTTCGATCTCGCCGAACACATCGCGGAGTGTCATGCCGGGCTTGACCGGGGATCGCGAAAAGGCAGTGCGGTCCACTCCCCCATCAAAGACCTCAAGCACTTCGTCCCTTCGTGGAATGCGAACGACAGAACCCGCACCTTCCTGAAAGTGCAGGATGGCTGCGACTACTTCTGCTCGTTCTGCACTATCCCATTGGCGCGCGGCCGTAGCCGCAGCGGCACCATCGCCGAGACGGTCGCGATCGCCCAAGGCATTGCTGCAACGGGTGTGAAAGAGATCGTGCTCACGGGCGTGAACACCGGTGACTTCGGTCGATCGAACGGTGAGACCTTCCTGGAACTGATCGCCGAGCTTGACCGCGTGGAGAGCATCGAGCGTTTCCGCATCAGCAGCATCGAACCCAATTTGTGCAGCGACGATGTCATCGACTTCGTGGCGACCAGCCGCGCGTTCATGCCGCACTTCCACATGCCGTTGCAGAGCGGCAGCGATGCGATCCTGGAACGCATGCGGCGCCGATACGATTCAGCGCTTTACGCTGACCGGGTGGCACATATCAAGCGCGTTATGCCCCATGCGTGCATCGGTGCCGATGTCATCACGGGCACACCGGGCGAGAACGATGACGAATTCCTGAAGACGCACAACTTCCTGCGCTCCATCGCGGTGGACTATCTGCATGCTTTCACGTACAGCGAGCGCGCGAACACCACCGCCGTACGGATGGACGATACGGTGCCGATGGAAGTAAGGCGCGAGCGCACGAAGCAGCTACGGATCCTCAGCTCCAAGTTCCAACGCGCACACTACGAGCGCAACATCGGTGCTACCCGGAACGTCCTGTTCGAATTCGAGAAAACGGTAGGGGACATGAATGGCTACACGGACAATTACATCCGCGTGAGCGTACCCTACGATGCAGCGCTTGCGAACACAATCGTTCCGGTTCAATTGCAACGCATCAATGGCGATGGGCACATGACGGCTTCCGTCCCGGTTGCCGACTTGTTCGAAGCCCTCATTTCCTGACCGACCGATCACCATGTATCCCACCCTGTACCACGCGCTGTTCGATGTCACCGGCTTGGAGTGGTGCTTCCTGAAATTCCTGAACAGCTTTGGATTCTTCGTTGCGTTGGCGTTCATCGCCGCCAGTTGGACACTGGCCTTGGAACTGAAACGCCGCGAAGGGATCGGACAACTGAGGTCGCGTTCCGCCACTGCACTGGTGGGTGTGCCCGTCAGCAACGCCGACCTGATCAGCACGGGCTTCTTCGGTTTCATCCTTGGCTGGAAAGGTCTTCCGATACTGCTGGACTCGTGCCGCGTAACGGACGATGCGCCGGGATTCCTGCTCAGCCTGCAAGGCAACTGGATCGCTGGGGTTCTAGTGGCCGCCGCAAGCGTTGGCTACGCATGGTGGAAAGGAAAGAAAAACACGCTCGCTGAACCCAAGGAGGAAACCGTTCAAGTGCACCCCTATCAATTGGTCGGGCGCATCACAATCACCGCCGCGCTGTGGGGAATGATCGGTGCGAAAGTGTTCCACTGGCTGGAGAACCCCGACGACTTCATGCGCTTCATCAGTGAACCAAGTGCGGAAGGGTTCATAACCGGCCTTACCATGTACGGCGGTCTCATCATCGCTGGCATCATGGTCATCCGCTTCTTCAAGAAGAACGATATGGCGATCCTACACAGCATGGATTCCGCGGCGCCCGGTCTTATGCTCGCCTACGCGATCGGTCGCATCGGTTGTCAGGTAAGCGGCGACGGCGACTGGGGCATCATCAATTCGGCGTATGTGAGCAACGGCAATGGCACGGTTGCCGAGGCACCGCTCGGCGATGTCAAGGATCGCATCGAACTGAACGCGGCTTACTATGAGCGCCACTTCGGCTCGGTGGAGTCTGTGCCCATGGCCGCATACCAAGCACCATCGTGGTTGCCGACTTGGATGGTGGCCTACAGCTACCCGAACAACGTGAACGGCGTAGGCGGCAACATGATCATGGGAGGTCCTTGTTTCCCCGATCACAATGCCGACGGCCAATTCAAGTATTGCACCTTCCTCGATCCGCCGGTATATCCCACACCGCTCTACGAGACCATCGCCAGCACGCTCCTGTTCGCCGTGTTGTGGCTCGTGCGCAAACGGATAGCGGTGCCCGGCGTGCTCTTCTGCCTATACCTGATGTTGAACGGTTTCGAGCGGTTCTGGATCGAGAAGATCCGTGTGAACGTACCGGTGCTGGGCAGCATTACCCAAGCGGAGATCATTGCCACGCTCCTTTTCCTCATCGGCCTCGGCGGCTGGATCTGGTTGAAGCGCAAGAACAACCATGCAACACCTTCACCAACTAACTGAACAAGTCGCGGTATTATGCCGAGAGGTTGCGGTGTTCATCAGCACCGAAGCCCTTCGCTTCACGGAGGCGAGCGTGGAGAGCAAGAGCCTCAACAACTTGGTGAGCTATGTTGACAAAGGTGCCGAGCAACGCTTGGTGGATGGCTTGGCCAAACTTCTACCCGAAGCTGGTTTTATTGCCGAGGAGGGCACGGGATCCCGCCGTCAAGGCTTCAATTGGATCATTGACCCGCTCGATGGCACCACCAATTTCGTGCACGGCGTGCCGTGTTATTGCGTAAGTATCGGGCTGCACGATGGGGAGCGGATGCTCGTTGGTGTGGTGCATGAAGTAACGCGCAACGAATGCTTTACCGCGTGGAAGGGAGGTGGTGCGTTCCTCAACGGCAAACCGATCCGGGTGAGCACGCGCGCCTCGCTGATCGAAAGCCTACTTGCGACCGGCTTCCCCTACGATGACTTCGGGCGCGAGGCACAGTACATGGATCTGCTGCGCTCGCTCATGCGCAACAGTCGCGGCATTCGTCGCTTGGGCAGCGCTGCCGCCGATCTCGCGTACGTGGCGTGCGGACGATTTGAAGCGTTCTATGAATATGGATTGAACCCCTGGGACGTAGCGGCCGGCGCCCTGCTCGTGGAAGAAGCCGGAGGACAGGTCACGGATTTCCGGGGAAGCGGGGAATGGTTGTTCGGCGAGGAGATCGTTGCGAGCAACGGCGCGATCCACAATGAATTGATCGGGCCGATCGGGAAATTCTTTGGGCGATGATCGTCGGCGTCGCAGGCCCCTACTCCGCTCCCGCGGCTGAACAGCGCCAAGCGAACCTAGATGCGATCAACGCCGCTGCTGCCCGCTTGCTGGAAATGGGCCATGTGCCATTGATCGGCATGAACGCAGCCCTGCCGGTGCTGGCCCAAGCCAACGTATCGGATCGCTACAAAGCAGTGATGGACATCTCACTTGCTGTGATCAGTGCCTGCGATGCGCTGCTGCTCATCGGGGAGAGTCCCGGCGCCAATAAAGAGCGCGATCTTATCCGTTCACAAGGCAAACCGGTGTACCTCCGGATCCAAGACGTGCCGAAGCCATGATCCTGACGACCACGGAACGACTGGTCCTTCGCGACCTGGAGGATCACGACGCAGCGAACGTGCTTCTGCTCAACAGCGATCCTGATGTATTGAAGTATGTGCACGACGTCCCATTCTACGACATGGACGCCGCGCGTGCCTGGATCGCGAACATCCAGCATCAACTACCGCTCGGCATCGGTCGCTGGGCGATCGAAACAAAGGATGGTACGTGGATCGGGCGGTGCAGCCTGCGTCGTCATGCCGACGGCGAGGTATTGATGGGCTACCGCCTGCTGCGCGAACACTGGGGCAACGGTTATGCGAGCGAAACTGCACGCGGCCTACTCGATCTGGCCTTCAACACACATGATCTTCAATACGTTGCATCGAAAGTGGCAAGGGAGAACATCGCCAGCCAGCGCGTGATGCAGAAGAACGGTGGCGAGTTCTGGAAGGAAGATGTTTGCGGGCACTTCGCCGATGCACTTGTGTACCGCTTCGATCGGCCGAACCATGGCTGAACCCCTCAAGGAGATGTTCAACCGGGCGTACTTCGAGCGCCTGGCAAAAGAAGTGGAAGGTGCTGCGCCCAGGATCCAGCGCGCTGCCTTGATCAAGGACCTTTTGCACGGCAACGAAACGCGGGAACTGAACACGCGTATGCGGCACGCTAGCACCATCTTGCGCAAGCACTTGCCTACTGACTTCCGCAAGGCGGTGAACGTGCTGAAAGACGTGGCCCCGCGCATGTCCAATGGCTACACCGCGTTGCTCTATCCGGATTTCGTCGGGTTGCACGGTTTGGACGATCCCATCTTCTCGCTCGATGCGCTGAAGCACTTTACCGGCTTCGGGTCATCGGAGTTCGCCGTGCGGGAGTTCTTCCGCCGCGATGTGAAAGGAACGTTGAACGTGATGCGCCAATGGGCAGAGGACGATAGCGAGCATGTGCGTCGGCTCGCCTCTGAAGGCAGCAGACCTCGCCTGCCGTGGTCGTTCCGATTGGATGCCGTGTTGAAGGACCCGACGCTCACCACACCCATCCTCGAACGCTTACGTGCGGACGACTCGCTCTACGTGCGCAAGTCAGTGGCCAATCACTTGAACGACTTCAGCAAGGACCACCCTGCATACATGATCGACGTGCTGCGATCGTGGGACGGAAAACATCCACACACCGCATGGATCGCGAAACACGCCAGCCGGACGCTCATTAAAGCCGGGAACCCGGATGCCCTTGCGCTCTTCGCCTTCGAAAAAGCGAACGGCGGCGTATCGCGCAAGGTGTTCAAACTGAAAGAGGTGGAGATCGCCGGGCGGGGTTCGTTGAAAATCAGCAAACGCCAGCGCATCGTGGACTTCAGCACGCGCAAGCACTGCCGTGGCGAGCATATCGTGGAGGTGCTGGTGAACGGTAAGGAACGGGCGAAGGCGACCTTCGACCTGAAAGCCTGAACAGGCAGCACCATCACCCGGTCAACCTCGGATCGATCTGCCGCAAGTGGTGCTTCAGGTGCTCCACGTAATCGCGCATGAGCCAGTCCAGCGTTGGAATACCGTCCGCGGGTAGTGGCGCGTAGATAGATCCCAACGGCCGATGCTCCCTGCGCGGGCGAAAGCGCGCGTCGTCCGGCACGAGATCAATCACGCGCGCGATGTGCAGGTTGTAGCGCGCCCAAAGCTCAATAAGCTCCGACCAGTCGGCTTGGGAATAGCTTTGCGCCTGCACCCATTCCACTTGTGCGTATGGCTCGAAGAGCAGGTGAGCCGTTGACTGCAAACGAATGAAGCGTGCGAGGTTGTTGTTGGCCGAATCGAGGAGGTGGCCGATGATCTCCTTTGGGCACCACTTGCCGGGTGCAGGCGCCTCCGAGGCCACCGCATCCGTGACCAACCGTAACATGGGATGTGCATGCTCGATGGCCAAGCGCAGCGATCCACCGGGAGTATTCATGCCCCGAAGGTCGTTCTGATCAAGACAGCGCCAGCTTCGTTTCCGTAAGCCCAAGCGCCGAGATGTGGTCCAATAATGCCTTGGCCTGTTCACCGCCTCTGTTCGCGTGGTGCAAGAGCGTGAGACCATGCGGGCCCTTCGACCGGAGCAGCTCGGGGAAAGTCGCAAGGAGTGCCTTCACCTCCACTGTCCGTCCGAGCATCGTCAGCACGAAGATGTTGGCGCGCGCTCCCTGCCGGATCAAGTACTCGGCGATCTCGCTATCCCCGACATGCCCCGCACCTTCCAGCGCGGTTTCGAAGTCGCCGCCGCCAAGGTCCCAACACGCGTTCAAGAGTCCCGGTTGCTCCTTCAGCATGCGCTGAACTTCCTCCAAATTGTTGTGGCCCGCGGATACGAACGCTTTCACCAAGTCGTCGGCGAGCTTGGGTGGCTTAGCGGGCTTCACCACGTCCTGCGCGTTCAATAGGGTGGTTCCGATCAACGGAAGTCCAAGTCCTGTTGCTGCAATGAAGTGTCTGCGGTCCATGGTTTTGTGGTCATTCGTGTCGAAGTGCCCGCACTGGATCGGTCTGTGCCGCTCTCACCGCACGGAAGCTCACGGTGAACGTGGCGATCATCAGCACCACCAATGCGGCGAGGATGAACACTAGCGGCTCCATCGCCGTGCGGAAAGCGAAGTTCTCCAGCCAGCGGCCCACGCCGAACCAGGCGAGCGGAAAGGCAACAAGGGCTCCGAGGAATACAAGCAACAGGAAATCGCGTGTCACCAAGTACGTGATGCGCACCGTATCAGCACCCATGACTTTCCGGATGCCGATCTCGCGCGTGCGTTTCTCCGCCGTCCATGAAGCGAGCGCGAACAGCCCGAGGCACGCGATGAACACCGCAAGCAGCGAGAAGATACCGATCAGCATGGCCAGTCGTCCTTGGGCTTCGTACTGCATGTCGAGCTGCTCGTTCAGGAATTGGTACTCGAACGGGAAATCGGTGGTCCGCGCGTTCCACTTCTCTTTTGCAGCGGCGATCACCGGGGCGGGATCACCGGCGTCAAGTCGCAGGTAGAGGTAGCGGATCCATTGGCCGCGATCATGCGGCTGGCACATGTCGAAGACGAACGGTTGCACGGCTTTGAACAAGGGGTCGAACGCAAAGTCCTTCGCCACGCCGATGATGCGCTCCTCGCCATGCGGCGTATCCATGCGGTCACCGATGGCTTTGGTCGGATCATCGGGATGTGTCTGCCGCGCGAACGTCTCGTTCACGATCACGCTCAGCGAATCGTCGCCGGGGAACTCACGCGAGAACCAGCGGCCCGCGAGGAGGTCTATGTTCATCACGTCGTTGAATTCCTGGTTCACGTACAGTGCGGGCAGGTAAGTCCACTTGCCCTGTTCCATTTCGCCCCAATTGAACTCGTGCGTGTTGTGCTTCTTGCCGATGATGTCGTTGGCCCACGACACGCTTTTCACGCCGCTGATGTTCTTCAGTTCCGGGAACACAGCGGTGTACACATCCGCCATCGGGCCGCGCACCGGGATCAGCATCACCTGTTCTTTATTGAAGCCGAGATCGACCGTACGCAAGTGGTCGTGCTGCCGCTTCACGAAGACCGTTCCGATGATGAGCACCAGTGCGATCGCGAACTGCACCACCACCAGCGACTTCCGCAGCGCTTGTCCGCGCGAGGTGCCAGCCGCGTTGGCCTTCAGCACCACGGCCGGCTGGAACGACGAGAGGAAGAATGCAGGATAGATCCCGCTCAACAAACCCACGACAACAGCGATCCCCAACACCCCGAGCACGAGCGTGGAAGGCAGCGCGATCATTTCACCCGCCAAGTCATTGAAGGCGGGCATGAGCAACTTGATCAGCACCAACGCGATCGCTGCCGCGATCAAGCTCATCACCACGCTCTCCATCAGAAACTGCCCGATCAGTTGCCCGCGCGTGGCGCCTGCTGACTTGCGCACACCCACTTCGCGTGCACGATACGCACTACGCGCCGTGGCCAGGTTCATGAAGTTCACCCCGGCGAGCAGGATGATGAAGAAGCCGATCACCCAGAGGATGTTCACACTGCCGGCATCGCCGTTCTGGTGCATCTCGAAGTCCAGCTTCGAAGTGAGGTGGATATCGACCAGCGGCTGCAATTCGTGTCCGATCTGGTCCTTCAGGAAGTCGGGGTAATACTTCTGGATGAAGGCCGGAAAGATCCTGTTCACCTCCGCCTTGCTGATGCCGTCCTTCAAGCGCACGTACGTCCAACAAGGGTTCCACACCCAGTTGTTCTTTTCGATGTTCCTCCAGTACTGAAGGATGGTGTTGAAGCTCACCAGGCCTTCGAATTCAATGTGAGAGTTGCGAGGGATCTCGCCTAGGATACCCGTCACTTGCACGTCCATTGAACCGTCCCACTTCATCATCTGCCCCATGGGGTCGGCATCGCCGAAGTACTTCTTCGCCAATGCCTCGCTGAGCACGATGCTTCCCGGTTGCGTGAGCGCGGTCTTCGGATCGCCCACTTTCAGCGGGTAACCGAACACGTCGAACACCGTGCTGTCCACCAAGTACAGACCGGTCTCGGTGAAGAGCTTGTTGGTGCTCAGGCTGTCACCCACCTTCAGCGTGTGTTGCGGATCCTGGAAATCGAACCAACGGCAGTAGCGCTCGATCAACTCCGGATGGTCGGCGAAAAGCGTTGGCCCCAGACCGAAGACCATGCTGCTGCTGTGTTCCCCCTGTCCTTCCATCTCGATCTCGCCCACCACACGGTACACCTGCTCAGCCTTCGGTGCGAAGCGATCGAAGCTGCGTTCGTGATCAACGTATAGGCCGATCAGCACGAAGCATGCGATGCCCGTGGCCAATCCCAACAAGTTGATCAGCGTATATAGTTTGTTGCGCGCCAGATTGCGCAGCGAGGTAAGGAGGACGTTCTTCAGCATAGGTGCGACAAGGGGCTGGAAAGGTCGATCGACTCTACATGCCCAGGAAGTCTTTCGTGTGCCGCCGTTGCGTGAGTGATGAACGGTTCATCCTCGCATTGTCGATCCTTAACGTTCCGTTCGCCTTCGCGAACAATTGTATAGTTTCATTTGTAACCATTACGAACGTAACGGACATGCCCGCCGCCTCCATCGGTTACTGGTGCTCCATCGCGGCGCATCAATACTTCGCACGCTTGCAGGAGAAATTGAAGCACCTGGAGATCACGCACTGGTTCTACGTGCTGCTCATCATCGATGAAGGCAAGGGTGATCTGAGCCAACAAGAACTGGCCAACAGGCTCGACCTGGACAAGGTGGCGATGACGCGGGCGCTGGACCACTTGGTTGAGAAGGGCTATGTGGAACGCTGCGATTGCGAGGGCGATCGGCGCAAGTACCTCATCAAACTGACTCCGAAAGCCAAGCCTGCTGTGAAGGCGATCCGCAAGGCCTACGAAGAACTGAACGACGAAGCGCTGAAGGGCGTGAAGAAGGCGGACCGAACAGTCTTCCCTGGAGCACCTCACGCTCCTCGTCAACAACCTGCGGCCCGCGAACGATCCGGTTCCGGTGACCATCAAGCGTGTACACACATGAAGAGAGCGATCATTAGCCTTTACACCGTTCCCCTGCTGCTGGCTGGATGTGGTGGAATTGAAGAGCAAGTGGCAGGGGGCGGCGTAATGCCCCCCATGGCCGTGCAGGTGCATGTGCTGAAGGCCGAACCCTTGGACAATTCCATCACCACAACGGGGACGTTGCTCCCCAACGAGGAAGTGGATCTGGTGAGCGAACTCGCCGGACGGGTCACCTTGATCGGCTTCCAGGAAGGGGGGGGCGTGAGCGCCGGCCAAGTGCTGGTGCGCATCAACGACGATGAACTGCAAGCGCAATTGCGCAAGGCCGAAGCGAACCTGAAGCTCGGTCAGGACGATGAGGGTCGCAAGAAACAGTTGCTCGCGGTGAGCGGCATCAGCCAGGAACAGTACGATGCGTCGCAGGCACAGCGCGCGGCGCTACAAGCCGATGCGGACAACCTCCGCGCACAGGTCGCCAAGAGCACCATCCGGGCACCGTTCAGCGGGAAGGTCGGTTTGCGCTCCATCAGCGAGGGTGGCTATGTGGGCAGCAACACGTTGATCGCGAAGCTCCAGCAGACCGACCCAATGAAAGTGGAGTTCGCGGTGCCCGAGCGGTACGGCCGCATCATGAAGCCGGGCGCGATGATCAGCTTCACCATGGAAGGCGATACGAGCACTTACACCGGTGAGGTCTACGCCGTGGATCCCAGTGTGGATGCCACGACCCGCACCGTGAAAGTCAGGGCGCGCAGCAGCAACAAGGAAGGCCGCCTTTTTCCCGGTGCGTTCGCGAAAGTGGATGTGCGCCTGGAGAAGTTGAAAGACGCGCTGGTCATTCCAGCGGAAGCGTTGATCCCCGATATACAAGGCCAGAAAGTGCTGCTGATGAAAGGCGGCAAGGTGGTGAGCGCGCGCGTGCAACTCGGCATCCGCAGCGCGAACACTGTGCAACTCACCAGCGGTGTGCAGCCCGGCGACTCCGTGATCGTGACCGGCTTGCTCGCTTTGCGTGAGGGTGTCGATGTCCGCCCCATACCGAAGGAAACGATCGCCCCGACGACCACGGCCGACAGCAGCGCGCGATGAACATCAGCTCTGTCAGCATCAACCGCCCGGTGCTCGCATCGGTGATCTCGATCCTGATCGTGCTCTTCGGCGCCATCGGCTTCGGCTTCCTCGGTGTGCGTGAATACCCGAGCGTTGATCCGCCGATCATCACGGTGACGACGAACTATGTGGGCGCGAACGCGGACATCATCGAGAGCCAGGTCACCGAGGTGCTGGAGGAGAGCATCAACGGCATCGCAGGCATCCGCACGCTCACCAGCGTGAGCAGCGATGGCCGAAGCACCATCACCGTAGAGTTCGAGTTGGACGTGGACCTCGAAGCCGCCGCCAACGACGTGCGCGACCGCGTGAGCCGAAGTTTGAAGAACCTGCCGCTGGATGTCGATCCGCCGATCGTGGCGAAGAGCGATGCGGACAGCAACCCGATAGTATCGATGACGATCCAGAGCGATCAGCGCAACCTGCTTGAGCTGAGCCAGATCGCCAACGACGTGTTCAAGGAGCGCTTGCAGACGATCCCGGGCGTGAGCGCCATCAACGTGTGGGGTGAGAAGAAGTACAGCATGAAGCTTCTGCTGGAGCCTGTGAAGATGGCCGGCTTCAACGTCACGCCAGTGGATGTGCGCAACGCGCTCAACCGCGAGAACGTGGAGCTGCCCAGCGGCCGCATCGAAGGCTTCAACACCGAGCTCAGCATCCGCACGCTCGGCCGCCTCACCACCGCTGAGGAGTTCAATGATCTCATCATCCGCGACGATGGCGGACGGGTGGTGCGCTTGAGGGATATCGGCAACTCCGAACTGCGGCCGGAGAACGAGCGCTCGCTCCTGCGCGGCAATGGCGGTGTGGCGCAAGTCGCGGTGGCCATCACGCCCCTGCCCGGCAGCAATTACGTGGCCATCGTGGACGAGTTCTACAAGCGCGTGGAGCAGATCAAGAAGGACCTTCCGGAAGACCTACGCTATAATGTTGCGCTCGACACCACGATCGGCATCCGCAAGGCGATCCTGGAAGTGGAAGAGACCATCCTCATCGCCTTCGGGCTGGTGGTGCTCATCATCTTCATCTTCCTGCGCAACTGGCGGACCACCTTGATCCCGGTGATGGCGATACCGATCTCGCTCATCGGCTCATTCTTCATCATGTACGTAGCCGGCTTCAGCATCAACATCCTCACCCTGCTGGCCATCGTGCTGTCCACGGGTATTGTGGTGGACGATGCGATCGTGGTGTTGGAGAACATCTATAGCAAGATCGAAGGCGGCATGGACCCGATGAAGGCAGGTCACGAAGGATCGAAGGAGATCACCTTCGCCATCATCAGCACCACCGTCACGTTGGCGGCGGTCTTCCTGCCCATCATCTTCCTCAGCGGTTTGACCGGTCGCCTCTTCCGCGAGTTCGGTGTGGTGGTGGCCGGATCGGTGATCATCAGCGCGGTGGTCTCGCTCACGCTCACACCCATGATGAGCGCGCGCTGGCTCAAGCACAAGGACAAGCACAGCCGCTTCTTCGAGGTCACCGAACGCTGGTTCAACCGTCTCTCCGGCGGATACGAACGCTCGCTCGCCGCCTTCATGCGTCGCCGCTGGCTGGTCTTCCCGATCATCCTCGTCAGCATCGGCCTCACCGTGCTCGCCTTCTTCAACCTGCAAAGCGAACTCGCCCCCGCCGAGGACAAGAGCCGCTTCATGGTGCAGAGCACTGCGCCCGAAGGCACGAGCTTCGAATTGATGAACGCCTACCTCGCGGACATCATCAACGTGGTGGACACCATGCCCGAGCGACAGGCGCTCATCAGCGTGACAGCGCCCGGCTTCGGCACGGCAAGCGCCACCAACAACGGCTTCGTCCGCGTTACGCTCGTGCAGCCCGAAGAGCGCACCAAGACCCAGGATGAACTGGCCAAGGACGTGATGGCGAAAGTGCAGCGCTTCAATCTGGCGAAGAGCATCGTGATCCAGGAGCCCACCATCGGTGGCAGCCGCTTCGTTTCGTTGCCGGTGCAGTATGTGATCCAGGCACCGGACTTCGAGCGCCTGCGCGAGATCATCCCGAAGTTCATGGAGAAGGCCGCGGCCGACAAGACCTTCCGCGTTACCGACCTCAACCTGAAGTTCAACAAGCCGGAACTCAACGTGGAGATCGATCGTGATCGTGCGCGCACCATGGGCGTGAGCATGCAGGACATCGCGGAGACCTTGCAGCTCTACTTCAGCGGTCAGCGCTACGGCTACTTCATCATGCAGGGCAAGCAGTACCAGGTGATCGGTCAGGCCACGCGGGACAATCGCGATGCGCCCATCGACCTGAAGAGCGCCTACGTGCGCAGCGACAAAGGCGAGCTGATCCAGTTGGACAACCTCGTGCGCATGAGCGACCGCAGCACACCGCCGCAGCTCTTCCGCTACAACCGCTACGTGAGCGCCACCGTGATGGCGGACCCTGCCGAGGGTTACACCATTGGCGACGGCATCAAAGCCATGGACCGCATCGCGGAGGAAGTCCTTGACGACAGCTTCAGTACCTCGCTCGCAGGCGTGAGCAAGGAATTCGCCGAAAGCGGAAGCAGCATCTGGTTCGCGCTCGGGCTCGCACTGGTTCTCATCTTCCTCATTCTCGCAGCGCAGTTCGAGAGTTGGCTGGACCCGCTCGTCGTGATCTGCACCGTGCCGCTCGCATTGGCCGGCGCGTTGCTGAGCCTCTGGATCGGCGGTCACACGATCAACATCTTCTCGCAGATCGGCGGCATCGTGCTCATCGGCCTCGTCACCAAGAACGGCATCCTCATCGTGGAGTTCGCAAACCAGCGCAAAGAGGCCGGATTGAAGAAGTTGGAAGCCGTGGTGGACGCCGCAGGACAACGCTTCCGTCCGATCCTCATGACCAGTCTCGCAACCGTGCTCGGTGTGCTGCCCATCGCGCTCGGCCTCGGTGCCGCTGCCAAGAGCCGCGTGCCCATGGGCATCGCCATCATCGGTGGATTGCTGTTCGCGTTGTTATTGACCCTCTACGTGGTGCCCGCCCTTTACAGCTACATGAGCCGTGAGCGTAGTGTCGACCCACCGGGTCGACCCGCGCTACCCGGCGAAACACCTGCCCACGCATGAGGACGACCGTCACCTTCCTGCTCGCTTGGGCAAGTCTCGGCGTTACCGCCCAGGTCATCACCGCCGATGAAGCCGTGCGCATCGCCGTGGAGCAGAACTACGGCATCAAGCTCGCCCGCCTCGATGCGCGCAGGGCCGAGCTGCTGAATACCGCCGGTAACGCCGGCATGCTGCCCAACGTCGATGCCGTGGGCCAGTACGCCGTGGACAACAGCAGCACCAAGCAGACCTTCTTCAGCGGCGAAGTGCGCGAACGCGACAATGCGGACCAGCGCGTGCTCGATGCCGCCGTGCAACTGAACTGGACTGTGTTCGATGGCCTTGCGATGTTCGCTGCTAAGGATAGGCTCGAAGCCTTGGAGCTTATCGGCCAAACGCAGTTACGCCAGCAGATCGAAGCCACTACCTACGATGTGCTCAGCACCTACTATCGCCTTGTACAGTTGCGCAAGGCCATCGATGTGCAACGCGAAGGAGTGCGCATCAGCCGTGCGCGCGTAAGCATCGCAGAAGCAGGCAAACGCATCGGCACCGCCAGCGGGCTCGCTGTGGTGCAGGCTCAGCTCGATCTCAGTACCGATAGCGCTGCTGTTCTCGATCTGGTCGTGCAGGATGCCGTATCAAGCGCGCGCTTGAACACTCTCCTCGGCCGCGACCCGTCCACGCCGGTTGCTGTTGCACCGGAAGTACCGGCCGCCGCGCCGATGGATCTTGTGCAGTTGCAACAGGCTGCGCGGCAGACCAACAGCACCGTGCAACAAGCGCGACAGCAGCAGATCGCAGCGGACCTCAGTGTGAAGGAGCTGCGCGGCGCCCTCCTTCCCCGCATCGACATCTTCGGCAACTACGGCTACACCCGCTCCACTTCGGCGGTTGGCATCCTGCAGAGCAACCAGAGCCTGGGGCCCGACTACGGCGCGCGCATCAGCATTCCGCTCTTTCGCGGTCTGCAAGCGAACCGGGCATTGGAGGTAGCCAAGCTCTCGCGCGAGCAGGCGGCCATCGCCACACAACAGGTGGAGCGCAACCTCGAGGAGAGCATCCTCAACGCGTGGACGAGCTTCACCACTGCTCAGCAACGCGTGGCGTTGGAAGACGGCAACCTCGCCGGAGCGCGTACGCAAGTGGATGTCGCATTGGAAAGTTATCGCCTCGGCGCTATTACGAGCGTTGGGCTGCGCGACGTACAGCTCGGGCTCATCGCTGCCGAGCAACGCATGCTCATCGCCCGGTACGAAGCCAAGATTGGCGAGCTGCAGTTGAAGTGGTTGGCCAGCACGTTACTCTGAGCCGGGCAACAACCCACCACAAGCTGCGTTGCCCAGCTACCTTCACAACATGCGCTCCGCAGATCTTATCGCACTCACCGCATTCCTCCTCCTCGTTTCCTGCGGTAAACGCGAAGACCTCGATCCATGCGAGGGTCATCCTGTGCCGTGGGTTGCTCTCTCTTCCTGGCCCACCCCGCTCGATCCGAACGCGGTCGACACCGTACCGCGCGACAACATCCGCATCGACTTCTACTGTAGCGCCGGAGCCTCCAGCACATTCGTCGGTCACCTCACCGGCGTTCATGTGCGCCTTGCAGTAACCGCCACGGACAGCACGCTCTTCTCTGAACAACTACAGCCTGACGCCTCCAGCTTCACGTACGGCCGCACCATCGTGCTGAATAGCATCTCCGACACCCTGGCGGCCACGCTGCATATCGCGGCCATCAACACATGCAGCAACGGTGTTCAGTTGGAACGTAGCATGCTGGTGTTGCCGAATTGAAACAGCTATAGACCTTCACGAACCGCAACGTACGTTCGGTGCCCTCAACGCTCCGGAAAGTGATCATGTAGGATCCGGGGGGCAAGACGCAAGCTGCCCTTTTGGGTGGCTCGCCCCATCCTTTAAAGAAAAAGGGTGCCCCCCTTGCGGGCGGCACCCTCCTTTCACCAATGGCTTCAGCGAACGCTGATACTACGGGTCTTCGGTTTGCTCTCTTCGGCCTTCGGGATGGTCAAGCGTAGCACGCCGTTCACATAGTCGGCCGTGATGGCGTCGGCCTTCACCGTCTTGGGGAGCACGAAGCTCCGCTCGAAACTGCTGCGGCTGAATTCACGGCGCGTCCATCGCTCCCCCTCCTTCCTTTCATCTTCACTGTGCTCTCCGCGGATCGTCAGCGTGTCGTCCAGCATCTCCACCTTCAGGTCTTTCTTGTCGAAGCCGGGTGCTTGCACATCCACGCGGAAGTGTTCCGCCGTCTCCACGATGTTCACACGAGGTGCGAAATCCGAATTGCCATCGCGACCGAAGAAACGAGCAATATCAGAGCCGAAGATCTCGCTGGCCAAGCGGTCCACCGGCGACGCTGCGCTCGCGGGTGTACGGTATTTTACGAGTGTCATTGGTGTTTGTGGTTTAAGGGTTCGCCGCCCCTTTCCAAGCCCGATGCCACTCCCCTTTTCCTGCCATGTTGTGCAGTACCACCTGCAATTTTTTCCTGCGCCGCGTGCTGCGGCTGTCGTATGTGCAGGAACGGGCCAACGGACCGGAGTGCGACCATCGCCGAGCATCAGCCTTCCGCCCGGGAGGATGTTATGGTCCTGAACAAACTGAGCGACATAGCCTTCGTTCGCGACACTATTTGCAGGCATGTGTCCTCTACACTTTTGATACCGAACCACCTATGGTCTTCATTTCCTGACGATCTCGATATGGAGACCCCGCGCAGGAACTTCAAAGCCCTTCTGGGCAAAGCGCTGACCATTCCAGCTGATACTGCGGGACTTGACGCCCCGTTCATGGAAGGCTATCCAACCCGTCCTAGATGGATTGGACAGGAACCGATGGCTGCTCCTGTTCGCTTATCCAATTGCATGCAGGCATTCCGACATTGGTCCCCATGAGCCGAGGATTCGTACGGGAGGATGACCAAGAGGAAGCGCCTTTTGTTGCGCCGCGTGCTGCCCTGCCTGCTGGTGCGACCAACTACGTTACGCCGCGTGGCATGCAATTGCTACGCAGTGAGCGCGACCAATTGGAGCGGCAACGCACGCAACTGCAAGGCAGCGACGACGAGCTTCGACGCGAGCGGACCGTGATCAACGGCAAGCTCGATCTGCTGAACGAACGGATCGCCAGCGCCCGCTTGGTGGAACCCGATGGCGCGCCACCTACTGAAGTGCGGTTCGGCACCACGGTCACCTTCGCCTTCCGCAACGGGCCGCAGACCGGCAAACAACGCAGCTTCACCATCGTGGGCGTGGACGAGGCCGATGTGAACGAGAACCGCATCGCCTTCACCGCCCCGATCGCCCGGGCCCTGCTTGGAAAACGCATCGGGCAAGTCGCGGAATTCCCCTTGGGTGCTACGGTGCAGGAACTGGCCATTGAGGGCATTGGCTGATGGGCTAAGCGCCGAAGGCCGAATTCATAAAGTTCCTAGGTGCGCAGATGGTGCGGGCCTGATCGCGAGGCGCCTCCTCGTCATCGTGAAATGAACAGCGGGGCACAGTTGCAGCCCGCTGTCAACACGAACGGGATCTCCCCCCCAAGTGAGCTCCTGCCCCTGAACACCCAATGCCAGTCCCTATCGGCGTCGGCATCCGTCTTCCGACTGATCTACTCGAACTCTTGTTGCATCCAGCTCTTCGTGGTATCGGCCGTTTCGCGAGCGCGCTCTTTCGCACCCTGCCAATCCGTTGCGCTGCTGGTCTGCATGTGGATCAACGAGGCATCGATGCGTGCGATGTTGCTGCCGATCTCAGCGATGCGTGTTTCGCATTCGGCTTTCTTGTCGGCGTCCTTGATGCCATCGGCCAAGCGCTGTTGCTCACGCGCCTGTTTCTCCACCAGTTTATCGCGCAGGTCGTTCAACTCTTTGGCGGCTTCATCCCGTTCTTTCATCCATTCCCCTGCGTCGTCCGCTTTGGCCATTTCCTGTTGGTTCTCCTCCATCTGCTCGCTGGTCTCTTCGGTGGACTTTCCGGCTTGGCTGCAAGCGGCGAGCAAGGCGAGCGTGCAGGTAGCGGCGAATAGGGTGTGGGGTTTCATCGGGTGTGTTTTCCCGTTCCGCGTCAAGGTGCGGGCCAGCATCCGTTGAAGTTCGCCAACGTGCGTGGGCTGATCCCAGTGCGGTGGATGTTCCCCATGAACGGGGAAAAGTTTGCGCGCCGAACGCGGCGTTGTCGTTGGATGTGAATGGCACACGATGTGACGCCGCATTCCGAAAGAGCAGCCATGAGCAACACGAACAACGCAGCGGCCCTGTTCGCCATTGAGCCACCGGACCCGATGCCCGATCCATCACCCGGCCCAACACGGCCAGATCCACCACACCAGCCCGATCCCACCGGTCCGCCCAAACCGGGACCGGGACCTGTACCGGGCACGCCCAGCATCACGCCCCGCGAGGTGCCGAACTTTCCCGGCCAACCGCCGCAACCCGCCAAGGAGCATCCGGCGGATCCACGGCCGCAGGAGCCGGTGGGGTAAGTCAGCTCACCTACCGCATCGTGGAAACCATTCCCCATCCGCAGTAAAGTTCCGCATCGCATCCGTGTGGCATCATTCTTCCGCGTTCCGGCCGCAGGCCGATTAGCGTTGCACCAACGCGCGCTGGCCCCATCACCATGGATACGAACAATGAAAAGCGCGGCACGATCGCCGACGACAACGCGCCTCCAGCACTGCGGAAAAAGCGACCACGTATTGCCGTGCGAACGGCCGAGCTCGCTGCCAAGGCACTGGTGACCGACGCCGCAGAGGGCACGCCGAACAACCCGCAGGACCGCAGCCTGCTGAGGGATCATCGCGACCGCACAACCGGCGCCGACCAAGCCGCGCGAGAAGACATGAGTGCCGAAGACCCGAAGACTTTGGTGGATACATCGGGTACCGCACCCGGGTCGGACGGTACATCGCACGGGAAATAGCGGCAGGCGACGGGTGCATCAAACCTTCTCCCCTCTTCCACATCCTACCCCGCACATGCACCACCCTAGTTTCGCATTCATGCTCCTCCGCTACACCTTCCTTTTCGCACTTGCACTGGCCTGCTCAGCCGTCGCCGCCCAAACCGATTCCATCGCTTTGGGCGCGCTCACGCGCACCTACACCCTTCGACTTCCGTCGGCATACGATGGCGTTACGCCCCTGCCGCTGGTCATCGCCATGCACGGCGGTTTCGGCAGCGGTTTGCAGTTGGAGGAGCAATCGTTGCTCAGCGATAAGGCCGAACTGGAGAGCTTCATCGTGGTGTACCCCGATGGTGTGCCCAGCCCACTCAACATCCGCACTTGGAATGCCGGTGGCTGCTGCGGTTACGCGATGAACAACAACATCGATGACGTGGGTTTCATCAATGCGCTGCTCGACACCCTCATCGCTGAAAACGCCATCGACACGTTGCGCGTCTACGCAACGGGCATGAGCAACGGTGGCTTCATGAGCTACCGTTTGGCGTGCGAGCTCAGTGAGCGCCTTGCCGCAATAGCGCCTGTATCGGCAAGCATGACCATCGACATGTGCACACCCACGCGCTCGATGCCCGTGCTCGGGCTACACTCGTACCTGGATGATAGCGTGCCCTACCTCGGCGGCATAGGTACCGGCGTTTCCAGCCACTACAACAGCCCGCAGGATTCGGTGCAAACGGCTTTTGCACAACACGCCAACTGCACAGTGCTCAACGATACCATCCTCGACAACACCGATATGACACTGATCCGTTGGCACGAGTGCGATTGCCAACAGGAAATGGTGCTGTACATGACCCACGACGGCGGCCATAGCTGGCCGGGTGGACAGCCGGGCACGGGCATCGGCGATCCGCCAAGCATCGTCATCAACGCCAACGACCAGATGTGGGATTTCTTCCTGCAGTACACACTGGATTGTACCACGCTCGGCGTTGCTGAGCGGCCATCAACGACAAGCAACATTGCGCTCTTCCCCAACCCCGCTGCCGGAAGCATCACCGTGCAAGGATCACCGTTCGTTCATCTCACTGCGCTCGACATGAGCGGGCGTGTGATGGCGACGCTGGACATAGCACCTACGAATTCAGTTGTGTGGGACCTGTCTTTCCTTGTTGGTGGGACGTACACTGTGCGCTCACTCGGCAACGATGGTAGCATCAATGCCGCGCGCGTGGTGTTGGAGTGATCCCTTGGCCATTCTAGTTCTTGATCACCGTCGTGCGCCGCAACATGCCATCGCGCGTGATGACTTCCACCGTGTAAATGCCACGAGGGAGCGCGCTCAGGTCCAGTGTGGTCATTGCGGCGGTGACGGGTTGCTGGGTCGTAAAGCGGCCTAAGGCATCGTACACCACTGCGCTCCTGGCATTCTCGGTACCGCTCACCGTGATCGTTCCTTCTGTCGGATTCGGGAAGGTGCTCAAGGCGGCACCAGTGACTTCGCTCACCGCAGTGGCGATCGCTCCCGTAATACAGATGGTGAACTCCGGGTCGATAGCCAGAGCCGTGTACCAATGGAAGACACGCACATAGTATGTGTTGCCAACCACCAAGCCTGTGGCGTTGAGCGTTTCGATCTCGCCATCGAACGTGGCGTCGGCGCAGGCGATGGCGTTCAACCCAGCGCAGGTTCCTTCGAACAGGTCCACAACAGCATCCACGTCTCCGCCAGTGCCGTTCACGGTGACGGTGTGGTCGGTGCCCGTGGCCACGAACGAGAACCAGACATCGTCGTTCGCGTTGCCCAAGGAACCATTGCACGTTGCTGCGGCGAATGACAGCGTGCCGTTCTCCACGGAGCTGCTGGTGGTAACGCAGCTGGTGTTCACAATGAGCGGCACCGCGCCTGCGCATTCATCGTTCGCAGGGCCGGGTATGCAGGCCACCGCGCTCAGATCCAACGTGTAAGCGCCACCCGCACCGGTGCAGTAGATCGGCAAGTAGTAGGTACCGGGCGCTAAGTTGAACCATTGAATGCCGAACTGCCCATTTGGGCAAAGGATGCCGAAGTTGGCGTAAGAGAAATAGATGGCCGAATCGGACGGGCAATCCGGTGTGATGAAGTTCCACATGGTAGTGGCCGGCAAAGCGGTGCCGCAGAACAATGCAGTGACATTACTGCACGTCGTGGTGGTGAATGCCTCCCACACAGTGGCCACTCCGGCGGTGGTCATCAGCACGCTGCCCGGCACACCATCGTTGGTTGTGGTGGCACCAGTGCGCGTGCCGCTAAGAGTGAGCGTGCTGCCCACACTCAGCGCCACGGGGATAACCGCACTGCATTGGTCGTTCGGTGGTTGGGCAAAAACAATGTTGCAGGTCGCGATGAAAAGCAAAAGCGTACGGACGCGCATGGGTGGTGGTGTGTACCCGCAAAACTCCGCGGCACACAACACCGCGGCAATAGAACGTTGGTTAGGGTGCGATGATCAGATGATCATTCGTACCGCAAGGCCTTCACCGGGTCCGCAACCGCTGCCCTGTATGCCTGCACGCTCACCGTCAGTACGGTAACGAACAATATCAGGAGCAACGCCGTTGCGTACAGCACCGGCGAAATATCCGTGTGGTAGGCGAACGTTTCCAGCCAACGGCCGATCGCATAGAACGCCAGTGGGAAGGCGACCAATAGTGCCAGACCAAGCAACACTACGAACTCGCGGTTCATGCGGTGCACAATATCGAGCAGCGGTGCGCCCATCACGCGACGGATGCCGATCTCGCGTGTGCGCTGTTTCGCCGTGAAGTATGCGAGGCCATAGAGGCCCATCACCGTGAGCAGGATCGTGAGCACAGCAAAAGCAGTGAAGACACGGAACAGTTTGTCCTCGGCTTGGTAGAGCTGTGCGATGCTATCGGTGAGGAAAGTCGCATCCCAATCGTCGTTCGGGCGCAAGGTGCTCCAGCGTTTCTGCAAAGCGGCGAGCTGTCCGCCCACGTCGCCGGGTGCGAGGCGCAACACAAGGCTTCGCGCACCGTAGCGCTGGCTGCTCTGGAACATCACCAACGGTTCGATCGGTGTGTGCAGGCTGGTGTAGTGGAAGTCCTTCACCACGCCGATCACAGTGAGCTGCTGCTCGGGTTGCGGTGGTGTGGCTTGCGCATCGCCGGGGATGTAGATCTTCTCGGCGAGCGGGTCCTTCCAACCGAAGGCCTTCACGGCGCTCTCATTCACCATCACTGCATTGTCCGCATCGCTGGGAATGGCGGGGTCGAAGTAGCGGCCTGCCGCCAGTTCCACGCTGAGCAACGCTGGGAAGTCGGCATCGGTGCTCATGGTCGGCATCGGCTTGTCGATGCGGCCCTCGGGCGTTTGCACTTGCAGCACCCAGCGCCCGCCGCTCTCGCCGGGCAGGCTCTGCGTGTAGGACCCGGCGGTAACGAAGCTCTCGCGCATCAATTCGTTCTTGAGCGGCCGAAGCGCGTCCCATGCGAGTGTATCATCGCCGCGCGGTTGCGGCATGGTGATGCTCAACAGGTTCTCCTTTCGGAAGCCCATGTCGTTGCTGCGCAGCCATTGCAATTGCGCGAAGACGGCGAGCGTACCCACCACCATGAACAGCGCGATAGCGAACTGTGCGCCCATCAGCACTTTGCGCACACTTCCCTTCCCCGCTCCACTGGCCACACCTTCCTTCAACAGCAGTTGCGGAGCAAAGCGCGAGAGGAAGAAGGCCGGATAGCTGCCGGCCAGCACACCAATGGTGAGCACGATAAGCAGCACCACACCGGCGAAGCTCCCCTGCAACAAATAACCCATGCCGATCTCCTTATCAGTGATCGTATTGAACGCCGGCAGACAAAGCCACAATAGCCCCAGCGCCACGATGATGCCGATGATGGCGATCATCACACTGCCGCCAATGAACTGCGCCACCAGTTGTCCGCGCTGTGCACCACTGACCTTCCGCAACGCCACTTCCTTGGCGCGACGGGTCGCGTCGGCCGTGCTCATGTTGATGTAGTTGATGCACGCGATAGCGAGGATGAGCACGGCCACGATGGCGAACAGCGTGACGTAGGCCTTGTTGCCCTTCTTCGGTGTGTCGTAGATCAGGTCGTTGTTGAAGTGCACCTCGCGCAGTGGCTCCAGGTTGAAGCTGATCTCGCCGTGGAACTGTTCTCCCCCCATGCCGGGATGATGTACTTGGTAACGAACGCGTCCATCTTGCTCTGGAAGTCCTTCTCGCTCACACCCGGCCCGAGCACGAGGTAATTGAAGCTGCTGTTGTTGCCCCAGCTCTGGCCGAGCTGCTCTTTGGCTTGCGGCGGCATACCGAGGCGGCTCATGAACACCCCCATAGGGATGTGCGTGTTCTCGGCCTTCTCGTCGATCACACCCGCCACTTTCAGCGTACGGTTGTTGCGTTGCACCATCTTGCCGATGGGGTCCTCATCACCGAACATGCGCACGGCCATCTCCTGCATGATCACGATGTTGTCCGGCTCGTCGAGCGCAGTGAAATCGCCATTCACGAAGGTGAAGTCGAACGCGCGGAAGAAACTGGTGTCGGCGTTGTAGCCGTTCTCCGTGACGTAGGGCTTGCCCTCATACTCCAGCGTTGTTTGCCCAAGTTGGTAGAGCGAAACACCGCTCTCGATATCGGGGTATTCCTTCAGCAGCGCCTCCATGATCGGGAACGGTGTGATGCCGAAGTCGTCCTTGGTGTCCCCGAACTTGTAGTGCGCTTGTACGCGGTAGATGCGATCAGCCTTCGCGTGGTGCGCATCGAAGCTCAACTCATCCTGTACATAGATGTAGATGAGCAAGCACGCCACGATACCGATGGCCAGCCCAGTGATGTTGAGCACCGCGAAGAGTTTGTCGCGTTTGAGGGTGCGCCAGGCGATGAGGATGTAGTTCTTCAGCATGCGCCGAAGGTGTAACGCTGGACCCGTGCTTGGAAGCGCCCGGTGCGACGACGTTGCGCTGGTGATGAACGGTTGACCGTGCTTCTATGGCGTATCAAAGCGGATGGCCGACCAGCCTTTCGTGAACGCCCCCCCACGATCAGAACGAGCAGAAGTATATGAGCGCGTCCGCTGCTTCTTGAGACCCCAGCGCGGCGGCCCGCCGCAGATCATCGCATCCTTGCAGCGGGCGGTAGGTCATGTGATAGGCCAGCCCGCGGTTGAACAATGCGTTGGCATGGTCGCTGGTGAGTGATACGGCCCGATCGAAATGTGCGATGGCTTCCTCGAACTCGCCGTACAGCAAGTGCAGATTGCCTTTCATGGTCCATGCATCCGGATCGTCGGGGGCGAGCAAGAGCGCCTTCTCCACATCGGCGAACGCACCGGCATGATCGCCCAGTTGCTTGCGCACGAAGGCGCGGTTGTATTGTGCTTCGAGGTAGTCCGGCGCGAGTTCCAGTGCGCGGTCGTAGTCCTCCTGCGCGCCAACGAGATCGCCATCGCGCTTGCGCACGAGCGCACGTTGGAAGAAGACATGCGCTTTATCACGCCCAATGGTGAGCGCCTTGTCCATGTCCGCGCGGGCCTGGGCCGTGTTGCCGAGCTGGAGATGCACCAATCCACGGTTGTAGTAGGCCAGGTCGAAGTCCGGGTCGAGCGTCAGGGCGCTATCGAGCGCCGTGAGGGCGTTCTTCCAACGCAGCAGCTTCATGAGCGCCACGGCACGCAGATCATGCACAACGGCCAGGCGGGGAGAGACCTTGTTCGCGCGCTCGAACCATTCGAGCGCTTCCGGGGCGTTGTCCATCTGCAAGGACACCGACCCTCGCTTCAGCAGCAGCAGCACATCACCCGGCTTGTGCGCGATCATGGAATCGAGATCGGCCTTGGCGCGTTCGATGTCCCCGGCGGCCAGCCAGGCATCTGCGCGGTGCTCGCGCAAGAGTTCGTCGTAGGGATGCAAGGCGATCGCCTTCGACCAGTCCTCCTCAGCGCCTTTCACATCGTTCACCAACATGCGGGTCTTCGCACGTCGATCGTGGATCCACTCGCTGTAGGGGTTCAATTCCAGCGCACGGTCCATGTCGGCCAGCGCTTGTGTGTTCTGACCCAGGCGGCTCAGCAGTGTCGCGCGCTTCATGTACGCATCGGCGAAGGCCATGTCCTTCTGGATGGCGTTGGTGTAGTGGAGCATGGCCTGCTCGCTGTTGCCCATGCGCAAAGCGATGTCGCCCTGCTGGATGAGCTGGATGGATTCCAGGCGGTTGTTGATCTGCCCCGGCGATGCGATGGCGAAGAGCGCAAGGAGGGGAAGTAGGATGGCGCGGTTCATTTGGTTCACACTTTGGCGGTCTGCTCCAGCAGCATCTTTTGCGCATGCGGGTCCAGGTGCGTTACCGGCACGGCGTGGATGCGCACGAGCTCGTCGCCCAGGAGTTCCTGCGCGGCCTTCTCCACCTCGCGGTACAGCAGGGCCTTGGTCATGCCTTGCAAGAGCAGCTGGCTGGTGCGCGTGAGTTGTCCGCCATCCCACTTCAGTTCTTCATGGTCCGTGTCGATGGTGGGGAAGAGCAGCAGGTGCTTCTCCATCAAATGCGCGGCGAGCTTTTCGACGGCGACGATGGTGCGGGCTTGCAAGGTGACGTGGATCATGGTGCTATGGATCAAGGTTGCCAGACACGCCAGAGCGTACCGGCTTCGTGGTCGAGACCGAAGTAGGCTTTGCGCAAGCGCCCTTCGAGGTCCACCTGACGGATGCGCGCATCGATCAACGGTACCTCGCGGGCGTTCACCAGGAAGAGCGAGCTCTCGCCCGCGATGAACCGCTGGTTCTCGCCGGAAAGCAAACGCTCGTTGTTCACCACCATGTCAGCGCCCAAGCGTACTTGATCCCCGAAGACGGCGATGTCGTTCACGCGCTCGCTGATGCGGTTGCGGATGCGTAGCCTGTCGCGTTCCAGGCCCAAGTTGGCATCCGTAACGCGCAGCTTCGCGATGGAGAGTTCGCCGCGCTCCTTGCGCAGGAAGAGCGGGACCTGGAAGCCGACGCCGAACCGGTATCCATCGCCCAGCAGGGTCGCACCTTGTTCGTTGTTCAATGCACCGCCGTTGCCCAACCACTGGTACTTCAGGTCCAGTTCGGGTTTGAGGTATTCGCCGCGCAAGCGCCGGTCGATCTCGAGTTGATCGATGCGCGCGCTGGTCTGTGCGAGCAGTGGATGGTTGGCTACGGCGTTCGTGATCGCGGTGTCGGGTAGTTGGAAGGTGGCAGGGGAGAGCAGATCGGCGGGGTCGGGCACCACGTTCGCTTGCAGTTCCAGCGGTTGCTGCGCGGCGTTCCACAAGTGGTTGCTCAAGCGCAAACCCGCATTGCGGAAGTTGAGGCTGGCCTGCTGCTGGCGCATCCGGCGGTCCTGCACCTGCACGAAGGCCTCGAGCGTGTCTATGGCCGGACGATCGCCGCCCCGCCAGCTGCCGCGCACCGCATCGAAGCGAACCGAAGCGAGGGCTACGGCGCTGTTGGCCACTTCCAACGCGCGGTACGTGGCCACCCAATCGGTGTGGTCATTAAGCGCCTGGAGCAACAAGTCGTTCAGCATCTGCTCTTGCTCCGCCTGGGTGGCGCGCAGGTAGGCTTGCGACTTCCGCAACGCGGCGCGGCGCTGGTCGATGAAGAGCCCCTGGCCCAAACTGATCTGCCCACCGACCTTCGGCAGACCATCGTTCGGAGTGATGGCTTGCGGATCCAGCAGATCGCCGCTGTTCTCCTGGAAGCCTGCGAACAGTTCCACACCATACCAGGTGGGCACGCGCAATCCGGCATCGAAGAGCTGGAAGTAGTTCTTGTCGTCGAACCGCTTCTCATCATAGCTCGCAGCGGCCACGGGATCGAAACCGCCGCGGGCGCTGCGCAGGGTGGCCTCACCCAGTTCCGGTCGCAGCGCTGCCTGCCGCGCCATGGGGTGGTTCTCCAGCACCATCCGCACGAAGGCGTCGCGGGTGAGAACGGGAGGTAGCTGCGCGAAGATCGCCGCGCACCATGTGAACAGGAACGAAGAAAGCAGCGGTCTCATTTCTTCTCTTCGCCGTTGGTTCCCGCTGCTTCCCCATCCAAGTACAGGTCCGGTGGGAAACCATTGACCTGTCGCCACAGTTCATACCAGATCGGCACGTTCTTCATCAATGCGAAGCCGACCGCTCCACCACCAACGCGCAAGGCCGCGGGCCATGTTTGGTCGCTCTTGTCAGGGCCCACGAGGATGCGGTACTTGCCATTGGGGCTTATGAAATTGTCTATCGCCACCACTTCGCCGCCGAAGGTGCCATAGCTGCTGTTGGGCCAGCCGCTGAAGACGATGCTCGGCCAGCCATCGAACATGAAGCGCACCTTCTGGCCCTTGTTGATCAGCGGCATGTCCATTGGCCGCACGTACATCTCCACGGCCAGGTCGGAGCCTGCGGGCATCACGCTCACGAGTTCATCGCCTTCCTTCACCGTTTCGCCCAGGCCCGTGACCACGGCCTTGGTGATGAAGCCCTGCTGCGGTGCTGTGACGTAGTAGTTGCCGGCGCGCACGGTGTAGTTCGCCAGGTCCACCTGCATCTTGCTCACCTCGGCCTCGGTGGTGTACATCTGGCTCATGCTGCTGTACTTCTCGCTCTCGGCCTTGCTCAGTTTATCACGGTAGTCGTTGCGTATGCCGTTGATGTCGAGCTGCGCGTTGAGCAGTTCGTTGCGTGCATCGAGGAGTTTGTTGCGCGCGTCGATGAGCGTGGCGTTGGGGCGTTGTTGGGCAACCTGCCTGCGCTCGAGTTCCACCTTGCTGATCAGCCCTTCCTTGAATTGCTGTTCACCGCGCTCGTACTGGTCATCGGCCACCTTGATCTCCGTTTCGGCCGCCACCACGCGGATGCTGTCGCTCTGCAGCTTGTAGCGCGCCTGCTGGATCTTGTTCTGCGCCTGTTCCAACTTGATGCGCAGGCCGCCGGTTAGCGCATCGATCTGTGCATCCAGCGTATGCACTTTCTCCTCGTAGCTCCGGCCAGTGAGTTCTTTCGAGGTGATCTGTGCTTGTGTGCGGTCGAGCAGTTTCGGATCGAAGTACTCCGGCTTCACTTCGCTCAAGCGCAGGATGGTGTCGCCCTTTTGCACGCGTTGGCCTTCCTGCACGTACCACTGCTCCACGCGGCCGGGGATGATCGCATGGATGGTCTGCGGACGCTGATCGGGTGAAAGGCTCGTCACCGTTCCGCGCGCGCGGATGTTCTGTGTCCACGGCAGGAAGAGCGCGAGGATCATCACCACACCGATGATCCTCACCCACAGGGCGAAGAGCGTGTTCGCACGCGCCACGCCGATGGTGCGGAACGACTGGAAGCTCGTGCGATCGAGCGCGGGCACCGGGCTGTTTGGGCTCAGGTCAAGCATGGCTCAGGCGGTGATGAGTTTGCCGTCCCGCAGATGCACCGTGCGCGCGCAGCGCTGCTGCAGCCACGGATCATTGCTCACCGCGAGCAAGGTCCATGGACGCTCGGGCGCGCTGATCCAACCCAGGAGCTGCTCGCGGTCCTTCACGTCCCAGTTCTGCAGGCTGTCCTCCAGCAGGATCAGTCGCGGACCGCCCGCGATGCAGCGCGCCTGGATGATGCGCTTCACCAGGCTCTTCGGCAGGCGTGAACCTTGCGGATCGAGCTTCGTGAGCAGTCCTTCCGGGAATTGCGCGAGCTGATCGAAAAGACCGGTCACGCGGCAGGCCTCCATCACCTCGGCTTCCTTCACCCAGGCGCGGCCCACCACGATGTTCTCCAGGATGGTGCCGTCGAACACATCTTCCTCGCTCAAGCTGTCGCCGATCACGGAACGCACCACATCGAGGTCCAGGCTGTTCATCGGATGACCGTCGAGTTGAACGGTGCCTTCGTGCGGTACTATGGCACCACCGAGGATCCGCAGCAGGGTGGTCTTGCCCGCGCCGTTGGGTCCTTGCAAGCACACCTTCTCGCCCGGCTTCAGGTGCAGGTCTATCCCGCTCAGTACCGGCCTTCCATGGAAATGCGAACGGAATCCGAGATCATTGACCCGCACGTCCATGCCCTTGGAGGGATCCCGCTCGATGGTGCGCAAACCTTCCTCGCGTTCCAACGGCAGGTCGGTCACACAGCCCACTTTGTCCAGCGCCGTGAGCACGTCGTACACCGTTTCGATCCGCAGGATGATCTTCTCCACTGCGTTCATCAGCAGCAGGATCACGATCTCGGCCGCCACGAACTGGCCGATGTTCATCTGCTCCTTCATCACCAGCATGCCGCCCAGTGCAAGGAGGCTGATCGTAACGATCACCTTGAAGGCCACCATGGAGCCGTACTGCCCGAGCAGGATGCGGAAGTGCGCTTTGCGCGCGGTGACGTATCCGTCCACGAGCTTGTCCGTGCGGTCCAGTGGCAGACCGGTCTCGCCGATGAGCTTGAAGGTGCCCATGCTGCGGCCGAGTTCTTCGAGCCAATGGGCCACGGCGTACTTGTAGTTGCTTTCGGCCAGGCTCGTGGTGAGGCCCTGCCTTCCGGTGAACCGGAAAATGAAGTAGAGCAGGATGACCAGCAGTGCCCCGAAGGCGATGAAGAATGGATGGTAGAGCGCGAGCAGGATGAGGCAGAGGGCGATCTGCAATAGGGCCAGCGGGACGTCCAGTAGCAATTTGCTCAGGCCCTTCTGGATCGTCATGGTGTCGAAGAAGCGGTTCACCAGTTCGGGCATGTACTTGCCGCTCACCGCTTCGGCCTTCACGCGCGGAATGCGGTAGGCGAACTCGAACGCGCTGCGGGCGAACAGCCGTTGCTGGATGTTCTCGGCCAGGGCCAGTTGCATCACCTGCAAGGCGCCGGTGAAGGCCACGCCGATGGTGACGAAGCCGATGAGCACGCCCCAGCTTGTGGCCACCTGCCCACCGCTGATGAGGTTGATGATGGCCTGCACGCCCAGCGGCACGCTGAGGCTGATGGCCCCGCCCACCAAAGCGTACAGGTAGATGTGGCCGATCTCGCGCTTGTCCACGCGGAGCAACCGAACGAGGCGTTGCCAGGGGGTGATGGGGTTCATTGCGGCGGCAAGTATAGTAATACTAAACAATAATAATGTATTACCATAACAAACAATGGCAATGCTATTTTCGCCCCGCCGATCCTCATCCGTACAGAACACCATGGCCCGTTACCTCATCGAACCTGATCCCGGTCTTGTCCTCCGCGACCCCGCGAGCCCCATGGGCAGCCGTATCCTCTCGGAAGGCCTGGTCCTCATGAACGGGATCGGCCTGGAGGCCTTCACCTTCAAGAAGCTGGCTGAACAGATCGGCTGTACGGAGGTAACCGTGTACCATTACTTCGCGAACAAGCAGCGATTGCTGCAATACTACTTCCAAGTTTACTGGCTGTGGTTGGCCACGCACTGCCAGCAGGAAGGCAAGGGACTGAAGGATCCCATCGAGCGCCTGCGAGGGGATATCAAGGCCATTTGTGGAATGTGGCCCGCCGATGCCCGTGCCACCCAATTCGACCCGCACGACCTGCGCCGCTTGGTGATCAACGAAGGGTCGAAATCCTTCATGCACAAGAACGTCGACTCGGACAATGAACTGAAGCTCTTCAAGCCATACAAGGACCTGTGCGCGCACATCGCCATGGAAGTGAAGGCAGGCTCCCCACGTATGAAGCACGCGCGCTCCTTCGCAACCACACTTGTGGAAATGGCGCACTCGTTGGAGTTCGCCATGGAACACTTGCCAGCGCTCACTGAGCTCAGTGAGAGGAAGGACCGCAAACAGCTCGCGGCCTACTTGTGCGATCTAACAGAGCGCTACCTGAGAGCCTCTGCCAGCTAAAGCAACGCGGTCGCCGGAACATCACCGGCCACCACTTTTCCGTCCAGCAGTTTGATCGTGCGTTGCGCGTAACCCGCATCGCGCAAGCTGTGCGTTACGATGATGACCGTGGTGCCTGCTTTATTCAGTTCGGTGAGCAGGTTCATCACCTCCTCACCCATCGCGCTGTCGAGGTGCCGCTACGGTGAGCTCATCTATAAGGTTGAAGCTCTGGAACACGAGGCCGATGGTGTTCTTGCGCACCTCCGCACGCTTGCGCTCGTTGTATCCGCTCACATCCTCACCAGCAACGAAGTAGCTGCCGCTGCTGGGCGAGTCGAGCAGGCCGATGATGTTGAGCAGTGTTGACTTGCCACAGCCGCTAGGGCCCATGATGGCGACGAACTCACCTTGACCTATAGCGATGTCCACGGCGTTCAGCGCGGTGGTTTCCACCGTGTCGGTGCGGTACACTTTGGAGAGGTTCTGGGTTTTGAGGAGGCTCATGGTTGAAAGTTTGCTTGGTTAAAGGCTTCGAGCTTCGGGCCGCGAGCTTGCAATAGCAACAAGTAGCACGCAGCACGTGGCTCATGGCTCGTAGCTCATTGGATCACGAGTTCATCGGCATCGTTGAATTGCACATATCGGCTGGTTACAACACGATCACCGGGTTGCAGCCCTTCAAGCACTTCGTACATGTCCGGGTTCTGGCGGCCCAGCTTCACTGCGCGCTTGGTGCCCGTGCCTTCGGCATCGACCACATAAACCCATTGGCCACCGGTGTCTTGGAAGAAGGGTCCGCGCGGTAGCATCACGGCTTGCATGTCCTCGCTCAACTGCAACCGCACTTGGAACGTCTGTCCGCGACGGATGCCCTCAGGTGCCGCTTCCACGAAACGCAGGTCCACATCGAACTCGCCATTGCTCACTTCCGGGTACACCTTGAAGATCTCGATCGCGTGCTCTTTCCCTGCGTGCGTGAACGTTCCGTGCAAGCCGATGCTGATGCGGCTCACATAATGTTCGGGGATCCGCGCCCGTACCTTGAAGCCATCCAGTACATCGATCTGCGCGATGCGCTCCCCACGTTGCTTGGTCTGTCCAAGTTCAACGTTCAGGCCGCTGAGCTGACCGTCGATCGGAGCCTTGATAACGAGGTTCTGCAAGTTCTCGCGCAGGAAGGCGAGGTTCTGGTCGATGAGGAGCAGGTTGTTGGTGATAGATCCCACTTGGCTCAACCGGAACAGCGAATCGCTGCGCACATTCGCAACAACAAGCTTGCGCTTCTCGCGCATGTACTGAAGGTTCTCGCTGTTGCCGAGGTAGACGTTCTGCGCAAGCAAGGAATCCTTCACCAAACGGTCGTCGATCTTCTGGTCGCGCTCCAGCCGCTTCAGGTCTTTATCAAGGTTCAGCAGTTCGTCTTTCAGGCGCGTAGTCTGTTGGTCCATGGCCAGCCTCGTGTTGCGCAGGTTGTTCTGCTGGTCGAGCAGTTGCGCTTCGCGGTTGATCGCATCCATATGCAGTTGTGGATTGCTCAGTTCGATGATCGCCTCGCCGGCTTTCACCATGTGGCCATCTTCCACGAAGCGCTTCTTCACCGTACCACCTTCGGGCGCATCGAGGAAGACCGTTTGGATGGGTTGCACGGTACCGGTCACGGGTATGAACTCGCGGAACATGCCCTTCTCCACGGTGCCGATCTGCACCTTGGCTTCCTCCACGCGCACGCGACTTGTCGTGAATGAACTGCTCCAGAAGGCTATGGCGATGAGGGCGATGCCGCCCAAACAACCGAGGGCGATCATGCGCTTGCGGCGCGCGGGGCGGGTATCGATAGCTCTATCCATACACAAGAGTATTGACGTCCGAGCAGGAAGGACATCAGCAACAAGGGGGCGCAATGTTCTTCATCGGAAGAACCAAGCGAAAGAGATATGTGCGGGCCAGCGGCACGTGTGACGAACGGTTTACACGGTCCGGGGTACGTTTTCCACCCCGGAACACGTTTTGACAAGGCACTTGTTGAAGATGTACGACCGCGACCTGTTACCTATCGATGGCCAGCGCGTCCTTTGAACAACCAGATGAAGCGACTCCTTTCCGTTCTGCTCCTTAGCATCTCCATTCCGTTGCACAGCACTGCGCAGGATTGCAGTGTCGATTTCGTGGCGCAACGCTTCAGAACCACTGTTGAGCGCAATGTGGAATACACCAAAGCATTGAACTATCGCGGCGTGATGGACACGCTGCGCATGAACGTTTGGAAGCCGGTGAACGACGGGCTTACCGAGCGTCCGGTCATCATTTTCGCTCACGGCGGCGGCTTTATGGGCGGGCATCGCAACACGCTCGATAGCCTTTGTCGCACCTGGGCCTCGCGCGGCTATGTAGCAGCCACGATCAGTTATCGGTTGGGCTTCTTCGCGCCATGGCCCAAGCGTATGCCGTATACGTACGACCGCGCTGAGGTGGTGCGCGCCGCGTGCCGCGCGACCATGGATATGCGCACCGCCATCCGTTTCCTCAAAGGGCGCGCGGCGAAGGACCGCAGCAGCACGGAGGACTTTTTCGTAGGTGGATTCAGCGCTGGTGGCATCACAGCACTGCACGCCACCTTCATGGACAAAGTGGAAGAGATACCGGTGGAATGCGGGGAGATGGGCATGGTGTACGAGAAACTCTCCTCGTTCCAGCGCCCGGACCTTGGCGTGAAGAAAAGTGAGATGGACCCGAGTGCCGGCGACGCGAGTGTGAAGGCGTGCCTGAGTTTTTTCGGCGCGTTGCTCGATACCAAGTACGTGGATGATGAGGACGGCCCGGCGCTGTTCACCTATCACCAAGTAGGCGATCCCGTGGTAGGCTGCGGCGAACAACCCGCCCTATGGGGCTTGCGGCTCGAGATGAGCACCAACTACCCCAAGCTGCACGGTGCGTGCGACATCGACGACCGCGCGGATGAACTTGAGCTTCATGCGGACCGTTACCAAGCCTACATCCACCAAGGCCCCGATCACGCCGTGCACGATGGCGCTACCATCGATAGCCTCGCAGCAGTTTTTCTCGCTCAACAGATCTGCCCGCGCAAGACCTTCAGCATGACCATGCCGCGCAAACCATTGCCCAATGAAGTACCGAGCCTACACAGAGACAACCCCGGTACCCATGCCACTGATAGTGCAGGTCGGCCGCCGATCGTGGGCATCGGTGAACGGTGGCTGCGTCGCACCATCGAGAAGCAATTGGAAGCCAAACAGATGGAGGATGGGATCGGCAACGCCTTGATACAGGAGGCCATGCGCCGCTGGACCGAGAGCATTGTGGAGCCGTGAAGCACACGAACGTTTGGTCGGCTGTGGTCGGAGCCTCTCCTTGGGAGAGGGCAGGCGCTTCGTCCTGATCATGTCGGGGTCAGGCCAGTTTCGCCTCCAAGGTGATCGGCACGGCCTTCAATGCTTGGCTGATCGGACAACCGTTCTTCGCATCTTCAGCGAACCGTTGGAAGTCCTCTGGGCTGATGCCTTTCACGCGACCGGTCAATTCCAAATGGATGCCGACGATACCTTGACCATCGCCTACTTTATCCAGTTTCACGTTAGCAGTGCAGGTCAGTTCATCCGCTGTGTGGCCACCGGCGCCGAGCACGAAGCTCAACTTCATCGTGAAGCACGATGCGTGGGCGGCTGCGATCAACTCCTCGGGATTCGTACCGGCCTTTCCGTCTTCGCTCACGAAGCGGGTGAGGAAACTGTGCGGGGCGTCCTTCAGTACACCACTGGTGCTGGTAACCGTTCCGCTTCCTTCTTTACCAGATCCTTTCCACGTAGCCGTGGAACGTCGTGTCAATGCCATGGTGATTGTTCGTTTGAGGCCACGAAGTTGCGCACCAGTTCGTTCGGGAATACGCGGGGCTTCAAATGAGCATGGCCCGGTCTTCGACCGGGCCATGCTCCTCCCAAACCTGACTTCAGTTCACAAGCCCTGCAAGTCCTGCTGATACTGCGCCAGCGTAGTGGGTTGTAGGGTGATCGTTTGCTGGTGGTTCTCTGTGATGGTGATCGGCGCAAAGGCGGAATGATATGTCCCGCCTTGCTCCGATAAAGCGACGACCGTGCCCTGCAGCCCCACCCGCACTGGGAAGCCAGCGCGAACCGTGTTGCCGCTCCAAAGCTCTTGGTACACCATACAATTAATATCGGGTAGAACGATCCACACCGAGGTTCCCCAATTCCCAAAGCCTGGTGGCACAGTGATGGTCACGTCGGTACTGTCGCCTCCCGGTGGAAGCGGATGATCGCAATTGATGAAATCGAACGGCGGCCAATTGCTACCGAACGTGTTGGCAGGCCACGGTGCGGTGTAGAAATTTCCCGGCACCCATCCTTGGCCTCCGGCGCTGTCCAGAAAGAACACGCCACCCGTGTCGGCGAGCAGATCACCATCCTGCTCCCAGAGGATATCCCCGTCGTCATCCTCCGCTCCGATGTACCGGTCCATCAAGGGATCGATACTGGCGGCAGGTACATGGATCTGCACCGCTCCCTGGGCCACCGTCACTTGCTGGCCATTCGCCTCAGCGCGCACACGCACCTCACCACCACTCTGTAGAATGCCTTTGTCGTTGTTGGGATAGCGTACCACGGTTTGCATGTTCAACCACACCATTTCCGCGGGTTCCATCACCTCGACCAAATGGATCGAGACCGGTCCGTTGACCACGGCGCCGGCGTTGGTGCGGAAGGCGTTCGGTTGCACCGTTATGATCGTTCCATGCGCACCGAACACGGTGCCACCCTGTGTTGCGTCGACAAAGTAGGTCTGGTCAGCATCGGTGCGGTTCTGTTCGAAGAGCGCGCGTAGTGGATCAACGGACGGCACTCCTGCCGGGTAATACTCCTTGCTGCAACCGGTGATCGCTGCGACTGTCGCGAGCATCACCACAACGGATTTCGTGGACTTCATCTCGGTTCTTCGTTAAGGGTTCAGCGCTATGACGCGCTGAACCGCAGGAACCGCTGCCTGTCGTTGTAACCGTCCGACAAATGAGCAAGGCCCGGTCTCCCGACCGGGCCTTGCTCCCTCCCGAACCAACCTGACCTATCAAAGAGCCTGACAATCCGCGTTGAACTGCGCGAGCGTTGTGGGCTGATACGTGATCGTCTCGTTGTGCCCAACTACCAGCGTGGAATTCGTGAACGACGAGTAATAGTCGCCGTTGATCAATGCCAAGGAAACCAGCGTAACCCCCATACCCACTGGCGCTGCATAGCTCGTTCCGGTAGCGAAAGTGGATGGGCCCGCATTGTAGCCCCCTATGTTGGTCATGGAGTTGATACTGGGGAACACGACCCAAACGATGGTGTTCTGATCATTGTGAACCTGCGGAACAGTAACCGTGATCGTGGTGAGCGGTCCACCCAGTTACCGAAGTAGTCGCAATTGATCCAACCGAGCGAATCGTTCGGAAATGCATACGCGCCACTATCGATGACAAGATTCCCGCCCCCGTCGAACGGATCCCAAATGATCGTTCCGTCCGCATCCACCGTACCGCTGAACAACTCCATTTGCGGATCCGGGTTGGCCGATGGTATCTGCACATATGAACCGCCCGGGGCGAGTTTGACCGGTTGTCCGGCCTGCGACGCTGTCAAGCGGATCGGCCACCGCTCGTTAACGGCTTCAGTGTTCCGTTGTCATTTCCCACAGCCTGTTTGTTCAAGAACAACATATCCGCGATCGTCAGGGCCTCGACAAGTTCCACCTGAACATTCCCTGTGACCACTGTTCCGTCCGCATACCTGAACGCGTTGGGTACGAAAACCACCGTGGTGCCATCCGCGCCCTGCACCGTTCCTCCGGTGCTGGCATTCACATTGAATGACTGTGTGGCTGCCGCTATGTTGTTCTCGAAGATCTGCCGAAGCGGACTAAGCGACGCAGGCCCTGGGCCGTAGTTCGTTTCCTTGTTGCACGCAACGACCACCAGCGCGACGGTGATCATGGACAGGCTCAAATGTTTGGTCTTCATGTCGGACTTCGTTAAAGGTTTCAGCACCATGATGCGTGAAGCGTGAAGGCCGCTGCCCAGGGTGCCAACTTTTTATTCCCCGGCCCGCACAATACGCCGATCCACGAAGGCCCAAAGACCGAGGAACGTAAGGCCACCGTTCACAAGCAACGTCTCGAACCCCATTTGGTAACCACCGAGCAGAAACACGGAGTTATCGCGGAGGAAGTAGGTGATCACTGCGGCAGCAACACAGATGAACGGGACGAGCACCTCGCGCGGCTTGCCCTTGCCGAACAAACCGAACGCGAACAATCCAAGCAAGGGTCCGTAGGTGATAGCCGCCAGGTCGAAGAGCGTCTTGACGATGGTGCCATCCTTGCGGGCGAAGAACCACATGATGCAGCCCATGAAGACGACCGCCATCAACAAGTGAACGGTTCGTCGCACGCGGCGCTGCTTGACTTCATCCCATCCCCGATCGCGAATGCCGATGAGGTCGATGCAGGTGCTGGCGGTGAGGGCAGTGAGCGCACCATCGGCGCTTGGGAACAAGGCGCTGATGAGGCCTACGATGAAGAGCAACCCGAGCCATGGTGGGAAGTGTTGCAGGGCCATCATTGGGAACAGGTCATCGCTCTTCTCTGGAGCAGCCAAGCCCATTTGCCCGGCCTTCAACCACAACAATGCGCCCAGCAACAGAAAGAGGATGTTGACTACGAGCAGGATCACACTGAAAACACGCATGTTCTTCTGCGCACCACCTACCGTGCGCACACTGAGGTTCTTCTGCATCATCTCCTGATCGAGACCGGTCATGACGATGGTGATGAACATGCCGCTGACCACTTGCTTGAGGAAGTAGCTGTTGCTCTTCCAGTCGAAGTTCCACACCTGCATCATACCGCTATCGCTCAGTGCGGTGCTCCAGCCCTCCATGCCTGTACTATTGACGATGTACACGATCGCGCCCAAAAGCGCTGCAAGCATGAACAGGGTTTGCAGGGTGTCCGTCCACACGATCGTCTTCACCCCGCCCTGCAACGTGTAGAGCACGATCATGAGCATCACTACCGCTGCGGTGAGCCAGAACGGAATGCCGAGCGCTTCGAGGGTGAACACATGGATCACGTTCAGCACGACATAGATGCGCAACGTTGCACCCATGAGCCGACTGAGGATGAACCATGACGCGCCCGTGCGGTAGCTGACCAACCCGAAACGCTCGCGCAGGTACCCATAGATGCTCGTCAGTTGCATGCGGTAGTACAAGGGCAACAGCACCCCGGCCACGATCCAATAGCCGATCGCAAAACCGATGACCAATTGCAGATAGCCCCAGTGACCCGCCTGCACCGCGCCCGGAACACTGATGAAGGTGACCCCGCTGAGCGACGTGCCGATCATACCGAAGGCCACCACCCACCAGAGGCTCTTGCGCTCACCGCTGTAGAACGCATGTTCGCCTGCACCGCGGCTGGTGTACCATGCGATCCCGAGCAGCAACAGAAAATAGCCGAAGACGATGGAGAGGAGGAGAGTCGGACTCATGGCGCTAAAGAACACGCTCGGAGCAACGGTGGTAGGAGTCCCTGCCGCGTGTTATGAACGCACCCGCGTCACTCCATGCACGCGCACCTCTCTCCGCCTACCCTTCACCGGCAGGATCTGTTCGGGGCCGATCACAAAACGATCGCTTACGTCGCCCAAACGTTCCAGCAGTTCGGTGCTCACGAGCAACTGCTCGTTAAGATCCTTGCACAAGCCGAGCATGCGGCTTACGGCGTTCATGACATCGCCACTATGATCGATGGCCCGCTTGATGTGACCGACCTGTGCGGTGATCACACGGCCGCCATGCACGGCTGCTCGGAACTTGGGCACCGCACCGAACTCATCCTTGAACGCCTGATCGTGTTCCGCGATACGGTCGGCGATATCGAAACATAGGTCGAGGCAATTGTGATGGCGTGCACCAGCGCGCATGGTCCACGTGAAGATCACTTCGTCGCCAACGTACTTGTGGATCTCGGCCTCATTGTGCAGCACGGCATCGCTCATCAGCGAGTGCGTGAAATTCAAGAAGCGGAAGTATCGCAGGTCGCCCATGCGTTCGGCCAGGGCCGTGCTGCCTTGCAGGTCCATAGTAAGAACGATGCGCTCGTGGGCCTTCGGCTTATCGTACCAACCAAGCAGCGAACCGAAAAGCATGCGCCTTCCGATGGCCTCTTCCAACTGCACAGCGACAATGGTGACCGATGTGATCACCAACATGCGCAACATCAACAGGTAGAACGGTTGCATGCTGAAAACCTCGCCCATGCTGACACCGTCCCCTTGCAACCAAGGGAAGACCTTCTCGCGGCCCATGGCGAATGCCATGGCGATGATGCCGAAGGTGAGCACGTTCACCAACAACACTTTGCCCAGCAGCTGCAACGGAATGGGCAAGGCCCTGAACCGGCGGCCAAAGAGGAATTCTTCCAATATGCCGGTCCACAGCCCAAGCAAAACCCAGCCGAAGTGCCAAATGCGCAACGTTTCCCCTGCGAACAGCAATAGCACACCCGCTATGGCACCCGCTAGCACAGCGTACTTCAGCAGCTTTCGCAGCTTGTAGCGGGTAATGTTCGTAAGCGCCATGGAACGGGGCGCGAATGTAGCGGGGTCCTATGCCGTCATCTTTGCGGCCCTGTTACCGCTTGCCCTAAAGGACATGAACCTGCTTTTGCGTGCATTGAGCTGGGTTTGGCCCATGCGTATAGCGCGGTACAACGGCCGTAGCGGGAACCTCGATGTGTGCTTCCAATACGGCCGCAAAGTTCTGAACACGGCCAACGCGAACCAGAGTTTTGGCAGCCTGCATACCGTTTGGCAGCGTGCTTTCTCGGCGATCGGGTTGAAGAAAAAGAAGCCGGGGTCCATGCTGTTGCTCGGCCTTGGTGCGGGCAGCGCGGTGCGCATCCTCCGGAAAGAACTGCGCTGCGCAGCACCGATCACCGCTGTGGAAGCTGATCCAATGATGGAACGGATCGCGCGGGAACACTTCGGCCTGAATGATGTGCCGGGCGTCACGGTGATCATCGCGGATGCATTCAACGTTCTTACAAGCCTGCCCGAGGCCTTTGACCTGGTGGTCGTGGACGTCTTCAACGATCATCTGATACCGGAGCAGTTGTCCGACCCCAAGCACCTGGGCCAATTGCTCGCCTTGACCAACCTCGGAGGGGACCTCCTCGTCAACACCATGGCCGTGGATGAAGCTTCAACCCGGCTGAGCGATGCGGTTCAGTTCGGCCTGCTCAGAAGCGGTGCGAAAGTCGAGGTGCTGAGACCAATGCCTGAGAACAGGGTGATGTGGGTTGTGGGGGGCGGTGAGACGAAACGACCGGTTTGAGCGTCCTACTTTCGCTGGCACGTTTTCTGACCCCTGCCCGCGCCCTATTGTTCCCCATGAACGGACGCTACCGAACACTCCTGACATCCATCCTATTGTGCGCATTGCACGAGGGGATCGCGCAGTGTTCGATCTCACTGGGTAACGATACAACGATCTGCCAAGGACAGAACGCGACGCTACTTGGTCCGCCGGGCTACACCAACTACAGTTGGAGCAACGGAGCGGGCACGCAGAACATCACCGTAGGTGCTGCGGGTAACTATACATGCACTGTCAGCTACCCAACGGGGAATATTGTCACCAACGGCAACTTCAGCGCGGGCAATACCGGTTTCACCAACCAGTTCAATCTGGCCCTCAACATGCAGCCGGAGCCCACTTACAACGTTGGCGCGAATGCGAACTGGTATCACCCGCAATGGCAGGGAACCGGCAACGGCAACTTCCTCTTGATCAACGCCGGTTGGATGCATGGCGGCTGGAACGCTTGGTGCCAGACCATCCCCGTTTGCCCGAACCAGACCTATACGCTCGTGCTGCGTGCCATGAGCGTGGCCACCCAAGGAGCACCCATGCTCGATTGGGCGATAAATGGTGTTTCGCAGAACTACGCGATGCAGACCGCCGCAGCCCAAGGCTCATGGACGCTGTTCACCAACACCTGGACCAGCGGACCGGGCCAGTTCAGCGCTGACTTCTGCATTCGGGTGGTAAGCGGCTGGGGTGTGGGCAACGACTTCGCCGTTGACGATATCAGCATCAGCAGCACCATTGTATTGAGCGACCAACAGCAGGTGTTCGTTACGCCGCTTCCTGTTGTGAACCTCGGCCTCGACCAACTGGCCTGCACCGGTGATCTGATAACATTGAACGCCACCACGCCCGGCGCCACGTATCTCTGGCAGGACGGTAGTACCAACCCCACCTTCAACGTTACTGGCGCAGGGATCTATGATGTGGACGTAACCGTGAACGGCTGCACGGGCACCGACGCCATCCAGTTCTGGTACAATCCCTACCCCGCTCTCGACCTCGGAAACGACACCACGCTATGCGCAGGGCAGACGTTGCCGATGAACATTTTCACCCCGGGCGCCACCTACCAATGGCAGAACGGAAGCGCGGCGCCGAGTTTCACGGCCACCGGACCGGGTACCTACGAGGTGGACCTTACACTGAACGGCTGTGTTTCGCAGGACACGATCATGGTAGCCTACAACCCGCTACCCGTCGTAACACTGGGTAACGACACGACGCTTTGCGCCGGGGATCAGGTGCTGCTCGATGCGACCACGCCCGGTGGAGCATACGTCTGGCAGGACAACAGCACCGCAGCAACGTTCAACGTGACGGGTCCAGGCACTTACGATGTGGACGTTACGGTGAACGGATGCAGCGCGATCGATGCCGTTACCGTGACCTACAACCCGTTGCCAGCGTTCTATCTCGGCAACGACACTACCGTTTGTCCGGGTGAAGCAGTGACATGGGATGCGTCGGTCGCTGGGGCCACATATCTCTGGAACAACAACAGTACTGGCGCCACACTAACGACAGCTGCAGTCGGCACATCGAGCGTAACGGTGACGCTGAACGGCTGCTCCGCCTCGGATGCCGCAACGCTGAGCAACTTCAGTTTACAGACGGTGAACCTTGGACCCGATGTGATAGCGTGCGCCGGTTCACCAGCAACCATCGGTGTGTCCGTTCCGGGTGCCAGCTATCTGTGGAGCACTGGCCAATCCACCGACTCTATTTCCGTGGTTGCCACTGGCATGTATTGGGTTGAAGCAACGCTGAACGGCTGCGTGGTGCGCGATTCGGTGGAGGTCTCGTTAACACCACTCCCCCTCGTTGACCTTGGCCCGGACACCAGCCTATGCGACGGCACACTCATCTGGCTGGATGCAGTGTTACCGAATGCCACGTACCTGTGGAACGATGGCAGTACTGGTGGTACCCTGAACGCCGGTGCTGGAACGTGGAGCGTGCAAGTCACTGCGAATGGTTGCATCAACAGCGATACGATCGGCATCGGATGGTTCGTCCCTCCTTTCATCGATCTGGGTGCGGACACAACATTGTGCCCGGGCCAAACCACACTGCTTAACGCGAGCTACCCGGGGGCCGCTTACCTCTGGCAGGACGGAACTACTAACAGTACGCTTACGGCTTCGAGCCCGGGCAACTACAGTGTTCAAGTCACTGACATCTATGGCTGCACATATACTGACGACATCGACGTAACGTTCGCGAATCCACAGGCCATCTTTCTGGGCAATGACACCACGATCTGTGCAGGAGCACAACTGGCGTTGGACGCAACGATCCCTGGAGCAAGTTATCTATGGAGCACCGGTGTGACCAGTCCATCGATCACAGTAAGTACCGCGAACAACTATTCGGTGGTGGTTACACAGGGTCAATGCACTGTGAGCGACGCGATAGTGGTTTCGATCGCACCGAACCCGAGCGTCACGCTTCCGAACGACACCACGCTCTGCGCCGGGGAAACACTGCTGCTCGACGCCACCACGCCGAACGTCACCTACACGTGGCAGAACGGAAGCGCTGCGGCGACGTTCCTGGTCAACACAGGCGGTAACTACAGCGTGACCGTTACCAACGCCGCCGGTTGCACCGACAGCGATGCTATCACGGTGAACTATGCCGTTGCCGGCAGCATCGACTTAGGGAACGACACCAGCTTTTGTACAGGTGGTAGTGTTGTACTGGACGCCACGCTCGTCGGCAGCACTTACACATGGAGCACAGGAGCGACCAGCGCAACGATCACAGCGAACACCACGGGCACCTATTGGGTTGAAGCACTACAAGGCAACTGTTCAGTGACGGATACGATCGTTGTGACGGTAAACGCAAACCCGAGCGTCACGCTTCCGAACGACACCACGCTCTGCGCCGGGGAAACACTGCTGCTCGACGCCACCACGCCGAACGTCACCTACACGTGGCAGAACGGAAGCGCTGCGGCGACGTTCCTGGTCAACACAGGCGGCAATTACAGCGTAACCGTCACCAACGCTGCGGGCTGTGCTGATAGTGATGCCATCACGGTGAACTATGCCATTGCCGGCAGCATCGACTTGGGTAACGACACCAGCTTCTGTACAGGTGGTAGTGTTGTGCTGGACGCCACGCTCGCCGGCAGCACTTACACATGGAGCACTGGTGCGACCAGCGCAACGATCACAGCGAACACCACGGGCACCTATTGGGTTGAAGCACTACAAGGCAACTGTTCAGTGACGGATACGATCGTTGTGACGGTAAACGCAAACCCGAGCGTCACGCTTCCGAACGACACCACGCTCTGCGCCGGGGAAACACTGCTGCTCGACGCCACCACGCCGAACGTCACCTACACGTGGCAGAACGGAAGCGCTGCGGCGACGTTCCTGGTCAACACAGGCGGTAACTACAGCGTGACCGTTACCAACGCCGCCGGTTGCACCGACAGCGATGCTATCACGGTGAACTATGCCGTTGCCGGCAGCATCGACTTAGGGAACGACACCAGCTTTTGTGCAGGTGGCGGTGTTCTGTTGGACGCCACGCTCGCCGGCAGCACTTACACATGGAGCACTGGTGCGACCAACGCGACGATCACAGCGAACACCACGGGCACCTATTGGGTTGAAGCACTACAAGGCAACTGCTCCGTGACGGATACGATCGTTGTGACGGTAAACGCAAACCCGAGCGTCACGCTTCCGAACGACACCACGCTCTGCGCCGGGAAACACTGCTGCTCGACGCCACCACGCCGAACGTCACCTACACGTGGCAGAACGGAAGCGCTGCGGCGACGTTCCTGGTCAACACAGGCGGCAATTACAGCGTAACCGTCACCAACGCTGCGGGCTGTGCTGATAGTGATGCCATCACGGTGAACTATGCCATTGCCGGCAGCATCGACTTGGGTAACGACACCAGCTTCTGTACAGGTGGTAGTGTTGTGCTGGACGCCACGCTCGTCGGCAGCACTTACACATGGAGCACAGGGGCGACCAGCGCAACGATCACGGCCAACGCATCGGGGACATACTGGGTGGAAGCTCTTCAAGGCAATTGCACAGTATCCGATACGATCGATATTTCCGTCAACGCCAACCCCAGCGTAACGCTCCCTAACGACACTACGCTGTGTACAGGCTCAGTCCTGCTCCTCGACGCGACCACCTCCGGCGTCGCCTACGAATGGCAGAACGGAAGTACCGCCGCGACCTTTCTCGTTAACACCGCAGGGAGCTACGGCGTTACCGTTACCGACGGGAATGGTTGTGTGGATAATGATGGTCTTGTGGTCAACTACTTCACCCCAGGGTCGGTGGATCTCGGCGTGGACACGGCCATCTGCCCCGGCGGCATCATGTTGTTATCCGTATCGCTACCCGGTGCAGCCTACCTCTGGAGCACCGGGGCGACCACCAACTCGATCACGGTGAGCGCCGCCGGTTCATATTGGGTGCAAGCCGGAGCGCCCGGTTGCCTGAGTTCCGATACGATCGGGATCGCAGCGGTTCCGCTGGTTCAACCGGACCTCGGGGCGGATGTATCAGCATGCTCCGGCGACACGGTCCAACTCAGTGTGATCACGGGTGGCGCAAGCGTGCTCTGGAGCGATGGTAGCACCGGCAATGCAACGAGTACCACCGCAACGGGTACCGTCAGCGTCCAGCTGACCATGGATGGATGCACCACTTCCGATGAAGTGGATGTGGAATTCATTCCGTTCATGGATAGTTTGAGCATCGGTCCTGATGTAGCGCATTGCCCCGGGGAGCCGCTACAATTGACTGCACCGATATCAGGCGTTACATACGATTGGAGCACCGGACAAGTCTCCCCAACGATCACCATCACCGAACTCGGAACCTACTGGGTGGAAGTGACCGGCTCCTGCGTAAGCGCCATTGACACCATCGTGATCACGCTGGGCGATTGTGGCCTGTTCGTCCATGTGCCGAACACTTTCACTCCCGATGGCGATGGCACGAACGAATCATTTGCGGCGATCGTTACCGGGGAGTTCATTGAGTACACGTTCACCGTGTTCGACCGCTGGGGCGAACCGATCTGGAAGACCAGTGATACCGGTGCATCATGGAACGGTGAATATGGAGGTACCCAAGCCCCGGATGGCGTTTACACCTGGACCATCCACTACAAAGCGACAACACCCGCCGGCATCAAGCAGGAGCGCTTGATCGGCCACGTTACGCTTCTTCGATAGCCGGTTCAACGCGCTGCGTCGAAGCCTTCTTCCTTCCAGATCGTCTTGACTTCCGGTAAGCGGATATATGCGAAGCGTTGGTTGCGCTCAACCTTCACAACACCCATTTCAAGTAACGTCAATGATGCGTACGTGCACGGCACGACCACAACACCCGACGGGCTGATCAAACCGGTTCCTTCAGCGGTCGTGGCCATGAAATATCCCTGCCCAACGGGAGTCAACTGCTGGTATCCGGCTTTCATCAATTCCTTGCCCGTGCTATCCACCAGCAGGAACACGCCGCCGACGTTCACGCGGGCAACACCGTTCTCGAAGTCCCATGCTTGATCATACTTCGCCTCGGTGATGGCTTTGGCGTTCCGATCAACAAAGGCCCATTTCGTCTTCTTCTTCACGGCAATGCCCCACGATGTGTATCCACCGATGTCGGCATACTCGCACGGCAAAAGGGTGCTGCCCGTGGTAGTTATCGCTCCGTGCTTGCCCTTCAACCGCACTTCCGCGTGATCGTTCATGAAATCGCCCCACGTGTTCACGCCTTCAACGGCTTCATACTTCTGAGCAATGGCGAACCGGCCCTTGCGGTCAACATACCCGCACTTAGCACCGTCCACGACGAGCGCCAATCCGCTTTTGAACGCGCCAATATGATCGTGCTCCGCAGCCAGGATCACCTCCCCGAACGGACCGATGAGCCCCACATTTCCATTCAACCAAACCCTGCTGATACCCTCTGCATAACCTTCCACGCGATCGAACTGACAGGCCACCACACTATCCCCTTTCGCATTGATCGCCCCGGCGCGCCCGAAGCGTTCAACGACGGCCAGCCCGCCTTGGAATGTTGATGCGTTATCGAACGTGAACGGGATCGCGATGGTGCCGTCTGGTTTGATGAAGCCATACCGATCGTCCTTCGCGGCGTAGGCCAGTCCATCCACGAAATCGCCGATCTCGTCGTACTCCATGGCCACCACCACATTGCCTTTGCGGTCACAAACGCCCATGCGCTCATTCCGCTCGACTATGTACAGGCCTTGACCGCCATCCTGTACATCGTCGTATTGCACGGCCACCACCTCCCCGCCTTGTTTGTTGATCGTGCCCACCAGCCCATTGCGTTCCACCAGTGCCTGGTCCTTCACGAAGGCTTCCACCCATGTATAGACGGCCTTGATGCGCTCCGTGCCCGTGTAGTCTATGAACCCCCAAAGGCTGTCTTTGCGGAAGGGCAACAAACGCATACTGGCGATCTTGAAGTCGGCGGCCAGCTCTTCGATGAACGGATAGTCCGGATAGGTTTTGAGGAATTCCGTGATCGACGCGGCTGACAAGTCACGGGTGCTGCTGGCATACAATGTCCGCCAAGCATCAGGCACCCGCGCGTTCATCGGATAACGCTTGATGAAGGCATGGTACTCGGCGCCGGTTCCGTGCGGAACGCTTAGTCGATAGATCTCATCCTCGGCATTCTTCAAATACGGGCTTTCCGGATGCTCCACCATGAACCGTTCGTACGATTCGATGCTCCCGTCAAGAGTGTTCTCCCGGAACACCGATCCCTGCAAACGCGTCCTGGCCTCGTGCACTTGGCGTGCATCCGGATAGCGTTCGATGAAAGAGGCATAAGCCAAGCTGCTGTTCACCGACCGGGCTTCCTGATAGGCCAAGTGATCCCGGACCAACTTGGCTTCGCCTGCATGTACACTGAACAAGAAAGTCGCCATGTACCGTTCGTAGGCCGCGATGGTGTTCACCTTGGTAGTGAGATCCCAAGCGGCATCACCGATCAGTGTTCTCTGGGCCACGATCGCATCATGGTCCACACCGAACTGCTTTACAAAGACCCGCTCTTTGTCTGGCGCCCCGGTGAAGGCAGCATCGGCCTTCTGTATGAAGGTATAGGCCGAATCCAACTGGTAGAAGGGATTGTCCGCGCGTGCCGAGATCACGCTGAGGCCATACCACGCAGCGCTGGGGTGCTTTCCGGTCTGGCTTTGGAACAGCGTGCGTGCCTTGAAGTAGTCGTGAAGAGCAAGCGCGTCAAAGCCCTTCTCCAATTTCCCCGCCACGACCTGACCGGCACAGGTCAAAAACACTACGCAGCACACCAACGATCGGGAAGCACTTTTCATGGAGCGCGAAACTACCTGTGCCCATTGCCCACCGCGCTGCACCTTTGTGCCCCGCTGCCGACCGGCACATGTTGATGGAGGATCGAATTGCCCGCTTTGAACGCCTGCTAACACGGCGCAACGCTTGGCGCGCGCTTCTGGTGCTCTTGGTCCTTACCGTGCCTGCGCTGTTCGCCTTGCGGAACTTGCGGCTCGATCACGACTTCGAGAAGTTCTTCCCGCAGGAGGACCCCGAACTGGACCACTACCTCGAGTTCCGGGCGCGGTTCGGGAACGACAACGACTACGTGCTGTTCGGGGTGCCCAACAAGCCGACGGTCTTTGACCGCGATTTTCTGGTGCGGGTGGATACCATGGCCGTGCGACTTGGCCGGGTCCCCGATGTGATGTCCGTGGCCTCTCCCACCCGTTTGGATGAACCGCGTATCTCGCCAGCAGGTGTGTTCCAAATACCCTGGCTCCGGGTCGATCATGACTCAACACTTGCGGCCGATAGCGCGCGCATTTGGCAAGACAGCCGGATAAGGGAGCATTTCTTCAATGCTGACGCAAGCGCGCTGATGGTGCTGATCACCACAGCGCCTGGCCTGAGCAAAGCCCGCACCGATAGTGTGCTCGTAGCGATCGATACAGCGGTGATGTCCTCGGGTCTGCCGGATGTGAAACGTGCCGGTCGGGTGCATGGTCAACATCACTACATCGCCCTGATGGAGCGCGAACTCGCGACCTTCTTTATCAGTTCGGTGATCCTCCTCACCATCTTTCTGTTCCTCGCTTTCCGCACAGGCTGGGGCGTCGGTGCGCCCATCGCAGTCGTGGGCCTTACGGTCATTTGGCAAGTGGCCATGATGACAGCCATGGGCAAGCCGCTCAGCATTCTCACGATGTTACTGCCCACCATCCTCTTCGTGGTAGGAATGAGCGATGCAGTGCACATCATTGAGCGCTACATCGAAGCGTTGCGAGATGGACATCGGAAAGAACGTGCACTGGCCATCACGTTCGCCGAGACGGGTCTCAGCACGTTCATCACAATGCTCACCACGGCCATTGGCTATGCAACGCTGATCACCAGCGGGATACAACCCATGAGCGAATTCGGGCTGTTCACCTCGCTCGGGGTTTTCCTAGCCTATGTGCTGGCCTTCACGCTGCTCCCGGCAGTGCTATTGCTGGTGCCGACACCTGTGCGAGCCGAGCATGCTGTGCGAGCATCCCTTTGGGATCGCAAAGTGCACGGACTATTGCGGTTCACGCTGCGGAACAGAAAGAGCATCCTCCTCGCATGTCTCGCCGTAACGCTGGTCAGTGCCGCGTTCATCCCTCGCATCAAGGTGAACAACTTCCTCTTGGAGGATTTGCCGAACAGCGACCCGCACAAGCAGGACTTCCTGTGGTTCGAACGCGACTTCGGCGGTGTGCGATCGTTCGAACTGGAGATCGCCGTGATGGACACCACTCGCGACATCTGGGATCTTGCCGTTCTGCGCGAGATCGAAAAGGTGCAACGCTTCGCTGAAGATGCTTATGGTGTTGGTGCGATCGTGAGCCCGGTGTCGATCATGTGTGCTTTGAACAAAGCCGACAACGGTGGTTCGCCAGCATTCGACAAGTTGCCACCCGACGACGCTACCGCCCAAAAACTAGCCCGGCGCGCCAAACTCTTCGGTGGCAGGGATGGTTTATCCTCGATCGTTACCGCCGATGGCAAACATGCCCGACTTACCGGCCGCATGGTGGATGAGGGAGGTTGGGTACACAAGCGGAAGAATGCGTTGCTCAGGCCCTTCATCGCCGACCATGTCGATCCCGCTCTCGTCAGCTTCAAGCAGACCGGCATGGCCTACCTCATCGATCGCAACAACGAGCGCCTGAGCCGACAGCTGATCCTGAGCCTTGGGCTCAGCTTCGTGCTCATTGCCGGGATCATGGTCTGGCTGTTCCGCGAACCACGCATGGTGCTGATCGCCCTTTTGCCCAACGTCGTTCCCATGTTCTTCATCGCGGGTATCATGGGGCTGTTCGGTATCGACCTGAAGGTGAGCACGGCCATCATCTTCAGCAACGCGTTCGGCATTGCAGTGGACGATACGATCCACCTCTTGGGAAAGCTGCGTATCGAGTTGAACAAGGGCAAGACGCTTGCGTACGCGATGAAACGCACGTACCTCAGCGGCGGCAAGGCGGTCATTGTCATGAGCATCATGCTGTGCGCAGGCTTCATTACGTTGATCGCTTCCGATTTCGGCAGTGTATTCTACATGGGACTGCTCATCAGCATCACATTGGCCGTGGCATTGCTGGCGGAGTTATTCCTGCTGCCCGTGCTTGTGATGCTCTTCATGAAACGCAGACCGACCAAGCCGCCGGTTGCGATCTTGGAAACACACTTGTCATGAGCCCATGAGCCAGCATGTGCGCGCTGGAACATGGACAGACAGCTACTTACCGATGTGCACGAACGCAGAAGCGGGGCTGATCAGCCCCGCTTCCGACAATTCAATTCAACCGATCGGGTTCACTGCAACTCGTCGTACTGGAGTTTGTATTCCGGATCTTCCATGAAGTGATCCTTGCCCTTCTCGATCACCGCCTTCGCCTCCTCCTTCATGCCTTTCGCGTTCAAGTACATGCTGTACTGGATCAACGCGGTCTTCAACAGCTTCTTCTGGTCCTCGGGTAAGGTGCCGATGTCACCCACGCCGGCCATGGCCGTGTCGAATGACTTCATGTTCAGATCACCTTCCTTTGCCAAGTTGGTATTGTACTGGCACAGCGCGAGCATCACCCATGCCCCTGGGTTCTCGGGATAGTAGCTCGTCATCGCATCGAACAGCTGCTTGGCTTTGCTCCACTCTTTCGCATCGAAGTGGTTGATACCTTTTTCCTGGGCCATGGAGTTGAGGTCGGTCCAGTAATCGTCGTAATTGCTGAAGAACTCTTTGTCCTTGTCCTTCTTACGGTACTTCTCCGCATACTTCAGCGCCTCTCGGTCGGCCTTCTTGTACTCATCCAAGGCCGTGAACTTCTCGATCTTGCTCATCTCGTAGTAGCACATGCTGGCATACAGGTAGGGCATGGGATCCTTCTTGGTCGCATCGCTCTCCGTGTAGCCGATGGCCTTGAACAGGCACTTCTCGTAGTTCTCGTCCACGAAGGCGGCAAGCAGGTCCTCGTAAACGTGCTTCTGGGCAAAGGCCGGGACCATTGCGGTGAGCAGGAGGGATAGGGTAAGAATGCGTTTCATGTGTCTCATCCCGATATGTCGGGGCGTTTGGGTTTCTGGGTGGCGGGGGCCGGTTTCCAAGAACGATGCCGAAGGTAGAAGGCGTGCAAGATGTGAAGATGTGCGAGATATGGAAATCCATGGGTCGGGCGTACCACGATCTCCATACACCCCGCACCTTTGGCTGGCCGCACCTACCATCGGGTCATCTTCGCATTCCCACATTTCCACATCTGCACTTGTGCGCATCGACATCCTCACCGCTCTACCGCGCTTGCTCGACAGTTGGTTCGGCGACAGCATTCTCCAACGCGCCCAGCAGAAGGGTCTCGTTGAAGTCCACATCCACGACCTGCGCAAGTGGAGCAACGACAAACACAAGCGGATCGATGACTATGCCTTCGGCGGCGGAGCCGGTATGGTGCTTCAGATCGAACCCATCCACTTGGCCATTTCCGAGCTCAAGAAGGAGCGTTCGTACGATGAGGTGATCTATATGAGCCCTGATGGCGCTTTGCTGGACCAGCCTATGGCCAACGAACTGAGCTTGAAAGGCAACCTGATCATCCTCTGTGGCCATTACAAGGGTGTGGACGAACGCGTTCGCGAGCATTTGGTCACACGGGAAGTGAGCATTGGCAATTACGTGCTGAGCGGTGGCGAGATCCCGGCTGCGGTACTGTGCGATGCCATTATCAGGCTGTTGCCCGGGGTACTGAACGACGAAACCAGCGCGTTGAGCGACAGCTTCCAGGATGGCCTCGTGGCGCCACCGGCGTATAGCCGACCGGCTGAGTTCAATGGCTGGAAGATCCCTGACGTGCTGCTAAGTGGTCACCAAGCCAATATCGACGCCTGGCGCCACCAACAGGCGGTGGAGCGTACCCGGCAGCGTCGGCCCGAACTATTGGAGGGAAGTCCCGAGCTGCCGTTCGGGGATGGTTAAGGATGCATTGCCCGAACGGGAAACTTCCTTACACTTGCAGCCCATTTCGCGGGCCCACACCGCGCAACATCCTAAGCGCCATGGACATCATCAAGCAACTCGAGAAACAGCTCGCACCCGTTCGCGAATACCCCGAATTCAAAGCCGGCGATACGGTGACCGTGCACTACAAGATCACCGAGGGTAACAAGGAGCGTATCCAGTTGTTCCAAGGCGTTGTTATCCAGCGCAAAGGCAACGGCAGCACGGCCACGGTCACCGTCCGCAAGATCAGCAAAAACGTAGGCGTGGAACGCATCTTCCCGATCGCCTCCCCGTTCATCGACAAGATCGAGGTGAACAAGCATGGCCAAGTGCGCCGTGCGCGCATTTTCTACCTGCGCGAGCGCCGCGGCAAGAGTGCCCGCATCACCGAGAAGCGTCAGGCTGTTGTGGCCGACGCGAAGTGATATTGTCAAGATCATTGAAAGGCCTTCCGCCGAACGGTGGAGGGCCTTTTGCTTTTGGGGACGGGCTGGTCTCTGCTGACGACAGACCGCGCTAAAGCGTCGGGACAGGGACGCGGTCCGCGCACACCAGACGCCGTTCTAGTGCAGCGTGGGAGGACTCGTGCTACTGCCTTCGGACATGCTGATGATGCTGTCTACCACGAAGACGCTCATACCCCGCCATGGCAAAGCTCCCTTGTACTCCAAATAGTGCAGGTTGAAAACACGACCGCTGTTCGCCATGAGGTCGCGGGCCACCTTCTCGTTCTCCACGGAGAAGATGAACTCGTTGCTCTGCATGGAACCGCTCTGCCCTCTTAGCCCGGACTGGATCAATCGGCCCTCATAGGTCTTGAACAGGACCCCCTTATAAACGACGTAGTTCAGTTCGCCGGCCTTTGCACCCTCGCCGAAGACCCAGAAGTACCGGAAGTAGATAGTGAACAGTAGAACGAGCAGCGCGATAACGCCGAACCATCGAAGGAATTTGCGAAAGGGCCGCTTGGGCTGGTCCACGTTGGTGTTCATGCAACGAATGTAGACAGGGGCGAGCGGCGCGATCCGAGGGCACCTTGGTGCAGTGCTACAGATCGCTCTGGCAAGAGCCGAGCGGAGTACATCTGTATACGCGCGGAGGCCATATGCTCCTAAAGCACTCGGGAAAAACCCGGGCGCTTACCCTGCGCGCTGCACCCGATGCAATATGGGGGACCCTGATGGGCTGAAGAGGAACTATCCGTTACTTGGCTCATATTGAACGCATGATCAGGAATCTGCTGGGGCCTCGCTCTTGTTCGCTGTGTCCTTGCGTGCACAGGACACCGCAGGGGTATTCCCCGTGCGCACGATCCATGTGAATCCGCTTTCGCTGATATCGCCCTATGAGCCTTCGCTACGCATTGGCTATGAGCAGTTCATCACGCCAAGAGCTTCGATCCTGATAGAGGCCGGGGGATATCCGAGTTTCAATGTGGAGGGCTGGATGGACGGAATCCTGGGCCGCGTGGAAGTTTGCTACTGGTACCGGACAAACAAGAACGGGAAGTGGTCCGGCGTCTCCCTTGGCATAGCCTACAAAGCGATGCACGGGACCTTCCAGGATAGCATAGCCATTGGCAACATGCCGCCGTACATGCGCTCATACGAAGTTGAGAAAGATGTGCTCCTCGTTCGTTTGCTCAGGGTCGATCGCGTCGTTGCAGTACGTAGGTGGCGACTGGAGTCGTACTACGGGATCGGGGTGCGGATCAGGAATGCTGTGGCCTATGGCATCACAGAAGAAGAACTGGAGCACCGCAGGTATTCGGACTGTGATGAATGCGACACCCCTGAAGTAGTGCGTAGCATAGGTCGCCAAGTGCTACCGGGACTTGTCGCTGGTTTCCGGGTCGGACTGGATCTTTACGAGGCGCCCTTGAGCGGGCGCGCTCAACACACGAGCGGGTGCAGGAGAGAACATTCGCAGTAGCGGACCTATTGGATGCAAACGAATTTCTCCGGATGGCTTCTGATGTAGAGTTCGAATAGTGCCATCGCACGGTCGTGATGTTCCAAGTAAGCGTCATCGAGACGACCCATTTCCGGAAGTCGCTCGCGTAACCACGACCACTCCTCTTTGCCTGCAGCGACCAGCTCAAATTCACCCTTGTGCTTCCAGCAGTCATCAAGAGCATCCTGTAAAATCTTGGCCGAAGTCGGATCCCCAACAAGTTCAAGACCTGTCAATATGCTCTGGGAGTAAATCAGATAGCCGTTGAGGAAAAACTGCATAAAACCTCCATTGACCACCTGTCCATCTAGATACCAGAAGAAGTACAAGGCCTTCTGGGCAGGAGAAAACCGCTTTGCAAGCGCAACCTCTTCATCCTCGTCCTCGGCAATGCTGATTCCTTTGAGAATCAACCAACCAAAGTCCCACGATCGGAGCGATTCGAACTCGTCACGAGATACTATGGGCAGCAGATGATCAGCCGGATCGAACTCATTGAACCAATCCTCCAGCAATGCAGGATCCATCAGCAGAGTCGGTTGGGGCTCAGATCCCATTCAGCTACTTGGGTCAAGTACGAAAATGTCGAGATAGGTGATCACCCCACCAATTCTTTATTCCTGTTCGGGATGTCGTCCTTGTTGAAGGCCACCTTCTCATCCTCCTCCTTCAGCTTCAGCACTAGGGCGAGCGCATCGGGCACCACATCGCTGCAGAGTGTGAGGAAGCTGCCGGGCTTGGCCGTTGAGATGGCGTGGCGGATCGCAGCCTCCTCCTTCTTGATGATGATGTAGGGCTTGTTGGGGTCCACTTCCTTGATACCCCTCACCATGAGCGCGATGATCTCGTCGTCGGTCTTGCCACGCAGGTTGCGGTCCTGGCGGATGATGATCTCATCGAACATCTGTGCGCTGAGGCGGCCGAGGTTCACCGTGTCCTCGTCGCGGCGGTCGCCAACGCCCGCGATCACGCCCACTTTCGGGCTGTCGGGGATCTTGCTGAGGAACTTGCCGAGCGCTTCGAAGCCATGTGGGTTGTGGGCGTAGTCCACCACCACTTGGAAATTCTTGAACTGGAAGAGGTTCAGGCGGCCCGGCGTCTGCGCGGCGCCCGGCACGAAAGTCATGAGCGCCTCGCGCAGCTCTTCGATCTTCACGCCTTGCACGTATGCCGCGAGCACGGCGGGCAGCACGTTCTGGATGTTGAAAACGGCCTTACCACCATAGGTGATGGGGATGTTCACGGCCTTCTCGATGCGCAGCTTCCACTCACCCTTGCTGATGGTGACGAAGCCGTTCTCGTAGATCGCGGCGAGACCACCGAGCTTGCAGTGCTGGCGCACGAGGCGGTTGTTCTCATCGAGGCTGAAGAGGGCGATCTTGCAATCGCACTGCTTGCGCATGGCCATCACGAGTTCATCGTCGGCGTTGAGGATCGCGTAGCCATCGCGACGCACACTGCGCGGCACGGTGCTCTTCACATGGGCGAGTTCCTCCAGCGTGTGGATGTCCTTCAAGCCCAAGTGATCGGCGGCCACGTTGGTGACGATGGCCACGTCGCAGTGCTCGAAGCCGAGACCGCTGCGCACCAGACCACCGCGCGCTGTTTCCAACACGGCCATATCCACCACGGGCTCCTTCAGCACGAACTGTGCACTCGCGGGGCCCGTGCAATCGCCCTTCATCAGCAGGCGGTTCATGATGTACACGCCATCACTGCACGTCATGCCTACCTTATAGCCTGCGCTGCGCATGAGGTGCGCGGTAAGGCGGGTGCTCGTGGTCTTCCCGTTGGTGCCGGTGACGGCGATGATGGGGATGCGGCTCGGTGTGCCTGGCGGGAAGAGCATGTCCACGACGGGTTCCGCCACGTTCTTGCCGATGCCACCGGTGGGATCCAAGTGCATGCGGAAGCCGGGCGCGGCGTTCACTTCCAACACAGCGCCGCCGCTCTCGTTCAGCGGTAGGCTGATGTCGTCGGTCATGATGTCGATGCCGCAGATATCGAGGTCGATGATGCGACTGATCCGCTCGGCGAGGAAGACGTTGAACGGATGCACCACTTCGGTGACGTCATCAGCCGTGCCGCCCGTGCTGAGATTGGCGGTGGCCTTGAGGTAAACGGTCTCCCCTTTCGCGGGCACGCTCTCGGGCGTGAGGCCCTTCAGCCCAAGCAGCTTCAGCGTATGGTCGTCGATGTCGATGCGCGTGAGCACATTCTCGTGACCGTAGCCGCGACGCGGATCCTTGTTCACCTCCTCGGCGAGTTGTGCGATCGTGCTCTTGCCATCGCCGACCACGCACGCCGGAGTGCGTTTCGCGGCGCAAATGAAGCGGTGGTTGATGACGAGCAAGCGGTGATCGAGACCCGTGATGTAGCGCTCCACGATGGCGCTGCGGCTGATCTCCTTCGCCTTGGCCAGCGCGACTTTCGCTTCTTCGAGGCTCTTGATGCCGATGGTGGCTCCGCGTCCGTGATTGCCACCGATGGGTTTGATGACGCAGGGAAAACCGACGGAATCCAAGGCCGCTTCCAAGCCTTCCTCAGTGCGCACCACACGGCCTTTGGGCACGGGGATCTCGTAGCTCTCCAACAACTGCTTGGTCTCCTCCTTATCGCAGGCGATCTCCACGCCTATGTTGCTGGTCTTGCTGGTGATGGTGGCGCGGATGCGCTTTTGGTGGATGCCGTGACCGAGTTGCACCAAGCTCTGGCCGTTCAACCGCAAATAGGGAATGCCGCGTGACACCGCTTCCGCCACGATGCTGCCTGTCGAAGGCCCCAAACGCGATTCTTCACGCAGCTCGCGCATCTTCTGCAGATCGTCCGCGAGGTCGTACTTCTCTCCGCTGATGAGCGCTTCGGCGATGCGGACCGCAGCCTTCGCAGCGAACATGCCCACCGGCTCTTCAATGTAACTGAAGACCACGTTGTACACACCGTTCTCGCGTGTGCTGCGCGTGCGACCGAAGCCAGTCTCCATGCCCGCTAGCGTCTGGATCTCCAGCGCGATGTGCTCGATCACATGGCCCATCCAGGTCCCCCGCTTCACCCTTTCCCAGAAACCACCTTCGTGATCCTCACTGCACCGGTGGCTCACCATGGTGGGCAGCAACGTGGTGATGCGCTCGTAGAATCCTGGGATCTTGTCGGTGGGCTTCTGCTCCAGATCCTCGATGTCGAGGCGCATGACAATGAGGTTGTGCCGCTTGACGGACCAGTAGTTTGGGCCACGCATGGCCTTAAGTTCGAGGATGCGCATGGATCGTACTTCTTGCGGGTCAATATAGGGCGGCACATTGTTGATACTTCCATCATCCTTTGCTCATGGTCAAGTTGAAGCCCTCTATTTTGGCCCCTCGGGGGCGGGGGGCTAACCAGCAAGCATGACACCCAAGGGCAAACTCATCGCCATCGGAGGCAACGAGGACAAAGGCACGGCACCGGAAGCAGGGCACAACGCAAAGGTTTACAGTGGTGCGTTCATCGAGGAAGGGATCCTGAGACGTGTGGTGGATGAGATCGGCGGAACCAGCGGCCGACTGGCCGTGATCACCAGCGCCAGCAGTATTCCGGAAGAAGTCGGGAACAATTACATCGAAGCATTCGGCAGGTTGGGATTGAAGGAAGTGGACGTGCTCGATATCCGCGAACGCGGCCACGTGAAACCCGATATGATCAAGCGTTTGGCAAAGGCCGACGGTGTGATGATGAGCGGCGGTAACCAGCTGCGGCTGACCACCATTTTCGGCGGGACGGCGTTCCTTCAGTTGATGAAGCGCCGATATGAGGAAGAAGCGGGCTTCGTGATCGCCGGCACCAGTGCTGGGGCCATGTGTATGAGCAGTACCATGATCTACCAGGGGCACAGCAGCAGCGGACTAGTGAAGGGCGGGGTGAAGATGACCACCGGTGCAGCGCTCATCCATGACGTGATCATTGACAGTCATTTCGTTGAGCGCGGCCGTTTCAGCCGGTTGAGCCAAGCCGTGGCCAGCAACCCGAACGCCATCGGTATCGGCCTGGGCGAGGACACCGGTGTGGTGATCACCGATGCCGATATGCTGGAAACGATCGGCAGCGGACAGGTGATGATCTTCGACGGCCACGACATCAGCTACAGCGACTACGCCGACGTGGAAGAAGGCGAGCCCTTCAGCATCGAAGGCATGAAGGTGCACATCATCAGCAAGGGCCACAGCTACTCCGTGAAGCAGCGGCAGTTCAGCGCAGTGCGCGTGCCGGTGAAGGGCTAGCGCCAGCGGGGCAGCGTGGGGCTACCTTCGGAACGTCAGTCCTGAAAACCTTGCCCATGAAGCTCCGCTCCTACCTTTTCGTTGCCTTATCGAGTACCGCGCTCGTCGCATCCAGCCAATACCAATTGGAGTACACGTACTACGGCGGTGGCACGGGTGGCGCCGGTGGTCAAAACAAATTCCACATGGTGCATCTGGAGACCATGGGCGACCACTACGTCTACTATGACCGCCCGGCAAGAGCCGTGTACGTGATGGATCTTTATCATCAACTGGTTTCCACCATCAGCCTCGCTACAGCGGACCCCGACAGCTCTTCTTTGGGCGCCGTGGAGGAAATACTTTACGTGTCGCAGCATCTGTTCGACACCGACGATGAGATCGAGTTGATGTTCGTGAAATATTATGTCGGCACTTCGATAGTCAATGAGGACGGCACTGTGATCCATTTCTGGCCGAACGAGATGCCCATGATCGGTCAAAGCGGAATCCCCAGGAACAGCGGCCGATCTGCAACACCCGCTCGGAGCGAAGCTGATATTGAGTGACCAGTTGTTGGGAGATGCCAAAGTGTACTCCCTTCCGGGAACACTGTTTACCGGCATCAGCGGCCCTCACGAACAAAGCGTGCTTTCCGCACCGGTGAAAGTCTACCCGAATCCCACCGCGAGCGAAGTGACGGTTGAAATTCCTTGGACCACGCGTTTCACCAGTGCCGACATGGCGTTCTTCAACAGTGTTGGTGAGTTGGTGCTGACCCAAGCGATCACCGTCACTGGACAGCGGATCAACATTGCACCCCTGGCTGCTGGTGAGTACAGCTATCGCGTCAGTATGGATGGTCAGCAGGTTAATGCCGGGAAGCTGACCAAGCTCTAAGCTTTTTGTTTCAGCAACCCGCGCGCTCTTCCACCCGATAGCGGTTCCGCTCCGGGCTGTTGCGGCTCACCAGTTCGGCCACAAAACCCATGGTGAACAACTGCACACCGATGACCATGGCCGTGAGCCCGACATAGAACAGTGCTTGGTCGGAGACGCGCGGGGCCAAGGTCTCCGTGACCCATGTGTGCCATGCCTTTTCGGTCAGCAACCACGCGGCCGACAATGATCCGAGAACGAACATCAAGGTGCCGAGCGCACCGAAGAAGTGCATGGGCTTCTTGCCGAACCGGAAAATGAATGCGATCGTGAGCAGGTCCAGAAAGCCATTGATAAAGCGGTTCAATCCGAACTTGGTCTTGCCATGCTTTCGTGCGTGGTGCCGCACCACTTTCTCACCGATCTTCCTGAACCCTTCCTTATAGGCAATGAACGGTATGTAGCGGTGCATCTCGCCGAAGACCTCGATGTTCTTCACCACTGCCTGGCGATAGGCCTTCAGCCCGCAGTTGAAATCGTGGAGGTCCACATGGCTCATGCGGCGCGTGGCCCAATTGAACAATTTGGTCGGAACCGTTTTACTGATCGGGTCGTGGCGCTCCTTCTTCCAGCCGCTCACCAAGTCGAGTCCATCCACCGTGATCATGCGATAAAGCTCCGGGATCTCGTCGGGATCGTCCTGCAAGTCGGCATCCATGGTGATCACCACATTGCCGTGTGCGGCCTCGAACCCCTCGTTCAAAGCAGGGCTCTTCCCATAGTTGCGCCCGAAGCGTATGCCCTTGACGCGTGAGTTCGTTGCCCTCAAGCGCATGATCTCTTCCCACGACCCATCGCGACTTCCGTCATCCACGAGGATCACCTCATAGTCCTTACCCATGGCACCGATCACGGAATGCAGCTTGGCCACAAGTTCATCCAACGATTCGCGCTCGTTCAAAAGCGGGATGACCACGGAAATGTCCATGCGGCAAATGTGCGGGTGAAAAGGCCACGGAGTGAAAGATCACTGTGGTCCCGGATGCCCGAGCGACTACATTCGCGCCTTGGGGCAAGTCCCGTACGACCAGCTCCCGCTTAATCCCCCAGGGCCGGAAGGCAGCAAGGGTAGGCGGTTGTAGCGGAGCGATGCGATCAGCTTGCCCCTCTTTTTTTGCCCTATGTCAACGTACGCGAAGGTTGTACTTGTAACGGGTGGCAGCAGCGGGATCGGCCGCGCCATCTGCTCGCGACTTGCCGCAATGGGACACATCGTTTACGGCACGAGCCGTAAACCCACCGAGGACCCGAAAGGATGGCGGCTGATCGCCTTGGACATTACGAACGAGGATTCGGTGCGCGCAGCGGTCGAAGAAGTACTTCATCGCGAGAAACGCTTGGATGTGGTCGTGAACAACGCCGGTGTCGGTATACAAGGACCAGCGGAGGATACCGGAGTGGAACTGGCTCGGCAATTATTCGACCTGAACGTCTTGGGTGCCCACCGCGTGTGCCGTGCGGTTTTGCCGGGTATGCGTCAACGGGGAAGCGGCCTCATCATTAACGTAAGCAGCATCGCTGCGAACTTCGGACTACCCTACCGCGCTTTCTACAGCGCCAGCAAAGCAGCGCTCGATCGATACAGTGAAGCACTGCGGTTGGAGGTGAAGCCCTTCGGGGTGAAGGTGGTGGTGATCCAGCCAGGCGAGTTTAAAACGAACATCGCCGGAAGTCGGCTTCGGCCAGCGACCATTGACCCGGCCTATCAGAAAGGATATACCCGGGCTATGGAGGTGCTCGGCGGAAGCATGCACTATAGTCGTGATCCCGATGAGTTGGCACAGGTGGTGGCCAAGATCATTGCCGCTCCCAAACCCAAGACGCTTTACCGCATCGCGCAAGGTGTTCAGAAGTTCAGCGTACTGCTGAAGAAGCTCATGCCGGGGCATGCCTTTGAGCGCATGGTAGGCAAACACTACGAGTAACCATGCCCTCGGCTTTTGGACATGCCATTGCCGCGATAGCCATTACAAAGGCTTCGCCGCGCGTGCGCTTTCGGGCTCGCGTTGTCGCCATTGCTGCACTGTCCGCCATCGTTCCGGACTCTGGACGTTGTCAGTTTCAGTCTCGGTATTCCCTATGAGCACATGCTCGGACACCGTGGTGTGACGCATTCCCTTGCATTCTCCGCAGTGTGGGCATCGCTGATGATGCTGTTGTTCCACAGGGGCGAGCGAAGTCGATGGCTATGGTTGTGCCTCTTCGGTTGCACAGCGAGCCATGCATTGCTGGATATGTGCACCACCGGAGGTTTGGGTTGCGCGTTGTTCGCCCCATTCTCCAACGAACGGTACTTCTTCCCATGGCGACCCATCTCGGTTTCACCGGTGGAGATCCACAGCTTCTTCGGTGAATGGGGCCTGCGCGTGCTGAAGAGCGAAGCCCTTTGGATCGGACTTCCGTCCGCAGTGATCTTCGCTGCCGCCTATCTGTTGAAAAGGCGCCCTGCCCGGGATTGAAGCACCACCTACATTCGCGCCTCGCTCGCCGGAAACGACGAGCAAATGACCTACAACATGAAGTTCTTCATCGATACCGCCAGTCTCGCGCAGATACGCGAAGCCCATGAATTGGGCGTGCTGGATGGCGTTACCACTAATCCCAGCTTGATGGCCAAGGAAGGCATCAGCGGTGAGCAACGGGTTCAACAGCACTACATCGACATCTGCAATACCGTTGACGGGGACGTTAGCGCGGAAGTGATCTCGACCGACTTCACAGGGATCGTTACGGAAGGAGAACGACTGGCCGCGCTGCATCCGAACATCGTGGTGAAAGTGCCCATGATCAAGGAGGGCGTGAAGGCGATCAAGTACTTCACGGGCAAAGGCATCAAGACCAACTGCACGCTGGTCTTCGGAGCTGGACAAGCACTTCTCGCCGCGAAAGCCGGAGCAACTTATGTTTCACCGTTCATCGGTCGGTTGGACGATATCAGCCAAGACGGTGTTCAATTGATCGCTCAGATCCGCCGCATCTACGACAACTACGGAATGTCAACCCAGATCTTGGCTGCCAGCATCCGTCATCCCTTGCATATTGTGCAGTGTGCTGAGCTCGGTGCCGATGTTGCAACATGCCCGCTCAGCGCCATCACCGCGCTGTTCAATCATCCACTGACGGATTCGGGCTTGGAGAAATTCCTTGCTGATCACAAGAAGGCACAAGCAGCAACGGAAAAGGTCAAGTGAGCGTAGCGACGTTGTTGGCGGTGCATCCGATAGACCCGGAACCGCGGAAGATCAAAGAGGCGGTTGCCGTATTGAACAGCGGCGGGGTGCTGATCGTACCTACCGATGCTGTGTATGCTTTCGTTTGTAGCGCCAAGCAACCACGCGCGGTGGAGCAGGTGGCTGCGCTGAAGGGTGTCAGGCCTGAAAAAGCCGAGCTTTCATTGATCTGTAGGGATCTCAGTGATGCTTCAACCTATGCACGGCAAATGGACACGGGTGTTTTCAGAATGATGAAGCGCGCGCTGCCCGGCCCGTACACCTTCATTCTGCCCGCTACTGCTGAAGTCCCGAACATTTTCAAAGTGAAGCGTCGGACGGTAGGCATTCGAGTGCCGGCCAGCCCCATCCTTCAAGGCATTCTGGAAGAACTCGGCCACCCGTTGGTTGCGGCATCGGTACACGATACCGACCCGTTCATCACACACCCAAGTGATGCTGAGGCGATCCATGAGCAGTTCGCTTCAAAGGTTGACCTGATCATCGATGGCGGACCAAGTGGGGTGGTAGGAAGCACGGTCATTGATGCTACGGGGCCGGAGCCTCGTCTGATCCGTGAAGGATTGGGATCACTGCACGGGATCCTTTGAACACGGTCAACTCGTTATCTCCCGCCACGCATCGGGCAACAGCCGAACGATGTCCATGGCGGTCATCCCTTCGCGACCTATGCGCTCAGCGGCCAGTTCACCGGCACGGCCGTGAATGAAGGTTCCGAGGATCCCCGCTGAAACTGGGCCGATCCCACGCGCCAACAACCCGGTGAGGAGCCCGGTCAACACATCTCCACTCCCGCCCTTTGCCATTCCTGGATCGCCAGTGGGATTGAAATAAACCTTGCCGCTTGGAGCGCAGACAGCTGTATATGCCCCTTTGAGCACAATGACAAGTCCACGTTTGCGCGCCTCTTCACAAGCACGCGCGATCCTTTCGCGACTGGTGTTGTGTTGACCGAACAACCTGTCGAATTCCTTTGGATGCGGGGTGAGCATGGTGCCTTCCTTCAGAAAAGCCAGCCACGTTCGGTTCTCGGAGAGCGTATTCAAGGCATCCGCATCCAGCACCAAAGGCACAAGCGCCTCCTGGATCAGCAGTTTCAGCATACCACCGCTGTTCAGGCCTAGCCCCGGTCCTACACCGATGCCGGAATATGCTTTCAGATCAGGAAGCGAACTGATGTCCACATGGTTCTCATCAGCAATGCAGATCGCTTCGGGCGCCGATCCTTGTATGATCTGAACGCCACAACCCGGTGCATGAGCAGTGACCAGGCCAGTGCCGCTTCGCAAGGCGGCATTCACTGCGAGCACGGCGGCGCCTATCATGCTCTGACTTCCACCGATCAACAACGCATGGCCGTGGCGGCCTTTGTGGTCGAACCGGCCACGATGCGGTACCAAAGCCCGCACATCCGCGGACTCTATCAACTGCAAATCGCTATCGAGACCGCGCAGAAAACCGACATCCATGCCGAGCGAGAGCACGACAGGATCACCAACATGATCAGCGCACTCGCTGTAGAAGAAGGCCGGTTTGGGGCACTGGAATGTCAGCGTGTGTGTGGCGCGCACCGTTCCGGGCGCGTCAGCAATAACTCCATCTGCGGACAGTCCCGAGGGCAGGTCCACTGAAATGATGGGCGACCGTGACGTATTCATCCGCTCCACGAGCGCCTTTGCTGATCCGTGCAGCGGCTTGTTCAGGCCCGTCCCGAACAACGCGTCGATAAGGATCCGTCCTGGTTCGTAGCCTCCAGAAGATCCTCAAAACCGTGGCCCGCACTCAAGTTCATCATCGGAGCCAGTTGGCAGTCTCTGCACATTCTCCTCATAATCGGGAGGACTCGCTCCATCACCGACCACATACACCCTTACGGTGCGCCCGGCGATATGCAGCATTCGAGCGATCGCAAGCCCGTCACCGCCATTGTTCCCCGGACCGCAGAAGACCTCATAGCGCGGCACTTGGACTCCGCCCAAGAGTTGCTGTTCATGTTCTACAAGCCAACCAACACATGCCCTTGCGGCACGCTCCATTAGGTCGATCGATGTGATCGGTTCATGCTCTATGGTGTGCTGATCCGCCGCGCGCATCTGATCGGCTTCAAGGATCGGTATCATGCCGACCAAGTTAGGCGCACCCAAAAACAAGAACCCCCCGGCTTTCGCCGAGGGGTTCCGCAATGCTATTCCTTCTGCTTACTGGAAGTAGAAGTTGATGCCTACGCTACCGCCGGTCACACCGGTGTCGATACCGAAGTCGAACTCCTTGGTGCCGCCATCAACCGTGGTGGTAACCACGCTGGTGCCGTCCCATGTCTCGCTCGTGTTGCTCGTGTGTCCCGTGCTGCTGAGCATGAGACCCCAGGTGTACTCACCGCTCAAGCTCACTTTCGGAGCACAGAACCACTCAACGCCTACGAAAGCGCCTACACCGAAACCGAAGGTGCTACCACCTTTCGACTCCGTAACGCGACCCGAAACCGGGTTGTCAGCGCTTGCGGCGTTGCCGTACTCATACTTCGTGTTGCTGCTACCGAAAGCCAAGTAGGCCTCAGCACCATAAACACCCACAACGCGGGTGCTGCCGACACGATTTTCCATACCAACGCCCAACACCAAGTTGAACTGGCTGTTCTTCGTCACGTCATCAACGAGCGTACCGGCCGCTGCGTTCGGGTCAGTGCTAGGAACCAGATCGGTGTCTTTCTGGTTGCCGAAGCCGATACGCACCTTAGCGCGCAGCGCCTTGTTGGCAGCCGTCAGCTTCTTGCCTTGGATCGCGAACCATGGGTTCGCCCACGTCAGGCCACCTCCAATGTTGTTACCGGCGGTGCCGTTGAACAAGTTTCCACCGTAATTGAGCAGTGGATTAGCATCGAATGTGAGGCCCCAATCGCCGTCTTGGGACAGCCAATTCTCACCCTTAGCGGAAGTGATCTCGCCGGTTTGGGCGATAGCAGCAGAGCTAAGGAGTGCTGCGGTGAACAGTACAGTCTTTCTCATGTTGAACGTTTTGGTTTGACGTGTTGTGACTTAATTCTTGGTTTGTGATATTCCGACCAAAAGTAGATTTCAGCGGCGGCAAACTTATACACGAAAGCTTCGGTTATCAACAGGTAGATCGTGAAATGCGATCCTTCATGCTCCATTCGTCGTCCCAAAGAACTCCTTGTCCGAAAAACCGGGGCGAATATAGGATTCACCCGATCCATGCATCGTTTCTCAAGGGACCCTGTTCTCGAGCATCGGCACAAAGCGGAACAACCCGTGATCCTCCACGGAATGCGCACCCTTCCCATCCGGCCGAATAAGCAACATGCGCTGATCATCCCCGACGCCTACCGGGATCACCATCCGTCCCTGCGGCTTCAGTTGATCCAACAGTGCTCTAGGCACGTCAGGTGCGCCACATGTGACCAAGACCCTGTCAAAGGGTGCGAACTGGGCAAGGCCTTTGAACCCATCACCGTATACGAGCAATGCCCTGTACCGCATTCGGTCCAGCCTCAACCGGGTGGCCAAGTGCAGTGGCTTATGGCGTTCGACCGAATGGACCTTTGCACCCAAAGTGCAAAGCACTGCGGTCTGGTAGCCACTACCGGTACCGATCTCAAGCACGTTCATTCCGGGCGAAACACCCAGCAATTGTGTCTGGAATGCTACCGTATAAGGTTGTGAGATCGTCTGCCCACTTCCAATAGGGAACGGCTTATCCTCATATGCAAACCTTTCGAATGCTGAGTCGTCGAAAAAGGCATGGCGCGGGATACTACCGATGGCGGCCAATACCCGTTGGTCGACTATGCCCTTGCCTTCAAGGCTGGAAACGAGTTGCCTTCGCAGACCCTTGTATTTGTATGTATCGCCGACCATGGTCGCCAAAATTGCCCCATCCGGTGTAAGGTGAGCGCGGATCGTTCCGGTTACTTTCGCAACCCTTTTTCAACACCCCCTCCTACTATCATGGGCGATCGGTTGCGCGTCGGCGTTCTGGGTGCAGGTCACCTTGGACGTATCCATGTGCAACAGTGGAAAGAGGTGCCCGGTGCTGAAGTGGTCGGTGTATTCGACCCACATCCGGAAAAGCGGGACGCCGTTGGACGTGAGTTCAATGTGCCCGTTTTCCCGGATCACCTATCGCTGTTGTCGGGTTGCGACGCCATGGATGTGGTTACCCCCACGATCAGTCATTACCAATGCGCTGCAGAAGCCATATCCGCTGGAAAGCATGTGTTCATTGAGAAGCCGATCACCCACACGTTGGTCGAAGCGGTTGAATTGATGGAGTTGGCCGATAAGGTGGGGGTTGTGACCCAAGTTGGCCATGTGGAGCGGTTCAACCCGGCTTTCATACACGCCAGACCGTGGATCAGCGACCCGATGTTCATTGAGTCGCATCGCTTAGCTGAATTCCAACCTCGCGGCACCGACGTCCCCGTAGTACTTGACTTGATGATCCATGATCTGGACATCGTCTTGAACGTTGTCCACAGTGCTGTCGTTGATGTGAGCGCAAGCGGCGTGGCAGTTCTGAGCGACTCACCCGATATCTGCAATGCGCGCATCGAATTCGAGAACGGCTGCGTGGCAAACCTCACTGCCAGCAGGATCAGTTTGAAGAAGATGCGAAAGAGCCGCTTCTTCCAGCGCGATGCCTACATCGCCGTTGATATGTTGGCCAAATCGGCTGAATTGGTGAAAATGAAGTCGGTTGTGGGCGAAAGCCGACCCCTTTGCCATGACGATCGACCTCGGCGAGCGAGGGTTGCGCGAGATCGGGTTCGAACGCCCGGTTATCGCGGCCTCCAACGCCATACGTGACGAACTGAGTGCTTTTGTGGAAGCCGTTCGTGGGAACCGAGCGAGCGAGGTAACGCTATTGGATGGGTATCGCGCACTCGAACTGGCCCACCGGGTGCTTGGTGCAATGAAGACAAGGACCCTTGTATGAAGGCACATACTAAAAGGCCTTTCGCCTTCGTTCACGCACGTACAACGATGGTCCGACCGGTACTCTTCGGTTCAATGCTGCTTTTGTGCGTGCCCGCCTGCAAGGAGGGCGACAAGGTCCCCGGATATGTCGATCTCTCGACTTTCACGGTGCAACCTGACCCGGGTGAGGGCAGCAGCAGCAGCAACATTCCACATGCATGGGCCTACGCACAGGACCAATTGCTGGGTGTTTGGGAAGCGGGATCGGAGATACCGGTGCTTGCCGCCGGAAATGTTCAACTGAAATTGATCGCCGGGGTTGAGCGCAACGGGAGCAGCGCCGATCTTGTGCAGTATCCTTTCTATGACACGTGGTCATCCACGATCAACTTGGTTCCTGGTCAGCGGACTTCCGTTCAGCCTACGTTCGAGTACTATCCTGATCTGTCCTTCTGGATCGCCGACTTCACGGATATAGAGATCCCCTTCACGTTCGATGTTGAGAGCGACACGGACATGATCCATTGGGACGCTGCGAGCCACCCTGACGATGTAATGCCCGGAGGGAAGCGCAGCGGCCTTCTTCCTGGATGAAGACCACCCTCGTATGAAGGGCGTCGTGTACGAGTCCGCTGATCTTGATGGTTCGGGCAATACGTGGCTGGAACTCAACTACCGCTCGGACCACCGGATGCTGGTGGGTATGATCTACACGGTTGGCGGCCTCACCGTGGACGAGCCTTATGTATACATCGCCCCGACCGTCCGCAGTGATGGGGGCATGCCGTGGAAAAAGATCCACATCGACCTTACTCCTTTCACCAACAACCCGATTACAGCGAACAGGAAGTTCTATATCGCGGCGCTGCTCGGTGCTGGTGATACGAATGCCCGGTTCTGGATCGATAACGTAAAACTGGTTCGCCCATGAGCCATGTTTACGCCGGAGCGGGCGCACACCGTATGAACAAGCGCGCCCAAGTGCTGCGCTACATCATGGCGGACTTGCTGGGCGCGGCAACGGCGTGGACCCTCTTCTGGATCTACCGGAAGCTTGAACTCGAACCGGCGAAATTCCAGTACGATATACCCCTGACCTTCGACGGCAACTACTTCAAGGGGCTCATCCTCATCCCGCTGTTCTGGTTCGGATTGTACACCCTTATTGGTGGCTATACCGATATCTATCGCCGGTTCAGGACCAAAGAACTTGGACAAACGATGCTCATCTCCATCATCGGTGTCTCGGTCATCTTCTTCACGCTGCTCCTGGACGATCAAGTGGTGGACTACTTCAGGTCCTTCTTAGCCCTCTTCCTCCTACATTTCGGCATCACGTTCATGTTGCGGTTCTGGCTCACCAGCCGAACCGTTGCACGTGTTCATGATCGACGGTACGGGTTCAACACCATACTCGTCGGTGGTAACGAACGGGCGCTGGCCATCTATAGCGAGATCGAGTCCATGCCCAAGAGCCCGGGCAACCGCTTTATCGGCTTTGCCCAAGTGAACGGAAGCGACCAACAGCTTACCTCCGTAGGGTTGGCCCGGTTGGGAAAGATCCACGAACTGGCACAACTCATCCCTCAGCACGAGGTGGAGGAAGTGATCATCGCGGTCGAAAGCGGCGAACACGAGCACATCAGCCGCATCCTCAACGAGGTGGAAGGAACCGGTGTGCGCACGAAGATCATCCCCGACATGTATGACATCCTAAGTGGTAGCGTGAAGATGACGAGCATCTTCGGGACACCACTGATCGAAGTGAACCCGCAGATCATGCCGGCATGGCAGTTCAGCTTGAAGCGCGTGGTGGATGTACTGTTGAGCGCGATCGCACTTCTCTTGTTGCTGTTACCCATGGCCATCATCGGTGTGATCGTGAAGCTGTCTTCACCCGGTCCCGTTTTCTTCACGCAGGAACGCATCGGCCGGTTCGGAAAGCCGTTCCGCATCATCAAGTTCCGTAGCATGATGCACAAGGCGGAACCCAATGGGCCGCAGCTGAGCAGTGCCAATGATCCACGCATCCTGCCGTTCGGACGGTTCCTGCGCCGCACGCGCTTGGACGAACTTCCGCAGTTCTGGAACGTGATCAAAGGTGATATGAGTTTGGTGGGACCACGGCCAGAGCGGCAACACTTCATTGACGAGATCACACAAAGCGCCCCCATTACCGCCACTTGCACAAAGTGCGGCCCGGTATCACCAGTTGGGGCCAGGTCAAATTCGGGTATGCCGAGAACGTCGATCAAATGGTCCGGCGGCTCAAGTATGACATCCTGTACATCGAGAACATGAGCTTGGCCGTCGACCTGAAGATCATGGCCTATACGGTGCTCATCATTCTCAAGGGCGACGGTAAGTAGACGGGGTGCACCCGCACCCCATACATTGCCGCACCTTCCATCGCAGCATGAACATTTCCATTATCGGTGCCGGCCAGATGGGCAACGGCATCGCTCACGTCTTCGCACAAGCGGGCCATAGGGTAACGCTCGTCGACCTCAGTCCCACGAATCTGGAAAAAGCGCTCGCCACGATCGGGAAGAATCTGGACCGACAAGTGACCAAGGGCTCGCTAACGGCCGAGCAGAAAGCCACAACACTGCAGAACATCATTGCTACGAGCACCATGGCCGACGGCGTAAAGAGCGCCGAACTAGTGGTGGAGGCCGCCACGGAGAATGTGGACCTGAAGCTGCGCATCTTCAAAGAACTGGATGCGCATGCCCCGGCCGGTTGCATCCTCGGTAGCAATACCAGCAGCATCAGCATCACGCGGATCGCCGCAGCCACACAGCGACCCGCGCAGGTGATCGGCATGCACTTCATGAACCCGGTCCCCGTGATGAAGTTGGTGGAGGTGATCCGCGGTTACAACACGAGCGACGCCGTTACCAAAACCGTGATGGACCTGAGCACTGCCATTGGCAAGGCGCCGGTTGAAGTGAACGATTACGCGGGCTTCGTGAGCAACCGCATCCTGATGCCCATGATCAACGAGGCCATTGAAACGCTTTTCCAAGGCGTTGGCGGCGTGGCCGAGATCGATACCGTGATGAAACTGGGCATGGCCCACCCGATGGGCCCTCTGCAACTCGCTGACTTCATCGGATTGGATACATGTTTGGCCATCCTTCGGGTACTTCAAGAAGGATTCGGTAACCCCAAGTATGCCCCATGTCCATTGCTCGTTCAAATGGTAACAGCTGGCAAACTGGGGATGAAGAGCGGTGAGGGATTCTACAGCTACACCGCCGGTAGCAAGGATCTGGTGGTAGCACCATCTTTCCGCTGACAGAACGCGCATGCCCATTCGGATAGCCACGCTGGCTGATATCCCGACCATTCGGGCTATCGCGCATGAAACTTGGCCGGCGGCCTACTTCCCGAAGATCCTGGGTGCAGAGCAATTGGCCTACATGCTGGAGTTATTGTACAGCGAGATTGTCCTTGAAGATGTGATGACAAAAAAGGGGCAGCAATTCGTGCTGTTCATTGATCGTGGCACTGCACTGGGCTTCGCCGGTTTTACCCCGCACCATCGCGGGACCGCGACCACGCACCTGAACAAACTGTACGTGCTGCCGGAGGCTCAAGGCACCGGCGCGGGCAAGCTGTTGCTCGAGCACGTGCTCACGGAAGCCTCGAATCGTGGCGATACGTCAGTGGAACTGAACGTGAATAAGCGCAATGAGGCCGTTGCGTTCTACACATACATGGGCTTCAGGATCCTGCGCGATGAAGTGATCGATATCGGACAGGGTTACGTGATGGACGATCACGTGATGGTGAAACAACTCTAACGCATCACGCCTCACGGCTGGGCGCTCGCCACCGGCAACTGCAACCCGTACTTCTTGTACAACCGGGCCTTGCGCTTCTCCAACTTCGCCGTGGCCTTGGCCGTACGCGGCTTGCGTTCGGCAACGGTTAGCCGCCCCGCTTCAATGCGTTCAACGATCACCTCTATTTGTACATCGGTACCCGCTGAATCGTACTCTTCCTTCAAGTTGCTCCCGAAGAGACGGGCGAGGCTTTGCCAAACGGCTGCTTGGAAGGAGCCGCGCAATTTCTTGATGATCTCGTAGCCCGTCGCTCCGGTCTCCCGGTCGATGAGTTTGATGAGCAGCTTTCCCTGGCTCACGGTGAGGTGTTTCACCTCCTCCTCGAATTCGGCACGCAACTCGGCCTCGGCGAGTTTGTAGTACAGGTCCTGATCCGTTTCCTTCTCGATCGCGGACACTTCATGGGCGTACTCCCGCAACAGCCCAGCACTGATCTTGGCGTAGGGGTACACCTTCACGACATTCCGTGTAAGGCGATCGTACTTCTGCTGCTCGCGCTTCGACTTAGGGTTCCATTTCCCAGTGACGAAAGCCGTGGGCAACTTGCCGGAGAGAACGGTGTCCTGCCCTTCTATCTGAAACCGCTGCTCGATGCCTTCCACCGGGGTTTGGGCAATGCCAAAGGAGGCCATGCACATGGCAACCACCCAATGGAACGTCCTGCTAGAATTCATCTGCTCCTCTGACCGATGCAAGCTACAACGCAACTCCAGTGCGTTTCGTTCCTGCAACGGCTCAGCGGCGGTTCAATTTCCACGCGCTCGGCAATGCGCTTGTGGAAGTCCGGCTCGGCGGCCGGCTTTCACCCTCCCGGAAGATCTGCGCTGCGACGAGCGCTGAAGCGCTCAGCTCTAACGGCTCAGTGCCCAGCAGAACCTCTGGCGTAAAATGGTCCCGAACGAAGTGTGTGTCGTACTTCCCGCTGCGGAACGCCTTGTGCCCCATCGTGAAGCGGCAGAACGGCAAGGTGGTCTCCACACCCGCGATCGCATAATCATCGATGGCGCGTTCCATCCGGTTGATCGCCTCTTCGCGCGTGGCACCGTGTGTGATCAGTTTGGCGATCATCGGGTCGTAGTGGATAGGGATGGTCATTCCCTCTTCGAAGCCGTCGTCCACCCTTACACCGGGGCCCTGGGGCGGACGGTACGTGGTGAGCGCACCGATATCGGGCAGGAAATTGTTCGCCGGGTCTTCGGCATAAACGCGGACTTCGATCGCGTGGCCATTGATCTTCAGGTCCTCCTGCTTCATGGGCAGCTTCTCCCCTTCCGCAACGCGGATCTGGAGCTTCACCAGATCGAGCCCGGTGATCATCTCCGTAACAGGATGCTCCACTTGCAGACGCGTATTCATCTCCATGAAGTAGAAGTTCAGCTTCTCGTCCAAGAGAAACTCAACGGTGCCTGCGCCAGTGTAGTCCACGCTTTTCGCCACAGCCACAGCCGCCTCTCCCATGCGCTTGCGCAGTTCCGGTGTCAGCACCGCGCTCGGTGCCTCTTCCACCACCTTCTGGTGACGGCGCTGAACACTGCATTCGCGCTCGAAGAGGTACAACGTATTGCCATGCTGATCGGCCATGATCTGCACTTCGATGTGCCGAGGCCCGGTCACGTACTTCTCGATGAACACGCTGCCATCGCCGAACGCGTTCTGTGCTTCGCTGATGGCGCGCTCCAGCCCTTCCTTCAACTCGCCCTCCTGCTCAACGATGCGCATGCCCTTACCACCACCACCCGCAGCGGCTTTGATGAGAATGGGGAACGTGATGGTCTTTGCCACTTTCATCGCTTCCTCCAAACCGCTCACTGCTCCTTCAGTACCCGGCACTAATGGAACGCCGTGGTTCTTCACCGCTTCCTTAGCGGCCAGTTTGTCGCCCATCACGTGCATGGCCTTCGGGGTGGGACCGATGAAGATGACGCCCGCATTTTCCAACGCCTTGCAGAAGTCGCCGTTCTCGCTGAGGAAGCCATAGCCCGGATGCACGGCGTCCACCTTCAGATCCTTGCAGACCTTCACCAGCTTCTCGATCACCAGATAGCTCTCCTTGCTGGGCGGCGGACCAATACAAACTGCTTCATCCGCGAAACGCACGAAGGGGGCGTTGCGATCGGCTTCGGAATACACGGCCACCGTGCTGATGCCCATCTCCCGGGCTGAGCGCATCACGCGCAGCGCGATCTCGCCGCGATTGGCGACGAGGATCTTCTTGATCTTGTTCTTGCTCACGGGGTGAAAATGCGGAGAATGAACGGAAAACCTGAAAGCCTTCCTACACACCTCAGCGCGCCGGCCCCCAGAAACCCGCTAGGACCTTCTCGATGGCATTCAGGTCCACCGACTCGAATGGATGGCGTGTTCCGCGCAGCACGTGCACACTGGCGCGTGGGAGACCGCTAGCGAAGATCCGCGTATCGTGCGGCAGTGCTGTCGTATCCTCTTCGCCCACACACAGCAGCACTTGGCATTCAATGCGTGCGCATACTTGCGGCGTGAGCAACGGCGCAGCCGCCAGTTCGCTCATGCTTTCCGCGATGGCCGACTACCAATGCCGACCAGCGATCAACGCCATGCATATCAGCGAGCGCCTTGGCGAACGCAGGCACCTTGGTTTGCATCTTCTCCGGGTCCAACATCCGCAATTCCTTCTGCAAACCTTCTTCCGTCCAAACGAGCTTAGTGCCCAGCGTTGTAACGCTAAACACGCGCACCGGGAATTGCGCTGCATACAGCAACGCCGCGTAACCGCCCATGCTGTAGCCGAAGAGGTGCGCCTTCGTGAACCTGTTCGCCGCATAGGCACGATCGATATCCTCAACGAATTGAGTGAACGTCAACCCTGTAGCAGGGATCTGCCGCTCGCCATGTCCGGTGAAGTCCATGACCGCACCGCCAACGCGCTGTTGCAGTGGCACCATCTGGCGCTTGCTGCCAAGCGCCCCGTGAAGAAGTAATAGATCCATATGCGCGCCGAAACTATGCTGCGGCCACGGCGGTATCTTGTCCACCATGGAGATGCACGCAGAGCACTTGTTGTTGATCGGTGCGCTTCTACTGTTCGCAAGCATCATTGCCAGCAAGACCAGCGGGCGGCTGGGTGTACCCACGCTCATCCTCTTCATCGCGGTTGGCATGATCGCCGGAAGCGACGGGCTGGGCTTCATCTACTTCGACAATGCGGAGTTCGCGCAGACCATGGGCATCATCGCGTTGGTCTTCATCCTCTTTTCCGGTGGTCTGGACACGAAGCGCGAGAGCGTGCAACCGGTGTTGGGAAAGGGGCTTGCCCTCGCCACGGTGGGTGTGCTGGTCACGGCACTGATCGTCGGCTTCGCGGTACCGCTCTTCACGGAGCTTACGCTGATCGAGGGCTTGCTCTTGGGTGCGATCGTCTCCTCCACAGATGCGGCAGCGGTCTTTACGATCCTGCGCTCGCGCAACCTGCGGTTGAAGGCCAACCTGCGTCCATTGCTGGAACTCGAAAGCGGCAGTAACGACCCCATGGCATTCTTCCTTACCGTCGGCATCATCGGCATCATCAACGGGGAGCACGCCTCGCTGTGGTCGCTGATACCGAGCTTCTTCATCCAGATGTCCATTGGTGCGCTGGCCGGTTGGGGTATGGGCCGGTTGATGACCTTCACCTTGAACCGCATCAAGTTGCAGTTCGATGGCCTCTATCCGGTGCTCTTGTTGGCCCTCATGATGTTCACGTTCGCCGCGACGGATCTCATCGGCGGCAACGGTTTCCTAGCGGTGTACTTGGCCGGCGTGATCCTCGGTAACTCTGATTTCATCCACAAAAAGAGCTTGATCCGGTTCTATGACGGCCAAGCGTGGCTCGTGCAGATCATCATGTTCCTGACGCTCGGCTTGTTGGTCTTCCCCAGTCAAGTGATACCGGTCATGGGTACCGGCTTGTCGATCAGTGTGGTGCTGATCGTGGTGGCTCGACCTGTCGCCGTGTTCGTGAGCCTCGCACCGTTCCGCAGTGCAACATGGCGTCAAAAAGCCTTCCTCTCGTGGGTGGGACTGCGCGGGGCGGTGCCCATCGTGTTCGCCACCTATCCGTTGATTGCCGGACTGGAGAATGCGCAGTTCATCTTCAATGTGGTGTTCTTCGCCGTGCTCACTTCGGTGTTGCTGCAAGGCTCAACACTGCCGCTGGCTGCACGCCTGCTGCGTGTGGAACGACCCGAGGGCTTCCGCCAGGAGAGCGCATTGGACGTTGAGTTGAACAAACAATTGACCGGCACGCTCGTGAGTCTCACCGTGCCACCCACCAGTTTTGCTGTGGATCAATTGATCGTGGATCTGCACTTCCCGAAGGACGCGCAGATCATACTCGTGGAACGCAACGGCCAATTCATTTCACCGGATGGCGCAACGGAGATCGAGGCCAACGACCGGCTGATGGTGATGGCGAAGAAGCCGCAGAAATTGGATGAGATGATCCAGCGGCTCGGAATGGAGATCTCCACCGCACCCCTACCCCGTCCGCTCCCGATCGAATAAAGACCGACCTAAAAGCCATACGACACAATGACCATCCGTTACCTCTTCGCCGTGTTGCACCTGCTTGCATTGGCCATCGGCATTGCGGCCGTGTATGCACGTTGGCGTGCGTTGCGCAATGTGAAGGCCACGGCCGACCTGAAGGCGGTCTTCCTCGCGGACAACTGGTACGGCGTGGCGGTGATCATCTGGCTGGTCACGGGACTTTCGCGCGCATTCGCGGGCTTGGAAAAGGGCACGGCCTTCTACTTGGAGAACCACTGGTTCATCGGGAAGATGGGGCTCTTCGTGATGGTGTTCCTGCTGGAGATCTACCCCATGGTGATGCTGATCCGCTGGCGCAAGGCGTTGAAGAAGGGTGGCCTCATTGACCTAGGCAAGACCAAGCTGCTTACTCGCCTAACGCTAGCCGAGCTACCATTGCTGATCCTGATGGTTTGCATGGCTTCGGCCATGGCACGAGGACTCTAGGCAGGCTGTAGGCTGCGGATCACTTCAGCACCTCCTTCACCCTATCCGCAGCTTCCTGTAGCGCAACCGCGCTCAGCACCTTCAAGCCGCTCTTGTCGATCAGCTCTTTTGCCTCCACGGCGTTGGTGCCTTGCAAGCGCACGATGATGGGCACCTTGATGTCGCCGATGTTCTTGTAGGCATCCACAACGCCTTGCGCCACGCGGTCGCAACGCACGATGCCGCCGAAGATGTTCACCAGGATCGCCTTCACGCTGGGGTCCTTCAGGATGATGCGGAAGCCCTTCTCCACACGGGCCGCATCGGCCGTGCCGCCAACGTCCAGGAAGTTCGCTGGCTGTCCACCGCTGAGCTGGATGATGTCCATCGTCGCCATCGCGAGGCCCGCACCGTTCACCATGCAGCCGACGTTGCCGTCGAGCTTCACATAGTTGAGGCCCTGCTTCACCAGCCTCCACTTCAATGGGATCCTCTTCGGTCTTGTCGCGCATCTCGGCGTAGTCCGGGTGGCGGTAGAGCGCGTTGCCATCCAAGCGCACCTTGGCATCCACTGCGATCACTTTGTCGTCGCTGGTCTTCAGCACAGGGTTGATCTCGAACATAGCGGCATCGCAGCCTTCGTAAGCGCGGTAGAGATCGGCCACGAACTTCACCATGCTCTTCTTGGCAGCACCGGTAACGCCCAACGCAGTCGCGATCTTGTTGCACTGGAACGGACGCAGCCCAACGCGTGGGTCAACGTATTCCTTCTGGATCTTATCAGGATGGTGTTCGGCGACTTCCTCGATGTCCATTCCGCCCTCGGTGCTGTAAACGATGACGTTGCGCGAGGTGGCGCGGTCCAGTAGCACGCTCATGTAGTACTCCTTGGTCTCGCTGGGGCCGGGGTAATACACGTCCTCGGCGATCAGCACCTTGTGCACCTTCTTGCCTTGTGGCGGCGTCTGCGGGCTCTTCAGCATCATGCCGATGATGGCCTCGCTCTTTTCTCGCACTTCATCGATGTTCTTCGCCAGCTTCACCCCACCGCCCTTGCCACGGCCACCAGCGTGGATCTGCGCCTTCACCACCCACCATTTGGTGCCGGTCTCCTGGCTCAGGCGCTTGGCCGCATCCACGGCCTCATCGGCGTTGTAGGCCACGATGCCCCGTTGTGTGGTGACGCCGTATTTCTGGAGGATGCTCTTGCCTTGGTACTCGTGGAGGTTCATCGGTAGCTGATTTCGGTCGGCGAAGTAAGGTGCTGGGCGCACACCCTCCGCTCAATGCGTTTTACCTTCTTTGCACAGCATGATATCCGCCACCGCCATCCGCAAGAAATACGGCGACCTCGAAGTGCTCAAGGGTGTTGACCTGCACGTGGCCAAGGGCGAGGTGGTGAGCATTGTCGGTGCCAGCGGCGCGGGCAAAAGCACCTTGCTCCAGATCATCGGCACCCTGGACAAGTCAGATAGTGGCGCGCTGGTGATCAACGGGATCGAAGTGGGCAAGCTCAGCACCAACGCGTTGAGCGCTTTCCGCAACAAACACATCGGCTTCGTCTTCCAGTTCCATCACCTGCTGCCGGAGTTCACCGCGTTGGAGAACGTGATGATGCCCGGCTTGATCGCCGGCAAAAGCAAAAGCGATTGCGCCCCGCGCGCCGAGGAACTCCTCACACGACTGAACGTGATCGCGCGCAAGGAGCACAAGCCGAACGAATTGAGCGGTGGCGAGCAACAGCGGGTCGCCGTGGCGCGTGCCCTCTTCAACAACCCCAGCGTGGTGTTGGCCGATGAGCCGAGCGGGCAATCTGGACTCGGCCAATGCCAAAGAGCTCCATCAGCTGTTCTTCGACCTGCGCGCCGAGTTCGGACAGACGTTTGTGATCGTTACGCACAACGAGGAACTGGCGGAGATGGCTGACCGGAGGTTGGTGATCAAGGATGGGGTGATCTGAACCGGCATGGAACGTTTTGCACTGATCCTCCTTTCCGCGATGGTCGCTGCGTGCAATACTGCTCCGCAGGCAGACAGTGCAACGGAACCACAAGCACCGTCACCGGCCAATAGCCCTGCTGAACCGGTTGCACCAGCTGCCTCGCTCGCCCGCACCTGGGTGGCCACGGGCATCACGTTCAACGGCAATGCCGATCCGAACTTCGATGCATCGCGCCGTGTGGAACTGAAGCTGGAGCCGGGCGGCGCCTTCACCATGAGCGGCTCGGGCAACTCTATGACCGGACAATGGAAGCAGGAGGGCGCCACGGAACTGCAACTCGTGGACGATGGCACGGCCGCACCCCAGCGCTTCGGTATCGAGGTATTGGACAGCACGCGGCTGGTGCTGAAACTCCTCGATGAGATGAACGCCGAGGTGAAGCTGCATTACAGGGCGGAGTGAACGGCAGTTCGGCACGATAGTCTCTTGCGCGACTTGCACAACATGCACCCGCTCTACTTTCGGGCCATCACTCCACATCATGACACGACCCTCGATCACAACATTGCTCGCCGTCGCGCTGGTGGCACCTGCCTCCGCGCAGTTCGACATCAACGCCATCATGCAGCAGCAAGGCATGGGCATGCGCATGGTGGACGATACCGACCCCTTCGTACCGAACACCTTCACCGGTGCCTTCCGCATGGAGATGCACTTGTTCGACAGTATTGCGGAGAAGAAGGAAAGCCCCATGAACCTCCGCTATTGGAGCAGTGCGGACATGACCATGGTGCAAACGGGCATGCCCGGCATGGCGGGCCGCGAGGTGAAGATGTTGACCGACCTCAAGGGCAAATGGCAATACATGCTGATGACCGATGCCGAGGGCAAACGCATGGCCATGAAGAGCAAGAAGAAAAAGATGGTGATCACCGATACCCTACAACAAAAGCCGCCCGCCAAGAGCGACATGGCCTTCACTGTTACCAAGGAGAAGAAGACCATTGACGGACATGTGTGCACCAAGGTGATCGGCAGAGGCACCGATGGTATCTGGACGGGTTGGGTGGCGCTGGACCTGAAAGGCCCATACGCCGATATGGCCAAACATGTGCGCAGCGCCGACCCCACCTTGAACAAACAGATGAGCGCCGTGCCGGGCTTCGCGCTGGAATTCGAGTGGGTGCCCGCTGGCGGAAAGGACAGGATCGTGTGCTACATCAAGGATCTGTTGCCCGGTGGTGTGGATGCGGATGTGTTCAGCCTCGATGGCTACGAGCTCATCGCCATACCGGGGATGTAAGGCACGATGGCGACGAAGCTCGATCTGCTCGAACAGGTGCAGGTGCACAGCCGCGCGGAGTGGCGCGCGTGGTTGCGCAAGCACCACAAGCGCGAGACCGGCATCTGGTTGGTCTACCACAAGAAGCACGTCGCCGACAAATACCTGGGCTACCCGGCCATCGTGGAGGAAGCGCTATGCTACGGATGGATCGACAGCACCGCACGGCCGCTGGACGCCGAACGCAGCATGCTGCACCTGTGCCCGCGCAAACCCAAGAGCGTATGGAGCAAGGTGAACAAGGAGCGCGTGGAGCGGCTCATCGCACGAAAGCAAATGGCTGCGCCGGGGCTTGCGAAGATCGAACTGGCCAAAGCCAACGGATCGTGGACCGCGCTGGATGCGGTGGAAGCCTTGCAGGTGCCGGATGACCTGCGGAAGGCCTTGGCGAAGAACAAGACCGCGCAGAAGCACTTTGATGCCTTCCCTCCCAGCAGCAAGAAGATCATCCTGTTCTGGGTCACCGGCGCGAAGACCGAGAACACACGCAAGAAGCGCATTGCCACTGTGGTTGAAATGGCCGCGAGGAACAAACGCGCCACGCAGGCGGAGCGATAGTCAGCGACGAACCGAGAGGGCCAGATCAAGCGAGTACTGCGAGTGCCATCACTCTCGCACCAACTTTCCGCTCGCCAAGATCCGGGCACGGCTGGTCAAGTGGTAGAAATAGATCCCGGCTTGAAGCTCTTCAAGACTTATTGTCGTTGACCGTGCCGAAATGGGCTGCCACCAGACTTGTTCCCCGATCGCGTTGAAGATCCTCAACACAGCAGCGGAATAATTCCCGTCCAATTCCAATGTTGCGCTCGAAAAAACAGGATTGGGATAGAGGCTGACCACCGGCTCAGCAAACTCATCGTTGATCCTGATGCGGAGTACGGTATGCAATGCCAATCAAGTTCATATCTCCAGAGGTCATTCCCCATCGAACCGAACGTCCAACCGCTGTACACCCATAGGTTATTGCTCCTGTCCTTGAAGCCAGCGGCCCCGATCCGATACCTCGGATAGTCAAGAGAACTCGGTACTCCGAGTGTTCCATAGTGACCCGAAATGGGATAGTCATCCAGCTTAACCCAAATACTCTGCAGGGGTAAGTAGGCCCATAGATCATTGTAATAGCCGGTACAAGTCTTACCAGCGTAGGTTATGATCAGCTTATCGGAGATCCGCCACATGGTTCTGTTCTCAAATCGGCCACCGGGATGGTTGGCTTGCGTCGTATCACAGGCTACGCCGCTCGGCGTGCACGATGCGGCATTCGGGGAGCCTGACATCCACGTCCACTCAAGGGTCACGGGGTCGAATCTCCAGATGTCTGTTGCGATGTAACCGCCATTGAACCCTAAGCCAACCCAGAAATCACCACTATCATCTTTCCAGTAGAAATTCGTCCAGCGGGAGGATGGATAGTCATTGATCGACGGAACCCCGATCATTCCGTAGCCCCTCCGCATCGAAGTTGTTCGAACCGCTCATCCATGTCCACCATCCTGAGGCCATCTCGTACTTCCACATGCTATTCCCCGGGTCGCCACTGCCGAACATCCAGAGATCACGGCATCATCTACCCAGGCTGCATTCGACTCTCCCCATACATCCTGGGCTGTCGTGCTATCCGGAACCCCCTGATGCCGTAGTTGGGTAAAGTATACGTACCCATCCACGCCCATTGATCAAGCGCAATGCTGTACTTCCAAAACAATGTGCACCCACCTATCCCGCCATACAGCCAAAGAACATCGTCAGAAGTGGTCCATGTGTACGCGCCATTCAGAACATATCCGGGGGTATTCAGGCTGTCATAGACACCAAGCGGTGCTTGAATGTTGCTCATGATACCTGAGGGATGCACATGGCTCCATGTGTTCGCCTGCACATTGTATTTCCACAACCCATCGCTGACATTGACCCAAAACTGCCCCGCGGTGTCCGCCCAATGAGCAAAGGCATATCCGCACGGAGGCTCGTTCGGTGTGGGGTCACAAACCCCATATGTACCTCGCATCCATGTCCACACACCGGGTTGTGCGGAAGCTGAGGCCCCTTGAAGAAGCAAAAGCACAACGATGACAAGAGCCTTACTAACGCATTGCAGATCCCCCTGCACCCACTCGCGTGCTCGCACGAGGCCGACGCTCGGCTTCGCCGAGTGTCCATCGGTCGTGGGCCTGTGGCCCCTTGAATGCCCCATAGTTGAGTTACGCCTCGCTCAAACATAGCCCAATGGTGGCCTGCCCGCCACCCTACCGCCCCACCACGAAGCGCCCAACACCACCCGAAACAATCATCCGGTAGGTGCACACGCCGGGCGCGAGAGCGCCAATCTCCAGCACGCCCCGCGCATCAGTCGTCAGGATCACCGCGCGGCCGGTCGCATCCATCACCTCGACTTGTCCAGGCACACCCAGTTCAACTGTGTTGTGGGCCGGGTTCGGGAAGGATGCTGGTGCATCCGCGTTGTCATTGGCCGCGATACCGGTACTCAACGGATCCTCGCAGCAATGCCGCGACCGGTCTCCTACCCTGTGCCCTGTTCTTACGCTGCGCCCTGCTGCACCAACTGCACTTCGCAGGCAATGCGCACTTCGTCGCTCACGAGCATGCCACCCGCTTCCAGTGCCGCGTTCCACACGAGGCCCCATTGCTTGCGATCGATCTTACCGTTGATGGTGATGCCCGCCTTCGTATTGCCCCAGGGATCCTTCATCACACCGCCGAACTCCACATCCAGCTTCACCGGCTTCACGATACCGTTGATCGACAGGTCGCCGTGAAGCGTCCAACTACCATCGTGGTCCACATCCTCGGCCTTGGTGCTGGTGAAGATGATGTGCGGGTGGTTGGCCGTATCGAAGAAGTCGGCGCTCTTCAAGTGACCATCGCGCTGCTCGCTGCCGGTGGTAACGCTTGCGGCTTCGGCTTTGAAGGTGACGCGAGCCTTGCTCAGGTCATCGCCGGGTGCGGTGATCTCGGCTTCGAACTTCTGGAAGCTGCCGGTGACGGTGGTGATCATCAAATGCTTCACCTTGAACTGGATCTCGCTGTGCGCGGGATCGATGGTCCATTTGGTGATGGTGTTGCTAGCTGTGTTGGCGGCGGTTGCGCTTGCTGTGCTCATTGTTGTTCCGGTTTGATGACGCAAATGTTCCGCGCGCACCGACCTGCTTGCATTGAACTGGTTCAAGAAATACGAGGATCATCACTTGCACGATCGAGCCCGATGCTAACCTTCGCACTCTGCGGCCGTTGAACGCATCTTTCCATTCCTGACCCATTGCACCATGAGCAAAGCACCTTACCTGAAGTGGCTTCAAGAAGTTGAACTGAGCGATATCCCCACGGTCGGGGGCAAGAACGCCAGTCTCGGCGAGATGATCCAGAACTTGGGGAAGCTCGGGGTGCAGGTGCCCGGTGGGTTCGTGGTGACCGTGGCCAGCTACGAGGCCTTTATTGCGCACAACGTATTGGATCAGAAGATCCGGGACCTGGTGGAGAAGATGGACCCCGAGGATGTAGAGAGCATCCGTCGCACGGGTCTTGCCGTACGCACACTGATCAAGAACGGCAAGTTCCCTGAGGATATCTGGAAGGGCATCCTCTCGCGCTACGACGAGATGAGCCAACAATACGGCCAGGATGCAACGGACGTCGCCGTGCGCTCATCCGCCACCGCCGAAGACCTGCCCGATGCTTCGTTCGCAGGCCAACAGGAGACCTACCTCAACGTTCGCGGGCATCAGGACCTGATCAGCGCGGTGCGTAACTGTTTCGCCTCGCTCTTCACCGATCGCGCCATCGTGTACCGCCACAACCTCGGCTACGACCACTTCAACATCGGCCTCAGTGTGGGTGTGCAGAAGATGGTGCGCTCCGATCTCGCTTCAAGCGGTGTGGCTTTCTCGCTCGACACCGAAAGCGGATTCAAGGACGTGGTGCTGATCAACGGCAGCTACGGCCTGGGCGAAATGGTGGTGCAGGGCAGTGTGAGCCCCGATGAATTCCTGGTGCACAAACCCACGCTGAACCAAGGCTTCAGCAGCATCATCGAGAAGAAGCTCGGCAACAAGGACCGCAAGATGATCTACGGTGTGGAGCCCGGCGAGCCGGTGCTCGTCGTGCCGGTCGAACGCCCAATGCGTAACCGCTTCTGCATCACGGATGAGCAAGCTTTGGAACTCGCCCGCAGTGTGGTGGCCATCGAGAAGTACTACAGCGAGAAGAAAGGAACGTGGTGCCCAATGGATGTAGAGTGGGCGGTGGACGGCTTGAGCAAGCAGCTCTTCATCCTGCAAGCGCGGCCCGAGACGATCCACAGTCGTGGTGATGCCGACAAGGTGGTGGATTACAAACTGCAACCCAAAGGCGATGAGAAGATCATCGCGAAGGGCATTGCGATCGGCGCGCGTGTGGGCACCGGCAAGGTGCGCATCATGTACAGTCTGGATGGACGCGGCGGCGGCGCCGATGGCAAGGACTTCCAGAAGGGTGATGTGCTCGTGACCGACATGACCGATCCCGATTGGGAGCCGATCATGAAGAAGGCGGCGGCCATTGTCACCAACAAAGGCGGTAGGACATGTCACGCGGCGATCGTAGCGCGTGAGATGGGCGTACCCGCCATCGTGGGTTGTGGCGATGCCACGGAGAAAGTGGAGAACGGCGACGAGATCACCATCAGCTGCTGCGAAGGCGACACCGGTGTGATCTACGCCGGGCATGTGCCGTACATCACCGAGGAAACGCTCTTGAGCGCCATCCCGAAAGTGCGTACGCCCATCATGCTCAACGTAGCTTCGCCCGATATGGCCTTCAAGTTCGCGAGCCTGCCGAACGCCGGTGTGGGCCTTGCGCGCGAGGAGTTCATCATCAACAACTACATCTGCGCGCACCCGCTGGCGCTGCTGCAACACAAGGAACTCGGCGACGTGGCCCTCAGCGGCCGCATCAGCTACCTCATCAACGGCTACGAGGACGAAGAGACCTTCTTCG
>JADJCX010000007.1 GCA_016703005.1 Flavobacteriales bacterium
AGGCTACACAGTGGTGGTTGACGTGAGCGCCACTTGGTGCGGACCTACTGGAACTACCACAACACGGGCGCTCCTGGAAGACCTGTATACCACATATGGTCCAGTACTGCTGCTGATAAAGTGATGGTGTTTTTCATCGAAGGGATGGCAACCTGACAGCGAAGCAAACCTGCGAGGCCAACACTGGCGCAACCCAAGGTGACTGGATCAGTGGAAGCCGCTATCCTGATGTCATGAACAATTAAACATGTCTCAAGTGGACCTCGATATCTCCACGATACATACCATCTGCCCAAGCCCGGAAGGTCGTGGAAGCAATGAATCGAGCACCGCTGCTCATTGGGCAATTACCAACGCAGGTGACTATGACAGCAGTTACTGTAGCACCAACTTGGCTCTTGCCTCTTACAACGGAAGCCTTTCGGCTTGCGGAAACTGGAACATGCCGGTGACCATCATGAATATGGGCACTAATGCGATCGCTAGCGCTACCATCGTTGTGAAGCAGGGCAATACCACGCGCCAGCTGCACATGAAACTGGTTTGACAACTTGTCCACCTACGACACGGACGACATCACCCCTTTTCGAACGTGGCGGTGACTGATACTGCTGCTGTAGCTTGTTGAACATCACCACGGCCGATGCTCAAGCGGGCGACAACATTATCCTGGATAGGGGATTGATCCACCGCCGCACCTGTTGGCTGGGCAATTGCCGTGGAGGGTAAGTAGACCAATACCCGAACGAATTCGCATGGCATATGCTGGATCCAGCGGTGTTGTTGTGGCCAAGGCAGCAACTATACTTTAGTGAACGCGAATACGACCAATTGCATTCGGGGGTTTGCCGGTTGCCGGGCCGGTACCTCCGGCTCAAGCGCTGCGTTCACATTGGATGTTGAGCTCACCGAGATGGGATGTTATAAAGTGGAGGCGTTTGATGCCACCACAGGGGATGGCCTGACCGGTAATACTCAATCCTATTTCCGTGTGCACAATTCAACGATCAAGTTGTGATGGTAGCCCGACTTCGTTTGCAGATCGTCGAATACCATGGTGAACGACGCCGTAGGTGTTTCGGAAGCAGCGAACACCGTTGGTGTAAAGACTTACCTAAGCGACCAACGGCAACGTAGACTTGGCGTTCAATGCCGCGGAGAGCAAAGGTGAACGTGGACGTGTACAATGTGCTCGGTGAGCGCATCATGTCACGCACCATGAACAGCAATGGCGTGCAGACCATCGACATGAGCGGCATGAACAATGGCGCTTTACTGCTTCAACATCACCGTTGGCGACAACAGCACCACCCGCAAGGTGACGCTGAACCGTTGATAGCGATGTAGATTCGATAGAAGAGGTCAGCGGTCCAGTGTTTGCACCATAGCCCGCCGACGCCTTCTTTTGTTCCCCCATCTTGCAACATCCGACCAACTCGTAACCCAACTACCAATGCGCTCTTTCCTCTCCATGCTCGCCATCATTGTAGCGACTTCATCTCTTTGCCCAAATACCCAGTGCATCCGTCACCGGGCTCGACGGCAAAAAAGTGGATGCAAAGACCTTCAGCAATGCGGGCAAACTGAATGATAAATCAGTTTCTGGGCAACATGGTGCGCGCCGTGCAAACGTGAACTGAACGCCATTGCGGAGGGTGTACACGACAGTGGCAGAAGACCACCGGCCTGAAGTTGTGAGCATTTGACGATGATGCCGGAGCCCGGCACGGGTAGGCCCTACGTGAACGGGCAGCGGGACTACAGGGGAGTACTTGGATCCGAACGGTGACCTGAAACGCGCCATGAACGTGCAGAACGTCCCACACACCGTGCTGATCGACGGTTCGGGCAAGATCGTTTGGCAACACAATGTCTACAACCCGGGCGACGAGAACGAGCTCTACGCCAAGTTGAAGGCGTTGACGGCCAAGTAAGCTCGGCATACCGAGGATCCTCATTATTCGGTTGCACCGCGTAAAGGTACCTCCGTGCGACATTGCGGGGCTTTCCGGCTTACCCGTATCGCACGTCCGCTGTCACGACCCATCTTCTCCGCATTTCGGCCTGTGCATCCTTCGCACTGCTCGTGGTGTGCGCTTCAGCCAAGACGGTGGCGCGCGATGCACGGCAACTTCAACATCGACGGTCAGTTGTATAACCCCGATGAGGAGAGCGGGGCTGTTCCGCCACCGGAGGACTTCGGCTTGAACGCTTGGGGCAATTTCATTGCGACCAAAGGGGCGTTCGAGGCGGGCCTTCGCTTCGAGAGCTATACACCGGCATTGCTGGGCTACCCGGCCGGCGAACCCTACAATGGCTCCGGCATCGGTTTCAGGTATGCGCGTTACGCGCAGGACGATCTGGAGATCACTGGGCAACTACTTCGAACAGTTCAGCGGGCTGGTGTTCCGGAGCTATGAAGAACGTTACCTCGGCGTGGACAATGCCATGGACGGCGTGCGTGTGAAATTCAAGCCCGTGAACGGGGTTTACCTGAAGGGCTTCATCGGTGAGCAACGGCTCGGCTTCGATGGCGGCTTCACCAAAGGACCGGGACTCGTCAGGGGTGGATCTGGAGATCTCCTTGAACGAACTCTTCGACAGTCTGGCGGTGAAAGGCCGCAACATCATCCATGGCGGCAGCTTCGTGAGCAAGTACCAGGAGGACCGCGACCCCTGCTGGAACTTCCGGAGAACGTGGGCGCGTGGGCGGCACGGCTCAACTACATCTCGGCCAAGTGGAACCTCTACGCCGAGTACGCATACAAGATCAACGACCCCAACAGCAGCAACAACGGCATCTACAAGTACGGTGAGGCGTTGATGTTCAACGCCGCGTACAGCGTGAAGGGCTTAGGCATCAGTGCCGGCATACACAGCTACGACAACATGGTGTACCGGAGCAACCGGGCGGCCGGGCCGTTCGACCTCAACATCAACTTCCTGCCGCCACTAGCCAAGCAGCACACCTATAACCTGCCCGCCACGCTGTACCCCTACGCCACGCAACCGAACAATGAAGTGGCCGGCGAAGGCGAGATCTTCCACAAGTGGAAGAAGGGTACCGCCCTTGGCGGTAAGTACGGAACCAAGTTGGCGATCAATGGCAGTGTTGCGTATGCGCTCGATACCGTGGGCATAGTGGACGACACCGTTACCTACGACGGCTATACCAGTAGCCTCTTCGCTAAAGGGGGAGCGCTTGTACTTCAGCGACATCAGTAGCGGAGTTGCGCAAGAAGTTGGGCCCACGTGGGAGTTGGCGCTTACCTACATCAATCTCGCGTACGACATTGAAACCGTGCAGGGCAAAGCCGGCGAACCGGTGATCTATGCCGACATGATCATCTTGGAGGGCCTGCACAAATTCAGTGATGAGACCGGACTGCGGTTCGTTGCAGCACCTCAGCAGCAAACAGGACCACGGCAACTGGGCCACCGCCATTGCCGAACTCACTGTTGGCGGGCACTGGAGCATTACGGCCATGGACCAGTACAATTACGGTGGTGGCGCGAAAACGGATGAGATCCACTACCCGTTGGGCAGCGTTGCTTACACGCGCGGAGCAAACCGCATACAAGTGAACTACGGCCGCCAGCGCGCGGGCATCTTCTGCGTGGGCGGCGTATGCCGTGCCGTGCCTGCCGCCAATGGCCTCACCGTATCCATCGCAAGTACCTTTTGATCCCCCGATACGTCGGGATGAAACACATGCGCAACACGATCTCTTCTCTCTTTCACTGGCGATCTGCTCGGCGGGCTGCGACATCATTGAGGAACCCGATAATCCCATCCCCGGCGCGGTGGACGATTGCGCTGGTGTTGGCAATGGCGCAGGATTCCGGCGGGTGCTGCTGGAGGACCTTACCGGCTTCCGCTGCCCCAATTGCCCCGCCGCTGCCGATGTAGCCAAACAATTGCAGGGTGTTTACTGTGAGGACCTGATCGTCGTGGCCGTCCACTGCACCCCCACGTTCGCTTCGCCCACCGCGGCGCCACCCGATCCGTTCAGCACCGATTTCCGCACGGTGGCCGGTGAAGAATACGTGAGCGCCTTCTCCCCTCCCGGCTTGCCAAATGGGCTGGTGAGCCGCCGCGAATTCGATGGCTCCCAGGTGATCGGCGACGACAACTGGAGTTCGGCCGTGGCCGACATCCTTGGGCAACCCGCGCAGTTCGAGATCACCTTTCCGCAGGTGAGTTACGACGCCGGTACGGAGACACTCGACCTGCAAGTGAAGGTGGATGCCTTGGCCGACACCACCGGCGAACACAACGTGGTGGTGTACCTACTGGAAGACGATGTGATCGAGGGACAGGAGGACAACCGGGTGCCGGGCGGTATTGTATACCCCTACACGCACAACCATGTGCTGCGGGACAACATCAACGGGACGTGGGGCACGCAGGCCTTCACCGGTGCCATCACCCCTGGACAGACGGTCACCCTCACCTTCAACGATTACGTGCTTGCCCCTAACGTACTAGTCCTCGCGAATTGCTCGTTGGTGGCGTACATCTACCGAGTGGACAACGACGAGGTGATGCAGGTGAGCGAGCGGCACCTGATCCCATAACCGCCCTATCAAACACCGGGCCTTCACACAACCTTTCGCCGGGTGAACAACTTTCCACCCCCTCGGTGAGTTATCCGAAGCCGAACGGATTATATTCATGCCTGCTTTCACCGGGAGTGCCCGTTGGAAGAGTGACACAAAGCCCCACGAACCATCGCACTGATATGAAGGAGCAAGGAAGGAAGATGATGGAGTTCAGCAAGCAGGTGCTGCAGAAGGTGAGCTTCGATAAACTGCTGTTCAAGAAAGAACTCATCAAAGCCCGCCGTTGGGTGGGCCAACACGCATCAACTCATCCTGAAGGCTTGGTGCCTCGCCACCTTTGGGCATGTGTACAAGGATGTGATCATAGAGGTGTTCGAGAAGAGCATGAGGGCGTAACCTCACCCCCTCTCCCAAGGAGAGGGCCCGAGGTCTTCGCTCATTGTTCCGGTGCCAGGAAACGCAGGTTGCGTTTCAGGCCTTCGAACTTGGTGCGCTTACCGGCGCTGCCTTCGAACAGCTTGTCAAAGACCACTTCGGTCATGCCGTGCCATTCGTCTTTCGTCATGGACATCAGCTCGGGCTTCGGGTTGAACTGCGGCTCGTTGTGCGGCGTTGCGAAACGGTTCCACGGGCACACCTGCTGGCACACATCGCAACCGAACGCCCAGTCGGCGAAGCGGCCTTTCATTTCCTGCGGTATCGCGTCCTTCAGTTCTATGGTGAAATAGCTGATGCACTTGCTGCCGTCCACAGCGTACGGCGTGATCGCATCGGTGGGGCATGCATCGATGCAGCGTCGGCAGGTGCCGCAATGATCGGTGGCGGGCGCATCGGGCGCGAGATCCAGATCCAAGATGATCTCGCACAGGAAAAAGAAGGACCCCTGTTGCTGCCGTATCACATTGGTGTGCTTGCCCACCCATCCGATACCCGCACGCTGCGCCCAAGCCTTTTCCATAACGGGCCCGCTATCCACGAAGGCCCGCATTTCCACTGCGCCAAATTGCTCTTGTATGAATTGCATGAGCGGCTTCAGGCGCTGCTTCACCACTTTGTGGTAGTCGCGGCCATAGGCGTAGGTGCTCAGCTTCGGCGCATCGGGATGCGCTTGCTGCGGTGGTGTGTAGTAGTTGTACGCTAGGCTGGTCGCTCTTAGCGCCGGGCACCAGCTTGCGCGGATCGAGGCGCAGATCGAAGTGGTTGGCCATGTAGGCCATTTCGCCATGCTGCTTCGCGCGCAGCCATTGCTCCAAGCGGGGTGCTTCGGCTTCCAAGAACCCGGCTTGCGCCATGCCGCAGGCCACGAAGCCCAGCTCGTGCGCTTTGCGCTTGATCGCATCGGCCTTGTCCCGCGCATCCATGCGGCGGAAGGTAGCCGTGCGCTACGGCGATGCCATCAGCCACGCCCGGCACCGCAAGCCATCGCTGCTTTTCCAGTAGTAGCAAAAGCGCTCGCGACCGGTGCGCAACAGGTCCTCCACTTCGGCCAGGGCCGTTATGGGATAGAACATGTCGATGGTGCCGGTGGTGGCATCGAACGTGGGCATGGCCGGTTGCGGTTCCTCAACAAAACTGACGCGCACACCCGTTGCCTTGCTCTGGTGCGAGAATGGCACGCCCTTGAACACGAGCGTGCGCAACGCACCCGCTACTTGGCCTTTCATTGGCAACTGCTTCAACACACGCAGAATGTGCAACGTGCCGAACGACATGGGGAATTGCGGTTCGCGGCGTTCGGCAACGGCGTTGATGACGGAGATGGGCGGAAGAGCATTCATGGTGCGACCGGTATGGCCCACCAAATTGCCGACGCATTCCGTAAGTAACAAACCGGCACCGCAAACTTCACATTGGATGAGCGATCGCTTAACGATCGGCGGGGCGCCTACTCGAACAAACTGCCCGGCTTCACGCTCGGCACCTTACCCAAGTGCTTGTACGCCCGCTCGGTACACTGGCGGCCGCGCGGGGTGCGCATCAGGTAGCCTTCCATGATGAGGAAGGGTTCGTACACCTCCTCGATGGTGCCCGCCTCCTCCCCCACGGCCGTAGCAACCGTGTTGAGGCCGACAGGCCCACCGCTGAACTTCTCGATGATGCACGACAGGATGCGATTGTCCATTTCATCGAGACCGTGCGCATCCACGTTCAGCGCTTTCAATGCGAACTGCGCAATGGCCAGGTCGATCCCGCCATCGCCCTTGATCTGCGCGAAATCGCGCACGCGACGCAGCAGTGCGTTCGCAATACGCGGTGTGCCGCGGCTGCGCCGTGCGATCTCGGTGGCGGCATCGTCGGCTATGGGTACGTTGAGGATGCCGGCGCTGCGCTTGACGATACCGGTGAGCACAGCGGCGTTGTAATAATCGAGGCGGCTATTGATGCCGAAGCGCGCGCGCAACGGCGCGGTGAGCAAGCCGCTGCGCGTGGTGGCACCCACCAACGTGAACGGGTTGAGGCTGATCTGCACTGTGCGCGCATTCGGTCCCGCGTCAATCACCAGGTCGATGCGGTAATCCTCCATGGCGCTGTACAGGTACTCCTCCACGATGGGACTGAGCCGATGGATCTCGTCGATGAACAACAGATCATGCGGCTCCAAATTGGTGAGCAGCCCGGCCAGGTCGGCGGGCTTGTCCAGCACCGGGCCGCTGGTAATGCGCATGCCTACGCCCATTTCCTGCGCTATGATGGTGGCCAACGTGGTTTTGCCCAAGCCGGGCGGACCGTGCAGCAGCACATGGTCCAGCGCCTCGCCGCGCAACTTAGCGGCTTGTGTGAACACCTTCAGGTTATCGGTAACGGCATCCTGCCCAGCAAAATCCTGGAACCGGCGCGGACGCAACACCTGCTCCAGGTCTTTGTCGCTGGCGCTGCGTTGCTCGTTGCGTACGTCGAAGGGTTCGGGCATGGGGTGGTAAAGAAACAGCGCCGGAGCCGTTGGTGGGTCGGGACTATTGTGCTTTGTCGTGGGAGCTCACAACCGCTTCACGAAGCAAGCCGTGCTTGCACAGCACTAGCCCTACTCCAACACCACCCACACCGCATCAGATGGCACTCATGGCTGTTTTGTTACTCCAGTTGCCAACAGGGTAGGGGTAGTTCAGTGGAAAACCAGTTCCGCTGCTCTCTTAAACGCTACATCTATTGATGCACTACCGCGAAGCGAAAAGGCCTCACCCGGTGTTTGTGACCAACCTGCCGATATACGCCCCCACAGGGAACCCTCGGCCTTCGACGACCATCTCTCTTTGGCCTTTGCTTCATCGTGTTCTCAATGACAGAAGGTGTAGTTCGCGTGCAGGGTAATCGGCCCATAGGCATAGCGTTCCTTGAACGCGGTAGCCGGGTCCATCCAATGATCGAGGGTGCCGGCCTTGGAACCGTCGGCGTACTGCACTTGATATACGCCAACGCTACAGCGTTGAGATCTAATCCGAACAAGAAGTGGCCTGCTGTTCGCAACCCAACCACCACCGAGGCCATGCCACTGCGGGTCCTACAGGTGAACAAGCGATCCGAGTAATAGGGATCGCTCATCATTTCATGGTTTCGCTCGTCCCACGCAAGGCTTACGCCTACTATAGGTCTCAGTCTTGAGGACATACCCACAGGCGGGCGATAGAGCGCATGCGCGAAGACCCGTGTCATGCGCATAACATACCGACGCGGTGGGTCCTCGTCCCAAACACCACGGTGATTCCAAAAACCAAGCGATAGCTCTATCCTGTCGCTAGGGCAGTAACCGATGCGCGGTGGGTAGACCTTGTACTGGATGCCCTCCACTGTTTCCCGTGTAAAGACATTCCGCCACAGGTCCTCCAGTCGATAAGGATCGAATGGCCCATCTCCGGCGAGAGGATGAGAGTTGCTCGGTGGAGGTACGGAATGGCGAGCCCTACCCCAACGCTGAACTTCCGGTGGTAGGCATCGCTCGTATCCCGCGCGGTGTGCTGAGCTATGGTTGCTAGTAACTGCAAGGCAGCCGGGAAAAGCGCGATCATTCGTGCGTGCATCACGCCCTTGCGCCGCTTCATTGGTTCATCCATGATTGAAGGTACGGTTCGCGTGAAGTTCGTCGTATGACCCGGAATCACTGATGGAATCGAGCTTTCAACTGAGCGCTTTCTTCCTCTAACAAACGTATCCGCTTGTTCACTTCGATCATGTGCAATGTCAGTTCCTCGATCTTCCCCGCACCCCCTCGGCTCTCGGCGTGCGCGGGCAGACGCTCGCGTTTTCCGCGAGTGTCCTTCTGTCTAGGGCCTCTGGCCCGTCTACTGCGCGGCTCCTGCTGTACACTGTCCAAACGTAAGTCCCACATTTCAGCATCCGCAACCGCCCGACGCGGCAGGCGGCCGCATTCACCGCCACTGTTGCAAGGCCATGTGCGCTGTTAACAGGGCCTGTTGATAACCCAACATCAATATACCCATTTCCGGGTACGCGGCCTTCCGCCGAGAATGTGCTGCTTGGCGGTTCGGGCACCACATGGACAAGAACGCGCCGATAACCGTAGGGGTTGTGCATGAGCACCACTTGGTGCGGGCCGGCGTGCGCGATCTGCTGCATGCGGAAGATTCCGCCCGCCTCGTTGTTGATGTTGCCAACGTATCGGAACTGGAGGCTGCCCTGCCGGGCAAAGCACCCGTGCAGGTACTGGTGGTTCAGTTGATGCTGCCGCTGAGACGCACCTTGGACGCGATTGCCCAACTGCGCCGGTTGCACAGTGGATGGGCCATCGTTGTACTTGGGGAACTGACCGACGCGATCGTACACCATATTATTTGCGCCCAGGTGCGCGCGGTATTACCCACATGCGTGGAGCCCGGCGAACTGCGCCAAGCCGTGCGGGCGGTTGCCGCCGGGGGCATGCACACGAACGCTTGGGTGCACAACCAGTTCAACCCGAAGCGCGGCAGTGCTCGCACAAGCGCGAGGAGAGGGCATGAACTCACCGATCGCGAATACGATGTACTACGGCTGATCGGCCACAAAGCAGGGTACACCTATGAGATGATCGGGAGAAGCTGGGCATCACCAGGCGCACGAGTGGGAAACGCATCGCGATGCGCTCTATGCCAAGTTCGGTGTGAACAGCAAGGTGGCCCTGCTGCACGAAGCCCGTGAACGGCGGTACCTGGAGTAGGGCACGCTATCGCTGCTCCCTCGCAACGGCTGCTTGCACTGCAACTGTCTACGCGACCGCGCTGAACGTCCGCACGACTTGCCGGGCTGTCTACGCGACTTGCGTGAACGTCCGCGCGACTTCTCCGATCGTCCGCGCGACTTGCGCGAACGTCCACGCGACCTGTCTGATCGTCCACGCGAATTGCGCGAACGTCCACACGACCTCTCTGATCGTCCACGCGACTTGCGCGAATGTCCGCGCGACCTCTCTGATCATCCGCGCGACTTGCGTGAATGTCTGCCCGACTTCTCTGATCGTCGGCGCGACTTGCGCGACCGTCCGCGCGACCTCTATGATCGTCCGCGCGACTTGCGTGAATGTCCGCCCGACTTCCCTGATCGTCGGCGCGACTTGTGTGATCGTCGGCCCGACTTGACAGCCTGTTCCACTGCCCGCAGCGCCCGCCTGCCATGCAGCGAAAACCGGCCGTGGTGGTTTTATGTGCGCACGGTGCTGCGCATCGGAAAGGCGCTACTGTCGGTGCGTTCAGCGCAAAACCTCCGTCGAAGAACGGATGCCCGTTCTCCGTTGTTAAACGAACGCATTGGGCTGCCTTTTCGATTCGGTGCAAAACAATTAAAACGGGCAGCAGCCTAAACAAAATGAAGAAAGTCTATTACTACGTTTCAATGGGGTTCAACCGCATCACCCCTTTCGTTCTCCTGACCAAGATGCGCAACATGGTAGTGAAGATGACGGCCAACGCCAACTTCGCCACCCCGGTGCCACCCTTGGCAACGGTAACCGCAGCGTGCGACACGCTGGAAACGACCATACAGGCTTACCAGTTGAATCCAGGCCCGCTGGAGCACAGCGAACGCGCCCAAGCGTTCGAAGTTGTGAAGGGCCTGGGTATCGACTTGGGCAGCTACGTGCAGGCCGCCAGCAATGGCGACTTGGCGAAGATCGAAAGTGCAGGTTGTGAGGTGCGTCGTAGCAGCACGCCCATTGGCCAACTGCCTGCACCGCCCAATGTTGTGGCCTCGGGCACAGCGTACACCGGCCAGATCATCATCCGCTTCGGTGGTGTGAAGGGGTCGTAGCGGGTACAACGTGTTCATCTGCTCGGGCGATCCCAACGTGGAGGCCAACTGGCGCATGCTGGACTTCACCTCCAAGAACCGCTACGTGGCCAACGGCCTCCCCAGCGATGTGGTCCACTACTTCCGCGTGAACGCCATCGGTGCAGCAGGTGCCAGCCCCATGAGCGACGTTACCAGCGCGAAAGCGGCGTAACGCACTTCAATCCCCCAGCGAGCAAGCCTCGGCCCACCGGCCGGGGCTTCTTTGTTTTTACTCCTTCAGGTCGCGCCGCAGATGCCGGTGAACACCCGCAGGCCGAGCATGTAGATGGGTGCGGTGAGCTGCTCGCCCAGACTCTCCGAGGTGCGGAACACCAAGCGGTAGCCGAAGCCCGCCGTTACGGCGAAGTAGGTGAGGAAGCGGTATTGCACGGACATAGCAGGCTCGTAGAGCACGTACCAGATCTTCTGCCACGTGCGCGTTTCGTTCGTCAGGTCGTCGTACACCACGCGGCCGTGGCCCTGGCCCACCTGCACAGGGCATGCGCACTTCCCAATGGCCACGCTGGTAAAAGGCATAGTCGGCATACGCGCTCACATGCCCCATGCGCAAGCGGTATCCACCTCGCGGTAGGCACCGGCTTCGTGCACCTGCCTATTGCGGTGTACGGGTTTAAGGATGGTGCTGTACCAGAAGCCGTATTGGAAACGGGGTAGCATGCTCACCCCACCTTGATGCCATAGAATTTCACCGGCTCGCTGGTAATGAAGCTCCACGGATGTCGAGCTTCACAATGAGGGCGCAGTGGCTCTTGCAGGAACAGGTTGATGCTATCGAGGAGGCGCGCAGCAGTAAGGGGTGTGAGGAAGGTGAAGGAGGCGAGGAGGGCGAGAACCGGGAGAAAGTGGGACGGCCGCAGAGCATGGAAGCCTGCACCCCATCCCCTGCCCTTCAAAGAGGGGACGAACACCCGCAAGCCCGCCGCCCTTACCTGTGCCGACCGGGAACCATGGTGCTCACACTCCGCCCCTCTCCTTGGGAGAGGGCAGGGGGTGAAGTTCTCGAGGCCGGTGTAATGTCTCAAAAGCAGAGCGTCCGCACCAAAGATGCGGACGCTCCACTGTCATTCCTTCCACTCAGACCCTCTCCGTTGGAGAGGGCAGTGAGCTTGCTAACCGTGGCTCTCCTCCCTCCCCCGTCCGTGTGCGGCACGTTCTGCTAGGCACGAAGTCTTCGGCCTTGCGAGGCTTGCTGTAATCGTAGGGCCAGCGGTACACCTCGGGATCTTTGCCGGGCCAGTTGCCATGCATGCTTAACCAGGCTGGTCCACTCCAGCGTGTTGCTGCGCCAAGGGTTCTGCACGGCAGCAGGGCCGCGGAACACGCTGTAGAAGAAGTTGTAGATGAAGATGATCTGGCCAACGCACCGGTGATGGCGAAGAGCGTTACCACCACGTTAAGGTCGATCGCGTTGTCGAACATCAGGAACGCGGTGTAGTCGTAGTAACGACGTGGCGCACCGGCCAAGCCGATGAAGTGCATGGGGAAGAACACCCCGAACGCGCAGATGAAGGTGACCCAGAAGTGGACGTAGCCCATGCGGGTGTTCATCATCTTGCCATACATGCGCGGGAACCAGTGGTAGATGCCTGCGAACATGCCGAAGATGGCGCTCATGCCCATTACGATGTGGAAGTGCGCCACCACGAAGTAGGTGTCGTGTACGGGGATGTCCAGCGCGCTATCGGCGAGGATGATGCCCGTGAGACCACCGGCAATGAAGGTGGCCACCAAGCCGATGCTGAACAGCATGGCGGGCGTCATAACGATGTTGCCCTTCCACAACGTGGTGATGTAGTTGAACACCTTCACCGCTGATGGAATGGCGATCGACAATGTGGTCACCACGAACACGCTTCCGAGGAAGGGGTTCATACCGGTAACGAACATTGTGGTGACCCCACACGATGAAGCTGAGGAAGCCGATCGCGGGATGGAGCCGATCATGGCCCGGTAGCCGAAGATGGGCTTACGCGCATTGGTGGCGATGATCTCCGAGGTGATGCCCAAGGCTGGCAACAGCACGATGTACACTTCAGGGTGACCAAGGAACCAGAACAAGTGCTGGAACAGGATGGGACTACCACCCATGTTCTCCAAGGCCTCGCCGCCGATGTGGATCTCGCTGAGGTAGAAGCTCGTGCCCAGGCTGCGGTCCAGCAGCAGCAGCAACGCGGCGCTCAACAGCACGGGAACGAGAGGATACCGAGCACGGCCGTGATGAGCAACGCCCAAACGGTGGGCGGCAGGCGGGTCATCTTCATGCCCTTGGTGCGCATGTTCAGCACCGTTACCACGTAGTTCAAACCACCGAGCAAGGCGCTGACGATGAACACCGCCATGCTGCACAACCACAACGTCATGCCCGTGCCGGAGCCGGGTATGGCCTGGGGCAACGCGCTCAATGGCGGGTGGATCGTCCAACCCGCACTGGCCGGGACACCTTCAACGAACAGACTGGCGATGCGCCGGGCACACTGCTCACCAGGAAGAACCAGTACGAGAGCATGTTCAGGAAGCCGCTCGCCATGTCGCGGGCGCCCACTTGGAAGGGGATCGACGGGTTGGCGAACGTTCCGCTCAATCCACCGGTAAGCACGAGAACACCATGATGGTGCCGTGGATCGTTACCGGACCCAAGTACATATTGCTATCGAGCACGCCGTTGGGTGCCCACTTGTCGCCGAGGGAAGAATTGGTGATGGCGAAGCCTTCGCGAGCCATGCCAATTGCAGGCGGAAGAAGATGGACATCATCACAGCCACCACGGCCGAGACGATAGCAGTTACGAGGGAACTGCTTGCTAATCGTTTATGGTCCTGCGAGAAGACGTACTTCGAGATGAAGGCTCTCCTCGTGGTGGTGGTGCTCGTGGTGAGCAGCTCCGTGATCTCGGCGTGTGCGGCGTGCGCGTGTGCACCCATGGTCATCCCTAATGCTTTGTGGTCAGTTGGCTACGGGGGTACTACCGCGGCCACGGCCGTGCTGTCCATAACGTTCTGTACGGTACTGTCCGATACCACTGTGCCATCGGCGGGCGGTACCTCCGCCGCTGGTGCACCTTCGAAAGGAGCTTCTTGTTGATCTCGGCCACCCATGCGTCGTATGCGCTCTTCTTCTCGATCGCCCAGGTCCATCTGCATGTTGTAGTGGCTGGCGCCGCGAATCTTGTTGCACATCAGGATGTAGTTGAACTCGGGGTTCGCCATGATGTCGCGCATGCTGTCCGTGGTGATGGTCGGTGTCATCTTCAGCACCGTGCCTTGGCCGGGCACCAAGTTCATCTGCGCGCGGAAGTGCGGCAGGAAGGCGCTGTGGATGATGTCCCTACTGCGCAGCGTCAGGTTCACCTCCTCGTTCACGGGCAGGTGGAATTCCTTGATGACGATGTCGGAACCGGCCCGCGTGCCTTTGGCCTCCTTGTTCGCCGCGATGTCCTGCTCCATCATGGTGCGCAGGTTGACGATGACGGTCCATCATCCGACTCACCTTGCCGAGGTGGTGCTCCAGCTTCGTCAGCGTCAGCCGGCAAGTGGTCGTATCCGGCCTCGATGCTTTCTTTTTCGGTAGCATCCTACTCGGTCTACAGTTCGGCGAGACGAGCAGCAATGCTACGGTGGTTACAATGCCCGGCGGGTTGTTGTCGTTGATCGGGACGGAAATCAGTAGCCCCAACTGGCCATCCTTACCGGGGGGTAGCGGCGGGTCCAAGTGGAATTACTTTCCGTACCAGTTCCACCCCCCTCAGGGGTGCCGGGTGGGGCAAGCAGTAATGTCCTGAAGCCTTCAATCCGAAGATGCAGTCGAGATCGCGGCGAGGAAAGCGCCAGTGCAATAGTCCACGCCAACTCGAGTTTGTTGTGGGGGTACCACTTCGCCACACGGTCCTTCTCCAAGTAGTACTTGCGAAGTAGAACAGCAAGGTGTTCGTGAAGAAGAACATGATGAACAGGATGCCCCAGTTCAGGGTCATCAGGTCATCGAGCACCATACCGTGCTTGCTGGCGCTCACCGGCAACAGCTTGGCGCCACCAGGCATACAGCAACCAGAAGAAGAAGGCGTAGTAGATCGCGCTGAAGATGCACATGAACCGTGCGTTCATCCGGTTTGTCGCCGGGCTGATCTCCTCTTCGCGTTTGCCGCAGCTGGGGTGATCTCGTAGACCCTCGCCATCTGTGCGAGCAGCGATGATGAGCGCGGTCGCCAATAAGACCAGTAGCGTCATCATCATCGGTGGTGGTTCTTTCCCTGCGGGGGCTTAGATGCTGTGGTGGATACTTTCCTCCAGATACGGGTGCTGCACAGGGTGAGCGGTGCTTTCGTAAGGCGGTTCAGCGCTTAACGTACACGAAAGCGCCGAGGAAGGCCGAGGAACATGCCCCTCTACCAGGCCCAAGTGCCAATGATGGCCGTGGTGCCGGGCATCACGATCGTCCGAACACATCGAGCCGGTGGCCGATGAAGATGCGGTGCCCACGCCGATGAGGAAACGCGGGTTGCGTTTCGCATCACGGCTGATGAGCATCACCATCGGAATGGCGAAGTTGATGAAAGAACGTTACCCAGAAAAAGCGCGGTAATGTTCCCAACGCGTTTGGATCCAAGGTGACTTCCTCAGGGATATTCGCGTACCAGATGAGCATGAACTGGCTGAAGAAGAGATAGCTCCACAGGGAAGCTCACGGCGGAACACCCACTTGCCCATGTCGTGGATGTGGCTGTTGTTCACTTGTGGCGGGTAGCCTTTGCTCTTCAGGTACAAGGCCGCGGTCGCATGGCGGTAATCGTCGCTCAACCACATGCCACTGAACACGTACCCGGCCGAACGGTGTGCTGAACCAGTGCGCATCGATGGCCATCAGCCAGTCCACGCCAATACGCTCCTGAACACTGCGAAGAACACCAGGAACAAAGGCGCCGCGGCAAGTAGTTCTTCAAGTGGCTCTTCACCAAGGTCTCCCCGCTCTCTCGTCCATGCCCAGGCTCTCCTTGCCGGAACAGGTGCGCGGCGAACACGAATGTGAAAATGAAGGCGATGGAGCGGATCAAGAGAAGAAGGGCTGGTTGAGAAGGCCCTCTTGCCATCCATGATCGCATCATAGTTGGGGGCTTGCAGGATGATAACAAGCTCACTCCATCCAGTGGTACAAATGGTGCCAGTGCAGGCTGCCGAAGAGCACCAGCAGAATGATGCGCCGAGCCGTTAAGCGCTGACCAGGCGAACATGCCTTCGTACACACGCTTCACCATTACGGTCCAAGCGGTTTCGGTAGCGTATTGCGCGCGCGGAGAAGAAGAAGAACGCCCCCAGCAAATACCGGAGAAGAAGAAGCCGCAGACCAGCGGGTTGGCCCGAAAGCGCTGACCCAAATGCTGCTCGGCGCCATGCTCACCGGCCGTGAAGTAACCGAGCACGAACAGCAGAAGACAGATACGCGGCCAATGCCATGCTCAGTGTGCGGGCCCGTTTGCTGAAAGTGAATTCCATCGTGGTCCTGTTCGGGTTCAGTTCACTGGCGTTGCGGTCGTATCAGCTACGGCAACAGGGGCGGAAGCGCTCAGCTTGCCGTCGTTCTGCGGGTATTGCATAGCGTGTTACCAACCAACGCTCTTCCTTGTTCAGCTGGCATGGCTGCCCATGCCAATGTTCTTTCCGTACGTCAAGCTGTGGAAGATCTTGCCCTCTGGCAGCGTCTTCAACGGACCGTTATACGCCCCGGGCTGCGGGTAGCCTGCCACGTTCACCACGGTTCCATCGCCAGCACCTTTTCTCGCCATGGCAGTGCTTGCACATCTTGTTGTCGTAGATCGCCCCTTGCCCTTGTCCACATTCTCCTGGCTCGCACATGGGCAACAGGCATTTCACTAAACCGGCGCGCTCGTAATCCTCGGGCGTGTTGGCATGGAAGTGCTTCTGAGGAAGTTGAAGAGGGGCTTTGCCTTGCTTTGGCATCGCTGCTGAAGAAGGCAATGGTGCCCTGCACGGGCTTGCGCGCCTGCTGGGTCATGCGCTGCTTCAGCACAAGAGGCTATCAGCGTAGTCGCTGTCGTACGTGCCATCAAATCTCGGCCACATACGGGTCCTGACCATAATCCACGTATGCCTCTCCACGGCTGGACTGCGGTTATATCAGGAAATACTCGATGCCTGGGCTATCAGGATCGCCGCCGCATGAGGGCCAGCGCGAAGACCGCAAGCGCTGCGGAAGTCAGAAGGGAGTGCTGTGCTTGCTCATGATGAAGCAAAGTACTCGCGTTCGTCTCGAACACACAGGGGTTTCACGCAACATACCGGTGATGCTGCTCCAGCGCTGTGCCCGTGATTATCCTCGGTGCCCTTCCATCACAGACTTTTTGTCGTCGGTGCTGCGCGAGATCGGGGTTGCGCGCCACGCGCATGCCGAGAGCGGCGTCTTGTTACTAGGATCCAATGGAGTGATAAAGCCATGCCCAGAAATGAGCGGCACAGAACACGGTAAATTCGAGGAACACATCACCCGGAACGAGAAGCCCCGGAGACTTTGGAGTTGTGGTACAGCGTCCAGTTCGGTTTGCCACCGATGTTCATCTGCGGCCAGTCGCTGATAAGCCGCGTTATTTTTTTTTTCCAGAAACCGCGCAATGCCAGCGACGTGCCCGTGATGCCGAACATGAGAACGATGCGTGCTGACCGCGTGCGAGTAATGCCGATGATCGGATGCCGAGACCTGCCCCGGGAATCAGACTGTAGTACATCGCTAACCTTCCCGCCGCTGGTCACCAGCTTGCGCACCGCGCCCTTCAGCACTTCGGGATAGTCGTACACCGCGTAGATGACCT
>JADJCX010000008.1 GCA_016703005.1 Flavobacteriales bacterium
TGCGGTCGGCAGAGTGGGATGTCCAGCTCGCCCACGATGCGGATGGAACAACCAGAAGATCCGTGGGCCGTAACGGGCCGATGGGAGCATGAGCGAAGATGGCCAAGCGCTTCTTCACCGGGGTGTGAGCGGCGCGCCGCGCCGTAGTCCTTGCACCCCAACTCCCACCTCATGCTGTCCTGCCGGACCCTTTCGTTCGCGTGCGCACTCGCTCACGGCGCCGCTCCTGTATGCCCAACAGGATAGCTGCACCGCACGGTGGCTACCGGTGAAGCACGTAGGCAACATCATAACGATCCGCGGGACGCCAACGCAGGTGAGCGCACCGCCAAAAGTGAAAGGCGATCGGTGTACCTGAACTTCGGTGGCAAGTATCCCTGACCACACCTTCACGGTGATCATTTGGGACGACGTTCACAAAGGCAAACGCGAGAAGTTGGTGAAGCGCTACGCGGACAAGTCGCTGCGCATTAAAGGATGGGTGAAGACCCGCGACGGCAAGCCGGAGATCACCGTGAAGACGTTGGATGATATTGAAGTGGAGTAGGGGAGGCGATCGGACCATTGCCGATCAGACAAGTAGAGTACCTCCAGAGCCTATCCCGGCGCTCAATGCTTCCGATGATTCCCGATGCGCGCGCGGTTGGACTTGTTGGCCGCTACGCGTTCGGTCTGTGCGCCATGGAACGAGGTCTGGCCGCGCTGGGGCACATTGGTATCGGGTGTGGGATCGTAGGTGGGCGCGGGGCGCTCGGCCGTGGGTTGGTGGTGATCCTCCTTGTCCTCCTGCGCTGCGTTCAGTTCGTCTACGTTGCCTGCCACTTTGGCCATGGGCTGCGACTGCTCCTTGCGCTCGGCGGCGAGGGCGCGGCGCGCGGCAACGACGTTCGACTTCCGTGCGGCGCTCTTTTTCAGCGGCACTGCGATAGGTGATGTGGGGCGCTTCGCGGCGGCCTTCCGCACGGGTGCGGCTTTCTTCGGGGTTGCGCTCTTTTTCAATTGCACGGCCACACGTGGTGCGGCCTTCCGCACGGGTGCGGCTTTCTTCTTCTGCGTGGCCTTCTTCGCCGGTGCCGCTTTCTTCACGGCCATCTTCTTTTTCGGAGCGGCCTTCTTTTTCGCGGCGGGCTTGGCGGCGGTAGCTGCCTTCTTCTTCGGTGCCGTTTTCGCTGACTTCTTCACGGAGGTTTTCATGATGGGTCGTTTCGTTAAGTGGTGCGAAGGTTGTGCCACCCGGTTCCGTGGCAGGAACATGTCTTGTCTGCACGTGCATCGGCAAGAATGCGGACAGCCACCGTGGAAGTCCGTTCCCATTTTCACCGTTCGGAACGGCCCTTGCTCGTGCACATTGTTCACCTTCGTTCCCTCAACGCAACCACCATGTTCCGCAGCACCCTTCTTCTCCTCGCCTTCACCAGTACCCCCATGCTCTTCGCGCAAGCCGAGGCGGTGACCACGCTCACCGGCGGCGGCACCCAGCAATGGACGGTGATCGGCAACGCGGCCACACCGAAGTGCAGCGCTGGCGATGCCACCTACACGTTCAGCGCGCGACCTGGACAGGTGATCGTGGCCACCTGCGCGGGCGGCGGTTGGAAGAACACCACCCATGCCCTCAGCGATTGGAGCGCCAACGGCAAAAGCGGCATCGCCTTCGGTGGTTCCAAGTACGAAGTGAAGTCGCTGCCGCCTTCCGCACCGGCGTGCAAAGGCAATGCGACGTGCGTGCGCTTGGTAACGGTGCCGGACGGCAAGACCGACGCTACGCGCACCATCTACCTCACGCACTGATGGAGCCGGTTACGCCGAAGAAGAACTGGGACCTTACCAAGTCGGTGACGCCCGTGCTCACGGTGCTGGGCATCTCCGTTGGTGCTTGGCAGTTCACCAGCCAGATGAGCCACGAGAGCAAGATGGAGTTCAGTCGCAGCATGTACAACAAGAAGCTGCAGGCCTACGAAGAGGTGGGCAGGGCCGTGGGCGATCTGCTGGTGGTGCCGCACGACGAACGGCTGTGGATCAGCGCGAGCGATACACTGGCCTTCGACAGTTGCTTGGAACGTTTCCGCACCTGCTACTGGGGCGTGCTGCCGCTGGTGGAGGACAGCACCGTGCAAACGGCGATGATCCAGTTCAAGGACATGGCGCGTTTCTACCGCCGCGGCGAGAACGACTACCACGACCTGGCCCGCGAAGGCATGGCGCTGATGAACGCCTGCAACCTTTCGCTGGAGCGGCATTGGAACAAGCGGAAGGAGGACTGAGGCGGCACTACGCCTCCACAAGTCCCCACTTGAAGGCGAAGAGCACGAGGCCGGTCTTGCTCTTGATGTCGAACCTGGCGAAGAGATCCTCGCGGTAGCCGTCCACGGTGCGGCGGCTCACGTCCATTTTCGCGGCGATCTGGTCGTAGGTGTATTCATCCTCGCGGCACACCAGGCGGATGAGTTCGATCTCGCGATCGCTGAGCAGCTCCATTACTTGGGCCCGTTGCCGTTCAAGGCGTGTGAGCAGTTCGCCGCTGGTGAGGGCGAGCTCCACCTCCTCCGAATGGAAATGGCCGATGGTGACCACTTGGTGCAGGGCTTGGCGGAAGACGTTGCTGTTGACATCCTTGAGCAGGAAGCCGCAGGAACCGGCGCGCAGGGCCTTGATCATGGCCTCCTCCGTTTTCTCGAAGGTGAGGGCCAGCGGCTTCACCTTCGGCGTGTTGGCGCGGATCCACGCGATGGTGGCATAGCCGTCCATCACCGGCATGTGCAGATCAACGATGGCCACGTCGATGCGCGGCGCATCCTTCAACGCGTTGATGTACTCTTCGCCGTTGCCGGCCTGCAGCACCACTTCGTACCCGCCCAGCCGGTCGATGAAGCCGGCCAAGGCGGTGCGCATGATCAGGTGGTCGTCGACAAGGGCGATACGAACAGGCGGCCGGTCAGGCGGTACAGTGGCGGACATGGGGTGGGGGGGTGGGGTTTTCAAGTATAGGCGTTCCGCTGAAGCAGCATGTTACCACGGGACATGCGGCGCGAACGAGGCGCGGCTTCCACAACACTGCCCGTTCGTTTGCACAGTGGACGAACGGTCCATCACACCCCCGTATCGCATACAGGCTGCGGTGGTCGCGGCGTTCAGCGTGTTGGGGGCGTTCCAATGCGCCGTGGCCCCGCATTCGCCTTGAGCATCGTCCGTTACCGACGATCAACCATCAACCAACAACCAACAACCACAACCATGAGAACCATCATCGCCATCGGCGCCATCGCCCTGATCGGAACTATGAACGTACACGCACAGGAGACCACACCCAGCATGGTCGATAACGTCTGGGTGAACCTGAACACCGCGCAACTGAACCTGCAACTGGACCTGAGCGACGACCAGGAGATGAAGGTGAAAGAGATCGACATGCGCTACATCAAGCGCCACCAAACCCTTGAGCAGACCACGCCGAAGCTGAGCGAGAAGGCGATGAGCGACAAGACCGCCGCCCTGATGACCGAGCGCGATCGCGACTTGCGTGCGGTGCTGAACCCCGAGCAGTACGCCAAGTGGGATGCCATGCGCCAGAAGGGCACCACGGACCTTACACCGGAGAAGAAAGAGAAGATGAAGTAAGGAGCGGTTGCTTCCCCTTCGTCGAACGCCGAGGCTCCAGGAATGGGGCCTTGGCGCTTTTCAGGGATCGGGCGCACGTGATCGCCGGAACTTGGCGGCCTGATTTGCGCAAGTCTTGGAATACGGACCTGTCCGCGAAATGAAACCGCATCCCGGCGTACACCGGGACAACGGCGTACTCGAGTGCCTATGGCGGAACAGGGTGCAGTGTACCTTTGGTTCAAAGCGACGAACATGGTCCATGTAGTTACCAAGCGCACCAGCAAACGCCAACGGGATACCATCCTGAAGCGGGCGGCCAAGCGCTCGCGACGCAAAGCCGGTGCGGACTTCACCGATCTCGTGGGTACCGCGCCATTGCATACCGATCCCGTGAAATACCAACGGGCGCTGCGCGATGAGAAGTGAACGCGTCGCCAAGTGAAGGTGAGCGGCCAGCGATAGTATGCCCACCGTCTACACCGTTTACGTGATCGAGCTGGCCCGGAAAGTCTTCACCGAGGACCGGAAGTTCCGCGAAGCGAACCCGCAGTTCAACGGCGTGCTGGAGTGCCTGTACGTGGGCATGACGAGCAAGACACCACAGGAGCGCTTGCAACAACACAAGACCGGCTACCGCAACGCGAAAGGGCAGAAGCTGAGCAGCAACATCGTGGAGAAGTACGGTCGTTACCTGCGTCCCAGTTTGTACCAGCACATCGGTCCGCTGAGCCGCGCGGAGGCGCTGGCCGTTGAGAAGGGCCTTGCGCTGGAACTGCGCCGCAAAGGCTATGCGGTGTGGACGAATTGAGGAGGATCAGAAGACTCCGCAGCCGCTCGCATCCACGCGAGTGGCACACTTACCCCTTACCCCTTACCCCTCACTTCCCTACTCCACCACGAACACACTGATATACCCGGCTGTGCGCGACGTGCTCTCGTGCGGCTGCATACGCACGCCGATCTTCTCCATCGCCATCAGCATCTTCTTGGCTTGCTCGGCTTCGTCGTGATCGAAACGGATCTCGTTGCGTTTCACATTGTACCCTTCGCGGGCGTTCACCACATCGGGCAGGTCGCGCAGGCGCACCTTGGACTGCGGGTACAACTCCCGTAGGGCCGCGGCTATGCGCTCGGCCTTTTCCTGTGTTACCTGTGCTTTGCCTTCGCCGAAGAACACATCGAAGCGCCACTCGGTCACCTCGGCGGCCGGCGTTCCCTTTTGCGGCTCGATCAAATTGGCCATGGTGGTGATCACCTGAGCGCTGTCGAACCGCACGATGTTCTCCACGGCCACGGCGGCCTTCAGCTGATCGGCGGTGCTGGCATCGGGTGTGCTGGCGATGGCCTTCAACAGCTCTTTCTGTGTCTCGGGGTCGCTACCGAGCATGGTCTTCACCATGGCCAGCGCCACGCTGATCTGCTCCTTGTTGCCCGAACCGATGGCGGTGAACACGCGGTCGATGATGGAGAACTTGAAATCGCGATCGAACTTCTCCTCGCCCTGCTCCAGGTTCTGCTGGCTCAGCAGCGCGTTGATCTCCGTTTGGTGTACCTCCAGCTTCTTCAGTGCGGGACCGTACTGCACGCTCATGTACGTGCTGACGATGGCCGCGATGGCGGCGGCCAGGAGGGTGATGGGATTGGTGTACTTGCCGATGTCCATGGTGTGGGGGGTGTTGCGCCACGAAAGTGCGGGTACGGGACGGTGCCTGCAATACCCAGTTGAGGGGATTTTGCGGTGGTGTCGTTCGCGACTTCCGGCGCAGCCGCTCCCGACCACGCGAGCGGTGCACGCCTTTGAACGACGAAGTGCGCCCGGTAGGAGCGCACTTCGCAACGCGGGGGAACGATGGTCAGGGCTGTACTACGGCAACGGTATCGGCAGCGGCCTTCTTCGGCATGGAACTCACGCTCGATCTCGCGGATGCACTGCCATGCATCGCCGTTCTTGCGGAAGATGCTCCAGTACGTGCCTTGGTCCACCACGGTGCCTGCCTTGTCGGTATCGGTGTACGATCCGATCTCGGTCATGTGGTCGGTACCCACGAAAAGATCGAGCACTTTGAACGTAGGGGTAATGCCCGTCGTGTCCTTGCTCATCTGTTCGGCGATGCGTTCGCGCACGGCGGCTTTGCCTTGCATCGGCTCGCGTTCGCGCATGTAGCTCACCACATCGTCCGCGTAGTAGTTGTTCACCACGGCATCGGCATCTTTGGCCACCTGTGCTGTTGCGTAGGCGTCTTCCATAGCTTGCACGGTGGCGGTGAGCGCGGTCATATCAACGGCGGGTGCCGCTTCCTTGGCGGGCGCGCCACAGGAATTGAACAGCAAGAGGCCTCCGAGGGTCAATGTTGGGAACAGGAAGTGCAGGCGCATGATGAAAAGGGTTGGTGAATGGTGGGTGCAAGCGACGCACGGTCGCCCATCAAAGATGATCATTGCCGAACACACGGATATCGCAGCCGCTCGCGTCCACGCGAGTGGCCAACTCACGACTCACGACTCGCGACTCACGACTCCCACTCCCGACCCCTTCTTCTTCCCGAACCAGCGTGCGTGGAGGGTTGGCTTGCGCGGCGTGCCATCGTCGTTGCCGAGCAGATGACCGAAGGGCTTCAGGCCCGGCACATGGTCGAACACCACCTTGAGGATGGCGGTGAGCGGAATGGAAAGGAACATGCCCGGTATGCCCCACACCGCGCCACCGATCATCACCACGATGATCGACACCAGCGCGTTGATCTCCACGCGCGAAGCCACCACCCTGGGCACGATGAAGTTGTTGTCGATGAACTGCACACTGACGTATAGCCCCAGCACCCACAAGGCCGCGCTCGGTTCCATGGTGGCCAATGCGATCACCATGGGCAGCACGGTGGCGATGATCATACCGATGTACGGGATGAGGTTGAGCACTGCTGCGATCACGGCCAAGAGCAGCGCGTACGGCACACCGATGATGAGCAGTCCGGTGAAATTGAGCACCGTAACGATGCCTGCTTGCAGGATGAGGCCGATGAGGTAGCTCTGGGCAACGCCTTGGCGCTCTGCAACATATCGTGCACGGCTGTTCGGTCTTTGTGGGCGACGAGCTGGTCGATGAATGTGAGCAACAACTTCTTATAGAAGAGGAGGAGGAAGGTGAACACCGGCAGCAGGAAAGCGAAGGCGAATAGCGTTCCCATGGTGATGATGGCGCCGCCCACCAACGCACCGCCTTTGGTCAGGCCTTCCTTCTTCGCCGTTGCGAGCGCGTCGTCCACGGTCTTCGTTCCCACCTCGGTGCGTGCGAGCACCCATCCTTCCAGCTTCTCGCCCAGCGCGCCCACCTTCTCCTCCAGCGCGGGCAAGCTCTCGCTGAAGTGCGCGGCCTGCGTGAGGATGAAATAGGAGAGCCCGGCTGCGCAACCCATGGCCAACAGCACGGCGAGCGCAATGGCCACCACGCGGTTGAGGCCGATGCGCGCGAGGAAGTTCACCAACGGGTTGAGCAGCATGGCCAGCAACATCGCGAAGAGCAACGGCACCACGATGGGTTGCGCCTGCACCAGCGCGTAGAAGAACGCGACCAGTCCGATGACGATGAGGGCCAGCTTCTGGTAAGTGGGTTGGATGACGTGCGGATGCGCGGAAGTGGCGGGTTCGATCATGGTGAGCGGTGGACGGTGAGTAAATGTACCGGGCTATGCCAGGAACAAGTTGTGAACCTGTGCACGCTTTCGGCATGGACCGGCGTTTGGCGTTGTGGAACCAAACCGGCAAGCCATGAACAGGATCATCATTTCAATGCTCGGCGCCGCGCTCTCGGGGGCGGTCGTCGCGCAAACGGTCGACGATAGCACGACCTTCGACAGCGGTGCACAGGAAACGATCGTCGCCGCTCCGGACACGGCGCGCTACGCCACGTTCGGGGCAATGGAGAGCGAGCAACCCAGCACCGCCGCGCGCGCACGCAGTGAACGTGCGACCACGCGTTCGTCGGGATCGGCTTCTTCTTCCGCGGAGACCAAGTCGTCCGCAAGTCGCAGTGGTAAAGCGATCTCGCGCACCAAGGACGGTCCCACGGTGAGCGTTGCGCGCGCCATGGACCCCGAAGGCCGCAAGCATTGGGCGCGCAGCAATCGCCGCAGTACGCGCGCCGCGAAGGGTTGTCCGCCGGGTACAGTGCAGTAGCATCACGGGCACTGTCACATCCGGTCCTGTTCTGGGGTGCGACTTCCCCAAGAACTGACAGCCGGGCACCCATGGCAGTGAACATCCCGTAGGTAGGGTTGTTGACTGACGAGAAACATGAGAAAGTCACCCTATATGAGCCCGATGGAACGCTGGCACGACCAGCGCCAAACGATCAACCAACTGCATTTCATTTATCAGTGGTTGCGCCGCACGTTGCCCAAATTAACCCGACGAGTAACAGCTGATCCAGTGGTGCAAATGCTCGAAGCACATCGCCTCAGCGTGAAGCGCATCGATGAGCGGTTGAAGTTGGCCGCCCATCATCATGGTCAACCTCCGCAGCCGTGCTTCAATGAAACGGCCAATCCGCTCCTGAGCGAATTCTACGCGGCTGAGCGCAAGGCACCTCGTGCGGAACGCGCCGGCGTTGTGGTGAAGTCGCTCCAACTGGTACGCGAGTACCTGCTCGAAACGTGGAACCGGTTGAACGATACGCTGACCGAGGACGAGAACGGTTTCCGCAACGAGGTGAAAGCCCTGATGCGGCAAGAGGAGGAACTGTACAAGGAACTGGTGGCGCTGCGGGAACGCGTCGGTCGCTAGTGCCTTACTCCTTGACGATGCGCTGGTAACGCCACGCGTTGTCGAGCAACGCACCCAACAAGTAAGTGCCGCTCGCCAGATCGGCCATGGGAATGCCCGCTGCGTTCACCGTGCCGGTGCGCAGCAACCTGCCATCGTTGTGCAGCAAGCGGTACGGAGTGTTGGGCGCAGCGCCCACCAGTTGCACCGAATGCACAACAGGGTTGGGGAAAAAGAGCGGTGTGGTGCTGCCCACCTCGGCAACGGCCGTTATCGGTGCCAGGTCGAAACCGATGTCCTGCCATGTGGTCACCACGCTTTCGCCGGTGGGGCTGGTGAGGTCGCTCCAGTAGAGTTTGCGCCCGGCCATGTTGGTACTGTACGTGCCGAAGTTGGTGGTGGCACTACCGGTGAAGCTGATGTCGACCACGAGTGTCAACGCTGCATCGTAGGCGAAGGTGCTGTCCAGTTCGATCGCGAACCAATCGCCGGTGGCCCCGGGTGCAATGGTGTACGATGCGCTCGTGAGCACGGTGTCGAGACCCGTGAAAAAGGTGTTGCCACCGGCGAACGTGGTGGCGCCCGTTTGCACCATGCGCACCCTGAAGTCGGTGAGCGTGTTGCCGCTGGCCTGGCCTGTGGTGCCGTAACGGTAGTAGATGCGCGTGATGCTGCCGTCGGCCGCGCCCGTGAGGTCGCCCGGTGCATAGATGCACTGGCTGTGGTTGGCGGTGCTGAGGTTGCCCAGCAGGAAGGTGCTGTTGCTGGTGCCGCAACATTTCTGCACGGTCTGTCCGTTGCTGAAGCTGAGCGAAAGGAGACCGAGTACGACGAGAGCGGAACGACGGATCATGGGTGTGTGGATGAGGCAAACAAGATAACGGTGGAACGATCGTACCGCGTTACTTCACCCCCATGATGCGACCTTCCACCAGCGCCCACCGAGCACTCCTTGCACCGTTCATCCTGCTGTCCCTGCACGCTGGCGCACAACTGTTGCCGGCCTATGCGCTCTTCGACGGCCAAGGGAAGAAGATCTCCCACGAGCGCATGCTGCGCACCGTTGCTGGCGGCGATATCATCCTGTTCGGCGAAGAGCACGACAACGCCATTGCGCACTGGTTGCAGCTGGTGGTGGCCCGCGACCTGGCCGCCCGTGGCCCGCTGATGATGGGTGCCGAGATGATCGAGGCCGATGACCAACCGGTGCTGGAGCGTTACCTGCGGGGCGAGATCGACCAGGCGGCGTTCGACACGCTCGCACGCCTATGGAAGAACCACCTGAGCGATTACGCGCCGCTGGTGGATCTGGCCAAGGAGAAAGGACTTCCTTTCATCGCCACCAACGTGCCGCGCCGGTATGCGCGTGCGGTGAACAAGGGTGGTTTTGAAGCGCTCGATACGGTGCCCGCTGTGCAACGGGCTTGGCTGGCGCCACTGCCCATCGCCTTCGATCCGGCGTTGCCGGGTTATGTGAAGATGCTGACGATGATGGGCGACCACGGCACCCCGTCCATGGTGCAAGCACAGGCGCTGAAGGATGCCACCATGGCCCACTTCATCGCGCAGCACGCGAAGAAGGGCACGCGGTTCCTGCATTTCAACGGTAGCTTCCACAGCGACTTCCACGAAGGCATCGGGTGGTACCTGCAGCGCTTGTTGCCCGATCTGAGGCGTGTCACCATCGCCACGGTGACGCAGGAGCAGTTGAAGACCTTGGACAAGGAGCACCTGGGCAAGGCCGATATCATCCTGTGCGTGGATGCCGCCATTCCCGGCACACACTGAGCCTACCCGTTCCGTCAGTTCCGTTGCCCGCTCCGTCGTAGCGCTTGCCACCGCAGGTATCCGTTGCGGGTAGGTTCGTTCCGTCATCCTTGGAGGGTATGACACGGACGACCATGAAAACCTGGAACATGAACAAGACCGTGCGTTTCGGACTGGTATTGCTGGCACTGTCGTTGCTGGCCATGGTGCTGCTGCCCGCATGCAGCAAAGGCGACGACCTGTTGCCATCGGACAGTGTGGACGATAACGGAAGCGGGGGCCACGGCAGCGACGATGGTCCCGGTGACGATAATGGGGGCGGAGGTTGAACGGAATGGTAAGCCGACACACTGCTCACAAGCAAAGGCCTGGCGTAAGCCCGGCCTTTGTCGTTGAACACCGGCGGGATTCAGCTACCCGTGCTCGCGTGCTGCTCGAGCTGTGTGCTCAGCCATGCGCGGGCTTCTTTCTCGTTGTCGGTAACGTGGATGCGGTGCATCTGGGGGAAGTGTGCGAAGTAGAGTTTCACCAGCAGTTCGATCATGGTGGCTTTCGCTACTACTGCCGTCGCTAACACGTTTCCCGGCTCCCGTCCGTGGACAAACGATCCCTTGTCCATGGCGTTGAGCTGGTAATCCACGTCGTCGGGAATGATGGTGAGCATTCCGTAGGGCTTGGTCCCCATGATCTTACGTCTCAGCTCCTGCACCTCAGTCATGTCTTCCAAGGTGAGCGTGCAGCCCGGTGCGTAATGGATCTCTACAAAGTCCGGCCGCACCCGTACGAGTTTGGCGATGCTGGTGGAGTATTCGCGTGGTTCAAGGGTCATGGGAATGGTACACCGACGGGTGGGGAGGCGGTGTGCATCGAAGGTAATCGGATGTGGTATTGACCATGTTAAGAACGGCGCTGCCGGCAATTGGCTTCACCGGTATGTTCGCCCCATGTCAGCCACCCAGCGCCTGTTGATCGTCGACGATGAGCCACAACTGCGCAACATGCTGCAGCGGTTGTTCGAGAGCGAGGGCTATGCCGTGACGGCGGCGGCCGATGGTGCGCAGGCGATGCAACGGTTGAAGGCACAACGCTTCCACGTGGTGCTCTGCGATGTGAAGCTGCCCGATGCCAACGGCGTGGAACTCACCAAGGCGATCAAGAGCCAACAGCCCGAAGCGGAGGTGATCGTCTTCACCGCCTTCGGCGATGTGCATGATGCCGTGCGCGCGGTGCAGAACGGTGCGTTCGACTACCTGGTGAAGGGCGATGACAACAACAAGCTGGTGCCCACCGTGGCGCGCGCATTGGAGAAGAACGCAGTGGTGGTCCGTGCTCCGAAGGCGATGACCGCGAAGTCCTTCGATGCGATCACCGGCCGTTCGCCCGCCATCGCGCAAGCGCTCGACCTGTCGCGCAAAGTGGCACCTACCGATGCCACCGTACTGCTCATGGGCGAGACCGGCACCGGCAAGGAAGTGTTCGCCACTGCGATCCACGCGGCCAGCGCGCGCAGCGGCAAACCGTTCCTGCCGATCAACTGCGGTGCGCTCAGCCGTGAGCTGCTCGATAGTGAACTCTTCGGGCATGTGGCCGGTGCCTTCACCGGCGCCTTGAAAGACAAGAAAGGACTGGTGGAAGCCGCGGCGGGCGGCACGCTCTTCCTCGACGAGATCGGTGAACTGCCGACCGACCTGCAAGCCAAGTTGCTGCGCGTCCTGGAGACCGGTGACTACCTGCGCGTGGGCGATACGAAACCGATGAAGGCCGATGTGCGCGTGATCGCCGCCACGCACCGCGACCTGCGAGGGGAAGTGGCGAAAGGTGGTTTCCGCGAGGACCTCTACTACCGGCTCTCGGCCTTCATCATCAGGCTGCCATCCTTGGCCGAACGCAAAGCCGACATCCAAGTGCTCGCGCAGCAGTTCGTGCTGTACTACGCCGCACGCTTCAAGAAACCGATCACCGGCATTGACGATGCCGTGAAGGAGCGGTTGATGCACCACACATGGCGCGGCAACGTGCGCGAGCTGCGCAATGTGATCGAGCGAGCATGCATCCTCTGCGATGGTCCACTGCTCGATGCGGCCTCACTGCCGATGGAACTGCAAAGCGCACCAGCGCCTACGACTTCCGCAGCCTACGATCTGGAAAGCGTGGAACGCGAACACATACGCCGCGTGCTGAAACAGACGGGCGGCAACAAGACGCTGGCCGCCGAACTGCTCGGCATCGGGCTCACCACGCTCTATGCGAAGTTGAAGAAGTGGGGGATGCAGTGAAGTGTTTCCCCGCGCTCAACGCACGAACACACGCTCACCCTTGTTCCAGCGGAAAGAGGATCCCGGTTTTTGCGCTCGCTCCGGCGCTTGGGCGGTGGCCCATGTGCGCAGCACCGGTTGTTTGTCCGATCGTTGGCGGCTGCGCTCCATGATCGCACGGGCAAGCAGATAGCACACCGTGCTCTCCGCACCCTGGTTCAGGTTCACGCTATGTTCCTCAAGACCATCGTAGCAGCCGCCCGATGCGCGGTTGTACATCACCTGGTTCAAGTGATTGCGACCGAGGAACCACTCGAACGCCGTGTGCAGTTTGCGCTTGTGCTCGGGATCGCCGAAGACATCATGGAAGAGCGCGAGTGCTGATACGGTGTAGGCTGCATCGATCGGTTGTTCGCCGAACAGGTCGGGTTGTATGCCGGGTTCCATCCATGATCGGTTGCTGATGATGCGCAGCATATCGCCCTTGAACATGCACCCCAACAGGAACTCGAAGCTGACCATGGCCGTCTCGCGGTACGCAAGGCGTTTGGTTTCGGTATAGGCCAGCAGCATCGCTTCGGGCAGCACGGCATTGCCGTAGGTGAGGATGGGTTCGAACCAATTCCATTCCTCGGTGGCGGTGGCCTTGTGTGAACTCAACAAACGCTCCGCCAGTCGGTCGATCAGCGTGGTGATGCGCGGGCTCTTCCGCACGGAGTTGTACGCGTGCAGTCCCTTGATCGAGAACGCGATCGCCCGTGGGGAAGTGAGCTCGCTCACCCATGCGAAACTGTCCCAGAGCGCATGTTCGGCGTTGCGCACCATGCGGGGCGGCAGCGCATCCTCGTGGGCAACACATACGCCCAAGGCCCAAATGGCGCGGCCGTTGCTGTCGTCCAGGTTCTCGCCGTCGTTCTGTGGCGTGAAGGCACCGTTCACATCGGCGTAGTTGAGGAAGCGGCCGTTCTCCTGTTGGCAGTGGATGATGTACGCGAGGTAACGCGAAGCCAATGCAATGTCGTGCGTTGATGCACCGTGATTGCTGGCGTGAGCGCAAACGGCGATGAGCGCGCGGGCATTGTCATCGACGGTGTGCCCGGACGCCTGGTCCGGTTCACTGATGTCGCAGAACTGCAATACGCCCATGGGCCCTGTGATGCGCCGCAGGTGCTGCAACGTGACTTCGGGTGATCGGTAGCGCAGCTCCGCGCCTCCTTGATGCTCGCGTGCGAATGTGCGTGCATGTGCAATGGCCACATTGTCCCATGCGGTAGCGCGCATGCGGTGCAACGCATTGCGTCCCATGCGATCCATGCGGTCGGGATCCACGAGCAGTTCGATCGCAGCGTGCGCCAACTGGTCAGGGCTGTTGAAGTCGATCAGCACACCGGTGCCATCGTCGAGCACTTCCGCAGCATGTGGTATACGCGTGGAGATCACCGGACAACCGCAGCCCATGGCGTAAGCGAACGTACCGCTCACGGCCTGCTCCGGGTCCTTCGAGGTGAACAGGTACACATCCGTGAGTTGCAGGTACTCGAGCAGTTCATCGAGTTCCAGATAGTGGTTCACGAAACGCACATGGTCCTGCAAGCCAAGTGTTTCAACCTTGTTTTGCAACTGGTCGCGGTATTGCTCGCCTTCTTGGCGCACCACCTCGGGATGCGTGCGACCGAGCACCAAGTACAGCACATTGGGTGAACGTTCCTTGATCGCCACCAACGCATCCAGTGCGGTCTCGATGCTCTTGTTCGAGCTCAGCAACCCGAAGGTGGAAAGCACTTGGCGGTCCACCAGCCCGTACTTCGCTTTCATGCTGTTCTTGTCGCGCCACTTCACCGGATGTGTGCCGTGCGGGATCACGGTGATCTTGATGGTGTCGATCGCGTAGTCCTCCTGCAGGATGCGCGCGGAGCGCTCGGTGAGCACGAGGACTTCCGTGGCCCGATCCGCCAACGCGCACATCATCTCCTTGCGTTCCGCTGAGGGTTTGGGCAGGACGGTATGGAAGGTGATCGCGATGGGTTTGTTCACGGCATCCAGGAACTGCAGCAGGTAGTGTCCCTGCCCGCCATTGTACAAGCCGAATTCGTGCTGCACCCACACGCGTTCGATACGTGGATCGTTGTCCACTTCCAAGGCCAGCCTGATGTGGTCGTCCGGATCGGAGGTGTTCAGGATGTGCGTTACTTCATGGGGATAGTCGCGCGCAATGGGCGCATCCTCCAACGCGCACACGGCATAACGATAAGGCCCAGTGAAGGTGCGGTTCAATGCGGTAACGAGGTCCTGCATGTAGGTGGCGATACCACAAACGCGCGGTGGATAGGAGGTAAGGACCAGTACATGGCCCGGTGCGCTGATCTTCATGGTCGGGTCTGTTTCAATTGTTCGAGGAGCGCGGACATTTTCACGGAAGCCACAGCTACGCGTTCGTCCGCGGCGCCGTAGTAGATGTAGAGGTCATCATCGAACACCGCCGTGCCGGAGGGGAAGACGATGTTCTTCACATAGCCTTCCTTCTCCCATTCGTCCTGTGGCGAGATCAGCGGTTTCTTCAACCGGCCTATCACTTTTCGTGGATCATCCAGATCGAGCAGTGCCGCGCAGGCATGGTAGATGAAGCCGTGGGGCGTGTCCTCGGCGGAGTGGTATATGATGAGCCAACCGTCAGCGGTCTCGATCGGTGGTGCACCCCCGCCGATATGGCTGGACTCGTGGCGCAGCAAAGGATCCATGACGATGTGCTGCTTGATGTCCATGATGTATTGTTCCCAGAATGTGCGGTCCAACTCCTTCGGGTCATTGAAGAGCACCAACTGGATGCCGGGATGTATGCGGTGCAACAACGCGAACCGGCCGTTGATCTTCCGGGGGAAGAACATGAGGTTCTTGTCCCAGAGCAGGAGCTTGTCCGCCATGTCCTCTCCCAAGCCATGCTCTTTCAGCATCTTGTAATGGAAGAGATACTTCGGGTTCAGATCCGGGCAGCAGTCGATCAGCTTTTTGAACTCGCGATAGGTGAACTGGGGCGTGATCACCGGGTGCTTGATGAAGGTCTTCAGGTCCTGCGAGGTGGCGTAAGCGCCCAACGCGTTCATGCGATCGTAGACCGTATAGGTCATGTAGTACGTGTCGTCGATCTTCACGATACGCGGGTCCTCGATCCCTTGCGACTCGTACGGATGTTCGGGCATCATGAGGGGCTTGTCCGCGCGCATGGCCACCTCCCGTGGTCCCTTCAGAATACAATGCCCAACAGTTGAGTAGTTCCCGTGGCGAACAGCGCGGTAGAACATGTGCACCTCATCGCCCACTCGTATGCAAGCGGGGTTGAGCGCACCCGCGTTCTCGAAGCCGTGGTCGCTCTTGTCGAGGACGACACCGTGGCGTTGCACCACCAGTTCCGTTCGTGTATCCGTCAGCGATCGTTTTTCCATGTGCGTTCCTCGGCCAGATCAGCCGTGGTCCGCCATCAGTCCAATTGCCGGTCCGAAAGAGACCTCAACAAGTGAATGTGCATTGGTCGCGGCATGTGGGCTACCACTTGCGCACTGCCATGGCGAGGCATGGGGGATCACCGCCCCGGATCGGGACGGATCGCCACAGTTACCCGATCACAAGAGCCGCATGACCACCATGCCCAGCACCGTTGCCAGGAAGATGGCGCCGAAGCCCAGGCCCACCCACTTGCGCAGAGACTTGTCGCCGAAGAAGACCACGAGAAGGAACTTCATCACGGTGTTCGACAGTGTCGCCAGTAGAACGGCGGTCATGCCTTGCAGGGTGTCGGCGATGTCCGGTTCGCGCGCGATGGAAAGCGTGATCGCATCCATGTCGGTGGCGCCGAAGACCAAGCTGCCGATGTACAATCCCTGTGCACTGTAGTGCGCTGAGGCCAGCTCCATCAGCCACAGCACAGCCATGTATATCAATGCGAACTGGATGGCCACACTGAAGTTGAGCGGGTTCTTCGTCGGGACTTCCACCGGGGTTTCCTTGCCGCCCTTGCGGTGAATGAGAAAAGCAGCGCCGAAGGCCACCAACGTGATGAAGGCGACGGGCAGCGCCAGTTGTAAGGCGAGATGCCGGTTCACCACCCAGGTCTCCAACAGGATGCGCGGATACAGCACGGCCGTGGCCGCAATGATGCTTACTGCAGCGATCACATGCGACGCGTTCGGATGCTCCCGAGTGCGCCGCGAAACGCTGAGCGTTACGGCAGTGCTCGAGACCAGTCCGCCGACGATGCCAGCGAGCAATGTGCCTTTGCGCGCACCTAGGATCTTGGCCAGCAGGTAGCCCGCCAGGCTGATGCCCGTGACGAGGATCACCATGGTCCGGATCTCGTGCAGGTTCCACACGCCGTTGGGACCGAATGGCTCGTCCGGCAGGAACGGCAGCACCACAGCGGAGATGATGACGAACTGGATGAAGGCGCGGATCTCCTGTGGCGTCAGCGTGGCGATGAAGCTGTGCAACTTCACCTTCAACGAGAGCAGCGACGTGATGACGACCGTGACGATCACCGCGAGCAGGATCTCGCCCTCGAACACCAGCGCGCCGATGATGTAAGCGAGTATGCCGGACAGTTCGGTGGTGATGCCAAAGCTGCCGCTCTTCGCGGTCATGACGTAGGTAGTGACCACCATCGCGATGAGCCCGAAAAGACCCGTGATGAACAGCCAGTCGCCAAAGCGCTGCGACAGGAACGCGCATAGAAAGCCGAACAGCGCGATGAAGGTGTAGGTGCGCACACCGGCGAACTGTTCTTCCTTGTCCACCACGCGCTTGGCGTACTCGCGCTCCAAGCCAATGAGGAAACCGAGCGCCAGGCTGATCATCAGCCGCCATAGAAGATCTTGCAGTTCTTGGCTCAACGCATCCAACCTAAGGAATTCCGTTGCCATTTCGGAAAACGATCGCGAGGACGGCCCAGAACAATGCGATGATGCGAGCGGGGTGCTGTTGATCCGCATGGGCAATGGGGCGATCCGACCCGTTGTTGGGGTATTCGATCCACGGGTTCGCCCAAGTCATGTCAGAAACGTTCAAGCGGTAGTCCCGCTCACCAATGCCGTGATGGTGTACCCCATCAGCAGGAGCGTGAGGAGGATAGCGAACACCGGGATCATGGGTACACGGCCCACGTGTAACGGCATGCGGTACGGGCGGGGCAGATCAGGTTGTCGAAGGCGCAACATGATCGCTGAAAGGTTCACTAGGATGAAGGTGAGGAAGATGCTCACCGTTGCGATCCGCGCCACGATGGCGATGTCGCCGATCAGCGCGAAAGCACAGACCACCAACGCGATGAACACGAGGGCCGCCACGGGGGTCTTGCGCGGGGAAAGGCGGCTCAGCCAACGCATCGGTCCCAGTTCGCGACCCATGAAGGAGAGCACGCGCGAACTGCCGAGCAGGTTGCTGAGCAAGGTGTTGCTGGTGGAGAACAACGCCGCAATACCCACCAGCAGCAGGCCCGCGCGGCCCCAACGCCCTTCCACGATGGCGGCCAGCGGCGCGGGTTCGTTGGCGAGCTGTTGCCACGGCATGGCGCTCACCACAAGCATCGCGAGCGCCACATAGATCACCAGTACGATACCGTTGGAGATGAACAGCGCACGCGGGATGTTGCGCTCCGGCGAGCGTGTTTCCTCGGCGAGTTTCACGATGTCCTCGAACCCCATGTACGCGAAGAAGCTGAGCGCTGCGGCGAAGAACAGTCCGTTGACGTTCCCATCCGGAAGCGCCAGCAGATCTTCCGAACCGACATGTGGGAACGCAGCGATGCCCACCGCGACAAGTCCCAGGATCTCAACTACCGTAAGTGCGATGTTCACCGTGCTCGACGCCTGTATGCCCCGGATGTTCACCAGCAACAGCAGCCCGATGATGCCCAGCGCGACCGGCAACAGAGGCAGGTCCACGAGTTCGGTGATGTACCCCGCGAAGCCCAGCGATACAGTGGCGGCGCTTATGATGCCGTTGAGCGCGATCAATAGGCCAACACCTGTTCCCGCCCGTTGCCCGAAGGCCTTCTGGGCGTAGACGTACTCGCCACCGGAGCGCGGGAAGGCCGCGCTCAGTTCGGCATAGGAGAACGCGGTGAGGAAGGCGGTGAACGAGGCGATGACAAAGGCCAGCCAGGTGAGGTTGCCCGCTTCGCCCGCCACCTTGCCGATGAGCGTGTAGATGCCGGCACCGAGGATGGAACCAACACCGAAGAAGATCACATGGCCGAGGCCGAGCGCGCGTTTGAGTGTTGGCATTCGAATAGCTTGATGGAACGGCCGCGCATCACCGGAACGTTTCCTGTAGTGGACCCCATTCGGTCAAGTACCGGGCCGGTAAGGCCACGTACCTTCATTGCCGACGGACGACACGACGAAGACCATCCATGCCAACTGACTATTACCAAGTGCTCGGACTCGCCCGCACTGCAACGGCGGACGAGATCAAGAAGGCCTATCGGAAACTGGCGCGCAAGCACCATCCCGATCTGAACCCGAACAACACCGACGCGAAGAAGAAATTCCAGGAGATCAACGAGGCGAACGAAGTGTTGAGCGATCCGCTAAGCCGCAAGAAGTACGACCAGTATGGCGAGCAATGGAAACATGCCGAGCAGTTCGAGAAAGCAAAGCGTGAGCAAGGGTCGCGACAGCAGGCAAGCGGTCAAGGAGGGAACCCATTCGGTGCCGGTGGAATGGATGAAGAAGACCTCTTCAGTTCCATGTTCGGCGGTGGGCGTGGGCGGCAGGTGAAGTTCCGCGGGCAGGACTACCAGACGGAACTACGATTGGATGCTGAAGCGGCGTACACCACGCACAAACAAACGCTTAACGTCAATGGCAAACCGATCCGCATAACGGTGCCTGCGGGTGTGGAGAATGAACAGTCCATCCGCATTCCCGGGCAAGGCGGCCCTGGCGTGAACGGCGGTCCCAACGGCGACCTTTATCTCACCTTCTTCGTCGCACCGCATCCGCGTTTCAAACGTGTGGGCAAGGACCTCTTCCTCATGCAAGACCTTGAGCTGCCCACGGCCATGCTGGGCGGCGAGATCACCGTGGAGACGATGGATGGAAAAGTGAAGCTGAAGGTGGCACCGGAAACACAGAACGGCACCAAAGTGAAGTTGAAAGGCAAAGGCTTCCCGGTTTACAAACAGCAAGGTCAGTTCGGCGATCTTTATGTGACCTACAACGTGAAGTTGCCCACCGGTCTGAGCGATCGCGAACAAGAGCTTTTCCGCGAACTGGCCGCCATCCGCAATACCGCATCCGCATGAGCACCGAACAACTGATCGCCGTTGAGGTCTTCGCCACGCACCAAGGCGTTGAAGCCACCTTCGTCCACGCCCTGCACGAACGCGGATTGGTCCACATCACCGTGGTGCAAGAGCAACACTTCCTGGAACCCGAACAGCTCGCTCGCATCGAGCAACTCGCCCGCCTGCACTACGACCTCGACATCAACCTCGAAGGCCTCGAAGCCATTAGCCATTTACTGGACCGCATGGATGCCGCGCATCGGATCTGCGCACGTTGCGTGAGCGGTTGCAGCGCTATGAAGATGGCGGCCTGTGAGCGCTACCCCACGGTGTGAGCGCTCTTCTCCGGCGCATCCACTTGTACACTTCGAACCATAGCACCGAGGCGAAGCCCATGGCGGCCGCGATGCCGAGTTGCTGAGCCGATGGTGAAGCCAAGTGGAAGAAGTCGCGGAACACTGGCACGTAGAGCAGCGCACCGAGCAATGTGAGAGTGAGCAGGAGGATGCCGCGCAGCAGCCAGTTGCCGTAGCCGAACGTGCTGAACACGGAATGCGTGAACGAGCGGTTCACCAGCGTAAGGCCGATGTTGGCGAAGACCAACGCGCTGAAGACCATGGCGCGCACGAGTTCTTCCGGATGGCCTTGTGAAACTGCGAGTTGATACGTGCCCAACGTGCCGAGCGTGATGATGAGCCCTTGCCAGATGCTGATGGACAGTTCCTTCCATGTGAGGAAGGTGAGGCTGAGCGGGCGCGGCGGACGACGCATGCCATCCTTCTCCAGTGGTTCGTTCTCGTACACGATGCTGCACGTGGGGCCCATGATCAGCTCGAGGAAGATCACATGCAGCGGCGTGAAGATGTTCGGATAGACCCAACCAAGGAACAACGGCAGCGATACTGTGAGGATGATGGGGATATGGATGGAAATGATGTACTGGATGGCTTTCTTCAGGTTGCCGTAGATCTTGCGACCCATCGCCACGGCGTCAACCATGTTGCCGAGATCGTCATTCACAAGGATCAGCGACGCGGCTTCCTTGGCGAGCTCGCTGCCGCGCTTGCCCATGGCGATGCCGATGTGCGCGGCTTTCAGCGCGGGTCCGTCGTTCACGCCGTCGCCGGTCATGGCTACGACATGTCCTTCGGCTTGCAGCGCGTTGATGATGCGCAGTTTCGCTTCCGGGAACATGCGCGTGAAGATGTTCGTCTCCTTCACCGCAATGCGCAGTGCAGCATCATCGAGCTTCATCATGTCCTCGCCGTTCAGCGTCCTTTCGGAACCGCGGAAACCTGTCTGCTTGGCGATGGCGGCGGTGGTGAGCGCGTTGTCGCCGGTGATGATCTTCACCTCGATGCCCGCATCGTAGAACTGTTGGAACACAGCGGAGATGTTCGCCTTCGGTGGATCGTTGAACGCCACCAGCCCAAGGAAGTCCAGGCTGAGTCCTCTTGGTCCTTCGGATAGGCATCACCGGAAAGCTTGGCTTCAGCAACACCGAGGACACGCAGCCCATGGCCCGCTAGTGCTTCCACTTGGGCAAGTACTTCGGTCTTCTGCGCATCGCTCAGGATGATCGGCGCAGCACGCGCTCCGGTGCGCCTTTGCAGGCGATGATGCGTTCGCCGGTTGCGTCCGCGAACACATGCGTCATCATCGGTGGCTTGCCCCCCAATGGATACTCGTGCGCCATTTGGAAGTCGGGGCGGCGGTCACGTTCCGCGCTTTTCTTGTGGGCTTCATGCAGTGCCACTTCCATCGGATCGAAGGGCACGGGTTCACTGGCCCACATGGCTACTTCGATCACCCGGCGTGCGTCACTGCTGGACCATGCGTCGGGTGCGAGCGTTTGTCCGTTCGCTTGCACGAAGAGTTGTGCGAGCGACATCCTGTTCTCCGTGATGGTGCCGGTCTTGTCCGTGCAGATCACAGTGGCGGAGCCGAGCGTTTCAACCGTAGTAGAGCGCTTCACGATCACGCCTTGCTTGGCCAATCGCCATGCGCCCAACGCCAGGAACGTGGCGAAGGCCACGGGGATCTCCTCCGGCAGGATCGACATGGCCAATGTGAGACCGGTGAGCAAACTGTCCAACAGCGAACCGCTGCGTGCGTAAGCCACGGCCCATACGGCAATGAACACCACCACACCCACAATGGCCATGTTGCGCACGAAGCGCGTGATCTGTTGTTGCAGAGGAGTTGGTGGCACTTCGATCGCTGCGAGCGAGGTGCTGATCTTTGCCGAGCTGCGTGCCTTTGCCAACGGCGGTGACGCGATACACCGCCAATCCCGAGACCACTTGCGTGCCTTTGCTCACGTTGGCGAGCGCGCCTTCGGAGTTGCGCGCCACGGCGAACGCTTCGCCCGTGAGGATGGACTCGTTCACGCTGAAGTCATTGCCCTGCACGATCACGCCATCGGCGGCGAGCAAGTTGCCTTCCTCGGCCATGGCGTGATCGCCCACCACCACATCCTCGACCGGGACTTTCACTACGGTGTTGTTGCGGATCACCGTCGCGTGCGCCTCACTGAACGCGTGCAAGGCCGCAAGTGCTTTTCGGCTGCGCGAGTCCTGGTAGATCGAGATCGCCGAGACCAGCACGATGGCGCCCGCCATGAAGTAGGCTTCGGTGCGCTCGCCCAGCGCGAAGTAGATGATGCTGGTGGCGAGCAGCAGCAGGAACATGGGTTCGAACACGGTGCCCTTCACAGCAGGCCAGAACGCACCGCCGGTCTTGTCCTCTATCGTATTGCGCCCATGCTTTGCCCGCGCCGCGATCACTTCAGCATCGCTGAGACCTTGAAAGGGAAGGGGTTGGCGGGCATGTGCGGTCAAGGTAGCCGTGAAGCTCGAACCTCGACCAGTGCGCTTCCATTCCTGCACCCGACCCTTCCATTTCGGTAGGGTGAAGCCTGGCGTGCAAAACACCCAAATCGCCTCCGGCCCACACCCAACAGCCCTCTGGCGGATTTTCCGCTCAGTGGCATCGCGTTCGCCCACGGCTCGGCGAACATGAACACGATGTCCATACACACGCTGATCTTCTCTTTGTTCTCCTTCTCGTTCTGCAACACGTTCTCCCAAGACACCACGGCATCCGCACCGAAGGTCCCCTTCGAAGGCATGGACCTGACGTGGATCAACGGCCAGAACCGCCAGCGCAACTTCCCGCTCACCTTGACCAAAGAGGGCGAGACCGTTCTGACCGGTGTGGCACTGCTGGACGGTTACTACAACTACAACGCGGCCAACCCTGCGGACAACACGCACACGATCAGTTCCACGATGGGTCGGCACAACGAGTTCACGCTGAACCAAATGAGCTTCGGGCTGGAGAGCAACTACAAGAACATTATCGGGCGGTTGTGGGTGCAGTATGGGCAAATGGGCTCGATCGTGCAGGACCTCGACGGCAGTGTGTACCGTGGTCGCAACACCAGCATCAACAACCTGAAGTACATCCGGGAAGCAGCGGGCGGCTACCACTTCAACAAGCTGCACGGGATCAACGTGGAGTTGGGCATCTTCATGAGCTACATAGGGCTGGAGAGCTATGTGCTGCAGGAGAACTGGAGTTACCAGCGCAGCATGGTCTGCGACTTCACGCCGTTCTACTTCAGTGGTGCGCGCCTGCAGGTCTTCCGTCGAAGAAGTTCAAGACCGAACTCTGGGTGCTGAACGGATGGCAGACGTACAACAGCTTCAGCAAGAGCCCGGGTCCTGGCAACAGCAACTATTTCCGGCCCAGCGAGAACGTGCAGCTGGTGGCCAACTTCTACATCGGCCGCGATACGCAGAACCCCGATACGCTGGGCAACCAGAGCGATCGCCTTCGTTTCCACCACGACCACAGCATTGTGGCGCGTGTGTTCAAGAAACCCGAGAGCTCCGGACTTTCACAGATCGCCTTCAGCCTAAATAACCACTACGGATTCCAGAGCAACGACGCGCTTGGCGACACCGTGCTGGCCAGCGAGAACTTCATGATGGGCAGTTCGTTCGCAACGCGTTTCTGGTTCAGCAAGAACAAGTTGGCGCTCACCTTGCGCGGCGACTACATTACGAATCAAAGCGTGGTGAACGGCGCGAACACTTCGCCCTATCTGGCCTTCACACCGGCCGTGAGCGGCGACGAGCCGAACGGTTTCGAGGAAGCGATCGCCAACGATGAGAAGCTGAAGATCACCCAGTTCACCGCCACCTTCGATGTGATGCCGAACGACCACGTGACGTTCCGTTTCGAATACGGATTCCGTTCAGCGAGCATGCCCTACTTCGCGGGCGAAGGCGGCACCACCTCGCCGAGCGGCTGGACCAATGGCCCAACGACCACGCGGCCATGGAAAGCGGATCTGCGAGCCGGAACCGCTTCACCTTGCCGTCAACTTACTGCGGAGAAGACGCGAAACCGCCAACACAGTAGCAACAAGATGTCCAGCGTTCCGTGAACTTCGCCAATGGCTCTGACAAATACAACCCATGGCACTCAGCATCCGCGAACGGCTTACGCTCGGCTCCCTGTTCCTGTACGGGCTGATGCTGTTCAGCGCCGTGTTGGGCATTGTGTACCTGATCCGGGTGGACACGGATTCGAAAGCGATCCGCAGGACAACTACGACAGCGTGAGCCATGTGCAGGGGCATGCTAGTCGCCTTGGATGACACGGTGCACGTCGATGCATCAATTGTTGCGATCGATAGTCTGGTGCGTGCGCAGGAGAACAACATCACCGAAGCCGGCGAAACGGAAGTGACCGCGCGGCTACGCACCCACTTCGAGCGGTGGAAGTCTACACGCTTGGACCACGATGCCCATGCGTTGCGCAGCGACCTGAACGCGATACTGGTGCTGAACCTTGCCGCTATCGATCGCAAGAGCGCGTTGGCGGAGACGAGCGCCGGGCATGCGTTGTTCTGGCTCTTCGTGCTGACCATACTGCTGGCCTTGGTGGGCCTTGGGTTCAGCGTGGCCTTCCCGGCCGTGGTAAGCACGCCCATTGTGCGATTGAAGGAGGCCGCCCAGCAGCTCGCGGCGCACAACTACCGGCACCGGATCCCGCGTTTCGGCATGAAGGAATTGGATGACTTGGCGCGCTCGTTCAACGACATGGCGGTGGAGTTGGAGAAGTACGAGCACACGAACATGGATCGCCTGATGCAGGAGAAGAACCGCGCCGAAGCGGTGGTGAACAGCTTGCAGGATGCGAGTATCGGCGTAGGTCCGGATGGCAAGGTGCTCTTCGCCAACAAGCGCGCGCTGGAACTCTTCGGACTGTCGCACACCAACATCGTCGGGCAGCCGATCGGCGAACTGGCGGAGCGCAATGCACTGCTGCGCCATATGGTCGGTGCAAGCAACGGCTTGCCTTACCATCAGCGACAGGACGGGCGTGAGGAACACTACATCGGTGCGACTGCGACGATCAATGGGACCGAGGGGGCGCTAGGCCAAGTGCACGTGGTGCGCAACATCACGCACTTCCAACAGCGCGATCGCGCGAAGACGGAATTCCTTGCCACCTTCAGCCACGAACTGAAGACGCCGTTGGCCAGTACGGACATCGGCCTCACGCTGCTCGAAGGCAAGCACGGGGCTTCGCTCAACGAAGAGCAACGCGCCATACTCGCCGACCTGCGGAAGGACCAGCAGCGCTTGGTGCGCATCGTCGGCGAGCTGCTGGACTTGGCCCAAGCCGAGACGGGCAACATCCGTGTGCAACTCACCGAGCTGCCGTTGGAACAGGTGGTGAACGACGCGCTCGCGGCTGTGAAAGTCAGTGCCCAGCAGAAGGACATCCTGTTCGCAGTGCGCCCAGCCGAGGAAGGTCTGCGCGTGAGCGCCGACGCCGACAAAGCCGTGTGGGTGCTGGTGAACCTGCTGAGCAATGCCGTGCGCCATTCGCCCGAGCGCGGCGTGGTTTCCATTGCCATGAGCGGCGCAGGGGGACAGGCCTCGCTGACCATTGCTGACCAAGGTCCCGGCATACCCAAGGACGAACAAGCCCGCTTGTTCGAGCGCTTTGCGCCGGGCAGCGCGTCGCACAATGGCACAGGTCTCGGCCTCTCCGTCGCGCGCGAGTTCATGCAAGCCATGGGCGGCAGTATTTCTTTGGATCCCGACGGCGCCTCCGGCGCTTCCTTCACACTCACGTTCGCACCCGCGCACTGATCACACATGCCACAGCAGAAGTCATCGCATACGCATCCGCTCACCGTTGCCGGATTGCTCGTCACCCTCGGTATCATCTATGGCGACATCGGCACCAGTCCGCTGTACGTGTTCAAGGCGATCATCGGCGACAAACCGATCACCGAGCAGCTCGTTTTCGGCGGCATCAGCTGCGTGTTCTGGACGCTCACGTTGCAGACGACGTTCAAGTACATCTTTCTGACGCTGCGCGCGGACAACCGTGGTGAGGGCGGGATCTTCTCGCTCTACGCGTTGGTGCGGCGCTACGCGAAGTGGATCTACCTGCCGACGATCCTCGGGGCAGCAACGCTCATGGCCGATGGCATCATCACACCACCGATCTCCGTGTCGTCGGCGATCGAAGGTCTGGGTGGCGTGAAGGCTTTTGAAGGCATCATCGTTCCGGGAAACAACCTCACGGTGAGCATCGTGATCGGCATCATCTCGTTGCTGTTCTTCTTCCAGCGTTTCGGTACCAAGGTGGTGGGCTTCGCCTTCGGTCCCATCATGTTCGTGTGGTTCAGCATGCTGCTGATCCTCGGGCTGGTGCAGGTGTCAGCGTTCCCGCATGTGTTGCAATGCCTGAATCCCTACTACGCGTACGAGCTGTTGGTGGAGTACCCCAATGGTTTCTGGATACTCGGTGCCGTCTTCCTCTGCACAACAGGGGCGGAAGCCTTGTACAGCGATCTCGGTCATTGCGGACGGCGCAACATCCAGATGAGCTGGATCTTCGTGAAGACCGCGCTCGTGATCAACTACATGGGCCAAGGCGCGTGGTTGCTCACGCACGGCGGCACGCACCTCAATGGTGCGAACCCCTTCTATGAATTGATGCCACCGTGGTTCTTGGTGATCGGTGTGGTGATCGCCACCTGCGCAGCGATCATCGCCAGCCAAGCATTGATCAGCGGTTCGTTCACGCTGATCAGCGAAGCCATACAGCTGAACTTCTGGCCGCGCGTGCGGGTGAAGTATCCCACGGAAGTGCGTGGCCAGATCTACATCCCCAGCGTGAATTGGATGCTCTGGGCGGGCTGCTTGGCCGTGATGTTCATCTTCCGAGAAAGCGGCCACATGGAAGCGGCGTACGGCTTCTTCATCGTGATGGCGATGCTGATGACCACCACATTGATGTACGGCTACCTCCGCTACGTGCGCAAGTGGTCACTGTTGTTGGTGTTGCCCATCATCGGTATTTTCCTCACGGTGGAAGGCGCCTACTTCGTGGCGAACGTGGTGAAGATCCTGCAGCGCCCGTGGTTCGTGCTGAGCGTACTATCGATCGTGGGCGTCATGTTCATCTGGTTCCGTGGCCGCAAGATCACCAACCGGTTCCTCGACTTCACACGGCTCGCCGATCATGCGCAAGCCCTGCGCGACCTGAGCAACGACAAGGAGATCACCAAATACGCCACTCACTTGGTGTACCTGACCAAAGCGGACAATGCCGGACAGGTGGAGCAGCACATCATCGACAGTATACTGTCGCGCAAGGTGAAGCGCGCGGACATCTACTGGTTCGTGCATGTGAACTACACCGATGCGCCCTACACCATGGAGTACCGCGTGCAGGAGCTGATCGACGACAAGGTGATCCGCGTGGATTTCAACCTGGGGTTCCGTGTACAACCGCGCATCAACATGCTCTTCCGCCGCGTGATGGAGGAACTGGAAGCCGGGGAAGAACTACACTTCAGCAGCCGCTATGAGAGCATCAAGAAGGGCGACTTCCACACGGACATCTGCTACGTGCTCACCGAGCGCATCCTGTCCGTGGAGAACGAATTCAACTTCCGCAAGGACGCGATACTTGATGCCTACTACTCACTGAAACATCTGGCCCTCGGCGATCGCGAAGCCTTCGGTCTCGACCCGAACGTTACCGTCATAGAGCAAGTGCCGTTGGTGATCAGCGAATGTGCGCCGGTGCCGTTGGCGCGGGTAGGGAAGAGATCGGAACAAGGTCTCTGACCTTGCCCGAATGTGCTGAAACAAGCGCTCAATGCTTCACAAAGCGCGCATGATCAGCGCCGCCATGCGGGTCGATGACGACCACGAGATACGTTGCAGCGGACAAGCCCGACAAGTCAATTCCGTTCTCATCGAGCGGTCCGCTGCGGATCAACCGTCCATCGGTTTGCAGCAGTTGGTAGGTGCAGTTGGCCAGAGCGCCCTGCACGAACACGCGATCACTTGCGGGTTGCGGGTAGAGGAGCAGGGTGGCATCCGATCCCGTATCGGCAATAGCCATCGGCGATTGAGCAATAAGCACTGCTGGTGGTGTGCGCACGGGGGGATTGAAGTCGAAGTAGATATCGGCTGCGTTGCTGATGACAGTGCCTGCCACGAGCGGTTGTTGCGGCTGAATGCGGAACGTCACCAACCCATGGCTGGCGGCTTCGTTGGTGTTGCTATCCGGCAGTAGGATATTCTCGAAGCGCCATTCGGCAACACGATCGGGTTTGAACGAAACGGTGAAGGGGTGCGAGGCCAAGCCCTGTTGGAATGAGGCCATGTCAAGCTCCCCGCTCAACGTGTCCGTGATCACAACAGTGAAGGCGGTATCCGTGCCGGTGTTCTGGAAACGGATGACGTAATCGATGTATTCATCGAGCAGGATGAAGTACTCCGTTGTGCTGGTGTTGCTACTGGTGATCGCGGTCTTGTCGTTGGGGTCGTAGCTGCCGGTTATCAACTGCGCGCGCGTGTCCGAGTTGTTGACCAGCGTCGATTCAGTGAGCGGTTGCGACACGTCGAGCGTTGCGCTCAGCGCTGTTCCGAGGAGGCCAGGGTTCGGCGGCACCGCTAATTGAACGGAGACATTGGCCTCGCCGAAGCCGCTCAGCGCGGTGAGCCCGGTCCATGTAACGCTGTTGGCCGTAGTGGTGGAAGGAACTGGCACTGCGGAAACGAACGTGAGCAACGGATCGAAGGTCAGAACGATATCGAGCACACCGCTTTGCTGGCCGCTGAGGTTATTCGCTCTCCCGAAGTAGGTGAAGATGAAACCGGGTCGGGCTGCGTTGGAGAACAGTTCCGCTGACACATCGAGTGCGATCGTGCTGCTGTCCGCGAAGTCGATGATGGCAGCTGGGTTGAGGTTGTCGATGGTGAAGGCTTCCGGGTTATTGGCCGGGCACAACTGCACGATATCGTCGGCCGGTTGTTCGATGGTGAAGTTGCCGTAGGGCAGGCCGTGCTGGTCGTAGCTGCCGTCCGCATCGGTAATTGCATACTCACCCGCGGGCTGTATTGTGAGCACCCGGTAGGGCATACCGGGGTCGTTGGGGTCCTGCACACAGTCCTGGTCGTGATCGAAATACATCGATCCGCTCACGGTACCGCACGCCGGTCCCAGGTCCGGCACGTCGAAACCGATGGTATCCACACAACCGGGGAACAGTATGTTGAACCAGTCACGCTCCACCACATAGTGCCCGGCCGATAGGTTCGGCGCGGTGGTGTTGTTATAAGGGACATGAACGGTCCGGCTACGAAATTCAGCTGTGCGTCCAAGATGTTCGCCTGCACACCAAGGAAGTTGTCAGTTGGCACATTGATCACTGCACTCCCGTTGGCCCCACCGCATGCCCCGTGATCGCGAAACCACCACCAGGTTATTGTCCAGTGGGGCCATGATGAGCTCCAATGCATCCCCAATGCACCCTGACACCGTCGATCACTTGCACCGTCACCATTTCCCCCACAATATGGTCCGAACATGGGTAGACTATTGTTCGGGTCCAAGCCGAGATAGCCGCCTTGGTCCAACGAGTAGGAAAGTGCGCCGATATGGTTCATGTACTCCTCGTGTACGTTGAACGCTCCGTTGCATTGATCGGGGCAGGCATGTAATCCCTGCTGATTGATGGCACCTTGGAGGTCCAGAAAGGGCTGGTCGATGATCTCGGCACTGTCCACCAGCACCGTTCCGATGTTGTCGGTGATGGTGATGATGTACCAACCAGCGGTGAGGTTCTGAATGTTCGACGTAACGGCGCCATTGCTCCATGAATAATTGTAGGGTGCGCTACCGCCGAAGGCTCCGGCTTGTATCCATCCATTGTCACTGCCGCACGTCTCGTTCGCAACGATGAACGTGACCGAGAGCGCGTCGCTTTCGGTGGCGGCGATCAACACTATCGAGAGGACTAATGAACGCAGGTGGAGTGACGATACCATCGGGTGGGGGATTGTGTTGTGGAGACGCAGAGATACTGTTCGGGATGCTTTCCGTGGTTTTGCCATTGGATCCCATCGTCTCCTAAGTGCCGACCGGACGGCCATCTTTGCGGCGCATGAAAAAGATCATTGCCGGCAATTGGAAGATGCACAAGGACCGCGCGGAAGCTGCGGCGCTCATTGATGGGATACTGCTGGCAAGTGCCGACCTGCCCAGCGGTGTGGACATGGTCGTGGCTCCCGCCTTTCCCTTCTTGGTCGATACGGTGGATCGTACCAAAGGCACGCGGTTGCGGATCGGTGCACAGAACGTGCATGCCGCGACCCATGGTGCATATACTGGCGAAGTGAGCGTGGCCATGCTTGCGAGCATCGGGGTGCAATACTGCATCGTAGGCCATAGTGAGCGTCGCCAATACTGGAACGAAACCGACGCGGAGGTGGCAAAGAAGATCGGTGCGCTGCTGCGCGCCGGTATCAAACCGATCTACTGCTGCGGCGAGCGCAAAGAAGAGCGCTTGGCCGAACGGCACTTCGATGTAGTGGGTGCGCAGATGAAAGAAGCGCTGGGCGGTTTCAACGAAGCCGAATTGAAGCGTATCGTCATCGCCTACGAACCGGTGTGGGCCATCGGTACCGGCCTGAATGCCACTGCACAGCAAGCACAGGATATGCACGCACATATCCGGTCGCTCTTGCGCACCCATGGTAGTGGCGTCGCGGATGCCGTACCCATATTGTATGGTGGTAGTTGCAAACCCGATAACGCTAAGGAACTGTTCGCATGCCCTGATGTGAACGGCGGGCTGATAGGTGGCGCGGCGTTGGATGCTGCGAGCTTCACCTCATTGGTACGGATAGCGGGGGGAGTGATGCACTACACCTCCTCCTCCTTCCGTATAGCACCGCTTGAACCATGGCGTGGCATTTTGGTGGCTTTGTTGGGCGAAGTCGGCTACGAGAGTTTTGAGGAGAACGCTGATGGACTGGTGGCGTACATCCGCAGTGATCGGTTCGACGCCGGCGCCGTTGACGCGCTCTTTCCCATGAGCATGCCCGAAGTGGACGTATCGGTTAAGCACACCGATATCGCGCCACGCAATTGGAACGCGGAATGGGAGAGCAGCTTCAGTCCGATCGAGATCGATGGCGCGGTGCGCATCCGCGCTGAATTCCATGAGAGCAAGCCGGGCTTCGAGCACGATCTGGTCATCACCCCGCGTATGGCCTTCGGTACCGGGCACCACGCCACCACCAGAATGATGGTCCGTGCCATGCTTCCGCTCGACTTCCGTGGCAAGCGGGTGTGCGACCTGGGTTGTGGCACTGCCGTTCTGGCCATCCTCGCCCAACGCCTCGGTGCTGCCCACGTGGACGCCTTCGACATCGATCAGGGAGCAGTGGACAACGCGCGCGATTGTGTATTGCGGAACGGTTGTGAAAGGGTGCATGTGGACAACGGCACGGTCGACTCGCTAAGGGGCCTTCGGTACGCGGCTATTTTGGCCAACATTGAACGCAACACGCTTCTGCGCGACCTGCCCGCTTTGCGCGAAGCCCTTGAGCCGGGAGGTATCCTCCTGCTCAGTGGTTTCGTTGTCGCCGATGTACCGCGCATGCGCGATGCAATGGTGGAACAAGGCTTGCAGCCCGCCGAGGCATTGACCGAAGGCGAATGGGCATTGGTTGGAGGACGGAAACCTTAGTGGGGCTTCAAGCTTCAGGCTTCAGGCTTCGGGCTGTGCGGGTATTTTTGGCGATCGTGTTCGTGGTCGCTACCACGTCCGTCTTCGCGCAAGCGAAACCCTTCAGCACCGATCAAGCACTCTTCCTATCGGAGATCACGGAATTCCTGGAAGGAGCGGATAAGAAGGAAGCGCGTCCCTTCATTGAGCAACAGTTCGCTCCAGCATGGAACGGGTCCTTCCTCACCGGGGCCATGCGCATCAAGGTGGTGGAGGTGGCGAACTACATGCTGAAAAAGCGGTTCGAAGCATTCCCCTCATTCCGTGATTACCTAAGTGCTGTTGCGGCCTTCTCCGCCAGCGGAAAGAGCGCGACGGAGTTCGACGCATGGATGGCGAGCAACCAGAAGATCATCGACGGAGGTCGCAAGAAGCAGTTCAGCGAGTTCATCGCCGTGTGCGCAGGGCTCTTCAAGGATAATACGCTGTATGCGAGCGCCAGCACGGTGTGGAAGAGCAGCAACAACAAGTTCACGTTCGCCTATGACACCGTGCCGAAGGTGATATTCGAGCGGATGGACCTGAAGTGCTACGCGAAACGCGATAGCGCCGTGATCCTCGGCACCAGCGGTGTGTATCTGCCTACCCAGGTGTTGTGGCTCGGTCGCGGAGGAAAGGTGACTTGGCAGCGCGCTGGTTTGAAGCCGGAGGCAACCTACGCGGAATGGGCCGGTAGCTACCAAGTGCCGCTGAAGAGCGCAACGTTCGAGGTGGACACTGTGCAGTTCAACGATCCCTACTTCGATCGAACATTACGAGGGCGCCTAGTGGACAAAGTGCTGGCCGGTGCAGAAGAGGACAATGCAAGCTATCCGCGGTTCGAGAGCTACGATCGGCGCCAGAAGGTGAAGGATATCGTTGATGGCATCGACTTCGAAGGCGGCTTCACCATGAAGGGCGCGAAGCTCCAAGGCTATGGCACGCGGGACGAACCGGCTTATCTCACATTCTACAGGGACAAGCGTCCTTTCATCGTCACCAGCGGATTGGTCTTCACCATCGAACCGGAGAAGATCAGCAGCGATGATGTCGGCGTGAAGATCATCGTGGAGAAGGACAGCATCTTCCACCCGAGCGTGAGCCTGAAGTTCATCAAGGACAAGAAGCAGCTGACGCTGATCAAGAAGGATGAGGGCTTGAGCAAAGGCCCGTACTACGATACGTACCACAAGCTCGACATGTACTTCGAGACCTTGATCTGGAAGCAAGGCGATCCGTTGATCACGTTCGGAAACCTGCAGGGCAGCGCACAAACGAAGGCCAGCTTCGAGAGCTTCGACTACTTCAAGGAGAAGCGGTACATGGGAATGCTCGGTATCGACGCCGTGCATCCGCTTGTGCGCATCAACGACTATGTGAAACAGAGCGGGGAGCTGTTCAGTGCGCAGGAGTTCGCGGTGTTCACCAAGCTGCAGAAGACGACGGTGATCCGCATGCGCATCGACATGGCGAACAAAGGATACCTGCTCTACGATCCAGAGACCGAAACGGTGAACGTGAAGCCCCGTCTGCGCGACCACATACTCGCCAGCGCGCAGAAGCGCGACTACGATGTACTGCAGTTCAACAGCAATAGCGACGATGGGAGGAACGCGCTGTTGAACCTGCTCAACTGGGACCTTACCCTGCGTGGCGTGTCGCGCATCATCGTCAGCGACAGCCAGGATGTGAAGATCTATCTAGCTGGCAAAGAGGTGGTGGTGAAGAAGGACCGTGATTTCAGTTTCGGTGGTGTGGTTCAGGCGGGGAAGCTTACCTACCATGGTAAGGAGTACTACTTCCACTACGACCCCTTCATCGTGGATCTGCTGAATGTGGACAGCGTAAGCTTCATGGCCGATAGTTTCGATCCCGACGAGAACGGACACACCTACTGGGTGAAGGTGCGCAACGTGTTGGAGCAGGTGAGCGGCACGCTGGAGATCGATGAACCGAGCAACAAGAGCGGGATCCAGCAGGTGAAGGGCGAGGACGGGAAGATGAAAGCGAAGTATCCGCAGTTCCCCAAGTTCAACAGTGCGAAGGAGAGCTATGTATTCTACGACAAGAAGGACATCCAACGTGGCGTGTACGACCGCGACAAGTTCTACTACAAGAGTGATCCCTTCCAGATCGACAGCTTGGATGACTTTACGAACAAGGGCTTGAATTTCCCGGGTATCCTGGTGAGCGCGGGCATCTTCCCCGACATCCGCGAAACGCTCGGACTACAACCGGACTATGCCTTGGGCTTCGTGCGCCCAACAGGCGATGGCGGCTTGCCACTCTATGGCAAGAAGGCGACGTTCACCAGCACCATTACCCTCAACCATGGCGGTCTGCAGGGTGAGGGTGCGTTGGAGTATCTCACTACTACATACGAAAGCAAGGCGCTCGCCTTCTGCCCTGACAGCACGTACGGCATAGCCGATACACTGTGGAACACCAAGAGCGCCGCTGCATTGAAAGTGCCGGAGGTGCAGGCATCGAACGTGTTCACGCGATTGGAACCGAAGAACGATAAACTGCTCGCCGATCGACGCGGTGCGCCGATGAACATGTACGGCGGCCAGGGCTTTCTCTACGGCCGCACCGAACTGACACCGAGCGGTATGGCGGGCGCCGGCATGGTGGACTTCAAGAACGCCACGCTTGCCAGTCGGTTATTCGACTTCAATACAATGGACATACACGCGGACACGAGCGACTTCCGCTTGACCGAAGGCGACACGGCGAGCATTGCGTTCCGCACCGACAATGTGAACGCCACGGTGAAACTGGACGAACGAATCGGCGAATTCGTCAGCAACGGCAAGAACACGAAAGTCGAGTTCCCAGTGAACCAGTACATGTGTTTCATGGACCGCTTCAAATGGTTCATGGACCAAGGCGATATCGAACTGGAAGCCGATCAGACAGCCGCAGCCGGCAGCGAGGATCTGCAACTGTCCGGAACGAACTTCATCAGCACCCGGCCCGATCAGGACAGCTTGGCCTTCATGGCGCCCAAAGCGCGATACGATCTGAAGAACCACTTGATCACGGCGAACGATGTACCGTACATCCAAGTGGCCGACGCACAGATCACGCCCGACAGCAACAGGGTGCGCATACGTCGCAACGCGGAGATGGACCCGATCACCAACGCGGTGATCACGGCCAACTTCGTTACCAAGCACCACACCATTTACAATGCAACGGCCAACATCAAGGCGAAACGGGATTACAGTGCCGTAGGCGATATCGACTATGTGGACGAGACACAGAAGAAGCAAGTGATCCATCTCGACAACATCGATGTGGATACGGCATACACGACATATGCACGCGGCAAGTTGTTGGAGAAGGACAACTTCCAATTGAGCCCGTACTTCGACTTCTTTGGCGATGTGCACCTGCGCGCCAACGAGAAGCCGCTCACCTTCGATGGCCAAACGCGGATCATACACGTGTGCGAAGGGTTGGAGAAGAACTGGATGCGCTTCCGTGCGCCCATCGACCCTGCGGAGATCTTCATACCGGTCGGCGATTCGTTGAAGGATGACATCGGTGCGGATATCGGTGCGGGGATCTTCATCAGCAACGACGATCCGTTCACGCTCTACGGCACCTTCCTCAGCCGCAAGCGCGATGGCAAGGACCGGCCGGCGATCGCAAGCCGTGGACTGTTGTTCTACGATAAGGCGAAGCAGGAATACCTAATAGGTCCCAAGGACAAGATCCGTCAGCGCAACCTGCCCGGCGATCTCGTGGCGCTCAACACCAATTCGTGTGAGATCGCCGCCGATGGTCGCATCGGTGCGGGCCTCGATCTCGGTCGTGTGAGCCTCATCGACGTTGGCACGCTGAAGCATATGCCGGGAACGAAGGAAACCACCGCTCAGGTAACGCTGACGGCGAACTTCCACTTCCTCGACAACGCTTTGGAGCGCATGGTGGACGAAGTGATGGCCTACCCGGACCAGAAGCAATTGGACCTGTTGAAGACCAACTATGAGAAGACGATGCGTGAGTTGCTCGGGTTGGAGAAGAGCGACAAGCTGATCAGCGAACTGAGCCTGAAGGGCGAGATCAAGAAGCTGCCGGACGAAATGGCGCGGAGCCTGGTGCTGAGCGATGTGAATTTGAAATGGGACCAGAACCAAGAAGCGTGGGTTAGCGAAGGCAACATCGGGCTGGCCACAGTGCTGAAGAAGACCGTGTTCCGCACGCTGAAGGGGAAAGTGGAACTGGCGCGTAAACGCAGTGGCGACAGCATGACGATACTGCTGATGCTCGACGACCAGACCTACTACTACTTCCAATACACACGCAACTACCTGTATGCCTATAGCAGCGATCAGCAGTTCAATACCATGTTGAGCGAACTGAAGGACGACAAGCGCGTGCTCGAGGCGAAGAAGGACGACGCTCCCTATCAGTTCATCCTCACCAACAAGAAGAAGGTGGACGACTTCAAGAACCGCTACGGCCTTTGAACCATGGATACCATCTGGCTGTACAGCGTCGCATCGATCATCATCTCCTACGTGGTGGGCAGCATTCCCACATCGGTGTGGTGGGGCAAGCGCTTCCACGGTATCGACGTGCGCGAGCACGGAAGTCGAAACGCCGGGGCAACGAATACCTTCAGGGTGCTTGGTTGGAAAGCAGGCCTACCCGTGCTCCTCATCGATGTGCTGAAGGGCTTTCTGCCTGTGCGTGTGCTACCGAATTTCAGCGGGCTGGAAGTGGACAGCAACGAATGGATGTGGCTGCGTGTGTGTCTTGTACTGGCCACCGTGATCGGCCACTTGTATCCGGTGTTCGCAAGGTTCAAGGGTGGCAAGGGCGTGGCCACATCACTCGGTGGTGTGTTGGCCGTTCACCCGGGCGCGGCGTTGGTCTGCATACTGGTCTTCGCAATTGTGTTCGCGGCCACCAAATACGTATCGCTCGGATCGTTGTTTGCTGCCGTAGCTTTTCCAGTGGCGGTAACGTTGGGCTTCAAAGAGGAGAGCAACGTGAAGGTGGGCTTCGCCGTGGTGCTTTGCCTGCTGGTGTTCTGGACGCATCGCCAGAATATCGGACGATTGCTGAAGGGGGAAGAGAACAGGATGCAGTTGAGCGCCAAAACCGGTCAAGGATGAAGAAGCTCCTTGCACTCGTCGTAGCCCTTTTCTCCGTGGGCAACATCGTCGCCCAAGGCGATGTGGCACAACGCGCTCAAGCGGAGCAGTTGTTCGCTCAGGAGCGTTTCGCCGATGCAATGCCACTGTACTCGAATCTTGTTTCGCTCTATCCCTCGGATCGTGACCTGAACTACCGACTGGGCACCTGCATGATCCATAGCGGTGGCGACAAAGAGAAGGCCGTTGGTTTCCTGAAGTTCGCTACGCAGGATGCTTCCGTCGCGCCGCTCGCGCACTATCAGTTGGGCCGTGCGCTGCATGTTACGTACCGCTTCACTGACGCCATGTCAGCGTACGCCGTATACAAGACCAAGGCTGATAAAAAAACACTTGTGGAGCATCCGGTGGACGTGCTCGAAAAGCAATGCCGCAATGGAACGCAGCTGCTCAGCAACCTGAAGGAGATCGAAGTGCACAGCAAGGTCGAAGTCGACGAGAAGCAATTCGATCGCTTCTATGACCTCACCGATATGGGCGGGCGCATCGTCGAGGTTCCCGATGAATTGAAGTCATCGCTGGACCGGAAAAGCGACAAGCGTTCGTTCTTCTTCAAATCGGACAAAGGCGGCACCATCTACTTCAGCAGCTATGGCAAGGATGGCAAGACAGGTCGCGACATCTACACCACCGAACTTCTCCCTGACGGATCCTTCCGGGAACCGCGAAAGCTCGCCGGTTATGTGAACACGGACCAGGACGAAGACTTCGCTTTTCTGCACCCCGATGGCAAGACGTTCTATTTCAGCAGCAAGGGGCACAACAGCATGGGTGGCTACGATGTGTTCAAGGCGAACTACGATCGCGGGCTCGACGTGTTCAGCTCTCCGGAGAATCTGGACTTCGCGGTGAACACGCCAGACGATGATGTGCTCTACATCGTTGATCCCGAGGGCAAGGAAGCCTGCTTCGCCAGTGCCCGTGACAGCAGGCAGGGAAGCATCCATGTCTACCGCGTAAGCACCACGCAGCAGACCCTCGACCTGGTGATCCTGAAAGGTCAATACCTGAGCGAGATCGATGCGGCGGATCGCAAGGCGCACATCATCGTGGAAGATGCGGTGACGCGCAAGCAAGTAGCCGATGTGCGCACCGGGCTCGATGGCACGTACGTTCTATCACTTCCGCACAGCGGGCGTTACAAATTCATGGTCGAAGCCGGACCCGGCGGGCGTACGCATGCCGGTGTGGTCGAAGCCCCGCGCGTGGATGCGGCGCGCGCATACCGGCAAGAACTCGTTCTCCAGAATCCCGGCGGGCAAGAGAAACTCCTGATCAAGAACTACTTCGATGAACCCTTGGCCGACGATCTGATCGCCCTTGCGTTGGATGAGATCAAACGGCGTTCGAAACTCGATGTTACCGTTGAAACGCCGGTAGCGGACATCCCGCAGGAGGTGAAACCGGTCGGTGATGTGATGACGCAAGCCGGTTTCGCTGGTAACATCTCGACCACCGACGCACAGCGGTTGGCGCAAGCCGAACAGAAGGAGTTGACGGCTTTGGCCGATGAACTCGATGAGCAAGGTGACGCGGCATACACCGCCGCATTGCAGGCCGCAGCCGAAGCCGAAAAAGCGACCACGGCCGCTGCGCAACACATCCGCAACGCCGATGCCGCAACGGACCCCGGAGTGAAGAGCAGTGAGATGACCGAGGCCGCGCTAGAGCGCGAGCGAGCGCGCACGGCCAATCTTCGTGCGAAAGCAGCATTGCGTGCGGGACAGGATCTGGAGAAGGAGTCCATGACCGTTGCGCAACAAGCGGCCGCTGCCGACAAACTGAGCACGGATATCGCCGCTGCGATCAACGGCAAGAACGATGCGGCGAGCGTGAAGCTCCTCACCACGTTGAAGGAGCGACTGGACGTGAAGAACGGTCCGGATGCAGTGTTGGCCGCGCACGAACGGACGCGTCGCGGCATGGTTGAGAAAGAAGCGGAAGCGAGCAGGGCCGTGCAGGCCGCCGCCGCGCGGCGTGATGAAGAGGATGAATTGGTGACGCGCATCAACAAACTGGAGCGTGAACGCGATGCCACCAAGAGCAAGAGCAAGAAAGAAGAATTCGACCGGGAGATCCTGACTTACCAAGGCCAGCTCACAGCGCTTCGCGATGAAACGGCTGCAGCATTTGCGAAGGCCAAGGGCATGGAAGGTGAGACAGCCGTCATGCGTAGCCAATCGGCATTGATGAAGGCGCTTGATGAAGGGACGGCGCCGATGGTGACGACCGAACTCACGGTTGCACAAGTCGCTGAGTTGGGCCAACGGTTGGCGGTGAGCGAAATGAACACGGCTGCTCTTCCCATCGATGAACGGTTCGAGGCGGCGATCGCCGAGGAAGTTGAGCGACAAAAGACCATCGCGAACGATTGGACAATAGGTGACGATGCGTTGGCCACCAACTCGGACCGAAGCGCGACACAGACGCGGAACGTGGACGGTACTGAACAACTGAATATCGTGCCGACGCAGGCGCAGCGTGATGGGTTCTCCGGACAAACTACAGGTGATCGCACAACGGATACCGGTACGAATACGACTGGATTACAGGAGGGTGCCAGCGCACTCAGCACCACCCGGACCGAAGCGCAGCGCGATGCGCTGGCCAACCAACCGAACGGTCGCGATAGTGGTATCGGAAATGTCCCGGCGCAGGAGCGCGCGGACGCTGACACGAATATCAGGACGGCGGTTGTAGTGCCCGTGGACAGTGTATTGCCGAGCACTCCCGACCCCGGTAGTTCACTTGTCTCATCGCCGGATCCCGAACAACAACGTTTCCTGCGCGAGAACGAACTGGCCGAATTGGAGCAATTGCGTGCGGCCGAGAAGAACAAGGATGAACGCGCACGTCTCGATGCCCGCATTGCAGAGGTGAAGCAACAGCTCGCAACGGATGCTGCGGCGAGTGCGGTGGACGCCAGTGCGCAACAGCCGATCGTCATGGTATCGGATACACCGACGATCGCACGGCCTGCGCTCGATTTCGATCGTGCGACCACTGACGATCAGTTGATCGGTAAGCTGTTCAGCAACTACACGAGCGATAAGGAGCACACACTGAAACTCGCGGATCCAGTGGAGCGCGCCACAGCAGGCCATGGTCTTGAACTAATGCTCATCGACAGCTTGCAGGCGGAAAGCGATCGGCAGACCGATGTGTTGGAGAGCGCCCCGGAACGAGCGGATGAATTGCTGCCACGGATCGAGCGCCTAAGGCAAATGCGCCTATCGCACACGGCACTGGCGGAACGGTACCTGAACGAAGCTGAGGCGATGGAGCGGGTCGCCACTGAAAGCATCGACCCCAATGAGGACTACGCGATCGATCCCGGCACCGATGGCGCACAAGCCGGTCTGACACCGGTGCGCACAACCGGCACCGAACATCTCGACTCCTATATCGCCATTGTACCTGATGTGGAATTCGTTCTGGAAAGTCCCGTCGAATATCGCAATACCAAAGTCGCCGATGCTGTCGTGTTGCGGGATCAGGACATAGAACAGATGGTGCGCATGGAAGACGAGATCGACTCCTTGGAGTCGGTCTTGGAGGGTATGGAGCGTGGAAAGGCCTACGACAAGATCCGCAAGCAAGCGGACAAACTCATCGATGATCGGGTAATACTGCGCACCGAGATGGGGGCGCGTTCGGCCTACCTGAGCGAGAAGGAGTACGCCTATTCGAGCGACAGTCTGAAGGGCGTGCGGAACGAAGTCAACAAGGTGGGGCTGGCACCGGATGAACCGCTGGTGCAAATGGCCATGCAGTTGGAGGAGGATGCGCGCACGCAATTCACCAAGGCCCAAGCGTTCCGCAAAAAAGCCGACCGTGTTGAGGATATCGTCGTACGCGATAGCCTGTTCCGCGAAGCGTTCAGTTTGGAACTGCAAGCACTGCGCGGCATGGACCAAGCGATCACCGTAAATAATTTCATTCTCAGCGCCGATTTCGAGCGTGGTACCACACGGACCTATGCCGCCATTGAACGGGACATGTTCGGTCCGGATGAGCCGATGGTAGCTGCTGTTCCCCAAGAACAGGTCGAACCCAAGAATACAACGACCACCGGGGACACGCTCACCACCGCGATCACGGAAACGGGAACCGATAGTGCAGTCGTGCTAAGCGAAGACCGATCAGGAGAGCGAACGGCACTTGAAGGAGGTCAAGGAGACGATCGGGCCGGCATTGATCTTCAACAGGGGAAAGGCAATGATGTTGCTACGACGTCCGCGGAGCAGAGCAACACGGACAGGCAGAGTGGGGTACCATCGACAAGCAGTGATCCGAGCACACCGGGTAACGCACCCGGCACCACTGCTGCGGGAGAATTAGCCGGAGCGGAGACCGGACAACGGCCTATATGGAATTCGTTGGGATCGGAAGAGCTTGCTGCAAAGGCCAATGAAGCAATGGAAGATGCCCGGATGATGGAGATTAGTTCCGTGGAACTGGCCGATGCGGCCAATGCCCTGCGGGACAGTGCAAGCACGGCCAAGCGTCGCGACAAGGAAGCCTTGGAACAACAGGCAGTGCTCGCGCAGAAACGGTCCGACGAACTGCATGCGAAGTCTCTTGCCCATGCCGCCACGAGCGATTCCTTGTTGGCGTTGCAGCGTGAGGCGGAGCAGGCACAGGCATTCCGCGATCGGTTGAACCGGTATTACTACATGTCCGGTCATGAAGAGAATGTCGTGTTGGGTCAAACGGATCAAAGCCGGTACTTCGAAGCACGTTCCAAAGCACTGGAGCAACGCGAGCGTTCGGATCTGGTGCGTATGGAGGCGATCAGCACGCGACAACTCGCTCAGGCGCTTGTGGATCAGAGCAAGGCAGTGCTCGCCGCTGCCACCGGTGCGCAAGGGGCAACTACGGAAGAGATGGCGCAAGCCTCAGCACTTAATGAAAGGGCAGTGCAGTTGCACCAACGCGCCGATTCGCTTGAGGCCGTATCAGCGCGATCAGATGGCTCGGCCGCAATGAACGAAAGTCAGGCAGCGGCTTTGCTGCAAGGCTTACCGGCTGAACGCAGCACGGAGATCATGGCATTCGAACAGCGCACGCGACGCACTGAACCGATGCTGGCCGAGGCGCGCAGCACACAACAACAGTAGGCTGCTGAGAACAGCACTACCACTGAGGAAGTGAATGCCGGGTCCAACGTCGTTCCTCCGCCGGCACAAGGCAATGCGGTGCCGCGAAGCGATGACCTGGCCGCTGATACTGCGCGAGCGGTTCAAGGTGCAGCTCCAATTCCGATCGGCGATCGCCCATTGTTGCCCATGCTCGAAGCGGATGTATTCACCATACTTCCACCAGGGGAACGGAAGGTGGAGGCCATTGTGCTGGATGGTCCGATGCCCGCCGGGTTGGTTTACAAGGTCCAGATCGGCGCATTCCGGTTCCCGATATCCGAGGAGCTGTTCAGTGACATGACACCTGTGACCGGCGAAACCGTTGGCAATGGGATGGTGCGGTACATGGCGGGCATGTTCACTGAGTACGGCAACGCTGACAATGCCAAAGGACAAGTACGCGACCGCGGTTACCGCGATGCGTTCGTGGTCGCCTACATGAACGGGAAGCGTATCAGCCTGACCGAAGCACGGGTCGCACAAGGCGCTCCGCCGATCCCTGGAGCGCTTGCCCAAAACAGGCCAGAGATCGTGCCATCGGTGAACGTGATACCGACGCCCGCAGCAGTAGTGGAAACCACACCGATCCAGCTGCGCCCAGCGACCACCCCGGTAGTTGTTCCCGCGGCGCCAGAGGATGAGGCAGCTGTTCTGGCGAAGTATCCTGCCTCGGCGCAAGAAGTGGTGTCTGCTTTTGCCCCCGCCTCCAACGCCGTCGACTATTACAATGTGTCTGGTGCTGCTCCGGCCAAGCAGGTGGAAACGATCAAGGGGCTCTTCTTCACAGTACAGGTAGGTGTGTACAGCAAACCGGTAGCGTTGGACAAACTGTTCAATATCTCTCCGCTCAATAGCGAGCTGACGGAAACTTCCAAGGTGCGCTATACGACCGGTGTGTATTTGGATACGGAGAAGGCCCGTGTTCGGAAGGATGCGACAGTCGCGTTCGGGGTGAAGGATGCGTTCGTTACGGCCTACCTAAATGGCAAGAGGATCCCGGTGCGTGATGCCCGTGCGCTGCTTGCCAGGTTCGGTAATGGTGTGCTGGCGGATCCTGCATTGGCCACGCCCTAGTGCCAGTGGGAAATCACCCCTGTCCGCGTCTACATTTGCATGCATAAGAAGCATTTGAGATGTCGGCACAGGTCAAGGAGCAGGAGGTTGGATTACTGGAACGTGAGGCATCGAGCAGCCATGAGATCGTGCTGCACAACGATGATGTGAACACGTTTTCACATGTGATCATCAGCCTGATGGAGGTTTGCTCACACGAGCCTTTGCAAGCGGAACAGTGCGCGTGGATCGTCCACAACAATGGCAAGTGCAGCGTGAAGCGAGGCGCCTACGACGATCTGGAACCCATGTGCTCCGCGCTTCAGATCCGCGGCCTTTCGGCCGATATCAATTGATCGTTCACATGAAGAAGACCGGAGTATTGCTATTGGTGATCGCGCTCGCGGTTGCATGCGCCAAAGTGCCGATCACCGGTCGGAGCCAGATGAATCTGCTGCCCGAGAGCCAGCTCATGGGCATGAGTTTGACGGCTTATCAGGACTTCCTGAAGGAGAACCCGGCAATGCCCGCCACCGATCAACGCGTTCAGATGGTGAAGCGGATCGGCGATAAACTGGCAGCGGCGGCAACCAAGTATTGCAACGAGAACGGCGCGAGCGATCGGGTGGCCGGTTTCCAGTGGGAATTCAATGTGGTGGAGGACCCCACGGTGAACGCTTGGTGCATGCCAGGCGGAAAGGTCGTCGTTTACACCGGTATTCTGCCCATTACCCAGGACGAAGCTGGTTTGGCCGTTGTAATGGGCCACGAGATCGCACATGCCATTGCACGCCATGGAAACGAGCGCATGAGCCAAGGCGTGGCGATCCAAGGTGCTGGTATCGGTTTGAGCGTTCTGTTGAGCGAGAAGCCCCAATGGACACAGGACCTCTTTTTACAGAGCTATGGTATCGGCAGCCAACTGGGTATGCTGGCCTATAGCCGGAACCACGAGAGCGAGGCTGACAAGATGGGGTTGATATTCATGGCGATGTGCGGATACGATCCTCGGGTTGCGCCCAAATTCTGGGAACGCATGAGCGCCAATGGCGGAGCGGCGCCACCTGAACTCCTTAGCACCCACCCCAGCGATGCCCGCCGCATAGCCGACCTCGAGGCATACATGCCCAAGGCGCTTGAGCACTACAAGCCCTGAGTCCGTCCGGCCCTTTTTGATCGGATCAAGTTATCCTGCTCCCATGCCGTCAAAGCGATGGGAACTCTTTGCCGGAAGGCGCCGTTGAAGCGGCAGCCTGAAACACGGAACTAACGTGTTCGGTCCAGCGAATGAACAGCCCTTTTTCGACAACCGCTCTCAAGATCACCGCCGTTGCCGTGTGCATTGCCATGGGAATGGAGAGCGATGCTCAATCCTTCAGAGTGAAGATCAGCACCGGGATGAACGGCTTCTACGATGAGACCATGGTCCATTTCGGTATCGGTGTTCCTACCGTTGATCCGAACGACATCCCGAAGATCGGCATGGGTGGGGGCGCGGCTCCGGGAATAGCGAGCGTTTCCGCCGATGGCGCGGACCTTATGTTCAATGCCCACGGACCCATCAGTGGTGACATCAGCGTGCCCATCAAGGTCTCGTGCGGTGTGAACGGGGCGTACACATTGACCATCTATGATGTTCAGGGACTCTTTGGTGTTTCGTGCATCACTCTGGTGGATCAACTGTTACAGACCTCCGTTCCCGTGGCCCAGGGCATGGCATACAACTACTTCATGAACACTGCCGCGCCCATCGACCCAGCCCGGTTCCTCATTCACATGTCAGCGCCCTTGCAAGCGACAACAACCAATGCCACCTGCCCGAATGCGAACGATGGTATCGTTTCCGTGCCGGTGAGCGGTGTGGGCCCTTGGAGTGTTATGTGGCCCGATGCACAAACGGGCCAGATCGTCTTGGAGACATTCACCACGTCACCGATCGATTTGATCGGTGGTGCGGGTAACTATTCTGCCACCGTAAGCCATTCTGATGGTTGCACACAAGGATTTATAGCCACCATCGGTTCAGAGGCCGCGCCCATTGCCGCCTTCGCACCTAGTACAGCACTGGCGCAAGTCGGCGAGATTGTCACATTCTCCAACAACTCTACCATAGGCACTGACGCCAACTGGTCGTTTGGGGACGGCGGCACCAGCGCGGATGTACAACCGACCCACGCCTATTCGCAGCCCGGCATCTATACCGTTTCGCTCACTGCAAACCTCAATGGCTGTGAGGCACTTGCCTCGACCCTCGTTGAAGTTGAGGATGCCAACGCTGTGGGGGAGATCAGCCCGGTAGATGTGGCCGTGTTCGTTCAAGCGGACCGGATCATGGTAACATGTGCGGAAACGGACCAACCGCTCAACGCGGAACTCTTTTCCGCATCGGGCCGCTCGGTTTCGCCAGCCCAACGCAGCCTGAACAGTAATAGCCCCATGTACGTCAGTACCAGCGGGCTGCCAGCGGGTGGCTACATACTCCGCGTGTGGAACAGCACCGCGTTGCGTAGCTTCTTGGTGCCGTTGACGCACTGATCACTACGGGTCCTGGGGGGATATTCGTCTATATTCGCCGCCGCTTTTCGCGATGTATGGTCAAGCCATGTATCGCATCACAGCAAGGACTCGTAGCTCAATTGGATAGAGCACCTGACTACGGATCAGGAGGTTTGGGGTTCGAATCCCTACGGGTCCACAAGACTTTCCAAGGCGCCGCAAGGCGCCTTGGGCATTTTATGGCCGGGGACCTCCAGTCAACTGAGTCTTGTTCCGTAAGTATTCCGGTGTTAATACTACCTGCTTCCGTACCGCTGGCGTAGCCGACTGTTTTGGTAGTTTGGCCCCTTGGAGAAAACGAGTACTTCCCTGACCCTATTCAATTACCGACTCATGAACAAGTTCGACGTCCGGCGCTCCGTTGCGCATTTTTCCTTCCTGCTGATGCTCAGTGCGTTTTTTATTGCCGGTGAGGCTCGCGCACAGTTGAGCGTTGCTGCGGCAGGCACCACGTACACGGTCACTTTCGACGCTACCATGGCCGGAGTGAACAACGGCGTTTTCGCTGGCACCGGTTTCCAAGCTACACCAGGTGTTGGTCGTTTGGACAGTGATGCTTGGGCGAGCACCGGGATGAGCGATGGCAGCTTGGCTTTCGGTGGCGCAAACTTGGCTGGGGACTATGCCCGTGGTACTACTGCTCCGGGTAACGCTGCTGTCACTACCGGCGGATTCTATTCGTTCGGTGGTGGTTCCATCGCAGGTCGTGCGCTGGGCTTCCAGCCAACGTTGCCGGATTTCACTCCGGGCACGCTGACGATGCGGATCAAGAACAACACCGGGCTCAACATTACCGCCTTCGACTTGGCTTACAACCTTCACATCCGTAACGATGGGAATTTCGCCAACAGTCTGAACTGTGCTTGGTCGGCGGACAATGTCACCTACACGAACGTACCTGCACTGGCCCATACCTCCATCGCAGCTGCAGGGGCTGCTGTGTTCGTGGCGAACGCGAAGAGCGCCACCGTTACCGGTTTTGTGATCGCACCGGGTGATTTCTTCTACGTCCGCTGGACCGGCGATGATGTGAGCGGTTCCGGCTCACGTGACGAATTTGCGCTGGACGATATCGCCGTAACCGGTCATGCGCGTACGGCCTTGCGCTTTGTCTCAACGACCAGCACAGCCACCGAGGACGGGGTCTCACACCTCATCGCGGTCGGTATCGTGAATGCCAGTGTGGTGAACCCTACAACGGTTGATGTCGCATTGACCAGTGGTGATGCCACCCGCATCGGCAACTACACTACGCAAACCCTTTCTTGGCCGGCGAACAATACTGCCAACCAGAACTTGAGCATTACCCTTTCGGACAATGGTGCGTGCGATGGTGATGCTACCGAGGTGTTCCTATTACAGAACCCGACCGGAGGTACCGTTGCCAGCGTTGGGGCTCCTAGTGGTCATACCCTTACTGTTGACGATGATGAAACCGATTCGATCACCATTACTCAGCAGGCGTTCGACTCCGGCGTTAACGATACATGGAATATCACGGCCGGTGCAGGCAACATGAGCGCTAACACAGGTGGTACGGATTTTCCCGCAAGTCAGCGGGTGCTTTCCCCAACGATGTCTTGGCAAACGGCGAATGCGACCAATACGCTTGACTTGGGTGCTTTTTCCTGCTTGGGATACACCAGCGTAACGATACGTGTGCGTGTTTCAAGCACAGCTACTGTAGCAGCGAATGGCGCGGATGCTGGTGATTTCCTTCGCGTGTATGCCGATGTTGATGGGGGAGGTTTTCCCGGTAGTCCGGATATCCAGGTTGAAGGCAACGCGAACGCACGTTGGGGATTCGCCACGGGTACTGGCGCGGCTTCAACGGCAGCTGGAACTCCGCTATCCGTTTCACCTGCTGGGGGTGGAAACCGCACCACGGATGGGTACAGTTACCTGAGCATTGCAATTCCCGATGGTTCCAGCACGGTCGCATTGCGGGTAGTGGCGATCAACAACAATGCTGCCGAGATCTGGAACGTGGATGACATCACACTACAAGGTGTGCAGTGCCGTCCTGTGTATTACAGCCGAGCAAGTGGGGCAACTACTGCGGCCATATGGAGCACGTCGCGCACGGGTGTGCCAGCACCGTCCACGGCAACTTTCGATTGTGACGCCACCATGGTCCTCCAGAGTCCTGATGTCGTGGACATGGGGGGCCGGTCCTTTCAACCTGTACGAATTATACGTTGAAACCGGGAGCACATTGAATCTGACGTCCGCGCCTGATATCGATCTCTGCGGTAATGTCATGGACGTCGATGGCTCTGTGACAGGCGCGATGTTCGACGAAGTCGAATTCTTGAATACGGCTGCTGGTGCGCTGAGCGGGGATGCGGTTGCGTTGAACTTCGAAACGCTGATCGCCAACGGCCAAGGTCTTACGGTAGTGGGCTTGGATACAGTGAACATCTGGACGGAACTCCGCGTGGACAACGGGAACTTCAACGCCAGCGCAACCCGCTTGAACCTTCGTAGTGACGCAAGTGGCACTGCCCGTCTTGGTCCTGTGGTCGCTCCCGATACCTACACGGGCACCCTCACATTGGAGCGCTACATACCTGCGGGTGTAACCAACTGGCGTTCGCTGGCTTGCCCTATCGTTGGCAAGAACGTGGCGAGTTGGAAGGATGATTTCTATACCGCTGGTTTCCCCGGCTCTCATTTCCCGGGGTTCACCGTTGGAGGCAACCCATGGCCCAGCATCCGCCACTACAACGAAGCGAACCTTGGACCACTGATCGCTGATGGCCTAGTTGGAGTTACCGGTACCGGCCAGCAACTCACGTTGGGCAAAGGCTTCACCGCGTGGGCTGGAGATAACCTCAACACCACGAATTCGTTCATCATTGAGGTAACCGGGGTCCCGAATATTGCAGGTACTCCGTTCACCTTGCCAATGAGCTGGAACAACACCGGGGTTGGTGCGACCGACGGTTGGAATTTGGTTGGCAATCCATTGCCTTCACCGATCGATTTCACCGACCTGTCCTTGGGCGCAGACGTGGACAACTTCTACTATGTGTTCAACCCTGCAAGCGGCAACAACGTGACTTGGGACGAGGGCTTGGGCCTCAGCATTCCCGGTGGATTGTTGAACGGCAATATCCAAAGTAGCCAAGGCTTCTGGCTGAAGGCGAACGGCCTTGCTGTAACGACCACGGTTGATGAAACCGCCAAGGTGTTGGATGCTGCATCGGGCGGATTGTTCGAGCAGAACGCTCCTCAGCCGATGTTCCGTGTGGAGATCGCCAGTGGTATCAACACGTTCTTCGATGAGACCGTTGTGCACTTCGGTTCCGGGTCACCGGTATATGGCGATGAGCACGACATCGAGAAGTTCGTGTTCGGGCATCCGGAGGCACCTGCGATCTGGAGCAAGAGCGTTGATGGTCAGAGCTTGACACTGAACGCATGGGGCGAACTCGCTGCTGATGCTACGATCCCTGTTTGCGCGCAAGTCGGCGTTAGCGGTACCTACACGCTGAAGGTGTATGATGCGGTCGGTATCATGGGTGCTTCGTGCCTAGTGCTGGAAGATCTGCTCACTGGTGCAAGCACCACGTTGACCGAAGGAGCGGAATACAGCTTCAACATCAACAACACTGACGCGGCCGAACCCGCGCGTTTCCTGATCCATGCAACAGCTGCATTGCCCCGCTACTACGAAGCGGCTTCGTGCGCGGGGATGGCTGATGGACAAGCCACGGTGGTCAACACCGGTGCTACACCTGTGGATATCACATGGATGGATGAACTTGGGAACATTCTGTTGGTGCAGAACCAAGTCGCCGGCGTGGGTGTAATGACTGGGCTTGCCGCTGGAGATTACTTGGTGCAAGTGAGCAACACCGGCTGTGGATCGCTCACCGAATCGTTCAGCATTGACGAGCCCGCTGTGCTGGCCGCCTCGACCACCATTACATCAACCGGTTGTGCTGTTGCCACGGACGGCACTATCGACCTTACACCGATGGGTGGTACCGCTCCGTACACCTACGCGTGGAGCAACGGTAGTAGCGATGAAGATCTGATGAATGTTGAAGCGGGTAACTACGATGTAGCGATCACCGATGGTAACGGCTGCAACCACAGCATTACCGGGTTGGTGGTGAACGCCGGTATCGGACCGGTAGCCTCGTTCCTGCCGAGCAGTGTTCTGGCCTATGCGGGCGACACGCTGTACTTCTTCAACACGAGTACCTACGGCGCTCAATATTCATGGGACTTCGGTGATGGCAGCACGAGCGCCGACGGCGATGGCGAACACATCTACACGATGCCAGGCAATTACATGGTGGTGTTGTCGGTGCAGGATGGAGCATGCAGTGCAGTTTACTCGATGGATATTGTGATCAGCAGCAGCACTGCGGTGGTTCAGTTGACCGATGGTGCTGTTCGCGCCTATGCTGAGGCCGAAGGCTTTGTATTCCAATGGAGCCTTGCGAATACCAATGGTTTCCAAGTGGACATTCTGGATGCTCACGGCCGGTCGGTGTTGAACCGCGAGGTGAACAGAGCCTCAGGAACCGAGCGCTTCAATATGAACGGTATGGCCGCAGGCGTTTATTTCCTCCGAGTGGCCATAGAAGGTGAGGCGCGCACATTCAAGCTGCCATTGATACGGTAGTAGCAGGGGTCGAGCATTCGGAACGCCTTCCTACCAAGTGGGGCGTTCCGTTTTTATAGGCCATGAAACTTTCGATCCGGCGGGCGCGTTCAACGCCCCGTCCAAGTAGTTCCAGGTCAACTACTTTGAAGAGTCACGGGCCCCTGTTGGTAGCAATACCGGCAGGGGTTCCGTGCTTCACACAGGGACCACGTGCGAGCGCTACATTGGCCCACCCCGGCACTTGTAGCACATATGGACCACCTGCTTGAACGCGCGATCCGCTTGGCTGCGAAAGTCCACAAAGGACAGGTGGACCGTTTCGGGAAGCCATACATCCTTCACGTAATGCGCGTGATGATGCGCGGCCAGGACTTCGAAGAACAGGTGTTGGGTGCGTTGCATGATGTTCTGGAGCGGAGCGACCTCACCGAAGCGGATATCGTGCGGCGCGGTTTCTCGGAACGAGTGGCCAAGGCACTGGGGCACATCAGCCGGGTGCAAGGGGAGACCTATGAGGCCTACATCGACCGTGTATTGCAGGACAGCCTCGCCGCGCGGGTGAAGCTGCACGACCTGGCCGACAAAATGGACCTGAAACAAGTGGAGCAACTGGATCTTGTGGACCTGAAGCGCTACAACAAGCAGTTGGTGGCCTACCACAAACTGAAACGGGTGGTGGAGGAGGCGCGCGCGAACATGATGCTGTCGCGCAAGGGCAAGGTGGGCGCCTAGCGCTACTCGGACGGCGCGACCGGTCCGTCACTCCCTTGGTGATCCGCCACAAGCCATTGCACGAAGCCGATGCGATCCCGGTGCTTGCGTGTTGGTCAGGATATCTTCGACCCCCATAAAAAAAACCTTGTGATGCGTTCGACCAAGTACCTTCTCTTCTGCCTTCCATTGCTTTTCGCATGCGGCACACCCGACGCACCGGCTGACAGCACTATCGCCGACAACATGGAGAAAGCTGACAGTTTCGTTTGGGAAACGGAACAATTCAGTGACAAGCGCATCCTGCGGTACAAGGTGAACGGCTGGGAGAAGTTGCCTCTGAAAGAGAAGAAGTTGGCCTACTACCTCACGATGGCCGGTTTGGCCGGTCGCGACATCATGTGGGACCAGAACTACAAGCATAACCTGAAGATCCGCAAGGCGCTGGAGAAAGTGATCGCCGGATACAAGGGTGAGAAGAACGCGGTGGATTGGTCGGCCTTCATGCTTTATGCCAAGGAGGTGTTCTTCAGCAATGGCATCCATCATCATTACGGCATGGACAAGTTCATTCCGGGCTTTCAACGGGCATGGTTCGAGGGGGCGATGAAAGATGTTGGGGCAGCGTTGGCACCTGAAGTGTTGGCCGCCATGTTCGATCCCGCGATCGACAATAAGAAGGTGAGCCTTGACGCCGACAAGGACCTTCAACTCGCAAGCGCAGTGAATTTCTACGGGAGCGATGTCACGGAGAAAGAGGTGGAAGCCTTCTACTCGGCCATGAAGACGCCGAACGCTGATGCGCCCCTGAGCTTCGGCATCAACAGCCAGTTGGCGCGTGTTGACGGCAAATTGGTGGAGCGCACATGGAAGGTAGACGGGATGTACGGCAGCGCGCTGAAGGAAGTGAACATGTGGTTGGGCAAGGCCAGCGAAGTGGCGTGCAACGAACAGCAGAAGAAGGCGATCGATTTATTGATGGAGTACTTTCGGACAGGCGATCTGAAGACGTGGGACGACTTCAACATCGCCTGGGTGAATGACACCAAGAGCAATGTGGATTTCATCCTTGGGTTCGTGGAAGTGTACAACGACCCGATGGGCAAACGCGGTAGCTACGAGAGCTGTGTTGAAGTGACCGACCCGGACGCCACCAGGAGCATGCGCGTGATCCAAGAGAACGCGCAGTGGTTCGAGGACAACAGCCCATTGATGGCCGAACACAAGAAGAAGGACGTGGTCGGTATCACCTACAAGTTCGTGAACACCGCCGGTGAATCCGGTGACGCTGCCCCGGCGACTCCTGTAGGCGTGAACTTGCCCAACGCGAACTGGATCCGGGACTCCATAGGCAGCAAGAGCGTGAGCTTGGGTAACATCAGCGAAGCGTATGACAAAAGCGGTGGTGTCAGTTCGTTGAAGGTGTTCTGCAACGATCAGGAGGAGATCGATCGGAGTGTTGCACATGGCGTTCTGGCCGGTGTGCTGCACACGGCATTGCACGAAGTGGTCGGCCATGCCAGCGGGCAGTTGGAGCCGGGCATCGGAGAAACCGATGCAACCCTGAAGAACTACGCCAGTACGTTGGAGGAAGGTCGCGCCGACCTGATGGCGCTGTACTATGTGATGGATCCGAAACTGGTGGAGATGGGCGTGATGCCGAGCTTGGAAGTGGGCAAGGCGGAGTACGATGGTTACATCCGGAACGGATTGCTCGCGCAATTGCGCCGCCTGAAATTGGGCAACAACATTGAAGAGGCCCATATGCGCAACCGCCACTGGGTGAGTGCATGGGTATTCGAGCGCGGGAGCAAGAACGGTGCGATCGTGAAGAACATCCGCGACGGAGCCACCTACTTCGATATCCTGGACTACGAGAAGATGCGCGTGCTGTTCGGCGAGCTACTACGGGAGGTGCAGCGCATCAAGAGCCAAGGCGACTACGAGGCGGGTAAGGCCTTGGTGGAGACATACGGTGTGAAGGTGGATCCCGCTTTGCACGCCGAAGTTCTCAAGCGTGCGGAGAAGATCACGACCGCGCCATACGCCGGTTTCATCCAGCCGGTGCTGGTGCCGGTGGTGGATGCCTCGGGCAACATCACGGAAGTGAACGTGGAATATCCGACCGACTTCATTGGCCAGATGCTGGAGTACGGAAGCAAGTACAGCTACCTGCCGGACGAGAACTGAGCTTGATGGACCTTCTTGGAACGGGCGACGAAAGTCGCCCGTTCTGATTTGGCCCATGTTTCCCCGGCGATGCGCGTGTGCACGCGATCATCCAGTGGAACCGGTACCGACCAAGTGGCATGCGAACCAGTACCTCGATCATTTTGGCCGAGCGCTATGCGTGTAGGTGCGCGTGCTGGTGTAATTAACTACTGCGGGGCGCCATATGGGGATAGCACGCAAGCACATGTGGATGGCAGACATTGGTTTCCCGGTCGCACCTGCTGTCAACAGATATGAAAGCGGGAGATCAATACCTTGGAGTATGTTGAGGCAAACGGCTGGTAGCTCTACCCTCATTGGCACAGCACGTTGGCCGCCCAGCTGGCAATGAGCAGGTCGGGCTTGGTGCGCGGCTCGTACCCGTGCGATCTGATATACCCCACGGCAGTGGCGTGCAAGCGGTGGCTGCCATGCTGCGGATCACTGTTGAGGTCCATATCGATGCGACTGACGCGAATGCCTCCTTCGTCGCGGAGGGCATGGGCCACGGCCAAACTTCGCTCCACTTCGCCCCATAACCTTGTCCACAGATCGGTCACTTTCTTGGCCTTCTCTCTACGATATATCACCTGCGCCCCGTTGCACTTGAAGCGCAGCACCACCGTGGTTGTATAGAGGGTATGCGAAGTGCGGTTGTGGCTGTCTGTGCCTACGAGCACTTCCACATTCGGGTCGCTGGCCACCACGGCACGCACATGCTCCATCAGGAGCACCGGACTTCCGTCATGCATCCGTTTGAAATCGTTCATGGCCGCAGGCTCGTGGTCGTTGAAGGTAGGCGCAGGGGACAAGGGAAGGATGCGTTGCGGGGCATGATGCTCCGTCTATATTTGCGCCCCCTTGAACGTCCCTTGTGAGCAGGACGGACATAAACCGAAGTGGCGGAATTGGTAGACGCGCACGTTTCAGGGGCGTGTGACCGCAAGGTTGTGAGGGTTCGAGTCCCTCCTTCGGTACGAGCGAAGCGGCGAGAGCCGCTTCGTTTTTTTTCCGGCAGGGTTGATGGTGGCGTGTGATCAGTGAACGATCAACCAAGTGCCGATGCTCGTCGAAGTACCGACGCTTATGAACCGCTCCGCCCAATGCATGGATACCTTCGGCCCTCTATGCGGGGTAAACGTTTCAAGACGAGAAGTGAGTGGCACAACGTCAAGTTGTGGTCGTTGGCGAGCGGGTTCATTGTGATCGTCATGGGCATACTCGCGTTGCAGGAGCGAAGCGCCCTGCTCTGGACCGTTGCGATCGTCGGTCCGCTTGCCGGTTTCGCCATTGCATGGTATCGCGACCGCGGGCATTCGGCCCTCTACAGTTTCGACGGAGAACATGTGATGCTTCGGGGCGACCGGGGTGAACGACAGATACCCATGGGCCAAGTGGCGGACGTGAGCTTGCTTGACCGCACCGCTGCACGGGAATACCTGAAGCAAATGATCAACTCGGGTCAACAGGGTACGGTATCGGCCAGCGAACGCCAGTCGATCCAACGTGAATTCATGCGGTTCTGTACCGTGGATATCGGTATGACCAGCTATTCGCTGGGGGTCGGTCGGCGTATGATAGACGAGCTACCGGATGCGAAACGGGATCTGGTGTTGCTACGACTGCGCAATGGCGAAGCCTTGTTGCTTTCTCCCTTGTACAATCACGATCTGGTGGAAAGTCTGGGGCGCGTGCTCCAAGAGCGCGTATCGGCTTGATGCCGGATCAGCCAAGACGGATCCGCTGACCAATGCGCAGGGTGCTGCTTGGGCGAATCCTGTTCACTTTGCACAAGGACTTCACGGAAGTGCCGGTGCGGCGGGCGATCATGGACAGCGTATCGCCCTTGCGTACAACGTGGTACTTGTTCACTGGCTTCACGCTTTTGCCCAAGCCTGCGAATATGCCCTTGTGCAACGTCAGCGCATCGGCATAGAGGACACCTTCCGAGAGATCGAACAATCGTTGCGGATCGATCGGTTGACCCAGATACCTCACTTCAAAATGCAAGTGACTTCCAGTGCTGCGGCCAGTGCTTCCACCCAAACCGATGGAGGCTCCCGCTTCGACCATGGCGCCGGGGACAACATCAATGCGGCTCAAGTGAGCGTAGAGCGTTTCCAATCCGTTCGCATGCCGCAGTACGATCACATTTCCAAAGGTGCGATGCGCTCTGGCGATGCGCACCATGCCTTCGAAGGCCGCCACCACCGGGTCGCCGGTTTCGAGGTCAAGGTCAACGCCATAGTGCATGCGCCCGTGACGCGGGCCGAACGTGGAGTTGATCTCGCCGCAAACCGGCATGGAGTGATCGCACGGTGAGTGGGTCAACTCAAGGGTCACCGTGTCTGCCCACGTGGTGGGTTCGAACTCTTTCAGGAAAATGGCATCGGTTTCCCAACTACCATATAATGCATGGGCGGGTATGAAGCGCAGTGAATCTTCCGCGGACCATTCGCCGTGGGTATACGGATCGCAGGCAGGGGCCTCAAAAAGCACATCGTCACCACCTCCCAGATCCACGGGATCCAAAGGGTGCTGAGCATGCGTGATCAGCGCACTGAGTAACGCAGTCGTGGTGAGGATGTGTTGGAAGGGTACCAAATGCGCCAGTGCTTGGTCGCGAATATATCCGCATGGCCCATCCGTGAACGGATGCCGGGGCCGTGGTGTATCAACAGGTGCACCTTTGCACGAAGTCGATCAGTGGAATTCGTGTTTCGTCGCGCGTTCCATGAACGGCCTTCGCCTGATCGGACCGGCTGTTGATCTTTGTTAAGTCTGGCCTTGGCCCGACGGTTGGTGGACCTTTTTGGAACAAGCGGAAATGGAGAGCAAAGAGCCGAACACAGGAACGACCGAAAGGGAACGCGACAGCGGATACGGGTTGGCGCACGCCATCATCATCTATTTGGTGGCGTTGCTGCTGTCGTTGCCGTTGTTCATCATCCTCTATCCATACGTCCCCGCGATCGAGTTGCCGATCGGTGAAGGCTATCGGGTGGATCACTGATTACGTTCGTGTTGATCCTGGCGGCCTTCATCATCCTCGTGCGCAGATTCCAGATGGCGGTGTACGTGGCATTGATCATCGGTTTGGGGGCGATTACCGTGACGGGTCTGACCGGTGGGTATGGCTTCCGCGATGTGTATGGGGATTACGCTGTTTTCCTGCATTCGCTGCGGGCGACCACGGTACATGTGCCGTTAGCCGCGAACCGACTGAACCCGTTCGTCGATGCCGACCACATACGAAACGCGATCGATCATCATGAGCCGACCGTGCGAACCTTCGCGGTTGCTGCTGCAACAGCAAACTTCGCCGACGCCGAGGTGGGTAGCGATGAGTTCACCCTGGTGCAGTGCTTTTCCGTGTTCCGGACGATCAACGGGCAATGGCAGTACGTGAGCGATGTGAAAGGCGGTGAGTACTTCGCGAAGGCCAGCGAGAGCGTGGCCCTATTGGCTGGTGATTGCGATGACCACGCAGTGCTGATGGCGGCCTGCATCAAAGCGGTGGGAGGGGAGGTGCGATTGGTGCGGACCACGGGGCATATCTACCCCGAACTGAAGGTGGGCGACGCGAAGCAATTGGAACGGGCGGCATTCCTCATCCGCCGCGTGTTGTTCCAACAAGAGGTGGGCGACGCGCCATTATTCCACCACACCGATTCCGACGGCACGCGGTGGATCAACCTGGACTACACCAGGAGGTTTCCTGGTGGGGCGTTGATGGAAGAGGATATCGTCGGGATTCTGGATGTTTGACAGTAGCCAAAGGGCGTGTTTCAGGTCACTGATCACTCCGCTGAGAAACGCCTGTGCGCAATGAGCGCTTGATAGGTATCAGAGAACAAAACCACAAACGGAAGGGGCCGCCTCCATTTGAGACGGCCCCATTGGAATGAGCGCAAGACCTCGCTCAGGGAATCTGTTCCGCCCGTGTGGCTGTCGGCACTGTGCCACCGACATTGATAAGGATGGGGTCTCGATCATTGGCAGTCCCCGTATACTTGGTCACCCCGTCCATGTTGACGTCCTCCGCGCGGTAGCCGTTAACGGTGTTCGTGGGAATGGTACCGCCGACAGCGACAAGGATCGGATCACGATCGTTGCTGGTGCCGGTGTATTTGAGCAGGAATGGCGCAGGGGTGTCGCGCACGACGTTGCCGGTCCAGAGGAGACGGAAGGCGCCTGAGATCTTCTGTGCATTGGTCCCGAACGTTGCTGTGCTGCCATCGGTGAAGTCCACCGTAACAGGGGCCACGCCCAAGGCTACGGTGTTCAAGGTCATTGCACCAAGGTGGTTACGGTGGCGAACGGAGATGTAGTAGTTGCCGGCCGGTGCGGCAAAAGACAATGGTGTTACACCGTCCACGTCCACCACATCACCATCGCGTTGCACAAGTGCGGAGCGGGTGTACTGCACGTTTGTATTGTCCGATGCGTTGCGCAGTTGTATGAATATCCAATCCACGATGGCGTCGTTGCCCGCAACGTTCAGCACAGCGGCATTGATCGTTTCTCCGCCACCTCCGCCAACATGGGTGAATCCAAGTGCGGGGTAGGGATCGCTCAAGGGGAAGCCGTTGGGGTTCACGAGCGTGCGCAGTGCGTCGTTCATCAGATTCGTACCCGTGTTGAAGGGACCTTCAAGGAAAACTTCGATATCCACAACAATGTTCGACGGGCCGGGGATCGCGTCATTGGCAAGCCCATCCAGGGGCGCCTGGCCATTGGCGCCCGAGAAACTGTGCAATACGGCAAATGAGTTATTCGTCGGATTGAACCTGAACACCGTTCCGAAATTGCTCGATCCACCTTCCACGCATGTGCCATAGAGGTTGCCATCGGTTCCGGTGATGAGGCTGGATTGCGATGCCCCGCCCTCGGTGCCCATGCTTTCGAAAGGACGTACCTCTGTGTAGGTGTTCGTACCGATATCCCAACTGTGGATCAATCCCGGTTCAAAGAAGCCGTTCTCGGCACAGGTGCCGTAGAGTTTACCATTGGGTGCTTGCACCAGTTTGCCCAGCGGGGTTCCACCCTGTACCCCATCGAAGTCATACAACTTCGAGAACGAGTTGGATCCGGTATCGAATGAGAAAAGTGTACCTCCGGAAAATTGACCATTCTCACTGAGCGCCCCGTAGAGAAGACCGTCACTGGCCTGCATCAGTTCGGCCTCGGGACCCGTACCATCAAGTGCAACAAGATCCCGCCGCTTCACAAGAGTGTTGGTGCCCGGTGTATACTCCAGCAATGTGCCGAGCCCTGCCGTGCCACCTTCGGAAGTCATCAGATATAGCTTTCCATTTGATGCCTTCAAAAAGCCGATGCGCGGTTTCGTACCGGTGGTCGCGTTGAGGTCGATCTTCTTGATGTACGCATTGGTGGCGGGGTCGAATTCGAAAATGGTCCCTCCGGCCAAGGTGCCTTCTTCGCTGCAAGTACCGTAGAGCTTGCCGTCGCATTCGCATAAGGTACCGAGCGGGTTGGCGCCATCCGCCCCGCCCAAGTTCTTGAGCAACGTATATGTGTTACCTACGGCGTCATACGAGAAGACAACGCCAAGGCTCGCACTACCGCCGCTGTTCGCAACACCGTAGTACAGCCCATTGGTGTGTCGTAACAAACGGCCAGCTGGTCCGGCGCCGTTGCTATAGTTGAAAGGCAATGCAACGTTCAACGAGTTGGTTGCAACGGTATAGCGGAACAACGCACCGTTCTGACCGGGTCCACCCAAGTTGCATAGTCCGTTCAGGATCGTTGCCATCTTCCAACAACCCGCCCCAAGGTGAACGGATGCCGGCTGTTGCCAAGTCGAATAGTGCGGAATAAGTGCTGGTCGCAGTGTTGTATCGATAGATCACCCCGTCGCCACCGGGACCGCCTTGGTTAGTGGTACCATAAAGAAAGCCATCCGTTCCGGCAATGATCCTCCCGAAAGAGGAATAGCCACCGGTGTTGTCAAAATGGTGCAGGGGAGTGTACACGGAACCTGCGATCGTGAAACTGAACAACACACCAACTGCATTCGTACCGCCACTGCTTGTGGTGCCGTAGATCGTTCCGCTCGCCGCCTGCATCAATTCGCCGATCGGTGAGGAGCCGGTTGCGGCGGCAAGATCCACAAGCTTCGTGTGGAGGTTGGTGGTGGTGTTGAACTCGTAAATGGTGCCCACGTTATTGGTTCCACCCGAAACGGTTGTACCGTAAAGTCGGGCGTTGCTTGCCAGCACAACACCACTGTACGGGTTGCTACCTGTAGCAATGGCGAAATGGTGGCGCGGAGTAATGGCGCCGTTCACGGGGTTGAACTCGAACAGCACACCGCGGCCGTTGGTTCCGCCAGTTTGTGTTACTCCGAATACCCTGGTACTGCTCACCTGCACCAACCGGCACCGAGGGAAACTACCATTGGAAACACCGGAAAAGTCCGCACGTTTGGTGAATACTCCTGTTCCGATATTGTAGTCGAAGACACAGCCCAAATTGTTGGCACCACCCTCGCTGCAAACACCGGTAAGCCTGCCGTTCAATGCTTGGATCACACCACGTACGGGCCGGGCGCCGCTGGCTGTGGAAAAATCATACAGCACTGTGTGGATACCGGTGACCGGGTCGAATTGCCACAGGGTACCAACGCCATTTGCGCCACCGAACTCGGTCGTTCCATAGTACTTGCCACTATTCCCACGAAGAATGTCCCCCTTCGGGTTCGAGCCTTCGTAACGGAAGAGATCGATCTTCTTGGTGAATACACCTGCTTCGGTCATGGTGTAGATAGTGCCTACGCCGTAATCGCCCCCCGAAGAAGTCATTCCATGGAGGGTGGTCTGGGCAAAAGAACCGATGGGCAGTATGGCGGCGAAAAGCCAAGCGGCCAGTAGGTTGGTGGAGCGCATGCGTTTGGTAGGTTACCGTTAAGGGAGGCTGAAAGTAGGGTGTAGTGGCCTTCCTGCCATCGGCACTTCGACGGGAGTAGCGGGACGCCTATCAAGTCACCGGTACATTTGGCCGAACCCCATGAAACGACTGGTTGAACCCGCTGAACTGGCCAAGGCCAGTCACATGCGTCCCGGCGACCCGCGCATTGCGGTTTTCAGCGAGGTAAGCGGTATCAACAAGCTTCAGCGTTTGTATGAAGTAATGGAGCCTGCCCATGGTGCGGAATTCATCTGCGACCTGTTCAGGCATCTGGATCTGCGTATCGAGGTATCCGACGAAGACCTGGCGTTGGTTCCGAGAACAGGCGGCGTGGTTTTCGTGGCCAACCATCCCTACGGTGCTATCGATGGCATGGCATTGATACAGGTGCTCGATCCCGTGCGGCCCGATCTTCAAGTGATGGCCAACTTCATGCTGAAGCAATTCGAACCATTGAAGGACCGCTTCATCGGTGTGAATCCCTTCGAAGAACTGAAGAGCCGCAGCAGCTTCCAGGGCATGCGGCAGGCCATGGAACATGTAGGGAAAGGTGGCGCGCTGGGGATCTTTCCGGCCGGCGAAGTGAGCAGCTGGCAAACCGATCTGAAGGCCGTTGCCGACCAGCGGTGGAAGCCCCCAGTGGTGAAATTGATCCGCAACGCCCGGGTACCCGTGGTGCCCATTTGGTTCGATGGCAGCAACAGCCGCTTGTTCCATGCGCTGGGCATGATCCACCCTACGTTGCGCACCATCGTGCTGCCGGGTGAAATGATGCGGATGCGTGGCCGTCATGTGCGAATGCGCATCGGTAAGCCGATCCTGCCGAATGAACTGGACGAACTGCCCAACATCGAATCATTGGGGCGGTACCTGCGCGCGAAGACCTATTCGCTTGGAAGTGGAGTACAAGTGAAGCGCGAACAGTTCAGGCCGTTGTTCTTTCCGCGTCGCGCCAAAGAGATCACAGCGCCCGAACCCATCGATCGATTGTTGGGGAATTGGATGGCATTGCCGATCTGAAACTGAGCAGCCAAGCCGAGTTCGATCTGTACTTGGCACCAGCCGAGCGCATGCCGCATTTACTGCGCGAGATCGGGCGTAAACGGGAACTCACCTTCCGCGCGGTGGGCGAAGGCACCAACAAGCGTATCGATCTGGACGAATTCGACCTCTACTACGATCACTTATTCCTGTGGGACCGTGAGAAGCGGGATCTCGCGGGTGCCTACCGCGTGGGCGACGGCGCGCGCATCATGCCGCACTACGGCAAGCGCGGGCTTTACACCAGCACCCTCTTTCGCATGGGGCGGCCAATGGACAAAGTGTTGGCGCAGAGTTTCGAACTGGGTCGATCCTTCGTGACCCAGGAGTACCAGAAACATAGGTTGCCGCTGTTCCTATTGTGGCGAGGGCTGCTCATACACATCTTGTCCCATCCGGGTCATCGGTATCTCATCGGCCCGGTGAGCATCAGCAGCAATTACAGTCGCTTCAGTCGCGCTCTGATCATGGCTTACGTTCGCCAACACCATTACGACCATGGCCTGGCCGCGCACGTTGAACCACGCAACCGCTTCAAGGTGGCTCAGGAACGCGCCGATAGCGAAGTGCTCGTTGAGCACGGTGCCGCCGATCTGAAGAAGCTGGACAAACTGATCGCGGACATTGAGCCGAATGAAAGCAGCATGCCCGTGCTGCTGAAGAAGTACCTGCTTCTCAACGCGCGCATCATCGGCTTCAACAGCGATCCACGTTTCAACGATGCGCTGGACGGGTTGATGCTTTTGGACCTGACGAAGGTGCCGGCAAAAACCTTGGAGGACCTGAAGAAAGGCATGGCGGAAGCCGGTGATAAGAAGTCTGGCAAATGAGCCCGGCCACTGTGGTCTTGGGCGCCAGCCCGAAGGAGGATCGCTACAGCAATAAAGCCGTGCGGAAATTGGTAGCGCACGGGCATGCCGTGATCGCGGTGGGCCTGCGCGAAGGGGATATTGATGGCACCCCCATAGTAACGGATGTCCCATCGGACCGGACGGTTGATACGGTGACCATGTATATGAACGCTGAGAACCAGCGCGTTTGGGAGGATCGCATCGTGGCACTGAAGCCACGGCGCATCATTTTCAATCCCGGTGCGGAGAACGAGCGCCTAGCAAGGGCTGCTGCACAGGCGGGGATATCGGTGGAGGAAGCCTGCACCCTGGTGCTCTTGTCGACAGGCCAATATTGATTGGTATCGCGATCACGATCTTGCACCTATGACGGGCATCCAGACACTTCTTCAGGCCGGATCTCCGATCGCTATCGGTTCCACTTGGTCCTGGTGGGTCATCGCGTTGGTTCTTGCGATCGTATCCGGCGTCTCGTTCGCGCTTGTAGCCCGTTGGTTCTGGCGACGCGATAACAAGATCCTGTTGCTACTGCGTCGGCAAACGGCCTTGGACAAGGAGCGCAGGCGGATCGCCAGTGATGTCCACGACGATCTCGGTGCGGAGATCAGCTTGGTGCTGGGCATGGCACGGAGCGCTGGAAGCCGGGCGCACAATGACGAAGAGCGGCAGCGCATGAACTCCATCGCTACCGGTCTTGGCGGCGTGATCGACAAGATCGATGAGATCATTTGGACCTTGGATCCCAAGCGCGACAATCTGGTGGCCACCATGGATTACATAGAGCGCTGGCTCACCTCATTCTCCGACGGTCATGGGTTGGCGTTCGGGAGCGAGATCGTCAACCCGAAGAAGCGCGTCTACCTTACGGCCGATTTGCGCCGTGGGCTGCTGTTGATGATCAAGGAGGTAGCTCGAAATATCGCTGAGCATGCCGATGCGCAGCATGTGAAACTCACAAGCGCGGTGGCATATGGCCACCTGTACGTCACAGTCAGCGACGATGGCCGGGGCATCGAGAATGAGCGCATCGTTGAAGGGACGCGGTATGGTTTGAAAGGCTTGCACTCGCGAGCGGCGAAGCTGGAAGGCACCGTTCTGCACGAGGCCAACGAACCACGGGGGACCAAAGTGAGGATCGACCTTCCGCTACCGGGTCACCATAAATGATGAAGTGCGGGATCCAACGATCACCGACCTTGTGGGCATGAACAGCCCGGCTCTGGTGGAGGTCAGGATACTGATGATCGATGATCATGCGGACTACCGTAACGGAGTGGGCTTCCTATTGAACACAGTGAAGGGTTTCAAATGCACAACAGTGGCCAGCGCCGAGGAGGCCATGGGCTTGCCGCTTGAAGACAAACCGGATGTGGTGTTGATGGACATAAGGCTACCTGGAGCCGATGGTATTGAATGCACCCGCCACTTGAAGAAACGTTGGCCCACCACGCACGTGATCATGTGCACCGTGCACGAGGATGACGACAAGATCTTCAAAGCCTTGCGCAGTGGGGCTGTCGGTTACTTGCTGAAGCGCAGCACGGTGGAAGAGATCCGAGAAGCCATAGAGCAGGTCTTGCGCGGGGGCTCACCGATGAGTCCGGCCATTGCGCGCCGTGTGGTTAGCAGTTTCGAAGTGCGCAGCCCCGACCCCTCGGATGCCCTCACTGCGCGCGAACAGGATGTACTCGACTGGATGGTGACGGGCTTGCGCGACAAGGAGATCGCCGATAAGCTGGGCGTGTCGGTGAACACCGTTCGCACCCATGTGCGCAACATCTATGAGAAGTTGCAGGTGCAAGGCCGGGTGGAAGCGATCACGCGTGGACAGCGCGGATAGCTTCGCGGCATGGATCAGGAATATCGGATCGGACAAGTCGCGCTGGATAAGATCGTACAGCTTGCGGGTACTCCCGTATATGTGTACGACAGTGCCATCATGGCACGGCAAGTAACCCGTTTGCACAAGGCATTCACGAGCGTTCCATTGCGCATCATGTATGCATGCAAGGCGAACGCGAACATCAATGTGCTGATTTAGAGCGGGCTATCAGCCCGAGGAGATCCTCTTCACGCCCAACATGGTAGCCTTCGAAGAGTACAAGCGGGCAGTGGAATTGGGGGTTCATATCAACATTGACAGCATCGCGGTGCTGGAGCATTTCGGCCACGACTTCGGAGGCACCGTGCCGGTGTGCATCCGTGTGAACCCGCACATCATGGCGGGTGGTAATGAACGCATCAGCACCGGGCACATCGATAGCAAGTTCGGCATCAGCATCCACCAGCTTCGGCATGTGCAACGGATCGTTGCATCGCATGGCATGCACATCAACGGCTTGCACATGCACACAGGAAGCGATATCCTCGACACGGAAGTGTTCCTGCAAGCGGCCGAGTTGTTGTTGGAAACGGCCGAGCAGTTCCCGGACCTCACCTTTCTCGATCTGGGCAGTGGATTCAAAGTGCCTTATAAAACCGATGATATCGAAACCAATATCGAAGACCTCGGCGAACGACTGTCGGCCCGTCTCAATACGTTCAGCGCCTCGCGCTCGAAGCCGGTGGAGTTGTGGTTCGAACCCGGCAAATTCCTTGTGAGCGAAAGCGGTGTGTTGTTGGTAACGGTGAGCCAAGTGAAGCAGACCACGGCCACGGTTTTCGTTGGCGTGGATAGCGGCCTTAACCACCTGATCAGGCCCATGCTGTATGGTAGCTATCACCACATCCGCAACGCGAGCAGTCCGAACGGGAAGCCGCGCATCTATACCGTCGTGGGCAACATCTGCGAAACAGACACCTTCGGCTGGGACCGCAAACTGCCGGAAGTGCATGAAGGCGACGTATTGGCTTTCCACAACGCAGGGGCCTACGGAATGAGCATGGCGAGCAACTACAACAGCCGTCCGAGACCCGCGGAGGTATTGGTGCACAATGGAGCGGCGCACCTGATCCGCAAGCGGGAAACGATGGATGACCTGCTCCTCACGCAGGTGGAGATGCAACTGTGAGGTCAGCGACCGAGTGCGTCGAGTTGTGCAAGCACCACTTTGCTTGCCGTGACCACTTCTGTATTTCCGATAACCAACGGCGGTGCCACCCTGAAAGACTCCGGACAGCTCAAGAACCAGAAGCCGAGCACGCCCTTTTCCAAGCAACCCATCACCACGCGTTGCACGGCGTCGGCATCGCCAAGGTCCACTGCGAGCATCAGTCCGAGGCCGCGCACTTCCTTGATGTGCGGATGCACCAGTTGTTGCTTGAACAGTTCGCCCATGCGAGCAGCGTTGGCGATCAGTTCTTCCTCCAACAGCATTTCGAGCGCAGCGAGCCCGGCAACGCATGCGATCGGATGCCCGCCGAACGTGGTGATGTGCCCGAGAACGGGATCGTGCGTGAACAACTCCATGCGCGCTCGAGCGCTGATGAAGGCACCCATGGGCATGCCTCCACCGAGCGCTTTACCCAGCACCAGGATATCGGGCACTACATCGAAGTGCTCGAAGGCAAAAAGCCTACCTGTGCGGCCGAAGCCGGTCTGTACTTCGTCCAACACGAGCAGAGCTCCGGTTTCATCACACCGAGTGCGCAAGGCGTTCATCCAGCGTTGGTCAGGAATGCGCACACCAGCATCGCCTTGTATCGGCTCCACCACCACGCACGCGGTCCGTTCCGTGATCCGCGACAAGTCGAACATTGCGCGTTCCAGTTGTCCTGTTGAGCCGAACGTGATGTGGTCGGTGTCCGGCAACAGCGGCATGTTACGGTACCGTTTGTTGGTGTTGTCAGTGAGGCTGAGCGAGCCGTGCGTGCTGCCGTGGTAACTCTTCTTGCATCCGATGATCTGCGTGCGTTCGGTGCAGCGCTTGGCCAATTTCAAGGCGGCTTCGATCGCCTCCGTACCGCTGTTGACGAAGTACACGCAGTTGAGTTGGGCTGGTAGGAGAGAGGTGAGCTTCTCCGCAAAACGCACTTGGGGTTCCTGCACGAACTCGCCATAGGGGATGACGTGCAGGTATTTGTCGCACTGATCCTTGATCGCGGCGATCACCTTCGGGTGCCGATGGCCGACGTTGTTGACGGCCAGTCCGCTCACCAGATCCAGATATCGCTTGCCACTGCGGTCGGTGAGGTAGCACCCTTCGGCGCGCACAATGTCGAGCGCTATGGGGTGCGGACTTGTTTGGGCGAGATGGTCGAGAAATGAAGCGTGCAGCAATGACATTTGGCGAAGGTCGTTCGGTACCCTTTATCCAGGGGCATTTGCGCCGAAGAGGTTGCGCGCGGCTTTCGCGCCGCACTTCTGATAGGTGTTGTACGCCTGCGCTGCTGCTTCGCGGATCGCGTTGGTATCCTTTCCGCCGAGCCATGCGCCCAGCGCTGCGTGCAGCACATACGCTTCAGGGGCCATCAAGCCGCGGGTGCCCAACACGAACTTACCGTTGGCGTGTGCCACGTGCTCGTTGAAGAACCGCTCACTGTAACAACAGAGCACCACAGTGGAAGCACTGCGTTCGGGGACCGGGTTTTTCAACTCGTCCGGCGAAAGGGCGAGATCCATCAAGCCATCGTGACCCACAAAACAGACCAAGTCGGCTCCGCCGCCGAAATGCACTGTGTTGCCCGTGGCGGCGAAGTGTATCGTGTCATGTCCGGCCAGCGCATTGAAGTAGTTGATGAGACAAAACCGCATTCGGGCGCCATCGTAGGCTTCGGCAAGTAAGTAGTCCCCGCTCTTCCGGTTTTTGAAGAGGATGCGGTCGAGCACTGGTGTCACTGGTTTTTCGGATAACGTGATCCGTTCCCAATCCGCGCTTTTGCCGAAGAAGGTCTTCACCCCGTACATGGCCCCCCAGTACAAATTGGACTTCGGGTCCTGTCCATTGCCAAGTGCTGCGGGCACAGGTACTATGCCTTGGTTGGCATTGTCGCACAGCACCACGAAGACATGGATGGTGCGGGGCGCCGCCATGGCCGGGCGCGCGGGCCAGCACATCAATGCGCTCAGCAACATCGGAATGAAGTACGATCGCATAGGGTGTTCAATGCCGCCAAGGAACGGAAGTAACCCGCCGCGCCGTACACAACCATCCGTCCCGATCGGGCGCGGTTCTTGGCAGGTACCTCCGGCTATCTTGGCCGACCTTCAAACCTTGCCCATGTTGCGATCATCCTTGTTCATTGCCACTGCTGGCGTTGCGCTCAGCCTGGTTGCCCAGAAACAGATCACCAATCAGGACCTGTGGACCACCCCGCTCTACGGCACGAAAGGGGTTTATGGCTTGCAAAGCATGAATGATGGTGTGCATTACACCACCCTGGGTGGGAAGGATGGAGCGGCGCAATTGTTCCAATGTGCGTACGCCACTGGCGATACTGTCGGGGTGATCTTCAACAGCAAGGATCTGCGCATTGGTGAGGGTACTGCCCCGTTGGATGTGCAGGGCTACAGCTTCAGCGGCGACGAGAAGAAGCTGATGATCGAAACCGGGATGGAAGGCATCTATCGGTACAGCTACTACGCATACAACTATGTGTACGACCGCACGACCAAGACCGTGCAACCGCTGAGCGATGTTACCAAGCCCAAGCAGCGGTTGGCCACGTTCAGCCCGGACGGAAGTCGCGCGGCGTTCGTGCGCGACAACAACATCTTCGTTGTGGATCTGGCCACCATGGCCGAGACGCAGATCACGAAGGACGGAGAGTGGAACCACATCCTCAACGGTGCCACCGACTGGGTGTACGAGGAGGAATTCGCGCTGGTGCAGGGCTACCAGTGGAGCCCCGATGGCACCAAGATCCTTTACCTGCGAACCGATGAAACGAACGTGCGCGAGTGGAACGTTGACACTTACGCGAACAACCTCTATCCGCATGAGCATCGCTACAAGTACCCGAAGGCCGGGGAGGAGAACAGCATCGTGGAATTGTACGTCTGCGATCTGCGCGGCTTCTCCACCACGTTGATACCGCTCGATGGATCGCAGGAACCCTATATCCCTCGTTTCGGGTGGACGGCCAATGATGATGTGCTGTGGTACATGACGATGAACCGGTTGCAGAACACCAAGACGATCAGCACTGTGAGCGTTCCATTGTTGCGCGCCGTGCAAGTCGGGTTGAAGCCACGGGTGGTCTATCGTGAAACGAGCAAGACGTATGTGGAAGTCACGGATGATCTGTACTTCAACAAAGAAGGTAATGGTTTCGTGCTGACCACGGAGCAAAGCGGTTGGAACCACATCTGGTACCAACCCATGAACACCAAGATCGCCGATGGTTCCATCCCTGCTGGGCGCGCTATCACGACCGGCAATTGGGACGTGGTAGGAGTGAAGGGTATCGACGAAGCGAACAAGCGCGTCATCTTCACAGCGAGCAAGAACGGAGCCACGCAGCAGGAAGTTTGGGCGGTAGGCTTGAGCGGTAAGCCAATGGTGCAGCTCAGCCCCAAGGGCGGCTTCAACGACGCCGAATTCAGCAAAGGCTTCAAATACTTCATCAACTCGCGCAGCACGGCTAACGAGCCCGACGTCGTTACGTTGCACGATGCAACGGGAAAGCAGATCAAAGTGCTTGAAGACAATAACAAGTTGCGTGATGCGCTGAAGGAACTCTCCTTGTCCCCGTGTGAGTTTTTCAGCTTCACTACCGAGGGAGGCGTTCAATTGAACGGGTGGATGATGAAACCCCTGCAAATGCGCGCGAACACGCGGTACCCGACGTTCATGGTGCAGTACAGTGGTCCGAACAGCAATGAAGTGCTTGACAAGTGGGACGGCCGCAGTTTCCTGTGGGCCCAGATGCTGGTGCAGAAAGGGTACATCGTGGCCTGTGTGGATCCACGCGGCACCGGCCGCCGAGGCCGCGACTTCCGTCACCAGACGTATGGACAACTCGGCAAGTACGAAACCGAAGACCAGATCGCTGCGGCGAAATGGCTTGGCCAACAGCCGTACGTCGACCCTGCCCGCATCGGCATCTTCGGCTGGAGCTATGGCGGCTACATGAGCAGCTTGTGCATCACCAAGGGCGCCGATGTCTTCAAATGCGCGATCGCCGTGGCACCCGTTACCAACTGGCGTTATTATGACAGCATCTACACGGAGCGATACATGGGCCTGCCTAAGGACAATGGCAGCGGATACGATGACAATAGCCCGATCAATCATGTCGGGAAACTCAAAGGCAAGTACCTTTTGATACACGGGCTCGCTGACGATAACGTCCACTACCAGAACACCGCCGACATGGTGACCGCTTTGGTGAAAGCAGGCAAGCCGTTCGAACAATTCATCTATCCTGACAAGAACCACGGTATCGGTGGCGGTGGCACGCGCCTGCACCTGTATGAGATGATCAACGGTTTCCTGGACAAGAACCTCTGAGGAAGCTTCAAGTTCCAAGGCTCAAGTCTCAAATGCGCGAGTGAGGGTACTCGTTGAAGCTTTCGACTTGAGACTTGGGCCTTGAAGCTTGCATTCACTTGCCTTGGCTACATTGCCCGACGCACACCCCTTGTTAACCAACCTCATTTGAACCGATGAGCAACACTGCTAGGCCAGCCGCGAACAGCAAACACCCGAAGGGCCTCTATCTGCTCTTCTTCACGGAGATGTGGGAGCGATTCGGCTTCTACCTAATGCTGGGCATTCTCTTCCTCTATATGACGGATGGGTTGAAGGGCGGACTGGGTTTCGAGGATGGAGCCGCCAATGATTGGTATGGCACTTACATCGCCTTGGTGTATCTCACGCCTTTCATTGGTGGGTTGCTTGCGGATCGGATCTTCGGCTATCGGAAGACCATCATTGCAGGTGGGTCGTTGATGGCTGCTGGCTATTTAACGCTTGCCATACCGGGCACCACGGCATTCTTCATTGCGTTGTTGCTCATCATCGTTGGTAATGGATTGTTCAAGCCGAACATCAGCACGCTGCTGGGCAACCTGTACAACAAGCCCGAATATGTGAAGCTGAAGGACAGCGGCTACAATATCTTCTATATGGGCATCAACATCGGTGCCTTCGTTTGCAACTTCATTGCAGCCTGGCTGCGGAATGAGTACGGATGGGGTTATGCTTTCGCGGCTGCGGGTATAGGAATGATCATCGGTCTTATCACGTTCGTGAGCGGGAGCAAGAGCCTGGCGGACGCGGATCAAATGAAGCCCGCGCAGAAGGAGGATATGCCGATGAGCCGCATTGTGGCAACCATTTTCCTGCCGGCCTTGGCTTTTGCGGCGGTCGGCTTCTTTGCCGGCCGGATATTCGGTGTGGAGAATATTTTCGGAAGCACCAGCAACGACATTTTCCTGTTCGCTTGCATCCCTGTTCTATGGTTCTACTTGAGCACATATCTGAAGAGCAGTCCCGAAGACAAGAAGCCGCTGGGATCACTCATGTACATCTATGTGGTGGTCATCATTTTCTGGGCCATCTTCCACCAGAACGGCAACGTGCTCACCGCATGGGCTGAGCGCAATACTTACCGTGAAATGCCTGTTGCGGTGCAAGGCATAACGTCAGCTCTGAGCTTGGATCAGGTCGTTACTGTACCCACCGATCCGGCTGAAGCACCGAACGATTACTTGGCCAACCTGCCTGCGGACAAGATGCCCGCTCCCGGTGAAAGCACTGTCCTCATCAGCACAGAACTCTTCCAATCCCTGAATCCATTCTTTGTTGTGCTTTTGTCGCTGCTTGTCGTCATACCACTGTTCACTTGGCTGGGCAAGCGGGGAAAGGAACCAACGACCCCGGCCAAGATCGCATTGGGCCTTTTCATTACGGGTCTCAGTACGTTGGTCATGATAGCTGCCGTTTCGTACAGCAATAATGGTGTGGATAAGGTGAGCGCGTGGTGGTTGGTGGGCACCTATGCGGTGATCACACTGGGTGAATTGTGTCTGAGCCCAATGGGACTTTCCCTAGTAAGCAAGTTGAGCCCCGCACGACTGACGGCCGTGATGATGGGCGGCTGGTTCCTGAGCACCAGTATCGGCAACAAACTGGCAGGCGTGTTGGGTCACATGGGCAGCGACAGCACCAACAAGAGCTTGGTTTTCTACATCAATTGCGCCGGGCCATGATCTGCGCTTTCCTGCTTTTCATAGCGGTGAAGCGCATCAGCGCGGTACTGAAGGCGAAGACCGGGCATTACTGAACATTGACCCCACCACAGGAAGGGAACGGCACACCACCGTTCCTTTCTTTTTTGACGGAGGAACTTCATCTTCACCGCGATAACCAACCACATGGATCAGACCTACACGCTCGACGGTATCCGCGATTTCAAGGGCAAGTACCCAAAGCAGCTCTGGTACCTGTTCGGTACGGAGATGTGGGAGCGCTTCTGCTTCTATGGTATGCGAGGCATGCTCACCGTATTCATGGTGAGCAATCTGGGCTTGGACGATAAGGCGGCGAATCTGCAGTACGGGGCGATACAGGCCTTTGTGTATGCTTTCACCTTCATCGGCGGTGTGTTCGCGGATAAGATCCTGGGTTTCCAGAAATCGCTTTTCTGGGGAGCCATCCTGATGATCACCGGGGGCTTCATCATCGCCTTCTCTCCGACGGATCTCTTCTACATCGGCATCTCCTTCTCCATCATCGGCACGGGCTTCTTCAAGCCGAATATCTCCACGATGGTAGGGCAGCTTTACCGTGAGGGCGACTCCAGGCGGGACGCTGGCTTCGGGTTGTTCTATGCGGGGATCAACTTGGGCGCTTTACTGGGTGGGATCCTCATGGTGTGGGTGGGTAAGCACTATTCGTGGAGGCTTGCCTTCGCACTCGTTGGCATCGTGATGATCATCAGCCTTATCAACTTTCTGTGGAGGCGTGCATCCTTCGGCCCGATAGGTCTCTCGCCGCTGAATCCGGACATGCCGAAGTCGCGCAGGAGGTTCTACGAGATCGCCACGTACGTCGGTTCACTGATCGCGATCCCCTTTATCCTGATCATGGTCACCAAGACGGAGTACACCGATCTGTTCATGTACATCATCGGTCCGGTGACGCTCCTTTACCTCGGTTGGGAGATGCGGAAGTTCAATATGCAGGAGAACAAGCGCTTGGTCGCTGCATTGGTCTTCATACTCTTCTCCATACTCTTCTGGGCCTTCTTCGAGCAGAGCGGTGGATCACTGAGCCTGTTCGCACTGAACAATCTGCAAGCCGACTTCTTCGGACTGGCCATCGACCCGAACGTGATCAACAATTCCGCGAACTCCCTGTTCGTGATCATCTTCAGCGCGCCGCTGGGCCTGCTCTGGTTTTGGCTGAGCGCTCGGAAGATGGAGCCCAACTCCGTGGTGAAATTCGGGCTGGGCTTCCTGATGCTGGCCATTGCGTTCTTCGTGTTCTACGCCACGATCTTCTTCGCCGATGCGGACGGCATTACCTCCTTGGAGATCTTCACGCTGGCCTATTTCATCATCACGTTCGGTGAACTCTGTTTGTCGCCCATTGGGCTCTCATTGATGACCAAACTCTCGCCGGTCTCGATACAGGGTTTGATGATGGGGATGTGGTTTTTGGCCAGTGCCTATGGCCAGTACGTCGCTGGACTTTTGGGCGCGGGAATGTCCTCCGCGGATCCCGATGCAACACCCTTGATGAAGCTGCATGCATACACCGAGGGCTACATGCAGTTGGGCGTATACGCGCTCATTGCCGGTGTTGTGCTTATTGTGATCTCACCCTTCGTTCGCAAACTGATGCGGGGTGTCCACTGACCCTACTTTAGCGGCACGGTCATTGGAGGCCGCGCCACATACGATCATTACCATGCGCATTACGCTTTTCCCCGCCCTGCTGCTACCTCTTGGCCGATTGGCCCAAGCACCCACTGCTGTGGTCACCGAGGCGCTTCCCGTTGTTGCACCGGTGGTTGAACAAGCGCCCACGGAACCGGCAAAAGTCAAGTGGGTCACGTTGGCCGAGGCGCAAGAGGCGGTGAAGAAGGACCCGAAGCCCATTCTCATCGACGTGTACACCGAGTGGTGCGGACCCTGCAAAATGCTTTCCGCCAAAACATTCACCGATCCGCAAACGGTGGCGCTGATGAACAAGAACTTCCACTGTGTGAAGTTCAATGCCGAAGGTCCGGACCCAGTGAAGTTCAAAGGGCAGGACTTCAGCAACCCCGACCACGTGAAGGGCCAGCAGGGCCGGAACGGAACCCACCAACTTGCAAGGGCGTTGGGAGTTAGTGCTTACCCAACGGTAATGTATCTGGACAGCGATCTGAACGCGATCACCCTCGGTACCCGGTTATGTAACGCCCGAACAGATCGAGCCCATCCTCATCTACTTCGGCGAAGGCGTTTACAAGACCAAGGATTGGGCGGTGTTCCAGCAAGAGTTCAAGAGCCGCCGCGTAGCGCCTTGAGTCACGTCATCAACGATCAATGGCAAGGCCCCGACAAGGGGCCTTTTGCTTGAGGGCTATTGGGGGCGCGACTTTCCGGAGGTCGGGCTAGGCTACGACCGATATTTCTCCACACCGGGGAAGTACGCATCGACGCGGGCTAAATTCGCGCCGCGCCGCAGGGGCGCACAAGGAAACGCCCGAAAACACTACGCAAGTCCGATCAAGCATCATGAGCGAAAAGGCCACTATCATCCTCGACGGGAAGAGTTATGAACTGCCGGTATTCGTGGGTAGCGAAGGAGAGAAGGCCATCGATATCGCGAAGCTTCGCGACATGAGCGGGTATATCACCCTCGATTTCGGGTACAAGAACACGGGGGCTACCACCAGTGCGATCACATTCCTCGATGGTGAGGAAGGCATCCTGCGCTACCGCGGGTATCCCATCGAACAGTTGGCCGCGAAGAGCAGCTTCATCGAAGTGAGCTATCTCCTGCTCAACGGCGAGCTGCCCAACCAGCGGCAGTTGGATGAGTTCCAAGGAAACATCCGCTATCACTCCTTGGTGCATGAGGACATGAAGCGCTTTTTCGAGTTCTTCCCGAACAACGCGCACCCTATGGGCATCCTCAGTGCGATGGTGAACAGCTTGAGCACGTTCTATCCGAAAAGCCAGGACCCCCACCGTCCCAGTAAAGATGTGGAGCGCACCATCTTTAGGTTGATCGCCAAGATGCCGACACTCGCGGCGATCAGTTACAAGAACAACTTGGGACATCCTTACATGTACCCGGACAATAAGCTGGGCTACGTGGAGAATTTCCTGCACATGATGTTCGGCATGCCCACCGAGGATTACGTGGTGGACAAGGATGTTGCCAGCGCGTTGAACACGTTGCTCATCCTGCACGCTGATCATGAACAGAACTGCAGCGCAAGCACAGTGCGCATGGTGGGCAGCAGTCAGGCCAACTTGTACAGTGCCGTTAGTGCTGGTATCGCCGCGCTATGGGGGCCGCTGCACGGTGGTGCCAACCAGGAAGTGATCGAGATGCTCGAAGCCATTCGCAATGATGGTAGCGATCTGGAGAAGTGGGTGAACAAGGCCAAGGACAAGAACGATCCATTCCGGCTCTTCGGTTTCGGTCACCGCGTGTACAAGAACTTCGATCCGCGCGCGCAGATCATCAAGAAGGCCTGCGATGATGTGCTGAAGAAGATGGGAGTGAACGATCCGGTGCTGGACATTGCCCGTCAACTGGAGGAGATCGCGCTCAAGGATGACTACTTCATCGAGCGGAAACTATACCCGAACGTGGACTTTTACAGCGGTATCATCTACCGCGCCATCGGCATCCCCACGCGGATGTTCACCGTGATGTTCGCGCTGGGTAGGTTGCCCGGATGGATCGCGCAGTGGAAGGAGATGGTGGAGAACAAGGAGCCGATCGGTCGCCCACGTCAGATCTACACGGGCGCCGTCAACCGTTCGTACACAGCGATCAAGGACCGGAAGTGATCCTTGGTGGTCACCATGAAATGAGAAGAGCCCCGACACTGTCGGGCTCTTCAGCTAAAGGGCTGTCCGTCCTCAAAGCTTCACGCTCAACACTGGGAAGCTCGTCTTGTTAACGATGTCCTCCGTAAGGCTGCCGTTCACCACGTGGAAGAATCCGGTGCGGCCGTGGGTGGCCATTGCGATCATGTCGGCGTCAATGCCCCGGGCGAAGTTGAGGATGCCTTCCTCGATGCTCAGGTCGTTGTAGATAGTGGCGCTGAATTTCTTCAAGGCGTGCCGTTGCAGGAAGCGATCGATGGCCTTGTTGGTCTCCTCGCTTCGCTGGAAAGTCTTTGGTGTGTTGATCTTCACCAAGTGCACCTTCGGATCGAATATTTCCAGCACCGGCAGGAAGGCGTCGAACTTCTCGATATCGATCTCGGTGAAGTTGCTGGCGTAAACCAGATCGTTGATCGCAAAATCCTCTAGGTGCTGCTTGATCACCAATACCGGCATCGGTGCTATCCGGACGATCTTCTGCGTGTTGCTGCCCACAAGTGCCTTGGTGCCCTTCGCTCCATGGCTGCCCATCACCACCAGGTCCACGTGGGCCAAGTTGTTGTTCTTGAACATATCGGTGATGGCCATTTGCCGGAGCATGAATTTCTTCAACTCGATCCCTTGTAGGAAGGGCAGTTGAGGGACCGTTTCAAGCTTTTCCTCGATCTCGTCACGTTTCTTCTGGTTCTCCGTGTGGAAATCGGTCATCTGCTCGTATACATGTACGATGTCGATGGTGGCGCCGGTGAGCTTGGCGATCTTGGCCGCCACGCGCAGTGCATCGGTGGCGCAGTCGCTGAAATCGAAAGGAACCAGCAGGGAACGGATGGCCATGGCGATCGGTTTTGGTTCGTTGGTAGGGGCCGGGTGAAGTTAGTAAGGCCGTTCCACCGAACAAGGCATCGTTGGAAACAGGCCTGGTCGTTCCGGTCAAAATACCATCAGCCGGGTACATTCGGCCGTTGATGAACACCCTACGCCTGGAGGCCACGGACAAAACCCCCGAGGTGAGGTTCGACCCGGAAAAGGGTCAATTGGAGATCATCGGATGCAGCATCCACGAAAACGCCGACAAGTTCTACTCGCCTCTCTGGGACCGGATCGATGCCTACTCGGGCGCTCCGGCCCAACGCACGCTTGTGCGCATCAGCCTCGATTACTTCAATAGCAGCAGCGCAAAGTACCTATTGGATATTCTCAAGCGGCTCGACGACCTTCACGCGTCCGGATCCAGCAAGGTGAGTGTTGAATGGACGTATGAGGAAGGGGATCTGGACATGCAGGAGGCCGGTAATGACTACAAGGGCCTATTGGAGATGCCCATGAAAGTGGTCGAACGCTGATCGCAGGGTGTGGTCAGCGGGCGCCGAAGTGGTCCACCCACACACGCTCACCGATGGACTCACCGTCCTGGAAGTAGAAGATCTGGCCCCAGGGGTGCTTCACCTTCTTATAGACGACCAGGCGCTTGTGTTCGGGTACAGTGATCTCCAGCACTTTGGCGTTGCCCTCCATGTATTCCCGCTCTCCTTCGGCAAGCGGCACGGTTGAAGGCTCTTCCAGCGGGTTTTTGTGCACCACCTTGACGGGAGTTGCTGGGGTTTGCTCCGTTACTTTTTCGGCCGCCGTTATGGGTGGCGGTTCCGGTTCTGTGATCCGGGCAACGCTGGGTTTCGCGGAAGTTGCAGCGGTATCCGGGGTCGGTGTGCCCGGGGCTTGGGGCATGTTTGGCTCAACAATCACCGTTTTCACTTCATCCTCGGCCGCCCGCTTGGCGATCAACGCATCGAGGTCTTCCAGCTTCACTTTCGGGTATACGTTCAGGGGTCTGCGCTCGCGGGCATCGGCGTAGAACTGGCGGGCTTCATCGAAGCGACCAGCCTTGAAAGCGCTTTCGGCTTGGGCCATCATGTTCTGGAACCCAACGTCTTTCTCGGCATCCACCACTTCTTGCTTGGCCAACTTGCTGCGTTCCTTGGCACTCAGTCCAGCGAACTCCTTGGTCAGGCTAGCGTCCTCTTGCGCGTGCGTCCCGAAGGTTGCCACGAGCAACACGGCTGAGAGGACGGCTGAACGGAACATGGTTCGCGAATCTATCCGGTGTGTTTCCTGATGAACGGCTGGACGGCTGCCTTTGACCACCATGGATCGTGGAAAGCAGGGGCGCACGATGTGTTGGAACGTACTTTCGGCAGCCATGTTCCGCAGGCAGTCCTGTAAAGTGTCGACAAGTCCAGGGCGATCGTTGGTGGAATGGATGCGATCGTCGGAAACCGGTCACTGCGCAGGCTGAAACACGGCCAATGCACGTTCAATACATAACACTACCACCATGCTCACACTACGCACCGCCACCCTCTATGCGCTGATCCCATGCATGATCGCATGTAAGGAAGAGGACCCGAAACAGAGCGAGCCATACAAACAGCTGGAGGCCGAACACCACGAGACGACGGCCGTGGTAGCCGAAAAGGACTCCACCATCAATGGACTGTTCGGCGCCTTCAATAGGATCAGTGAGAACCTCCGCACCATCAGGGAGAAGCAGGGGTTGCTCGCAGTGGAAGGAACGACGTTCGAGACCGGTGGCGACGCCGAACAACGGATGGTGGCCGATCTGCAGAGCATAGACGCATTGCTGGCGGAGAACCGCGAATTGATCGCCAAGCTGCGCAAGCAAACCAAGTCCGGTGACCGGAAGTTCAACGAGCTTCAGCGTACTGTGGAGGACTTCGAGCGCGCAATGACCGAGAAGGACACGGAGATAACCTCGTTGAAAGAGGAACTCTCCAGCGCCAATAGCTCGTTGGCCACGTTGATCGAGATGTACCGCGACAAGGAGCAACTCGCCAGCGATCAGCAGAGCGAACTCAATGCGGCTTGGTATTGCGTGGGCACGGCCAAGGAACTGCGTGCTAATGGCGTGTTGACAAAGGATGGCGGCTTCATCGGGATCGGCAAAGTGGATAAGCTGAACACCACCACCTTGAACAAGAACTGGTTCAGGCAGGTGGATGTGACCGAGGTGACCGAGATACCGATCTCAGCGCAGAAAGCGAAGCTGGTGACGAGCCATCCCACGGGTAGCTATACCATGGAGGGGGCGGTAGAGAAGTTGAGGATCACGGATGCCACGGCATTCTGGAGCATGAGCAAGTATCTCGTGATCGTTGTTGATTGACATCAAGATGATCGGAACAAAAAAGCCCCCGGGACCTCCCGGGGGCTTTTTCGTAGGGACGGTCCGATCAGTTGATCGTGGTCTTCATAGGCTCGTTCGCTTTGGCGGGTGCAGCAGCACCAGTGGCTCCAGCTTTGCCGGCACAGCAAGCCGCTTTTCCACCATCCTTCGCACACCCTGCGGTGGCTTTGGCGTCGTGGCTGCAACCTGCATGAGCATCGCATCCGACCGGCATGCTTCTCAGCTTTGCCATCTGCTCAGGGGTAAGCACTCCCTTCAGGTTGACATAACTGGCTTTCATCTTGGAGTCGATGGAAGCTTGAAGTTCAGCGCACTTGGCGCGCTCAGGTGCTGCTTCGGTCTCCACGGCTACCAGCACATCTTGCACCTTGGCCGCTTGTTCTTGGGTAAGTCCCAATTCGGTTGTCAATTGAGCAACACGTGCTTTTGCAAGCGCGGTTGGATCGCTGGTTGCGGCTTGACCGAAGGCCATGGTCGAACCAAGTACGGCCGCAGCACATACGATCAGTTTCATCGTGTTCATCAGTAAGTCGTTTTTGGGTTTAGGGTGTGAATGTACAGGGATATGGGTTTCTGTCAACGCGCGCGCCGTCGTTGTATTTACCCCCCACTATCATCGCCGAACAGGTCATTCAGCCGGAGCTCCGTAGCGATCGGTATCGCAACGAGAACAAGGGCAGCCACGATCGAGACGATGAGCAGGCCATTTTCCCCCTCGCTTACCAGTAAAGCACAGGTAACGCCCGTGTTCAGCACCAGCAATGAGCCCCACAACAGCAACTTTCCGCTGAAGGTGTTCGCTTCCTGCCAAGCCTCAGTGCTTCGCATGCTGCGCGCAGAGCGGTAACCGTACCAATGGTCAGGGCGGAGCGGTGGGAACCGGCGCACGAGCAGGGCGATGACCAACAGCATAGCTCCGGGCACCAGGGCAACCATGGTTCAACTTCCGCGCACCCCGCGCACCATTTGTTCGATCGCGTCCCACATGCCGGGTTCAACCGCTTCCAAGCCACTGAACTGGCCCGCACCTTGCAGCCACTCACCGCCGTCGATCGTTACCACCTCGCCATTGATGTAACCACTGAACGGCGATATGAGATATGACGCGAGATCGGTAAGCTCATGATGCTCGCCCAGGCGCTTCAACGGCACACGCTTGCTGAGATCGAAACGCTCCATCAACTCACCCGGCATAAGGCGGGTCCATGCACCCTTGGTCGGGAACGGCCCCGGTGCGATCGCGTTGTGCCGCATGCCGTACTTGGCCCATTCCACGGCCAGCGAGCGCGTGAGCGCCAATACACCGGCCTTCGCGCAAGCGCTCGGTAGCACGTAGCCGCTGCCGGTCCAAGCGTAAGTGGTCACGATGTTCAGCACTGTCTTATCGCGCTCCTTCTTATCGATCCAATGCTTCCCGAAAGCGAGCGTGCAGTTCACGCTTCCCATCAGCACGATATCGATGATTGTCTCGAAGGCCTTGCTGCTGAGGCGTTCAGTTGGGCTGATGAAATTGCCCGCCGCATTGTTGACCAACGAATCCACAGTTCCGAAGCGGGCTACTGCTGCCGCGACCAACTGTTCCACTTCCAGATACTTCCTGATGTCGCACGCCACGGCCAGGACTTTCCCGCCGGTGGATGCTTCCAACTCGGTGGCGGTCTTTTCAAGCACCTCCATTTTTCGGCTGGTGATCACGACGTTGGCGCCCAAGCGCAGGAACGCCTCGCTCATGCTGCGGCCCAATCCGGTTCCGCCACCGGTAACAACGATCGTTCGGCCCTGCAACGCGCCGGGGCGCAACATGCTTTGTGGAAGTGGTGCGCTCATCTGGTCAAGGTGCGTTGCCCCGTTTCGGTGCGGGCGGTTGTTTAGGTGCGTTACGGTCCTGGATATCCTTCGGTGCCGGAGTGGTGGTCTGCCCGCAATGCTGTTTCACGAGGTCTTCAACCTCTGTCCCGAAACGTGACGTGAAATCCTTGTCGAGCGCGGTGCGCCAGAGGGTGCAAGCCAATTGCAAGTTGCCCTGCTCATTGGCGATCACCCCGAGGTTGCGGTCCACCATTGCGTTGCTCGGGTTCTTACGACCGGCCAACCGGATATCGCGCAGACCGGATTCCGTATTGCCCAGTTTGTACTTGCTCCAACCGCGGTTGTTGAAGGCATAGCCGTGGTTCTTGTCCAGCTTGATCGCCGCATTATAATCCTTGATCGCGCGCTGGTGATCGCCGAACGACGCGTAGCGATGGAAGCCTCGGGTGTTCCAGTTCACGGGGTTCTCCGGTTCCATTTCAACGGTCCGATCGAAGTCTGCACGCGCACCCGCGCTATCGCCGAGCAGCGCGAACGTCACTCCGCGATCCCGCATGTATTTCGCATTGTTGGGATCCGCGGTCGTAACCGTCTTGAGATCGTTCAGCGCTTCCGGTATCCTTCCCGTTTCCCGCTCCACCAACGCCAAGCGGTAGCGGGCCTCGGTTCCGACGTTGCTTTCAAGGATGTTGCGATAGGCGATCTCTGCGCTATCGCGCATACCGATGGCATGATAACCAATGCCGAGCTGCAACTCCGCGGTCGCGGCTGTCGGCACATAGCGCATGCCCATTCGTGCGTTGACGATCGCTTCGCGCGGATCACCAGTGCGGTTCAATGCTTCAGCGCGCAGCGCGTAACAATCCTGTGCAGGTGGTTTCCGGCCCAAGCCTTTGTCGCAGATCTTCAGGGCACGATAGGCTTTGTTATTGTCGAGCGCAGCTTGGGCTTTGCGCGCATGTTTCGACATCAAGGAGTCGTTGCCTTGCGCTGAACATGCAATGGTCAGTAACAGCGCGATCGGGAAGAAGAGTGTGCGCAACATTGATGGCGAAAGTATCCATCGCAGCACCGGGTACACGGTGGCGTTAGGACTACTTTTGACCACCTGCTTCGTTGACGATGCGAATGGAATATCCGGCCAAGGTGCTGCTCGCTTGGGGTGAGGCGATCAGTGGCAACACGGCGCTGCGCGATTGGCTGATGAAGAATGGGTATCCAGAGCTCGGCATTTTCACTTTCGCGTTGATGTTGAAGGAGGATGCGCGCAACTGGCTGTTGAAGAACGGCCACCCGCATTTGCTTGCCCTGATCACCGGCGTGGAGGGCGACGAAGGTGCGTTGAAGTGGCTGGGTGATCATGGTATGCACCCGCTCAGGCATATGGCCATGGCGGCCGATGGCGGTCTTCCTTCCTTGAAGTGGTTGAAGGACCATGGGCACCGGGAATTGGCCGTGATCGCCATGAAGATCCGCGAAGTGAAGTCGGGGATCGATGACGGACATACCTACTCGATAGACAATTGACCATTGGTGGCTGCTTGAAGCCTGCGGAAAGTCTTGACGAATTGATCCGGAACCCTCTTCGTTCGCCACATTTGCGCCCCGAAACCATACCATGAAGAATTTCATCCTTCCGCTCGCATTGCCCCTCTACATGGTGGCTTGCACCAACCCACAGACCAGTGAGCAACACGATCACGACGGTCACGATCACGAACATGCCACGGCCGATAGCGCAGGGCAATTGCCTCCGGGCCACTACGGCTCGCTCATTACCGCCGATGGTGCTATGAGCAGTGCGGACTTCGTGGCCGCGATGCAAGGCACGGACAGCATGGATGCCAAGATCCAATGCGAGATCATTACCAGCTGCACGAAAAAGGGCTGCTGGATGGATACCAAACTGGCTGATGGTAGCACCATGAAAGTGCGCTTCGTCGACTACAGCTTCTTCGTGCCGACGCATGGATTGGAAGGGAAGAAGGCCGTACTGCAGGGCACCGTCCGTCGCGAAGTGACGGATGTTGCCGCGCTGCGGCACTATGCTGAAGATGCTGGCAAGAGCAAAGAGGAGATCGAGAAGATCACCGAACCCATCAATGAACTTGCCTTCACGGCAACGGGTGTCATCATCACCGATTGATCAACCACCATCATAACACTACGCGCCGGTCCCGACTTGTCGGGACCGTGTGCGTTCTGGCCCTATCGATCCATGTTGGGGCACAGAACACGCACGAGTTGCGGTGGGGGCTGGATGTGCCGCTGGTCGGAGCGCCGCTCGCCCTGCACGGTGCCGTGGTGCTGGGCTTCGGTGTCGGATATCGCTTTCATGCCGATGCAGGGCAGCTGCTCGATCGCAGTTCGGTGAACGGCTTTGATCGCGTGGCCACCTTTCACTATTCCGAGCGTTCTGCCAAAGCCAGCGACTGGTTGTTCCTAGGAGCGGCCGCATGTTCCTTGGCGGGCATGGTCGTGCAACAGAAAAGCGATCAGCCGTTGTTGCCTGTCGTGTTGGCGGCGGAGTCCTTTCTCCTCACAAGTAGTATCACGAACCTCACGAAGGAGTTGGTGCAACGTCGGCGCCCCTACCGGTACAACCCCGATGCACCTGCGCACCTGCATGCCGAGAGCGAGAGCTACCTGAGTTTCTGGAGTGGTCATACCGCCAACTGCGCGGCGCTCACTTTCACCACGGCCAGCGTATTGCAGCGCAGCGACTTGTCGCGTAACGCGAAGACAGCAGTATGGATCGGCGCCGCTGCGGTGCCGGCATTGATGGGCTATTTGCGCGTGCGTGCCGGAAGGCATTTTCCGACCGATGTGATCGTAGGCTATGGTGTAGGTATGGGTATAGGGTTGCTGGTACCATACCTGCATCGCAAGAACATTACCTCCTTGAATTGATCTCTTCCTTTGAAGCCATGAACAACATTTCGATCGCAGTGCACGGCGGGGCAGGCACTATTCCGCATGCGGATATGACCCCGGCCAAGGAGAAACAGTACCGCGATGGACTGGAACTCGCAGTGCGCCGTGGATATGCGGTGTTGGCGTCCGGTGGCACCGCACTCGATGCGGTGCAGGCAGCCGTGATCGCATTGGAGGATTGCCAGCACTTCAATGCTGGCAAGGGTGCGGTGTTCACCGCCGACGGAACACATGAGTTGGATGCGAGCGTCATGTGCGGTCGCACGCGTGGAGCGGGGGCCGTGGCAGGCGTCCGCAACGTGAAGAATCCGATCGTGCTGGCGCGCCGCATCAAGGACAACAGCCCGCATGTGCTGCTGAGTGGACGTGGCGCATTCGAATTCGCGTACCAACAAAAATTGGAGCTGGAGGACGACGCCTACTTCTTCGATCAGTTCCGTTACGACCAGTGGCAACAGACCAAGGGCACCGATGTCTACCTATTGGATCACAGCGATGGCAAGAAGTTCGGGACGGTGGGTGCCGTTGCCCGCGACGCCCATGGCGATTTAGCCGCAGCCACCAGCACGGGTGGCATGACGAACAAGAAGTTCGGGCGCATCGGCGACAGCCCGATCATCGGCAGCGGCACCTATGCCAACAACAGCACATGCGCCATCAGTTGCACCGGCCACGGCGAACCGTTCTTGCGCGCCGTTGTGGCGCACGATGTCCATTGCCTCATGGACTACAAAGGCCTCTCGTTGGCCGAGGCGGTGCGTATCGTGGTACACGAGAAATTGCCGCCGATGGATGGTGACGGCGGCCTGATCGCCGTGGACCATGACGGCAACCTGGTGCTCGACTTCAATTGCAGTGGCATGTACCGTGGCCACGCATTGGCCGACGGTGTGGTGCATTCGGCGATCTTCAAGTAGCCTGGGGGGCAATGACTCCATCCGGAGTTGTGGAAGGACGAGCATTCCGAATATTCCATGGATCCAGTTCGGCAGGGACCCACTGCCAACACAAGGAAGCGATCCTTCTACTCACGGAGCGCAGAACGCCCCACATAACAGCGTGTCGCCGACCAGTTCTGATAAGCTCTCCTTGATCACGATACAACATTCACCAATGCTTGGCTGGAGATGCACACGACTTCATTCAATTGGGACCTTGGAACCGGGGTGACCTTCCTCCCTGCGCAGCATGAAGGGTACGCCGCTTGCTGCCGGTATCTTCGCCACCTCTTCCAATGACCCTACGCACCCTCACCTTGGCCGCGCTGTTGGCGGCTTTTTCGTTCTCCACTGCACAGAATGCTACCGATGCCCAAGGTCTGAAGCAGGGTGCGTGGAGCAAAAGCTGGCCGAACGGGAAGGTGCGCTATACGGGCCAGTTCAAGGACGACAAGCCGCAAGGCGAATTCAAGCATTGGACGGAGGAAGGACTGGTCTCGACCATTCAGGTGTTCGCGCCGGATGGTAAGACCTCTCGTGCGCAGCATTTCCATGCGAACGGTCGCGTTATGGCCAGTGGCAAGTACGTGGGCCAGGCCAAAGACAGCTTGTGGAATTACTTCGATGAAGACGGTAAGCTGCGCAAAGTGGAGCGTCTGCAGCTTGGTACCCCGCATGGTGATGAGGTCAGCTATTATGCCGATGGCACGGAAGCCGAGCGGACCGGATACGAGCACGGCCGCAAGCACGGGCAATGGCGCCAGTGGTTCACCGACGGTAAAGTGAAAGCCGAAGGGCGGTTCGTGAACGGCGACCCGGAGGGTGTGATGACCTGGTACTACACGAGCGGCCGCAAAGAGATCGAAGGCAGCATGGTGAAAGGAAACCGCGAAGGCACCTGGTTCTATTGGAACGAGGACGGCAGCATCCTGATACAGATGTTGTACTCGGCGGGTGAACTCACTTCCTCGAAGAAGGAGAACGGAGTGTTCAAGGAGTACTACGACGATGAGCAGTTGAAGGAAGAGGTGACGTGGAAGAAGGGCGCCATGAACGGACCGTTCACGGAGTGGTACGGCAACGGCACATGGGTGAACAAGCCGATGACACCGACCCCGGAAGGTGTTTTTGCTGGTGACGTGCAACGTGAATTGAAAGGGCAGACGAAGAAGCGCGAAGGCAGTTATGTGAATGGCCAACTGCATGGCACGGTGAAGCACTACGATGAGAAAGGCAAGCTGGTGCGCACGGAAGAGTATGCCGATGGCGTGCTGAAGAGCGCAACGCCATGAGCAAGCACGGCAAGGTCCTGGTGGCGATGAGCGGCGGTGTTGACAGCTCCGTGGCTGCATTGATGCTGCACGAAGAAGGCTACGAAGTGATCGGTGTGACCATGAAGACATGGGACTACGCCGATGCAAGCGGTGGCAAACGCATTACGGGTTGTTGCGATCTGGACAGCATTTCCGACGCGCGGAACATGGCCGTGAGCCGTGGCTTCCACCACATCATCCTGGACATCCGCGAAGAGTTCGGCGAGCACATCATCGGCAACTTCACCACGGAATACATGGCCGGGCGTACGCCGAATCCGTGCGTGCTCTGCAACACCTTCATCAAGTGGGAAGCGCTGCTGAAGCGCGCCGATATGATGGATTGCCCGATCATAGCGACCGGGCATTACGCCAAGGTGCGCCAAGAGAATGAGCGTTGGGTGGTTTCACGCGGCTTGGATGCCACGAAGGACCAGAGCTACGTGCTGTGGGGTCTCGATCAAGTGAACCTGGCCCGCACGCGCTTCCCCATCGGCGGCTTCACCAAGGCGCGCATCAGGGAGATGGCCGTGGAGAGCGGCTTCCCCGAACTGGCCAAGAAGAGCGAGAGCTATGAGATCTGCTTCATCCCCGATAACGACTACCGGGGTTTTTTGAAGCGCAAGGAACCGGAAGCCACCAAGCGCCTCCAGCATGGGGTACTGGTAGCCACCGACGGTGCGGTACTGGGCGAGCATGACGGCTACCCGTTCTTCACCATTGGGCAGCGCAAGGGGCTGGGCATCGCGACCGGTCAGCCGCTGTACGTCACCGATATCGACCCCAGTACCAACGTGGTAACGCTTGGGCGGAAGGAAGACCTGGACAAACAGTCCATGTGGGTGCGGCAGCCGAAATTCCAGAAACTGCCGTCGTTGCAGGGCGAAGTGGAGGCCGTGACCAAGATCCGGTACAAGGACAAGGGCACGCCAAGCACGTTGCGCATGGACGGCGAACGGGTGCGTGTGGATTTCCACGCCAAAGTCGCAGGCATCGCACCGGGGCAGAGTGCCGTCTTTTACGAGGGCGACGATGTGCTCGGAGGTGGGTTCATCGATCGCGGCACACCATGAAACAATCCATACTCATCTTTTGCGCGGTCGTTCTCTTGCTTTCGGGCTGCAAGGATGATGAGATCGTACCACAGGATATCGGCTACGGGTACTGGCCCACCAACACCGGCCATTGGGTGGAGTATGAAGTGGATTCGCTGTGGCAGGAGGACGTGATCGGGGCGCGTATCGCAGCACATTATCTGCTGCGCGAAGTGATCGACAGCCAATATGTGGATGCCCAGGGGCGCGCAGCTCAACGGATCGAGCGTTTCGTGCAGGACAGCACCGGTGCGTGGATCATCAAGGACATCTGGACGCAGACCCGCGATAACACGCAAGCCGAGAAGACCGAGGAAAACCTCCGCAAACTGAAGTTGGCATTCCCGGTGCGCGCCTACCAGCAATGGAACGCGCACGTGTACATCGGCGATGATGGTCTGGAATTCACCACCGACGATGAAATGGAAGTAGAGGTTGATGAGGTGGATGCACCTTGGGGCAATGGCGTGCTCTCGTTCGATAGCACCTGCACCGTTGTAAGCACCTACGAAACCAACTTCATCGTTACCAAGAGGTTCGAAGAACGGTACGCGAAGAACGTTGGTCTTGTGAGCAAGCTTTGGATGCAGTACGACAAGCAGGATGGCGTGCCGATGGGTGATGGGATCAATCAGGACACCGTGGGTTTCCGGATGACGATGAAGGTCGTGGCCTATGGGAACTGAGCGCTTTTGTTCACAGCCCCGTCATCTGGCAGGAGCGTTGCGACATTGGGTCTGTTCGGTAGCGTTGGTAGTGGGCTCCATAACCCTCCACGCACAGACCGCACCCGCCACGTACTGGATCCAGTTCACCGACAAGTCGAATACACCCTATTCCGTTGCAGCGCCTGAGCAGTTCCTGAGCCAACGAGCCTTGGACCGACGCCAGCGACAGGGCATTGCGATCGATGACAGCGACCTGCCTGTTGATCCGGCATACGTGAGCGCGCTCTTGGCCGCTGGAGATATAGAACTCGTGAATGTTAGCAAATGGTTCAACGCGGTAACGATCCGAAGCACGGATACGCTGGCACTTGATACGCTGGGGGAATTGCCGTTCGTGCAGCAGATGCGCGCTACTGGCGGGGTTCACCAACGCGATGTGGCAACCGGCAAGTTCCCTGAGTTCCTCAAACAGGAGATCGGCGACGTTTACGCAACGCGCTACGGCGCTTCATTCCGCCAGATCGAAATGATGAACGGCCACTTGCTGCATGAAGAAGGTGCCCGTGGTGAAGGCATGCTGATCGGCGTCTTGGACAGCGGCTTCGATCAAGCGGATTCATTGACAACGTTCGCTGACCTGCGTGCGCGCAGTGGGATCGTCCTCACGCGCGACATGGCCTACCACGATGGCGACGTGTACAGCGATCATTATCATGGCCGCAGCGTGCTGAGCTGCATGGCCGGGCATTGGCCGGGCAAATTGTTGGGCACCGCACCCATGGCCGACTACGTGTTGCTGCGCACGGAAGTCTCCGAGAACGAATACATCTGGGAGGAAGACAATTGGGTGGCAGGAGCGGAGCTATGCGATAGCCTTGGCTGCGACGTGCTGAACACATCACTCGGCTACACGCAGTTCGACGACAGTACCACCGACCACACGTATGCCGACATGAACGGGCGCACCGCACGCATCAGCATTGCAGCGACCATGGCGGCGCGGAAGGGTATGATCCCGGTGAACAGTGCGGGCAACAGCGGCAACAACGAATGGCATTTCATCAGTGCAGCGGCCGATGCCGACAGCATACTAGCCGTGGGTGCGGTGGACAACGCTCGGCAGCCAGCCTTCTTCAGCAGCTTCGGACCCAGTGCGGATGGCCGGGTGAAACCGGATGTTGCCGCTGTCGGCTTTGGTGCGATCGGCCTTGGTTCCGATGTACTGCACGTACAGCCCATCAACGGAACATCCTTCAGTGGCCCGATCACCTGTGGCCTCGTAGCATGCTTGTGGCAGATGCATCCCGACAGGTCGGGGCAGGAGATCATTCATGCGGTGCGCAACAGTGCCAGTCGCCACAACGATCCCGACGACCGCGTCGGATATGGGATCCCGGACTTCTATCGCGCCCACCTGCTCCTTGGCGGAACGGACCGCACGAACCTTGAGGGTAACTTCATTTTTGGCGCATATCCCTCACCCTTCAATGATCATTTCCAAGTGGAACTTTTCACAGGGGCGGCGGTGGAACTGGAACTTGAATTGGTGGATGCCATGGGCCGGATCGCTTGGGTCGGTAACGATGTCCTGGATCCAATGACCTACCAGATCATCCGGGTCGGTGATGGCAGACTAATAGCGTTGCCCGCCGGTGCGTACGTGCTCCGGCTTCGGCTTGGCAGCTTCACCGATGAAACGGTGGTGGTGAAGGAGTGAAGCGGCCCGCTCGGGCGCCCGGCCATGGACCTTTCCCCGGAATTGCTGCTGCATGCCTACCGACAAGGCTTGTTTCCGATGGGCAACGAAGAAGGTGGGATCGATTGGTACTGCCCCGACCCCCGTGCCATCATCCCAATGGAAAGCGCACTACCCGGCCGGACCATGCAACGATTGCTACGCAAAGGACGCTTTCGGTTAACGCTCGATACATCGTTCACCGAGGTGATGCGCGCCTGTGGCGAACGTGAGGAGACGTGGATCAACGACGAGATGGTGGGGGCGTACACCGCTCTTCACGAGTTGGGTCACGCGCATAGCGCCGAAGCGTGGGATGGTGAACGGTTGGTCGGAGGCATCTACGGTGTGAGCATGGGCAGCGCGTTCTTCGGTGAGAGCATGTTCACCAAGAGCGACAATGCCGGGAAGGCGGCGTTCCATCATCTGATGGCCCACTTACGGGAGCGCGGGTTCAGCCTGTTCGATAGCCAGATCATTAACGACTTCACCCGGACCCTTGGCGCCAGCGAGATCCCGTTCACCGATTTTCAAGCGCGGTTAGCGAGGGCGGTTGTTGAAATTGATCGGTGGTAGGGGTGTTGGGTCTCGCTGACCAACCCGATTTCCGATCGTTGGCATGACCTATGCCCGTACGAGGCAACTTTGTCACATGCTCATTCGGTACAAAATTTCCTTGGTTCTGCTCATCTGCTCCATCGGCGTTTTCGGTCAAGGCACGGCAACCCTGCACATTGAAGTGAAGCTGAACAAACCGGCGGCGGGTGAAGTCCGATTGGCTCTTTGTCCCGACAGCACATCGTTCGAGGATGAGGTCGGCTGCCGGTTCGAAAAGGTGAAAGCAGTGGGTGCGATGGTCCTATTGGACTTGTCGGGATTGTCACCCGGTAGCTACGCCATCAGGGCCGTTCACGATGTGAATGTGGACGGCGACATCAACGTGAACAAATTGGGTATCCCGACTGAACCGTTCGGTTTCAGCAACGATGCCATGGGAACCATGGGGCCTCCATCATTCGATCAGGCCAAATTCAGGGTCAAGCCCGGCGCCAACAGCATCGCGTTCAAAATGCGCGGTGGCTGACGGTCCGAGGGATCGGCTTAGCGGTCCTTCTTCAGAACTTGTGTCTCGATGGCGTTCCGTGCCTTCAAGTAGTTTTGGTACGTTTCCGAACTCCCCACGCGGTGTTCCAGGGTTTCGTCCCAGCGTCCGCTCAAGTACATCATCAGTTCGCAGCCCTCGCGCAAACCGTGCGTTGCCCCACTGTTGCCAGTACCGATGTCGCCATTGCCCTTGTATGCCGCGAGCTCCATCAAGTGCGAAGCACTCCTGCGCACCAGTACGCTGAATCCGCAGATCCGTGCGATCGGTAGGTCAAGGACATCATCGAAGAAGAACGCCACTTGATCTGCACGTAGCCCGTGATCCTTCAAGAAGTGGGTGAACGCTTCAGGCTTGTGCGTGAAGCCCATGTGTACTGCGTTCAAGTGCTCGCGTTTGGCGAACGCCTCGGCCATTGCATTCTGCTGACCCGTGATGATGGCGCACGGCGGCAACTGCTTGTACATGTTCCACCAAGTGAATCGCAGCAGGTTCAAACCCATGCTGTCCACCTCGCTGAACGGGCTGTTGCCATCAAGGTCCTTGAACCCATCGTTGAACACGCCATCCCAATCAAGCAGTATGGCTCGCACGTTCGCCAAACGCCGACGAAGAACGTCGGGCTGTTTGAAGAAGCGGGTGCCTTGTTGGGCAAAGGACTTGAGGACCTCCATGCACTGCCGCTTATCCGGCGATGGCCTTCATCATGTCCTGTATGTCGAGCATGCCGAGCTGTTTGCCGTTCTCGCTCACGCTCAAGGTGTCCACTTTTTTCTCCTTGAAGATCTTCTGCGCATCGTCCAGCAAAGCCTCCGGACCGATAGTGATGGGTTCGGAGAAGGACAATGCGCTCAGCTTCTTGACGAGGAATTTGTTCCCGTCTTTTTCAATGCCTCTGCGCAGGCTGCCATCTGTGAACACACCGCGGTTCTTGCCTTTCGCATCCACTACCATAACGGCACCGAAGCCGTGCTTGGTCATTTCGACCAAGGCTTCGCTGACGGTTGCGCTGTCTTTCACGATCGGATTGCTGCGCGACAGCACATCCTTCACCTTCATGGTGATCAGGCGGGTGTGCTCGTAGAACTGCTGTGTACCCAGTTGGGTCATGTGGTTATCGGTAAGCTGTTTCATCAGCTTCCATGGAACGGTGATCGTATGCACGCCGATCTCCACCGCGTTGCGCACATGTTCAATGGTGCGTACACTGCTGAACACGATCTTGCTGTTGTAGCCGTAGTAATTCACTGCATCAACACACTGCTTCACCAAACCGAGTGCATCGTGGCCTTGGTCCTGCAGGCGACCCACCAACGGGCACACATAGTTGGCCCCGGCCTGCATGGCCATGTACGCCTGTTGCAGTGTGTACACCAAATGGACGTTCACCATGATGCCTTCGTTGCGGAGCATACGGCACGCGCGTAACCCCTCCAAGCTCACGGGGATCTTGAAAACGGTGGTGTCCTTCTTCAGGCCCATTTTCAACTGGCGCTTCGCCTCCTTCACGACCTCCTCCGCCGTTTCGCCAAGCGCTTCCACTTGAAGAATGGGGACCTTCTTCGCAAGGTCGAGGATCATCTTGTCAATGTTCGTTACACCGCCGCGGTGCATGAACGTTGGCGTGGTAGTGAGACCTGTGAGAAAGCCGAGTTTGAAGGCTTCGTCGATCTCTTTGATGTCGGCGCTGTCCAGATAGAGTTCCATGTGTTGTGATTGATCGCAATAACGGGATAGGGCAGGAACGCCTAATCGCTATGCAAGTACGGGTTGCATTCTGTGCTTGACTTCCACCGCGTGCAGTTCGAGCAGCGGCTTCATGAATTCCTCCAGTTTGCTCATGTCCAATTGGCTCGCGGCATCGCATTTCGCACAAGCGGGATCGGGGTGTATTTCGATGAAGACGCCATCCACTCCGGCAGCAACACCAGCGCGCGCGATGGTGGGCATCACCTCGCGGTTGCCGCCACGCGGGTCGGCGCTGGGGATACCGTATTTGCGGATGCTATGCGTGATGTCGAAGACTACGGGATAGCCCGTTTTGCGAAGGTGGTAGAACGCCCTGGGGTCAACGACCATGTCGTTGTACCCGAAGGTGTACCCACGTTCGGTGAGGATGATCTTGCTGTTGCCAACGCTTTCACATTTCTGCGCGGGCTTGATCATGTTGTCCGGCGCGAGGAATTGTCCGTGCTTGATGTTGATCACCGCACCGGTTTTCGCGGCTTCAACCATCAATGTGGTCTGCATGCAGAGGTAGGCGGGGATCTGAATGACGTCGCACACCTCCGCTGTCGGTTTAGCCTGGCTCGGGTAGTGGATGTCCGTGAGGATGGGGAACCCGAAGTCCTTCTTGATGCGCGCGAGCACTTTCAACCCTTCATCCAAACCGGGCCCCATGTAGAAGTCAACGCTGCTGCGGTTGTCCTTGGTGAAGCTGCTCTTGTAGATCGCCGGCAGGTCCAGCTTCTCGCTCACGCGCTTGAGCGTTTCGGCCGTGCGAAGCATCACACTTTCATCCTCGATCACGCATGGGCCACTGATGAGGAACAACTTATCGCTGCCGCACGCGACGTTACCGACGTTGACGATCTTGGTCATGGGAGCGCAAACTTACCCTTTCGACACGGCCGAATTGAGCAATCGTTTTCCGTCCATGTATCCTTCGAAGATGTCACCCGGCTCCATCGGCCCTACGCCGGACGGTGTGCCGGTATAGATCAGGTCCCCGGGTTCCAAGGTCATATACTGCGACACGTACGCGATCAGTTCTGCAACAGGGAAGATCATATCGCGGGTCCGGCCCTCTTGCACCACGGTTCCGTTACGGCGCAGTTCAATGCTGCTTGAGCGCAGGTCCATGCCAGCTGCCAGTGGCAAAGCCACATCGCCGATCACGGCGCTGCCATCGAAGGCTTTGGCCTTCTCCCACGGGAGTCCCTTTGCCTTGAGTTCGTTCTGCACTGCGCGAGCGGTAAGGTCAAGTCCCAACGTGTACCAACCGACAAAGCCCAAGGCCATGTTCGCGGGGATGTCCTTCCCATAGCCATCGATGGCGACAACCACCTCCAGTTCATGGTGGATCTCGCCAAGATTGGTCGGCAGCTTCACCGGTTTGCCTGGGTAGACGACGGCGGTTTCCGGTTTGAGGAAGAACACCGGCTCATGAGGAACGGCGTTGCCGAGTTCCTTGGCGTGGTCGGCGTAGTTGCGGCCTATACAAATGACTTTCATGTTCGATCAGGCTTGCACGCGTTCGATGATACCACGGATGACGGCCAGCGTACCGGGTGGGAAATCGTTGCCCAGCATCCACTTCAGGTAACCGGGATCGCTGTGTACCAGGTCCTCAATGGCTTTGCCCGCATGCTTGCCGAACGGCACGATCACACGTCGCTTGTCATCGTATCGCAGTTTTCCGGCGGGATCGGGAGGGCGGTTCAGGTCACCGCTCAGCTCGCCCAGGAAGTCCACATCACCTTTCAACGCGTCGTATTTCTTGAGTTGGGCGATCAGGACATCGGCGGTGGCTTCCACATCGGCCAAGGCGTTGTGCGCACCGCTGTGGTCCTGATCGAGATAGAAACGCACAGCAGCGCTCAGATCCCTCGGCTCCATGCGATGATACACGCGTGCGACATCCACGATGCGCGCATCAGCCGTGTTCCAGTGATGGTCCACGCGCAGGAGTTCTTCGGTGAGGAACGGCACGTCGAACCGAATACAGTTGAACCCGCTCAGGTCGCAGTTGCTCAGCTTGTGGATCACACTCGCTGCAATGTCCTCCAGTTTGGGGGCGCCCACCACGTCTTCGTCACGGATACCATGGACTTTGGTGGCATCCGGCGGGATGGCCATTTCGGGATCCACGAGGCTCTCCCATGTTTCGCGGGTGCCATCGGGAAGCAAGCGCACGATCCCGATCTGAACGATCCTGTCCTTACCAATGCGCAGTCCGGTTGTTTCGAGATCGAAGAACGCAAGGGGCCGGGAGAGGGAGAGGGACATGATGAGGGCTGCGGGATGTTGCGCTAAGGTGGAAACGAAAGCGCCCCCCGACAGGTCGGAGGGCGCTCAAGTTCTTCACGATCCGGCGGAGCCGGAGCATGGCTCGATGATCAACGCACTTTGAGCTTCACGTACTGGAACTTGCCGTATTTCTCGGTGTTCTGGTAATCACCCAAGTACTTCGGGCCTTGTACTTTGTTGTTGATCGCCTCGATGAAGACCATATCCGGGTTCTTGCCCTTGGCCGTGATCGCTTCGATCAACCGCTTGCGCGCATCTTCCATGCGCTGGCGGCTAAGGTTCTCGTTGGTGCCGAAGGTCTTGGTAGGCACTTTGGAAGCACTGGCCTCGATCACCACGCTCGCCTTTCCGGTCTTATCAATAGCAGCGATCACAGCGTCGATGTACTTCACCCAGTCTGCTTCGCTCTGCTCAATGTCCTTGATGTTGTACGCGTAGTACTTCACGAATTCACCGGCGTAGCTGGCATCGGGCGTAACGTGCTGTTTGCCTTCAGCTTGTTTCGTGGCGTCTGTTTTGTCCCCACCCGGAGGCAGCGGCACCACTTCTCCCTTTTCGCGCTTTCCGGGCGGCGCACCTGGTGGTAGATCCACCACGCTGGCGGGATCGGTCAAGGACACAGGACTGAGGTAGATCTCCTTGTTGATCTCTTGATAGGCGCTCTCACATTCCACGAACACATCTTCCGTGTGGATGGTCTTGTCATCCACGCGATAGTCGAGGTTGTACTCCTTGCAGGGAGGCAGGATCACAACGTAAACGCCATCGCGCAAACGCGGCTTGTAGGTCTTCACTTCACCTGTGGCCTTGTCGGTCACGTACAATACAGTGCTGGGTGGAAGTGATTGGCCGGGAGGCGGAACGATGAAGCCCTTCAAAACGGTGAGCCCCTCCGATTCCATTTCGGCGGGCAGGTCAACGAAGTAGATGTCCTTCTCGCCGTAGCCACCCATCTTGTCACTACTGAAGTAGCCGCGACGGCCGTCGGCGGTGGTGACGAAGAACACATCATCATCAACGGTGTTCAACGGATAACCGATGTTCTCCGGCGCGCTCCATGTACCATCGTCCTTCAATTCGGCTTTGAATATGTCGAAGCCGCCCATGCTATTGTGGCCTTTGCTGGCGAAGTAGAGGTCCCTACCGTTCGGATGGATGAAGGGTGCGTCATCATCGTAGATCGTGTTCACGGGCCCGCCGATGTTCTGGGCCTTGCTCCATTCTCCATTGGGCAAGCGTGTTACCCGATAGATGTCACGACCGCCGCTGCCGCCCTTCCGGTCGCTCACGAAGTACATGGTGTTACCATCGGCGGTCAGTGCAGCGTGTGTTTCCCATGCCTTGGTATTCACGTCGCTGCCGACGAGAACCGGATCACTCCACAATTCACCCACGAGTTTGCTTTCGTAGATGTTGCCATCACCACCATCATCGCGGTACACCAGAAGCGTTTGGCCATCGGCGCTCACGTTGATCGTGGCCAAGTGGCCGAGCGTGTTGATGTTCAGGAGTTCTGGTGTTTGCCACGTACCAGCCCGGTCCTTGTAACTGACGAAAATGGCCTCGTACGGAAGGCCGGCAACTTCATCAATGATGTCCAAATTGCTCCTGTCAGGACGGATACGACGGCTGGTGTAGAACATGGCATTGCCGTCCACGCTCACCACCGGGCTGAAGTCCGGATGGTCGTTGTTGATCACCGCCCCGATGTTGCTGACGGTGTAGGGTTTAGGGTCCTTCATCAGCAAACGCGCGCTGGCGGTCTGCTCAAGGCCGCGCACTGCACTTGGGCGCAGTTCGTGTTTGGGGTCCACGCTATCGCGGAACTTGGTGTATTGCGCATCGGCCTTGTCGAACTTGCCGTCCAGGTGATACGCACGTCCCAACCAGTAGTCCACTTCAGGCGGGCAGTTCGTTTCCTTCGGATCGAAGGCATCGTAGCCTGCGATGTTGAAAGAACCGTAGTCGGTTTTTCGCAATTCGGCAGCCTTCTCCAAGTAGGGCAACGCCTTGTCCTTCTGGTTGTAACTGTTGCTGTAGCTGTACCCGAGCTTCCAGTTCAAGTTGGCGTTGTCGGGGTTCTGCGCAACCAGCTCTTTCCAGATATCAGCAGCTTGATTGAAGAATTTCTCTTCCATCAATTTGGTACCCTCTTCGAACTTCCAATTGAAGGAAGTGTTGTCCCCTTGTGCCACAATGGTGGCGGAAGGAAGAAGAAGGGACAGAGCTAGGAGCGAAGCGTAACCGTATTTCATCATGTTGGATCGTTCGTGCCGTGGGAGCAATTGAAGGACTGGAAGCGCGGCTAAATGTAGAAAAGTCCCTTTGCGGGGTCCGAGATCAGACTTCCTTGTCCAGCGGCCATTGTTCAAGCAGGTCGGCCACGCGCCGTACGAAGCGTCCACCAAGGGCGCCATCCACAACGCGGTGGTCATAACTATGGCTTAGGAACATCATGTGGCGGATCGCGATCACATCGCCCGTGGGTGTTTCCAATACCGCTGGTTTCTTCTTGATGGCACCTGTTGCCAGGATCGCCACTTGCGGTTGGTTGATGATCGGCGTACCCAACACATTGCCGAAGGTGCCGACGTTGGTGATGGTGTAGGTGCCGCCGCTGATCTCGTCGGGAGTGAGTTTGCCCTCGCGGGCACGACCGGCGAGATCATTCACCGCCTTCGCGATCCCAACAAGGTTCAGGCGGTCGGCCTGCTTGATCACCGGCACGATCAAGTTACCGCTGGGCAATGCGGCGGCCATACCGATGTTGATGTCCTTCTTCTTGATGATCGTGGTGCCATCCACTTGGATGTTGATCATTGGCATTTCCTTGATGGCCTGAACCACCGCCATGATGAACAGCGGTGTGAAGGTGAGCTTCTCACCCTCGCGTTTCTCGAACGCGCTCTTCACCCTATCACGCCAGAGCACCAAGTTGGTGACGTCAGCCTCCACGAAGCTGGTCACATGCGGACTGGTGCGTTTGCTCATCACCATGTGATCGGCGATGAGCTTGCGCATGCGATCCATTTCGATCAACTCGTCGCCTTGTGCCGGTTGCACTTTTGGTGCTTGTGGTTCGGCCTTGCTGGGCGTTGGCGCCGCTACCGGAACAGCTGGGCGTTGGGTTGCCCCCGCGTTGGATCGCGTTGGTAAATAATCAAGGATGTCCCTCTTCGTCACCCTTCCGCCTTCGCCCGATCCGTTCAGGGCCTCAAGCTCGATCATGCTGATGCCTTCGCTCTGGGCGATGTTGCGCACCAGCGGACTGTAGAATTTGCCACTTGGTCCCGACTTGCCGATCGGTGAACCCGCAAGGGCTTGGTCGGGAACGGGTGCTGGGGTTGGCGCACTTGGCTTGGTGGATCCATTGGACACCACAGCAGGAGCTGTTGCCACTGTGCTTGCACCAGCCCCAGTACCAACATGCGCGATGGGCTGCCCCACTTTCACCACATCGCCGTCGTTCACCAGCTTTTTGAGCAGTATCCCATCCTGTGGCGCCGGCACCTCCGTGTCCACCTTGTCGGTGGCGATCTCCACCATGGGCTCATCAGCCTTCACGGCCTCGCCTTCGTTCTTCAACCACTTGATGATGGTGGCTTCGGCCACGCTCTCGCCCATTTTGGGCAGCAGGATCTCGATGTGCGACATGGGTCGGTTCTACGGGGCGAATGTATCCGCGAAGCGCGGGATATGGGAGAAGCGTTGAAGAGGAAATGCTTGGGAGGTGTGCATGGATGCCCACCGGCACGCTCAACCCTCGCAGATCTTCGGATGTCGGCTCCACTGCGGCTTCATTTCCGCGCTCCCATCCTCACATTGCTGGGTCATCCACCCAGCATCCCGAATCCTTTCCACACCAATTTCACATCCTGCCATGGATGGTAGTCCTTGGCGTAGGTAATGTTGATGCGTTGAACGACCAGCGGGTCCGGTATGAGATGATGGATCATCACCGGGTCGATGATACCGTTTACCAATTTAGGCAACTTCGATATGGCACCCTGCGGGTGGTACCCTACCCAAGAACGCTTGCCACGGATCACCTGGATAATGTTGGGGATGAAGTTCCCTTTGGCATCCACGAACCAAATGGCGACCGGCAGCGTGACCAGGAGCAGCAACGCAATGATCACATCCACTGTGCGCTTGCGGCGGCGCGCTGCGCTGCTGCTTATGGCGTGCGCCTCAAGGATGTTGAGGTCCTGCAAGCTTTCGATACTGCTGGGGCCGATTATGAACTCGCGGGCGGGCTGCGCGATCTTGAACATGGCACCTGTGCGGCGCAACTGCTCCATCAGTTCGATGATACGGCCCCATTTCAGGTCTTTGGCGCAGAACACTACTTCGTCGATACCGTTTTTGCGTATGCGGCGACGCAATTCCTTGTCGGCCTCGGGCAGATCGGCCATGGAAGCCTCCACCTGTTCTTGTCGGCCCAGGCCGAAGTGCGTCTGCCACAGGAGGGCCAAGGCATGTTTCGTCTCCCCCGGCGAACCGATGGCGAGTATGCGCTGGCGTTCGCGATCGCGCAGGCTGTATCCGCGCAAGCCGAGCAGGTGGAGTGCGAGCCGCACCGAACAGAAGCACATGGTGAGCCACGCACACGCGATAGGCAGTTGCCACCACGGATCGATGATGTAAGGAAGCAACAGTGCCGCCATTAGAACCATTACCACGCCAATGCCCTTGGCGACATTCGAAAGCCGAACAGGGCGATCATATGCGCCGAAGAGCGCGAGAACACCTTGCACCACCGCTGTTCCCAAGGCCATGTCAATGAGCAAGCGCGATCGGCCGATATCGTCATCAACGAGCGTAAGGAACGCCCAATAGGACAGTGTCAAGGTCAAAGCAAAGTCCAGCATGGGCAGCAACATGCGGCGGAGGAAACGCACCACGATAGCACCGGCTGCGCTCAGGTAGATGCTGCCGTTGATGAGCAAACTGAAGAAGTCAGTACGCCGCCGTGTGAAGTGCTTCTGCGCGAAGATGGCCATGGCGTTGTAGAACACGAACACGTAGTTCACGCTGCTCTTCTTGGTGCTCTCGCCCTTGTAGTGTATGATGCGCGCATCGGGGAAATACCAGTTCTCGTAACCGCCCAGCGTGATGCGGTAGCTGAGATCGATGTCCTCGCCGTACATGAAGAAGCTTTCATCCAGCAAGCCCACTTTGTCCAGCGTCTCTTTACGCAGGAACATGCAGGCACCGCTGAGGATCTCGATGCGTGCCGCTTGGTTTTCAGGCAAGTGCCCCAAGTGGTACCTGCCGAATACTTTGCTGCGTGGGAATAACCGGGTGAGACCGATGATCTTGTAGAACGCCACTGCCGGCGTGGGCAGCCCGCGCTTGCTCTCGGGCAGGAAAGCCCCGGTACCGTCGATCATCTTCACACCCAGACCGCCGGCCTTCGGGTTCGCATCCATGAAGGCGAGCACCTTGTGGAACACATCCTCGCCGACAACCGTGTCAGGGTTCAATAGAACCACGTACTCAGCAGTGCTTTCCTTGATCGCTTGGTTGTTCGCACGACTGAAGCCAACGTTCTCGGTATTGGCGATCAACTTCACCTGCGGGAATTTCCCGCGTACCATTTCCACACTGCCATCCGTGCTGAGGTTATCCACTACGAACACATCGCCATCGATGCCTTCAAGCGCCCGCAACGTGGTGCGCAGGCACTGCTCCAGGTAGGCCCGCACGTTATAGTTGACGATGATGACGCTCAGCTTCATGATCAGAAGACCATGGAATGAGACGATAAGAAAAAGAAGAGACCAGGATCCATCTCCAGGTTTTTTGAGCATTCGATCTTCTGATCATCTGATCGGTCCCTCATCTCCTCACGCTTTGTTCGTATGGCTTTCGATCCGCGATGCTACGGCCAAGTGTCAGTTCGTCCACGTTCTCCAGTTCCCCGCCCACACTTATGCCACGGGCTATCATGCTCACCTTGAGGTGCGGATCGGCCTCAGCGGCTTTACGGTTCAGGTAGAAGCTGGTTGTATCACCTTCCAACGTTGCGGGCAAGGCCAACACCACTTCCGTGATCTCGCCGTTGGTGAGGCGCGCTAATAACTGACGGGTGTTCAGGTCGTCCGGGCCGATCCCGTCCATCGGGCTGATCACACCACCCAGAACATGGTATAGCCCCTTGAATTGGCGGGTGTTCTCGATGGCGATCACATCGCGGATGTCTTCCACCACGCAGATCAATGCCCGTTCGCGGCCGGGGTTCGCGCAGATCTCGCAGGTAGGCTTGTCACTGATATTGCAGCACACGGTGCAGTACTGGACATGCTCACGCAAAGCACGCACTGCATCAGCGAACCGGTACACCTCATGCGGCTCGCGGCGCAGCATGTCCAGTGCCAAGCGCATGGCCGTGCGGCGGCCAATGCCGGGCAGCGTGGCCAATTGATCCACGGCATTCTCGAGAAGTTGGGAGCTGAGCGGCATAGGGGGCGAAGCAAAGCAAACTGTGGCAGGTTGCGCACGAACGGTACAGTAAGTGCGTTAAGCCCCGTTACTTTTATCCCGCATGACAACGCATCGCTACCTGCTGTCCACATTGGCAGTCTTTTTCTGTTCCCTTGTTCTGGCGCAGGAGATCACTATTTCCGGACAGGTCACGAGCACCGACCCCGACCGTATCCTGTACGACCTGATGGTGGTGAACAAGCGTACCCGCTTGGGCATATTCGGTAACGCTGACGGGAGCTTTCTGGTGAAGGCGTTGAAGACGGACACGTTGCTGATCGGATCGGCCGGGCACCAGACACAGCCCATTTGCATGGTTGACAGCGCGACCAAGACCGCCTACACCGTGAAGCTCCAGTTGCAGTTGGTCGTTATCAGACTACGCGAGTTCAAAGTGGTGCCCGATCGTGACCTTGCCGACATCCAGAAGGACATCAAGGAACTGGGGTACAACGAGGACGACTACATCATCGACGGCGTGGATGCCCTTCAGAGCCCGATCACGTTCCTCTACCAGTCCTTCAGCAAACGGGAGGCAAGCAAACGGATCGTGGCCGAACTGCGCAACGAAGACCGCAAGCGTGCATTGCTCCGGGAGCTGTTGAAGAAGTACGTGGAATACGACATCATCAACCTGAGCGATGCAGCGTTCGACGACTTCATCGATTTCTGCCGGGTACCGGACGAAGTGATCAAGGGGCTGTCGCAGTACGATTTCCTGATGTACGTGAAGAAGAAGTATGAGCTGTACAGCAGCCTGGGTCCTACACGACAGCACTAGTGGTTAACCTTCTGCGTGTTGCTCTTTCGACGCTGCTGTTGTGGTCGTTCGTGCCGGCCCTTCCACAGGATGAGTCGATCCTACGGAGCATTGTGCTCACCGATGCGGTCATCCATGCCAAGCGCTCCGGCTTCCAGTTCGAGGGCCTTATGCGGCAGGTGATGAGCGACACCACGTTCCATCAGGCGTTCATCAACACCAAGTACCATCCTCATCGGCTTACATCGTTGTTGAGTGTGCATAACAAGGATGAGAAGGAGGTGGCCCTCTTATTCAGGAAGGGGAGGTTGGAGAGAAAAGGAAGAATTGCGGAGCTGGTGTTGGACAGCGTAGTGGAGATCGGTAAGCTGCGTAACCGCGACAGCAGTTTCCGCTACCTGACAGCGGAGATGTACGATGATGTGTTCTTCTCGAAAGCGCCCTACACTGCGAGCAACAGGATCAGTAAGCATCAGCAGGACATAGACCGCAGCAGCAGGTTCGACAAGTACAAGACCGAATTGAAGAAGTTCATGTTCGATCCCGGACAAGAGATCGGAACTGTGCCCTTCATCGGCGATAAGATGGCGCTGTTCGATACGACCATGATCCCGTTCTACGACTATAAACTGGATGTCGATCTCAAGAACGGCCGCTCTTGTTGGCTCTTTACGGCCATGGCACGCGACAGCGTGAACGGCAAACCGGCCGACGAGGACGACACCGTGATCAAACGCATGAGCACGTGGTTCGATCAAGAAACGACCCAAGTCTTGGCACGCGAATATCGGATCGCGCATGATGCGTTGTTCCTGGAATTCGACATCAACATCACCGTGCAGAACAAGTGGTTGGACGGAACGTTGCTCCCCGTCACCATACACTACGATGGTGTATGGGACATTCCCTTCAAGAAGCGCGAGATCGTGCGCTTCGATATGGTAATGGACGAATGGGTGGTAGTGGAGTGAGGGGATGCCTCAGTGCTTTCCCTGCGCAGCCAGCCAACGTTCCGCATCCAAGGCCGCCATGCAACCCGTACCCGCGGATGTCACCGCTTGGCGGTAGACCTTGTCCGCTGCATCGCCGCTCACGAACACTCCGGGAATGTTGGTATGCGTGCTATCGGGCTTGTGTTTCAGGTAGCCGGTCTCGTCCATATCGAGGATCCCGGTAAAGAGGTCGGTGGCGGGTTTGTGGCCAACGGCAATGAACAATCCCGTGACGTCCAGCTTCCGCTCCTCGCCGGTTTTGTTGTTGATCGCAACAATGCCCTCAACGGTGTTTTCACCGAGCACATCCTTCACTTCGGTATTGAACAGCACTTCGATCTGCGGTGTGTGTTCCACGCGATGCACCATTGCTTTGCTCGCGCGGAATTCGTTCTTGCGTACCAGCATGTACACTTTGGGGCACAGTTTGGCCAAGTAGGTCGCTTCTTCGCACGCGCTATCGCCAGCGCCGACCAGGGCTACGGTCTGGCCCCTGAAGAAGAAGCCATCGCAAACAGCGCATGCGGTGACCCCACCACCGATATCGCGCAGACGGATCTCATTCGGCAACCCGAGCCACTTGGCGCTGGCGCCAGTCGCAATGATCACAGCATCGGTATGGATCTCCGTTTTCTCATCCACCCACACCTTGTGAACAGGACCGCTGAAGTCCACCTTGGTGACCCAGCCACTGCGCACATCGGTTTCGAAACGCTTGGCCTGCGCTTTCAGGTCCTCCATCATATCGGGCCCTGAGCGTCCGTTCGGGTAGCCCGGGTAGTTGTCCACCTCCGTGGTTTGCGTGAGTTGGCCGCCGGGTAGCGGTCCCTCGATCACAACGGGCTTAAGATCGGCGCGTGCGGCGTAGATGGCAGCGGAATAAGCTGCGGGACCCGATCCAATGATCAGGCATTTGATGCGTTCCGGAATGGTGCTCATGTAAGGGACGGCGAAACTAACGGCAGGGGCGAAGCACCGCCGCGGCAATCGATAGTTGTTCCGTGAAATGCCAAGTACTGCTGTGCCTCGGCTATGGATAGCAGGCCAGCGTATCCACCCATGGACTCCAGCAGGCCCAAACACCCAAGCCACCCACAACGTTGCTTTTGACGTTACTTGGTGTGGAGAAGAGGTCGCCTTGCGAGTTCGCGTTACCGTCCTTCGAGTTGTAGAACTCGAATTCCTTCTGGCCGAAAGCGACGTACTGCACCACAACGGTATCGCCACGCTTGAAGTAGCCACGTTCCTCGTTCTCGTCATCGTCCGCAGTACTGAAGGGTGCGCTGCCACGGTTGATGGCCCAGTCGAATGAAAGCCCGTCAATGAACTGGTCTTCGAATGCGCCGAATTGCGGAGCGATGAAGATCTCGTCCTTCTGCTCGCCATCCGTTCCGGCGTTGATGCGCTTGCCCATCCACCGGTAGCAATTGCCCAACCCGCTTGGATCGCTGGTGGTTTGCCAAATGAAGCCGAGACTATCGTCGCCGGGATCTTGTTCGGCCAGCTTGAACCAGAGGCTGTCCAACGGTTCGGGATCCATCATGAAAGAGGAACCGGTTACCGTTTTGCCTTCAGCCTGAACGTTCAAGGCGTATGTGGAACCTATCTGGCCCAAGAAGCTGCCATCGGTCTTCGTGTAGATGAGAATATCCGCCACCTGGATGGCGAAAGGATCGATACCGATCATCTGTCCGGCACGCTCCAAGATGTCGTCCGGGATACTGAACCCGCTTACAGCATCGAGCTGCACGGGACCATTGCCGTCATCCACCGTAACGGCAGCTGTGCGAACGAAGATGCCGAGCAGACTTGCAAAGTCGGTGGGGGCGAAGAAGCTCTCGGTGCGGGTGACCACAACGATGGGCGGCTTGCCCGGTTCGATGGTGCCATTGATCACCAACTTCTCCTCAGCGGGCGGAAGTTCAACGGTGATCTCCTTGGTGCATGCGGCAAGCCCACCCACCACAGCGATCGCGATCAATGCGTTGCGCATCAGAATTCGAAGTTCCATGTAATGCTGGGGAGTATGCTGAACAGGCTCACTTGCTTGGCTACCACTTGGAAGTTGCCTTCGCTGGGTATGCCCTCATTATCAAAGTAGATGAAGTAGGGGTTGCGGCGGTTGTAAACGTTGTACACGGCGAACGTCCAACTGCTGCGGTAGCGGCGCGGCACTTCCGTCACCTCGCCTGTGGTCTTGTCCTTTTTCTGGCGCGTGGCCTTATTCCGGAGTGTAGCGGCCAGATCAAGCCGGTGGTATGGCGCCATGCGGAATCCATTGCGCTCCGTGTACTCGCTCACCAATTGACCTTCCACCCAGTAACGGTTCACTGGCAGTGTTACCGCTTGGCCCGTGCTGTAAACGAAGGTGCCACCGAAGGTCCAACGTGCGTTGTGGTCGTAGCTCAGCACCAAACTCATGTCGTGGGTGCGGTCCCATCGGCTCGGGAATTCCTCGCCCTTGTTGAGGTTGTCGAATTGCCGCATGGTCTTGCTCCACGTATAGCCCGCCCAGCCGTTCAACTTGCCGAAGGTCTTTTTGATGAACAACTCCAACCCATAGCTGTAGCCGTCCCCATAAACGAAGTTGCGATCGTAGTTGGTGTTGCCATTGTCCTGCGGAACAGCGCCATCGGCGTATTCGATCAGGTTGTCCATCGTTTTGTAGTACACCTCTACACTCGTTTCGAAGGTGCGGTCTTTCCAATCCTTGAAATACCCGGCGGCGTATTGTGTGCCAACCAGAGGCTTCACATTCTTGCCACTGGGCACCCACACATCGGTGGGCAGCGCAATGCCGCTGAAACTGGCGAGATGCACATACTGTTGACCGCGATTGAAGCTGGCCTTCACGCTGCTATTGGCTCCGGTCTTGTAACGCGCACTGATCCGCGGCTCCAAAGCCGAGTACTGGGCAACGGTTTCGCCGGATCCGTATTCACGGGTGCCGATCTCGGTCCCTTCACTGTCGTACAAGTACTCGCGGAAGTTGCCTACGTGCGCGAACCAGGTGAAGCGGAGCCCAACGTTCACGCGCAGCAGGTCTGTTACGTCGAAGTCATCGAGTACATATAGAGCTGCTTCATGCGCATTGAGTTTGCTCGGTTCCTCGATATCGAATTGTGTGTCGCCCGCATCGATCCTTACCGTGCTCGGAGTGTAGAGGTGCCGGGTGTATTGACCGCCATACTTCAAGCTGTGCCGAACGTTCAAGTAATGGTTCAGGTCCAGCTTCAATGAGTAGTCGCGGATACCGCTGAAGAGTTGGAACGAGAACACATCCTGCGTTGCGTCGAAGAGGAACTTGTAATCGCTGAAGGTCGCGGTGGTGTTCAGGAACAGCTTGGGGCCGAAGACGTGGTTCCAACGCGCGGCCAGTGTTGCATTTCCCCAAGGGATGCGGAAGCTGGGGTCGCCGGCATTCGTGTTGTCGAAGGTGAAGACGTCGCGACCGAAGTAACCGCTCAAGTAGAACCGGTCCTTGTCACTGAGGCGGTAGTTCGCCTTGGCGTTGATGTCGTAGAAGTAGTAGCCACTGCCGGCGAATTCGCTCGTGTCGTTCACGAAGGGCTTCAACAGCAGATCGATGTACGTGCGGCGGGCACTTACGATGAACGAACTGCGCTCCTTCATAATGGGGCCTTCCAACGTGAGGCGACTGCTGATCAAACCGATACCGCCCTGACCGTGGAAGCCTTTGTCGTTGCCCTCCTTCATATTGATGTCGAGCACGCTGCTGATGCGGCCACCATAATTGGCCGGCATGCCGCCCTTGATCAGTTCGATGTTCTTCACAGCGTCGGCATTGAATACACTGAAGAACCCGAACAAGTGGCTGGCGTTGTAGACCACGGCCTCATCAAGAAGAATGAGGTTCTGGTCCGGTCCGCCGCCCGCACATAAAAGCCACTGTTCCCTTCACCGTTCCCTTTAACCCCCGGCAGATATTGGATGGTCTTCAGAATGTCCACTTCACCCAGCAAGGCCGGGAGTGTGTTGAGTTTCTGTACATCGATGCCGATGCGGCCCATGTCCGTGCTCTCGGTATTGCCCTTTCCCTTTTTTCCGGTCACTTTGGCCGCTTGGGTTTCGTAAACCTTCGGCTGCAAGTCCCAATTCAACTTCATGTCAGCCTTCAGTTCCACCGTTTTGGTGAGTTCCTCGAACCCCAGGTAACGCACGACCACCGAATATGTTCCGGCAGGAATGGTAAGTGAGTAATACCCGTAGGTGTTCGTGGAGGCGCCCTTATTGATCTCGGTCACCACAAGGCTTGCACCGATCAACGCCTCACCGCTGGAGGCATCCTTGATGAATCCGCTCAAGGTGGGGTTGTTCTGGGCGGTCGATATGGTTGGGAGCAGGCTGGCCACCAGCAGTGTCAGGAAAGTCGCACGCATCGTTCGTTCTTGCCTTGGGCCGCCTTGGCCTGCACAGGCGGGGCCAAATGTAGCCGTGCGCTTTCCGCAACTCCGGCCGTTCGTCAAGCTTCATTGTCCGTTCATAATGGCACAATGGCCGTCAATACCAGTCTCGATCGTGGACAAGTCGTTCTCTCGGGAACAATTGGAACACAGGTTTCGGGGATCGGATCCAATGTTCCTTCGTATCCGCCCAGCCCCGAATGGTCTAAAAAATACCCGGATTCTGGTATTTCACGGACCAACTGCCTGTCCGAACTTTGCTCAACTCCTGACCCCGCCCATGAACATCATCAACATCCTTCTTGTAGACGACCACCACTTGGTCCTTGATGGCATGCGCGCGTTGCTTTCCCAGGAACCTGATTTCCAAGTAGTGGGCGAGGCGCGCAACGGGCGCGAGGCTGTGGAAAAGGCCACCGCTTTGAGGCCGCATATCGTGATCATGGATATCAGCATGCCCGAGATGGATGGCATTGAGGCTACACAGCTCATATGCGGGAATAAGTCCCTGAAAGGCACGAACGTTATGGTGCTCAGCATGTATAGCAACAGGGAGTTCATAAATGAACTGATGGAAGCCGGTGCCAAGGGCTATTTGTTGAAGAATACCGGCCGGGCCGAGCTGCGCGAAGCCATTCACACCGTCAGTGCAGGTCAACGCTACTTGTGCAAACCCGTGCAGGAAACTATGGATGCGCCGGTCAAGAGCCGCTCACGCAAGGAAGGCGAAGGATTCGTGCCGATCACGAAGCGCGAGAAAGAGATCATAAGGCTGCTCCTGGCGGAGAAGAACTCGCACGAGATAGCGGATGCGTTGCACCTGAGCCCGGCAACCGTAGAAACGCATCGCAAGAACATTCTCCACAAACTCGACATGCATAGCACCGCTGGTTTGGTGCGCTATGCCATGGAGAGAGGGTGGAACCTTGAGGGCTGAACACTACCAGCCTTTCCCAAACCCCAAAACCTACAGCATCATGGCATCTTGGTCAACCTACCCGAACACCACTATTGGCGCTGGTGACAATCACATTGTCACCGTTGAGAAACCCAGGAATTATGCAACCGGTCCGATCACTGGACGCGGCTTTGAAGACGATCCCTGGCTCTTGAATTATTCCTCCATGGACGGAGCACCGAACGATATGGATCCGAGGCACGTTGCCACAAGGGTTCCAGATGCAGTGGAACGTTGGGGTTATTATCGGGTGGTTGTCAATGGAACAGCGAAGCCCAAGGAGAAGCTGAAGGTGCGGGATGGGGCCGGTGGAGGAGGTTCAGCCAAAGCAGGAGTGAAGAAACCGGCGACCAAGAAGATCGCACGGAGGAAGAAATAGTCAGATCCGGTCATTGTCGTTACTACTGAACCACAACGGACACAATACGCACGGAACAATGGAAGCGAGCTCGGGACAGACGAATGGCAAGGGCGCTGCATGCGCCCTTGCCATCTCCATTCTATTTGGGTGTGGGACGAATACTGTGACCGAAAGAGCTCTCTGGGTTCAGCGATCATTAGAGGCGTTGAGGGATAGTATCGATGGAGGAACCATCGCTTTGGATCAACTGATCGGGGGCGTTGAATGTTCCTCCGTGTTCCGGTCACAGCATCAGCCGCTGATCGATAGTATGTGTGCGGTGCTGGTCCCGGGCTCAACCCGTCTATGGTTCGAGGTGGATGATGCTCCTTGTTGGTGTTTGTGCAACGACTTGGCCGGGCTTGGGAGACCGACGCTCGATTCGCTCATTGCGCAAAAGCGGATCGATCATGTTGCCCGGTTCAAGGACCGCTCAAAGAGCTGGATGCCGCTGGACGGGTTTCCGCCGCTGGGGGTCAAACGGGCCCAACCAATATCATTGCCCGATACGTCAGGCCGACGGAGTGTTGTTCGTGCCGTTCATCGTCGCACAACAGCGCAAACGGATCCCGGATGTGATCGCGGGGATCATGAAGTTCCCTTTGGCGAAGGTTGTATCATGGTTGAAGACTTGGTGGAACTATACCGATCGTGGTACTCGTACATCGATGTCACCTACTACCCGAGTGATCGGCCATGGACCAGCGTGGTGGTGAGTATTCATGATGGTTCCATGACGATCAATATTCCGCCCGACCTTATGGAACATGACGAGGTCGGTGGCGAATTGATCGCCTTTCTTCTGGCCCATGAAATAGGCCACGCGAACGGCGAGATTTCAGAATGCGGGTCCAATAGTGAGGTTGTTTGTGAAGGAGATGCGGATCACTGGGGAGCCGCCTACGGGATGCGAGAGGTTTTTGAAGGCTCCGATTACATCCGGGTCAGCAAGGGAGCTCAAGCGCAATTGGAAGCTTATTACGAAAGCCTTGGTGCGGACGATCAACGGTGTGGGAATCCGTTCTGCTCGTGCGAAGACCCATCGTGCGGCCATCCACCTGCGGTGTGCCGGGCACAGACGATCAAAATGGGCAGATGGGCTTCTCAACGACGTCCTGTTTGCAATGACCGCTGGCACACGAACCGCTCGGGTGACTGCGAACCTTGTCGGGCGTCTGCTGCGGATTGACGCGATGTGAAAAGCAGGTCAAGATGGATCGTCGAGGATGCCAGCAACCACTCCTGATGAAGTGGGTTCTTATGTGCGCGCTGGCCCTGTGCATGCGAGTTGCCGCGGTTGCACAGAGCGATCCGACATTGAGAACCCAGTATGACCGCTACAATGCACTCTTCGATACCCAGTCTTATCCGGAGATCAGGGCTATGATCCTTGGCATAAGGGTCGAGCCGGGGCGGTCCAGGGACCAGAAGTACCTTTCCACGGTTGTTGAGGGAAGGATATTGCGCGTTTCCGGTGATGCGTTTGCAGCATACGCAGTCATTGATTCCTTGCCGGTCTTGCCCAATTCAGCGGACCCATTGCTGCTCTACGCCATCAGCAGCGAGCGGGGTAGGATATTCAAGGCACTAGGACTGTATCCGAAGGCAGTTGAAGAGGCTGTTCGTGCTTATCATCTCGCGCAGGCCTTCGGTTTTGGCGAGGAAGAAGTGAAGTCACTGGTACTGCTTGCGGAGATCGATCGACACCAGGGTAGCTACGACGAGAGTCTTCGAAAACTGATCCAAGCTGAGAACTCGTTGCATGCCAAGGGACTGGATAGGAACTTGTGCAACATCCTCATTGATCGCGGGAATGTGTTCTACGACCAGGAGCGTTGGTCGATGGCCCGGGAGCAATACGAAAGGGCACTGGATTGTGGCAGTGCTAACGGCTACAGCGCGCTCGTCAAGAACGCGATCTTGAACATCGGGTCAGTGACCTATTACCTTTCCGATGCTACTGCGGCCTATGCGTACTTCGACAGCGCATTGACACAAAAGGACATCCGGGCTGATAGGACCTTCGAGGCCGACGTGATGTCCAATATTGCCATCATTGCCAATGGCGAAGGGGATGTGCATCGAGCGCTTCGGGCAGGGTATCGTGCTGTTGAGATCCGAACCGAGTTGCGTGATTCCGTAGGGCTGGCCGAATCACTTCTCTCTTTATCAGGGACGTATTTGGGAGCGGGCAACGCAGATAGTGCATTGATGTTGGCCCGTGCATCGTACGAATTGCTGGTCGGCTCGGGCTCGGCACAGAAGCTCTCGGAAGCAGTATACCGTTTGTATGAGGTATATGACCTACAAGGGAATTGTGCAATGGCGAAGGAATACTTGGAGAGATCCAGCGTCGTAAAAGCAAGGTTGGATTCGGTCAAACAAGGTGAAACCATTCACCGCCTTGAGATCGCATACGAATCCGAAAAGAAGGAACAGGCTCTTGTGCTTGCCAGAGAGGAGGAACGGACAAAACGAGCCCAGCGCAATTGGCTGATCGGCCTCAGTGCGGTTTTGGTCCTGCTTGCTGTAGTCCTATTCCGGAATTACAGTGGCCAGAAGCGCATGCGTGCCCAAGAGCAGGTGATCCACGACCGCGAGGTCAATGACCTCCTCAAGCGGCAGGAGATCAATTCATTGGATGCCATGATGAAAGGGCAGGAGCAGGAGCGGCAGCGCGTGGGCAAGGACTTGCATGATCGCATCGGCAGTATGCTGAGCGCCGTGAAACTGCAATTCAGTGCATTGGAAGGGCGCATGGAGCAAATGGAACTACAGCAAAGTGAGCAGTACCAACATGTGTTCGACTTGTTGGATGAGACGGTGACCGAAGTGCGGCGCATCAGCCACGATATGGTGCGCGGTACCCTCAGCCAGTTCGGACTTGTCAAGGCATTGGAAGACCTGCGCAGCGCCGTACATGTGCCGGGCAAGTTGAGCGTATCGATGAGCGTATTCGGTATGGAGGAGCGGCTGGACCAGGACATGGAGATCGCCATCTACCGAATGGTGCAAGAGTGCGTGAGCAATGTGATGAAACACGCGCGTGCAAAGGAACTCTCGGTGCAACTCACGCGGACCACAGCCGCGCTCAACATCATTGTCGAGGACGATGGTACCGGGTTTGATCCGCTTGCCAGTTCGGAAGGCATGGGCATGGGCAACATCAGGGAGCGTGCGACGGCGTACAATGGAGCGGTGAACGTTGACAGCCGACCTGGCCATGGCACGACGGTTTCCATCGACCTTCCGCTGATGCGCCTACCCGATATCGGGTAGAAGACGGACAGAACGCCGCTATCGGCCTCGAAAATTCACCTTTTCTGGGTATGGTTTCAGCTTTTCACGAATGGCACTTTTGGTTCATTCTCGGACCAATATCAATAGCCATGAAATACTCGATCGGAAAGTCAGCGCCAAGCGCGCTAGCCTATATGCTTGTTCTCCTGCTGGGCATCATCTCTTGGAGTGTTGCCAGGGGCCAAGGGCAAGTGACCATAAAGGGCGAGTTATCCTCACCAGAAGAGATCATCAGCCGGCAAACCGTTACACTGCTCGGCCAGAGCGGGGAGGAGGTGCCCGTGAATCTGTGCCGCAATGGTCACTTCAAGTTGAGCCTGCCGCTCGATCAGGTGCATGTGCTCCGCTTCACCAAACCCGGTTGTGTTACCAAACAAGTGCGCATTGACACCCGCGCAGCCTGCAAGAAGGACCCGAAAAAGGACCGCTTGGTAGCGTTCGAAGTGGTGCTGCACGAAGCGGAAGGACAGGAAGCCGAACAGTACGCGGGCGCCGTTGGTGAGATCCAGTTCCACAAGAGCAACGGCCGAATGAAGGTGCGTCGCGACTATACCCAACGAGGCGATCTGGCGGTAACACAGGAAGTGATCGGTCAATGATCGGAACGCGTCGCTGCCCGCGGTCCGGTGCGGGATCGATCGCATTGTTAAATTCGCCGCCCCATTCGGGGTGTAGCGCAGCCCGGTAGCGCACTTGCATGGGGTGCAAGTGGTCGCTGGTTCGAATCCAGTCACCCCGACGAATGAAGAAGCCCGGGACCGTCCGGGGCTTCTTCTTTTTGTGGTACCAGCCTTCCTTACCTGGAAACCTCGGCGTCCTCTCCAGGCCGCACCACGGTTATCCATTTGCCTTGCGATCGTGCGTTGATCGTGTTGTCGTACATCGCCTCGCACACGGTGCCCGGCAAGTAGAATCGCCCGGCATATGAGGCATTCAGCATCACCTTGTACGTGACGCTTCCGCCGCGCCACAGATCGAAGTAGGTAAGCACCCGATCATCCCGCACATCCTGGTAGTCGTAGTAACTGGCTTGTACCGCACTACCCGAACCCTCCAGCCGCGTGTTGCGGATCTCCCAGCCGCTGGGGAAGACCTGTGTCAGGGCCAGTTCATTGTAGCCCTTCAGGCTCGGGTTGGTGATCGTAACGGAGGCAACGAAATCGGTGCCTTGCTCCAATTTGTCGATACTGATCGCAGTGCCGTTTGCGGTTTCGAATGTCACGAACATGCTGAGCCCGCTGCTCTCCGCCTGTTCATCACCGGCCAGGGGCGTACCAGTACGCACCATTCGCAGGTAAAGCAGGTTCTTACCGCTGTTCTTCACGCCTACAGTGGCCTTGCCATCGGGTACGGCCAACTCCGTGCGCACAATGGCTTTTTCGCTGAAGCGGTCTTTCGGCGTTCCGTTCTGCGTGAGCGCGAACGACATGCCCTTGCCCAACTCGCCACCTTCGGCCAAGCGCGCCACAGCCATTAGGCCGAAGGCGGTGCTCTGGGTGCTGTACCAACTCTCAGAACCCAGTCGTTTGGCGATATCCTGGATCAAGCCGGCGGCTTTGGCCTTGTCGTTCATCTTCAGCAACGCTTCGGCGATCATGGCTTCATCGCGCAGGTCGCTGCCATAGGTCCAAGAGAGTTCCGTGTACGGACTGACGCGCGGGCTTACACCGGCGATCAGCTGTTGCGCCACTTCGCGGTTGTTGGTGACGGCGTATGCGGCCGCGAGCATCCACTTGGCCTGATCGCTCAATCCCGTCATGGTGCGCATACGGTTCATGGGCGCCAGCTCCGATGCGTTAGCCGTTGCCAGTACATACAGCCGGTAGGCTTGGGTCAGCTGAGAGTGGTGGCGCGTCCATCCATCGCGCTCCGAGAAGTTCCAGTTGCGTGCAACGCTGCGCTGGTTGCTGAGCCAGCGGCTCTTCATCAACGCCGGGATGTTGAAGCCTTTGCGTTCGGCTTCGGTGAGGAAGTGGCCCACATACACTGAGCACCAATCATCCACGTAAGTGCTTCCCGGCCAATAGGTGAAGCCCCCATCGGCGTTCTGGAACTCGCGCAACTTGCGGATCGCGGCTTCCACGTTACTGCGCATGTATTGTGCACTCTTGGCATCCACCTCGGTAACGTCGGCGATGTACAGCTGCGGGAACGCTTTGCTGGTGGTCTGCTCCACGCAACCATGCGGATAATCCATGAGGTATTTCAACCGGCGGCCAAAATCGATGGGAGGGATGGTGCTGAGTTCGAGGTAAGCGCTGTTCGTGCCCAGCAAGCCAACGGGATTGGGCGTCGCTTGCCAACTCTGGCCGGGCTCAATGATCACTTCCTCGGAGAATGTCTGCGGTTGGTTCGGCTGGCGCACCGCGATCTCAATGCTCTCAGCCGCTTTTTCACCGGCGCCTTCAGCGATCAATTTCACCTTGCCCGTGCCAATGGTCTCGGCCATGCGCACCTTGAACACGGCTACTTGATCACCTTCTTCCGTGAACTTCAACTGGATCTTGTCCGGGCCCTGCAATGTGAAGAGCTTGTTCGCTTCCAAGCGGAGCTGAACATCCTTGATCTTCTTGTCCATCGCGAACACTGTAACAGGCAGATCGACGGTTTCGCCCGGACCCACCACCCTGGGCAGTGTTGCCAACAACATCAGCGGTTTCTTCACTGGTACGGCCTTCTCGGTGCTGCCATATGCGCGCGCACCATCAGTGGCGACAACCATTACACGCACGCTGCCCACATAATTGCTGATGGTGAAGCTGTGTTTCGCGTTGCCGTTCTTCCCGATGGTGAATGGACCAACGAAACGTACCACCGGTTTGAATCTGTTAACACGCGATGGGTCGACCGGGCCAGCATCATCACTGCCACCGAGCGCGAGGATGCGTTCGAGTTGGCGCCCGAAAGCACCGATCACTTGGTCGTACATGTCCCACGTGCGCACGCCCAACGCTTCGCGGGCATAGAATGCCTCCCAAGGGTCAGGTGTCTTGAAGCGCGTCAGGTCCAGGAGTCCTTCGTCGACGATGGCCAAGGTGTAGGTCATCGGCAGGCCTTCCTTCTCCTTAACGCTCACGCTGAAGGGTACATCGGTGCGGATCTCCTTCGGTGTTTCAAGTACCGGCGCAATATGCGTTGCGGGATCCTCCACTAGGATAGGAATGACACCGTAGAGCCTTATCGGTAGATCGTTGATGGTGTTCGCGTGTGGTTGCACCAAGGTGACGTGAACGAAGATGTTCGGCGCCATGTCGGCAGTAACATTGAATTTGTAACGGGTCTCCTTCGCCTTCAATTCCAACCATTGCGCATCAAGAATGCGACTACCTGTTTCCAAGCTCACCAGTGCACGACCGGTCCCGGAACTCGGGATCACGATCTCAGCTTCGTCACCGGTGTGGTACTTCTCCTTGTCGCTGTTGAAGTTGAGCATGGCAGCCTGCTCAGCATCGCCACGACGGCTGCGGCCTTCGTAGCCCGGCCAATCGAAGTACACATTGCTCGCACACGCGTGACCGCTGGCCGGATCGTACACACGCACAATGAAGCGGCCCCATTTCGGGCGGTCGACGCGCACGTTGGCCGTCGCCTTTCCCTTCGCGTCGGTGACGATATCCTGCGTGCTCTCCAACCGGATGCTCGGACTGGTCACATAGCTGGCCGCTTCATCGTATCCACCGTCCCACCACCAGTCGCGTTCCATTTTGTAAACACTCACCTTCAAGGCATGGCCGGCAAGCGGCTTGCCGTCGGGGTCGATCGCAACCGCGCTGAACGTGTAGTTGGTATCCGTGCGCAGCGTTCCCCAGGCATTGCGGGGGTCGGGCCCCTGCACGCCGGCGTAGCTTGAATAAGGTAGGTAAACGGCGCGTTGGTTGTCGGTACTTGCATCGCCGCCAGCCTCGAAAATGCGTGTGACGAAGTTGGCGTTCACAGCTGCCGGAGCACGCCCGTTGAAACTGATATCCATGGGGAAGGTGGCCTTGCCGGTTGCATCCAGCTGCCCATCGAACACCACGCGTTCATCGGTGTTCACACCTGTGTACAGGTCGTCGAAGTTGTACTTGTCGTAGCCCTTGAAATCCGCCCAACCGCGTGTCATGGTAACCGTGGTACGCGCTTTCAGGTTCTTGGCCGGTGCGCCGTGCAACCAGTTGCCCGTGAGCACCTGCTCCTTTTTCCGACTGATCGATGTGATCCGCTCCGGCAGGTCGATGTTCACTTTCAACCGGTTCGGCTTTATCGTTTCAATGCGCAGCGTATGGTGGAACGATGTGCCACCCACGTTCACGCGTGCGTGCCAAGCGCCGGTGGGCGCGTCGGGGCTGGTGGCGCAACGGAAAGAGTACAGCCCGTTCACGGAACTCGTGCGCACATGCTTCTGGTCAAGTCGACCGCGTGCATCGGTGATCTCCAAGGTCACCGGGTGGTCTTTCGGCAGCGTTTTGCGCGGGTCTTGAAGCATGAAGCTCAGGTACAGCGAATCACCCGGACGCCATACTCCACGTTCCCCGTAGATGAAGCCCTTCAAGCCGCGTTCGACGTATTCTCCCTCCACCTCATATTCGCTCAACGACAACGAATTGCCATCATCCAACTTCAGGTAGCCACGCTGCGAATCTTTGCTGGCCACAAGCAGGAAACCCTTGTGCTTGGTCTTCGGCAAGGTCACCAACCCTTCACCGTCCGTAACGAGTTGCGCAAGGCTGCGACGCTGTTTGTCGAGGACATCCACTTTCACGCCGCTCATCGGGGCGGTGCTTTTCAGATCGCTCACGGCCACGAGCATGCTGCCATCGCTGCCGCGCTTGGCGATCAGTCCGAGGTCGCTCGCCAGAATATTGCGCGAGACGGAATGATGCTGCGTGTAATACGAGCCGCTGCAAGGGTCCTCGCGCTTCCGCCAGTCGTATTCCTCGTCCTCGTAGTAATACTCCTCCTCGTAGTCGTCGTAGTAGTAATGATCGGACCCCTCGTCCCATTGGCCACCATCACCGTCATCGATATCCTGCGGTGCGGAGATGATCTGGCGTGGCTTGTCCTTGTCGTTCGGGCAGGGGTATATGCTATGCTCCCTGCGGAAGTCGAGTTCGATCCGATAGATGGCCCCTGGTTCGGTCTTGATAAGATCCGCAAGGTCGAGATAGTGACGGTTCCAACGGCCCACCTTCGGGGCTTCCTTGCCCTGTAGCGGAATGATGCGGTGCAGCACTTGGCGCCCTACGCGCGCCAGTTCGTACTCGCCGTCGATGTTGTTCACCTGCAGGAATTGGGCGACATTCTCCTCGTAGATGCGGATCACACGCACTTCAACAGCGCTCAGGTTCACAGCATCGAACGGGAACAGCAGACCATCCGTGGACGGAAGGATGGTGCCTTTGCCGACCAAGCTGATCGCTGGCTTGATGTCTTCGAACGTGAGGTCGACCGTGATGTCTTTCCCAAGTGTCCGGTGGTTCACGTTCGCCAAGCCCTCGGCGACAAAGGCCTGATGTTCGCCACTGAGCCGTGCCTCCGGGTATAAGAGCAACTTGTTCCCATCGATGGCCGGTCGCACATTCTCTTGGCCGCTGATACCCGCCAAACCCGCGAGGTCCTGAGCCGGATCCAATGGATCACTGAACAACAGCGTTGCGAATTGTTCCTCCGCGCTGGTGGTGCTCGAACTGACCAACACCAGATCACCGATAGCGGGCACTCTGAAATAGAGTGCGCTATCGATATCGCTCTCGATCTTCTCACCGTTCCATGTGATCAGCACACTGTCGGGCTGCTCGCCACGCAGCACGCTGTCCACGCTGAAACGATGGAATTGACCATTGGCTTCGTGTTCCCATGTGAGGCTCAGATGCCGCTTGCCTTGCGTAACGCGGATGCAACCTTCAACATCCTGTCCAGTGGCATCGTCACTGGTGTATACTGATGCGAGCACCCGTTGCCACGTGAGATCCGTGCTGCTCAATGCCTGCATGTCGGTGATGCGCACATCCAGGCTTTGCCTGATGGTGCTTACTTGGAACCGGAATTCCTCCATGCCCTTGGGCACTTCCATGATATCGCCCAGGCGGAAGACAACTTCGTAGGTCTGGTCGCTCTTCAAGCGCTCGGTTGGCCGGAGCGCAAGTGTGTTATGGTCCAGCCATTCAACAGCGCCGTCCACTTCGGGATGCAGGTCGAACAGATCCTGGATCGCGGCGACGGATGTGTCCTTCCATGGACGATCTTCCGCCAACCGGACCAGGATGGCGGCCCTTGCGCTGATATGCCCGTATGTGAAGGCCGGGATGTAGGGGATGAAAGCGCTATCGGGTTCTATGCGCTTTGGATCGCCTTTGCAAGTAACAAGCGTGGCACAAACGACGAAAGCGCGCAGTGTTGCGCGCAGCAAGCGGGTGGTGGCGTACATGGCCGGTTAAGAAGTAGGGGGAGAAAGGTAGGCGGGCGTGGAAGTGAACGCGGATCGGGCGTTGACTATTGCGGTTCAGGCAGTATTTCACGGCAAGGCCGGTTAGTATGCACGCCTACATTTGGCGCCCCACAGACCCCGAATGATCCATTTGAAGATGAAACTGTTGGCCGCTGCCACCGCGGTATTACTGACCGCTTGTAGCGCAGACCCGGAAAGTGCTGATACAGTGGACGCGGATGAAGCAGCGATAGAACATGTGATGGACAAGCATAGCGCCTCAACACCTGATGAAGCGTACATCACTCATCTGGACCTTGAACTTGCCGTTGATATGGCGGCCGAAGTCATCACTGGTACGGCCACCTACGATATCGTGAACCACGGGAAAGGAAGGATCGTGTTCGATACGCGTGGGCTGACCATTGCGGAAGTGAAGGATGCCGATGGCAGGGTGCTTAAGCACACATTGGGTGACAGTACGTTCCTTGGACGCGCCCTGATGGTGGAGATCGGGCCCGAAGTGAAACGGTTGAGCATTGCGTATCGCACGGGTGCTGGGGCCGATGCACTGCAATGGTTGTCACCGCAGCAAACAGGGGGCAAGAGGCATCCCTTCCTGTTCACTCAGGGCCAAGCTATCCTTACGCGTACGTGGATACCGATCCAGGACAGCCCGGGCATTCGCATCACATACAATGCCAACGTTCATGTGCCTGCAGAGTTGATGGCGGTCATGAGCGCTTCCAACACCACCACCCGCAATGCCGCAGGGAATTACAGCTTCAGCATGCTTCAACCGATCCCGCCCTACCTCATCGCGTTGGCGGTGGGGGATATCGAGTACCGCAACATCGGGCCGCGCACAGGCGTGTATGCTGAACCGGAGCTGGTGGACAAGGCCGCCAAGGAATTCGCTGATATGGAGAACATGGTCATCGCAGCGGAGGAACTCTATGGTCCCTATCGCTGGGGCCGGTATGATGTGATCGTGTTGCCGCCGAGCTTTCCGTTCGGTGGTATGGAGAATCCGATGTTGACATTCGCAACACCTACCATCCTTGCGGGTGATGGTTCGCTGACCGCTTTGATCGCGCACGAGCTCGCGCACAGTTGGAGCGGCAATCTGGTGACCAACGCCACTTGGGATGATTTCTGGTTGAACGAAGGCTTCACCGTGTATTTCGAGAAGCGCATCTGTGAAAAGATCTATGGGCAGGATTACGCCGAAATGCTTGCGGTGCTGGGGCGGCAGGAATTGACGCGAACCATGCACGACCTCAAGGAAGATGGCCATGACGCGGACACCCGGTTGAAACTGGATCTGGCCGGCCGCAACCCGGATGATGGAATGACGGATGTTGCTTACGAGAAGGGCTATGCTTTTTTGACCCTGCTGGAGGCCGAGACCGGTCGTGAAAAGTTCGACGCATTCCTGCGCGGCTACTTCGACGCGTTCGCCTTCAAGAGCATGACCACGGAGAAATTCCTCGCCTACCTGAAGGAGGAACTGCTCGACCCCGGGAATGTGTCTTTGGACTTGGATGCATGGGTCTATCAACCCGGCTTGCCCGCGAACGCTCCAGTGGTGGCGAGTCATCGGTTCGCATTGGTGGATTCCGCCCTTGTGCGCTGGAGCAGTGGTGTGCCTGCGATGGAATTGGCCACAGGGGATTGGAGCACCTTTGAATGGATGCATTTCCTGCGGGGCTTACCGACAGGCATCACCACGGAAAGGATGGCCGAACTCGACAAGACATTCGGCTTCACGGCATCGGGCAACGCCGAGATCGCCTTCACATGGTTCGAGCAGTGCATTGCCAACCAGTACGAATACGCCTATCCAGCGCTTTCCGAATTCCTCGTTCATGTTGGTCGGCGCAAATTCCTTACACCGTTGTACACGGCGTTGGCCGGCACGGAAAGCGGGATGCTCGTGGCCCGCACCATCTACAAGCAGGCCCGGCCCAACTATCACAGCGTAAGCACCCATACCATTGATGATGTGCTTGGTTGGCAGAAGATGACCGAGCCGGTGACGATGTAACGTGTCGGCGCCGAACAACAAAGCCCCTCGATCCGATCGAGGGGCTTTGTTGTTGGATGGCACCAGCCTTAGCGCGCTACCGTAATGCGGCTGGTATCACGCGCCTGTCCGTTCGCAACCAGCTTCAGCACGTACTGGCCATCGGCCAAAGCGCTCAGATCGAGCGTGCGCTGCGCACCCATCGACAATGAACCGAAGCCCTGAGAGATGGCGAGTTGACCGAGCATGTCGTACACCTCCACGCTCAAATTCCCGGCATTTGCGGCATTGAACGTAACGGTGACGATTCCCGTGGTAGGAGATGGGAAAACCTCGGTGAAGGCGATACTGCCGGCTTCATCCAAACCGACCACACAAGCCTGCGGGTTGATGCCACTGCCGGGAGGGAATGCTGCAACAAAGGTGCTCATGTCGCTCACTGGCCAGATGTCGTAGTTCTTCATCAGGTTATCCGGACCAATGAGACAGTAGGTGGGGAATGCGCCCACGCCGAAGGTGTTCGTTACAGTGCCACCTCCGCCGTCCATGCTTACCGCAGGTGGATGTGCGAACGGACCTCCATATGTCGCTTCATAAGCGATCACCTCTGCGTCGCTATCAGTGCCATTGTTCATGGCCAAGCAGATCAAGTCGCCTTCATTGCAACCGTAGGTCTGGTTCAACTCACTGAAGTAGGGCGACGTGGCTTGGCAAGGTGGGCAGGTATCGAAGAAGAAATCAAGGATCACGTATTTGCCTTGGCTGGTGTAACTGTAGAGGCTGTGCGTGTTTCCTTCCACATCGGTGACCGTGAAGTCGGCAACTGTGCTGCCGTTGGGGTAGTTCGTGGCTTGCGCCATGAGGAGACTGCTTGTGAACAGAGCAGCGAGAGAGGGTAGCGTACGGTTCATATTCCTCGGTTTTGGTTGTTGCAAGGATAGACCGTCACGCCACGGTTCAAGTTGCCTGCAAGGGGTAAAAGAGCGCGTGGCTTTGAACCCCACGATCAATTGTTCGCCCCCATGAGCCGCTCGAGGGTAAACCTATCCAGCGCATGTCCACCTTTGAAGTTGTGCGTGGAGAAATGCAGACCTGCCGATCGGAGCAGGCCCGCATTGCGCTGCAGCACCTCCGCTTTCACCACGGGATCGTCCGTTCCATGCACGAGGTCCAGTACCTTGGCGTTCCAACGGCGGCTCAGATCCGTAGGGTCGAGTTCGGGTGGCATACTTCCGCCCCAAATGATCAGTCTGTCGATGCGTGTCGAACCGAGCATGGCCCATCGACATAGAGTTGCTACGCCTTGAGAGAATCCTAGGGCGGTGAGCCGTGCAGCGGAAGGGCACGCTTTGCGGATCTCGGCACAGAGTTCATCGAGATAGGCGACATGATCTGCGATCTCGTTTTCCCGGTCTTCGCGTGTCATCCATGTGGCGCCCACTCTGCTGAAGGTGCCGTCGAGATAGAATCGGCTCAGTCCTTCCGGCGCTACTATGCAGCGTCCGTCCTCCAAACCATCGAAGTTGTGGAGGAAGTACCGTGCGAGTTGTCCATAGCCGTGCAGAACGACCCAAAGTTCTTTTGCGGAAGCCGGTTCGCCGAGCATGTGGTAGCGTGCTGTGCGGGCCACACGCATGTGGTGCTCCGAACTCGCCATCAGTAGGCCAGCAATTGACCAAGTGCTACCGCGACTTTCTCCGCGCTCGGGATCATCGTCGCTTCCAGAGTGCTGTTGAGCGGCACCGCAGGCATGTCCACTGCGCCGAGTGTACGTACCGGTGCATCGAGCTGTTGGAAGCACTCATTGCCAATGCGGCTCGCAAGTGCTTGAGCGAACGAATTGGTCAGTTGTTCTTCCGTCACCACCAAACAACGACCATGCGCGCGCACTGCGTTCATAACGGTGGCCTCATCCAGTGGCACCAACGTGCGCAAGTCGATGATGGTGACGCGTCCAAGGAGATCCTTGGCTGCCGCTGTTGCCCAATACACTCCCATGCCATAGGTGACGATCACAGCGGCTTCACCATTGGTGATCGCCTTCTGATCTGCTTGCTGAACGATGCGGGCCTTGCCGAACGGGATGATGTAGTCCGGTGAAGGCTCGATGCTCTTTGCATCCTCCGTGCCTTTGATCTTGCTCCAGTAGAGTCCCTTGTGTTCGAGCATCACCACCGGGTTGGGGTCGTGATATGCTGCCTTCATCAGGCCTTTCAGATCCGCACCGGTGCTGGGGTAAGCGATCTTGATACCCTTGATATTGCACAGCACGCTTTCCACACTGCTGCTGTGGTAGGGACCACCGCTGCCGTATGCCCCGATGGGCACGCGTATGATGCAACTCACCGGGTATTTGCCCACGGTGAGATAGCACGAGCGCGCGACTTCCGTGAAGAGCTGGTTGAGGCCGGGCCAGATGTAATCCGCGAACTGCACTTCCACGATCGGCTTCAGGCCGGCAGCGCTCATGCCCACCGTGCTGCCGATGATGAAGGCTTCCTGGATCGGCGTGTTGAACACCCGGTGATCGCCGAAGTCCTTCGCAAGCGTTGCCGCTTCGCGGAAAACACCACCAAGGCGCGCGCCAACATCCTGACCATAGAGCAGGCATCGTTTGTCCTCCTGCATCAATTCCCGGATCGCGAAAAGTGCACAATCCACCATCACCGTTGGTTCACGGTCTTTTGGCTCACGTTCTCCTTTTTCTTCAGTTATGAGGGTTGGGGCGAAGTCGTGGGTGAGAAGGTCTTCTGGCCGCGGGTCTTCGGAATTTCGGGCCAAGTCGAAGTCGGCTTTTACCGTGTCGATGGCTTTCTTCTCCAGTTCCTTCAATCCTTCCTGCTTGATACCATGCTCGAGAAGTTGTTGGAAGAAGCGCGTAAAGGGATCTCGCTTACGGTGCTCGGCCATGTCCTCCGCACTGCGGTAGAAATCCATGCGAACGCCGCTCGTGTGGTGGTTCAGCAATGGCACTTTGGCGTGAACGAGGAACGGACGTCGCTCGCTGCGTACGATCCCCATCACCTCATTCAGAGTGTTGTATGAAGTGAAGAAGTCGGTGCCATCGATCGAGCGTACCTCAAGACCTTTGAAGCCTTTCGCGTAGTCGCTGGCATCACCAGCACGTATTTCCGCAGCACTTGCGCTGATGTCCCACTCATTATCCTGCACCAAGTAGATGATCGGCAGCTTCTTGAGCACCGCCATCTGGAAGGCCTCCGCCACTTCGCCTTCGGTGATCGAAGCATCGCCGAGCGAGCAGACCACTACGGGTGCCTCGCCTGGAACATCGTGCTGAACACCTGCGGCCTCCTTGTACTGCAAGCCCAAGGCAATACCCGTAGTAGGGATCGCCTGCATACCAGTGGCACTGCTTTGATGAGGGATGCGGGGCATGCCCTCGCGTTTCAAACTCGGATGGCAGTAATAGCTGCGGCCTCCGCTGAAGGGGTCGTCGCGCTTGGCCATCAACTGGAGCATCAACTCATACGGGCGCATGCCGATGCCCAGCAGGATACTGTCATCGCGGTAGTATGGTGACACGAAGTCCTGGGGCTTCAATTGAAGTCCGAGCGCCAGTTGGATCGCTTCATGCCCACGACTGGTCGCGTGCACGTACTTGCTGGTGAACTTGAAGTGCTCCTCATAGATCTCCGTCATGGCCTTGGCCGTGCACATGAGTTCCCAAGCCCTCAACAGGGTGGCACTGTCGATGGCTTCCTTTTTGGGGGCTGTCTTCAACACGGGGAGGAGAGGATCTACGTGAGCGGCCAAATTACTTGGCAGGTGGAAGCGCGCGCATGCCACAGCGCCGATAGCTTTGTCGACGTTCGCGAACGCTGTTCTCGGGCCTGATCATCCGCATATTCTATTCCTTCAACTCTTTCCAATGTCCCGCACCGCACACGAACTGGATCACCGCATTGTAGGTGACGACATGCAATGCGTCGAGATCACGCTCGACCCGCAGGAGACCGTGCTGGCTGAGGCCGGCGCCATGATGATGATGGACGAGGGCATCGAGATGAAGACGATCTTCGGTGACGGCAATGGGCAGGAGCAGAGCTTCATGACAAAGCTGTGGGGAGCTGGCAAGCGCATTCTCACCGGTGAAAGTCTCTTCATGACGGCCTATACCAATCTGGCCAGCGTGCGCCGCACGGTGTGGTTCGCGGCAGCTTACCCCGGCAAGATCATTCCGTTGGATCTTTCCGATTATGGTCAGCGGTTGATCTGCCAGAAGGATTCATTCCTCTGTGCAGCCAAGGGCGTGAGCATCGGGATCGCTTTCCAACGGAAGATCGGCGCCGGCCTATTCGGCGGCGAGGGCTTCATCATGCAGCAACTCGATGGCGACGGTCAGGTGTACATCCATGCGGGTGGCACAACGGTTCAGCGCGATCTGCAACCGGGCGAGACGCTGCGGGTGGATACCGGCTGCTTAGTAGCGATGACGAGCAGCGTGAATTATGACATCCAATTCGTGGGAGGCATCAAGAATACCGTTGCGCTTGAGGCTAGCGCCGCGTTCACTCAGCCTGTTCCCTCTTCTTTTCACCTCCTTCCAATGCGTTCAGGAAACCCTGTACGGCCCACTGCATCAGGCTGAAAGCGAGGGCCCACCAGAAACCATCAACGCTGAAGCCAGCGATCCATCGGTCCACCAGCATGACGATGCCGGCGTTGATGACCAGAATGAAAAGCCCGAGGGACAGCAACGTCACCGGCAGGGTGAACAAGATGAGCAGTGGCCGGATGAAGGTGTTGAGCAAACCGAGCACGATGGCTACGATGATGCCCGTGGTCCATTCATCGATGTGAACGCCATTGAGCAGCTTGGCGCTGACCAGCACGGCAAGTGTTGAGAGAACGAGACGGATAAGGATCCTCATGTGCAGATAATGAGGATGTGAAGATGTGCACTCACGCCGGAACGGCGTTCACCCTTCCACGACCCCATCACGTCATTCCTTCACCAACTTCTGTGTGAAGGTTTTTCCGTTCTGCGTGATCACGAGATAATAGCCGCCATCGGCCTTGCTGCTCAGGTTGAGCGTGCGCTCGTACTGTCCTTCGTAATCGCTTATGGATTCATGGTACACACGCTCACCTCTGGAGTCATGCACGTCAACGTTCAAGTCGCCCTTGGTGGGCACGTTGAATTGAAGCCGGAAGTATCCATCGCTGGGATTCGGAAAGCAACGTAGATCGGTGAGGTCGAGTTTGCTGTCCAAGCCTGCAACGCCCTTGTTGCGCAGTACTGCGGTCTCCTCTTGGGTCAGTTCCTTGCGCTCGATCGTCACACGCATTTCACGGCGGACACCACCGCGCAGTTCTTCGCGCAGTTCTTCCATGTCCCTGCGCAGTTGTTCCATGTCTCTGCGCTGTTGTTCCAGATCGCGGTCGTGTTGTTCCATGTCCCGACCATGTTGCTCCATATCACGATCGTGCTGCTCCATGTCGTTCTCGTATTGTTCCCTATCAGCATCGGACATATGTTCTAAACCATTCATAGGTGGTAAAGGAGGCATAGGCGCCATGGGTGGCATTTCCGGCATCTCGAAGGCAAAGACTTCATGGCGCCCCATTTGGCCCTTGAGGTCCATGGGCTTGCCACCGCGCTCGATGGACAACCGCACATCCTGATCGGGCTCGGTAATCTCCACTGCGGAAACCAGATCATCGAAGTTCGCGATTCTGTGGTCGTTGAGGGACTTGATGATATCGCCGTCCTGAAGTCCCATGGCCTCTGCACTGCTACGGTCGACAACATCTTCCACGGACAGTCCGCCGTTCACCGTCTCTCCAGGCACTACACCCAGAAAAGCGCCTCCCATGTTGAATGCATACGCATTGCTGGCTCCATTACCGCCACCGAATTCGTAGCCGTACGTGTACACTTCTTCACCCTCGGTTTCACCAAGGTTGGCCGTTACAGTGTTCTTCTTGCCATCGCGCCAGTAGGTCACCTTAACGGCATCGCCCGGCTTGTGCATGGCCATGGATTCGCTCAGGTGGCCATGGCTTTTCACTTGGTGGTCATCGATGGCCACGATGACATCCCCTTCCTTCAATCCCGCCTTTTTCGCCGCCGTGCCTTCGATAACATGGGTTATGCAAGCACCTTCTTTCACGGAAGTATTGTTCTTGTTTTCCCTCTTGTCGTCTTCGCAGGTGCTCTGATTCCAATTGCCGGAGTACACACCCAAATAGGCGCGCGGTTCGCCCGCGACCCAAACCGCAGCACCAGGCTCGTCCATGAACAAACTCAGGTCCATGTCCTTCAGCACTCCATCATCGCCGCGTTTCCGGATGTTGATCTCGATGCGATTGGCGCCGCCATCGATATTGAATTCCTGCATGATCCCGAGTTCCCGGAGCGCATTTTCCAGTGCATCGGGGTCATTGAGCGGGACTTCGCGCTCCATCTGTTTGGTTTCACCGTCCTCGGTAATGGAGATGCTGATCTTTGCCTTTGGTTCTTCGGCGGTCTGAGCGCGAAGCGAACAACTCGGTGCACAAGCAAGGAATATGGCGAGATAGCTGAGGGGAACAGTGCGGTTCATGGTGATGGTCATTGACGAAGGCGAAACTATCCCGGTGTCCAGGTAAGGCCTGTTAACGAACGCCAAGTTGTGTTAAGTGGTTCAGCCCTCGGAGAACCTGTCCAGTTCCCGCCTATCGCGCTTGGTCGGACGGCCTTCACCGAAGTTTTCCGCTCTCGTTCGGTTGGCCTGTTCCAACTTTTCCAGGTCGTCCAGTGAAGTGGTTTCACGTATCAGACCGGGTACCAGTTTGGCACCAACGCGCGCTGTTGGGATACCGATCACTTCATACGTTCTCCAGATGGGCATCCGCCTGACTGAGCAGGCGCTGCCGATCCCGATCTCCGTTGCTGCCTTTACCTCGCGATCATTCAAGCGGACCTTGCCGTTGCGGCACGCCTCTGTGGCTTCGCTCCGCGTTGGGAACAATCGAACGCACCAAAGAAATTTATCGAGGCGCAAGGCTCAGAAGAGAAGATGTTTGGATGTGAAGATGAAAGAACACCGGGCTTCTTTTGAGGAGGGGAACCACATGATGCTCGCCCGTTCATCTTCACGTCCCCGCGTTTTCACATCTCCACATCCTGTTCGTGACCCCGGCAGGATTCGAACCTGCAACCGACAGAACCGGAATCTGCCATTCTATCCAATTGAACTACGGGGCCAATGTGCAGATTACGCTGCAACGGCGGCGAAGATAACCGAGTGGCCACGCGCAGGGTCACTGCTTCGTGTGGCGCACAAGCTCGGTGAGGTCATGCACGGTCACGATCGCGGGCCAACGGCGTTGGCTCAGTTCTGCTTCCATCCCGTAACGCTTTCGGGTTGCAGCCTCGAGCGCCGCGAGACCCGTATCGTTCGGAAGGAGCGTGCTCAAGTACGTTGACGGCAGCACGGAAGCTGCTCCTCCGGCCGGATCGACCGCGGTGGGTTGCTCAAGAATGAAATTGCGCACCTCCGCGAACAGGCCATACTCCGCATCGGCAGGGCCGGTCCTGTGCAGCACCAGAACCGCACCTGCAGGAAGTGGGGCCAATTGCCGCAGGCTATCGCCGTCGAGCGCATATGTTAGGATCATCGGGCGTTGTGGGAACTCCACGATCAGGCGCCCATCACTGTCCATGCCCCACATGCCACTTTCTTCACGTTCCTCAGCACTGCCTACCACTGAATATTGGGTTGCGCGTCCGTTCGCGAAAAGACCCATGCGTATGGATCGTTTGTTTTCCGCACTGCCGGCGATTTCAACGAGATAACTTCCGGCTCCACGTGAGGTAGGGATGGGGTCACAACGCATGGCAGGGGCCAGAAGCAGCAAGGTGTTCAAATGCACACTGCTGTCGGCGGTCCAAGCGCCACGCAACCACACCTTGGCGGCGTCGCCGATATGCCCGACCTGTGCGGTATATACCCTGTACAAGCTGTCGGCCTTAGGGCCTGTTATGGGGAAATAATGACCATCCCCGCATCGCATCCAACGCCCTTTCCCATCGGTCCCACGGTATTCGCCCTCGAACGTGAGGGTATCAGCCGTCAGTAGGGTCGAAGTCCCGGAAGTCGAGGGGGGCCTTTCGCATGAGACAAGGGTGAAAAGCGCGGCCACCAGTGCCACGGGCGAGATTGATGCGCTCATGGGCGCTAACGTAGGGGGTCCGAGTGCTTCACGCGGTGGGAACGGCTACTTTCGCGCGCCATTTCCAGAACCTTTCTCATGACCGAGCTGCGCAACATCGCCATCATCGCCCACGTGGACCACGGCAAAACCACGCTGGTGGACCGTATTCTTCACCAATGCCAGCTTTTCCGGGAGAACCAGGACACGGCGGAATTGTTGTTGGACAACAACGACCTGGAGCGTGAGCGCGGCATCACCATCCTGAGCAAGAACGTAAGCGTGCGGTACAAGGGCATCAAGATCAACGTGATCGACACCCCGGGCCACAGTGACTTCGGTGGTGAGGTGGAACGCGTGCTCAACATGGCCGACGGTGTATTGCTGCTCGTGGATGCTTTTGAGGGCGCCATGCCGCAAACGCGCTTCGTGTTGGGTAAGGCGTTGGCCTTGGGGCTGAAGCCGATCGTGGTCATCAACAAAGTGGACAAGCCGAACTGCACGCCGGAGGAAGTGCATGAGCAAGTATTCGACCTCATGTTCACGTTGGAAGCGAACGAGGACCAGCTGAACTTCCCGGTCGTATACGGAAGCAGTAAGCAGGGCTGGATGGGCCCGGACTGGAAGACCCCGACGGAAGATGTGAGCTACTTGCTGGATACCATCCTGGAGCATATCCCGGCGCCGAAGAAGCTGGACGGTACGCTGCAAATGCGGATCACCAGTCTTGACTACAGCAGTTTCCAAGGACGTATCGCCGTGGGCCGCGTTCGCCGTGGTTCCATCAAGACCGGCCAGAACGTGAGCATGGTGAAGAACGACGGCACGATCACCAAAGGCAAGGTGGCCGAGCTGATGGTGTTCGAAGGCTTGGGCAAGGAAAAAGTGAAGGATCGCGAGTTGTACAGCGGTGAACTGTGCGCCATCATGGGCCTTGAAGGTTTCGACATTGGCGATACCGTTGCCGATTTCGACAACCCTGAAGGACTGCCGGGCTTCAAGGTGGATGAACCCACGATGAGCATGCTGTTCACCATCAACACCTCACCGTTCTTCGGGCGCGAAGGTGAGTATGTGACCAGCCGCCACCTGCGCGATCGCTTGTTCAAGGAGATCGAGAAGAACTTGGCCATGCGCGTTGAAGAGACCGGTAGCCCGGACAAATTGTTGGTGTACGGCCGCGGTATCCTGCACATCGGCATCCTAGTGGAGACCATGCGTCGCGAGGGCTACGAATTCCAATTGGGCCAACCGCAAGTGATCACCAAAGAGATCGACGGCGAGCGATGCGAGCCGGTTGAGATCCTCACTGTACAGGTGCCCGAGGAGTTCAGTAGCAAAGTGATCGACCTGGTGAGCCGTCGAAAAGGCGAACTGTTGAGCGTTGAGCTCAAGGGCGACCGCCTCCATATTGAATTCAACATCCCAGCGCGCGGCATCATCGGTCTTCGCAATCCGTTGCTCACAGCAACGGAAGGAGAGGCCATCATCGCGCACCGGTTCAAGGGCTACGAGCCATGGAAAGGTGAACTCGGCGTGCGTCGCGCGGCCAGTATCATCAGCCAAGGCACTGGCACGGCCATCGCATTCTCCATCAACAAGTTACAGGATCGCGGTAAGTTCTTCGTTGATCCCGGAGAAGAAGTGTATGGAGGACAGGTGATCGGCGAGAACCCCAAGACGGACGATCTGGTAGTGAATGTCCTGAAGGGGAAACAACTCACGAACATGCGCGCCAGCGGTACGGACAACAAAGAGAACATTGCACCTGCGGTGAAGTTCTCCTTGGAAGAGTGCATGGAGTACATCACGGACGACGAGTACTTGGAGGTGACACCCAAGAGCTTGCGCATCCGCAAGATCTTCCTCGACGAGAACGACCGAAAGAAGGCGAGCAAGGCGGCTGTGGCCTAACACACTGTCGGAAGTAGGAGCATTGTCTTTTCGGGTGGGTTCGATCGAACCTGTCCGCACATGGCGTGTACGGGTCGGCGATCCAAACACAGAAAGCCATGAAGAAGACCATTGTGCTAGGCCTATCAGCCGCCGCCATCAGCGCAGGCGTTGCAGCGCTCCTCTCGTTCACCACTTCACCCGCCGATTTTTCCGCGACAAATGCCTGCTGTCACAAGCCGGCAGACGCGCAGCCCAAGGCGTCTTCGTCCCGATCCATAGGGGGCTGCGTGTTCAAAACCGTTTACGAGGGCGAAGGTGTTCACGAGAACATGATGCTGAAGACACCGGAGGAGGTATTGACCAGCGAGAACCGCGCGTACGATTGGATGAGGAGCGCGCAGAACAACTACGGTGGTTTTGCGGCGGGCAACCACGCGAGCCAGAATGTAATGGACCCGCATGCATCGCCTAGTGATCCCGCCACCACGGCGATGGTCGCCATGTCCCTATTGCGTGCTGGCAGCACACCGGAGAGCGGTCTGTTCGCGAACATACTTGCTCGTTCCACCGAGTTCCTGTTGACCGCCGTGGAGAAGAGTGACGAGAACGCCACCAACATCACCGACCTGCAAGGCACGCAGATCCAAGTGAAGCTCGGCGCCAACATTGATGTGGCGTTGACAAGTCAATACATCAGCAACCTCATTGGCCGCATGCCATGCACCCACCCGAAACGCGATCGCTGGATTCGGGCGCAGGACAAGTGCGTGCGCAAGATCCAGCAAGCGCAGGCCAGCAATGGCGCCGTGCAAGGTGGAAGTTGGGCCGGTGTGTTGCAAAGCAGTTTCGCAACCAATGCGTTGGAAAGCGCACAGCACAATGGTGCAGCCGTGGACACCATAGCCTTGGACAAAGCCCGCGACTACCAGAAGGCAAACTTCGATGCGAGCACCGGCACCGTTGCCACCGGTGAGGCCGCTGGTATCACGCTGTACGCCGTAAGCGGCAGCACGCGAAGCAGCGCCAAAGAAGCACGCAAGGCCGAAGAGGATATTGCAAGGGCGAAGAAGGACGGAAAGCTGCCAGCAGCGGCACCGGTAACAGCGGACAACCTGCAGCAAGCTGGTTACTCACGCGATGAGGCGGAAAAGATGACCACCGCCTACAACGTGTACAACGCAGCCAAGGTGCAAGCGCAAAGCGATGATGTGGTGCGCGGTTTCGGCAACAACGGAGGGGAGGAGTTCCTCAGCTTCCTGCAAACCGGCGAGTCGCTCATCATCAACAATGACCAGAGCTGGAAGAACTGGTACCAAAGCACCACCGCACGCTTGGTCGATATCCAGAACAGCGACGGTAGCTGGAGCGGTCACCATTGCATCACCAGCCCAGTGTTCTGCACGGCCACCGCATTGCTCATCCTCAGCGTGAACAACGATATCGAGACGTTGGTGGCTCAGGGCGCCACGGTGAAGAAATGATGTGGAGATGTGAGTGATGTGGAGATGCGGAAGTGCAAAGTGGAGGGTGCGCATTGCACCTTTCACTTTCCACTTGGATCAAGGCAACTGCTCCTGCCGGGTGTTGGTCGGCAGCACACCTCCAACGTTCACCAAAATGGGATCGCGATCGTTCTTCGTGCCGACATACTTCACTGTGCCGTCCATGTTCGTGTCTTCGGGCAGATAGCCGCTTACCGTGTTCGTTGGCAGTACTCCGCCTACGGCGACAAGGACCGGGTCGCGATCGTTCGCGGTGCCGACGTATTTCAGTTCAGTGTCCACCACCGTGTTCCCCATCCATAGGAGCATCGTTCCATTCTCGTTCCGCTGTGCCTCCGTTCCGAATGTTGCCGTTGCCGGGTTCGTGAGGTCGATCACTACGGGAGCATGCCGGAGGAAATAGGGTTGCATGGTCATCGTCCCAAGGTGGTTGCGATGGCGCACGGCGACGTGGTAATTGCCCATTGGTACACGGAAGGCAAGTGAGGATGAACCATCGGCGGCAACTACATCGCCATCGCGTTGGAGCAACGCTGAATGTGTGGCGACAACAGCCGTTGGGTCGATGGCTGAACGCAGCTCAATGAAAATCCAATCCACAATGGCGTCAGCACCTGATGTGGTCAGCACTGCGGCCGTTGTTTCCTCCGTCCCGCCATCTCCTGCATGGGTATAGATCCCAGTGTAGGGCTGCACGAAGGGTATGTGTCCGAGCATGCGCAAACTGTCGTGCATGATCGTGGTGGCGTTGTCATATGGCCCCTCAAGTTTGACCTTCAACGCAAGTCGAACACTTCCTTGCTCTTTGTGAAGGTCAAAATGGTCGACGACCGCACCGAACTCGTTCAGAAAGCGCGCGTGAAGATCATTTCCGTCCACATCGAGTATCATGCTTCCGCAGTGCGCGATCGTACTCATGTACATCGTTGGGTGGTCGAGCGCCCCACTTGCATCCTTCTTGCCGCTCACGCCGCACACCGTGTAAACCGCGCCAGCATGGGCGGTGAATTCAGCTGGTTTATCGTACGCCCCGGCCTCATCGGCGCGCCCTGAAGTACCATCCTTGAGCATGGTCGATGGCGCGAACGTGGTGCTCAGTCCATAGTGCGAGTCGATGAGAAAAGAGCGCTCGTACGAATGGCTGTGGCCGGTGAGCACCAGATCCACTCCATTGGCTTCGAGGATCGGCAGAATGTTCTCGCGCATGTCACGCATCAGCCCGCCACTGTCGTTCACATCGTCGCTGTTGTGCGAGCCCTTGGTGTACGGTGGGTGATGCCAGTATGCGATGATCCAGTCGCTGTTCGCTTTTGCATACAACAGGTCCTGCACCAGCCAATTGGCCATTGCCCCGGTGGGCGAGCGCGGGCTGTCATAGCTGTCGAGCGAAATGAAATGAACGTTACCGTGATCGAATGAATAGTAGGCCTCCTTGTTCGATGGAACCCCACCGCATTCCCCCAGCTTCGGCAAGTCGAAGCAACTGTAGTATGCGCCGGTTTCGTTGGCGGCAGAGGCACTTGAGTAGTAGTCGTGGTTTCCCGGCGCTGGCCATACGCATGTATTACGCAGGATAGTAGGGTAGCCTTCCTTGAAAATGGACATCTGGTACTCTGCTTCACGCCCTTGGAAGTAGGCATTGTCGCCCAGCATGAGCCAAGCAGTAGCGGGCTGGGACCCAACGTGCGACAAGTAGGCATCGCGAACATTGAATTGGTTGATATACCCAGTGCCTTGATCGCCGGTTACCCAAACCCTGAGCGGCACCGGGGTGCTCGTGACAGGATAAGTATTGAAATAGAAACTCGTGTCATTCGTTCCGACCAAGTCCATGGTACTGGTACCCACGCTGTACCAGTATTTGGTGGCCGGTGAAAGTCCATTGATCCGTACCTCGTGATCCGTGGATAGGGTAACGTCATCAGTGCTTTGGTCGAGGTTGGCTACCGATGTGCCGTAACGCACCCGGGCGTTCGTTTGCACGTCCGTCTTCCACTTAATGGTAACGGCTGTGGAACCGGCGGATTGGGGTATGGTCCACGGAACACAACAGCATCGGCATCAAGAGCGGTGAGCCGCAGATCGAAACTGAGGTCGCTGCTGGTCGGAAGATCTTGGTGGATCTCGACAGCGATCGTATTCGAGCCGACCACGAAGGGTGCGGCATTGATCAGCTGCTCGTAGGATCGACCCTCATCGAGGCCTCCTACGCCGTAAGAGGACCGTGTGTTGTACGCAATGGTGTTCGTCGTCATGTTGTTGCGGAACACCTCTGTGCCGTTCACGTAGATCGCGATACCGTCATCACGCTTTGTTTCCACGAGCCATCCCTTCACCGTGGTCAGGTCCGCAATGGTGAACGTATGCCTGAAGTAGGTGGTGATGTATTTGTTGTTTGCGTTCGGGCCGTAACTGACCACTGTGGCTTCATCGCCATCACCATACCCAAGCTGTGCTGGTCCACTTGCCCACGGGGCATCGTTGAATGCAACAGCCCTCCACGCCGTTCCTTGGTTGGATCCGTTGTCCAAATACTTCCAAGTAGCGCCAAAGGGGACCATGACCTGATCAACGGCGGATGCCTGTACCGCAAGAAGCAGCATGCCCAGGACCCCAAGCGTTCGAGTTCGCACCACGGCTCTAAACTAAGGGGTTCGAACGTGGAAGAAATGACTTCCGGCAGCACGAAGAACTCAATCTTGGTGGCTGGCCCTTTTCCGATTGCGACGTACCGCAAGTGCAACGATCAGAACGATAACAGCGCCACCACCACCTATCGACCAAGATCGAATGCGCTTCTTCCGTGATTCCTGGAATTCCTGCGTCGCACAATCCCATGGGAACATCATAGCCTCCCAGGCTTTCAGGTACTTCGGCCGTTGGTCCTGCTTGAGCATGGGCCAGCGCCCGACCACGCGCTCCTTGATAAGGGCACTGATGCGCTCCATCTCCACGCGACCGGTCGAGTCGTCGTTCGTGTAGCCGATCTCGTTCAATTCCAGTTCGAGTTCATGGCTGCTATGATGTTTATCATCCAAACGGGCAGTCACCTCATCCAAGCGCAGCGTGGCGAAGGCGAGCGTATCGCGATACAAGTAGATACGTCGGCGCATTTGGTCGAGCAACAGGGTGGGGTGGAGGCTGTCGCCGTCAACACCATACAGACTCAACACGCGCAGTATGCTGTCTCGATGGAACGGCGCGACAAGTCCAAGGAAAAAATGTCGCTCACGCAGGTCGGTGGAAGCGGTGTCGGTTGTCAGCGTATCCGTCTTGAACTTGTACTCGCCGCGGTTCAATGCGTTATCGTCCACATGGTTGATCTTTATCTGCATCAGCTTGCGTCCGTGCTTGCGGTCGGTCGTGTCGCTGAGCACTTGTCGTGAGCGGAGGCGCACACCATTGCCGCTGTGCAGCAATTGCCAGCGATCGTTGTCGAAGTATTGGTCCACCATACGGTCAGTGGCCACCTTGCTGGTGAAGCGTCCTCGTCCCGATGTGCCGGGGCCGCTGTCGATGGAACGCATTGCCGATCCATCCGGCCCGAACTCGCTCACCAACCATACCCATACAGCATCGGCAAGCGTATCGGGCACGTATAGTTTGTACTCGTTCTCCACGCGCATCAAGCCGGATCCGGGTTTCGCTGGCGGTGATTGAGCGTGAAGACAAGGCATGCCCATCAGTGAAAGGATACCGAAGACCAGGGCTCGCATGTCGCAATGTTACTCGATGCCTTGGGCACCGAACTTCGCGCTCCCTTATACACGCTCATCAAAATGGTTTTGGTCATCGTCCTCTCGTGCGTTGTTGTGCTCGCAGTATTGTTCATCGCCTACTTCTCCATTGCACCGCGCATCGGATCCAACTCAACCGGCGCGCGGCTCGCGCGCATCAAAGCCTTGCCGAACCACCGAGAAGGAAGGCTTCACAATGTGATTGAAACGAACATGGACATGCCGTTCGGCACCATGCTTGGCGTGATGTGGGAGTTCATCAAAGGAGCACCTGGCCGAGAGCCGAAGGAAACCATCCCGAACGTGCCCTTCGACAGGAAGGCGTGGGATGCGTTGCCTGACAACGGTTTCGCGTTCACGTGGTTCGGGCACTCATCGTTGTTATTGAAGGTGGACAGCGTGACTTTCCTTATCGACCCCGTGTTCGGTGAGCGTGCTTCCACCTTCTCCTTCGCTGGGCCGAAGCGGTTCGACTACATCGAACACATGCGCGTGGTTCTATTGCCGAAGGTGGATGTGGTGCTGCTCTCACACGATCACTACGACCACCTGTGCCATGAAACCATGGTCCAACTACGCGACAAGAAGTTCATTACCGCCCTTGGTGTTGGCGCGCACTTGGAACATTGGGGCATTCCGGCAGCATCCATCACCGAGAAAGCTTGGTGGGAAAGTGTTGAAGTGGGACCGGTGAGGTTGACGCTGGCACCGGCGCGCCACTTCAGCGGGCGCGGACTCACCAACCGCTTTAGCACGTTGTGGGGTTCATGGGCCTTCGAATGCAAGGGTCAGCGCATCTACTTCGGTGCGGACAGCGGTTATTCTCCAACCTTCAAGGAAGTGGGCGAACGCCTCGGCCCCTTCGATCTGGCCTTCTTGGAATGCGGCGCCTACAACGAGCGCTGGGCGGATATCCACATGATGCCCGAGGAGACGGCGCAGGCGGCAGTGGACGTCAAGGCCAAGGTGCTGATGCCAGTCCATTGGGCCAAGTACAGCTTGGGCATGCACACATGGAAAGAGCCGATCACGCGACTATCGAAGAAGGCTGCCGAGTTGAACGTGGAACTCTTCACGCCTAGACCGGGCCGCATTGTGCGTTGGCCGGATGGTGCTGCGAGCGAGCGGTGGTGGGAAGGGGTGGAGTGATGTGAACCGCTTTTAACATTCCCTAACACCGACCGGTTCCCGCGCATTCTAGGTTCGTTGGCAGTAACGCCAAACACCATTGTCATGCGCAACCTGATTCTTCTCCCAGCCATTTTCATTGGAGCGTTCAGCTTCGCTTCGGCCTGCGATCATGTGAAAGGCACCGGCGAAGTTGTAAAGAAGACTGATCACCGTTGCTGAATTCCGAGGCATCACCGTGGAGGGCGCCATCGATGTAGGTGCTTACACAGTCCGCAACGCGCTCGGTGGAAGTGGAAGCGCAGGCGAACATCGGCGAGTTGCTTACCACGGAAGTGAGGAACGGGGTGTGGATTATCGGCACCGGCGATAAGAACTACAGCACGGACAAAACGTTCACCGTGCACATCAGCGTACCCACCATCGATATGGTGAGCATTGAAGGATCGGGCGATGTGAAGGGCAACGGCATTTTCGCTGCGGATAACGTGGATCTCGATATCCTAGGCAGCGGCAACATCACGCTTGCGTTCACGGCGAAGACCATCAAGGCCGACATTCAGGGCAGTGGCGACATGAAGCTGAGCGGCACCTGCGCAACGTTCAAAGCCGAAGTGGAAGGCAGTGGCGATATCAGCGCGAACGGCTTGGTGAGCGCCAATGTGAACGTGTCCGTAGAAGGCAGTGGCGATGTAGCCGTGGTGGCGAACGAAAGCCTTGAAGCTTCCGTTGCCGGCAGTGGTGATGTCACTTACAAAGGACATCCGAGCCGGATCAGCAGGGATGTATCGGGCTCGGGCGAGATCCGCTCCATCGAGACCCTAGCGCGCTAGAAGAGAAGTTCTTCCGGAGTCTATCTTATTGGCGAGCCGATCGACGCATTCTCCGTCGATCGGCTTGACCGATGTACCTCAACGCGCATAGCTGGTTCAGTTTCAAGTATGGGGTGATGAAGCCGGACGCGCTCTTGGAAGAAGCGCAGAAGGCGGGTGTGCGCACGCTCGCGCTCACCGACATCCATTGCACTGCGGGTATTCCGGACTTCGTTCGCGATGCTGAGCGCTTCGATGTGCGGCCCGTTGCTGGCATCGAGTTCCGGGAGGGACCGCGCCTGCTATACATCGGCATCGCGAAGAACAACGAAGGCTTCCAGCAACTGAACGAATTGCTCAGCCCGCATCTGTTGGATGTCGAAACACTTCCTGAGAGAGCCCCGGAACTCTCCGGCGCCTTCTTCATTTATCCATTCAACGCAGCGCCATCGCAACTCCGTCCGAACGAACGCGTTGGCATCAAGCCCTCCGACCTCACGCGTTTGCCGTTCAGCCCATGGGCACGCAGGCCGAACGACTTGGTGGCATTGCTGCCCGTGACCTTCCGCGGCAAGCCGGACTTCAACACGCACCGCCTGTTGCGCACCGTGGCGAAGAACACCGTGGTGAGCATGCTGCCAGCGGAAGAGCTCGCGCAAGCCGATGAGGTCTTCCGCAACGAAGAAGAGGTGCGCAGGATCTACCGCGACTTCCCGATGCTGGTGGACAATGCCGATCGGCTGCTGGAGCAATGTTCCATCGCCTTCGACGGCACGGACAAGCCGCGCAAGGCATTCAGCACAAGCATCGCGCTCGATCGCGAGAAGCTGCACAAGGACACGCGCGAAGGCCTGACATACCGCTATCCCAACGCCGCGGACAAGGTGATGAAGCGCATGCACCATGAGTTGGATGTGATCGAGCGCATGGGCTTCATCAGCTACTTCCTCATCAACCAGGACATCGTGAACTACGCACGCAGCCGGGGCTTCTTCCATGTGGGCCGTGGCAGCGGCGCCAACAGCCTAGTGGCCTATTGCCTGCGCATCACCGACGTGGACCCGATGGAACTGGACCTGTACTTCGAGCGCTTCATCAGCACGGCGCGCAAGAAGCCGCCCGACTTCGACATCGACTTCAGCTGGAAGGACCGCGATGAGATCTTCAAGTATGTCTTCGGCAAGTACAACGGCGAAGGAGCCGGGAACATCCATGCTGCACAGATCGCCACCTACACCACCTTCCAATGGCGCGGGGCCATACGCGAACTCGGCAAGGCTGTGGGGCTTCCGCCGGAAGAGATCGATGCGTTGAGCGAGGGCAACAGCAGCTACTACCGAGACCAGCGGCGTGTGCCCGATGGCGCGAAGGGCCAGCTCGATAAAGTGGCACAGACCATCATCAAGTACGGGCACCGGCTCATCGGTATGCCACATCACTTGGGCATCCACGCAGGCGGCATCGTGATCACCGAGAAACCGGTTACGCACTTCACCGCGCTGCATCGCCCACCGAAGGGATTTCCCGTTACGCAGTTCAGCATGCTGGAAGCGGAGGACCTCGGCCTGCACAAGTTCGACCTGCTCAGTCAGCGTGGGCTGGGGCACATCCGCGATGCCGTGGAGTTGGTGGAATGCAGAAGGTAAAACGAAGAAAGTAGCAGGGCACCCAGCGACATCGACGTTCCGACAAGCGGTCGACATCCACGACATCGCTCGCTTCAAGGAAGACCCAGCGATCAAGGAACTCATCCGCACCGGCAACACCATCGGCTGCTTCTATGTGGAAAGCCCGGCCATGCGCATGCTGCTGAAGAAACTCGCGGTGGAAGATTACCGCGGACTGGTCGCGGCGAGCAGCATCATACGGCCGGGTGTGGCCGAGAGCGGCATGATGCGCGAGTACCTGCTGCGGCACCACGATCCGGAGCGTCGGAAGCAAGCGCCCGCCAAGTTGCTGGAGATCATGCCGGAGACATACGGCGTTATGGTCTATCAAGAGGATGTGCTACGGGTCGCTAGCCAGTACGCGTGCCTCGATCTGGAAGAAGCGGACCAGGTGCGCCGCGGCATGAACATCCGTTATCGCGATCGGCCGGAATGCAAAGTGGTGGAGCAGAAATTCTTCGCCAACTGCACGTCGTACGGATATCCGCCCGGCGAGGCCGAAGAGGTCTGGCGACAGATCGAAAGCTTCGCCAGCTTCAGCTTCGCAAAGGGACATAGCGCGAGCTACGCAGTGGAGAGCTACCAGAGCCTCTACCTGAAGGCGCATCATCCGCTCGAGTTCCTCGTGGGGGTGGCCAACAACTTTGGCGGCTTCTACCACACCGAGTTCTACCTGCACGAGGCGAAACGCGCGGGTGCGACGATCGAAGCGCCATGCATCAATACGAGCGAGGAGTACTGCTCGCTCCACGGCACGCGTATCTATCTCGGCCTTGGCAACGTGAAGAGCCTGGAGTCAGAAGTGTGCAAGCTGATCCTGCACGAACGCGAACGCCATGGACCCTTCCATGACATACAGGACCTGCTTGCCCGTGTTCCGCTGCATGTGGAACAGGCACGTTTGCTCATCCGTGTGGGGTCATTGCGCTTCACGGGCAAGAGCAAGCCTTCATTGCTGTGGGATCTTACGCTCCTGCACCGGCCCGCCACGGTACGTACCACTGGCGACCTCTTCATCACCAAAGTGGAAGAACCCCGCCTGCCTGATCTACAGCACTACCCGCTGGCCGATGCCTACGATGAACTGGACCTGCTCGGCTTCCCGCTCTGCGACCCGTTCACGCTGGTGGAGTTGAATGCAGAAAAGAGAGGGGAAGGAAGTGAGGGAGGTAATGAAGGAGAGCGTACGGTGGTTGGCTCCCCTGCCCCGCTTCCTTCTCCTTCCTCCCCTCCGCCCATCCTAAAGCGCGATATGCACGCGCATATCGGGAAACGTGTGGCCATGCTCGGCTACCTGATCCATGTAAAGGCCACGGATACGCGCCATGGCCAACGCATGACCTTCGGTTCGTTCATCGATACCGCTGGTGATTTCTGGGACAGCTCGCAGTTCCCCGATGTGGCCGCGCGCTATTCGTTCCGTGGACGTGGGGTCTATCGTCTCACGGGCATAGTGGAAGAAGAGTTCGGCCATGTGGCTTTGCGCACACAGCATTTCGAAAAGCTGCCCTGGAACCCCGATCCACGTTACGGTGAGAAGTAGGGCCGAAGCCAGCCTCGCCCTATTTCACTTCCACCCGCTTGCGGTTGTCCTCTGGTACACGATCGAAGAACAAGTGATCCGGATCGATCACCACGGCCAACGGCTTTTGTGGCACCTGGAAGGTGAACGAATTCTCGCCCGTACGCAGTCGAACGCGTTGCTGCACAAGAGGCACATCGTTCAACTTCTTGTCGGCGTTCTTCCCGAAGACAGGGCGACGTTCCACCGCGATGTCCATCCAGTCGTTCATCGGCACCTTCGTTTCGCCACCTAGCGAGTCGGCATGGACCTTCTCCGCCGTGAGCTTCACGGTCACCGTATAGCTGCTGTCCAGGTTCATGGTGGCCGACGCCTCGGTGACCTGGTTGTTGTAAAGCGTGATGCGCTCGAAGTGGTCTTCCAGCAAATACGTGAGGCTGTCCGGCGTCACCACCGGATCTCGCGGTACATGTCGAGCGCCGTGGGCCAGGGCGGCTCCGCATAACCGAAGGAATCCACCAACGCCCTGAAGGCTTTGTTCAATGTGTCCTCACCGAGGAATTCGCGCATGCCGTACAGCACCACGCTGCCCTTGTTGTAGTGGATGTAGCCTTGGTTCTCCACCTGCATCAACGGCATTTCACCCATGTCCTCCGGAACCCCGTGCATCCTGGTATTTGTCCCCTTCGTACCTGAGGAACTTGCGCATGTGGGCACGCCCATACTCCTGCTCCATCACCATCAACGCGCTGTACTGCGCCATGCTCTCGCTCAGCATCGTGCTGCCCTGCATCTCCGCCCCATCACCTGGTGTGCCCACCACTGGTGCCCCATTTCGTGGGCCACCACATAGAACACCATGTCGATGTCCTCATCGGCCGTAAGGTCCGTGATGAAGCCGATGCTCTCGCTGTACGGCATGGTACCCGGGAAGGCCTGGGCAAAGGTCCCTTGGAAGCTGCTGAACTCGATGATGCGCGCCTGCTTCTGCGGATACGGACCGAAGTGTTCGCTGTAGTAGGCGAGCGACTTGCGCATGGAGTTCAGCATGCGCGGCACGTTCACGGCATGCTCCTTCTGGTAGTAGACCTCGATCAACGCGTCCGCGCCGGGACGTTCCACTTCTCGCGCGCCACCTCGTACCGTGCGCTCATGAACGAATAGAAGTTCAGCGCCTTGTGGTCCAGCTCGTAGCGGAACCAGCGCTTTCCGTTCTCGGTCCATTCCTTCTTCAACGGCCGGGGGCGATGGCGATCTGGTCCACAGCCGTGCCGATGGTGGTGCGCACGTTCACCCAATCACTGTTCGCCATTAAGTAGTTCTGCATGCGTTGCGCGGGATCGTCGGTCAGCTTCGGAGCGCGGTCATTGGGCGGAAGACCATGCTTCCGACGGTCGGCACGGTCCTGCATCTCGCCGCCTACCGAATAGCCGATGGATGGGATCAAGCTCCATGTTGTTGAAGAAGCTGCCATTGCGCATCACTGCCGTGAAGCCGGTCCGGTTCTCGATGCCCTTCGGTTTCCAGCCGCCGGTTACCCTCACCTGGTCTCCTCCCCGCTGCAAGCGGTTGCGACAATCGGTACATCCGCTGATCGAGCTCACCATCGTTGAGCACCAACTCCGCATCCGGGATCTCCAACATCACGTCCATCCGGTGCGGTACGTTGAAGTGGAGCGTATCGATCGTTTCGTTGCTCTTGTTCTTCAGCGTCATGTCCGCCGTGTAGCGGATGGATCGTTTCGCCGGGTCCAGGTCGATGGTGTATTCGACATCCGTGAAGTGCGGCTGCACCATGCTCGTAGCGCTTGTAGGTCCGCTCATAGCGCACCTGATCCTCCTCAGCCTCGTCGCTGGTCCGGTAGGTGTTGAGCACTTTGGTGTTGTAGTAACCGAAGCCTGCCATCACCACCCATGCGCCGCCAAGCACCAAGGCTACGGGCCATGAACTCCGGAAGCGACCCTTGGCCAGGACAGCGCGCCAGCGGAAGGTGGTGTCGTTGCCACGGACCAGGAAGAGATAACCGACGTAGATCAGCAACCCGGCGGCAAGCAGCCAATACGCACGGAAGAAGAGCCAGTTCTTGAGGAATGGACCGAAGCCGCTCATGTCGGAATACTGCATGCCGGATGATCCGTTCAATCGCACCAGATTGGATTCCACATCCAGACCGCTCCACCCGAACGCATTGAGTATGAAGATGACGATGAACACGAAGAAGCCGAGGTACTTGTTGTTCACCAGCACATGCACAAGCATGGCAATGCAGCCCCAAATGATGAACTGGAGCGCACTGGGGATGATGAAGTAGGTGAGGTACACCATGGGCTCCAAGCGCGTGTAGCCGTTGAGCAGCTGGGTGATCATGCCCGCCAGGGTGGCGAAGAGGTGTACCACCACCACTGCACCGATCAACGCGGCAAGCTTGCCGAGCAAGCCCGTTCGGGTCGGCTTGCGGCAAGGCGTTCACGATACCGTCGATCTTCGGGTCGCGCTCCTTCCAGATCAACTGGCCGCCATAGAAGATGATGATGATCGCGAGGTACAGCGTGAGCGATCCTCGATCATGTCCACCACCGCATAGGTCACGGGGTAACTCGTGTTGCCGTACATGCTGGTAACGAAGGCCAGCGACGTGAACATTTGCAACAAGCCGAGCGACATGATGATGATGAAGGGGGTGCTCTTCAGGATCCCCTTCAGTTCGCTCCAAAAGAGCGTGATGAATTGCCGGCGTCGTGCCGCTTCGGAAAAGTTCATGGCCACCCTTGGCAGCGCGATGTTGGAGAACGACCGGGCGGGTGGGGCCTCCGGCTGGATCGCTTTCGCCTTCTGCACGCGGTCCGTGAAGGAGAAGCGGAAGTAGCCGATCAAGAAAGCCTGCAGGTGGGGCAAGAGGTTGTTCGGTCCCACTTGCGCGGCATCCAACCAGGGCATCTGACTGCCCAGCACCACTCCCAGAGAAAGGCCTAGCAAGGGCAGCGCGGCGATCACGGTGCTGCCCAGGAATTTGCCAACCAGATAGCTGAAGCGGGACACCGGCGTGGAGAATACGATCTGTGCCGTATTGCTGGTGAAGTCGCGTATGGCCGTTCCGTTCACGAACGCTGTTACCGCCAGCAAGCCGATGAAGGACATGATGGCGTACATGATGTACACGATGTAGGGCGCGTTCTTGTAGGTGTTGACCACCGCTCCCATGCTGAAGTTCGGCGAGGCCACGAAGCCGAAGCCGAACAAGCCGAACACCACGAGGAAGATGTACACCATGGGCTGCCGCAACCAGTACCGCAGCTCGAAGAGGAAGAAGCGGATGATCATGCGTTCACCGGTGCTTGGTTGCTTGCATGGATGAAGCCGAAGAACACATCCTCCAAGCTGGGTTCGGCCGTAACGAAGCCTTCTCCTGGGGAGCCGTCGTTGAGCAGATGGATGATGGGTTTGCCCGCGACCAGCTTGTTGCTGATCAATTTGCCGCTGTTCACATAGGCATCGAGCTCGGCCTTGGCGATCGTCTTCTCCCACCCTTCCCGCATGTCGCGCAATGCGCTGTCCGGTGGACCTGCATACAGCAGTTTCCCTTTGTTGATGATGGCCATGTTGCTGCAGAGCTCCTGCACGTCCTGTACGATGTGCGTGCTGAGGATCACCACCACGTTCTCGCCGATCTCCGTGAGCAGGTTGTAAAAGCGGTTGCGTTCACCCGGATCCAGGCCTGCGGTCGGCTCATCCACGATGATCAATTTGGGCTCTCCGATCAATGATTGTGCGATGCCGAAGCGCTGCTTCATGCCACCGCTGAAGCCGCTAAGCCGACGCTTGCGTTGCTCCCACAAGTTCACACGCTGGAGCAATGCCTCCACCAGGGCCTTGCGTTCACCCCGCTGCGTGACGCCCTTCAGGAGGGCGATGTGGTCCAGCATTTCGAACGCGCTCACACGCGGGTACACACCGAACTCCTGCGGCAGATAGCCGAGCACTTTGCGCACTTCGTCCTTCTGCTTCAGCACATCGATGGTGCCGAGCATTGCGGTGCCTGCATCCGCTTCCTGGAGCGTCGCAAGGATCCGCATGAGCGTGCTCTTCCCTGCACCGTTCGGACCGAGGAGCCCGAACATGCCCGTGGGGATGGTGAGGCTCACATTGTCCAGCGCTTTCACGCCATTGCCGTAGGTCTTGCTGAGGCCGCGTATCTCTAACTGCATCGGGGTGGAATTGGTGGAGGCAAGATGGTTTCCACGGGCTTACGCCCGACATGCGATCACACGAACGGTAGCGATCGTGGTGACGATGGTGCGGAAGTCCGGGAAATATCTTGCGCCCATGCGAATTGTTCTGCTGCTCCTCTTGTCCCTGCTGTTGCAACCGATCACCCTCAACGCCCAAGAGTGGAACTGGGCTGTTGACGCCGGAGGTGGTGGCAACACCGACTTCTGCTGGGGCATCGCCACCGATAGCCAGGGCAATGCCTATTGGGCCGGCAGCATCGGTAGTACCGCCGACTTTGGTTGCACCACCCTTTCACCATCCGCCATCGCGGGTGTGCTGGCCAAGTACGACAGCACCGGCGCCTGCTTATGGGCGCGCGGCATCACAGTGGGCTTCAACGATGCCTGGGCCTATGGCATCGTCATCGATACGCAGGATCGCATCTATGTCACCGGTAGCTACGATGGCAACGCCGACTTCGGCAACGGCATCACGCTGAACAGCCTTGGCGGCGATGACATCTTCCTAGCCCGCTATGACGTGGATGGGAATTGCCTTTGGGCGCGCCGGGCTGGCAGCAGTGGCTCCAACGACGAAGCTCGTGGCATCGCCGTGAGCGATAGCGGTGATGTCTTCATCACGGGCATCAGCGGTGGCACCACCATAGCCTTCGACAACATCAGCATACCCAATCCGGCGAACTTCCGGCAGATCATCATTGCCCGGTATGACAGCACGGGCATGGTACAATGGGCGAAAGCGAGCACCGGCAATGGCCAGGGCAAATCATCCCGGGCGATCACCGTGGCCAATGATCGATTGTACGTCACGGGCCAGATCGCTTCCGCTGGTGCCAGCTTCGATGGCCTTGAGATCTCACCCACCGCAAGCACCAAGCTTTATGTGCTCGCCTGCGATCTGATCGGGAACGCACTGTGGGCGAACGCATACGGCGTGGGTGATCATGAAGGCATGGGTGTTTCCGCGGATACGCTCGGCAATGTGTTCGTGAGTGCTCGCATGTGGGGGGCGCTGTACCTGCCCGACGACACCCTGAATTCCGTTTCTGCCAACAACGACATCCTGCTAATGGGCTTGGATACAGCGGGCACCTTCCGCTGGGCCATGAGCACCGGTTCTTCGCAGAACGATGTGGCCTACGACGTGGAAGCGGACGGCCTTGGCAACGCCTATGTGAGCGCGCAGTTCCTCCAGACCATCGATTTCTTCGGTACCCCGCTCACCGCACTCGGCAGCGAGGATCTGCTGGTGGCGCGCATCACCAACTGGGGAGCGGTCTCCTGGGTGAAGCAAGGCGGTGGATTCATGCGCGACGTAGGCCTGTGCGTGCACCGCAGCAACGTGGGATCGAAACCGGTCTACATGGGCGGCTACTACTTCGGCCCGGCCACCTATGGCGGCAGCACCATCGACGACGTGCTGAACGGCGACGCGATGATGGCCCAGCTTTCCGATACTACCATCGTGGACATCGTGACAGCACTACCACTGCGTGCTCACGACCGGGATGCTCTGTTGTTCCCTTCACCTGCGGCCGATCATATTACCCTGCACACTACCAGACCTATCGTGCAACTTTCCGTCGTCTCTATGCTTGGCGGGGTCATGCCGATCCGATACGACGGAACGACCGAGATCGATGTGAGCACGCTTGCACCCGGTCTCTACTTCTTGCGGGCGGTATTGAACGATGGAAGCGTGATCGGCGGGGGCGTTCGTGAAGGAGTAACCACCGATTTAGGCTAAAGCAGATCGTACATTTGGGCATGTCCACGCCTGAACTCCGCAAGAAGCTCATCGCCCGCATCCGTGCCACCACCGATGCGAAACTGCTGCGCGAGATGGATCGCATGCTGAAGGATGCCAGCCGGGAGATCGCACCCTTCATGACCACCCCGGAACAGAAGAAGGCCATTGCCAAGAGCCGCGCAGCCGTGAAGAAGGGCCGGGTACGCCCTGCGACCGAAGCCGACAAAGCCATCCGGGAATGGCTCGGCAAATAGTCTGGACCGCTCCGGCCGAGAAGGACCGGAAGGACATCCTCGCATACTGGCTCAAGCGCAACGGTTCCCCGGCATACAGCCTGAAGCTCTTCGCACAGTTCCAAGTCGCTACCCGGACGATCCTCGCTCATCCTTTCATCGGCAGACCATCGGACATTGAAGGGATCCGCGTTCTAGCAGTGGGCGAATACCTCCTCTTCTATGAAGTGTTCGCTGATTCGATCGTGGTGCATCACATCTGGGATGGAAGACGGGATCTGAAGAAGTTGAAGTTCTGACAGGACCTATCGCCCATCACTCCTGCGCTAAGAATTCGCTGTCTATCTACTGGACCAGTTCGAAGTTCAGATATGGCGCCTTGCGCTCGTACTCATCGAGCAGGACTTTTCGTAGTTCCGGATCCCGCTCCAGCGTGTCATAAACAAGTTGTTCGAGTTCGTGCAAGCGCTCATCGGATGGGTTGGCTTTCAGTTCGGGTCGGAATGGGTCAATGATCTGACGCCCGGGCTTCATGCTATCGTTCATGCCCCAAATTGCCATGTAACAGAAGGCGGCGTGGTACAGATGTGACAACGAAGCGCTCATCGCTCTCACCTTGTTGATACCCACGCACACATGCATCGTCGCCCTGCCATCCATACGGTGCAAATAGTAGAAGTGCGCGGCAATGCGCATCGCACTGTCCAGTGATAGTGGATCGACCATCTCTTTCCGAAGCGGGCGGAGATAGATCCGTTGGAAGGTCGTGTCTGCATCCAGCAATTCATCGTAGGCTTCGTAAAGCGACAGTGTCCGGCAGCAGCTTGAGAAGCTCGTCTTCTTGATCGTACACTGCGGCAAAATGGCTGTAGAGGTATTCGTGAAAGTTCCGAAGTGCAGAGCACAGCGGCCCGCGCACGGGATCGGCCTTCAGGCTGTCCGGACCGAAGCGGAGATAGGCTTCCTCTCCTTCACCCACCCGTTCAATGGAGAAAAGGTCGTGGAAAGGAATGGCATCAGGGATCTCTTGTGCCTTCACATCGAAGGCCCCAACGAGCAATAGTGGCAAGACGGTCCTCCTGAACAAGTGTTCCATAGGCAAAAGGTAGGTGCTGGCTCGCTACGCCCTCCTGTTCGCCAACCGCACCGGTGCCTGCAGCCAGAATCATGGTACGGACAACCTAACTTAGTCACGTGATCCGCTTACGGGAGGCGCTCCACAGCGCATGCATTGGACTGCTTTTGGGAAGTACTTCGTACGCTCAATCATACCGACCATTCCCAGAGAGCGGCGCAGCATGGGTTGAATCTCATGGACAGTTGATGCCCGCAGAGAATTGTGGATACACCTATGATTCCACGGACTACATCCGTATTGGAAACGACACATTGATTAGCGATACCGTTTACACAACACTTTGGCGATATCAAGAGTGTGAGGTCTATCAAACCGGGCAACCGAACTATCCTTGGTGTACCAGTTCCTATTTCACGGTGCCAACACATCTGTATGCGATGCTGCGACAGGATACCAATGCTCGCACAGTTCACCTCCGACTGTCTGGATTTCCTTCGGAAGCACTGCTCTACGACTTCAATATGCAGGTTGGTCCGTATCCCGATACCTACAATTCAGGCTGGGGAACTGAAGTGGTTTCCATTGACAGCGTGCTCCTAACAGATGGCTATCACAAACGGTTCACCCTGAATGTGACGAACTGGAATGGCCCTGGAGTTGTCATCGAAGGGGTTGGGAGCAATTTCGGGCTGATGACTTGGATGGTATCGCCTTTCGAGAATCATGACCGCCTCCTTTGTTTCGGAACAAATGGCGCGCCCATTTTCGTAGCTGAAGGAGAGGAACCATTGTGGGTTTGCAATTTCACTGCTGGTGTTACCAATACTGCTGTGCAGCCTTTGCGAACAATGCGTTCATGGCCAAACCCTGCCTCAAGCATGCTGCATGTCGAGCTCAGTGGCACCTCTACCCTTCCTTGCGACCTGCTCAATAGTTCAGGGAGGCGGGTGCACAGCTTTACGCTTAAGCCTGGTCACAATACGGTGGAATTGGAGAAACTCTCAGCGGGTTTGTACCTATTACTTGGCACTGACGGAACGGCCGTGCGCATAGTGAAAGAGTAGGCTCACGCCCTCCTATTCGCCAACAGTACCGGCGCCTGCCCATCGAAGGGGTTGTCCATGCGTCCGATGCTCTGTGCCTCCATGCCAGCGGCGCGCATCACCGTGCGATCGCCGAAGCGCTTGCGAATCTTGTCCATGGCCTGGTAGAGGCTCATCGCTTCCTCGGTATCGGTGAAGGCATCCATTTGGTGGCCGCCGCCTACGAGGTGACTGAAGCGAACACCCACAAGGCGGATCCGTTGGCGACGATCGTACAGCTGGCGAAAAAGGTCGTGTACCAATGGCAGGATCTTATGATCGCACGCGGTGTAAGGAATGCGTAGTTGCCGCATGTGCGTGTTCATGTCGGCGTAGCGGATCTTCACGGCGATGCAGCTGGTGAGCTTCTCACCCTTGCGCAGTTGGAAGGCGAGGCTCTCGGCCATGGCGGTGAGCAGGCCTTTGAGCTTCACCACATCGATGGTGTCACGTGCGAAGGTGCGTTCGGTGCTGATGCTCTTGCGTTCGTGCCAGGGGATCACCGGACTGTCGTCGATGCCGTTGGCCTTGCGCCAAAGCACGGGTCCATGTTCACCAAGCAGCCGTTGCATCAGATCGATGGGTAGCTCCTGCATGGTGTGGATCTTCATCACCCCCATGCTGCGCAGAAGGTGGGCCGTCTTATCGCCGACCCCTGGAATGGCCTCGATGGGCATTGGAGCGAGGAAAGGTTTCTCCGTGCCGCGCTCCACTTGCTTCTGTCCATTGGGCTTGGCGGTGTTGGTGGCCACCTTGCTCACCGTCTTGTTGATCGAAAGCCCGAAGCTGTTCGGCAAACCGGTCTTCGCAGTGATGCGTTGTCGCAGTTCGGTCGCCAGCATCATCGCACCGAAGAACTTCTCCGTTCCGGTGAAGTCCACATAGAACTCGTCCACGCTGGTCTTCTCGAACAAGGGCACCTTTTCGCGAATGATCTCCGTGACCTCGTCGCTCTTGTCCATGTACTCGCCGCTGTTGCCGCGCAGGATGATCGCCTCCGGACAGAGTTGTTTCGCCATACGCATGGGCATGGCACTGCGAATACCCACCTTCCGCGCCTCATAGCTGCAACTGGCCACCACGCCACGGTCACTATCGGCGCCAATAAGGACAGGCTTCCCGAGAAGGCTCTTATCGTGAAGGCACTCCACGCTTACGAAGAAGCTGTCGAGATCGAGGTGGAGGACGGTGCGGCCCATGGACAAGTCCGGAATGACGGATTATGCGTCATGTTGTGGATGATAAAATAGTCATTACGTTTGACCGCCGGATAATTGGTCAATGAAATGCCATCTTATATGGCAATAATATCCATCGGCCAAGCCAAGTGAACGAACCATGAGCACCGCACGCACCCTCTCCGTACCCGCATCGGCACCCATGCCCATTCCAACCGTGCTGCCATTTGGCAACAACCTGAAGCTGTTGCGCAAACGTCGTGGGCGAAGTCAGGAGGAAGTGGCTATTGCCATGGATGTGAAGCGTTCCAGTTGGAGCGGCTACGAGAACGGCACCGCCGAGCCGCCTTTCGATCTGCTCATGCGAATCAGTAGCTACTTCCGTGTCAGCATCGATCGGCTACTGCGTGAGGACCTGTCGCGCTATGGTGAGCAGCAGCTCGGTATCCTGGAACGTGGTGGTGATGTGGACGTGAACGGCATGCGCCTGCGTGTGCTGGCTACCACCGTGGGCGGCGATAACGACGAGAACATCGAACTGGTTCATGAGCAGGCGCGCGCCGGCTATGCCACCGGCTATGCCGATCCCGACTACATCAGTGTGCTGCCCACCTTCCGCATGCCCTTCCTGAGCAAGCAGAAGAAGTACCGCACCTTCCCGATCAATGGTGACAGTATGCCGCCCGTGGCCCACGGCAGTTGGGTGACCGGTGAGTACATCCAGAACTGGGAGATGATCCGAGATGGCCAACCGTACATCATTGTTACGCGCGCGGAGGGTATCGTTTTCAAAGTCGTGTACAACCAGATCAAGGAGAAAGGGTCGTTCCTGCTATGCAGCACCAACCCCTTGTACGAACCCTACGAAGTGCCGGTCGGTGAGATCCTGGAGATCTGGAAGTTCGTGCACTTCATCAGCCACGACTTGCCGGAACCCAACCTGACCCGCGACGACCTGTCACGCAATGTGATGGACCTGCGTACCGAGGTGATCCGTCTGCGTACCGCGTTGGAGGGGCAGGGGAGACTGGCGTTCTGAACCGGTCCCGGTCAATGGATCGGTTTATGAGCAGCAGTTCGATGCTCAAATTCAATGTTAAGTTAATGTAAGATCCAGTTGAAACGATCATTACCTTGGCTGCGTTGAATGGACAAAACACGCGCATTCATGAGAACGTTGTCCGCCATCGTCGTGCTCTTCTTTGCCATAGGCCTGCAAGGCCAAGAAGGTTTGGTGCAGGAGCGCTATCCCAATGGCAAACTGCGCAACACACAGTATGTGGAAGGTGATCTGGTGCGCTTTGTTACCTACTACGAGAGCGGTCGTGTGAAGGAAATGGGTGGGTTCCGTGACGGGCTGCGCGATGGTGCTTGGAAGCAGTACGCTGAGAACGGTACCGTGTTGTGCGAAGCACTCTTTGACAATGGCAAGCGTCAGGGTAACTGGATCGTGCGCAACACTGCGAATGCGACCACTGGCCGCTTGCATTTTACCGATGGCACGTTGGCCTATGCCGAGCAATTGAACGCTGAAGGCGAGTTGATCGCCGAGCGGACTTACTGAATGCAACAGGAAATCATTTGAACGGCGGCCATTGGCCGCCGTTCTGCTTTTCAATGCGGGCTATCCCTTCTTGAACAAGTTCCCCTTCTCCGCCATCGCCTTGAACTCGATGGCATGGCCATCCGGGTCTTCAATGAAGAGACTCATCTGCTCTCCAACATCGCCCTTCATCACCGTATAGGGTTCAATGAAGAAGGTGACGCCGACCTTCTTGAAGCGATCGCGCAATTTCTTCCAGTCGTCCATATCGAGCACGATGCCCCAATGCTCACTGGGTACATGGCTCTTTGGGTTGTAGACACGTTTCACGCGTTCCAAGCGCGCAACCTCTTGTATGGTCAACTGATGGCCGAAGAAGTTGTAGTCCACCCAGTGCGTGGAACTACGGCCTTCGGGACAACCAAGCAATCCACCATAGAACGCTTTGATGCGTTTCAGATCGGTGGTGGCAAAGGCGATATGGAATTTTCCTTGGAGCATGACGGAAAAGTAACGAGGTCGCAGGAGTTGAACGGATAAAAGGATCCAGACTTCACGAACAGCTTATGGTGTATGTACTGAAAAAAAAACGCCGCCCGTTAAGGGCGGCGTTCCACTATCCGTTCACGGGGTCAATCCTCGTCATCGTCCGCATCTTCACGCGGCATCCGCAGCGGCATCCGCATCGTCATCGGCGTCATCATCCGCGTCGGGTTTGTCGTCATCACCAGCTTCCTCATCATCCGCACTATCGGCACCTTCAAGGCCCTCCGGTGCATCGTCATCATCGCCGGCGGCAGGGCTCGGGCCATCCTCTTGATCAAGGAACTGCTCGATCTCCTCGCGGCTTTCCGGATTGATCTTGATGAGGTACAGGGCCTCGGGTGTTCGCAGCTCGATCACGCGCAACAGGTCGCCCTTCGCGGTGGGGATCGATTTGATGTGGCTGCTGTCGATGCCATCAGGATACTGCTCTTGAAGCGTTTCCTTCAGGCCATCGGTAAGGGTGTTGAATGAGCGTATGAGTCGTTGCATGGGAGCGGGTGAGGCTTACATGTCCAAGATGTAGGCGAAGATGAGAGGCGCGACAATAGTAGCATCGCTTTCGATGATGTACTTCGGTGTATCGATATCAAGTTTGCCCCATGTGATCTTCTCATTGGGCACAGCACCGCTGTAGCTGCCATAGCTCGTGGTGCTGTCGCTGATCTGGCAGAAGTAGCTCCAGAAGGGAATATTGTCCCGCTGAAGGTCCTGGTGCAGCATAGGCACCACGCAAATGGGGAAATCGCCCGCGATACCACCGCCGATCTGGAAAAGCCGATACCGTGTTCGCCACAATTCTGAGTGTACCAATCGGCCAGGAACATCATGTATTCGATGCCGCTCTTCATCATGCTAGGCTTGCAATGGTCAACGATGCAGTGGCCTGCGAAGTTGTTGCCCAATGTGCTGTATTCCCAGACCGGTCAGATAATTGGCAGGTTGCGTTCCGCAGCGGCCACCATCCAACTGTCCTTCGGATCGATCTGGTAGTACTGCTTCAGCACACCGCTATTGATCATGTCATAGAAGTACTGATGCGGGAACCGTCGGTTACCGCTCTTGTCGTCCGACTTCCACAGATCCACCACATGCTTTTCCAAACGACGGAATGCTTCGTGCTCGGGGATACATGTATCCGTCACGCGGTTCATGCCGCGGTCCAAGAGGTCACGCTCCTGTTGCGGTGTCAGGTCACGGTAATTCGGTACCCGTTCGTAGTGATCGTGGGCCACCAAGTTCATCACATCCTCCTCAAGGTTGGCCCCGGTGCAACTGATGATGTCCACTTGTCCTTTGCGGATCATCTCCGCCAGGATCTTGCCCAACTCGGCCGTGCTCATGGCGCCGGCCAGCGTCACCATCATTTTCTTGCCTGCGGCTTTATGTGCCTTATAGCCTTTCGCGGCATCCACCAAAGCAGCTGCGTTGAAGTGCAAGTAGTGCTTCTCGATGAAGGACGATATCGGACGTGCGTTGCTCATTCGGGTTGTTACGGGGCGAAATATAGACGCGTGGTGTGATGCGCAAGTGAGATGTTCGAATGGCGCCGTGGCCGTATGGCATCCACGGTAAGATATTCAACACACGAGTAGTCGGTTCACTTCCTTACCAACTCTCCTTGTGGCAGGTAGCCCAGTAGTTCCATCATACGTTCACTGCTTTGTTCTTCAGCGAAGACCCAATCCACGAGACTTCCGTCGGCTGCGCGGTCCAGAAGCACGTGCTTCGGTTTCGGGATCAGGCAATGCTGGATACCGCCGAAGCCCCCGAGCGAGTCTTGGTAAGCCCCGGTATTGAAGAAGCCGATATGCTGTTTGCGGCCCTCTCGGAACTTGGGCAGGTAGATGGCGTTCACGTGCTGCTCGCTGTTGTAGTAATCGTCGCTGTCGCAGGTCATACCACCGAGGAAGACCCGTTCATACTCATCCTCCCAGTTGTTGATGGGCAGCATGATGAAGCGCTTATTGATGGCCCATGTGTCCGGTAGCGTGGTCATGAAGCTGCCGTCGATCATGTTCCAACGCTCTTTCTCATTCTGTTTCTTCTGATCGATGATGCTGAAGAAGGTGGCTCCGCAATCGCTCACGGTGAAGCTGCCGAACTCGCTGTAGATGTTGGGCTCTTGGACTTTGTTCTCGTCGCAGATGTCCTTGATGCGCCCAACGATCTCGCCGATCATGTAATCGGCATCGAAGCTGAAGTTGAGACTGTTCTTGATGGGCATGCCGCCACCGATATCAAGCGTGTCCAGCGTGGGGCACAATTTCTTCAGGTCGCAGTACACGTTCACGCACTTGCCCAATTCGTTCCAGTAGTAGGCCGTGTCGCTGATGCCGGTATTGATGAAGAAGTGCATGAGCTTCAGCTTGAATTTGCGCTGCTTGCTCACATTGCGCATGTAGAAAGGGATGATGTCCTTGTAGCCGATGCCCAGTCGGCTGGTGTAGAATTCGAACTTGGGTGCTTCCTCCGCCGCGATGCGGATACCGATGTCGCACTGCACATTGATCGCTTCATCGAGCCGGTTGAGTTCGCCCATGTTGTCGATGATGGGGACCACTTTGAAACCGCTGTTGGCCAGCCGAGCGATGTTGCGGATGTAGCGGTCGTCCTTGTAGCCGTTGCACAGGATCGTAGCGTCCTTGGGCAATTTGCCCCGTTCGATCATCAGTTCCACGATCTCAATGTCGTAGGCGCTGCTTGTCTCAAGGCTCACACCTTTCTCCAGCACCTTGTCAATGATGTAGTTGAAGTGGTTGCTCTTCGTGCAGTAGAAGTACGTGTATGTCCCGATGTACTTGTGTTCCTTGAACGCCTTGCGGAAGTGTTCCCTGGCCTGGTCGATCTTCTCGCCGATCTTGGGCAGGTAACTGATGCGCAGCGGTGTCCCGTGCTTCTCAATGAGTTCCGTCAACGGCAATTCGTTCCAAGTGAGTTTACCGTCCTGGAAATTGAATTCGTCCTTGGGGAAGTCGAAGGTCTGCTCGATCAGGTCGACGTAATGGGTCTTCATTTACTTGACGATTGGGGCAAGAGCGCTCTTGGCCGCGCTGTGAAGTGAAGCGTGCAGTGCATGCACGTGAGGCTTGATGGGAGAATTCCCAAGCATGGGCGCAGGGATCACAATGCGATCCCCGACGGGCGGAAAGAGGTGGGACAAGGCGTGCACCTGAGCGGAACAGGCCACATGGCCGTCAATGGTTCCGGGTGCCACGGTCGCGAACATCAGCGGAAGCCGTGGTAGTGCGCGCACGGAAGCAAGGCTGACCAAGTTAGGTCGCAGATACCGGTGCTTCGCTTTGTCATAAGTGCGCTGAACGCTCCAAAAGTAGATGCGTGGAAGATCCGTGGGCCTTGCGGGGTGAAATTCGTTCGGCGGTGGAAGTCACGCTTTCATCACAGCCACTTCTTCACCCTGAACCAGATGAGCATGCCGACCACCACGACAGCCATGAACGCCATCACGACGTAGTAGCCATAGTGCCAGCGCAATTCAGGCATGTTGTCAAGTTCATTCCATAAACGCCCACGATGAATGTGAGGGGAATGAAGATGCTGCTGATGATGGTGAGCACCTTCACCACTTGGCCGCTGCGTAGGTTCAGCAAGGCATGGTAGGTGTTCTCCAAACTGGCCAACATATCGCGCAGCGTGCCGATCGTTTCGCTGATGTACACGGTGTGGTCTTGCAGGTCGTTGATGTAACGGCGTGTGCTCTTGTCGAACAGTTCGCTTTGGATGGTGTTGAGGCGGCCGGCGAGTTCGCGCGTAGGCGCCACATATCGGCTCACGGTGATCAGCATGCCGCGCAGTTCTTGCATGGTATGCAGGTCGTCGCTCGTTGGGCGCACCGTCACTTTCCGTTCCAAGGCCTCAATGCGCTTGCCCAGTTCCTCGACGATAGGAAGTAATTGTCCACGATGACGTCCAGCAGCGCATACAACAGGTAATCAGCACCGCTCTTGCGCACGCGCCCGAGTTTGTGGCGAATGCGGTCACGGATAGGGTCGAGGATATCACCGGGCTTGTCCTGGAAACTCAACAGGTAGCCTTTGCCAAGCACAAAACTCACCTGCTCGTTCTGGATACCGCCGGTCTCTTCATCGAGGCTCAGCATTTTCACCACAACGAAAAGCGTGTCCTGATATTCTTCCACTTTGGGGCGGTGGTCCGTGTTCAATACATCCTCCAATAGCAGGGGGTGCAGGTTGAATCGTTCACCTGTTTGGGTCACCACTTTGTCGTCATCCAAACCATCAATGTCCAACCAACTGATGCGTGTGGTGGGATCGGCAACTGCAGATCACCGATAGTGATAAGTTGCTTCTCTTCGTATACATCGTTGTTGAAGGTGAAGAGGGTGATCTTGGAAACGCCCTTGCCGATATCACCGACCCCCACCAACGATCCCGGGGGAAGTCCGGCCTTTCCACTACGGCTTTTTACCTTCTTCATGGTGCCGGGTTGTTCCCTTTGACGTGATCACCGCTGCGGGTAGGGATGGTGATACCCTCACGATCGAAGCGCTGCTTAACGTTCTTCAGCATATCGAACTGCATCAGGCGCGCTGCGCCGGCATCGTCCGCCCAAACCCCGGCGCGCAGTGTAACGCCATTTTCCCCGAGTTCAATGACACGCACGGGAATAGCTGGCAAGCCCTTCTCCACTTCTTCGGCCGTGCGCCGGTCGCGAAAGTCCGGGTGCGCGGCGCCTTCTTCCTGCAACACGGCAATGGCTTTGTCGAGATCACATTCATACCCCACCTGTACGACAACGAACTGGAAAATGGCCTCATCGCCGATGGTGCTGTTCACGATCGTTTCATCGCTGATCTTGCTGTTGGGGATGATCACGCGTCGGTTCTCCAACGTACGGATCACCGTATGGCGCAATGTGATGTCCTCAACAACCCCGCTGTGTCCCGCAACGGATACTTGGTCGCCCACACGGAACGGCTTGAATGCGACGATGAACACACCGCTGATGATGTTACTGAACGCATCCTGCGCGGCCAATCCGATAATGGCGACCAGAATGCCAGCGCCAGCGAAGAGCGTGACAGCAATGTGCTTGAATGATGGTATGCTGTAAATGATGGCCCCCGCCGCCAACAAGCCTACAATGAACCGTGTGGCATTCCTCAGAAAACGATAACGCGTAGCATCTTCCTGACCCTGCTCCCCGCGCTTGTATGCTCGCCTCAGTAAGAGCCTTACGAACCGCTCCAATAGGAACGCCGCGAATACGATGATGAGCACTTTGGCCAGCAACACGAGGTTGAAGCCCAACTTGTCCAGAAGCTTGTCCAGTTTCTCGCCTGAAAAGTCCATTGTGATGGACGCAAACATAACCGGCGTCAATGCGCGTCTTCCACCGACGTATCAAGCGTTGTCCACATCCCCCAGGTCGAGCCGAAGGGTACGATCACCGCCGACATCCACGGGCATTTTGGTGCGGCGGAAAACCCGCATGCCAGTTCCATGAATGCTCACTCCATTTCCCTCAATACGCAACGCAGCGCCTTCGCGCAAGTCCTGCCACCACCGACTCGCGGTTCAGTTCGAGATATTCCGCAATACGTCGATCGCGGCTTTCGCCACCATGCCCGGCAATGCGTTGGTCGGTGTAATGCGGATTGATCCGCCAGGCACCAAATTCATGGCGCGTAAACTCGGTGGCTCACAGATGGGCATGTCGTTGGTGGTCATGATGGTGGGGCAGGCCACGTTGCTACCGGCGCTCCAACCGAGGTAGGGCAGGCCGTCCTTTACCCGATGTCTGATCGCGCGAACGAGGTCGTGCTTGTAGAGAAGCTTCAAAAGTTGGAACGAGTTACCACCGCCCACCGCGACCGCCGCAGCACCATCCAACGCCGCGACAGGGTTGCTCTCGCGATGTAGGCTGATCAGTTCGTGGCCCAGCTCATCGAACACCTTCGTGATGGTGTCGGCATACTCATCCATGCTGAACGAGACAGCAGCAAAGGGCACGAATGCGATACGTTGGCGCTGTGCTGGAAGGAAGTCTTTGACGAGTTGCCGTGGCCAAGTGAAGAATGGTTCACCGGGCATGGTGGAATTGCTGAGCAATAGAAGCCGCATGACGCGAACATAGTCGCTGCTACTCCGCTGGAACGATAATCCCGCTCAAGATGAGTTCGATCTCCGTGGGTTCACCGTCCGTTAGCAGTCGCACGGTCCGTCGGAAATCGCCTTGCGGTGCTCGTCCACTGAATTGTACGGGGATCTTCACCGTACGGCCGGGTTCGATCGGGTCCGGCGGTGCATGTGCCGTGGTACATCCGCAATCGGCTTTCACTTCCGTGATGCGCAGGGGTTTGGTGCCGTTGTTCTTTACGTCGAACACGAACTCAACGGGTACACCTTCAACAAGTTTGCCCACGCGCTTCACTTGTTGCTCCATCACCAACGCTTCGCCGCTGGTGCTCGCGACCTCAATACGTTCGATCTCTATGCGACGCTCGCGCGCTGCGTCCGGATCGTACACGCTCTTGCGCAGGTCCTTCAGTTGATCGCTCACGCCGCTCTTCGCCTGCTCCTCACCGAATGGGGCGCGCTCGAGCGTCAAACTCCCACTGTTCGGCGCGCGGTCATCGAGATAGGGGACAAGGCTGCCGTTGTTCCACACCCGCATCACGTTCACCAGACTTTGGATCCGTCGCAGTGAAAGGTTCACGTTGTAGTCGCTCTTGGCCAACGGACTTGCAAAGCCGCGCACGACCAGATTCACACGGCGCCCTTGGTCAAGGGTTTCCTGAAGACCCACCAGAAAGGTCATCAGCTTATCGTACCCTGCTTGCGCTTCGTTCCCGAAAAAATCGCCTACCGATGTAATTGCCTCCGTGCGTGCGTCACCATCGAGCATACCAGCGTACTCACGCTCGTAGGTCGGCACCAGAGCCTTATAGCGGAACCATGTGCTATCGTACTGATGCTCGGTGGTGGTGCTCCAACTCCGGGGGTCGGGTTCGTCGTTGTGGAAGTAGAGCTTCAATGGCAGGTACTCGATCAAACGGCGGATAGGAACGAGTGCAACACTGTCTATCGCAGTTGTATCCGGTGGAGGCAGTTGAATGCGCGGCAGCTTCCACCGGTACAGATCGTTGCAGCAGGTTTCGCCTTTCTTGGCCAACGACCCGATGCGATTACTGGTGAGCCAGCCTTCACCGGTTTTGTCGTTGAAGACGGGGTAGAGGTCGTTCGCCGGTGAGTTGATGGGTATACTCGCGTTTGCCGCGGCATTGAACAAGCCATTTTTCCATGCACTGCGGAAGATGTCGTACCCACCAAGCCCTGCGTGGAAATCGCTGCTGAACCAAAGTGTGCCGTCGTTCTCATCGAAGGCCGGGCAGGTCTCGTTGCCGGGCGTATTCACCAACGGGCCCGCGTTGCGCACGTTGGTCGTCGCATTGCCGTTCAGATCCGCGAGCCAGATATCCATGCCGCCACGTCCACCGGTTCTATCACTGGCAAAGAGCAACACTTCGCGATCGTCGATGCGGGCGATCCAAGGTTGCGTGGTGTTGCCTTCCTCGCCCAGCCCGTTCACCCTTTCGACCGGGCCATTGATCCTTCGCACTGCTATGGAACGCGGGCTGGTGCTGTTCAACTGCGTGAAGAGCATGCGCTCACCGTCGGGTGCCCACACGAGATTCGCGTGCTCCATTCCCATGGCATCCGGCTGTGCCTGTTCCTTCATCGGCGGGTTCCAAGCGGCTCCTGCTTTCTGCGCCGAATAAACCCCGACGTGGTATGCGGCGGTGTCCTGCACTTCGCCGTCATCGTTCACATCACCACGGAGGCTGCTGAACCAAAGGGCGCTGTCGGGCCCGAAGCGCGCACCGAAATCGCTGTCGTAACTGTTCACGGGTTCTCCGATGTTCACCACTAGGAACGTGGTTGTGCTGTCCTTCAGCGCCTGGGCCAAGGCACAGCCGGCGATGCCTTGTTCAGCACGCAAGTAGGTGAAGCCCTTCTTGTCCTTCTCCTTTTGCTTCACCTTCTTCCAACTCTCTTCAGCGCCTTTGTAGTTGGAGTTGCACATCTGCATCTCGGCCAAGTGCAATTGCGCTTCCGGGTGCATGCGCGTGCGGTCCTTCTGCACAACCTTGGCGTAGTTCTCCTCGGCTTCGGGATAACGGTGACAAAGCCTGCATGCCTCCGCCATCTTCCACTGCGCTTCCATTTTGCCACCATCGGATTCGAGCGCACTTCCGTAGAAACGCGATGCGCCGTAATGATCGCCGCGCGCCATGGCCATATCACCCCATTGGATCCATTGAGCAGCGTTTTGCGCTGCGGCCAAGTGTCCGATCGACAGGGCAGCCGACAAGAGGAACGAGCGCACCATGTTCAGATCTGTTCCGGGCATGCTTTATAGCGCGGAAGGTCGAAGGATCGACCCATGATGTAGATCGCGGTCAGTTCAATTCCCCCCCGATTGCGGCTTGCGGGCACCAGTTCACTCACGTTGAAGTCGTAGCTGATGCCGATGTCCCAATCGTCGTACTCAACACCGGCGAAGAGGTAGCCGGCGTCGGCCCAGCGCCAGTAGCCGCCCACATGCACCGCGCGTCGCATGCCCATGACTTCCGTCTGGATGAAACGCACGGAACCACCCAAGATGAACTCGCGGAACTTGCCTTGTCCGTTCCATTGCAGCATGGGGAGCACATCGATCTTGTCAGCTATTGGATGCTGACCTACCGCATTCAGGGCAATGCGAACATCCAAAGGGCTACCCGGGCCTCCCATGAATCCGATCGTTGGTGTGGTGAGGTTGTAGAACGACATGCCTGCATCCATTCGCTTGCGTTTGTCGAGCACGTAGTGGTAACCAAGCCCGGTGTGCAGGTCGAAATGCGTTAGCCCATCACGGCTGAAGCCTTCGTTGTTACTGAGCGCGGGGTCGTAGTAGAATCCATTGTACTGCGCATCGAAGTTCAGGTCGCTGTAATCGATGCTGATGGAGGTGAACCCGGTTTGCAAGCCACCCGTTACCGAGTGCTGCTTGGCCGCATCAATGAAGCGGGTGTAACTGCCACCCACGTTGAAGCGGAACAAGTTCATACGCGAGTCCCCGGCGCGATCATTGAAGAGCCATGCGCCTAGGCCGAGACCATCAACCTTTTTCACGTTTTTGGCATCGCCACCGATCCCGAACGTGCGGTACGGTTTCGTGACACTGCGCCACTGTTGGCGGAATACGCCGCTGACGCGGTAAGCACCATCGAACTGCCCGATGTTCGCCGGGGCGGTGGCCATCGGCGTGCGGAAGAACTGGCTGAAGTGGATGTCCTGGGCCTGCAGTGAAGCCGTGAGCAGCAAGCACAGACCAACAACGGTGATGCGGCACTCGTCGCTCGCCATTCGCTGCTCGCCACCCATCGCTCTCATCGTATCACCGTTACGTTCCCTTTCTCGAAGTGCTCCTGACCGTCAGCGCAACGCACCTTCAACCAGTAAACGAAGACCGCGGGATCAACGGGCTTGTCCTTGAACGTGGCATCCCAGCCTTTGGATTGATCCGTGGTGCTGAACACCAGTTCGCCCCAGCGATCGAAGATCTTGAACTCAAGGCTGGTGATGAAGCGGCCACGGACGAAGAGCACATCGTTGTTGCCATCCGCATTCGGGGTGAACGCGTTGGGAACATAGATGTCCGGAATGCCGCAGTTCAGCTCGTACACGGTTACGGTAACGCTATCTCCCTTGGTGCAAATGCCATCGCTCACCGTAACATAGAAGGTGGTTGTTTGGGTGATCGTTGCCGTTGGGTTCGCAATGTTGGGGTCACTGACTTGTCCAACCGGCAACCATGAATAGTTGACCCCTGTGGTCGGGGTAGCGTTGAGTTGGTCCGTAGTTCCGAGAAGGACAATGGGTTGATCGACCGATGCATTCACCCCGCTGCCGTTCACTTCACTTACGATCACGTCAATGGTACCGTTCCACAGACAACCAGCTGGTGTGGTAACGCTGCACGTGAAGGTTGTTGTTTCAGCAGGACTGGTCTGGGCGTTTGTCGTGCCTTGGCCCGCGTCCACCTCGTTCGCTGGACCCCATACGATGGTTGAACCGATGGGTACCCCGGTGAGTTGCAGGGAAGCGGTCTCATCAGCGCAGATAAGCGTATCGCCGGTCAATTCCGGATCACTCATCTCAACGGTAATGGTCACACTGTCCATGCCGATGCATCCACCTGCAACGGCCATTACCCAAAACGTGCTGGTTTGCGTAACGCTGACAGAAACACTTGGATCCGCGGGGTTGTTGTTGAGCCAATCCGTGAAGTTCGCGTTGCTGCTCCATTGATAACTGTCAACACTTCCGCTGGCTGTGGCTGACAGGATCAAACTGCTGTTGGGTCCGCAGATCACCGTATCAGGGCCAGCATCAACCAATGCATTGTCGACGGCAACGGTCTGCTGCACGGTATCGGTGCAGATACCGTTGCTGATGATCAGAGTGTAGGTGGTCGTGGATTGTGGCGTGCTCACCGGATTCGCGACAACGGTGCTGCTCAAGTATGTGGGCGGGCTCCAGATGTACGTTATCGTGGGGTCCGCGATCGGCAAGAGACCGATCTGCACTTGTCCGCCCAGACACACGCTGGTATCCTGAAGGTCGTAACTGGAATTGCCCAATACGACGACCTGATGCACTACAGTGTCCGCTTCGTTGCAGGCGCTGGGGTTGAAGGCGATCAGCGTTACGTCGTAAACACCTGGTGAAGCATAAACGTGCGTGGGTGAAGCAAGGCTGCTAGTGTTGTTGTCCCCGAACAACCAGAGGTAGCCCGCCGCGCCGTAGCTGTTGTTATCGAAAATGATGGGTGTGGGCATGCAGGCCAACTGGACATCGAAATCGGCAACCACGATCGGAAAATCGAAGTCGAACTTGAAGACCCCGTTGTTGCAATTGGAACTGTTGTTGATGGCGCTCACCGCACCGGGGTTCGGCTCAATGGGGAAGTCGCTGTTGCCACCGCAACCGGCGCAAACGCTCTGGTACACGCGTCCTCGCCGATCGAACCGGCTTGTTCCTCCATCAACATGCTCGTGGCTGATGCCGCCGCCGAAGAAGGTGCCATAGAAGAGATTGCTCATGTCCACTTCGAACACGGCCAAGTAGAAATCGTGCCCATCGGTTGTGGTCTGGTAACCGTTGGGCGTAACGGCCATCCCTGCAACTCCCAAGGGGAGTCCGATACCGATGTTGCTTCCCCAGCCGCTGACATACAGTTTGTTGCAGTAATCCACAAGGAAAGCCGTGGGACTGATATCCAACGTGCCATCGCCAACGCCGAATCGCGAGCCGATCAGCAGTGTGGTGAGGTCGTTATCGAGTTTGGCAATGAACTGGCCGGCATCGGGCACATTGTATGGCGCGTTGAAGATCAACTGATTGCCCGGTGCCAGAGTTTGCCCGAAGAGGAAAACGTTTCCGTCCTGATCCAGGTCAACAAAGTAGCTCTGGTCATAAGCGCTACTGCCGTAGTAGCTACAGGCATCGATCGAAGAGCCGTTACCAGTGATGTGGGCAACGAACGCATCACTTTGGCCACCTTGCAGACCCTGTTGGTAGGCGGTGCTGGTCGACGGTAGGTCCGCGCTGGCGGTGCCACCGCAGATGAAGAGATCGCCATTTTCATCCAGTTCGCCGCCGAAACAGGCATCCGCAGCACCACCGCCGAAGTAGGTGCTGAACAGCAATGTCGTCAGCGATGCGTCCATTTTCACGACAACGCCATCGTGGGTGCCGCCATTGAAGGATTGTTGCGCGGCATTTGCGGTTACCGGGAAGTCGGAGCTTTCCGTGCAACTGATGATGTAGACGTTGTCGTTGTCGTCCAACAACACCTCGCCGCGCATCTCATCCGCGTAGTTCATCTTCAGGTCGGGGCTGGTGTTGTGCCCATCGTTGCCGGTGCCACCCAAATGAGTGCTGGCCAACAGCGTCTGACCATTATTGCTCAAGCGGACGACCACCATGTCGCTGCCAAGCGGATAGCTGACACCTATGCCCTGCGGCGAAAAAACACTGCCTCCATTGAACGTCAGGTCATAGGAGCCGGCGGTCGTTGGAAAGTCAGGTGAACCGGTGGTGCCCAGAATGAAAACCTCATCGTTGTCGTTAACGATCAAACTATGCGGAAGATCATCGCCCTGCCCGCCGATCATCGTGCTCCACACGATGAAGGTCCCTGTGGTATCGTACTTCGTTATGGCGATATCGGTCCCCGGGATGGCCCCTTGCCCATCACCGCCCATCCATGTGGTCTGATAGGCCCCGACAGTGGTAGGATATCCACTGCCGAAGGAAGAGCTTCCACTATAAAGGAATCCATCGTCGTCGTAGGTCGCAGTGTATCCGAAGTTGTCGCTGAAACTTCCGCTGTACGTGGAAAAGGAGAGGGTTGGGTCAATGACAAGGATCTCATCCTTGTAGTATTCCCCCGTGCTGATGCTGACGATGTTATTCTCCAAGCGGTAGGCACAACGCACATAAGGTTGCGCGATCACCGAGCCGCTGCCGATCCACTGCCAAGCCGCCGGTATCGCTTCCACCAACTCTCCCAGCGAGGTCTTCACGATCAGGTTGGCTCCCCGTAGTTCAAGACCATCAGCACCTTCATAGGTGAAGGCAATGCGCGATGCATCTGCGCCTGCTGCCACGATGAAGTCGTACTTCAATCCATGGGCATCGCTTTTCACGTCCACATCGATGCCCGGCCAAACATCCTTCATCAGCACACCGGTGAAACCACGGACGCCACTGGCCCATCTGCTCTTATCGTTGCCCAAGAAGTAGGAGGTGTGACCGCTTCTCAGGCCTTTGCCTTCGACGCTCTTCGCCCCATCCGTACCCATGAACTTCAGCCGCACGGCGTGATGGCGGATAACGGGACTCGCATTGTCGTCCACGTGACCAGCATGCGCCCCGTGCAAACGGTGCACGGCTTCAGCATCATATAGATCGATCACCATACCGCCGCGTTCGCACCAAACTGTCGCCCCGGGTGCTTCGGCTCGGAAAGTCACAGCGGCCGGCCACTGCCCCTTGTTCTCATTGTAGCGGAGTGTCGTGGCTTCTTGCGCATATCCGGTAAGCGCGCCCAGGATGACAAGGGCTGAAAAGACCGAACGCGGGGGGTATCGAACGCCGAGGAGCATGGGCCGGTGAAGTTATCCAAGGCCCAGACGTGTAGAGCACCCGTATTCGTTGTTCCGAGCGGATGGTTAAGGCATGGGCCCGGCCCAGATGAAGGTATTCCGCCGACGCTCGCTACTTGCCCATCGCCTGGGCAGCACTGTCGAGCGCAAGACGGAATTCCACGCGGCGGTTGAGGCTGCGATGCATTTCGTCGCTGTTGCTGGCCAGCGGCTTGTTCTCACCATGTCCTACAGCGACCAAGCGATCGGCATCGATACCACGAGCGAGGAACCAATCGGTAATTGACTGCGCCCGACGCTGGGAGAGGTTCAAATTGAAATCGTCCTTGCCAACATCATCGGTGTGTGCTTCGATCACCAGTTTCAATTGGGAGTGCTTCCGCACCAGCTTCAGCACAGATGCGAGTTGCTCCTCGAAGACGGATCGAATGTGTGCTTCCCGGTTGCGAAGAGCACCGTGCTGACGCGCAATACGCTGTTGTTCAGATCCTCGGCATCCATGCCCGCCAGTTGGCTCATGTCGAGCACCTTCTCCATTTCCACCGCCATCACCATGGCATCCATGTACTTCAGTTCCTTCACCTTGTTGAATACCTCGTACAATTCGCCCAGATCCTTGGCCTCTCCAACGCTGTACGTGTAGGTGCTGGTGGCCGGATCGTAGCGCTCGATCACCGGATAGAATTTGCGGATCTCGGTGAAGCGCGGGTCGTCCAGGTCGAGCCGTTCCCGGCTGCGGAACAATTCCACACTGAACCGCACGTCCTGGCCTTCGCGCACCGTTAGGTCGAATGCATCAGTAGGCAGTTCTTGGAAGGCGAATTCACGGGATTCACCATTCGCGGCCATGTACTCCACATTCACCGGGGCGTCGGCCATGTCCTTGAAGCGATCGATCACAGTGATGTTCCGGGTAATGCAACGGTTACTGACGCTGCCTGAATTGTCCGGTCGGCTAAGCACGTCGAGACGAACAGTGTAGGATCCAGGCTGGTCGAAACTGTGCAGTACGGCTTGGCCCTCGCCCATGATGCCATCGCCGAAGTCCCATTTCCAATCAGCGATGCGCATTTCAGGCAAATAGGTCTGCCGGGCATCGAAGTGTACTTCGCGCCCGGTGCGTGCGGTATCGCCGATGGTGATGTACGGCTGATGCACATCATCGATCACCAGATCATAGTGCGCTTCGCGGAAGTACACGTCGTTGGTAACCGTATCGATAATGTTGAGAGTGACGCTGTACTTGCCCGGGCCTTTGTAGCAATGCCGCGCTTTCAGGTCATCCACCTTGGTGCCATCGCCCAAGTCCCACTGGTAGCGGAGTGGTTGTTTTCCGATACGCATACTGCCCTCTTCGCGGAACACATAACAGTAGTTGTTGTCCTCTTGCGGGGTACAATCCCTGAAGAGCGGGATGCTGCGATCGAACCGGTAGATCCGGTCATCCCCATCGCGGTTGCTGCTGAAGTACCCTGAAAGGCCACCGGGGTAGCACGTGAAACCGAGGTCATTGCCGCTGGAGTTGATGGGCGTGGGCAGGGCACTTGGTGCTTGCCACGCATTGTCATCCGGTTTGCACGACCAAATATCCAAACCACCTGAACCGCCCTCGCGGTCGGTAACGAAGAACAACGCCCCGTCTTCCTCGAGGAAGGGGAAGAGCTCATTGTTCCCACTATTGATCGCTGGGCCGAGGTTCATTGGCAAGCCCCAGTCGCCTGCTTCCATTTCGCACATGTATAGGTCAGTCCCTCCTTGGCCCCCGGGCATATCACTTGCAAAAAGGAGCCGCGTTCCATCAGCGGAGAACGTTGCATGCATGACGTTGTACCCGGGATCGTTGTAGTCGAACGGTCTGGCCTTGCTCCAGCCGCCGTCCTTGCGGCTGCTGAAGAACAGCCCGAGGTTTTCGTCGCCTTCGTCGCCGGACAGGTCCTTGGCACGTTTCAGATTGCGCGTGAAGCACATGGTCCGGCCATTGTCCATGAATGCCGCAGGGCCGTCGTTCACCTCAGTGTTGATGGCCTCGCCATATGGAAAGGGTTTGCCGGGTACACCGCTGCGGATGCGCATCCTGTACATGTCGCACAACGGATTCCCTGTTTCCTCGCTCGTATAACCGACGATCTGGTCGCGCTCCCGAAGACTGCAAAAGACCAAGCTGCTGTCAACGATGACGGGCGCGAAATCAATGCCCGCTGGTTTGATGTCCAACGGGCGCACTGTGTACACCTCACCCTGGGCCGCCAGCCTAAGGGCCGCGATCAAGGAGATGGGTAAGGTGAGGTGGCGCATGTGTTGCATACCAACAAGGTGGTGCGATGATCAGAAGTATCGTGGGTCCCGGATCTTGATCCGGTAGCCGAATTCGTATTGTACCATTACCTCATGTGTACCACTGTGGTAAGGTGTGATATCGGAGATCCCCAGGTCGTAGGAATAGCCGAAGCGCAGTTGGGGCTTCGGAAGGACTTCCAGCATACCCACAACGGCATCTCCGCTACGGTAGCTGGCCCCTAGCCACACCTTGTCGCTGAAAATGAGATTCACGCTGAGGTCGCCCTGCACAGCAGCGCTCATTTGATAGCGCAGCATGGCGCTCGGCTTCAGCTTCATCTTCTTATTGAGGTCGAAGACATAGCCGCCGGTGATCATGGGCTGGTATTGGCGCACGTCGTTGCTTACTGTATAGGAGTTGCGAGCGGGGTTGTAACGGTGGCTGATGAAAAAGGGTACGCTTGCCCCCATGAAGAACTTCTTCTTGTAGTAGAAGGCACCCGCACTGAAGTTGGGTTTCAGTGAACTGCGCGTATCCTGACCAAAAGAGGCGTCGTCCGATCGGGTTGTGCGTACATCCGTCCATTGGGCTTTGAGCAGGGTAATACCTCCGCCTAAACCGAAGCTCAGCTTGCCCTTCCTGAACTTGATGCGATAGGCGTAGTTGAGGAAAACACCCGTTTCGCGGCTTACGCCGATCTGGTCGTTGTACAATAGGACGCCGAGGCCCATCTTCCTGCGGTTCAGCGGAGCATGCACGCTGAGCACCTGCGTCTTGGGTGCCCCTTCGAATCCTACCCACTGGTTGCGCCAGGTAAGGTTCGCGGCCAAGGCATCGCGGCTGCCAGCATAGGCCGGATTGATGAGCAATCCGTTGAAGAGGTATTGGCTCGTAAGGGGAGTGTGCTGTGCATTGGCGGTTGCCAACACAACAGCGCACAGGATCGTCAGGGTCCACTTCACCATCTTCAGCGCTTTATGATCAAGTACCCGTTGTACGTTCTGCCCTCGGCTATGTTCAGCACCATGAAGTAGGTGTCGTCCGGGAGTGCCTTTCCTTCCCAATCGTTCGCATACCGTTCCTGCTCGTACACCTTGCGGCCCCATCGATCGAACACGATCAGGCTGTTGTCCTTGTATTCCTCAATACCGGGTATCACAAGTACATCGTTGGTCCCATCACCGTTGGGGCTGAAGCCCGTCGGGATCGCGAGTTCATTGACGATGATCACAACCGTATCCATGGTGCTCGGGCATGGTCCATTGCTCGCGCTGAGGATGAACGTATTCGAGCCGACACCGAGGAGGTACACTTCGGTGTTCAGGTCATCATTGTCCGTGATGTTGCCACCGCCTGAAGCCAGGCTCCATGACCACTGGGTACCGTTGGTGCTGCCATCGAGGAGTGTGTGGTCGACAACGTTCAATTCCTGATCAGGTCCCGCATCCACCACCGGTGATATCGCAGGGTCGGAGAAGGTGACGCGCACAGTGTCATTATCGAAGCACTGGCCATCGCCAACGGTCCACAGGAAGCTGTACGCTCCTGCAGCGGTTACTGAAACCATTGTCGTTGGGTCGGTCGATACCGATACAGTACCACCGTTCAGCGGCGTCCAGTATCCGACGGCCGTTTGCAGCGTGGCGTTCATTTGATGTTGCAGCCCGCAGACTTCCGCGTCCGGTCCGGCAAGGGCCACTGGCGCTGGTGTAATGGTTATGTATCCAACTCCATTGGCGCTACAGTCGCCCACCGTTGCAGTGTAGGTGATCTCGATCATGCCGGCCAAGCCAGAGGGATCGAAGTAGTCGCCGTTTACCCCGGCACCACTCCACGTTCCGCCAGGAATAGTGCCCGTGTCCAAATAGTTGTTCAGGTTGACGGTGCCGATACCGTCGCACAGACTTCCGGGGCTGCTCCAGTTCGCGATCGGCGGAGCAGCGATAGTCAACTGTTCCGTATGCAGAGCGGAACAACCATTCGCTTGGAGAGAATATGTGATGATGTACACACCCGTTGTGGAAGCATCGAGATCAATGGTGCCGTTTGCGGCATTGATGATCAAACCGGAATTGGAAGGGCTGAAAACGCCACCCAAGGTTGAAATGGTGGGCGATGGGTCGAAGCTGTTCTGGCAATACATCGGTTCACTATAGAGGAACGATGCATCGGGTAGTGGGTTTACGACCACGACCACGGTGGCGGTATCATCACCGCATGCGTTCGTTACGATCACCTGGTATGTTCCCGATTGCGCGTTCGGTATGGTCACATTGGAGCCGCTTCCGGATAGAGTTGATCCCGGTCCGCTCCAATCGAATACGAAAGGAGCCGTTCCGACGACACTTGTTTCGAGCAGCACACTTTCGCCTAGGCACAACGGACCGGTTGATGTGAACGTGGTAATGACAGGGGCATCGCATGGGTTCACGGGAGTCCCGGCACAGTTGCATGTAGCATCCCAAGTGTCGTTGCCAGTGAGCAGGTCGCCATCGTCGCAGGCGCTGCCGGGTAGGTCGGTACCACCTGCCACGTTATTGCAGTCGATCACCAGACCAGCACAGCTGCAGTTGGCGTCCCACATGTCGTTGCCGGTGAGTGGGTCGTTATCGTCGCAGGCGGTACCTGGTTGCGCTGATCCGCCCGGTATACCAAGGCAGTCGTTAGGGAGGACACCGACGCACAGACAGCCGGCTGTCCAAGTATCGTTGGACGAGTTGGCGTTGCCATCGTCGCAAGGCGTTCCCGGCAAGTCAGTACCACCGGCCACGCTATTGCAGTCGATCACCAGACCAGCACAGGCGCAACTCGCATCCCATGTGTCGTTGCCGGTGAGCGGGTCGTTGTCATCGCAGGCGGTACCTGGCTGCGCTGTTCCGCCCGGTATACCAAGGCAGTCGTTGGGGAGGACACCGACGCACAGACAGCCGGCTGTCCAAGTATCGTTGGACGAGTTGGCGTTGCCATCGTCGCAAGGCGTTCCCGGCAGGTCAGTACCACCGGCCACGTTGTTGCAATCGATCAATAGACCGACGCAGGTGCAGTTCGCATCCCATGTGTCGTTGCCGGTGAGCGGGTCGTTGTCATCGCAGGCGGTACCTGGCTGCGATGTCCGCCCGACCAAGGGTGTCGGGAGCCGTTCACGACACCGGCTGCAGTCGTTGGACGAGGTGGCGTTGCCTGTCGCAAGGCGTTCGGATACCGGTGGTGCCACCGGAGCAGATACCGCACGCATCCATGGTCGCAGTACCGTTCACGATACCGGCGCAGTCGAGACAGGTGCTGTTGGGCGTGATACCGGTGGTGCCACCCCGAGCAGATACCGCACGCATCCATGGTCGCAGTACCGTTCACGATACCGGCACAGTCGAGACAGGTGCTGTTGGGCGTGATACCGGTGGTGCCACCGGAGCAGATACCGCACGCATCCATGGTCGCAGTACCGTTCACGATACCGGCACAGTCGAGACAGGTGCTGTTGGGCGTGATACCGGTGGTGCCACCGGAGCAGATACCGCACGCATCCATGGTCGCAGTACCGTTCACGATACCGGCGCAGTCGAGACAGGTGCTGTTGGGCGTGATACCGGTGGTGCCACCGGCGCAGATACCGCACGCATCCATGGTCGCAGTACCGTTCACGATACCGGCACAGTCGAGACAGGTGCTGTTGGGCGTGATACCGGTGGTGCCACCGGAGCAGATACCGCACGCATCCATGGTCGCAGTACCGTTCACGATACCGGCACAGTCGAGACAAGTGCTGTTTGGCGTGATACCGGTGGTGCCACCGGAGCAGATACCGCACGCATCCATGGTCGCAGTACCGTTCACGATACCGGCACAGTCGAGACAGGTGCTGTTTGGCGTGATACCGGTGGTGCCACCGGAGCAGATACCGCACGCATCCATGGTCGCAGTACTGTCCACGATACCGGCACCGTCGAGACAGGTGCTGTTTGGCGTGATACCGGTGGTGCCACCGGAGCAGATACCGCACGCATCCATGGTCGCAGTACCGTTCACGATACCGGCGCAGTCGAGACAGGTGCCTTCCGCAACTCCGCAACCGCAGTTACCGGGTGCGACTTTGTTCGGATCGTTCGGACAGCCATCGTCGCAATCGGCGGTGCCGTCGGTGTCGGTGTCCAAGTTGTCATCGAAGCCCGGGCAGTTGTCGTTCGCATCGCAAACACCATCGTTGTCGGCATCGACGAACGTGTGGAGAGGCACACCATTTACGCAAGTGTCCGAAGTACAAGCGTCGCCGTCGTTCAACTGCGATATCGTCAACCACTCGTGGGGGCGATCACCGGTGGTGCGTGGTGGTGGCAGCCCGGTCGGGCCGTTGCGGCCAGGGTCACTGTCGCAGGCGGTGCCGTCGGTGTCGGTCCACTGGTGTTGATCGTCAGCACCAACTCGTGGGTGGTGCAACCAATCACCTCGGTGTAGGTGCCGCTGGTGGTGTAGGTCAGGCTGTTCACCGGCCCAGAGTGTCGCAGGCGGTGAGCTCGTCGAGTTGGTTCCACTGCGATATCGTCAACACCAACTCGTGGGTGGTACAACCGATCACCTCGGTGTAGGTGCCGCTGGTGGTGTAGGTCTGGCTGTTCACCGGCCACAAGTAGCTGTCGCAGGCAGTATTGCTCGTCGAGTTGGTGCCACTGGTGTTGATCGTCAACACCAACTCGTGGGTGGTGCAGCCGACCACCTCGGTGTTGGTGCCACTGGTGGTGTAGGTCTGGCTGTTGATCGGCCACAAGTAGCTGTCGCAGGCGGTGATGCTCGTCGAGTTCGTACCACTGGTGTTGATCGTCAGCACCAACTCGTGGGTGGTGCAACCGATCACCTCGGTGTAGGTGCCGCTGGTGGTGTAGGTCTGGCTGTTGATCGGCCACAGGTAGCTGTCACAGGCGGTGATGCTCGTCGAGTTGGTACCACTGGTGTTGATCGTCAACACCAACTCGTGGGTGGTGCAACCGATCACCTCGGTGTAGGTGCCGCTGGTGGTGTAGGTCTGGTTGTTGACCGGCCACAGGTAGCTGTCGCAGCGGCATGCTCGTCGAGGGTTGGTACCACTGGTGTTGATCGTCAGCACCAACTCGTGGGTGGTACAACCGATCACCTCGGTGTACGTGCCGCTGGTGGTGTAGGTCTGGTTGTTGACCGGCCACAGGTAGCTGTCGCAGGCGGTGATGCTCGTCGAGTTGGTACCACTGGTGTTGATCGTCAACACCAACTCGTGGGTGGTGCAACCGATCACCTCGGTGTAGGTGCCGCTGGTGGTGTAGGTCTGGCTGTTCACCGGCCACAGGTAGCTGTCGCAGGCTGTCTCCGTGGCGGTGTTGGTACCACTGGTGTTGATCGTCAACACCAACTCGTGGGTGGTGCAACCGATCACCTCGGTGTAGGTGCCGCTGGTGGTGTAGGTCTGGCTGTTTACGGGCCACAGGTAGCTGTCGCAGGCGGTGATGCTCGTCGAGTTGGTACCGCTGGTGTCGATCGTCAGCACCAACTCGTGGGTGGTGCAACCGATCACCTCGGTGTAGGTGCCGCTGGTGGTGTAGGTCTGGCTGTTCACCGGCCACAAGTAGCTGTCGCAGGCGGTGATGCTCGTCGAGTTCGTACCACTGGTGTTGATCGTCAGCACCAACTCGTGGGTGGTGCAACCGATCACCTCGGTGTAGGTACCGCTCGTGGTGTAGGTCTGGCTGTTGACGGCCAGAAGTAGCTGTCGCAGGCGGTGATGCTCGTCGAGTTTGTACCACTGGTGTTGATCGTCAGCACCAACTCGTGGGTGGTGCAACCGACCACCTCGGTGTAGGTGCCGCTGGTGGTGTAGGTCTGGCTGTTGACCGGCCACATGTAGCTGTCGCAGGCGGTGATGCTCGTCGAGTTGGTACCACTCGTGTTGATCGTCAGCACCAACTCGTGGGTGGTGCAACCGATCACCTCGGTGTAGGTACCGCTGGTGGTGTAGGTCTGGTTGTTCACCGGCCACAGGTAGCTGTCGCAGGCAGTAATGCTCGTCGAGTTGGTACCACTGGTGTTGATCGTCAGCACCAACTCGTGGGTGGTACAACCGATCACCTCGGTGTAGGTGCCGCTGTTGGTGTAGGTCTGGTTGTTGACCGGCCACAGGTAGCTGTCGCAGGCGGTGATGCTCGTCGAGTTCGTGCCACTGGTGTTGATCGTCAACACCAACTCGTGGGTGGTGCAACCGATCACCTCGGTGTAGGTGCCGCTGGTGGTGTAGGTCTGGCTGTTGACCGGCCACAGGTAACTGTCGCAGGCTGTCTCCGTGGCGGTGTTGGTACCACTGATGTTTATCGTCAGCACCAACTCGTGGGTGGTGCAACCGATCACCTCGGTGTAGGTGCCGCTGGTGGTGTAGGTCTGGCTGTTGATCGGCCACAAGTAGCTGTCGCAGGCGGTGATGCTCGTCGAGTTGGTACCGCTGGTGTTGATCGTCAGCATCAACTCGTGGGTGGTGCAGCCGATCATCTCGGTGTAAGTACCGCTGGTGGTGTAGGTCTGGCTGTTCACCGGCCACAGGTAGCTGTCGCAGGCAGTGATGCTCGTCGAGTTGGTACCGCTGGTGTTGATCGTCAACACCAACTCGTGGGTGGTGCAGCCGATCATCTCGGTGTAAGTACCGCTGGTGGTGTAGGTCTGGCTGTTCACCGGCCACAAGTAGCTGTCGCAGGCAGTAATGCTCGTCGAGTTGGTACCACTGGTGTTGATCGTCAACACCAACTCGTGGGTGGTGCAACCGATCACCTCGGTGTAGGTGCCGCTGGTGGTGTAGGTCTGGCTGTTCACGGGCCAGGTGTAGCTGTCGCAGGCGGTGATGCTCGTCGAGTTGGTACCGCTGATGTTGATCGTCAACACCAACTCGTAGGTGGTGCAGCCGATCACCTCGGTGTAGGTGCCGCTGGTGGTGTAGGTCTGGCTGTTGATCGGCCACAGGTAGCTGTCACAGGCGGTGATGCTCGTCGAGTTGGTACCACTGGTGTTGATCGTCAACACCAACTCGTGGGTGGTGCAACCGATCACCTCGGTGTAGGTACCGCTGGTGGTGTAGGTCTGGCTGTTCACGGGCCAGGTGTAGCTGTCGCAGGCGGTGATGCTCGTCGAGTTGGTACCGCTGATGTTGATCGTCAACACCAACTCGTAGGTGGTGCAGCCGATCACCTCGGTGTAGGTGCCGCTGGTGGTGTAGGTCTGGCTGTTGATCGGCCACAAGTAGCTGTCGCAGGCTGTCTCCGTGGTGGTGATGGTGCTGCTCGGCGTTACCGTTACCGTCACATTCGCGGTGGCATCACCGCATGGCGCTGTGCCATCAACGACGTACGTGTAAGTCTCAGTGGAAGTCAGGGACACACTACCGCTTACCACTTGGTTTGTGCTGTTGGTCCACGTACCACCGGCCGTTTCACCGCTCAATAGGTCGGTCAGCACCACACTTGTTCCGCTGCAAATGGTTTGTGGCTGTGGTGTGCCGGTGGTCGGGGGGCTTACATAAGTCACATAGAAGAAGGCACTATCAGGCAAACAGGGCGCCTGGCCATTCACCACATAGCGATATGTGGTGGTCCCGACGGGGTACGTGCTGGGGTTCACCACGCTGCTCGCCAGCACGATGTTGGTGCCTTTCTTCCAAACACCGCCGGTCTGCGCACCGCGCAATAGCGTAGCCAGATCGAACGATGTGAGGCTCTTGCAGATCGACAACGTCGAATCGGCTCCGGCGTTCGCGTGGGCATGGATCGTGATCGGTGCCGAGGCAGTGAATGCTGGGCAAGTGTTCGACGCCGGTATCGAGTACACCACCGAGTATGTGCCGGGCGAGCTGGTGTTCAAGTTGATCGCGCCGGTTGAAGTATTCAGGGCGAGCCCGGCGATCGGGGGGAAGGAACCGCCCATCGTTCCTGTGATCGTCACTGTGGCGGTACCAACATCGCAATACGGTGAGCCAGCGTACACGATGCTTGCATTCGGCATCGGGGTTTCCGTAACAAGGACCACCGATGAGTGATCGCTGCAACCGGGACCACCGGCCACTGTGTACGTGTAGTTGCCCGGCGCGTCGATCGTTGGATCATAGGTATTTCCGTGAACGACGTTCGATGGGTCCGTCCAAGTACCGCCCAGTGCCGGAGTGCCGTTCACCACCAATTGCGCGGGTGCGGCATTGCTGCAAATGGTGAGACTTCCACCGGTACCGGACCATGGTGCGGAAGTGACCGTGACGTTGGTTGATGCAACGAGTTGTGGACATGCAGCGGTCGCGTTGATCGTGTAGGTGACCGTGTATGTGGTCCCGGTGCTCAGTGCGGCAGATGAACCCGGATCCACCACTCCTGTTGATGCGTCCAGTGCAAGTCCGGCCGGTGCGGAAGCGAACACCCCACCGGTTGTGCCGGCGAAGGCGGGACTCTGTACCCCTTCGTTATTGCAATACGGGCTCCCGGCATAGCTGAAGGTCGCTGTTGGTTGGGCCGCAATCGTGATTGATGCGGTCGTACTGAAGGCCGCGCAACCATTTGCAGCGGGAATGGCGTACGTAACCACATACGTGCCCGGCATGCTGTTGCCGGGATCAATGGATCCAGTGGTGGTGTTCAGCGATAGCCCGATGGACGCGCATGAGAAGCTGCCTCCAAGGGACCCGGTGACCGAAACGGGTGCAATAGCGTCGCTACTGCAGTAGGGTGAACCGGCGTAACTGATACTCGCAATAGGTGCGGCAATAACGTTCACCGTGAACCAATCGTGACCGGTACATCCACCAGCAAAGACATACCCAAGGGTGTGCAAGCCAGGTGTAGCGATGGATGGGTCGAACGCGCCGGTTGCGGCGTTGATGGTGCCGGGCTGGTTCGCATCACTGAATACTCCGCCGGGCGGAGTGGCTATCGTTGGTAGAATGGGCGCCGCATCGCTGCATATTGAGGTCACTCCGTACGCCAGATCGACCACGCTCGCGCTCACGTTCACGATGAACGAGCAGTCCACCTGAACACCGTTCGCAGCGGTAACGCGATAGGTGACCGTCGTTGGCCCGATCGGGAAACTCGAACCGCTGGCCAAGCCCGCGATCAAAGCAGTATTCGACCCCGTGCAGTTGTCGGCGCCTACGGGTGCGGTGTACGTCACGATCGCACCACATGCGCCGGGAGGTGCCGTCGCCGAGATGTTCGCTGGGCAAGTGATCGATGGCAACATGTTGTCCGTTACAGTAACGATGAACGAACAGTCCGTGAATGCGCCATTGCCGGCGGTGACACGGTATGTAACAGTGGTCGTTCCTACCGGGAAGGTGGAACCACTGGCGAAGCCCGCGATCAAGGAAGTGCTGGAGCCGGAACAATTGTCCGTTCCGATCGGAGCAACGTAGTTCACCACCGCACCGCAGGTGCCCGCCGTTGCATTCACGGAAATATTCCCGGGGCACGCAATGGTCGGTGCGGCATTGTCATCCAAATACTGTGGTTGTTCCAGCGGCCGTTTCCCAAGCTGTCGTAGATGTACATCGTCATGTACACCAGGGTATCGCTGGTGAAGAGCGTGTTCGGCAACGGCAACATGTCGTTCGTCCATCCGTTGCAATCACTTACGGTGATGGAATCGCGCAGGTCAGGGAACAGCAATTCGCAGTTGCCGTCCAGATAGAGCGGCAGGGAATCGGTCAGCGGGCAATCCACGTAGGGTGCCGACAGATCTTCCACGGTCACTTCCCATACGCAGGTCGCAGCATTGCCGCCGTCGTCGGTGTGTATCTCCCAAATGCGGTGCGTGCCGGTTCCCAGGAACACCGAAGGCCAGCCGGTCACGGTTTCAGCCATGCTGCTGTCGTGGCGCATCAGGAAAGTCTGGTAACCGCTCTCGGTATCCGCATCGCAGGCGTCGTCCGAGTTGATGCATCGGAAAGGCATACTCAACCGTGCAATCGTCTCCGGGTAGCGATAGCGTATCGTTCGTTGGGCAATTGAGGAAAACAGGGGTCAACGTATCGATCAGCTGCACGTAGCTGGAGCATGACCCGATGTGACCAACGAGGTCAATGACCTGAACCTGCCAGTAGCGGCTGGTGTAGATCGTGTCCACACCAGCCACGTAACTCTGTATGGTATCGACCGGACAATTGTCCGTAACGGAAATGCCGATCGTGAGATCCGGGAACAGGTAGGTGCAATCCAAGTTGCCGGCCACCAGTACAGTGTCAGGGCAAGTAACAATAGGCGTGCTGTTGTCTTCGACCGTAACGCTCCAAGAGCATATCACATCGTTCGTACCGTCGCTGATCGTATCGGAGAAGTCGTGCACGCCGGGCGGCAACGACACCAGATCACCGGGTGTAATGAATATGACATCGTCCGTTGTGACAACGCCATCCACCAATACTTCCGTTGCCGTGATCGCGGGCGTCAGCGTGAGGTTTCCTGTTGAAGGGGACGTTCCGCAGTTGTCCGATGCGGCAACGGGCGGAACACTGTAGATGGCCGCACACTGACCAGGACCGAGAACCAAGGTGACATCCGTAGGACAGGTCACATCCGGTGCTTCGTTGTCGACGACCGTTACCACGAACGAGCAGATGCGCCAGCGAGCCGGTGCCGTCCGTTACACGATAGCTGACCGTTGTGCTGCCCACCGGGAACATGGAGCCGGGAGGAAGTCCGCCCAAGAGGGTAGTGACCGCGCCTGCACAATTATCCGACCCGACCGGGGCCGGGTAGTTGACCACCGCACCGCATTGTCCAGGGTCGCTGTTCACCGAAATGTCCGGTGGGCAAACAATGGTGGGATCCTCATTGTCCAGTACGGATACGGTGAAGGAGCACGTGGTGGTGTTATTGTCGATATCGGTGACCTGATAGGTGACCGTGGAAGAACCTTTTGGGAAACTGCTACCGCTGCCAAGACCGCTGAACAACGAGGTGATGGCTCCGGGACAATCATCGGTACCGACAGGCACTGCGTAGTTGATCACGGCGGTGCAGAAACCCGGTTCGGTGGTGGTGGAGATGTTGCTCGGACAGACGATCTGCGGTACTTGGTCGACACCGATCGTCAGCCTTGACGGGTAAGGGGTCGCGTCGTAGGCGAACCACATATCGTCGGCCGATGCGTTCGGCACAGTGATCATCACTGCCAATCGCTTGGTGCCGGGTATGGTGTGGGTGATGTTTCCGAAGTCGATGTTGTCAACGATCCAGGTTCCTGTGTTCCCCACATCCCAATCGGATCGGTTTATCGTGGTGGTCGCCAGCAACGCTCTTCCCCCACCTGCCGGATTCGTTTCGAGCAGATACGCAGTCAGTGTGCCGGCATCATCAAGATCGAAATCCTTCATTGCGGACCAGAGCCTGAAACGTACCGGACCATTCAGGATGTTCGGAACAGGGGAGATGAGCCATAGCTGGAAACGCTCCGGATTGCCTTCCATGAAACCGGAAGCACCTCGCTGTATGAAGAGTCCGGGCTCAGGGTGCCGGGTCGGGTCGAAATCATCAAGCGTTGGATCCGTAGGAGCAACGAGTTTCATGTTGCCGTTCGGCACATCGGTCTGATCGCCTACCCCGTCCAAGTAATAGGTGGTGGGGCAGACCGGTTGAATCACCGTAATGTTCACAGCGCATGTGGCCGATTGCCCGACAACATCCGTCACCGTCAAGGTCACCGGGTAAGAACCCACGGCGTTGAACGTATTCGGACTTACGGTCATGCTGGCGATACCGCAGTTGTCCGTTGATCCGGCGTCCACATGCGCAAGGCAGCAGGTTGGCTGTTCCGTTGTAGAGTTGGATCGTCGCCGTCTGGCACAGCGCCGTGGGCAGGGTGTTGTCGGCGGCGATCGCCACTAACTCGTTGGGCTGTTCACGGTGGGGCAAACTCCACGTGTCACGGTGGTCTGCACATGTTGTGTCCCGCTGATGTTGGCCAGCGCAAAAGTGTTCGAGGCACCAGACTGAATGGCCGACCATGTGGACCCGTTCGGGCTAGTGGACCACCATTGACATCGCCCACGTAACCGGCCAAGGTCAACGTAACACTGCTTCCGGGGCAGAAAGTGCCGCCACCTGTGATCGTTCCGGCCACTGGCGCCTCGTCGATCCCTACGTTCTTGATCGTCACATCGCCGCAAGCGCCGGTGCCGAAGGTGTAAGTGATGGAGACGGAGCCATTCTGCAACGATGGATCGAACTGAGTGCCGGTCACCCCGGGACCGGTCCAGGTGCCACCGGCCTGTGTGCCGAAGGCGAATACAAAGGCGTCGATATCGGCCGTGCCACCCGCTGCTGTTGCCTGTACCCGCACGTAGCGTGCAGCCACGGGAAGCACCGCCCGCTGTAGATGTAGCCGGTCCGTGTGGTGCTTAACGATACGTTATGGGGTCCACGCGGCGTTATCGGCCGAGCTTGAAGGCAAGCACGGGTGTGGACGATGCCAAGGGGTTCATCCTCCACCGGAGCATCACGGCTTCGCCCATCGGCACAGTTGCTCCGAGTCCACCGTGAGGGATCCGGAGCCGCCGGTGAGCGTGGCGCTGGTGGAGTTCGCGGCGCCCAAGCTCGAGGCCGCATTGCTGACCGACGCAGATGCCATCACCGCCACGGCATTGCCGCTTGTGGCCGGTATCATCCATGTGTTGAGGTCGATGATGCCAGTGGTTTTGCACACTGCGGTCGGGGCTTGGAAGCGCGATGGGTTCCTGTAATCCGCTTCACGCGCACCGATCTGGGTGTACGCTACGAAGCCGTTCTTTCCGCCTCCTGCTGCCAGTGGATGCAGAGGGATGTTGATGCCGGTATAGTAGTAACCCACCATCGCAACACCACCCATGCCATCTGCAGCCACACTTGCGGCGTGTTGGTCCCCGCTGGTCAGGATCGGCTCGATCGCCCTTAGTGTGGCGTCCTGGCGTAGCGTCTTCAGTAAAACATCTGCTACGCTCAGTGAAGTGTTCGTTTGCCCCCCGTACGATGCTGTTCCGAAGGTGCCGCAAACGTGTATCCGTCCTTACCGATCGTTACATCGCGTGGGTTGAAGTGATCCGCATTCGTTGCGGTCGTTCCCCAGTGGCCCCAGCCGAAAGCGTTGTCGGGTCAGTCGCTCCATAGAAGTGCTCATCGCCAACGCCACCGCTCGCCACTGCCCCGTTCGGAAGGTGCTACCGCTGCCGACCGCGCCGGACGCGATAACACCTTCGCAACCCACCGCCACATTCGGGTAGCCGGTTATGCCGCTGTTCGGGTCGTTGATCCGTGATGACCATGAGTAGCCGCCAGTGAGTGTGAATGCCGAGATGTGATGGTCCTTGGTGGATGTGCCGGCCGATAGGCCGATCTCGGTATTCGCGGAATACTCAGCGGAGGTTCGCTGTGCCGGCTACCCGCTCCGACGAATACCTCGCTACCATTCGTTGCCAGCGAAGCCCCGATATCGTCCTGTGCACTGCCCCCGGTGCGCAGCCATTGGAAGTTGCCCGCCTGATCCAGGTGCATCAGGAACATGTCGTAGGTCCCGGAATTCAGGGCGGATGACGATGACGCCCCACCATACGAACGACCCTGAATACCCGGCCAGCACGCTGACACCGTTAGCATCCGCAGCCACGTAGGGAAGCCTCATCGTTGCCGTTACCGTATGCTTTACCCACAGCAGCGGCCGTTAGGTTTGTGGCAGGCCACGTAGATGTCGATGGAACCACTGAAGGAGACCAACGTGGCAGCGCTCAGTTAGCGCCGGCATCGTAAATTTCCCTGACGACTTGAATCCGCCGGTGATGTAAACGTTGCCGTTCGGGGCGATGCTGACGTTCTCCGTTGTTTCTTGGTCGAACCGCCGATGGGCACATACCATTGAACGTTGCCCAGCGGGTCGAACTGATCAGCACACCTTGATCGCGATCCAAAGATTCAGCGGGCCTACTTGTATCCCGGTGTTCTCGCATCCCCACCATACACGGATCCATCCGCTTGATGGATGGCCACATCCGCGAATTGCTCGGATCCGGAGGAAGCGAGGCTGTATGACCATGTCCACGGGCAAGCCTGCCTGCGCCGCTGACCATGTGCAGCAAGTGGTCAGGAACAAGATGGACCTCAGGGTATTGGCGAGAGTGCAGAGGAGGGCTTCCGGTTCCGGTTCATGAGCATGGCTTGC